>NZ_CP030918.1:835000-2042999 GCF_003324675.1 Paracoccus suum
GACGAGGGGAGTGAAACAGTTTCTGAAACCGGACGCCTACAAGCAGTCGGAGCCGCATCAGCGGTGACGGCGTACCTTTTGTATAATGGGTCAACGACTTGGTCTGTCTAGCAAGCTTAAGCCGTTAGGTGTAGGCGCAGCGAAAGCGAGTCTTAAATGGGCGACTTAGTTAGACGGATCAGACCCGAAACCAGATGATCTAGCCATGTGCAGGCTGAAGGTTGGGTAACACCAACTGGAGGGCCGAACCGACACCCGTTGAAAAGGGTCCGGATGACGTGTGGCTAGGGGTGAAAGGCCAATCAAATCTGGAGATAGCTGGTTCTCCGCGAAAGCTATTTAGGTAGCGCCTCGGACGTATCCTCCTGGGGGTAGAGCACTGCATGGACGATGGGGGCCCACAGCCTTACTGAATCTAAGCAAACTCCGAATACCAGGAAGGACTATCCGGGAGACACACGGCGGGTGCTAACGTCCGTCGTGGAAAGGGAAACAACCCTGACCAACAGCTAAGGCCCCCAATTCGTGGCTAAGTGGGAAAGCATGTGGGATTTCCAAAACAACCAGGAGGTTGGCTTAGAAGCAGCCATCCTTTAAAGATAGCGTAACAGCTCACTGGTCTAGATAAGAGATCCTGCGGCGAAGATGTAACGGGGCTCAAGCCACGAGCCGAAGCTTTGGGTGTGCAGTGATGCACGCGGTAGCGGAGCGTTCCGTGATATAGGCTCATGCCTCTTCTATCCTTCGGGATAGCGGAGGCTGGAGCTTTACTGTGAAGCCGGGCCGAAAGGCATCCGGTGGAGTGATCGGAAGCGAGAATGTTGACATGAGTAGCGACAAACAGGGTGAGAGACCCTGTCGCCGAAAGTCCAAGGGTTCCTGCTTAAAGCTAATCTGAGCAGGGTAAGCCGGCCCCTAAGGCGAGGCCGAAAGGCGTAGTCGATGGGAACCAGGTTAATATTCCTGGGCCAGGAGATGATGACGGATCCTCAGGGTTGTTCGATCTTAACGGATTGATCGGGCAGCTGCGGGGTCCCTGGAAATAGTCCTCCATCAGACCGTACCCGAAACCGACACAGGTGGACTGGTAGAGAATACCAAGGCGCTTGAGAGAACCATGTTTAAGGAACTCGGCAAAATACCTCCGTAAGTTCGCGAGAAGGAGGCCCTGTTTGCGCGCAAGCGTGGGCAGGGGGCACAGACCAGGGGGTGGCGACTGTTTACTTAAAACACAGGGCTGTGCGAAGCCGTAAGGCGACGTATACAGTCTGACGCCTGCCCGGTGCCGGAAGGTTAAAAGGAGGGGTGCAAGCTCCGAATTGAAGCCCCGGTAAACGGCGGCCGTAACTATAACGGTCCTAAGGTAGCGAAATTCCTTGTCGGGTAAGTTCCGACCTGCACGAATGGCGTAACGATCTCCCCGCTGTCTCAAACATGGACTCAGCGAAATTGAATTGTGTGTGAAGATGCACACTTCCCGCGGTTAGACGGAAAGACCCCATGCACCTTTACTATAGCTTCGCACTGGCATCAGGATTGTGATGTGCAGGATAGGTGGTAGGCTTTGAAGCGGGAACGCCAGTTTCCGTGGAGCCATCCTTGAGATACCACCCTTCGCACTCTTGATGTCTAACCGCGGTCCGTTATCCGGATCCGGGACCCTGCGTGGTGGGTAGTTTGACTGGGGCGGTCGCCTCCTAAAGAGTAACGGAGGCGCGCGAAGGTTGGCTCAGAGCGGTCGGAAATCGCTCGTTGAGTGCAATGGCAGAAGCCAGCCTGACTGCAAGACTGACACGTCGAGCAGAGTCGAAAGACGGCCATAGTGATCCGGTGGTCCCAAGTGGGAGGGCCATCGCTCAACGGATAAAAGGTACGCTGGGGATAACAGGCTGATGATGCCCAAGAGTCCATATCGACGGCATCGTTTGGCACCTCGATGTCGGCTCATCTCATCCTGGGGCTGGAGCAGGTCCCAAGGGTATGGCTGTTCGCCATTTAAAGAGGTACGTGAGCTGGGTTTAGAACGTCGTGAGACAGTTCGGTCCCTATCTGCCGTGGGTGTAGGATACTTGAGAGGAGTTGCCCCTAGTACGAGAGGACCGGGGTGAACGTTCCACTGGTGGACCAGTTATCGTGCCAACGGTAGTGCTGGGTAGCTATGAACGGACAGGATAACCGCTGAAGGCATCTAAGCGGGAAGCCCCCCTCAAAACAAGGTATCCCTTGAGAGCCGTGGAAGACCACCACGTCGATAGGCCGGAGATGTAAGCGCAGCAATGCGTTCAGTTGACCGGTACTAATGGCTCGATTGGCTTGATTTGATCCGGTAGAAGGCAGACCGCCTTCGACCCAAAGCAAGCTCACTTCGGTGTACAAAATGGACAACACCCCGCCAAAGCCCAAAGGCCAAAGCGGAACGCGCGTTTCTTCCCCGGTCTGGTGGCTATAGCACGAGCGAAACACCCGATCCCATCCCGAACTCGGCCGTTAAGCGCCGTCGCGCCAATGGTACTGCGTCTCAAGACGTGGGAGAGTAGGTCACCGCCAGACCTGGAAAGAAACGTAACTTCTCTTTCAGAACTTTCCGACAAGACAACCCTGTCGCGGGGTAGAGCAGCCCGGTAGCTCGTCAGGCTCATAACCTGAAGGTCACAGGTTCAAATCCTGTCCCCGCAACCACCTCAACCGAACGATCATCAAGCCCGCTTCCCAGCGGGCTTTTTGCTGTTCCGCCTTGGGCCAGGCCAACCATCGCTGATAGCGCGCCGTAGAGGACGAGAGTGATGCCGGCCGGGGTCATCTGCACCGTGACGGCTTCGATCAGACTTCGGATGGTCTCCAAGGCCTGCGGGCGGATCTCAGGATCTGCAAGTGTGGTGGCAAGTTCGGCTACCTTGCAGCGGTAGAGTTCCGACAGGTTGGGATGCAGCCGCAGCGGCGACGGGGCAGGGGCCGCGAGCGCCGCGTCGATTGCGACTAGCTTGCCTTCCAGCTCTTCCAGCTTGCTCTTGAGACCGGGCGTTCGCAGGCCTTCAGCGATCGCGTCGTAGAGACCCTCGAGTTTGCGCGCGGTCATTGTACGTTCCGACAGCTGTTTTGCCCGATCGGCAGACGCTGTCCCGTTGCGCACGTTTGTCTCTTGCGCGACGGCCTTGATAAACATCGCCACTGCTTCCGGCTGCATCAACCGGTTACGCAGCAGCGAGAGGACCGCCTCTTCAAGCACAGTTCGGCGTATCGAGACCCGCTGCTTGCAGGTGCCAAGCTTCCGCGATGCGGAGCATGCGACGTAGTCGCGTCCCACCGCCGCAAAACCCCCGCCACAGCAGCCACAGCGCAGCAGTCCGGTCAAAAGGTGGATCTGCCGTTTCCTTTCCCAAAAGCGCGTTGCCTTGATTGCGATGATGCGCGGTTCGTTGTCGATCTCCCCCTGGCGTGTCTTTACTCGCTCCCAGAGTTCCTGCTCGACAAGGCGCATCTCTGGCACATCGGTGATGATCAGTGCGTCGACAGGATTCAGCCGCGACACTCGGCGCCCTGTCGCGGGATCCTTCATGTAGCGCAGGCGGTTCCAGACCAGTCGGCCGATGTAGAGTTCGTTGTTCAGCAGGCCGGTGCCACGGATGCGATGGCCGCGGATCGCGGTATCGCGCCACAGCGCGCCTCGCGGTCCGGGAACACCATCCGCGTTCAGGCGGCGGGCGATGGCCTTGGGTGACCGGCCATCGGCAAACTCGCGAAACACGCGGCGGATGATCTCCGCCTCATCGATGTTGATCGTGCGTTCGCCGGTGACGGGCTCGCCATCCTTGCCGATCCTGCGGACCACGTCATAGCCAAAGCTGTTGCCGCCGCCCGACCGTCCGGTTTCGACCCGGCCCCGCAAGCCGCGGCGCGTCTTGTCAGCAAGGTCCTTGAGGAAGAGCTGGTTCATGGTACCCTTAAGGCCAACATGCAGCTCGCTGATCTCGCCCTCCGCTAGGGTGATGATGCGGACACCATTGAAGCTCAGTTGTTTGTACAGGGTCGCAATATCAGCCTGATCACGGCTGAGGCGGTCCAGAGCTTCGGCAAGCACGATTGCGAACTTGCCCCGGCTCGCGCGATCGAGCAGCGCCTGAAGGCCCGGCCGCAACATTGTGGCGCCCGAGATGGCCATGTCAGAAAAGACTTCGGTCAGTGTCCAGCCCTCGTGATTGGCGCGCTCCTGACACAGCCTTGCCTGATCCTCGATAGAGGCCTTTCTCTGAAGATCGGTGGAGTAGCGAGCGTATATCACGGCGCGGGTCATCGATGCCCTCCCTTCAAATCCATCAGAACCGAGGCATAGTCGCGTCCAGCATCGATAGTTCTCGCCTGGATGTAATGCTTTTGTGCTGTGCGGAAGCCTGAATGCGCCAAGACTGGACGGATCAGTCCGGCCTCATTGGTCGAACTGCGGGCAAGGGTGGTTGCGGCGGCATCGCGGAAGAAGTGCGGCGGGATGCGCTTGCCAGTCTGCACCTCGGTCACATGCCGGACGCGAATCGAGATGTCCGTCTGTGATATGGCCTCACCTTTCCTACCAACCCATAACGCTGTGTGAGATCGACCCCCGCGCGCCATGAGCCAAGGCCGTACTGCGGAGATATAGTCCCGCAGCATAGCGTTCACAGGCCCGTTGACGGAAGTCTCCCAGGCCACGCCGGTCTTGGTCATCTGCTCCGACAGCGCAATGATGACGCTTTCCTCGGCCACATGCACCGACTGCCCGAGCGCCAGCATGCTGAGGCTGCGCGCTCGCATGGGAAGGATGGCAAGCAGGGCGACGATTGTTCCGTCGCGCCGCCGGATCATGCGCGAGAGTTCGGTCGTGGCAGCTTCGGCGTGGCAGCCGGCGTGCACAATGCCGGTGCGCAGCAGAACCCCGCTGCAGAGAATGCGGCCCGCCTTCCGTGCTGGATCGCCGTTGCCGGCCTGATGCTTCAGTACAGCAAGCATTCTCTTCTGAGCAGTCCAGTCTGCCTGTGGCGCGTAAGCCCTCAGAACGGTGATCAGGGCTTGCATGTAGGACAGGCGTGTCATGGGACGCGTGTGGGCCAGCTCGTCCAGCCATTGACGCAACCGATCCATGCTTGCCCGCTCCGCGGGTGGCAGCTTGAGTGCATCGGCGTCGCGAGCCTCGAGCCAGAGCAGCCACTGGCGATAATGCATCCGGCGAGTGTAGAGGGTCGCATCCCTGAGATGGACGAATGCGCCGGGGCTATCCAAGGGGCCCCCTGGGGCAATGAGCGCGGCCCACATGAGCTTGTCCTGTTCGGGCCAGTTCTCCTGCTGGTGCATAGAACTCACCTGCGCCCCTCCTTATGCGCGTTCACAAGGTCGGAAAAGGCGCGCGTGGCGGCGGTCACCTCGAGGCCTGAATAGAGATTGATCGTGTGGCTGATCTCTGAGTGGCCGAGTAGGCGGCGCGCGGCCTCATAGCTTCCAGGGTGCGCGTTAAGCCAGGTCATGACGGCAAAATGCCGGAACAAGTGGGCATTCATATCGATGCCGATTTCCCTGCGAACCCTCTTCCCGATGCGATGCGCGATCTGGCTCGCAGGGATGGGCCCCGCGCCATCACGGCGGGGAAACAGCCATGGTGTGCCGGGAGGGCAGAGTTGCGGGCAACGCGTCGTGAGGTGGCCGTCGATCATGCGGATCAGGTCACGCGGAAGTTCGAACTCGAGCGGCCGCTCGTTTTTGGTCTCTGACCCCGTTAGTACGAGGAAAACACGCCCATCTCCCGGGCGTTGCAGGTTGTGCTCGAGATGAATGCCCGCGAGGTTCTTGGCGCGGATGGGACAGAAAAGCAGCAACGCGATGGCAATCGCGTCTTCGCGCGCGAGCGCCTTGGTAAATGCGTTTGCCGTGCCTTTTGGCGGATTTGCAAAGAGTCGTTCCGGAAGCCACAGCAACCTTTGTAAATGCTTGTCATCCTGAAGCACGCGGAGCCGGTCTCGGTTCTTTCGGGTCATCCCTCGTCGCGGCGGCAACGCCAGCTTTTTTGCAAACTCCGCGAGCTTGTCCTGTTTCTCGGCAGGTTGCTCCGTGTCCCTGCCGATACCACGCAGAAGCGTAGCCATCTCGCTGATCGCGCTTGTGATGTTCCCGTCTGTACGAGTGAGCATCTGGCGCAGGCCGCGCTCGACCATCGTCGGATCCAGGATCGAGCCCAGCGTCTTGATCTCAGTGGCAGCAACACCGGAATGCAGGAGTTCGGAGGCGAACCGCAAAAGCCGGTGTCTATACTGCTTGACCGTATCTGGTCGGAGCGCGCGAAGTCGACCGTGTGAAGCGAACGGATCCGGTTGCCCGAGACGATGCATGAGGGCGTCAATCTCTTCGAGCAAAGTCTTTGGCAAGTTCCGTTCGCTGAGTGTGATCCGCTTCTGACGGGATTCAAGGGGAAGGGTTATCCGCGGCCAAGCGCCAATCTGTTTGACCGCTAGGTTCCAGCCGTTCACCGCTGCGCGATAAGAAACCTCTGGCGCTTTGCCGATCTCGTTCCGGATCAGAGCCTCGCGATAGGCTTGCGCGTGTTCCACACCTACCTGAGCAGGTCGGACGTCGCGCCGATTGAGGAAGTGGACGAAGCGGCACAGAGATGGCTGAAGGGTGGGGCTTCTCGATGCTAGGACCTCTCGCCATAAGGCCTGCCAGTCGCCTGCGAGATCCGAAATGCCATGTTGGCGCCGTTCCACGATCTCCGCTTGGACCATGGCAGCACGGGCGTCGCTGGTGACGTTCTGCCAAGCCTTGGTGCTAAGGCCATTGCCAGCGGGGCTGACCCTCGCGAGCCGCGGCTGAAGCCAGGGCGGGTAGCAGGGCACGTCCTCCGGCGCGCGACCCAGTGCCTTGGCCATTCGCCGCAGTCCCGAGATCAGATCGCGGCGGCGGGTCTGGTCTAGGGTCTCGTCGGCGATCAGACGCGAGATGACATCGGAGAACATCGGCGTCGCCTTGGGGACAAAATCCAGATCTGCAGCGGCGGCATCAAACGCGAGCATCGGGAACCTTTCTGAAAGTCAGGGGAAGTCTCGGGTGGACAGGATGGGACAGAACACCCGATTCGGGAGAACAATACCATGAAAAATCAGATCGTATTCCGTTGGCCCTCTTCCCGACGATTGGCTAACTAATTGGCATAGATGGACAATAAGCGTCGCAGAGGTCACCTGTCCCACGCCCGACGGTAGGCGCGATGAGCGTCCGGATGAATCCTCAGCAACCGGCCAGAAACACCCACGCGCATAGCATCAAGAAGCCCGGCATCGATGGCTCGCCGAACCGTCTTCTCTGAGCAGCTGTCAAGCTCCGCGACTTGCTTCACGGTCAAAAGCTGGCGCTCGAATTTGGGCGTGGTGAGATTCGCGGCCATCATACGGCTCCGAGGTTGGCGAGTTGGTGGGGCATATCCTGCGGGTCACGGACGAGGTGACGGGCCAAGAGGCGCGCGATAATCTGAATCGCTTTGTCACAGGTCTGCTCGTACTCGGCAGACTGAGACGAAGTTGCTTCTGCGATCTGCTCACGCGGCAGGTTCACCCGGGTGTGCCCGTCCGGTTCGCGCGGAGCGGAGCTGGGTCCAGAGAGTTCAAATGTGTCGTCGGGAACTTGCGTTACCGGCTCGCGGGTCGTTTGATCCATGAAAAGTTCATGATCCGGCTCGCGCCGCTCATGCCCTTGATCGGAGCCCCCGCTTTACGCCGGTGACTGATCGTTTCTGGACGAGAGGGAGCGTCCCCATCGCAGGGATCGCGACGAAAAAAAATCCGTCAGCCGGGCAGGTCGTCGAAGGGGATCGTGAATTTGTAGCTCATGCCGGCTTCGATGACGAGTTCACGGCGTTTGTTGTTGCTCACCTCTCCCACGATCGAGCAGCGGAAGTGACCATGGCGGAGTCCAGCCACGAGGATCTGTTCGATGCACGAGACTGCTTCGGCGAACTGCAGTCCATTGCTCTTGATCGGTGTGTTGATCGTGCGCATGTCGCTGTTCCACAAAGATGAAAGAGGTGCGGATGGGTCTCGGGGTGCGGTGATTCAGTCTGGATCACTACAGTCATTGCTCGGGGCCAAGGCTGCTCGGATCGCCGCGCATTCCTTCTGCGATGAGATAGAACTCGCGCTGCGTGAGTGTGCGCACGACACGCATGCCGCGCGAGGCGACCACGTGAGAACTAATCTCTGACGAAATGGACCGGCTCTCCAGCTCTGCGATGCGTTGCCATCGTTCGAACTCGAGGGAGCGGTCCGCATAGAGCCGCTCGAGTTCGGCTTCTCCTGCGATGTCGATGTAATCCGCGCGGACTCCCGGCGTATCGATCGACGCGGTGCGGCGCGACCTGTCCACCGAAATGGTGAACGTGGGTTCTAAAAGATAACTTCCCAGGGCCACGTCACTGTATCTGATGATCCGGCCCGAATCCTGCGCGGCCACGGCCAGTGCGATCACCGCGTCCTCGAATGTGTGCCCTTCGTGGAGATCAGCTTGGCTAACAAAGTTGTCTTCTGGATAGGGCACCTTCGTCTGGAGAGCCCTGATGAACTCGAACTCTGCCACAACCTTGCTTGGCGGCTCCCCGGTAAGCAGTGCGACTGAAAGCCGCCCCATATCGGTCGGCGACATATCAGGTGCGTTCACTCCCCTCGCCCCGCTGCTCAGCCAGCCAGCCTCGCGCATGGCACGCGCAACAAGCGCCACGCTCCGCTCGGGCAGACCGTAGGTGGCGGCGAGCAAACTGATGAAAGGTCCCAGACGCATGTCTTCTATATGCGGCGGACGCAGATAGACGTCAATGCCTAAATGCGTACGACGCAGATGGTCCGCGGGAGCCGCTGCCTTCCGCCCAAGCCGCCACTGCAGCTGTCGAGCGTCCCGCCCCCTGGGCCGCCCTCATCCGATCGGGGCTAAAGAGGAACCAAGCCATGACGTGGGGACCAAGGTGTCACTGGCGCGGACTGGATGCACTGATGGTTCGTCATGACAATCTGGATGCCGCCCACGACTGGAAGTCGTCCAGCTTCTCGTAGATGCGGCGGTTGTCGGCTCCGCGCGCGTTGAACGCCTGGATGTGATCACCATCACGTTGATACCCGCGTCGGACGAAAAGCTTTCCAGCTCGTGCAGGCGCTTGGAATTGTAGCTGAAGAACCGCGCCTTCTTGCCGTCGTAGCTTTCGGCGAAATGGTCGGCCGTGATCTGCAGCGACTTGTATACCCCTTCGCGAATGGCGATCGACGGCACCATGATGATGAGCTTCGACCAGCCGTACCGCTTGTTCATCTCGAAAATCGACTTGATGTAGCAGTAGGTCTTGCCCGTGCCGGTCTCCATCTCGACGTCGAGATGAATGCGGGTCGCGGCCAGCGCGTCGCGCTTGTAGGTGGCCGCGACGGGCACGCGTTCGCCCCCGGCGTTGAAGGTGGTGAAGTCCGTCAGCGACTTCGAGACGGGCAGGTTTTGGCGCCGCTGGACCTTCTGGATGTTCTCCAGGATCTGCACGTCGGTCGGGGCCAGGTCGGCGTTCTTGAAACCCTCCTCGAAGGCGCTGGCCTGTGGCTGGCTGCCGGGGTCGATACGGTAGGTCAGGCCAGAGGTCATGGGCTGGCCGGCGAAGCAGTCGACGACGTCGTTGACGGCATTGGTCTGATAGGGCTGGACCTTGAACTTCAGCTTCATGGCGCGCTCTCAGATCGACTTGACGTCGGTGGTGGGCGAGAGCTGGCAGAAGATCTGCGTCACGTTGATCTTCACCTCGTCCGACGCGAAGCCGTTGTCGCGGAAGACGACGCGCAGGGGCTCGTGGCCCGCCAGCTCTTTCACCAGATCCTCGGTGATGCCGCAGTCGAAGCAGGCCGTCGGGTTTTTGCTTTTGAAATTCTTGTCAACACTTGGTCAACGTTTACCGAGCCCCCCATCGACGGGCAACATGATCGCGCAGAACGCGGCAATCATGCCGCCGCCCTGCATGCCGGTTCAAGCCAAGCCCAGATCTCCGCAGTGACCTCCGCGAGCGGCCGTCCCTCGAGAGCCGTGCCATCCGAGTAAGCCCGCCATTGCGTCGTCTTTGTCGGGTCGGTCGAGAACTCCTCCGACAGACCGACAGGGCAGGCGGCTGGAACAATCGTATCGCGTCGAGCGAAGGTTCCTCTGATCGCAGCCGCGAGGTCGTCCATGTCGATGTTGACGGCCTTCGGCAGCGTCCCCAGATCATAGAGATCCTTCATCCGGCTGTTCGCCAAGCCCAGCGCCACCACGGCCTGAAACTTCTCGGCGATGACCGTTGCCGGTGAATAGGCGCGGATCGATGCGGCTGGAAAGTCGAGCAGGGAGCCGTACTCGATCTCGAATTGCGGATCGGGCAAGGCGTCGCCGAAGCCGAGGTCCACGGTGATCGGAATGCGCGTGTTACCCAAGCGGGCTTCGGTCCGGAGCCGCATCCCGCCATAGATCTGGTCTTCTCGAATGGCGACGGCCGTCAGGCTTTCAATGTCATAGACCAGCCCATCCTCGCCATCTATGGCGAGTATCTGGGAGAGGACAGTCTTCAGTTCCGCCTCCTCGTCCGAGCCGAACGCCAAGAAGTCGATGTCCCGGGTAAAGCGGCCGGTGTCAGCCGTCCACAAGGTGACGAGCATGCCACCCTTCAAGACGAAGCGGTCGCGATATTCGGAGACCGACAGCCGGTACACCAGTCGTTCGAGGCCGAAGGCCACCAGCACCACATCGAACAGCTGACCTTCAGCACGGGCAAGGTTCAGCAGACGCTGACGCACAGACGCCGCGATATCTTTCGGCTGCTTAGCCATTGGATGTCAGCGCCTCCAGATAGGGGCGCATCTGGTTCCACGCGCCGTTCTCGCGAGCGGCTGCAGCAAGCTGGCCTGCCGTTGCCTTCCTGGCGCTTAGCGCGGCCTTCATCGCTTCAATGGCAACCGACCGGTCTACAAGTTTCGGGTTCCGAAATGCGTCGGCAATCGTCTTGGCTATGGAGTAGACTCGGACCTCCACGTCCCCGCTGCGATGGATCTCGGTGCCATTGGTCAGGTAGGGCTCACGGAAGCGCACGATGCGGATGCGTGGATATTCGATCTTCGGTGCCCAGTCCTTGGCGCCGATGGCGATCCACACCCGGCGTGGAAGTTGGTCGGTCAGCTGATGAAAGGATAGCGCCGAGGTCAGGCAGATGACGGCCTTGGGTGCGAGTTTGGCGATCTCGATGAGCCCAGCATGAAGGTCGGGCTCGCTGTCGGGCAGCTGATACAGTCCCCGCCCGATCCGCACCACCACGCCATCTGCCACCGCCCTCGCGATGGTGGTTCCGCTCACGCCGATGGACGCCAGATCCCTTGAACGGGCTGGCGCATGAACTTCCATGTAGTCGATCATGTGGGCGCGCTGGCCCTGATCCGTCGCAAGCATGGTTACAAAACCGCGGACAAAAATGCATCCTGTCCTAGGTTTTGTAACATTCCGCTCGGCTTCAGGCAACCTGCGCTGGTGCGCACCCCGCGGCGTCATCAGATTCAATCACCGCAGATTGTGCGGAGATTAGACCCACTATTCTCCGCCCGACTGCTCCATAGGCGGATTTTGCCGTTCGATGACCCTTGGAACGGATGGACTACGGATCACGAGAAGCGGCCGAACCGTCAAATGCGGTTGGCCGGGATCACCTCCGCGGCCGACGACGAATGGTAGGTGGGTTCTGGGGCGCTGACCCCAGCGACAAGTTCCACCTGCAGCTGCGTAAGGGGCGCGGCCTCTTGGCTTGCCATGTCGCGCCGGATCAGGTCTTCAACATAGGCGCTGACGGATTGATAGGGCCCTGGGTCGCTCACCATCAACGTCAGGACCTCGTGCAGCTCATCATCGATTTCCAGCGTCATCGTTCTGGGTTGGGCCGCCATCCTTTTCTCCTTCCCGCCTGTCAGCTTGAGCCTCGGCGAGTGCGCGGCCGCCGTCCTGCCATCATTGGCATGTTCGGACTTGATCGCGCAACACGGCGTAATCGCTGAGCATCCGGACGATTACCGCGCCTTCCGGCATCGCCTCAACCTCGTCGCCCGCCCGCGCCTGCTCGGCGGCCGTGTAGTCAACCACGGGTGGGCAGGGAGCGCGGGTCTCAGAACCTGCCATCGCGCAGGCGCTCAGCCAGAGCATCGCGATCAGGAGGGCGGCGGGCGGCGGCGTCGAGCATCTGGCGGTGGATGGCATCGTTTCTCTCTAGGGCGTCAAGCCGTTCGGTGGCGCGCCCGGCGCGCTCGCCTGCGGGGCGTAGGTTTATGAGGAACAGCAGGATCGCTGCGGCGGTGAGGATCAGGCCCAGCGCCTTGCGCGCCGGGCCATGGGGGAGGAGCCAGCCGATCACCGTTGGCCCCGTTTCCAGTCGTCGAGCCGGGCGTGGATGGTGACGACCGTGCCGATCAGCGCGATAGCGATCAGCACCCAGCGCAGCGTGTCGAGATAGGGTACCAGCAGCTGGATCGTGGACTGGGTCTCGGCGAGGACGCCAATCACAGCATCCACCCCGGCCGCGCCGTCGGTGGCCGCCCCAGCCGCGCCGCCACCGCCCAAGGTGCGGCTTTCCGACAGGACTTCGCGCGCGGGTGGCCAGATCGTGATTCCGCAAGGCGCTGATCTGACTCAAGATTTCCGGCTCCGGGTCGCAAGGTGGCTTCCGCCTGGCTTCCCCGGTGAAAATGCCTGACGCTAGCGAACCGCCGCGCTACGGCCCCCGCATACGTTCTGGCCCGGGGAGGAACCAGAGGAGGGGGGAAAGCGTCCATGACGTGTCCGACCTGCCGACTCTTTGGGGGACTTGTGCAAAGCACCACCGAACTGTCACAGCAAAACAATGAAGCGGGCAGAGCCCGAATCCCTCGCGGCGATCCTGCAAAGCCGATTTTTCCCTACAAGCGGCGTGCGATGCTTGTTTTGCAAGGCCAAAGCTGTCCCGCTGTACCGGGAGCAAGTTTGCATGTCTGCACAAACAGCCCGGTCGCAGAGCACACAGAGGCCCATTTGATGCAACATGCAACTTGCCAAGGGAGGGGCTTGGAGCCCCGAGAAGCCTGACGGGTCTTCAATGTCGCCTTCGCTTAATGTCAGCTTGGTTGGAAGGGCGGCCTGCTGCGGGTGTCGGTTGGCAGGACGGTTCTCATGTGCGGCCTTCTGTCGTGTGGCTTTGGGCTTGGTCAGGCCCTCGTTCGGCACAAACTTAAGGACACATCGCAACGGGGAAACAGCATTGCGTCGGCTTGACCTCCGCGCGTAGGCTACTGTGGTGCGTGGCGGAAGAGCCTCCGCCTTTTCTGTGCCTTGCGCTGCGGAGCCCGTTTGAACCAGCTTGTCGAATTCAACCAAGACCTTGTTGCCGAGCTGCGGGAAGAGTGTGCGGAAACTGACCTGCCGCTCGAGGACGTCGCATTCGATCGGCTCTGCGAAACTCTGGAAGCCGAAGGCGAGATCGAGACGTCCGACAGATGTGCTTATCGAGGGGCTGCATCCGGAAAGTCCCTTCGGATCGATGGTCATGGGGGTGACCCCAGAGAAACCGATGGCATCCTCAGCGTCATTGTCTGCGAAGTCTTCGACGACGAACAGCCGCCGACTTTGAACGCAGCCGACGCCAAAAAGCACTTTGGCCACTTGATCAATTTCGTCGCAGCCGTACGGCGGCGGGAGTTTCGGGACCAACTGCACATCGAGTCACCCGAATTCGGCGTTGCCATGATGATCGCCGAGTCATGGTCATCCGTGACCAAAGTCAAATTGATCCTTGTCACGAACGCGATCTACAGCGCCCGGACAGATGCCGTCGTTGCTGGAAGCATTTCCGACATCCCCGTGACCTATAACATCTGGGATTTGACCCGTCTGCACAGGGTTGAAACCACGGGCTCCAAGGAAAAGATCGTCGTCAAGTTTGCCGAAGACTTCGGCGGAGGCCTTCCAGCCCTTCGAGCTTCTGGTCCGGAGTCAGAACTGCCATCCTATCTAGCTGTCATCCGTGGCAAACAGCTGGCTGACATTTATGACAAGTGGGGCGCGCGAATGCTGGAGTCAAACATCCGCAGTTTCATTCAGGCGCGCCGAAAGTCGGTCAACGAAGGGATCCGGGACACCATCAAGGGCGAACCCGAGATGTTCTTCAGCTACAACAACGGGCTGTCCGCGACCGCAGACGCCGTCGACATCGAGATGGACGGGGCCGGTGCCCACATCCTTTCGGCGAAAAACCTGCAGATCGTCAACGGTGGCCAGACGACCGCTTCGCTGCATGCAGCATTGAAGCACAGCCCTGAGAACCTGGACCGCGTCCATGTGCAGATCAAACTGACGGTGGTACCTTCCGAAAGTTCCGAGCAAGTCGTGCCGAACATCTCGAAGTACGCGAACAGCCAAAACAAGGTCAGTGTCGCCGATTTTTTCTCGAACCACCCATTCCACATGCGGATGGAGGGATACTCGCGCCGTGTTTCCGCGCCTCCAGCGCCGGGCATGAACAGGCAGACCAAATGGTTCTATGAAAGGGCGCGGGGACAGTACCAAGTGGAGCGGGCGAAGCTGGGAGGCGCCGATCGGAAGCGTTTCGATTCCGAACATCCGAAGGCCCAGCTCTTCGCCAAGACGGACCTTGCCAAGGTCGAACTTTCTTTCCGGATGAGACCGGACACCGTGAGCAAGGGGGCGCAGAAGAATTTCGCAGCCTTCGCATCGGAGATAGGAGAAGCGTGGGCGGCCAGTGACAGAAAGTATGACGAGACCTGGTTCAAACGCCTCATCGCCAAGGTGATCATATTCCGCGCCCTCGAGAAGGCTGTCCCACGACAGGAATGGTACCCGGGCGGATACAGGGCCAACATCGTAACCTACGGTATTGCCAAGTTGGCCCATGACGTCGAAAAGGGCGGGAAGGTGCTGGATCTCGATCGGGTCTGGAATGACCAGTCCGTTCCGGAAGCGTTGATGAAAACTTTCCTCATTGCCTGCGAGGCCGCGGCCGACGTGATCACCACTACGGACAGTGGCATCCGCAATATCTCAGAATGGGCGAAGAAACAGGGATGCTGGTCTTCTGTCGCACGTGCCGAGGTTGCCTACGATGGCGGACTTGAGGACTTCCTCATAGAGCCTCAGGACGCCAGAGCGGCCGAACGTGACGGTCGCCGTGAAGAAGCGATGATTTCCGGGATTGAGGCACAGTCAAAGGTGATTGCGCTTGGCAGCGCCTTCTGGGGAAGGTTGCGTGAGTGGACCTCTGCTAGCCCTTCATTCTCAATGAAGAACGACGGCATCTTGAAGGCCTGCAGCCAGCAGGAGCGCCGCTTGCCGTCCGAGCGCCAATGCATTCTCGCCGTTGAAATCCTCGGACGTGCCCGCGAAGAGGGCTATGTCGACGATGAGGAGACACCCAGAATCAGGATATCCGGCAAAGTGCGGTCCCATTGAGGTCGGGCTGCAGCGGCACCGTTGTGTGAATCACGCCGTTGCCTTCGCGTGCACAAAGGGCGACGCGCTCACACCCGTCCCCGGCCGCCCTTTGAACCTTCGCTCGACTATTACAGCGGTGGAAGCTTCATTCAGTGGACCCGCCGCCAACCGGTCGTCAGCCTGATCCTGACGGGGGCGTCATCCTCTGAGGCGTCGGAGCCGCCGCCTATCGGGATCACCCTGATTTTGTAACGCGCCGCCCCGTCCGCCTTCGAAATCTCGAAGGTATCGCGCGCGTTGGCCATTTCCTCCCTGAGGAACTTGGTCAGATAGGTGATCCGATACTCGTTTCGTGTGCCTTTTGGCGCATGCATTCGGTTGTTGTAGTATACGAAGCGAAGGCGCAGAATCTGACCACTAGGCGTTTCGCAGTCGATCCATGCCGAAGGGTTCAAGGTTGCCGGATCAAGCTTGGGCAAGAAGGCAAGAAGCTCGCCATCACCTTTCGGCACCAGAATGCCCCCCATGTGGCCACCTGTCGTTCCGACGTCATTGGCACTGAGTGTCTTGATGAAGGTTTTGATCGTCATGGCTTTACCGGGCTGATGGCGAGGGCGCGCCTGATGTCCTGTGCGTCCCGACTGGAAACCGGGACGGTTTCGTTGGCAAGGTCGCTCTTCCAAGCGGAGCGTTCGATCATCACCTCCTCGACCGTGTCCTTATAGAAGAGGCGGTAGACCGTGACTGGTTCGGTTTGGCCACGTCGATGCGCCCTCGCGCTCGCCTGAGCTTCGAGGGCAGGGTTCCAGACGGGGGTGAAATGGATCACGACGGTTGCTGCAGTGATGTTCAGGCCCGCCCCTGCCGCCTTCGGATTCAGGATCAGGCATGCGGCACCATCGTGGGCTGAGAAATCATCGATGATGGTCTGGCGGTCCTCCTGCGGGGTCGATCCGTTGATCGCTCCCCAATACGTTTCGGCAAAGTCTTTGCAGGCAGTCCGGATCAAGTCACCGATCCGATTGAACAGGGCAAAGACGATGACCTTCCGGCCATTCGCAAATGCCTCCCGAAGGAGTTCGACCGTTCGTTCGAGCTTCGGCGTAAGCAGAGGTAGGTCCTCACGGGTAACGATCTTGGCGTCGTCCCAATCGACCAGCGCCGCATCCGGAGTCCTGAGCCAAGGATGCGCACAGACCAGCTGAAGCTGCAGGGTCGCGACGAGGGGGCCCGCGACCGGATACTTTTCCAGCGTAGCCTCGCGGACGTTGTCGTAATGCCGGGCCAGACCATCATCGAGTTCCAACGGCAGATCGATGTCGATGCGATCCGGAAGATCGGCGGCGACATCACGCACTCGCCTTTTCAGGATGATTGGATCGGTCAAGCCGCCCAGCGCCTGTCCGGCCTCAAGCGTGTCGGGGAACGCGACTTCGAAGACGGTTTTGTCCCCGAGCATGCCCGGGATTGCGAAATCGGCCAACGACCACAGATCCATCAGGGTATTCTCGACCGGGGTGCCGGTCATCGGTATCGACTTGCGGCGAGGGATCGTCACAATTGCCTGCCGACGGTTGGAGTGGGGGTTCTTGATGGCCTGAGCCTCGTCGCAGATCACCCAAGCCCATTCAAAGGACGAGAAGATCGAGATGTCGTTCACCATCGTCTCGTAGGTGGTGATCACTACAGATGCGACCTGTAGGTCACGATAGATTCCGGCACGATGGGCTCCCCTGTGAACCATCAGCGAGAGGCTTGGCGCGAACTTGCCGAACTCGCGCACCCAGTTTGCGATGAGGCTGGTCGGACAAACGATCAGGGCCGGTGCGGCGTTCTCCGGTGGATCCATAAGCAGGAGTGCGATGATCTGAAGCGTCTTGCCGAGACCCATCTCGTCCGCAAGGATCAAACCGCCAGTCCTATTGACCGTTTCCCACATCCATCGGACGCCCCGTGCCTGGTAGGGGAAGAGGTCGGCGTGTAGGCCGGGGATGTCGATCTTGGGCGGCAATTCCTCGGCGGTGATCTTGCCCGAGTGCAAGAGATCGGGTGCGGCCTCGATTTCGAGGCCCTCGGGTGGTGTTCGCAGCAGCCTGATCGCCGTGGCGTACGAAATGTCGTCCGGGGCTTCGTCACCAAGGCATTTTGCGACCAAGCCCGGAGCGTCCTTGGGTAAGGGGCGTAGGATTGCGCCGTCCGCAATCCAAGCATGCGAAATCGACGGCGCCTCGATCAGTCGAACTTCCCCACGAACCATTCGCTTGCCGCCCAGCGCCACGGACATCTTCCCGGATACCCGGGAGAGGATCGCAACCGGTTCAACAACCCGCTCAGAGACGGAAAATCCTTCAGGAACCTTTGCGAGCAGCGCGTCGAAATCTCGAGGCAGGGCAGCAAGTTTGCTCATCGGACGGCCGCCTCGTCCACGTGCGGTGACATGAGCGCCCGCAATTCCGAAATGGAGTAGGGTATCGGGCGTCTCGTATGCACGGCGCGGTGGCAGTTGGGACAGAGCGGTGCCAGATCGATCGCCGGATTGTATGCGCGGGGCACAGCCAGAAGGGACAAGGCCTCGAGATGGTGGACTTCAATGATGCTCCCGGCCTCGCCGTATGCCGACCTCGGCTCGATGCCGCAGCATGCGCATTTCTCGCCGTGCAGCCGGATACAGAGCAGGCGGTTTCGAGGGTTCCGTTCGCGTCGCCGGATTGTCGAAACTCGAATCGCGCCCTCATGAGCGTGCGCACCGTCTTTTTCCTCCTCCTCGATAACGTCATAGCCTATAAGTTCCGCCATTGCGGCCATCAACGGCACGATCACGTCCCGGCATACCTTGGCGACTGCCTCGTCCTGATCGTCTGGCAACCCCCGGGCTGTTGCTGTGATCTTGAAAGCTCCGGAATCCACAGTCCAATCATCCCGGCCTTGGCCAAAAAGTTGGAGATCCACTGCTGGACTGATCGACGCCACCAAGGCGCGTGCCAACCCGACGTCCTCTGCGTCTGCGGCCTGTATCTGGCGGACGATCGCTCCCGCAAACTTCCCGAAGCCGAGCGCTACCCGATATCCCCGGATCCCGTAGGGACGCAGCTCTGCAATCGGGCCGTGGCGCTCGTCCAGATCGGCGAACCAGAGGCGCAGGCCGGTCCTGGTGCCGCTTTGGTCGACCGCTATACCGATCGCGGCGCCGGTTCCCGCCTCCAGCTCCCTTTGGATGATGTCCTGCCGATCGGAGATCATCTTATTCGTCGTCGTCCTCGGTCAGTTCCGCGGGTTCAGGATCCGGCATGTACCGCAGCAGCTTGCGGAGGTTGGCCGAAATCTCTTCGCGGATATCCTCGAAGACGGGTTCGAGCTCGGGATCGGTGTTGTTCTGCTCGGCCATTGCGAAAGCGTAGAGCAGGAGGTCCATCCCCTCGACCGCGTAGCCGTTGGCGGCGGCACGCTGATAGATCTTCTGATAGAAGTCATGGTGCTTGTTGAGCTGAACGCCCGGCACATGGTCCGCGCTTCCCGCGCTGCGGTAAGCGGGCTCCCAGAGATGGCCATTTGTGATCGTTGTAACCGCTTCGACGTGAATGCTGTCAGGGCTGACGAAATTCTGGACTGGCGCCTTGATCCTGATCTTCGGGCCGCGGTTGTTGCTGATTTCGGCAGTTTGGGTGCGTACGTCCGCAGCATTCACTTGGGGTTTCGTTGTGTTTGGCGTGCCCGCGATATTCTTGTTCGCGCTGCTGTGGTCGACGGTCTTCTTTTGGTTGGCGTCGTCTCGGCTTTCGCGGCGATAGCGAGCACCAGCTTCGCGATAGACCGGTTGAAGCAGTTTGCGCAGGCCGTCCTCAAGATCCGGATGGAACAGGATCCGTGACTTCTTCACATCGATTCGGAATGCCTCGTCCAACTGGTGGCCGAAGTCGAACTCGATTCTGAGCAGCGAGGTGTGCGGTTCAGGCGCTCCGAACACATCCATCCAGCCGCCGTCTTGGATCAGGCGGCCCTCGCGATAGACATAGAAGCCTTGCGCCCTGTTCGAGATCTTCGCGAACTCGGCCTCTTCTTCTTTGCCCATGTCACGGCGGTGCGGAAGGATCCACGCCTTCATTTCGGCAACTTCTTCGCTCCCGTCGAAGAGTTCGACGACCACCTTTTGTTTGTTCGGGGCAAGTACTTGCTCGGACCGTCCGGGATAGAACGGGTTCCATGGTTTCACCGGAGTTCCGTTGATCCGGATCACTACGTTCCGTTCCCGGCTGTCATTTTCATCAAGGAATCTATGGAAGACGAGGGAGAGGTGCTTGCTAAGGGCCTCGGACATCCGCTTGACAGCGGCCTGTTCCTTTGTGCCTGGCGTGTATTCCTTCGAAAGCAACCGGTCGCAGTTTTCCCAAATGACAAGCGTACCCGTCGGACCGCAGTACTCGTCGAACATCTCGTTCTGATCCGCCGTTACCGGCTCAGCCAACATTTCCCACACGTTACGCTGTTCGACGTGCTCTAGGTCCCATGTAAGCTTAGCCAAGGGTTGGTCCTCAGACCGCCGAGAGATCACGCTGTAGCGCTTGCAAACCGAGCTGGAGGCGGTCTTGAGGCCCAAGCCGAATTTTCCAAGGCTCTTTGCGTCGGGGCGCCTGTCCGCACCGTACCGCATGGCGTTCCGGACTTGCTCTTGGTTCATCCCGTGACCATCGTCGCCGAAATAGACGACCTTCCGTCCGTCATGCAGGAGCTGGATTTCGATGTTGATGTTCTCTGCTCCTGCCGCGATCGAGTTGTCGATGATGTCCGCAGCTGCGGTCCTGACGTTGTAACCGGTGTCGCGCAGGCCATAAATCAGCCGCGAGGCGTTCGGGTCGTTGATAAGGTCGCTCATCTTCGTGTTTCCTGCTCGCCGGATGAAATTCCGGACCTCGTGCGCCTGTTGGTCGACAGGCCATCCGATGACAATTCTGCATTTGTTTCAATGCCCTGCAGCCATGCGGCGATAATACTGATCAAATTGTCCACCTGAAAGGACCGCGTCGCACATTCCCAGACGACAAGAACCCGCCAGCCGTAGCCCAGCAGAGCCTCGATTGCGCGTGTGTCCCGCTCCCGGTTGGCTTCGATCTTTGCGGACCAGAATTCTGGCCGGGTCTTGGGAATACGAAAATGCTTGCAGTCAGCGTGACCATGCCAAAAGCAACCGTTCACGAAGATAGCGCACTTGTGCTTCCGCATGACGATGTCCGGACAGCCCGGGAGGGAACGGACGTGCAACCTGAACCGGTAGCCGATGGCGTGGAGAGCCTTGCGCAGGACCAGTTCCGGCTTGGTATCCGCCGAACGGACGCGCGCCATCATCTGTGATCTGGTAAGGGGCGCCTTCTTCTCAGCCAACACGTTCCCTTCGCGACCGGAGGGCAACCATGTTAGTCAACCATGGAGCCATCGCTTCGGCGATCGCAACCGAAACAGGCGCCGCGACGGCGTTGCCGAACTGCCGATATGCTTGGGTGTCACTTACCGGGATCTTCCAGGGATCGTTGGAGCCGGGACGGTCGAAACCCATAAGGCGCGCGCATTCCCGCGGGGTCAGGCGGCGCGGGTTCTCTCCAGGCTGCTTGACCAAGATTTCAGACCCATCCTTATGATACCGAGCGCTGAGTGTGCGGGCCACGTTTTCGGGGCCGACCAGCCCGAAACCGAAGCCATTGCCTGCCCTGCGATGCTTCTCGGCATACCGCTGGAGGTACGACCAGAGGCCATCAGTAAGCGTGTAACGGTCGTTGACCTTGCCGAAGCTACCGGTCGTGTAGCGCCCGTCTGCGGCCTCCGACCCGTCCTCGGGGTGGAGGATCGATGCGAGGGTAGGGTTGGGCCCCGGCGGAACGAACACATCATCGAAGGAGAAGGTCGTCTTGTAGTCCCTGCGGAACCCAGAAATGAAAATTCGCTCACGATGCTGCGGCACCCAAGAACGGGCATCTATCACGCGGTAATCAACCTCGTACCCGAGTTCGTCCAAGGCATGCAGGATGACCCGCATCGTGTTGCCCTTGTCATGGCTCAACAGATTCTTGACGTTCTCGAGCAAGAAGGCCCGGGGCTGGTGATGGCGCAGGATCCGGACGACGTCGAAGAACAGGGTCCCCTGGGTCTCGTCCGCGAACCCATGAGCTCGACCGAGCGAGTTCTTCTTGCTGACGCCAGCCAAAGAGAACGGCTGGCAGGGAAATCCGGCCAGAAGCAGATCATGATCAGGAATGTCTGACGCGGCAACCTGCGTGATGTCACCAGCGATTTCATGGTCGCTTCCAAAGTTAGCGCGATAGGTCTCCTGAGAGTACTTGTTCATCTCGCAGGTGAAGACGCATTGTCCACCAATTGCGTCGAAGCCACGCCGGAGGCCCCCGATTCCCGCGAACAAATCGATGAACTTGAAGGGTGCTTCGGGGTGTTCCAAGAATGTTTCCTGCACGCTTGTCGCCACAATATCCTGGGCCGTGGGATCAAGCCCTCTGCTGATGCTATGCTAGGCAGCCTTCGCTGTCGATGGTTTGAGCGTAGCCGCCGGTCCGCGATGATGATGTCCTATCATTGGTCCATTAACAGATCGGTTTGAAGACAGCCGCGTCGTCGGTTCGGAGTTGCCCGACCCACCGAGACAGGCCCGGGTCCGGGTCGAACAACAGATCGTGTGGCAAAGCCGTCATGCCCACGGCCTGATTTTCGGCATTGGAGCCGTCACTTCGACCTCCCGCAGCATCCCGCCCACGAGCGGCCCCTCGCGGATTCAGCCCAGCGCTTGCCACCAGTCGTCATAGCCGCGCCGGGCCGCTTCGATCTGCTGCGGATGGGGGGAGAACGTGACTGGGCAGGCCAGGATGTCGAAGATCTTCCACGTGGTACGCGCGCCCACACCGACACAGGCGTAGATCCGCGCCACCATCAAGCCGGGCCACGAGGCGGGGACTGGAATAAAGGCGGAAGGTGGAACTGGGGCTGGCAGTGGCGTTCCGGGCAGAACAAACGAGTAGTTGGTGCAAGATACACGTCACTGATCCAATGCCTTTGTGGGAAACGCTGAAACTGAACACGGATAACGGTATGAGCGCACATCAAGCCTGCGGTGGCGCCCTACACTTGTGTTGAGGCTTTGCACCCCCTCGGATGCGCGCTATGAACAACACCAAGGCATATCTGATCAGGACGCGTCTCTTCATGTTTTCACGACTGCGGCTAGAAAACTTCAAGGCTTGGTTGGACCCCGAGGACATTACTTTGCGTCCACTTACGATGCTCCTCGGCACCAACTCATCCGGAAAGTCGTCTCTTATCCAGAGCCTGCTATTACTCAAGCAGACCGCGCGTTCGCCCGACCGGACTGTTCATCTCAATCTTGGTGGAGATGAGCTAAACGATCTTTTCAATTTTGGGTCCTTCGAAGACGTCCTGAACCATAGCGCTGAGTCTCCGCGTCTATTTTCGATAGAATTCGACTTCGATAATCGTGGCGCAAGCAGAATTCATAAGGGCAGTTTTGGGTGCTCTTACGGCCAGACTTCGTCTGGCAGCGTCGCTGTTCAGGCTCTCACTCTCAAAGCTGAGGGACGTCAGTTCAAAGCCATTCGCCGAGAGAAAGGCGCTTTCTCGATCCTCGTAGATGATGAGCAACTGCCTCGGGCAAAGGGCCGCAATTACGCGCCTGAGCGCTCGATTGCCTTTTCGGCTGATGCGATAGCTGTACTCGATAAAGAAGGACAACTGCTTGAGGACCTCAGCCTAGCAATCCGGCAGGAACTAGATCGCACCATCTATCTTGGGCCGTTGCGTCGTAAGCCGGAACGCGATTACCCTTGGAATAAAAGCAAGCCAGGCGACGTGGGCAGCGATGGACGTGGCGCAGTAGACGCCCTCTTGGCAAGTACCCTATTGCGCGGCGATGAACAGAATTACGTTGTTGATGGCGTCTCTCGCTGGCTGCGTCATATGGGAGTTGCAGACAAGCTTGAGGTCAGACAGCAGGGGCGCTCAAATCGCTATGAATTAATTGTGCATCGTGAAGGCGTTGCATGCAATCTGCGGGATGTGGGTATCGGCGTATCACAGGTATTGCCGGTTTTGGTTGTGTCCTACTTTGCCCCTAAGGGTAGTACGATCTTACTTGAAGAACCCGAGATTCACCTGCATCCGCTTGCTCAATCAGTTTTGGCTGAGCTTTTCGTCGACGTCAGTATGGAGCGCGGGGTTCAGTTTATTGTTGAAACGCATTCTGAGCATCTCTTCAGACGCATGCAGACACTAATTGCCAAGGAAAACACTTCGGCGACTGATGTGGCAATGTATTTCGTGAAGCGAAACGGGCGTTCTGCGAAACTATGTACCCTCGAAATTGATGATTTTGGTCGTGTGAAAAACTGGCCTGACGGCTTTTTTGGCGACGCGCTCGGAGAGACTCGTGAACAAGCACGACTCATGTTTGAGCGGCAGAAGACACTTCAGCAATGAAAGAGCGCTATGTCGTTGATACCAACGTCTTGATTGCAGCAAGTGCAGCTGACCCAGTGCACCCATCTGACATTGCCGCAACGCCGACTGATCCGGTATTGCGCCAGGCTGTTTGGGCTTGGTTGGACGAGTTTGAACGGGGAAACTGTCGTCTTGTGTTGGACTCAGAAAATCGCATTTGGAATGAGTACAACAATAAGCTGAGACATACTGATTTCGGCATTCAGGTCGTAATATCAAAGTGGAGCAAGTGCGCGGTCGACAACGTTGCGGTGGATTATGACGAGCACGGACATGGCACTTTGCCGGCAATGCTGGAGCCCGTCATCCATGACCTAGCAGATCGGAAGATCGTTGCAGCTGCGCTGGCATCCTATGTAGATTTTGGTGAAGGGTGTATAGCGTTTGCTGGTGACACCGATTGGCATGACTGGGAGGAGGCCCTTCTGGCACAGAACGTTGACCTCGAACCGATTATCGAGGCTTGGTCGCGCGCGAAGCATATAGAGAAACAAGAGAGAGTGTAGGAAGCCTGATGCAAAGCTTCTTTCGCTTTCCTTCCACGCCTCATCTTGCTTGGCTGAGTCGCCTTGCTGTTCCACGCGAGGATAAAGTGCTTTGTCGCGAAGATGCCGCAAGTCTGCTATCGGGCGAAGTGGTTGTCGAGGAGAAGCTTGATGGTGCCAACATTGGACTATCTCTAGCCGAAGACGGTTCTCTCCAGGTTCAAAATCGCGGGCAATATTTGATCGCGCCATTTGTAGGGCAATTCGTAAACGTGCCCGAATGGCTTTCGCAGCATGGTGAGGATATCCGTGATCGTCTTGATGGATCGCTTATAATCTTTGGTGAGTGGTGTGCTGCACGGCACTCAATTAGTTATGACCGCCTGCCTGATTGGTTTGTAATGTTCGATGTCTATGATCGGGCGATTGCACGTTTCTGGAGTACTGATCGACGAAACGCTCTCGCTTCTGCGGCCAACCTAGTGACTGTGCCAACCTTGCTGCGAGGGAAAACAAATTTGGCTCAGTTGGAAGAGATAATGGATAAACGGCTTAGCCGATATGCGCTTGAGCCGATGGAAGGTTTAGTTGTTCGTCGAGAGAGCGCTCTGTGGTGTGAGAGGCGCGCCAAGCTTGTACGTCCAGACTTCACTCAGGAGATTACGGAGCATTGGAGTCGGCACAGTATCAAGTGGAATCGAGTAGATTGGTCGGTCCGTTCGGACCCTAACTCTGCCACGTAATCGGTTTTTCTTGTCAACGCTTGGTCAAGCCGCGAATGCGTTTCTGAGCGCACGTCGATCCTTCCAAAGCCAGTGAGAAACGCCGAGCGAACGCAAATGAATCTGCCATCTCAAAGGCTTGTCGGCCAAGTTGCTGAAATCAAAATAAAAAAATCAACGGGTTCGGCTCATAACCTGAAGGTTGCAGTCACAGGGGCTCGTTGACTCGATGGAGGAGCTTTGGACAACTGGCAGGTCGTTCGGTTCAGGTCTAATCCTGTCCCCGCAACCAGAACGATCACGCAAAACGCCGCCCCCAGGGCGGCGTTTGCCGTTCAAGGGGACGGGAACGCAGGCAATAGCCGGGCCGATCGTAAAAGCGCGGGCAAACGCGAGCGGCCAAGCGACCGACGGATGGGCGGCAGTGCGATAACTGTAAAATTACTCAAAATTTGGGCGCAGACACCCAGAATCAAGACGGGTCCTGCCACGCGGCCCCGTTGGGCCGTCGCCCACCCTTTTCCGGAATACCCTGAGAAGAGACCCCAGACGCACGTCTCCCTACGACACGCCATCACCTGTCCGAGGCCACCGCCTTAGAGTGCGCTGACCTCAGTCCGGCTAAAATCTATGTGAGCGCGGCTTAGGTCCGGCCCAAGGAATATCCCGACCCCCGCCTCGACGCTACGTGAGGTCAGTTCCAACTCTCCGGACGCGAATTGAAACAGGAACGTCCCCGGCTCGCCGGCGAAGCGGACAAAACCCTTGGCACGGTGGAGCCGCGTGGGTGCGGCGGCGAACCACGCCCGAAAGGCCGCACGATCGACTGGACGATCCAACGTCACCACCACAGATCTGAAGGTCGCGTCATGCGGGGCGCTCCTCAGGACGGCGCGGGGCCGCAGGTGCGTGCCCGCCAGGACGGAGCCGGACATTTCGGTCCGTCCCAGGATTTTTGCCTCGGTATTCAGCGCGGCAATAAGCGACCGCACCCCGCCCTCAGCGGCTGTGTCGATCCGGTCCAGACGCGACAGCAGGACGACATCTGCCCCCGCGACTTGCGCCTCCAGGACGCGGGCGATGCGCGGGTCTGCGAGGCGCGCGGCAAAACTTTCGGCGCAGGCCACCGTGACGACCCGCTGGCAATCAAGGTCCGGCTCGGCATGGGCGATGCTGGTCAGCCGCTGCGGCTCGGCGACGCCGCTGGCCTCGATCACCAGGCGGTCGATGCTGTCCCGCATCGCGAATACCCGGTCGAAGGCGCGAAAAAGATCGCCGTCCATGCTGCAGCACACGCAACCGTTGGTTAGTTGCAGCACGCCCCCGCTAGCCCCGGCGATCAGGCCTGCGTCGATCTGCACCGCGCCGAAGTCATTGACCATTACCGCGATCCGCTGCGTCGCACCGGCTAGCAACTCGTTCAACAGTGTCGTCTTGCCGGCTCCCAGATAGCCGCAGATGACGTTGATGGGCAGAGGCGTCATGCGGCCTGGGCCTGCGTCGGCCTTCCGCCCAGCACCGTGGCCCGCACGCGCACGTCGCGAAGGCTGGAAATGGTCAGCGGATCGTCCTCGAGCACGGCAAAGTCGGCCCGCTTCCCGACCTCGATCGAGCCAACCTCGCCGTCCAGTCGCAATGTGTAGGCCGCGCCGAGCGTGACCGCATAGAGGGCCTCCTCCCGCGTCAGCCGCTCGCTTTCGCCGAGGACACGGCCTCCTTCAGTCTGGCGGGTTTCGGCGCACCAGGCGGTGAACAACGGGGCCAGCGGGGTGATCGGCGCGTCAGAGTGGATCGCGAGCGGAACGCCATGGTTCAGCGCCGTGCGGCACGCGTTCATGCGGGTCGCGCGATCCGGGCCGACGGTGACTTCGTAATGCTTGTCACCGAAGTAGTAGAGGTGGTTGGCAAAGAGATTGGCGCAGCAGCCAAGGCGCCCCATGCGTCGGAACTGCGCTGCATCGGCCATCTGGCAATGCTGCAGCGTGTGCCGGTGGTCCGGCCAGTTGCGCGATGGCAGGGCAGCCTCGATCGCATCCAGCGCGGCGGCGCTCGCGGCATCGCCGTTGACGTGGATGTGCATCTGGACCCCGCCAGCGTGCAGCTTGGCTGCCAGCAGCCCAAGTGCCTCGGGGCCGATGTTCCAAAAGCCGTTGTCATCGCCCCGGTAATAGCCGGGCCACCGCAGCTGCGCGGTAAACCCCTGGATCGACCCGTCGGTCACGATCTTGACCCCGCCGAGGCGCAGGCGGTCGTGGCCCTGCGCGGCCAGCCACAGCGCCCGCTCGACCAGCTCATCGGGGGGCAGGGTGTGGGCCGCCAGCATCGGCACGATCCGGACGGGATAGGCAGGATCGGCCGTCACCCGCGACAGAAGCGCAAGCTGATCGTCGCTGAGTTCGGATACGAGGTCGGTCGAGGTCGTGACCCCCGCCCGCATCGCCGAGCGGGCAAAGTTCCACAGCCCCCCGTTCGAAATAGAAAGGTCGCGAAAGCTTGCCCCGACGCGGCGCATGACGGGATACATGGCACCCATCTCGTGCAGCTCGCCATGCAGGCTGCCGTCCTTGTCCTTCAGAACGCCGGGTACATCGGTTGCATCATCATAGCCCGCCATCGACAACGCAGCGGTATTTGCCGTCAGCAGGTGCATGTTCGAATGCAGGATCACGACCGGGCGGTCCGACACGGCGGCGTCCAGATCGCGCCGTGTCGGGCGCGGGCCCTCGATAAACAGCGGATCGAACCCCCAAGCGATTAGTGGTCCCTGGGGATGCGCGAGCGCCCATTCCTTTAGTCGCTCGATCAGCGCCTCGCGTGTCGGCGCGCCGTGGGCAATGGAGCCGTCCGGCTGAACGCGGTCGTAATGACCGAGGTAGAGGTGCTTCCAGACCGCGCCCTCCATCAGATGCGCATGCCCTTCGACAAGGCCCGGCATCAGCACTGCGTCGGCGAAGCTGTCATCGATGTCGTACCGGCCCCAGTCCGCCATCTCGTTCGCATCGCCGACAGCAAGGATCAGCCCCTCGGGCGAGACGAGCACCCGGTCGGCCGCCGGCCGGGCCGGGTCCATGGTGATGATCTGTCGGGCTGTGAACATCCGGTTGGTCATGGTCGCCCTCATTTTGCGGTGCCTGCCGCATGATAGGCGCGTGACGCTACGCCAATGAAATGTATTGTCTTGATGAACATGCTTGGAAAGTTTGAGGGTCGCCGGATGCACTACACGATCAAGCACCTGCGCTACACCGAGGCGGCGGCCCGGCACGGCTCGATCACCGCGGCGGCCGAGGCACTGGCGGTCTCGCCCTCGTCGATCGCCGCGGCGATCGACGGGATCGAGGCGCAACTGGGGCAGCCGGTATTCGTTCGCCAGCCCTCGCGTGGGGTGGCCGCCACTCGGTACGGCCGCCAATTCCTGGATGAATTGCGAGCTCTCCTCGCGGCTCAGTCACGTTTCGACCGCCGCATCGGCGAGATCGACCGCGGCGTGGACGGGACCGTCCGAATTGCCTGCTTCACCCCGATGGCGCCGATCATGCTGCCCACCATCCTGACCGAAGTCCGCAACCGGCACCCGAATCTGGTGACCCATGTGTTCGAGGGTTCGGTCACTGAGATCATCACGGCGGTCGAGGATGGCAGCGCCGATCTGGCCATCGGCTACAGCGACCTCATGCCCACGAACGGCCCCTTTATTCCGCTGTTCACCGCCTATCCCCATGCGGCGCTGCCACGGGCACATCCACTGGCCAGCGGCGATTATGTCACGCTCGAGCAACTCGCCGCAGAGCCCCTGGTCGTCCTAGATCACGAACATTCCCGCAAGTACCTTATGGGTCTCTTTGCGGCGCGCGATCTGCGGCCAAATGTCGTCTATTCGGCGCGGACAACCGATACCATGCGCTCGCTAATCGCGGCCGGACTGGCATATGGCGTGTTCAACATCCGGCCGATCGTCAAACAGAATTACGGCACCGGCGATCTGGTGCGTCTGCCCTTGGCGGGCGACCACGACTCGCCCCGGGCCGGGATTTTTCATCGCGATGACGCGAGGTTAGGCTCGGTTGCCAGCGCGGTCGTTGCAGCCTGCCGCGAGCAGGCTGCTGCCGGGGCCTTTGAGCCCGCCATTGTGCGGCCGTAGCTATCCCCGGATTTCCTGAGGAAGTTCCCCGGACAAAATGGATTTGATGGGTGAATGACCGCGCGTCACGGTGCCTTCACAAAGCCGATATCCAGCAGGAGAACGCAGATGACGACGCGCAATTGCCTTGGCCGCCGCCCCGTTCTGGGCGCCCTTCTGGGACTTACGATCCTGACCCAAACGCCGATGGCGCTCGCTCAGGTCGCGGCGCCGGCAGCCGCCCCGGCCGAGGTCCAGACGGGCGGCACTCTGGTTGTGGCGAGCCTCCAGAAGCCCCGGCACCTCAATCCGGCCGTGCAATCGGGCATCGCCACCGCCGTGCCCGGCGCTCAGATTTTCGCAACTCCGCTGCGTTTCGGCGCGGACTTCACCCCCCAGCCCTATCTGGCCGAAAGCTGGTCCTTCAGCGAGGATCAGAAGGTATTGACGCTGAAGCTGCGCCAGGGCGCGGTTTTCCATGATGGACAGCCGATCACCGCAGAAGACGTCAAATATTCGATGGACGTCGTGAAGGCCAACCATCCCTTCAACAGCATGCTCGCCCCAGTGAGCTCGGTCGAGGCGACCGACCCGCAGACCGTCACCATCACCATGTCCCAACCCCACCCGGCGATCCTGCTGGCGCTGTCTTCGGCCCTCATGCCGGTGCTGCCGAAGCACGTCTTTGACGACGGCACCGACATCAAGGCCAGCAGCCACAACAACCTGCCCGTAGGCTCTGGCCCGTTCCGCGTCACTGAGTTCGAGCCAGGCCAGCACATCATGCTGGAGAAGTTCGACAAGTTCTTCCTGCCGGGCAAGCCCTACCTCGACCGGATTGTCATCAAGCAATACAAGGACGCGAACTCGGCCGGCCTCGCGCTCGAGGCGGGCGAGGTTCAGCTTTACCCCTATCTTGACTCGACCCGGCTCGTGCAGCGGCTGGAAAAGAAGTCCAACATGACCGTAACCGATCAAGGCTATGCCGGCATCGGCGCGATGAACTGGCTGGCCTTCAACACCAAGCATCCCGCGTTGTCGGACGTGCGTGTGCGCCAGGCGATCAGCTACGCGCTGGACCGCAATTTCGTCACCAAGGCGCTGCATGGCGGGCTGTCCAAACCGGCCTACGAGCCGGTCGTCTCATCCAGCCCGTTCTACACTGACGCGGTCGAGAAATACGATTTCGACCTCGACAAGGCCAAGGCGTTGCTGGCCGAGGCGGGCTATGGCGAGGGGGGCAAGCCACTTGCGCTCAGCATCGATTATCTGCCCGAGAACGAAGAGCAGCAGCACGCGGTGGCCGAATACGTCAAAGCCCAGCTGGCCAAGGTGGGGATCAAGGTCTCCGTCCGGGCCTCGCCCGACTTCCCGACCTGGGCGCAGCGGGTGTCGAACCATGATTTCGACATGACAATGGACCAAGTGTTCAACTGGGGCGATCCGGTTATCGGCGTGAATCGCACCTATGTGTGCGACAATATCAAGCCGGGCGTCGTGTGGTCGAACACCCAGAGCTATTGCAACCCCGAAGTCGACAAGCTGCTGGCTTCTGCCGCGGTCGAGCCGGACCTCGCCAAGCGCAAGGAGCAGTACGCCCAGGCCTTTGCGCAGATCACCCGCGTCGCCCCGATCTACTTCGTAAACGAGGCGCCCTATTTCACGGCCTACTCCGATGTGGTGCAGAATCCGCCGGTGTCGATCTGGGGTCCCATGGGTCCGATGGATGAGGTCTGGCTGAAAAAATAAGCCGCCGCTCCGACCGTCGAAACGAACAAGGGGGATGGCCATGCGAGGCATCGTCAAAAGGCTTATCTGGGCAGCGGGGCTCATACTGGCGGTGCTGGTACTCAACTTCCTGCTGATCCAGTTGGCACCGGGCGACCCGGCAGAGGTCATCGCTGGTGAAATGGGCGGCGCCAGCGCCGATGTGATGGCCGGGATCCGGGCGCAGTATGGGCTCGACAAGCCGCTGCCGGTGCAGCTGGGCCTCTATTTGGGCAAGGCCCTGCAGGGCGATCTGGGCGTTTCCTACTACTATAACCGGGCTGTGGCGGGGCTGATCCTGTCTCGAGTCGGGCCGACCCTCTTGCTGGTCGGCTCGGCACTGGCCTTTGCTCTGATTGTCGGCACCCGGCTGGGGCTTCTGGCCTCGCGCAATCCGCGGGGCCCTGCCTCGGCGCTGGTCACAGTGCTGTCGCTTATCGGCTATGCCGCGCCTGTCTTCTGGACCGGGTTGATGCTGGTGATCCTGTTTGCCGCCCGCATCCCCCTGTTTCCAGTCTCGGGCATGCGTGACGTGACGGGCGCGACGGATCTGGTGTCGCGGACGCTGGATGTCGCCCATCATTTGGTGCTGCCCGCCCTGACGCTGGGAATTGTCTACCTGGCGCAATACAGCCGTCTGACCCGGGCCGCGATGCTCGAGGTGCTGGGGTCGGACTATATCCGCACCGCCCGCGCCAAGGGTGTGCGCGAGCGGCGGGTCTTTACCCACCACGCCTTTCGCAACGCGCTGCTGCCGGTCGTGACAGTCGCCGGGATGCAATTCGGCACGATCCTTTCCGGCGCGGTGCTGGTCGAGACAGTGTTCAGCTGGCCCGGTCTTGGCACGCTGGCCTTCGATTCCATCCTCGCGCGCGATTATCCCACGATCCTGGGCATCCTGTTCTTTTCGACCCTCATCGTCATCTGCGCAAACCTGTTGACCGACGCGGTCGCGCGCCGGCTTGACCCGCGCCTGCAGCAGAGGGGCTGACGCATGACTGATCTGTCCACCAATCCGGCGATGCCCGGCGCTCCAGTCCCCGGACCTGTCCCGGCAGCCGTGACGCGCCCTCAAAGCCCCTCGGCCGAGGCCTGGGCCATGTTCCGCCGCAGCCCGGCGGCGCTGCTGGGCCTCGTGCTGGTCGCAGTGGTCGTCGTGGCCGCACTGGCCGGGCCGCTGATCTACACCGTCGATCCATTCGAGATCGTCTGGGGCCCGCTGACCGCCCCGGGCACCGAGCCGACCGTGCCGCTGGGCACTGACAATCTGGGCCGTGACATCCTGGCGGGGCTGCTTTCCGGCGGCCGGGCAACACTCGCCGTGGGCGTCTCGGCCGCCATCATCACCGTGGTGATCGGCGTGCTGGTCGGTGCGGCCGCCGGCTACTATGGCGGCACCACCGACGAGGTTCTGATGCGCGTGACCGAGTTCTTTCAGGTCCTGCCGCCCCTGCTGTTCGCAATGGTCGTCGTCACCCTGTTCACGCCGACGCTGACCACCGTTGCACTGGCGATCGGCGTCGTCAGTTGGCCCCAGACCGCGCGACTGGTCCGGGCCGAGTTCATGCGCATCCGCGCGCTGGAGTATGTCCGGGCCATGCGCTCGATCGGGGCGTCGGACCGTTTCATCATCTGGCGCACCATCCTGCCGAACGCACTGCCCCCCTTGATCGTGTCTGCCACCCTGACGATCGGCGGCGCTATCCTGTTCGAGGCCGGCCTCAGTTTTCTGGGCCTGTCCGATCCCAACACCATGTCGTGGGGCCTTATGATTGGCACCGGGCGTGAGTATTTCCTCGACGCCTGGTGGGTGGTGACGCTGCCCGGGGCACTGATCTTCCTGACGGTTCTGGGTGTCAGCCTGCTGGGCGACGGCCTGAACGATGCCTTCAATCCCCGCCTGAGGGAGCGCTGATCATGGCCCCATTGCTGGACGTTCAGAACCTGCGGGTCGAGTTCAAGACCCGCGCCGGCACCGCCCGCGTGCTCGACAATGTCAGCTTCGCGGTCGAGTCGGGGCGCATCCTCGGGATCGTCGGCGAATCCGGTTGCGGCAAGAGCATGTCGGCGCTCTCGATCCTCGGGCTGGTGCCCAGCCCCCCGGGGCAGGTCAAGGGCGGCCGTATCATGTTCGACGGGCGCGATCTGCTGAGCATCGCTCCGGAGGAGATGCGCCGGCTGCGCGGCGGCGAGATCGCGATGATTTTTCAGGAGCCGATGACCTCGCTGAACCCGGTATTCACCTGCGGGGACCAGATCGCCGAAGCGGTGCGCCTGCACCAGCCGGTCAGCGCGGCCGAGGCCCGCAAGCGTGCCGTCGAGATGCTGCGCGCCGTTGCCATTCCCGAGCCGGAGGCGCGGGCCGACACCTACCCGCACCAGATGTCGGGCGGGATGCGCCAGCGGGTGATGATCGCCATGGCGCTGTCCTGCCGCCCGCGCCTGCTGATCGCCGATGAGCCGACGACCGCGCTGGATGTGACCGTCCAGGCGCAGATATTCGCCCTGCTGCGCGATCTGCGTGACCAGACCGGCACTGCTATCGTCATGATCACGCATGACATGGGCGCGATCGCGGAAATGGCCGATGACGTGGCGGTCATGTACGCGGGCCGGGTGATCGAGAAGGGACCAGCCGACGCCATCCTTGACCAGCCGGCGCACCCCTACACCCAGGGGTTGCTGAACTCGATCCCGCGGCTCGATCTGGACCCCTCGGGCGATCTGCCCGAGATTCCGGGGGTCGTCCCGCCGCTGACAGAGCTGGGCCACGGCTGTGCCTTCGCAGACCGCTGCCCGCACGCCTTCGCCCCCTGCCGCACGATAGAGCCGCGCCACGTCACCGTCTCGGCCGAGCATTCGGCCGCCTGTCACCTGTTGTCCGGGATGGAGGACGCGGCATGAACGCACAGCCCGTAAAAGCCGAACCGCAGCAGGCCGCCGCTGCGCCCTCGCCTGATCTGCTCGCCGTGGATGACATTCGGGTGCATTTTCCCGCCCCCGGCGGACGCACTGTCCATGCCGTCGATGGCGTCTCGCTGGCCGTCCAGCGGGGCCGGACCTTTGGCGTCGTCGGCGAATCCGGCTCGGGCAAGACGACGCTGGCGCTTGCGGTGATGCGCCTCGTTCCGATCACCGGCGGCCGGCTGACGCTGCACGAGCGCGACATCACCACGCTCGACGGCAACGCGTTGCGCGAGGTGCGCCGTGATTTCCAGATGGTCTTCCAGGACCCCTATTCTTCGCTGAACCCGCGACCGGGTCGGCATGCTGATCCGCCAGCCGATGGACTTGTTGGACGTCGGCGTGCCCGCCGAGCGTGACGCCCGCGTGGACGAGTTGATGCGCCAGGTGGGTCTGCGTCCTGAAATGAAATGGCTGTATCCGCATCAATTCTCGGGCGGGCAGCGGCAGCGGATCGGTCTGGCGCGGGCGCTGGCGACCAATCCCGCGCTGGTGGTGTTCGACGAGCCGGTCTCGGCGCTCGATGTCGCCGTGCAGGCGCAGGTCCTGAACCTCATCCGCCGCCTGCAACGCGAGCGTGGGCTGACATACCTTTTCATCTCGCATGATCTGGGAGTAGTCCGTCAGGTCTGCGACGACGTCGGTGTGATGTATCTTGGCCAGATGGTCGAGGCAGCGCCGGCAGCCGCCCTCTATGCCGAGCCGCTGCATCCCTACACGCAGGCGCTGATCGCTGCGGCGCCGTCGATGTCGCAACGGCGCGTGGCGCGGCCAGCTCCCATCCAGGGCGACCCGCCCAGCCCCATCAACCTGCCCCCCGGCTGCCGGTTCGCCGCGCGCTGCCCCCTCGCCCAGCCGATATGCCGCGAAGCCCCACCGGCCTTGCGCGAACTGCGCCCGCAGCACCGCGTCGCTTGCCATTTGGCAGCCTGACTACGCTCGCATCCTAAGGGGTGGAACCCGACAAGACGGTTAGCGCCTGTTTCCGGGCGAGTGGTTTTCCTCTGGCTGGAGAACAGCCTGGCCGCGCTCGTCGGCCTCTCCCAAACCCCCTCATCCTTAAGTCTTAGACCACCCCCAGACGCCCAGCACCGCCCCCAAACACCGCTTGACCCCGCCGCGAAGCGGGTGCCAATTTTGCGCGCTGACGTCTCGGCACTGCGCGCACTGGGGAGGGCGCCCTGAATGAAACACGTTCTTATTGCTGCATTTTTTGGTATCGCGGCCGGCACAGCTGCCCTTGCTGACGGTCCGGTCGACATCAGCAAAGTGAACAAGGACCTGATCACCACGGCCGATGACAAGAAATACTCCATCGCGACGGTGGTGAAGGTCGACGGCATCGCCTGGTTTGACCGGATGCGCGAGGGTGTGGACCAGTTCAAGGCAGACACGGGCAACGATACTTGGATGGTCGGGCCGTCGCAGGCCGATGCCGCGGCCCAGGTCCAGATGATCGAGAACCTGATCGCCCAGGGCGTCGATGCGATCTGCGTCGTGCCCTTCAGCGTCGAGGCGGTCGAGCCGGTGCTGAAAAAGGCCCGCGACCGCGGCATCGTCGTGATCACGCACGAGGCTTCGAACATTCAGAACGCCGACTATGATATCGAGGCGTTCGACAACAAGGCCTACGGCGCCAACCTGATGAAAGTGCTGGGCGAGGCGATGGGCGGCAAGGGCAAGTATGTCGCGACCGTCGGCAGCCTGACCTCGAAATCGCAGATGGAATGGATCGACGGCGCGGTCGAATACCAGAAGGCCAATTTCCCCGAGATGTCGCAGGCCGTCGACCGGCTCGAGACTTATGACGACGCCAACCAGGATTACACCAAGCTGAAGGAGGCGATGACCGCCCATCCCGATATCACCGGGATCGTCGGCGGGCCGATGCCGACCTCGGCCGGGGCGGGCCGCCTGATCCAGGAAGGCGGCCTGCAGGGCAAGGTCCATTTCGCCGGCACCGGCCTTGTCTCGGTCGCGGGCGAGTACCTGACCAATGGCGATATCAGCTACATCCAGTTCTGGGACCCGGCGGTTGCCGGCTATGCGATGAACATGCTGGCCGTCGCCGCGCTGGAGAAGAAGAACGACATGCTGAAGCCTGGACTCGATCTGGGGCTGGCCGGCTATACCTCGCTGGTCGCGCCCGATCCGACAAAGCCGAACCTGATGTATGGCGCCGGCTGGGTCGGCGTCACCAAGGACAACATGGCGGATTACGACTTCTGATCTGACATACCAAAGGTGCGGGCCGCTGGACGGCCCTCGCCATTCCGCCTGGTGGAAAGCCGATCATGACCGACACCCCGGACGTCGCCCGCACGCCCTTGATCGACCTGCTCGGGGTGACAAAACGGTTCGGCGGCGTGACCGCCCTGCGCGATGTCTCGATGTCGATCTACCCCGGCGAGATCCTGTGCCTCGCGGGCGAGAACGGGTCGGGCAAGTCCACCATCATCAAGGTCATCTCGGGCGTCTACCGGGCCGACGAAGGCGCGGTCCTGATCGATGGCCAGCCTGTCGGGGCCTATGATCCGGTAAAATCCACCTCGGCCGGGATCGAGGTGATCTATCAGGATTTCGCTTTGTTCCCGACGCTGTCGGTGGTCGAGAACCTGACCCTGAACGGTTTTCTGCGCGAGGGGCGGCAACTGATCGACCGGCAGCGCGCCCGCGCGCTGGCCGCAGACGTGCTCGCCCGCCTCGGGGTGAGCCTGCCGCTGGACGCGGCGGTCGAGACGCTGCCGACCTCGGGCAAGCAACTGGTCGCCATCGCCCGCGCGGTGCTGGCCAACGCCCGGCTGATCATCATGGACGAGCCGACCACCGCCCTGACCGGGCTGGAGGTCGAGCGGCTGTTCCGCATTGCCCGCGATCTGCGCGCGCACGGCATCGCCATCCTCTTTGTCAGCCACAAGATGCGCGAGATGCTGGAGATTTCTGACCGGCTGGTGGTGTTCCGCAACGGCCGCAAGGTCGCCGAAGGGCCGATCGCCGACTTTGACGAGCCGGCGATCACCCGCGCCATGACCGGGCAGGACTTGGACCGCGGCAGCTTTGACTGGCACGGCGAGGCCGGCGTGCCCCGGTTGGAGATGCGCGGCGTCACTGTGCCGGGCGAGATCGCGGATATCTCGCTGCGGATCATGCCGGGCGAGGTGGTCGGGCTGACGGGGCTGATCGGCTCGGGCCGGACGGAACTGGCGCTGGCGGCATTCGGCATGCGTCCGGGGCACGGCGGTCAGATCCTGATCGACGGCGCGCCGGTGCGCCTTGCCCGCGTCCAGGACGCCATCGCCGCCGGGATCGCCTATGTCCCCGAGGATCGGCTGGGCGAGGGGTTGTTCCTGAGCCGCTCGATCCGCGACAACAGCATTGTCGCCGCGATCCCCCGTTTCGCGCGGAGCGGCTGGCTCGACCGACGCCGCGCCGCGGCCGCGACACGGCGCATGTTCGAGGCGATGCAGATCGCCGCGCCCTCGACCGAGGTGGCGGTCGGCACCCTGTCGGGCGGCAACCAGCAGCGCGTCGTCATCGGCCGCTGGCTGATGACGGGGGCCAAGGTGCTGATCCTGAACGGCCCCACCGTCGGCGTCGATGTCGGCAGCAAGGCCAAGATCCACGCGATCATTCACCGTCTCGCGCGCGACGAAGGGCTGGCCGTCTTGATGATTTCCGATGATGTCCCCGAACTGGTAGCGAACTGCAACCGCGTGCTGATGATGCAGCAAGGCCGCCTCACGGGTGAACTCTCCGGCGACGCCCTGACCGAGGCACAGGTCGCCGGCGCCTTCAGCCGCACCCCCCTGGCCGAGGCAGGCGCATGAGAGCGCGCGCCGCCGCGCCCGCCTGGTGGCGCAGCACCGAGGCTATGGTCGGCGGCATCCTGCTGCTGGCGATGGTCCTGATCGGGCTGGTCAACCCGGCCTTCTGGTCGCCCGACAACCTCTTCAGCCTGCTGCGATCCAACGTGGTGATCGGCATCATGGCGCTGGGCGTTCTGGTGGTCATGATCTCGGGCGGAATCGATGTCAGCTTCACCGCCTTTGCGGTCGCCGGGATGTATCTGGTGGTCCGGGCGATGGTCGCCTGGGGCATCGACAGCGTGTTCGCCGCCTTTGCCGCCGCGACCTTGATCGGCGCGCTGCTGGGGTTGGTGAACGCGAGCATCATTCACCGGCTGCGCATGATCCCGCTGATCGTCACCCTCGGCACGGCCTCGATCGTGCGTGGGCTGGTGCTGGGGCTGGTCGGCACCTCAAATGTGAACATCAACAAGTTTCCCAAACCTCTGATCGCGTTCGGACGCACCGATCTGGTGACGCTGACCAATGCCCAGGGCGCGACTTTCGGCCTGCCCGCGACGCTGCTGATCTACCTCGGCGTCGCGCTGGCGCTGCATCTTGTGCTGACCCGCACCATGATCGGCCGCAGCGTCTTCGCCTACGGCGCCTCGCCCGAGGCGGCGCAGCGCGTCGGCTTTCGCACCGGGCGCACGCTGATCTTTGTCTATGTCCTCGCCGGCGCGCTGGCGGGGATGGCGGGCCTGCTGCATTCGTCGATGATCTGGCTGGCCAACCCGCGCGATTTCGTCGGCTGGGAGCTTGACGTGATCGCTGCCGTCGTCCTTGGCGGGGCGTCGATCTTTGGCGGCCGGGGCAGCGTTCTGGGCACCTTGCTTGGGGTTTTCATCATCGTCATGATCAAGAACTCGCTGATCCTGATGGGGATCGACACGACCTGGCAGCGGGTCGTGGTCGGCGCGATGCTGATCGGTGCGACCGCGCTAACCGCGCTGCGCGACCGCAAGGCATTGGCATGAGGGGGGCGGGCGACATGGACGATCCCGCCCGCGCCGCCCCGGGTCTGGGCGCCCGACTGGCCGGGTTCGGCGGCAACGCCAATTTGCAACTGGCGCTGGTCTGCATCCTGATCATGGTCGTCATGACGGTCATGAACCCGCGCTTTCTGACCGCCTATAATTTTGAATCCATGGCCTTCTTTCTGCCGGAACTGGGGATCCTGTCGATCGCGATGATGATCGCGATGCTGACCGGCGGCATCGACCTCAGCGTCGTCGGCATCGCCAACCTGGCAGGCATCGTCGCCGGGCTGTGGTTCCAGCGCTCGGGCGGGGCCGAGGCCGGGCCGGCGGTGGTCGCGGTGGGCGTCCTGCTGGCGCTGGCGGTCGGACTAGTCGCGGGCGTGCTGAACGGCCTCCTGATCGCGAGGGCGCGCATCACGCCGATCCTCGCGACTCTCGGCAGCGGCCAGGTGTTTACCGGCCTGGCGCTGGTCCTGACCGGCGGGCCGGCCATCGTCGGCTTTCCCGCGGCTTGGAACGCCATCGGCAACGGCCATCTGGGGCCGGTCCCGGTGCCGTTCGTGATATTTGTTGCGATCTGCATCGCTGTCTGGCTGCTGCTGACCCGGTCCGCCCTGGGCCTGAACCTGATGTTGATCGGCACCAACCCGCGGGCCGCGGTCTTTGCCGGGGTTCGGCGCACGCAGATGCTGATCTACAGCTATGCGCTGACCGGAATGCTGGCTGCAAGTGCCGGCATCCTGCTGTCGGCCCGCACCAATGCCGCGAAATCCGACTACGGCGCGTCCTATCTGCTACAGGCGGTGCTGATCGCGGTGCTGGGTGGCACCAATCCGGCAGGCGGGCGCGGCAGCGTCCTCGGGGTCGCGCTGGCGGTCGTCTCGCTGGTGCTGCTATCGTCCGGCTTTCAGATGATGCGGGTGTCGAACCACCTGATCGACTTCATCTGGGGCGCGACCTTGATCATCGTGCTGGCAATCAACGTCTTTGTCACCCGCCGCCGCGCCGGCGTGTGACCCGCAGGGAAGGACCGCGCATGGCTGGACGCATCGGCGTCGTCGGATCGAACATGATCGACCTGGTGACCTATATCGACCGCATGCCCGGTCCCGGCGAGACGGTCGAGGCCCCCTCGTTCGAGATCGGCTTTGGCGGCAAGGGCGCCAATCAGGCCATCGCCGCGGCCCGGCTGGGGTCGGATGTCACCATGGTCACGCGGGTCGGGGACGACATGTTCGGCCCGCAGGTGCTGGAAAACTTACGCAGCAACGGCGTCGATACGGCCCATTCCCGGGCCGTCCCCGGCCAGCCTTCGGGCGTCGCGCCGATCTTTGTCGAACCCTCGGGAGAGAATGCCATCCTGATCGTCAAGGGCGCCAATGCCACCCTGTCGCCGGCTGATGTGGACGAGGCCGCCGAGGCGCTGGCCAGCTGCGATCTGATCCTGATGCAGCTCGAAGTGCCGCTGGAGACGGTCTATCACACGGTCGCACTGGCCGCCGCCCGGGGCATCCGCACGGTGCTGAACCCGGCCCCGGCCGACCCGACGCTGGATGTGTCCCGCCTGCGCGGCCTTGGCTATTTCACCCCGAACGAAAGCGAGTTGGCTGTGCTGACCGGCCTGCCGACGGGAACCGAGGCCGAGATCGAGGCGGCGGCCCGCAGCCTGATGGCCAAGGGCATCGACGCGATCGTCGTGACCCTCGGCGGGCGCGGCGCGCGGCTGGTCACTGCGGACGGCGTGCACGCCATTGCCCCGGTCACGGTCGAGGCGGTGGACACGACCGGCGCCGGTGACGCCTTCATCGGCAGCTTTGCCCATTTTCATGCTGGCGGGATGGACGCGCCGGCGGCGCTGGCGCAGGCCGCGCGCTATGCCGCGCTGTCGATCACCCGGCGCGGCACCCAGAAATCCTATGCCACCCCGGCCGAGTTCGCCGCCTTCTGCGCGATGCTGGACTAGGCCACACCCCAGTCCAGCACGACCTTGCCCGCCTCGCCCGAGCGCATGGCGGCAAAGCCTTCCTCGAACTGCGCGATCGGCAGGCGGTGCGTGATGAGCGGCGTCAAATCGAGGCCCGACTGCACAAGGGCGATCATCTTGTACCAGGTCTCGTACATTTCGCGCCCGTAGATGCCCTTCAAGGTCAGCATCTTGAAGATGACCTGGTTCCAGTCGATCTCGAACCCCGCAGGGGCGATCCCGAGGATCGCGATCTTGCCGCCGTTGTTCATGACATCGATCATCTGGCGAAAGGCGGGCGCCGCGCCGGACATCTCCAGCCCGATGTCGAACCCCTCGCGCATCCCGATCTCGGCCATCACCTCGCGCAGGTCCTGCTCGGCGACGTTCACCGCATAGGGAATGCCGAGGCTGCGCGCCAGGGCGAGGCGGCCGGGGTTGATATCGGTGACCACGACCTTTCGCGCCCCGGCCCGCTGGGCGACCATCGCGCCCATGATGCCGATGGGCCCCGCGCCGGTGACCAGCACATCCTCGCCGACGCAATCGAAGCTGAGGGCGGTGTGCACGGCGTTGCCGAAGGGGTCGAAGATGGCTGCGATCTCGTCCGGGATATCGTCCGGGATCGGCACGACATTGCTCTGCGGCAGGCACAGGTATTCGGCAAAGCTGCCGGCGCGGTGCACGCCGACGCCCAGCGTGTTGCGGCACAGATGCGCCCGCCCGGCGCGGCAGTTACGGCAGTGCCCGCAGGTGATGTGCCCCTCGCCCGAGACGCGCTGGCCGGGGTGAAAGCGGGTCACGGCCGCGCCGACCTCGGCGATGGTGCCGCTGAACTCATGCCCGGTGACCAGTGGCACGGGCACCGTCTTGGCGGCCCAGGCGTCCCAGTTCCAGATATGCACGTCGGTGCCGCAGATGGCGCTCTTCCCGACGCGGATCAGCACGTCGTTCGGGCCGGGTTCGGGGACCGGCACCTCCTCCATCCACAGTCCCGGCTCGGGGCGCGCCTTGACCAGGGCGCGCATCATGTTGCTGGCCATCAGATGATCCCCATGTCCTGACCCGTGGCGATGAAGGCGGCGATGGCGGTGTCCAGGTCGGCTTCGGAGTGCGCCGCTGACATCTGGGTGCGAATGCGCGCCTGTCCGCGCGGCACCACCGGAAAGCTGAAGGCGGTGACATAGACGCCGCGTGCCAGCATGCCTTCGGCAAACTCGGCGGCGATCCGCGCCTCGCCCAGCATCACCGGGATGATAGGATGACCCGCCCCGGCCAGCGTAAAGCCGGCGGCCCCCATCTCCGCCCGGAACCGGGCGGCATTGGCGTCGAGGCGGGCGCGCAGATCGTCGCCTTTGGCCACCAGATCCAGCGCCACCAGCGAGGCCGCGGTGATGACCGGCGCGAGCGCGTTAGAGAAGAGGTAGGGCCGCGACCGCTGGCGCAGCATGTCGACCACCGCTTTCGGGCCTGCGACATATCCGCCCGATGCCCCGCCCAGCGCCTTGCCCAGCGTCCCGGTCAGGATTTCGACGCGTTCCGCAACACCCAGCGCCGCCGGCGTGCCCCGGCCCTTCGGGCCCATGAGCCCCACTGCGTGACTGTCATCAACGATGACCGTGGCATCATGGCGCTCGGCCAGATCGCAGATCGCCGGCAGCGGGGCGATGATCCCGTCCATCGAGAACACGCCGTCGGTCACGATCACCCGGCTGCGGGCGTCCGCCGCCTCGACCAGCCGCGCCTCCAGCTCGGCCATGTCGGCATTGGCATAGCGCAGCCGCCGCGCCTTGCACAAACGCACCCCGTCGATGATCGACGCGTGGTTCAGCGCATCCGAGATGATCGCGTCCTCGGCCCCGAGGATGGTCTCGAACAGGCCGGTGTTGGCGTCGAAGCACGAGGAATAGAGGATCGCATCCTCGGTCCCCAGCCAATTGGCCAGCCGCGCCTCCAGGGCCTTGTGCGGATCCTGCGTGCCGCAGATGAACCGGACCGAGGCCATGCCATAGCCCCAGCGGTCCAGTGCATCCCTCGCCGCCGCAACCAGGGCCGGATCATCGGCGAGGCCCAGATAGTTGTTGGCACAGAAATTCAGAACCTCGGCGCCGCCGACGTCGATATGGCCGGACTGGGGCGAGGCGAGGACGCGCTCGGGCTTCCACAGGCCATCCTCGCGGATTTGCGCCAGTTCGGCCTGCAGGCGCTTGGCAAGGGTATCGCTCATGGGTCGGCCCTTTTTGCGTTTGCTCGTCCCCGTTTAGCGACGCCCGTGCCCCCCGTCGAGGCGCGCTCGCAGGCACCCGCCGGCCATTGGACAGCCGCCCTGCGGTCTGCTAACCCCCGCCGCAGTTCTGCAAGGCTGCGCACGGGGGCAACATGGACGGCGACGTGAAACCGCGGCACGATGTGGCATCGCATGAGGGACCGGTCTGGACGGGGGTTGCGGCGCGGGAAATCCACGACCTGCCCTTCATGGAGCTGCTGTTCCGCGCGCAGACCGTCCACCGCCAGCATTTCGACCCGAACCGGGTGCAGATCAGCCGACTTCTGTCGATCAAGACCGGCGGCTGCGCCGAGGATTGCGCCTATTGCAGCCAGTCCGCGCATCACAACTCGGGCCTCAGCGCCTCGAAGCTGATCGAGGTGCAGCGCGTGATCGCCGAGGCAAAGCGGGCCCGCGACGCCGGCGCCACGCGCTATTGCATGGGCGCCGCCTGGCGCTCGCCCAAGGAACGCGACATGCCGGCCATCCTGGCGATGGTCGAGGGCGTCAAGGCGCTGGGCATGGAAACCTGCATGACGCTGGGCATGCTGGACGCGGATCAGGCGCTGCAACTGAAGGGCGCAGGGCTGGATTACTACAACCACAACATCGACACGTCCGAAGCGCATTATGGCAATGTGATCACAACCCGCACTTTTGCGGACCGGCTGGATACGCTGGAGACAGTGCGCCAGGCCGGGATCAACGTATGCTCGGGAGGGATCCTGGGGATGGGCGAGGGGCCGCAGGACCGGGTGGACATGCTCGTCTCGCTCGCCAACCTGCCGGAGCCGCCGAAATCGGTGCCGATCAACATGCTGATCCCGATTGCCGGTACGCCCCTTGCCGATGCGCCGCCGGTCGATCCGATCGATTTCGTGCGCATCATCGCAACCGCCCGCATCATGATGCCGACCAGCCACGTGCGTCTGTCCGCCGGCCGCACCGCCATGTCGGACGAGATGCAGGCGCTGTGCTTTTTCGCGGGCGCAAACTCGATCTTCGCGGGCGATACGCTGCTGACGGCGGCCAACCCTGACCAGGATGTCGATCTGCGCCTCATGTCCCGCCTCGGCCTTCAGCCGATGGAGGCGGGCGAGCATTGACCCAGGCGCCTGGGCGGCACGCGGTCTTTGCGCGCGCGCTGGACCAACTGGCCGGTCGCGACCGTCTGCGCGCCCTGCAGGGCGCGGGCGGCTCCGACTTCGCCTCGAACGACTATCTGGGATTGGCTGGCCATCCGCGCATCGCCGCCGCGATCCGTCGGGCGCTGGACGAGGGGATCTCGGTCGGCGCCACCGGTTCGCGCCTGTTGCGTGGGAATGCGGGCGCCCACGAGGCGCTGGAGGTCGAGGCCGCGGCCTTCTTTGGCAGCGAGTCGGCCCTGATGATGGGTGGCGGCTATCAGGCCAATCTGGCGTTGATGGGCACGCTGCCGCAGACCGGCGATCTGCTGCTGCTGGATGCGCTGTGCCACGCCAGCGCCAACGAGGGTGCGCGCCTGTCGCGGGCTGAGGTTGCGCGGTTCCGCCATAACGACCCGGGCCACGCGGCCGAGGTGATCACCGCTTGGCGCCGGGGCGGCGGTCGCGGCGCGGTCTGGATCGCGGTCGAGAGCCTCTATTCCATGGACGGCGACCGCGCCCCCCTGGCCGAGCTGTCCACGCTGGCCGCAGCCGAGGGCTGGTTGCTGGTCGACGAGGCCCATGCCACCGGCGTCTTCGGCACGCAGGGCCGGGGACTGGCTGGCGATCTGGACGGCGCCGGTCATGTGATCACGCTTCACACTCTTGGCAAGGCGCTGGGTGGTAGCGGTGCCCTAATCTGCGGGCCGCGGGTCATCCGCGATTTCCTGGTGAACCGCGCCCGGCCCTTCATCTTTGCGACTGCGCCCTCGCCCCTTATGGCCGAGGCAGGTCGCGAGGCGTTGCGCATCCTTGCCGAAGAGCCGCAGCACCAGGCGGCGCTGCAGGCGCGCATTGCCTTGTTCGGCAGCCGCCTTGCCGCCATGGGCCTGCCGGCCAGCGGCAGCCAGATCGCGGCGCTGATCGTTGGCGCCGATGGCCCGGCTATGGACCTCGCCGCCGCGATCCGCGCGCGCGGTTTTGATGTGCGCGGCATCCGTCCCCCGACCGTCCCCGAAGGCACCGCGCGCCTGCGCATCTCCCTGACGCTGAACCCGACCGAGGCCGAGATGCTGCGCCTCGCCGATACAATCGAGGAACTATGGCCCGCTTTGTGATCACAGGCACCGGCACCGAGATCGGCAAGACGGTGTTTGCCGCCGGCCTTTGCGCACTGACCGGCGGGGATTACTGGAAGCCGGTCCAGACCGGGACAGAGGATGGCACTTCGGACAGCAAGACGGTGCTGCACCTGTCCGGCGCGCGGGTCCATCCGCCCATCTACCAATTCCCGCAGCCCCTTTCGCCGCACCGCGCGGCGGAGCTTGCGGGGGAAACCCTGGACCCTGCCAAGCTCGTCCCGCCGACGGACGTGCCGCTGGTGGCAGAAGGGGCGGGCGGCGTGCTGGTGCCCATCACCCGCGATTTGCTGAGCGCCGATCTTTTTGCCCGCTGGGGCATGCCGGTCGTGCTGGTCTGCACCACCGGCCTTGGCACCATCAGCCACAGCCTGACCGCGATCGAGGCGCTGCGCGGTCGCGGCTGCGCGCTGCACGGTCTGGCCTTTGTCGGCGCGGACAATCCCGACAACATCGCCACGATTGCCGCTTTCTCGGGCGCACGGGTGCTGGGCCGGTTGCCGCGCCTGCCGCGCCTTGACCGGGCGAGCCTGCTGGCCGCCATGACTGAACATTTCGACGTCGAGGATTTCGCATGAGCGCCGTCTGGCATCCGTTCTTTCAGCACGCGACCGAGCCGGTTCCGCCGCGCATCACCCATGCCGAAGGCGCGCGCCTGACCACCGCCGACGGCACGATCCTGATCGATGCCATCAGCAGCTGGTGGGTCACGACCCATGGTCACCGCTACCCGCCGATCATGGCCGCGATCCGCGCCGCGACCGAGGATCTGGACCAGATCATCTTCGCCGGGTTGACCCATGCCCCGGCCGAGGCACTGGCCGAGGGGCTGGTCCAGATGGCCCCAGAGGGGCTGACCCGCGTGTTCTTTTCCGACAGCGGCAGCACCTCGGTCGAGGTCGCGCTCAAGATGGCGCTCGGCTTCTGGGCGCATAGCGGGCAGCCGCGCCATCGCATCGCGGTGATCGAGGACAGCTACCATGGCGACACCATCGGCACGATGTCGGTGGGCGAGCGCGGGGTGTTCAACGCCCCCTACATGCCGTTGCTGTTTGACGTCGCCCGCTTGCCGTTCCCGGCGGGCGACGGTGCCGCCACAATCGCCGCTTTCGAGGCGCTGGCGGACGGCGGCGAGATCGCGGCCCTGATTCTCGAGCCGCTGGTCCTCGGCTCGGGCGGGATGCGGATGTATCCGCCGGCGGTGCTGGCCAGCCTGGCGCAGGTGGCGCGCCGGCACGAGATCCTGCTGATCGCCGACGAGGTGATGACCGGTTGGGGCCGCACCGGTACCCTGTGGGCCTGCGACCAGGCGGGTGTCGCGCCCGATATCCTTTGCACCTCCAAGGGCCTGACCGGGGGCAGCCTGCCGCTTGCGGCGACACTGGCCAGCGAGCCGATCTTTGCCGCGCATTATTCGACCGACCGGCGGCGGACGTTCTTTCATTCCTCCAGCTACACGGCAAACCCGATCGCCTGCGCTGCGGCCTTGGCGAACCTCGAGGTCTGGCGCAGCGAGCCGGTTATGGAGCGCATTGCCACGCTGATCGCCCGACAGTCGGACCATCTGGCGGTGCTGGCGGACGACCCGCGGTTCGAAAACCCCCGCCAGTGCGGCACAATCGCGGCGCTGGACCTGAAGGTCCCGGCCGCTGGCTATCTGGCCGAGGCCGGCCCGCGTATGCGCGCCGATTTCATGGCCCGCGGCGTACTGCTGCGCCCCTTGGGCAATACCATCTATGTGCTGCCGCCCTACGGGATCACCGAAGGGGAACTGGCCAAGGTCTGGGATGCTATCGCGCAGGTCCGGCCGGGCTGACGGATGATCGGGCATCGGAATGGTGCCCGACCACTCAGCTGGCGGTTAAAGGCCCAGCGCCTCGTAGGTGCGGGCGATCCGTCGGATCGCGACGATATAGGCGGCGGTGCGCAGGTCGTTCACCCGGCTGTCGCCGTCCTTGACCTCCATCATCTGCTGGAAGGCGCCGCGCATGATGTCATCGAGGCCGGAGCGGACGAGCGTCAATTCGTCCGCGCCTTGCAGATAGGACTGCTTGAAGCCCTCGGACAGCGTCCAGCCGAGGCCACGGTCGGCGGACAGCCGCTCCAGTTCCTCGGTCAGCAGGCGGTGGCGGGCCTCCTCGCGGCGGCGCTCCATCCGGCCATAGTCCATGTGGCTGAGGTTCTTGACCCATTCGAAATAGCTGACCGTGACGCCGCCCGCATTCGCGTACATGTCGGGGACGATAAAGACGCCCTTTTCGCGCAAGATCGCGTCGGCGGCTGCGGTGACGGGGCCGTTCGCCGCCTCGATCACCATCTTGGCCTTGATCCGGGGGGCGTTCTCCTCGTGGATCACGGCCTCCATTGCGGCCGGGATCAGGATGTCGCAATCGATTTCCAGGGCAGCGGCGCTGTCGGGCGAGAAGGTCGCGCCTGGAAAGCCCTGAACGCCGCCGGTGGCCTTCATGTGCTGGCTCAGCGCCTCGATATCTAGGCCGGCCTCGTTCACCACCGCACCGTCACGTTCGGCCACGGCGGTGATGATCGCGCCATCCTCGCCCGACAGGAACAGCGCCGCGTGATAGCCGACGTTGCCGAGCCCCTGGACGACGATCCGCTTGCCCTCCAGCCCACCGCTGAGGCCCGCCGCAGCGACCACCGCGGGTGTGCGGAACACCTCGCGCAGCGCATATTGCACCCCGCGACCCGTCGCCTCGACCCTGCCCTTGATCCCGCCAAAGCTGAGCGGCTTGCCGGTCACGCAGGCGCGTGCGTCGATATCGCCGGGGTGGAGGCGCTTGTAGGCATCGGCCATCCACGCCATCTCGCGCTCGCCGGTGCCCATGTCGGGCGCCGGCACGTTCTGGCTGGGCGAGATCAGGCTGCGGCGCGACAATTCATAAGTAAAGCGGCGGGTCACGCGCTCCAACTCGTCCTCGTCCCAGGCGCGCGGGTCGATCCGCAACCCGCCCTTACTGCCGCCGAAGGGCAATTCGACCAGAGCGCATTTATAAGTCATCAGCGCCGCCAGTGCCTCGACCTCGTCCTGGTCGACCGACATGGCGTAGCGGATGCCGCCCTTGACCGGCTCCTGATGCTCGGAATGGACGCTGCGATACCCGGTAAAGGTGTGGATCGCGCCGCGCAGCCGCACGCCAAAGCGCACGGTGTAGGTGCTGTTGCAGACCCGGATCTTTTCCTCGAGGCCCGGCTCCAGCTGCATTAGCGAGGCGGCCTGGGTGAACATCCGGTCGACCGACGCCCGGAAAGATCCATGCGCGGGGGGCGGGGGGACGGGGGTGGGATCAGCGACGTTTTGGGCGGCGATTGTCATGCGAGCTTCCTGTCACGCAGCGTCTGGCCAAACTTGCTGCACAGTCCGTCAGATGGACTTGCATTGCAACTAAAGTTGTAGGGCCGCCGGTCAGATTGACCGCCCGCCCCGGCGCGCCAAGGGGCTATGCGGGGCCGCCCGATTGGCGCTAAGGTGCCGCATCCCAAGTGCAGAGACTCGTCGCATGAGCCGTTCGCCCCTGATTTCACTCACCCTTATTTCTGCCGCGCTGGTCGGCGGCCTGGCCCTGACGGGCTGCGCACCGGCGCCTGCGCCGACCGTGCCGGTCGTCGAGCCGGTCGAGGCCGTTCCGGCGGTGTCAGGGATGTCCGGCCTCGAGGAGCGCAAGCCCGACCTCTGCCACGCCAAGGATTATTCCGGCGCGCTGGGTCAGCCGGGCAGCACCATCGCTGGTCTTGGGATTACCCGCACCTATCGCGTGGTCGAATTCCGCGGCATCGAGTCGCAGGAATACGACCCTAACCGAATCGTGTTCCGGCTCGATCAGGCCGGCAACATCCAAAATGTGGATTGTGGCTAATGCGTACTCTGTCTCGCTTTGTTCCGGTCGTCGCCCTCGGCTCCGTGCTGGTCCTGTCCGCATGTATCGAACCCATGCCCCCGGCTGCACCCCCGCTGCCCACTACGGCGGCCTGCAAGGCACCCCAGTTCCAGGGCCTGATCGGCCAGCAGCGCAGCGTGCTGGACGGCATGCTGCTGCCCGCCGGCGCACGCATCATCGGCCCCCACGATCCGGTCACGGCCGATTTCAACGGCGAGCGCCTGAACTTCGAGATTGGCGTCACTGGCCGGATCGAGAAAGTCAGCTGCTTCTGAGCAGCTTGATCGGGGGCGCAGGGCGCTGCATGCTGAAGGCATGCTGACGCCGCCCCCGATCCAGTTCCAGCCTGCGGCCGAAGTCGTCGCCTTCGACCGTGGTGAGCTGGGCGTGATCTTGTCGCTTTACGGACGGATGGTGGCCGCGGGCGAATGGCGCGACTACGGCATGTCCTTCCTGCGGGACGTGGCCATATTCTCGGTCTTTCGCCGCGCGGCCGAAACGCCTCTCTATCGTATCGAAAAGCGCCCGCGGCTGCGCAATGCCCAGGGGCAGTACGCGGTCTTGGGCATGGATGGCCGAATCCTGCGCCGGGGCCATGACCTCACGGCGGTCCTGCGCGTGGTGGACCGCAAGCTGATCCGGCCGGTCGACTAGATCGTTACGGGCGCGGGTCCAGCGACATTGGGCGGGTCCCGCCCGGCGGCAGACCAAACCGGCCCCGCACAAAATCGAGGAATGCGCCGTAGGGACGGCCCAGGACCAGCATCAGCGCCGCAGCCCCCAGGATGCCCCGCAGGATCTGGCTACCCTCGGCGCCGCCGGCGACGATGATCGCAGCGTAGATCGGCACCTGAAAGACCAGCAGCGCGAAGCTGTCCCAGAGCAGGCGCGAGACCGCAGACACGCCGGCGCGCCGCATGATCCAGTCCCGCCACAGGCCATAGGGGCGGGCGGTCAGCACCATCAGGGGCGCGCCGATCATCCGCGCCCTTGCGACCTCGGCCCAGTCCATGCCGGCGACGAAACGCTCGTTCAGGATCCCGGTGGTGGTAAAGAATAGGATCAGCGCCAGGGTGTCGGCCAGAAAGGCACGGCGCGCGTGGATCAATCGCGGTCCTCCGGTTTGACCTTGCGCGCCATCCCGCGGGCAAAGGCGTCCAGGCGCTCGCGCGCGGCGGGCTGGGTGTTGACGACGCCCGCCAGCACCGCCTCGGCATAGGATGCGTCCAGCGCGCCCATGTTCTGGAAATGCGAGATCCCGGAGCAGATGGCAAAATTGGTCAGCGGAAGGTTGGCGGCGGCGGCCGTAGCCAGTTCGCGCGACTTGGCCTCGGCGTCAGGCACGAGGTATTGCGTCAGCCCGACCTCGACCGCCTCGGCCCCGCGGTAAAGCCGGCCGGTCAGCATCATGTCGATCATCCGCGCCTTGCCGATCAGCCCGGCCACCCGGATCGTCGCGCCGCCGCCGGTGAAGAGCCCCCGCTGCCCTTCCGGCAGGCCGAAATAGGTGCCCTCGTCCGCGACCCGGATATGCGCGGCCGAAGCCAGCTCAAGCCCGCCGCCGACCACGGCGCCTTTCAGGACGGCGATGATCGGCACGCCGCCATATTCCATCTTGTTGAACGCTTCGTGCCAGTCGAGGCACAGGTGCATGAAGTCGGCCGGACTGCGGTCGGCGTGGTAATGCTCGACCAGATCGAGGCCGGCGCAGAAATGCGGTCCTTCAGCGCGCAGGATGCAAGCGCGCACGCCAGCGCGGGGCAGCGCGGTAAAGACGGCGATCAACTCGCGTACCGATGCGGCGTCCAGCGCATTGCGCTTGGCGGGGCGGTTCAGCGTCAGCGTGGCGATGCCGGCATCGTCGACCGCAATAGTCATGTTCTGCAGATCAAGATCGTCAAGCATGGCGGTCCCCCTCAGGTGCCGGAAATCCAGGCGATCACCGGCGGGATCGTCAGGATACTGAACGCGGTCGACAGCAAGATCGCGGTCGAGACCCGCTGTTCGGCGACATGGAAATATTGTGCCAGAATATAGGTGTTGCCCGCTACCGGCAGCGCGGCGGCGGCGACCATCATGCCCGCGGCGCGTGGCTCGACCCGGAAGATGGCAAAGGCTGCGATGGCGACCGCCAGCGGGTGCAGCACCAGCTTGGCCGACGCCAGCCACAGGGACGGCCCGAGGCGCGCCGCCTGCCGGGCGGCCAGCGAGGCGCCGATGGCAAAGAGGGCGCCGGGCGTCGCGGCGGCGCCGAGCAGGTCCAGAAACTCGGCCGCGGGGGCGGGCAGCGGCAGGTGCAGCGCGCCGAAGGCGAGGCCGGCCAGCATTGCGACGATCATCGGGTTATCCGCCAGCCCGCGACCGATCGCGCCCCAGGCATCACGGTTGATGCGCCCTTGCCGCGCGGCGGTGACGATCACGGTGATCAGGGTCGAGAACACGACCATGTCGATGGTCAGCACCAGCAGCACCGGACCCGTCGCCGCCGGTCCCAGCAGCACCAGCAGCATCGGCACGCCCAGAAAGCCGGTGTTGCCGATCATGCAGCACTGCGCCTCCATCGCCGCCTCGGCCAGTGGCAGCCCGCGCAGGCGGGCGACGGCAAGGCCAATGCCCCAGACCGCGAATGTGCCGGCCAGGTAGGCCAGCACAAAGCGCGGGTCCCACAACTGCGCCATGTCGAGCGAGGCGGCAAAGCGGAACAGCATGGCCGACAGCGCGAAGAAGAACACGAACCTGGTCAGCCAGGCAGTCGCCTCGGGCGGGAAAAAGCGGGTGCGCCCCGCCAGCCAGCCGGTGCCGATCAGCGCGAAGAACGGCAGCGTCTTGAGGAAGATCGGCAGCATCAGCGTCGATTTATAAGGGGGCGGGCCGGGCACATGGCTGCACCATCGGCTGGGCCCGTCGCAGCGGCAAGCGGCTTTGGCCGGTCGCGACTGTCGGCGGGGCCGCTAGCCGCCGCCGATCAGCACCCCGGTCGCGAACACCAAGGCGCCGCCGACCACGACCTGCAGGCTGGCGCGCCAGAACGGCGTTTCCATCCACCGGTTCTGAATCCAGGCGATCGCCCAAAGCTCGACGAACACGATCACGGTGGCGACGGTGGTCGCGGTCCAGAAGTCTGAGATCAGGTAGGGCAGGGCGTGGCCCAGCCCGCCCACCGCTGTCATAACCCCCGAGGCAAATCCGCGCTTGAGGGGCGAGCCCCGGCCCGAGACGACGCCATCGTCCGAGGCCGCCTCGGTAAAGCCCATCGAGATGCCGGCACCCAGGGCCGCCGCGAGGCCAACCAGAAAGGTGGTGTGCGTGTCATGGGTGGCGAAGGCGGTGGCGAAGATCGGCGCAAGGGTCGAGACCGAGCCATCCATCAGCCCCGCCAGACCCGGCTGCACCCAGGTCAGCACGAAATCGCGGCGTGCGGCATTGGCCTCGCTGGTGCGGGCGTCCTCGGTCAGGTGCTGCTCGGTCAGGGCGCCGGCCTGGGCGCCGTGCCCGGCCTCGGCACGGGCCAGATCGCCCAGCAACTTGCGGGTGCCGGCGTCGGTCGTCTGCCGGGCCGCGCGTTCGTAGAATCGGGCCGCCTGATGCTCCATCGCCTCCGCTTCGGCGCGGATCCGCTCCAGCGGCAGGTTCTTGGTCAGCCACATCGGGCGGCGCGCGTAAAAGCCGGCGACATGCTCGCGCCGGATAAGGGGGATCACTTCGCCGAATCGTGCGCGGTGCGATTCGATCAGCAGCTGGCGGTGGTGATCCTCTTCCTCGGCCATGCCCTCGAACACGGCGGCGCTGGCGGGATAGTCGGCCGCCAGCGATTCGGCGAACATGCGAAAGATGCGGGCGTCGTCCTCCTCGCAGGAGATGGCCAAGGCCAGCACCTCGCGTTCGGACAGATCGGCAAAGCGCCGGCGATTGGACAAAATTGGCATCGCGCGAAGCTAGTTGGGGCCGGCGGGGGCGGCAAGCGGTGGCGTGCGCGATTTGACGAGGAAGATCGCGACCTTGTGTCCCAGCTAAAGTTTACAAAAACACTATGCCAATCTGGACCCGGTCCCGCTGCGCCCGTAGAAGGCGGGAATGAACGCCCCTGCCGGGCGCACCTTGCACAAGGATACAGCTATGCGCGGACTTGCACTCTCTGGTTTGATGGCTGCCGCACTGGCGGCGTTCACCCCGCTTTCCGCCGGCGCGGCCGATGTCACCGTCGCCACCGCGCAGGGCGAGGCGTCCGTGCCGCAGAACCCGGCCAAGGTCGCGGTGTTCGATCTGTCGGCCGCCGACACGCTGCTGGCGCTGGGCGTGCAGCCTGCCGGCCTGCCGGACAAGGTCTATCTGAAGCGTTTCGATGACGCCGCGGGCGCTGCCACCAAAATTGGCACGCTGTTCGAGCCGAACCTCGAGGCGCTGGCCGGCCTCGGCCCGGACCTCGCGATCGTCGGCGGCCGATCGGCCACGCAGCGTGAGGCGGTGGCCAAACTTGCGCCGACCATCGACATGACTATCGGCACCGACGTGCTGGCGGATGCCCGCGCGCGCCTCGACGCCTACGGCAAGGTCTTCGGCAAGGAGGCCGATGCGGCCGCCCTCGCCAAGACCCTCGACGAGAAACTGGCCGGGTTGAAGGATGCCGGGGCCGGCAAGGGCACCGCCCTCTTCGTCATGACCAATGGCAACAAGATGGCAGCGTATGGACCGGGCTCGCGCTTTGGCTGGCTGCATGACGTGACGGGCCTCGCGCCCGCGGCGACCGGCCTCGACCCCGCGGCCGGCCACGGCGATGCCATCAGCCACGAATTCATCGCCCAGACCGATCCCGACTGGCTGCTGGTCATGGACCGCTCGGCCGCCGTGGGCGAGGAAGGGCCGTCGGCCGAAGCGACGCTGAAGACCCCGCTGGTCGAGGGCACCAAGGCGTGGAAGGCCGGGCACGTGGTTTATCTGCCCTCGGGTGATCTTTACCTGTCGCCCGGCGGCTATACCGCGCTGACCGGGATCCTCGACAGCCTGACGGCCGCGCTGAAAGGGTGAGACAGCGCCTGCTGATCACAGGATCGGCACTGCTGGCCACGCTGATGCTGGCCAGCCTGATGGTCGGCGCGGCGCGGATCGATCCGCTCGCCGCCGGCCGTGATCCGCGCGCGGCGCTGGTGCTGATGGAATCGCGCCTGCCGCGCACGCTGGCCGTGGTGCTGACCGGTGCGGCGCTGTCGGTCGCGGGGGTCATCATGCAGGCGCTGGTGCGCAACCGCTTTGTCGGCCCGGACACGGTCGGCACCTCGGAAAGCGCCGCGCTGGGGCTGCTCGGCGTGACGCTGATCGCGCCGGGCGCCGCAGTCTGGGTCAAGATGCTGGCAGCCAGCCTTGCCGCGATGGCGGGCACCGCGCTCTTCGTCGCCGTCATCCGACGCCTGCCCCCGCGCGAGATCATGCTGGTGCCCATCGTGGGGCTGGTGCTCTCGGGGGTGATCGGCTCGCTGGTGCTGTTCGTCGCCTGGCAGTTCGACCTCGTCCAACTGGTCAGCGCTTGGCTGTTCGTGGGCGAGTTCTCGGGCGTCGTCGCCGGCCGCTACGAGCTTCTGTGGATCGCGGGCGCGGCGGCGCTGCTGGCGTGGTTCGCCGCCGACCGCTTTGCCATTCTGGCGCTTGGCGATCAGGTCGCTGCCGGCCTTGGGCTGCGGGCCGAGGCGGTGATGCGGCTTGGCCTGCTGGTCGTCGCCCTTTGCTCGGCCATGGTGGTCAGCACCGTCGGCATGATCCCGTTCGTCGGGCTGGTCGTGCCGAACATCGTTGCGCGGCTGATGGGAGACAACCTCCGCGCCTCGCTGCCTGTGGTCGCGATCTCGGGCGCGGCCCTGGTGCTGGCCTGCGATCTGTTCGGGCGCCTGGTCCGCTATCCGCACGAAATTCCGGCCGGCAGTATCCTGGGCGTGGTCGGCGCGGCAGTGTTCCTGACGCTGCTGTGGCGCGTTCCCGCCCGTGGCTGACGCCTTGCGCCCTTCTCGCGTCCCGGCACTCGCCGCGCTCGCCGCGCTGCTGCTTCTGGCCTGCGGGTTCTGGCTGTTTCAGGGCCTCGGCAGCGGCAATCGCAGCTTCATCCTTCAGCTGCGTGCAACCAAACTGGCGGCGCTGTTGACGGTGTCGGTGTCGATCGGCGTTGCGACGGTGCTGTTCCAGACGGTCGCCGCCAACCGCGTCCTGACCCCTTCGATCATGGGATTCGACGCCCTCTACGTCCTGATGCAGACGCTGCTGGTCGGCGCGCTGGGCATAGCCGGCTTTGCCAACCTGCCGCCCGCGGCCAAGTTCGCGGCCGAGATTTTGGCCATGGCCGGTCTTGCCACATTGCTGTTCAGCACCCTCTTGGGACGCGGCGCGCAAGACATCCCCCGCACAATCCTGACCGGCGTCATCCTCGGCGTCCTGTTTCGCACCCTGTCCCAGTTCGCCGCCCGGGTCATGGACCCGAACGAGTTCGCCGTGGTCCAGTCCATAAGCTATGCCAGCTTCGGTCGGGTGCAGGCCGGGCTGCTGCCCTATGCCACCGGCCTTGCAGCGCTGGCGGTGGCGGGCGCCATGTGGCTCGCCCCGCGGCTTGACGTGATGGCCCTCGGGCGCGAGTCCGCGGTCTCGCTCGGCCTGCCGTTCAACCGGATGGTGATGGGGACGCTGGCACTGGTCGCGGTTCTGGTCGCGGTCTCGACCGCGCTGGTCGGGCCGGTACCGTTCTTTGGCCTCATCGTTGCCGGCCTCGCCCATGCGCTGACCGGCAGCGCCCGCCACGCGCGGCTGCTGCCGGCGGCGGGGCTGATTGCGGCCATCATCCTCGTCACCGGCCAGATGCTGTTCGAGCGCGTGCTGGGTCAGGCCACGACCCTGTCAGTGGTGGTCGAGTTCGCCGGCGGCCTCTTCTTCCTGTTCCTGCTGCTGAAAGGGCGGATCCGATGATCCAGATCGAGGGCCTCAGCCACAGGATCGGCACCGCGCCGATCCTGACGGACATCACCGCCGATCTTCCCCGCGGCAAGCTGACCGCACTGATCGGCCCGAACGGGGCGGGCAAATCCACCCTGTTGCGGCTGATCGGGCGGCTGCTGCCGCTGCAGGCCGGGCGCATCACGGTCGAGGGACGGGACGTCGCCCGCACCCCCGGCGAGGTGCTGGCGCTGACCATGGCGATCCTCGGCCAGCAGACGGTGATCGCCAGCCGCCTGCGCCTGCGCGAGTTGGTCGCCTTTGGCCGTTGGCCGCATCACCACGGCCGCCCCCGCCCCGCCGATCACGCCGCGGTCGAGGCGGCACTGGCAGCCTTCGACCTGCTGCCGCTGGCCGACCGCTTTCTGGACGAGTTGTCGGGCGGACAGGGGCAGCGCGGCTATCTGGCGATGACCTTTGCCCAGGGCAGTCCGTGGATGCTGCTGGACGAGCCCCTGAACAACCTCGACATGGGCCATGCCCGTGCCCTGATGGCGCGACTCGCGCAGATCGTGCGGACCGAGGGGCGCAGCGTCGTGATGGTGGTCCACGAGGTGAACTACGCTGCCGCATGGGCCGATCATGTCATCGCGATGAAGGGCGGGCGCCTGATCGCACAGGGGCCTCCGGAAACAGTCCTGACCGAGACGCTGCTATCCCAGCTCTACGACACGCCGATCGAGGTCAGCCGCCACGACGGCCGGCCCCTGGTGCTGCACCACCACCTGCATCATGCGCTCGGCGTCGAGCCGGAACTGCCGGGAATCGCGCCGGGTGGACTGCGGCCGCAAGCCTCTGATTTGGAGACAGAACGTGCCGCGAGCGACACGGCATGCTAATACCTGACAAAAATAATTATAATACCTGACAAAAATGCTTTCCTTTTCCCCCGCTCCGCCGCATTGGGTCTTCAACCTTTTGAAACCCTTGCCCGGAGGCCCCATGACCCGACCCACTATCCATCCCCGCGTCCTGCTCGCAGGCGCCTCTGGCCTCGCGCTGACGGCGGTGCTGACCGCCGGCACGGCGCTTGCTCAGGACCTCGCCCCTGCCCCGCTCGCGGGCGCCTCAAGCACCCTGGTTCTCGACCCCATAACCCTGATCGCCGGCGGCGACGAAAAGGTCGTAGCCACCGGCGGCGTCGCCCTGTCCGAGGAGGATCTGGCCATCCTGCAGCCGGCCGATGTCTCCGAGCTGTTCGCTCGCAATTCGGCGGTCAGCGTCTCGGGCGGCGTCGGACCGGCCAAGCGCATCCATGTTCTTGGCCTCGAGCAGTCGAACCTGAACGTCACCGTCGACGGCGTGCCCCAGCCAGTCACTGGCTGGCACCATACCGGCTCGACCACCATCGACCCGGCCTTCCTGAAATCGGTTGAGGTCGAGGCCGGCGCCGCCGCCGCCGACAGCGGCTTCGGCGCGGCCGCCGGCGCGGTCCGTTACGAGACCGTCAGCGCCGACGACCTGCTGCAGGATGGCCGAGACATCGGCGGGCGCGCAGGCCTCAGCTACGGCAGCAACGGTCGCGGCCTGCGCGCCAGCCTTGCCAGCTTTGGCAAGCGCGGCGGCTTTGACTGGCTGGCGATGGTGAACGGCGCGCATGGCGACGACTACGAATCCGGCAATGGCCGCACCATCCCCGGCTCCGCCCCCGGCAACCTGGGCGGCATCTTCAAGCTGGGCTACGAGTTCGAGGCGCATCGGGTCGAGCTGGACTACCAGCACACCGAGGACGAAGGCGATCGTTCGATCAAGATGAACATGGACCTGGCCGGGATCGGGACGGACGGGCTGCCGATCTATGACGATAGCGTCTATCCGCTGAAGATCACCAATGACAGGCTGCGCCTGAAATACACGACCACCGCCCCCACGGCAGCCTGGGATCCCACTGCGGAATTCTATGTCAGCCGCAACCGTTACGAGCGCCCTAATTATCTGGTCGGCGGCTACAACGGCGACATGAATGCCGAGGTCAAGACCGTCGGGGGCGTCCTGAAGAACCGGTACGAGATTGGCCCCGGCAGCATCACGGCTGGCGTCGACTTCCGCTATAACGACTACTGGCTCGACAACTACGGCGATACCGACCGGCGCTACTGGACGCTGGAGACGATGCAGGTCGGCGCCTTTGCGCAGGGCCGGTTCGAATTCGATAACGGCGTGGACGTCTCGGCCGGGGCGCGGCTGGATCACCAGAGCTTTACCGACTGGGACGGCCGCCGCCTGTCAGGCAGTGGCGCCAGCGTGAACGGCACGATTTCGTACGAGTTCAGCGAGGGCTACGAGGTCTTTGCCGGCGCCTCGCGCACCTGGCTGGGACACGAGGTCGGCGAGTTTGGCCTGCTGCACGCGCGCGACGCCAGCTTTGCGACCGCCCCGGATTTCGAGGCCTCGACCGCGACCAACGCAAAACTTGGCCTTAACGCCAGCCGCGGCAACTGGACCGGCAACCTGACCCTGTTCGACACGCGCCTGAAAAACCCGGCCGTCTATAACGCCGACCGCGCGGTCTATCGGCTGGAGAACGGACCCGAGGTCCGCTCGCGCGGGGTGACGTTGCAGGGCAATTACGACTGGGGCACCGGCCGGGTCGGCGGCAGCTTCACCAAGGCGAAGCTGACCGAGGATGGCGAGCGTGCGCTGCCGCAAGGCGGGACCGCCGTACCGATCGGCTCGCTGGCGACGCTGTTCGTGGACCAGGAGTTGCCGGCGCATAACGTCAAGCTGGGCGCGTCGCTGGAATGGGCTGGCGAGCTGTCGGGCGAGTACCTGCGCAAGGAGCTTTTCAAGGACGATCCCGGCTATACCGTGCTGAACGTCTATGCCGACTGGCGCCCCGAGGCGATGAGGAACACGGTCGTCAGCCTGCGCATCGATAATCTGACCGACAGGGCCTATTACGAGCGCAGCAGCTATCAGCAGCGCATCCGCGGCACCCGTGCGGTCGAGCCGCTCTACGCGCCGGGCCGGACAATCACGCTCGGGGTGAATTACGACTTCTGATCCGGCCGACGAAGCCAGACGGCGGCGTTCGCGCCGCCGTTTGCGTGGCGCGCCTGCCGTCCAAGGGCAAATGCCCCCGAGAAGGGCGCGCCGCGCCGAGGATGAAACGAACGCTCGAACCTTAGCTTCCGAACGCGCCTAGAACGCGTTGCGCTCGCGATAGCTGGACAGGAAGCTGCCGATGCGGCGGTCGGTGGTGCGCTGGAAGATGTCGGTGGGCGTGCCCGACGCGACCAGTTCGCCCTTTTCCATGAACGCCACCTGGTCGGCGACATGGGCGGCAAAGCCCATCTCGTGCGTGACGACGACCATGGTCATGCCCTCGGCGGCGAGGCTTTTCATGACCGTCAGCACCTCGCCCACGAGCTCCGGGTCGAGCGCGCTGGTCGGCTCGTCGAACAGCATGATGCGGGGCTGCATGGCAATGGCGCGGGCGATGGCGACGCGCTGCTGCTGCCCCCCGACAACCGGCCGGGGTGGTTGGCGGTCTTGTCACCAAGTCCGACCTTGACCAGCGCCTCCTGCGCGCGGGCCTCTGCCTCGCGGCGGGGCAGGCGCTTTACGCGCTCCAGGCCCTCGGCGACGTTCTGCAGCGCGGTCATGTGCGGCCACAGGTTGAACTGCTGAAACACCATGCCGATGTCGCGGCGCATGGCGCGCAGATCGCCCGCCCGCATGCGCCGCCCGCCGGGGCTGTCATAGCCGATCAGCCGGCCGTCGATGCGGACCTCGCCGCTGTCATATTCCTCGAGGAAGTTCATGCAGCGCAGCAGGGTCGACTTGCCGCTGCCGGAGGGCCCGATCAGGCAGCTGACCTTGCCCGGCGGAATCTGCAGCGAGACGTCCTTCAGCGCCTGGAACGGGCCATAGAACTTGGACACGCGGATCAGGTCTGCCGAGGCGGCGGCGACGGGAGAAAGGGTCACGGACACGGCTTAACGCTCCAGCAGGTAGTGGGTGGCGCGACGTTCCAGCCAGCGGCCAAGGCGCGAGATGACCTCGACAAACACCCAGAAGAACAGGGCCAGGACCAGCGTCGTCTCGACGAAGGCAAAGGTCTCGGCCATCATCTTGCCGGTGGCGAACATGATTTCCGGAACGGTGATCATCGACAGGATCACGGTCTCCTTCGTCAGGATGATCGAAAAGTTGACCAGGGCGGGCAGGGCGCTGACCAGCATCGCCGGCACCTCGACGCGGCGCAGGATGACGCCGGGGGCAAAGCCCATGGCGCGCGCCGCCTCGATCTGGCCGGACGGCACGGCCTGGAAGCCGGCGCGAAAGATCTCGGCGAAATAGGCGCTGCCATAGAGGGTCAGGCCAAGGATGCCGGCCGGCAGCGCATCGAGGCGCAGCCCGACCATCGGGCCGCCGTAGTAAAGGACGAACAGCTGCACCAGAAACGGCGTGCCGCGGATGAACTCGATATAGGCGGTCAGGACCCAACCAAGCGCACGCGGCGCGCGGCGACGCACAAGGGCGATGACAAAGCCCAGCGCCATGCCCAGGACCGTGCCGGCGATCCAGCAGGCGATGGTCATCGCGATGCCCTGCGCCAGGGCCGGGCCGAAGCGGACGAAGAGCCCCCAGTCCATCAGTAGGCGAGCCTCCGCTCCAGCCGACGGCCACCGAAGGCGAGGGCAAGGTTGATGATCAGGTAAAGGAAAGCGGCGGTCAGGTAGATTTCCAACGGCCGGTAGGTCGCGGCGGCGATCGACTGGCTCATGCGCGTGATCTCGACGATGCCGACGACCGAGACCAGCGAGCTGGCCTTCACCAGCAGGATCAGCTCGTTGACCATGGCCGGCATGGCAATCTTCAGCGCCTGCGGCATCAGGATGCGGGCCCATATGTCGCGCGGCGACAGGCCGATGGCTATGGCAGCCTCGCGCTGGCCGCGCGGGATGGCGTTCAGCGCGCCGCGCAGGATCTCGCTGATATAGGCGGCGGCGCACAGACCGACCGTGACGACGGCGGCGACCGTGGCCGGGATGTTCAGCCCGATCAGCGGCAACATGTAGAAAAACAGCAGCAGCTGCACCAGCAACGGCACGCCGCGGAAAAAGCTGACATAGATCGCGGCCACCGTCTGCGCGACGCGCGAGCGCGAGACGGCCAAGGCGCAGATCACCGCGCCGATCACAAGCCCCAGCGCACAGCCGAGGACCGAGATCAGCAGCGTGAACCGGCCGGCCCAGGCCAGCGTCGGCAGGTTGTCGAGGATCGTCTTGAACGAGAACATGCGCCGTCCGTCAGCCGCGGGGATCGGTAGGGCGGGGGCCGGCATGCGGCCCCCGGAAAGCAGCCTTACAGCTTGGGCATTTCGGTCGGCAATTCGGTCTTGGCGCCGATCCACTTTTCCTGAATCTTGGCGAACCGGCCGTCGGCCTGCATCTTGGCCATGGCGTCGTTGATCGCCTTGATCAGCGTCTCGGTGCCTTCCTTGCGCGCGACAAAGCCGAAATAGGTCGGATCGCCGAACGGCGGGTTGACGGCGGCGAACACCTCGGGACGCTGCTTGACCATGTAGTTGATCAGCGGCGCCGAGGCGACCGCGGCGTCGAGGCGGCCGGCCGCGACATCGGCATAGGCCTCGTCGGTCGAGGCATATTCCTTGATCGTGATGCCGCCGATCTTCTTGCCAAAGGCCTCAAGCTGGGCCAACTGCGCGGTGCCCTGCTGGGCGCCGACGGTCTTGCCCTTGGCGTCCTCGGGTTTGGTCAGCGCGCCGCCGGCCTTTTGCACCATCATCACGGTCGCGTCGCTGATCGGCGCGGTAAAGGCGTAACGCTCGGCCCGCTCGGGGGTGTAGGTCACGGGGGCGGTGACAAAGTCGAACTTCTTGACTTCGAGGCCCGGCAGGATCGCGGTCCAGGGCAGGTCCTGGTATTCGGGCGTGACGCCAAGTTCCTTGGCGATCTCGTCGAACAGGTCGCGGTTGAAGCCGACATACTGCCCGTTCTCGAGGATATCGAAGGGGGCATAGTGCATCTCGGTGGCGACGGTGATCTTGCCGGCGGCCTTGATGTCGTCGAGTTGGTCGGCCAGCGCGCCGGTGACGGTCAGGCCCAGCGCGGCCAGGCCGATCAGCGCGGATTTCAGGGTCGTATGAACGCTCATGGGTCTCTCCCGTTGGCGGGCGGTGTGGATGTTTTCCATGCGCCCCGCCCGGTGCGCATGGATTTCGCGATTCAAATCGATCGATTTTCCCGGCTGTTGCGCGAATCGTCCATGCCCCACAGCGAGACTGCGACGATCTCGCCGCTGCCAGCCGTCAGGATGGTGCTCGGCGCGTTAGTGGTGTCCGGATCGGCGTACAGCAATGCGCAATCGCCGGGCGCCAAGGTCTCGGCGCCAATCCGCACCTGTCCACTGCGGCAGACGATGGCGATGCAGTCTGGCGGCAGCGGCGCGCCGACCGGCAGCACCGCCACCGCGTGGCGGGCCGCCCCGCGCCGGGTCATGACGTTCAGATCCAGGATCGGCCCGGCGTGCAGTCGGCCCGTCACCGGCGCCTCGCCCGGAAAGGCCAGCGGGTCCGACCCCGGCCGCAAGGACACATCGCCGCCGCCGAAATCGAGGCTGATCCCGTCCCCTGCCAGCAGGGTCAACGTCCGGTCCACCCCCGCAAAGACCGAGAACGGCCCGTCTGAGGCGACCTCGGCCATGCTCAGCCGCCAGTCAAAGCCGTCGAGGCTGGCGCCCTCGGGGCCCGCCGCGATCTCATGCGTGATGCCGCCGCCATTGCGCCAGGGCATGGACCGCATCGCGCCCTTGCGGACGATCCTCACCCGAGGATTCCCGGCAGGTTAAGTTGATGCTCGCGCGCGCAGTCCAGCGCGATGTCATAGCCCGCATCGGCGTGGCGCATGACGCCGGTCGCCGGGTCGTTCCACAAGACGCGGGCGATGCGCCGGTCGGCGTCCTCGGAGCCGTCGCAGCAGATGACCATGCCGGAATGCTGGCTGAAGCCCATGCCGACGCCGCCGCCGTGGTGCAAGGAGACCCAGGTCGCGCCCGACGCGGTGTTCAGCAGGGCATTAAGCAGCGGCCAGTCGCTGACCGCGTCGCTGCCGTCCGCCATGGCCTCGGTCTCTCGGTTGGGGCTGGCGACGCTGCCGCTGTCGAGGTGATCGCGTCCGATGACGACCGGCGCCTTCAGCTCGCCCTTGCGGACCATCTCGTTGATCGCAAGGCCCGCCTTGTGGCGATCCCCAAGGCCGATCCACATGATCCGCGCCGGCAGGCCCTGAAAGGCGATCCGCTCGCGCGCCATGTCCAGCCAGTTGTGCAGGTGCTGGTTGTCGGGAAACAGCTCCTTCATCCTGGCGTCGGTCTTGTAGATGTCCTCGGGATCGCCCGACAACGCGGCCCAGCGGAACGGTCCGACGCCGCGGCAGAACAGCGGACGGATATAGGCGGGGACGAAACCCGGGAAGGCAAAGGCGTTCTCCAGCCCCTCTTCTTGCGCGACCTGGCGGATGTTGTTGCCGTAATCGAGGGTCGGAACGCCGGCGTTCCAGAAATCGACCATCGCCGCGACATGGGTTTTCATGCTGGCGCGGGCCGCGGCCTCGACGACCTTCGGCTCGGACTCCTGCCGCGCGCGCCATTCGGCGACAGTCCAGCCCTGCGGCAGGTAGCCATGGATCGGGTCATGCGCGCTGGTCTGGTCGGTGACGATGTCGGGGCGCATCCCGCCAGCCTGCATGCGGCGGAAGATTTCGGGAAAGACGTCGGCGGCGTTGCCGATCAGGGCCACGGATTTCGCCTCGCCGGCCTTGGTCCAGCGGTCGATCAGCGCCAGGGCCTCGTCCAGGTCGTGCGTCTTTTCATCGACATAGCGGGTACGCAGGCGGAAATCGGCGCGCGTCTCGTCGCATTCGACGGCGAGGCAGCAGGCCCCGGCCATGACCGCCGCCAAGGGCTGCGCGCCGCCCATGCCGCCAAGGCCGCCCGTCAGGACCCAGCGCCCCTTCAGGTCGCCACCGTAGTGCTGGCGCCCGGCCTCGGCAAAGGTCTCGTAAGTGCCCTGCACGATGCCTTGGGTGCCGATATAGATCCACGAGCCCGCTGTCATCTGGCCATACATGGCCAGTCCCTTCTTATCGAGCTCGTTGAAATGGTCCCAGGTCGCCCAGTGCGGCACCAGGTTGCTGTTGGCGATCAGCACGCGCGGGGCGTCCTTGTGGGTCTGGAACACGCCGACCGGCTTGCCCGACTGCACCAGCAGGGTCTGGTCCTCTTCCAGATCGCGAAGGCTGGCGACGATCTTGTCGAAATCGTCCCAGGTTCGCGCGGCGCGGCCGATACCGCCATAAACCACCAACTCGTGCGGGTTCTCGGCGACGTCAGGATGCAGGTTGTTCATCAGCATCCGCAGCGGCGCCTCGGTCAGCCAGCTTTTGGCCGTCAGCTCGGTGCCGGTGGCGGGAAAGACGTCGCGGGTGTTGTGGCGCGGGTTGTTCATCGGGCTGCCTTCAATTCGGATCAGAGGGGCAATTCGACCCCGCCGGCGCGGGCCAGCGTGCCGTCCAGCACCATCTGTGCAGCGGCTGTGAGGTCGGGGGCGAGGTAACGGTCGTCACCCATCGCCGGCACATCCGAGCGCAGTGCGGCAATGACGCGCTGCAGCACGGCAGATGTCTCCAGCGGCGCGCGGAAGGCGACGCCCTGCGCGCCGCAGATCGCCTCGACGCCGACGATCACCGACAGGTTGCGGGTCATCAGGCCGAGGCGGCGCGCGCCATGCGCGGCCATGCTGACGTGATCCTCCTGGTTGGCGCTGGTCGGGGTGGAATCGGTGCTGCACGGATTGGCGAGGTGCTTGTTCTCGCTCATCAGCGCGGCGGTGGTGACCTCGGCGATCATCAGGCCGCTGTTCAGCCCGGGGGCTGGGGTCAGGAACGGCGGCAGCCCGAAGGACAGGGCCGGATCGACCATCAGCGCCACCCGCCGCTGGGCGATGGCGCCAATCTCGGCCACGGCGAGGGCGATCTGGTCGGCGGCAAAGGCGACGGGTTCGGCGTGAAAGTTCCCGCCCGAGACGATGGTCCCGTCCGACAGGACCAGCGGGTTGTCGGTGACGGCATTCGCCTCGACCAACAGGGTGTGGGCGGCAAAGCGCAGCAGGTCCAGCGCGGCGCCGGTCACCTGCGGCTGGCAGCGGATGCAATAGGGGTCCTGCACGCGGCTGTCGCCCTCGCGATGCGATTCGCGGATCGCGCTGCCGTCCAGCAGGCGCCGCATCTCGGCCGCGACCTCGATCTGGCCGCGATGGCCGCGCAGGCTGTGGATCTCGGCCGCGGTGGGCGCGGTGCTGCCCATGATCGCGTCGGTCGACAGCGCGCCGGTGACGATCGCCGCGCGGGCGCAGGCCATGGCGCGAAACAGCCCGATCAGCGCAAGCGCGGTCGAGAACTGGGTGCCGTTGATCAGCGCCAGCCCCTCTTTCGCACCCAGCACGACCGGGGTCAGGCCAGCACGGGCCAACGCATCGCCGCCGGGCAGGCGCTCGCCGTCCAGGAACGCTTCGCCGGCGCCGATCATGACCGCCGCCATATGCGCCAGCGGCGCCAGGTCGCCCGAGGCGCCGACGCTGCCCTGTTCGGGCACCACCGGGGTCACGCCCTTGGCCAGCATCCCCTCGATCAGGGTGACGATGTCGGGGCGCACGCCCGAAGCGCCGCGGCCGAGCGACAGCAGCTTTAGCGTCATCATCAGGCGCACGGCGTCGATATCGGTTGCCGGCCCCACGCCGCAGCAATGCGACAGGATCAGGTTGCGTTGCAGCGTCGCCGTATCGCCCGGCGCGATGCGCACGCTAGCCAGTTTGCCAAAGCCGGTGTTGACCCCGTAGACTGCGGCATCGCCCGCCGAGGCGGCGGCGATCCGCGCCGCCGATGCCTCGATCGCCGGCATGGCGCCTGGGTCGAGGCGGGCGGGCAGGCCCTCGCGCCAGATGGTTTCCAACTGCGCGAGGCTGGCCTCGCCGGGGATGAGTGTCAGCACGGGCGGCCCTCGAAATAGCGGCGGTAAAGCGGATTGAATCCAATGCGGTAGGTCAGCTCGGCCGGGGCGCGCGCGTCCCAGACGGCTAGGTCGGCGCGCAATCCGGGCGCCAGGCGGCCGCAATCGGCCAGGCCCAGCGCGCGGGCGGCGTTGAGGGTGACGCCGCGCAGGCATTCCTCGGGCGTCAGGCGGAACAGGGTCGCGCCCATGTTCATCGTCAGCAGCAGCGAGGTCAGCGGTGAGGTGCCGGGATTGGCGTCGGTCGCGAGCGCCATCACCGTCCCGGCCTCGCGGAAGGCGGCGACGGGCGGCATCTGCGTCTCGCGCAGGGTATAGAAGGCGCCCGGCAGCAGGGTCGCGACGCTGCCGGCGGCGGCCAGCAGTCGAGCGTCGGCTGCCGTCGCATATTCGACGTGATCGGCCGAAAGGCCGCCGCGCGCTGCGATCAGTTCGCTGCCGCCCATGTGAGATAACTGCTCGGCGTGCAGCTTGACCGGAAGGCCAAGTTCGGCGGCGACATCGAACAGCCGGGCCATCTGCGCGGTTGAAAAGGCGATGCCCTCGCAGAACCCGTCGACCGCATCGACCAGCCCCTCGGCATGGGCGGCGCGCAGGCCGGGGATCGCGACCTCGTCCAGATAGGCGTCGTCGCGCCCCTTGTATTCCGGGGGCGTCGCATGGGCGGCGAGCCAAGTGGTGACGATGCGGACCGGGCGCTCGGCTGCCAGCCGGCGCGCCGCGCGCAGCATCTTCAGTTCATGGTCGATGGTCAGGCCATAGCCGGATTTCACCTCGACGGTGCAGGCGCCCTCGGCCAGCAGCGCGTCGAGGCGCGGCAAGGCCTGCGCCACCAGTTCATCCTCGGACGCGCTGCGGGTCGCGGTGACGGTCGACAGGATGCCGCCGCCGGCGCGGGCGATATCCTCGTAGGATGCGCCCTCGAGCCGCATCTCGAATTCGCGCGCGCGCTCGCCGCCATGGACCAGATGGGTGTGGCAGTCGATCATGCCGGGGGTGACAAGGCGGCCGCCGAGGCTCTCGCTGGCGCCATCGCCCGGTCCCGCGCCCGCGCCGAGGGCAGAGATGCGGCCATCCTCGATCCGCAGCCAGCCATCGACAATGCCATAGCCGGGACCGTCGAGGGTCGCCAAGCGGGCATCGGTGAGGGTCAGGCCGGACATGGGGCGTTTCCGTGATTCGGTGCTTGCAGGGAGGATTATGTCTGCACATAATAGGACCTGTCAACAGCGGGAGTCGGCGATGTCAGGTCAGCTCGGGTCGGATCAACTGGCGCGCGAAATCTGGGCGGCACGGGCTTTGCTGCCCGGCGGCTGGGCCGATGGTGTCAGCCTGCGTGTTGAGCCGGATGGACGCATCGGCCAGATCGCGACCGGGACCATGGCCAGCGCGGGGGCGCAGCAGGTCGAGACCTTGCTGCCCGCGCCGACCAACCTGCACAGCCACGCATTCCAGCGCGCCATGGCCGGCCTGACCGAGCGGCGCGGCAGAGATCCGCGCGACAGCTTCTGGACCTGGCGCCAGTTGATGTACCGCTTTCTGGACCAGTTGACGCCCGACGACGTCGAGGCCATCGCCGCCTTCGTGCAGATGGAAATGGCCGAGGCAGGTTACGGTGCCTCGGTCGAGTTTCACTACCTGCATCACGATCAGGGCGGCCGCCCCTATACCGATCTGGCCGAGATGTCGGCCCGGATCGCCGCCGCGGCGCAGACCAGCGGCCTCGGCCTGACGCTGCTGCCGGTGCTGTATCAGCGCGGCGGGATGGACGGGCGGGCGCTGATCGCGGGCCAGGATCGGTTCGGCAACGATCTCGACTGCTATGCCCGGCTGGTGCAGGGCGCCGCGGACGCGGTCGCTGCGCTGTCCGCCGACAGTCGCACCGGTGTCGCGCCGCACAGCCTGCGCGCGGTCGATGCTGCGGGCATCGCCCATGCCGTGACCCTGACCGATGGCCCGATTCATATCCACCTGGCCGAGCAGATCGCCGAGGTGGACGAGGTCCTGGCCGCGACCGGACAGCGCCCGGTCGAATGGCTGCTGGACCACGTCCCGGTCGGGCCGCGCTGGTGCATGATCCACGCTACCCAGATGACCCCGGACGAAACCCTGCGCCTTGCCGCCAGCGGCGCTGTCGCCGGGTTATGTCCGATCACCGAAAGCAGCCTTGGCGACGGCATCTTCGATGGCGTGCGCTGGACGGGGGCGGGCGGCGCCTGGGGGATCGGCAGCGACAGCAATATCCGCATCTCGCTGACCGAGGAGTTGCGAACCCTCGATTACTCGCAGCGTCTGCGCGACCACTCGCGGGCGGCACTGGCGGATGCGGAGCGCTCGACCGGACGCGCGCTGTGGGACGGTGCCGCGGCGGGCGGCGCGCAAGCGGGTGGCCGCGACAGCGGCGCGATCGCGAGCGGCAAATGGGCCGATCTGGTGGCGATCGGCGATCTGGGGCCGGACGGCATCGGCCGCAGCGGCGACCTGCTCCTCGACACGCTGATCTTCGCGCGCGACGACCGAGAGGTGACCGACCTGTGGTCCGCCGGCCGGCATTTGGTCAGCGGCGGCCGCCACGGCGCCCGGGAGGCGATCATCGCGCGCTATGCCGCGGTCATGACGCGCCTGCGCGATGTCCTCTGACCCGGTCCCGGAAAGCCCCGCCGGCTGGCAGTCGGTGCGCGACGCGGTCATGGCCCGCATCCGTGCACGCACCTACGCGCCCGGCGCGCTAATCCCCAACGAGGCCGACCTCGCCGTCGAATTCGGCGTTGCCCGCGCCACCGTCAATCGCGCCCTGCGCGCCCTCGCGGACGAGGGCTTCCTGGAACGGCGGCGCAAGGCCGGCACCCGGGTCGCCTCCGCCCCTGTCCGCAAGGCCGTCCTGCCGATCCCGTTGACCCGGGCCGAGGTCGAGGCGACGGGCGCCGTCTACAGCTTTGAACTGCTGCTGCGCGAGACCGCCGTGCCACCCCCCGACGTTGCCGAGGCGCTCGGCACCGGCCCCCGCGCGCTGCTGCATCTGGTGACCCTGCATCGCGGCGGCGCGCAGCCCGCCGTGCTGGAAGACCGTTGGGTCGACCTCGTCACTGCGCCGGGCCTTGCCGAGATCGATCTGACTGCGGTCAATCCCAACGAATGGCTGGTCCATAACCTTCCCTATACCCATGGAACCATGGCCTTTTCGGCTCAGGCAGCTGGGGCGCGGGCGCAGGCCCTGGATTGCGCACCGGGCGACAGCATCATGGTGCTGACCCGCGCCACCTGGCTGGAAGACGCGCCGATCACCCATGTACGCCAGTGCTTTCCCCCCGGTCGCAACCTGACCTTGCAGCTTTGACGTCTTTGCCGCAGGTTTCCGCGCGCCCCCATTTTCCGGACAGGACGCGATGATGTCAGACCTCCTCTTTTCCGCACCCGACTGGCCGCTGCTGACGATGAGGGGTAGCGAGCGGCGCATCCCGGTGCGGCGGGTGTTCTGCGTCGGCCGCAACTATGCCGCCCATGCGGCCGAGATGGGGAACGAAGTCGACCGCGAGGCGCCGTTCTATTTCACCAAATCTGCGCTTGCCGTGCTGCCCTGCGGCCCCGAGGGCGTCACCATGGCCTATCCGCCGGGAACGTCCGACCTGCACCACGAGGTCGAACTGGCCGTGATCCTCGGCGCGCCGGCCTTTCGCGTCCCCGAGGCCGAGGCGATGTCGATCGTCGCGGGTTATGCCTGCGCGCTCGACATGACGCGCCGCGATCTGCAGGCCAAGGCCAAGGACAAGCGCCGGCCGTGGTCGCTGGGCAAGGATTTCGAGGATTCCGCGATCATCGGCGATGTCACCCCGGCAGCGGACTGGGGTGCGCCTGGCAGGCAGGCGATCAAACTGTCGGTGGACGGGACAGTGCGGCAGGAGTCCCAGCTGGACCTGATGGTCTGGTCGGTCGCGGCGCTGATTGCAGACCTGTCGGGCTTTTACCACCTTCAGCCCGGCGACGTGATCCTTACCGGCACCCCGGAGGGTGTCGGCGCGGTCGAACCCGGTGCGCGGCTGACTGGCAGCATCGAGGGTCTGGCTCCACTCGACGTAACCATCGCCTGATACGGCGGGCCGCAGGCCTTGTGCGCGGCCCTTCCGATCGAACCAAACCGACCGCCCACAGACAGGAAGGCGCCATGGCTGACACCGACAATCCCCTCTGGTTCGCGGCGGATGAGATTCTGGTCGGCGGCGTCTGGCATCGTCCGGCGGGGGAAGGACTGGCGGTCCTCGATCCCTCTACCGGGGCGCAGATTGCCACCATCTCGCGCGGCGGGCCGGCAGAAATCGATGCCGCCGTCGCCGCTGCCCGTGCGGCCTTGCACGGGCCCTGGGGCGGGTTGACCGCGGCCGAGCGGGGGCGGCTGATGATGGCGCTGTCCGCCCGCGTGATCGAACGCGCGGACGATCTCGCCCGGCTCGAGGCGCTGGATGTCGGCAAGCCGCTGCGGCAGGCCCGCGCCGATGCCCTCGCCCTCGCGCGGTATTTCGAGTTCTACGCCGGCGCCTGCGACAAGCTGATGGGCGAGACGATTCCATATCTGAACGGCTACACGGTCTGGACCCTGCGCGAGCCGCATGGCGTCACCGCCCATATCGTGCCGTGGAACTACCCGATGCAGATCCTTGGGCGCTCGGTCGGCGCGGCCTTGGCGATGGGCAACGCCTGCGTCGTCAAGCCGGCCGAGGATGCCTGCCTGACGGCCCTCGCGCTGGGCAGGCTCGCGGATGAGGTCGGCTTTCCCCCGGGCGCGATCAACATCGTCACCGGCCTCGGGGCCGAGGCGGGCGCGGCGCTGGCTGGCCATCCCGGGGTCGATCACGTCAGCTTCACCGGCTCGGTCGGGGTCGGGCGGGCCATCCAGACGGCGGCCGCCGCGAACCTCGTCCCGGTGACGCTGGAGCTTGGCGGGAAATCCCCGCAACTGGTGTTCGCCGACGCGGATCTTGACCGGGCGCTGCCGTTTCTGGTCAACGCCGGCATCCAGAACGCCGGCCAGACCTGTTCTTGTGGCGCGCGCGTGCTGGTCGAGCGCAGCCGCATGGACGAGGTGACGGCCCGCATGGCCGCCGCCTACGAGGCCCTGCGGGTCGGCCCGGCGCTGGATGATCTGGACGTCGGCCCCATCATCTCGGCCCGGCAAAAGGCGACGGTCGAGGGCTTTCTGGCGCAGGGCACCGACCTGACCACTGCGGCCTGCGGCCAGATCGTCGATGGCGCGCCGGAGGGGGGGTTCTATGTCGCCCCGACGCTGTTCACCGGGGTCGGCCCGGACCACGTCCTCGCGCAGCAGGAGATCTTTGGCCCGGCGCAGGTCATCATTCCCTTCGACGACGAGGCCGAGGCCATCGCTATCGCCAACGGCACCCAATACGGGCTGGTCGCCGGGGTGTGGACGTCCGATCTGGGACGCGGCCTGCGCCTGACGCGTGCGGTCCGCGCCGGGCAGGTGTTCGTGAACAACTACGGCGCCGGGGGCGGGGTCGAACTGCCGTTCGGCGGCAGCGGCCATTCCGGCCACGGCCGCGAGAAGGGATTCGAGGCGCTCTACGGATTTTCGACCCTCAAGACCGTGGCGGCCTGGCACGGGTGAGGCTTCAGCCTGCCGTCAAACGGATGATGCCTGCCCCGAGCCTCAGGCAGGCGTCGCCGAATAGGGCGCAAACCGGGTCGAATCCGGGTCCACCGCCAGGGGCCGGGCGACCATCGGAAATGCGCGTTGCGGGCAGTTCTCGCGCACGCAGGTCTTGCAGGCCGGGCCGATGGGGGTGACGACAGCCGGATCATGGCTGTTCAGGTCGAGGCCGCGGGCATAGACCAACCGCCCCGCATGGGCGACGTCGCAGCCGATCGCCAGCGCAAAGGTCTTTCGGATCGCGCCATAGTGCCGCGACGGGCTGATGATGCTGCGCGTGACCCAGAAATAGCGCCGCCCGTCCGGCATCTCGGCGATCTGGGTCAGGATCTCGCCGGGGTGGTCGAACGCGGCGTGGACCCGCCATAGCGGGCAGCTGCCGCCGATCTTGCTGAAATGGAAATCGGTCGCCGACTGGCGCTTGCTGATATTTCCTGCCCGGTCGACACGCAGGAAAAAGAACGGAACGCCCCGCGCGTCGGGCCGCTGCAGGGTCGAGAGGCGATGGCAGGTCGCCTCGAACCCGCAGCCGAAAGCGCGGCCGAGGCGGTCGATGTCATAGCCAACCTCCTCGGCCATGCGCCGAAAAGCGCCATAGGGCATCAGCACAGCGCCGGCATAGTAATGCGCCAGCCCGATCCGCGCCAGCTTGGCCGCCGTCTCGCCAGAAAAGCGCGCGCTGGCCAAGACCTCGTCGATCGCCTCGGCACCCTCGATCAGGGCGATCTGGACCGCCAGTTGAAAGGCGATCTGGCCCTCGGTCAGGTTCGCCAGCAGGGTCAGCTCGCGCCGGTCGCGGTCGAACTGGCGCAAGGCAGGGGCATTCTTTTGCCGGCGCAGGGTGATGCCGTGGCGAGATTGCAGCCGCGCGGCGAGGCCGGGCACTGACAGCGGCTCGGGCAGCGGGCTGTCCGCTGACATCCGCTCGGCCTGGGCATCCAGCGTCGGGAAATAGTTGCGGTGGTCATAGATGAAATCGCGCACCTCCTCATAGGCGGTGGGCGGGGGCAGATCGGCGCCGTGGCCGATGGCGATGGCGGTGGCGCGGTCCTCGGCCTCGCGCGCGGCGCGATGCAGGGCCACGATGCGCTGGGCGATGGCGGGGCTGGTCGTCACCAGATCGGCGAGGCTGGCGGCACCTACCGAGGGATCGCCGACGAACGCCTCGCGCAATTCGGCCAAAAGGCGCGTGTCGCCTTCGGCCGAAAAGGGCTGCAAGTCCGTCCCCAGCGTCGCGTTCAGCCGTGCCAGGACCTGCGCGGTTAGCGGCCGCTGGTTGCGCTCCAGCTGGTTGAGATAGCTTGGCGAAATTCCCAGGCGCTGGGCCAGCGCGGCCTGCGTCAGCCCTTGGCCCTCGCGCAGCTGGCGCAGGCGGCCGCCAAGGAAAGCCTTTGTCGCACCCATCTTCGCAACCTTTGCAAATCGGCCTTGCAGGCTTTGCAGGCCCTCGCCTTTTCTGGGATTTGCAGGTCGAAGTCGAGGCCCTAGCTTGGCGTCAACCTTCGACAGCCTTCACAAGGAGCATTCGCATGTCCTATTCCGAGCTGCGCGCCAAGCTGGACCAACGCTACCCCGGCGGCACCGCCCCCGGCGGAATCGACCTCGACGCGATTGCCCAGCTGAAGGTCCAGAATACCTATGACACCCACCTCGACATCGCCCGGGCGATGGCCAAGGTGATGCGCGCCGATATGGCCGCCTATGACGCCGACACCTCGAAGTTCACCCAGTCTCTAGGCTGCTGGTCGGGCTTTCACGCCCAGCAGATGATCAAGTCGGTCAAGCGCATGCGCGGCACCGCCAAGGGCACCTATGTCTATCTGTCGGGCTGGATGGTCGCCGGCCTGCGCAACCGTTGGGGCCACCTGCCGGACCAGTCGATGCATGAAAAAACTGCCGTCGCCGATCTGATCCAGGAAATCTACACCTCGCTGCGTCAGGCGGACGAGGTCGCGCTGAACGACCTGTTCAAGACCCTGAAAACTGCCCGCGATGCCGGCGACAAGGCGGCCGAGCAAAAGGCCATCGCCGCGCTCGACAATTTCGAATCGCATGTCGTGCCGATCATCGCGGACATCGACGCCGGCTTCGGCAACGAGCATGCGACCTACCTGCTGGCCAAAGAACTGATCAAGGCCGGCGCCTGCTGCCTGCAGATCGAGAACCAGGTCAGCGACGCCAAGCAGTGCGGCCACCAGGATGGCAAGGTCACCGTGCCGCGCGAGGATTTCATCGAAAAGCTGCGCGCCTGCCGCCTCGCCTTTGAAGAGCTTGGCGTCGATGACGGCGTAATCGTGGCGCGCACCGACAGCCTCGGCGCCGGCCTGACCCAGAAGATCCCGGTCAGCAATGGCGACGATCTGGCCGCCGACTACATCAAGTGGCTGAAGACCGAGCCGATCACCGACGCAGCCCCGCTGCGCGAGGGCGAGCTGGCGATCGTCAAGGACGGTGCCCTGGCGCGCCCGGTCCGGATGCCGAACGGCCTGTTTGCCTTCCAGGAAGGCACCGGCCGCCAGCGTGTGATCGAGGACTGCATCTCCAGCCTGCGCGAGGGTGGTGCGGATCTGGTATGGATCGAGACCGATACCCCGAACGTGGACGAGATCGCCGCGATGGTGAACGAGATTCGCCAGGAGGTGCCCTATGCGAAGCTGGCCTATAATAACTCGCCGTCGTTCAACTGGACGCTGAACCTGCGCAAGCAGGTGCGCGAGCAGTGGCTGGCCGAGGGCAAGATCCAGGCCGGCGATTATCCGGACGGCAACGAACTGATGAAGGCCGATTACGACAACACCGATCTGGGCCGCGAGGCCGACGACCGGCTGCGCCGCTTCCAGACCGACATCTCGGCCCGTGCCGGCGTGTTCCACAACCTGATCACGCTGCCGACCTTCCATCTGACCGCCAAATCGGTGGACGAGTTGTCGCGCGGCTACTTTGGCGAGGACAAGATGCTGGCTTACGTGGCCACCGTCCAGCGCGAGGAAATCCGCCGCGGCATCAGCGCGGTGAAGCACCAGCACGAGGTCGGCTCGGACCTTGGCGATACGTTCAAGGAAATGGTCTCGGGCGAGCGCGCGCTGAAGGCGGGCGGCCACGCCAACACCATGAACCAGTTTGCGGCCGAGTGAGGCCGCGTCTACACCATGCGACAATGATGTGCGGCCGACCGGGCCGCACATTTCAGCATCAAGGAGGCATGTTGTGAGCGACGAGTCCAGTTTCCAGCGGGTCGATCTGCCCGCGCCGACCGACGAGGCCCGTGCCATCCAGCGCGTGGCCGAGGCCACCCACCGTCTGAACGAGGCAGTCCAGCGCGCCGTCTCGGCCGGGATCTCGGTCGAGGTGATTCGCGTGTCGCGCTTCCACGACGGCGCCGGCAACTGGGGTGACCAGGTCGTGCCGACGATCCGCGCCAAGGCCGAGAGTGCCTGACTCCCTCCTCGTCCAGCGACCCGTCTCGGCGACGCTGGTCGAGATGATCCTGCCCGAGCAGACCAACCACTACGGCACGCTGTTCGGGGGCGAGGGCCTGTCGCTACTGGCCAAGACCGCATTCGTGACGGCCAGCCGCTACGCCCGCGCCGATGTCGTCATGGCGGGCGCCGAGGGTGTGCGCTTTATCGCACCGGTCCCGCCTGGCGCCCTGCTGGAAATGACCGGCACTGTCACGCGGCAAGGACGCAGTTCGCTTACCGTGCGCGTCGAAGGCACGGCGGAGACGCCGCAGACCGGCGCCCGCCAGCCCGTCATGCAAGCCGACTTTGAAATGGTTGCCGTGGACGGCAGCGGCCGTCCGACACCGATCTGATGTGAGGACACCCGATGCTGATGCATAAACTGCGCACCTACAAATCCGCCGAAAAGCTGAACCGCGAGGATGAGCTGGCGTGGAAATTCGCCGCCATGGCCGCCGATGACGTAGCGATCGACGCCGACGTCGAAGAGATGATCATCAACCGCGTGATCGACAACGCCGCCGTTGCCGCGGCCTCGGTCGCGCGCCGCCCGGTCGCGAGCGCCCGTGCGCAGGCCCTTGCCCACCCGTTTTCGCCCGGCGCGACGGTCTTTGGCGTGTCCGACCGCGTCTCGCCCGAGTGGGCGGCCTGGGCGAACGGCACCGCGGTGCGCGAACTCGACTTTCACGACACGTTCCTGGCGGCTGACTACAGCCATCCCGGCGACAACATCCCGCCGATCCTGGCGGTCGCCCAGCACACCGGGCTGAACGGTCGCGACCTGATCCGCGGCATCGCCACCGGGTACGAGATCCAGGTCAATCTGGTCAAAGGCATCTGCCTTCACGAGCATAAGATAGACCACATCGCCCACCTTGGCGTGTCGGCCGCCGCCGGCATCGGAACTGCCCTGCGTCTGCCGGTCGAGGTCATCTATCAGGCCATCCAACAGGCGCTGCATGTCACCACGACCACGCGCCAGTCGCGCAAGGGCGCGATCTCATCCTGGAAAGCGTACGCCCCGGCCTTTGCCGGCAAGATGGCGATCGAGGCCGTCGACCGCGTGATGCGCGGCGAAGGCGCGCCCTCGCCGGCGTGGGAGGGCGAGGATGGCTTCATCGCTTGGATGCTGTCGGGTCCCGCGGCCAGCTACGAGGTGCCGGTCCCCGCGCCGGGCGAGGCCAAGCGCGCGATCCTCGACACCTACACCAAGGAATATTCCGCTGAATACCAGAGCCAGGCGTTGATCGACCTCGCCCGGCGGATGGGCCCGCAGATCGGCGATCTTTCGCAGATCGACAGCATCGTCATCCACACCAGCCATCACACCCACTACGTGATCGGCACCGGCGCCAACGATCCGCAGAAGATGGACCCGAACGCCAGCCGCGAGACGCTGGACCACTCGATCATGTATATCTTCGCCGTCGCGCTCGAGGATGGCGGCTGGCACCATGCCAAGAGCTATGCCCCCGAGCGGGCGCGGCGGCCGGAAACCGTGGCCCTGTGGCACAAGATCAGCACCGTCGAGGAGCCAGAGTGGACGCAGCGCTATCACGATGCGGCAAACAAGGCGTTCGGCGGCCGCGTGGTGGTCACCATGAAGGACGGCCGGGTGATCGAGGATCAGTTGGCCTTGGCGGATGCCCACCCGCAGGGCGCCCGCCCGTTCGGCCGCGCGCAATACAAGGAAAAGTTCATGATCCTTTCCGAAGGGGTCCTGACCGCCGCCGAGCAGCGGCGGTTCTTGACTGCGGCCGAGGGGCTGGCCGGGCTGACCGACCTCGCCGCGCTGAACTTTACCGTCGCCGCCGACCAGTTGGGCCCAGTCGGCAAGACCGGCCTGTTCGACTATCGGAAGGCATGAGCCATGAGCGACAGCGAGCTTAAGACCAAGCCCAAGAAATCGGTCGCGCTATCGGGCGTGCCGGCGGGCAACACCGCGATCTGCACCGTCGGCCAGACCGGCAATGACCTGCATTATCGTGGTTATGACATCGTCGACCTGGCGCGCGGCGCCAGCTTCGAGGAGGTCGCCTACCTGCTCGTCCATGGCACCCTGCCGACCTCGGCGGCGCTGCGCGCCTACTGTCGCAAGCTGCGCGGGCTGCGCGGGTTGCCGGTGGTGGTGCGCGAGACGCTGGAGGCGCTGCCCGCCGCGACCCATCCGATGGATGTGCTGCGCACCGGAGTGTCCGCCATGGGCTGCACCCTGCCCGAGGTGCCTGACCACAACGCCCCGGGCGCGAGGGACGTGATCGACCGGCTGATCGCCTCCCAAGGCTCGATGCTGCTCTACTGGTATCACTACGCCTTTAACGGCCGGATGATCGAGGTCGAGACTGACGACGAAACCACGGCCGGCCATTTCCTGCATCTGCTCCATGGGGTGCCACCCTCGCCGGAGGACGTGGCCGCGCTGGACAAAACCCTGATCCTTTACGCAGAGCACGAGTTCAACGCCTCGACCTTTACCGCCCGCATCATCGCCGGAACGGGAAGCGATATGTTCAGCTGCATCACCGGCGCCATCGGCGCGTTGCGCGGCCCCAAGCACGGCGGCGCCAACGAGGTCGCGCTGGAAATCCAGACCCGTTACGACAACCCCGAGGCGGCCGAGGCAGACATCCTGGAACGGATCGCCCGCAAGGAAGTCGTGATCGGCTTTGGGCATCCCGTCTATACTGTCTCAGATCCCCGCAACGCCGTCATCAAGGAGCTTGCGCAGGAGCTGTCGCAGGCCGCCGGTGATACCCGCCTCTTCGAGGTGGCCGAGCGGATCGAGACGGTGATGGCGCGGGAAAAGAAGATGTTCCCGAACCTCGACTGGTTTTCAGCCGTGTCCTACCACCAACTGGGCGTGCCGACGGCGATGTTCACGCCGATCTTTGCCATTGCCCGCACCTCGGGCTGGGGCGCGCATGTCATCGAGCAGCGCGAGGACGGCAAGATCATCCGCCCCTCGGCCAACTACACAGGTCCGGAAGACCGGACCTTCGTGCCATTGGCGGAACGGGAGGCGGCTCAGTCGTGAGACCGGCGCGCCAGATCGCTGGCGCGCGTGCATCGGCGGCCTGCGCGAGCTAACGGCCGACGCGCGTGAGCGACGAAGTGGGCGCGGGCATCAAGTGGCCTGCGCGCCCACTGCGCATGATCATTTTTTGGCTGCCCGCCGGTTCGTTCAGTTCCTTGTTAACAGTACCCGTCTTGGCGCGGTGTTGAGATGGGTGGGCGGTGCGATTCCGCGATGAGCATAGGTTGAGGCCATTCGGCGGCCTCCGGCGGCCGCACAGATCTAGCGACCCACCAGTTCCTTAAAGCTGCCCGTCGTTTGCCGAGCTTCGGATGATGGCCTCCATCGAGCCGGGTTGGCACCAACTCCCCCGCATATAGCGCCGGCTCACTCGCCGGACCGCCGATCGGCAGAGCGCCTGCGCACGGCAGAAATCTGGCGGCCGAGCGCGGCGACCGCCTCGGCCCGGCCGAACGCGCGCGTCGCCTCGTTCCGCGCAGCTTCGAATTGCGGGGTCATGCGCAGACGCTCCGCCTCGACCGCCTGACGCTCCACCATCGCCGCGCGGGTCAAGGCATTGGCGAGCCGCAGGTCGCGAAGGGGCTGCTGGGGATCGCTTTCCCGTTGGGCGGCAGGAACCCCGGCGGCCCTCATCAAGCGGACTGGTGAAACATGCTCTCGTGAAAAGGCATCTGGGCCGCGGTCGTCAACTTGCGCGCGGTCCCCGCCCGCAGCCACCCTTCTGTCCCCGGATTTTGCCTCGGTGCTGGCCCCGCCCGCGGCGCCGGCCCCCTCATCAGGCCACGCCCGGACCGCGCCGTCGGCGACACGAATGATTTCCATCCGCAGATCCTCGACCCGCGCATCCAGCGTGGCGATGTGGCGGCGCAGGGCCGAGAAATGCTTCAACTCGATATCAGCCTTCAATCGCGCAATGCGGGCCAGGGCCTCCAACTGGGTATCGCGGCTCACGTTTGGCCTCCGCCCCGCACGACACTGATGCGCGCCATCACCATCCCGCTTTCGCCTTCTTGCGCATCGCTTCGGCAAAGCGGATCGCGGCAGCGACGGCGGCAAAATGCGCAACCGGGATCTCGTCCCCTACCTCCATGGCAGCATGAAGCGCGCGGGCGCAGGGGGGGTCGGACCAGATCGGCACGCGGTGTTTGCCGGCGCGCTCTCGGATGCGGGCGGCGATCTCGTCCGTGCCCTTGGCAAGGCATACAGGTGCGCGCCCGCTGCCGCGTTTCCATTCCAAGGCAACGGCGTAGTGGGTCGGGTTGACGATCACGACATCGGCCTTTTCGACGTCGGCCAGCATCGAGCTCATGGCGATGTCGACTGCCCGCTGCCGGCGTAATGCCTTGAAATGCGGGTCGCCCTCGCTTTCCTTGTGTTCGTCCTCGGCCTCCTTGCGGGTCATGCGCAAGCGGCGGCGATGCTCGAGCCGTTTCCACAGCAGGTCCGCCCCGGCCAGTGCTGCGGTGATGCCGATCGCCAGTGCCATGACGTACTGCAGCACCAAGCCGAGCCCAAGCACCCATTGGGAATCGCGCATGAAGCCCGCGCGCGACAGCAATTCCAGCAGCATGCCGAAGAGCACCCAGCCCCCCGTTGCCGCCAATGCGACCTTGATGAGGGAAAGGGAAAAGGTGACCAGCCCCTTGACCCCGAACTTCTGTCCAAAGTTGCCGATCGGGTTGATGCGCGAGCCCTTGAGCGCGAGGTTAGATGACGTGAAAAGCAGCGTGCGCTGGGCCAAAAGGCCAACCAGTACAAACAGACCCGGCAGCGCCAGCAGCGCGAGGGTCGCAACTGCCGCGGTGCCGGCAATATCGCGCGCGGCGTCAAAGGACGCGCCGGGCGTGCGCCCCGCGATCCCTTCCGCATGGCTGACCTGTGCCAACCAGCGCCGCATGGCGATCGGGCCGCCGACGATCAGCGCGAGGAAAAGCCCGGCATAGGCCAGCAGCGCGTTCACCTCGAGCGAGCGGGGAATATCACCCTTTTCGCGCGCCTGCCGGAGGCGCTGTTCAGAGGCCTCGAAGGGTTTGTCTTCCGACTCGCTCATCGCGCGCGTCCCGGCTCGACCAGTTGGGGCAGGCGGGTATCCAGAACCGCGTCGGCCCAGACACCGATGATCGGCGCGGTGAAAACCGCGAGCCCGACCAGCGCCAGCAGGATCGCCAGCGGCGCGCCCACAAACACCACCGGCAACGCCGGCATGACCTTACCGATCACGCCGCTGATCGCCTGATACAGAAAACCGCCAAGGATAAAGGGCGACGCCAGCACCATCCCCAGTCCAAAGGCATGCGCCACGACCCGCGTCATCGACAGGGCGAGCACGCCGGGCTCGGGCAGGCTGGCGAGCGGCCACGCGTCGAAGCCGGCAGCGAGGTAGTCCGCGACCATCGCCGGAAAGCCCAGTGCCATCAGCACCGCCAGCCCGGCGAGATGGAAGAGGTTTCCGACCGGATGGGGGGCCATCTCGTTCTCGCCGCCGATCAGTTGCGCAAGCGAACTGGTCGAGGCGATAGCCGTGGCCGCAATGGATAGCGCCATCGCCGCCAGCCGGACCGTCAGGCCAAGGACCAGGCCGACGGCCAGCTCCGCGCCGCCAGCAAAGGCCAGTTGCGCCAGGTCGCCCGAGACTGGCGCTGGCAGGGCGACGAAGATCGGCGTCAGCGCAAGTGCCAGCGCGACGCGCAGGCGCACCGGTATGGCCCGCTCGCCGAGGCCGGGCAGCGTCATCACGCAGCCCAAAAGCCGCAGATGCACCAGAACGAGCATCGGCAGCGCGCCACCAAACATCTGGCTGGCTTCGGCAAAAACAGCCGTCACAGCGCCGGCGCCTCGACCGTGGCGATCAGGCGGACCGGCACGCCGGGTTCGATTTCTTCGAGCCCGAGGACGGTGGCGTCGATGCCCGAACTCGTCAGGATAATGCGGATCTGCCGCCGGCGGTGGTCCGGCACCGCCAGCAGGATCGGTCGCCGCCCCAATGCTTCCTGGCTGGCGCGGACCGCGTCGACCAGCTTGCTAGCTAGGCGAGGCAGGGTGGCAGCGATGGGCACCGGCATGCCGCCGCGCGGCGCGCCGCCCTCGGTTCGCACGAACTCGGCCTCCCATAGCGGATGCAGCTGCGCGATCTCGAGCGCGGGGGCATCGTCTAGGATGGCCTGCACGATCTCGCCGCGCAGGCGGCGGCGGACCTGATCAGTCACGAATTCGGGGCGCTCGAGGCCGCGGAACTCGGCCACCGCGTCGACGATCTGTGGCAGGTTGCGAATCGACACCCGTTCCTCCAGCAGCAGGCGCAGGACGGCGAGCAGCAATTCAGGCGAGACCTTGTCAGGGATCAGGCTGTCGAAGAACTTCTGGTTCGCCTCGGCCCGGCGGGTATCGCTCAGGCCGCGCAGCTCAGCGATCATGCGTTGCAGCGCGCCCAGCGTCATCAGCGAGGGCAGCGCGGCGCGCGCGATCTCCATCAGGTGGGTGGACAGGACCTCCATCGGGTTCACCACGGTTCCGCCTTGCAGGGTGGCATCGTGCTGGCGGGTCGCAGGCAGCCAGCGGGCGGGGGCGTCGTAGACCGGCTCGCGCACTTCCTCGCCGCCGATTGCTTCGAGCATGTCCGGATCGCCGAGGACCAGCACGTCATGCGGACGCAGCGTGCCGCGACCGCGAATGACGTTCTGCACCCGGACGATATAGGCCCCGGGCGGCAGGTCGGGCGCGTCCGTGATGCGGATTTCGGGCAGGATGACGCCGTAGCTCCGGGCGATGTGCACACGCAGGTTGCCAATCCGGGTGCCGAGGCCGCGCCCCTCGTCAAGGGCCGAGGCGACGAGGTCGCAGCCGATCTCGACCGAGATCTCGTCGAGGTCGAGGACATCGCCGATGCGCGATTCGGGGACGGGAAGGGCGGCGGTTTCAGCCTCCGCGGGGGCCGGGGCGCGAGTGTTCTGGGCGGTGCGCCAAGCCATTGCTGCCATGATCGCGGCGATGGTCAGGAACACCAGCGTGGGCATGCCGGGCACGAAGGCGAGGACGGCCATGCCGCCGGCGACGATCGCCGGGGCGCGCCAGTTGTGGACCAGCTCGCTCGACAGCAGTTCGACCGTGGTCTCGGTCGCGCCGCCGCGCGAGAGCAGCAACGCGGCCGCCATCGAGGTGACCAGCGCGGGTACTTGCGTGACCAGCCCGTCGCCGATCGTCAGATGGGCATAGGTCTGCAGTGCCTCGCCGACGCCCATGCCGCGGCTGAGAGTGCCGATGCTCAGGCCTACGACCAGATTGATGATGATGATGACAAGACCGGCGACGGCGTCACCCTTGACGAATTTCGAGGCGCCGTCGAGCGAGCCGAAAAAGCTGATCTCGCGCTGCTCGCGCTCGCGCCGCCGCTTGGCTTCCTCGTGGTCGATGGCGCCGGCGTTCAGATCGCCGTCGATGGCCAGTTGCTTGCCGGGCAGCGAATCGAGGGCGAACCGGGCCGCGACCTCGGCCATGCGGCCCGAGCCCTTGGTGATGACCATGAAGTTCACGGCCGAGATGACGGCGAACACCGTCAGGCCGATCAGCAGCGAATTGCCGGCCACGAAGCTGGAAAAGCCGCTGATGATATGACCGGCGGCGTCCGGACCGTTGTGCCCGCGAGTGAGGATCAGCCGGGTCGAGGACACGTTCAGCGACAGCCGCAGCACCAGCGTGACCAGCAACAGCACCGGGAACGCCTGAAAATCCGTGGGCCGCGTGACCAGCGTCGCCATGACCAGGATCAGGATCGAACTCGCGATCGACACCGCGATGCCGATGTCCAGCAGCATGGGCGGGATCGGCAGGACCATCGACATGACGACCAGTACCAGAATGCCGGTAACCAGCAGCGACTGGCGCGTCGAGGCACCTGCCGGGGCGGCCACGACGGGCGCAACGGCGCTCACAGGCTGCCCTCCGGCCCGGGCGTCTCGGGCGGAATCGGGGCGAGCAACCGCTGTAGATCGACGGGTGGGCCGTCCAGCAGACCGAGCCGCCGCAGATAGGCAACGGCCGTCAGTCGGTCGTGAGGCAACATCGGCTCGAGCAGCTTGGGTAATTCTGGGGGCACGGACTCCCCCGCCAGAAGCCACTTCTCTGCGTCGGCCAGAAAGATGGTCAGCCGCTTGGCCGAAGCCGCGACTTGATCGGTGGCCGACGTCATGAGGCGGGGCAGCTGTGACAAGGCTGCATTGGCGGTCACGGCGGGGGCGATCTGCCCCGTGGATTCCGCTGGTCCTGTCGCGGCAGACATTTGGTCCGGCGCCGCTCCGGTCGGCTGGGCCAAAGCGTCGCCGGTGAGGACCATTGCAGCAAGCAGAGCAGCCGAGCCAACGCGCAGGGCGAACTCACCTACCCTCATGATGCACGCTTGATTTCGCGCAGCGCGGTTTCGACGCTGACGAAGCTGGGGCGCAGGTTGTCGGGCGCGGCCTGTCGGCCGACCTCGACGCAGAGGTTGGTGGCGTGCTGGTGCAGGCCGGCGACGAGGACCGACTTGATGACCTCGTAAAAGCTCTCGTCCTGGCGGCGCACGCCGGTGAGGCGCTGGGCGAGCGGGGCCACGAAGCCGTAGGCCAGAAACACGCCCAGGAACGTACCGACGAGGGCCCCGCCGATCATCTTGCCCAGGATCTCGGGCGGCTGGTCGATCGAGCCCATGGTCTTGATAACCCCCAGAACCGCCGCGACGATGCCGAGCGCCGGCAGCGCGTCGGCTGTGCTTTGCAGCGCGTGCGGCACATGCATGCCCTCGGTCCGCATCAACGCGATCCGGCGGGAGAGCATCTCCTCGACCTGATAAGGATCGTCGTAATTGAGGCTGGCCGAGCGCAGCGTGTCGGTGATCAGCGTCACCGCCTCATGGTCCTTCAGGATACGGGGATATTCGCGAAAGATCGTCGAATCCTCGGGCCGCTCGATATGTTCCTCCAACTCGACCGGGCTGGAGCGCGCCAGACGCAGCAGCTGGTACATCAGGCACAGCACGTCCTGATGGTCGGCCTGGGTCCAGCGCGCGCCCTTGAAGGCACGCATGATGCCCGGCCAGGTGTGTTTCAGGACCGAGGTCTCGTTCGACAGCGCAAAGGCACCGACGGCGGCGCCGCCGATGATCATCATCTCGTGCGGCAGCGAGTGCAGGATCACCTCGAGGTGACCGCCGGCGAGGATGAAGCCGCCGAACACCATTGCAAAGGTCAGTGCCATGCCGATCAGGCCGAACATCGCGTCCCCTTTTCAGTTCGAGCGGACGCGGCGGGCGCCCATATGCGTAGTCAGGATGGCCGCCTGGGCCGGCTCAACAGAGGCCAGGATCTGCGCGCCGGTGCCCGGATCGACGCGCATTAGGATCTCGGCCGCGAAGTCCGGGGGCAGGTTTGCCAGCACCGCAGCGGCATCGCGCGGCTTCATCGCGTCATAGACGCCGACGAGTCTGTCGATGTCGTCACTGACCTCGCGCTTGATCTCGCTGTTATGTCCGGTCCCTGCGTCGCGCACGGCCTTCAGCTGGCGCAGCTTGCTGGTCAGCGTGCCCTCGGCCAGGGCGATCTCGGCCTTTTTCTTGTCCAGTTCCTGCTGATAGCGGGTGATCGCCGCACTGCGCGAGGCCAGCAGGTCGGACAGCGCCACCGCCTCGGGAATGTCGGTGCAGCCGGCCAGCAACCCGGCGGTCGCCGGGGCGGCGGCCTGCGCGGCACTGAGGTCGACCATTGCGGCGACCTGAACCCCGCCCATGAGCACGAAGGCGGTCCCGAGGATCGGCAAAAGACGCCTACGCCACATCGCTTACCTCGGCGCCGGAGGGCGCATCATCGCTGTCGGACCTGCGGCGGCGGCGCATCCGCACTCCTGCGCCCGGCGCAGAAACCGGGGCCATCCGCGTCTGGATCGCCCACAGGGCGCGCTCGTTGCGCGCATTTTCAACAGCGGCGGCCAGTTGCGCCCCGGCACCAGCGGCCTCGCGCCGGGTCTGCGCCAGCGCCGCCTCGAGGCGCGAGACCTCGGAGGTCATCACCGCAATGGCGCCCCCAAGCCCGCTCTCCAGATCGTTCAGCCGGCGAAGGCGACGCGCCAGAACGGCGCAATAGATCGCCAGCGCGACGCAAGCTATGGCGAGGCCGATCTGGGCCACGTGCTGCAAGGTCAAACCGTTCATTTCAGGGCGAACTCCGTGACGAGAACCTCGACCGGAACGTCCGCGCCGATGGCGAGGCGGGCGCGGGTCGTCAGCTCTTCGCGTATGATTTCCAGGATGCCGCGGCGGTCAAAGGCGGCCGGCGCGATGCCGGTCAGGAAGGTGTTGAACGCGTCGGTGACGCGTGGCTGCAGATGCTCGACCTTTGCCTTTCCTGCCTCGGTCGTCTCGATAGTGACGATCAGGTGCAGCAGGCGAGGGCGCAGGTCGGGCAAGGTCACGTTGATCGGCGGCACCGGCACGAACACGACCTCCGGTTCGTCAGCCGCCCCGTGGTGCGCGCCGCCGATCAGCGACAGCGGCGACCAGAGCCCAAAATATGTGCTGGCGCCCCCAGCCAGCGCGGCAAGCACGGGCAGGACCAGTAGCAGCACCATGCGCCGCCGCCGGCCTGCGGTCGGCTCGGCGACGTCATTGGTCGTCAGGGCAAGGTCGGTCATGGCTGATTCTCCGTCCGTCGGGATCGGCTTAGCAGCCGGGCACTAACCAATATTTAACGCCCCTCGGGCTAACACCGGCTGGTCGAAGAACTTGACCGATTCGAGGGGTGTGCCTTGCAGAAACTGCGGGACTACTGGGCCGAGCGCAGCCGGAAGCAACGGCTGACGCTGGCAGGCGTCTTTGTCGGCTCGCTGTTGGCGATTGCTGCATTTGCGTGGGCGGCCGGGCGAACCCCGCTGGCGCTGCTTTACTCGAGCCTCGATCCCGCCCAGGCCGGCGAGGTCGTGGCCGAAGTTGATCGGCGCGGCATTCCCTATGAGGTGCGCGGCGAGACGATCTGGGTCGCCAGCGCCGATCGGGACCGGTTGCGCATGGATCTTGCGGCGCAGGGGCTGCCGGCCGCGGGCGGCTCGGGGTACGAACTGCTCGACGGTATGTCGGGCTTTGGCACCACCTCGCAGATGTTCGATGCAGCCTATTGGCGCGCGAAGGAGGGCGAGCTGGCGCGCACGATCCTCGCCCTGCCCAATGTCAAATCGGCGCGCGTGCATCTGGCCGTTCCGACCACCCGCGGCTATCGCCGCGAATCGGCCGGCACCGCCTCGGTGACGATCACGACGACCAACACCCCCCTCTCGCGCGAGCAGGCCCGCTCGCTGCAATTTCTGATCTCGTCGGGCGTGCCGGGTATGGCGCCAGAGGCAGTCAGCGTGATCGATAGCGCCAAGGGGGTCATCAACCCGGCCGACGATCAGTCCGGCGCCGACCGCGAGGCCGACATCCGGCGCAATGTCGAGCGTATCCTCGAGGCGCATGTCGGCGGCGGCAACGCCATCGTCGAGCTGCACCTCGATCTGGACGGCGAGCGCGAGCAACTGACTGAGCAACGCTTTGATCCCAAGGAGCGCGCGCTCGTTTCAGAGGAAGTGGAGGAAACCAAGGACCAGAGCAGTAACGGCGCCTCGGGCGCGGTCACGGCCTCGTCCAACCTGCCTGACAGCGAGGCCTCGAAATCGGGCGAGCAGAGCCGTGCCAACCGGGCAGAGAACCGGCAGCGCAGCAATTACGAGGTCAGCCAGGTCACCCGCGAGGTGCTGCGCCAGCCCGGCGCGGTCAAGCGCCTGACGGTCGCGGTGCTGGTGAACGGCGTGTTGACCGAGGGGGCGGATGGCAAGCAGCAGCTGGTCCCCCGCAGCGAGGCCGAGCTCGGCGCGATCCGCGAGCTGGTTGCCTCGGCGGTCGGCTTTGACGAGGCCCGCGGCGACCAGCTGACGGTCAAGTCGCTGCCCTTCGCGGCGGTGTCCGACGGCGGCACCCTGGCCGAGCGGCCAGGCTGGCTGGACCGGCTTGCGCTGAACGATCTGGCTCGCCTCGGGCTGATCGGCCTTTTCGCGCTGGGCATCGCGCTGGTCCTGCTGCGCCCGGCGCTGAAGGCGCGGATGGCGGCCGCGCTGACGGGCCCGGCGGGACTGACGATGCTGTCAGGCACGCCTCAACCGGCCGGCGCGGGGACGGAGGCACCGGGGTTCGAATTACTGCCCGCGCCGGCCTTTGCCCTGCCCATGGACCCGGGCGCCCCTGTCGGAATCGAAAGCGGCGCCTTGCCGATGAACTTCTCGATGCCGGAGTTCTCGTTCGAGCCGATGGCTGGCGGCTCGGGCCCGGTCGAGCGCCTGCGCGAGCTTATGCGCACCCGCCAGGATGAAAGCGTCAAGCTGCTGTCTGCCTGGATCGGCGAGGGTGAGGCAGCCTCGTGATCCAGACCCTGCAGCTGGAATCATTCTTGCGGGTCGCCCCCGCGCCACCACCGGCCGCAGTGTTTGATGAGGCCGACCTAGCCATGGCGCGTGCGGCCGGGCGGGTCGAAGGCCTCGCCGAGGGACGGGATGCCGCTGCCTCGATACTGGCCGCCGCCGTGGACGAACTAGCTGCGCAGCTTGCCGCCCAAGACCGGCGCTTGGCCGATTCCTCCCGACACCTTGAGGTACAGATTAGCGACGTGGCGCGCGCCATTATCGCCGCCCTCGCCGCCCCGCTCCGCGCTGAGACGCTGTCGGCGCAGGTCTGCGCGGCGCTGGCGGCCGAGATCGAGGCGGGTATCCCGGCCCCGCCGCGCCTGCGTTGCGAGGCCGCGTCCGCTCCCGCCCTGCGCGCGGCGCTGGATTCCGGAGGGCTTCATCAGATCCAGATCGACACCGGCGGCTCTGGGGCGGAGTTCGGCGTGCCGGACGGTCTGGTGCGCCTCGACCCGGATCGCTTGCAGGCGGCGCTGCTGGCCATCGTCGCCGAGATGGACGCGCCCGATCCTGGCCGCCCCGCCGACACCAGCCCCCCCGAGGAGAATTCCGATGAGTGAGCGTATCGACGCCCTGTTTGCCACCGATCACATCAAGGTCGAACTGACCATCCGCCTGGGCGGGGCAGTTATGACCGTCGCACAGCTGTCAGCATTGGGGCCGGATGACGTGCTGACGCTCGACCGCGACATCAGCGACGGGGTCGAGGTTTGCGTCGGCGACAAGGTGATCGCCCATGGCTTACTGGTCAGCGAGGGTCCGGGCGACCGGCTGTCGGTGCGTATCTCTGGGCCGGCCGAGGCGGCATGAGGCACCGTCTGCTTCTGGCCGCCGGTGCGGTGATGCTGGCGGCAGCCTTGGCGCTGCCGATCCCGGCGCTGGCGCAGGCGATCGGGCCCAACCTGCCTGTCCCGCCCGCAGGTGCTGGCGATCTTGCCGACGGCCTCGGCGGATTGGCCGGCGGGGTCGGCCGCAACGCCGCGTTTCTGGTCCTTGCGATGACGGCGCTTTCGCTGGCGCCCGGCCTCGCCATCGCCGTCACCTGCTTTCCGTTCATCGTCACCGTCCTGTCGATCCTGCGACAGTCCATCGGGCTGCCGCAGTCGCCGCCCAACATGCTGATCGTGGTGCTGTCGATATTCCTGACGTGGTTTGTCATGGACCCGGTCCTGCGCGAGGCATGGCGGGTCGCGGGCCAACCGCTGCAGGCCGGCCAGATCAACCTCAGCGAGGCGTTCGACCGCGGTATTGTGCCGTTCCGCGCCTTCATGGAGGCGCGCACCGACCCCGACACGCTGGCCGCCCTGGCCGAAGTCGCGCCGGGCCGCATGGACGCGGCAGCGGCAACACCCGGCAGTTCGGCCGCCGAGGCCGACGTGGCGCGCGAGGCGGCCTTGGGTGATCCCGCCGCAGCGGCGCTGTCGGTGCTGGTGCCGTCCTTTATGCTCAGCGAGGTCCAGCGCGCTTTCGAGGTCGGCTTCCTGATCGCCCTGCCGTTTCTGGTGATCGACCTGGTCGTGTCCGCTGTCCTGATGTCGATGGGCATGATGATGGTCCCGCCCGCAGTCGTGGCCCTGCCGTTCAAGCTCGCGTTTTTTGTCGTCGTCGATGGCTGGGGCATGGTCGCTGGCGCTCTGGTGCGCAGCTATCAGTGACTGGCCGTGAATAATCCGGCCTGGCCGGATGGAAACACGACAAAGGCCCCGGCGTCACCGCCGGGACCCCTATCAAAGCGTCGGATCGTCAGATGCGCTCGATTGCCAGCGCAATGCCCTGGCCGCCGCCGATGCACATGGTGATCAGCGCCTTGTCACCCTGGGTGCGCTTGAGCTCGTGCATCGCTTTCAGCGTCAGGATCGCGCCCGTCGCCCCCACCGGGTGGCCCAGCGCGATGGCGCCGCCGTTCGGATTGACCTTGGCGGGGTCCAGCCCGAGGCCCTTGTTGACCGCGATGGCTTGGGCGGCAAAGGCCTCGTTGCTTTCGATCACGTCGAAATCGTCGACCGTCAGCCCGGTGTTTTCCATCAGCTTCTGCACTGCGGGAATCGGGCCGATGCCCATTACCTCGGGGCGCACGCCGGCCTGGGCGTAGCCGAGGATGCGGAACTCGGGTTTGAGGCCGGCGGCGGTCGCCGCGTCCTCGCGCGCCAGCACCAGTGCCGCGGCGCCATCGTTGATCCCCGAGGCGTTGCCCGCGGTCACCGTGCCGTCTTTCTTGAAGGCGGTGCGCAGTCCGGCCAGAGCCTCGGCCGAGGTCGCCTTGGGATGCTCGTCCTTGTCAAAGGTGACCGTGCCCTTGCGCGTCTTGATCTCGACCGGGACGATCTGGTCCTTGAAATACCCCTGCTCGATGGCGTTGGCGGCACGTCGCTGGCTTTCCAGCGCAAAGGCGTCCTGGTCCTCGCGGGTCACGTCGTTCTCGGCCGCCACGTTCTCGGCGGTGATGCCCATGTGGCCGGTGCCCATCGGGCAGGTCAGCGCGCCCACCATCATGTCGAGCATGGTCTGATCGCCCATCTTCGCGCCCGCGCGCAGCGAGGGCACGATATAGCCGCCACGGCTCATGCTTTCGGAGCCGCCGGCGACGGCGAAATCGGCATCGCCCAGCATCAGGGCCTGGGCCGCCGACACGATCGCCTGCGCGCCCGAGCCGCACAGCCGGTTGACGTTCATGGCGGGGGTCGTGTCGGGAATACCGGCATCCAGCATCGCAACGCGCGCCAGATACTGGTCGCGCGGCTCGGTGTTGATGACATGGCCGAACACCACGGTGCCGATCTGATCGGCGCTGACGCCCGAGCGTTCCAGCGCGGCGCGCGTCACGGTCGACGCCAGGTCGATCGGCGGCACGGTCGAAAGGCTGCCGCCAAAGCCGCCAATGGCGGTGCGCGCGCCGCCCAGAATCACGATTCCCGTATCAGCCATCGCCAAGGACTCCCCAATAAACCTTCGCTTGGACATTAGACCCGACATTCGGGACAGGAAAGCGCCTTGCACGCGCCCCAGCGTGCGGGACCCCGCCGGTCCCGCGGCTTTGTGATTTCCCCCGCCGGACCGATTCCCTAGACTGCCCCGCAAAAGACGCCGAACGGCGTGGGGGCAGGATGAACAGGTATCTGAAGCTGGCGGTGATCTTGCTGGTCGCGTCTTGTGGTGGCAGTCGCGATTACAGCGCGCCGCGCGATCTTGAAAACGCCTGCGCGATCGTGGCCGAGCGCCCCGCCTATCTGCGCGCAATGCAGCAGGCCGAACGGCGCTGGGGCGTGCCCGTGCCGGTGATGATGGCGACCATCCATCAGGAATCGAAGTTCATTGGCAACGCCCGCACGCCGCACCAATTTGCCTTGGGAATCATTCCCATAGGCCGCCAATCGAGTGCCTTCGGCTATTCCCAGGCCCTCGATGGCACGTGGGAGGAATACGTCAAGGAGTCCGGCAACCGCCGTGCCCGCCGCGACGACATTCGCGACGCGACCGATTTCATGGGCTGGTACATGCATGGCACCAACCAGCGGCTGGGCGTCTCCAAGTCCGACGCCGCCGCGCAGTACCTGGCCTATCACGAGGGGCGCAGCGGCTTTGCCAACGCCTCGTACCAGAGCAAGCCGTGGCTGATCGCGGTCGCCGGCCGGGTCGGATCGCGGGCGCAGGTTTATTCCGCCCAGCTTGCGAACTGCCGCCGCTAGCGCGTTACGCCGGGACCAAGCGGCCGGGGAGCTCCCGATCCTCGCGAATCGGCAGGTGGATCAGGGCCGAGAACGCGCCGACGCCCACGCCGACCCACCATACGATGGTGTAATCGCCATAAAGGTCATAGAGCCAGCCGCCCAGCCACACCCCCAGGAACGATCCCAACTGGTGGCTGAGAAAGACGAACCCGTAGAGGGTGCCCATGTAGCGCAGCCCCCATAGATGGGCGACTAGCCCCGAGGTCAGCGGGACCGTCGCGAGCCAGAGCGATCCCATCACCAGCGAGAACACGATGACCGTGGTGGGCGTGATCGGCGTCAGGATGAATGCCGCCGCGGCAATTGTCCGCGCCGTATAGATCAGCGCCAGCAGGTATTTGCGCGGAAAGCGGTTGCCCAGCCAGCCAGCCAGGACGGTCCCGCCTATATTGGCCACCCCGATCAGCGCAATCGCGAGCGCCCCGAGGGCCGAGGTCGTGGTGATGCCCATGCCGGCAAGCAAGCCGCCCGACGCGATAGGGCCGCACATCTCGGTAATCATCGCGGGAAAATGGGCGGTGATGAAGGCCAACTGATAGCCGCAGCTGAAAAAGCCGGCGAAGATCATCAGGTAGGACGGGTCGCGAAAGGCCCGGCCCAGGACTTCGCCGAGGCTCTCCTCCAACTCGGTGCGCGTCGCTGGGCGGGTGCCGCGCAGCAGCGGCAGGAAGATCAGGCTGGCCAGCACGATCACGGCAAAGACCACGAAAACGCCCTGCCACGGCATCCGTGCCAGAAGCGCCTCAGCCAGCGGCGCGCCAAAGACCTGGCCGGCGCTGCCCGCCGCGGTCGCGATCCCCAGTGCAAGGCTGCGGTTCTTGTCGCTGGCAGCGCGCCCGACGATGGCGAGGATGACGCCAAAGCCGGTCCCGGCGATGCCAAAGCCGACCGCGATCTCCCAGAACTGCATCGCGCCGGGGGTCGTCGAGACTGCCGTCATGACGAGGCCCAGCGCATAGAGGAATGCGCCGAGGATGATGGCCCAGCGGTCGCCCCAACGCTCGGCCATGGCCCCAAACAGCGGCTGACCAATTCCCCAGGCGAGGTTCTGGATGGCGATCGCCAAGCTGAACTCGTTGCGCGGCCAGGAAAACTCGGTCGCGATGGGGATCTGGAATACGCCGTAGCTGGCCCGAATGGCAAAGCTGACCAGCAGAATCGCGCATCCGCCGATCAGGATCGGGGTGAACAGCGGCCGCGTGTTGTTCATCGTGATTTCCCCCATGTCCCGCCGGTCACTGTGACGATGGCCTGCAACGCGTCAATTGCCCGCGGCGCTGTGGGCATATGCGCGGCGTGCATATGTCGTACGGGGAAGGGCTAGGCGCGGGCCAATTCGGCCGCAGCGGCCAGCCCGGCGGCGCGGCCAGTGGCGAGGCAGGCGCTGAGCAGATAGCCACCGGTCGGCGCTTCCCAGTCGAGCATCTCGCCGGCGGCATAGGTGCCCCGCAGGGCGGTCAGGGCAAAGCCCGGGCCCAGCCCGTGCCCGGCAATTCCGCCGGCGGAGGAAATCGCACGCGCCAACCCCAAGGGTCCGGCATGGCGCAGCGGCAGGGCTTTTGCCCGCGCCGCCCAATCCGCGGGACTCGCGGTTGGCGCTGGCCCGCCCCACTCGAGCAGCAGCGCCACCTTTACCGGGTCGCCGAGGCAGCGCCGCAGCCAGTTGCCAAGGCTCAGGCTGCCGCGCGACTTGCCGAATCGCGCTGCCAGCGCGCCTGTGTCGACGTCGGGCGCCAGATCCACCGTCCCGCCAGCCCCGGCGCGCAAGGCGGCCGCAATTTCGTAGATCGCCCCGCCCTCGATCCCGGCGGGGGTAATGACCCACTCGCCGCGGCTGGCCAGGGTGCCGGCGCGCAGCGCGGTGCCCTTGACCGGTTGGCCGAACTGGCGCGCCATCGCCGGGTGCCAGTCCACGCGAAACCCCATGTTGGCAGGGGCCAGCGGCGTGATCGGCACGGCCGCCCCGGCCAAGACATTGATCCAGGCGCCGTCCGAGCCGAGGCGCGGCCAGCTGGCGCCGCCCAGCGCCAGAACGGTGACGCCGGCCGAAATGACACGCGGACCCTCCGGCGTCTCGAATCGCGCACCTCCGTCCAGCCAGCCTGTCCAGCGCCAACGCCGACGCAGCACCGCGCCTCGCGATTCCAGCCGCGCCAACCATGCCCGCAGCAGCGGCGAGGCCTTCATGCCGACCGGAAATACCCGCCCGGTCGAGCCGCGGAACAGCGTTATCCCCAACCCTTCCGCCCACTCGGCGACTTGATCGGGACCGAAATCCATCAGGGCGGCCTGCACGTGCGGGGCGGCGCTGCCGGTGATGCGGGCGGCAAAGGCGGCCGGGTCCTCGGCCTTGGTCAGGTTCAGACCGGACTTGCCCGCCATCAGGAACTTGCGTGCCGGCGACGGCATGGCGTCGGCGATCACCACCGGATGGCCTGCGCCAGCCAGCGTCTCGGCGGCCATCAGCCCTGCGGGCCCCGCGCCAATCACCAGGGCCGGGACCGCATCGGGCGCGCTCACCGGGGAGCGCTCATCGGCGGTTGCCGCGCGGCAGCATGGACAGGCGAATCAGGGCCCGCTCGACCAGCGCCATGGCCGGCGCGCGCGAGGACGAGCGCAGTTGCAGGTCGGTGTCGATCAGCAGATGCAGGGCCTCCTCAAGCCGGGTCATGCCCCAGTCCTGCGCCTGCCGGGCCATGCGGTCGCGGCGCGGGCCGAACACCGGCGGACGCATCCGCGACAGGCCGGCCTGCGCCCCACCGGGATCGCTGGCGGCGGCGTGCAGGCCCCGGAAATGGCGCAGCGCGGCGATGGCGAGCGTCACCGGCGTCGTGCCCTGCGCCTCGATCCGGCGCATCAGGACGCCGAACTCGGCCGCGCGCCCCTCGGCCACCAGGTCGATCAGGGCGTCCACCTCGGCCTCGATTGTCGCGGGCGCGAGGGCGGCGATTTCCTCCGGGGTCAGCGGTGTGGGATCGCCATGTTTGTAGAGGCCGATCTTTTCCACTGTCTGGCGGAAATCCCCGGGATCGAGCGCCCGCGCGAGGGCGGTCAGATCGCGCATGGCATCGCGCGGCACTTCGTGCAGGCCGGCATCGCGCAGCCAGCCCTCGATCTCGTCCTCGCCGGGTGGATCGTCATAGATCGGGGCGCAGACCGCGCTGCGGTGGCCCTCGAACAGCTTGCGCAGGGCGCTGGCCTTGGTCAGGGCGCCGGCGGCGAGCACGATGACTGCGTCGCCGCTGGCCCAATCATCCAGCGCGGCAGAAACCGCGCCGGCGAGGGCGTCCGTCGCCTCGTCCACCAGCACGACCCGCTGGCCGGGGAAAAAGCCGACCGCCTTGACCGCATCCATCAGTGCCGCCGGGTCGCGCCGCAGGTCGGCGCCGGGGATGCGCGTCAGGCGCATCTCGGTCTCGGCATCGGGGCCGGTCAGCGCCGCCACCGCCTGTTGCCGCTTCAGTGCGACGCGCATCGCGTCCTGGCCCCAGATCAGCAGCGCGGGCCGGGTGGGATCGGGCCGTGCCAGATAGCGCGCGATCTCGGCGCCCCTGAGGTTCACAGGATCGGCGCTGCCAGCAGGCGGGTCATCACCTGATCGGCCAGCATGGTGGCCAGTCGCGCCCGCGCATCGGCCTCTGCCGCGACGGTGGCGACGGTGGTGCCGCTCGCCGCATAACTGGAGAAGCTGCTGACCTCGCCCTCGGTCACGATCTTGCCGGCGGCGTCGGTCAGGCGGAAGCTGGCCTGTCCGTTCAGCGCGAACCGGCTGGTCATGTCGTCGAGGCTGCGAATCTGTGGAGTGGCGGCCAGGGTCAGGCCGTAGCTGAGGGTATAGCCGGAACCTTCGCCGCCCAACCGCTCGGCCATCCGGGCATTGAAGGCGAAATCATCGGGCGTCTTTGGGTCCTGCAGCCGCACCCGGCCGCGTAGCTTGCCGCCGCTGCCAGCCGGCCCGTAGGCGGGGGTAAAGCCGCAGGCGGCCAGTGCCAGGACGGCGCCAAAGCCGGCAATGACCGCGCGCCGCGAGATTCCCTTTGTGAAGGGGCCTGGATGTCCGCGCCCGGGCGCGCGCTCAGGCGACGACATTGACGATCCGCCCGGGCACGACGATGATTTTCTTTGGTTTTGCGCCCTCCAGAAAGCGCAGGACCTGATCGTCGGCCAGCACCATCGCCTCGATCTCGGACGGCGGCATGCTTCGGGCAACGGTCACCTCGCCGCGGCGCTTGCCGTTGATCTGGATCGGCAGGGTGACGCTGTCCGCGACCAGCATCGCCGGGTCCGCGACCGGCCAGGGCGCGTCGACGACGAGGCCCTCGCCGCCCGCCTTGGCCCAGACTTCCTCTGCCAGGTGGGGGACCATCGGTGCCATCAGCCGCGCCATGATCCGCAGCGCTTCGTGCCTCGCCTCGCCTCCAGCGCGGGATTTGGCGATGGCATTCGCCAGCTCATAGATTTTCGCGACCGCCTTGTTGAAGGCAAAGCCCTCGATCGCGGCGGTGATTTCGGACGTCGCCTTGTGCGCGGCGCGGGTCAGGGCGGGATCGTCGCCACCCTCGGCCGGCGCCTCGTCCGCCAGCCGCCAGACGCGGGCGAGGAAACGGTGCGCCGCCTCGGCCCCGGCGGCGGTCCATTCCACGTCACGCTCCGGCGGGCTGTCCGACAGCATGAACCAGCGCGCTGTGTCGGCCCCGAAGCGGGTGACGATGTCGACCGGATCGACCACGTTCTTCTTGGATTTCGACATCTTGGCCGATGGGATGATGTCGACCGCCGTGCCATCGGCCAGCCGCCCCTCGGTCACCGCCTCCGGCAGGTGATAGATGGGACGGCCCCGCTCGTCATGGGTCACGTAGATCTCGTGCGTGACCATGCCTTGCGTGAATAGCGCATCGAAAGGTTCGATCGCCTTTTCAGGCAGATGGCCGGTCTGGACCATCGCCCGCGCGAAGAAGCGCGAGTAGAGCAGGTGCAGGATCGCGTGCTCGACCCCGCCGATATACTGGTCGACATTCATCCAGTAGTCCGCGTCCGCCAGGTCGGTGGGCGTCGCCGCGTGTGGGGCGGTGAAGCGGGCGTAATACCAGGACGAATCGACGAAGGTGTCCATCGTGTCGGTCTCGCGCCGGGCCGGGCCGCCGCAGCGCGGGCAGGTGGCCTCGCGCCAGGTAGGGTGGCGGTCCAGCGGGTTGCCGGGCTGGTCAAAGCTGACATCGCGCGGCAGCAGGACGGGCAGGTTTTTCTTGGCCTCGGGAACAGTGCCGCAGGCGGCGCAATGGAGCACGGGGATCGGACACCCCCAGTAGCGCTGGCGCGAGATGCCCCAGTCGCGCAGCCGGTATTTCGTCACGCCCTCGCCCCAGCCCTGCTTTTCGGCGAGAGCGATCGCATGATCGACCGCATCGGCGCCGGTCTGGTCAGCAGGGCCGGCGAAACCGCGGACATAGGTCACCCGATCGGTCTTGGGCGGCACGAAGGCGGCATCGGCGACCAAGGCGTCTGCCTCGGCCACGGTCGCACCCAAGGGGCCGAAGGCGGCGCCGATGGGAAGGTCGTATTTGCGCGCGAAGTCATGGTCGCGCTGATCGTGCCCCGGCGAGCCAAAGATCGCGCCGGTCCCGTAGTCCATCAGCACAAAGTTCGCGACCCAGACCGGGATCAGCCGTTCCCGGTCCAGCGGGTGGCGCACGGTCAGGCCAGTATCGTAGCCGAGCTTTTCGGCAGTCTCGATCGCCTCCTCGCTGGTGCCGAGCCGCCGCGCCTCATTGGCAAATGCCGCGAGCTTGGGATCGTCCTTGGCCAACCGAGCGGCCAGCGGGTGATCGGGCGCGAGGGCGACGAACGGCGCCTCCATCAGCGTGTCGGGCCGCGTGGTATAGACGTCAATGCCCTCGAACCCCTCGGGGGCGCCGACCGTCTCGAACCGGAGTTGAAGCCCGCGCGAGCGCCCGATCCAGTTCTGCTGCATGAGGCGCACCTTATCCGGCCAGCCCTTCAGCCCGTCCAGCGCCTCAAGCAAGTCATCCGCGAAATCGCTGATGCGAAAGAACCATTGCGTCAGCTCGCGCCGCTCGACCGGCGCGTTCGAGCGCCAGCCCTTGCCATCGATGACCTGCTCGTTGGCGAGCACGGTCATGTCGACCGGGTCCCAGTTCACCATCGCCGATTTGCGCGTAACAAGGCCTGCCGCGAGCATGTCGAGGAACAGCGCCTGCTGCTGGGCGACGTAATCGTCGTCGCAGGTGGCGAATTCGCGCGACCAGTCGATCGACAGGCCCAGCGGCTTCAACTGGTCCCGCATCGTCGCGATATTGGCATAGGTCCAATCCCGCGGATGCCCGCCCGATTCCATCGCCGCGTTTTCGGCAGGCATGCCGAAGGCGTCCCAGCCCATCGGGTGCAGCACCGAAAATCCCTGCGCGCGTTTGAACCGCGCAACAACATCGCCCATGGCGTAGTTGCGCACGTGGCCCATGTGGATTCGCCCGGAGGGGTAGGGGAACATCTCGAGGACGTAGTATTTCGGACGCGCGTCGCGGGTGGCGCGGAACGTGCCGGCCTGATCCCAGGCGGCCTGCCAGCGGGCTTCGCTTGTGGCGGGATCATACGGCATATGGGGGTTCCTTGGGCGCGAGGCGGGACAACCCCGCCGACTTACAGGCCGCGGCGGGGCGAATCCAGCCTTGGGTCATGCGAGGGCGGGCCGCCGCACGCGCGCGCGTCTTGGCGTGATAACCCGGCGGGTGCCAGCGTTCGGCTAGGGTTAATATTGCCCGTCGCTGATGCGCAGCTGCCGGGCGCGAGTCAGGATGGCGTCCTCGACCGCGCGCACGGTGTCCGGTGCGACCGATCCGCCGCCCGCACCTTCGAGCGCCAGCTTCAGCGAGCGCGCGTCCAGAGCCGGATCGGCGATCTTGATCGTCGCGCGGTAGCTGCGCCCACCGCCGGGCGGGGTGCCATAGCCGGTCACGATCACGCCGGTGAACGGGTCGATCGACTGGATCGGCAGAAAATTGAGCACTTCGAGCGAGGCGTTCCACAGGTACTTGTTCACCGCGACGGTGCTGTTGGGGTCCTGGCGGTTGCCGAACAGGTCCCAGACGGTCGATTCCTGCGGCTGGTCGGCGCGCTGTCGGGCCTGCTGCGATTTCGACGGACCAAAGATATTCAAGCCGCCGCCGCCGCCGCCACCGCCGCACGCGGCGAGACCGGCCACCAGCACGGCGGCAACTGCAATCGTTCCCGCGCGGCGGTGGGCAACTGGTCGGGCGGCAAGGGTCCAAGCTTTGATCATCGTCTCCCGGTCTCCCGCTGCGCCTTCGGTTCGTGTCGCGCGCAAGCCTTAGCCCGGATCACGCACGCGCGACAAGCGTCGCGACACAGCTTCGCGGGTGGCGGGCAAAGCGGCGCCGGACGAGGGTGCGCCGCTTTGACCGGGCGGCGTGGTTTGGGTCGATGCCGGTTGTGTGACCCATCTGCATCATGCCGTGGCTTTCGGCCCCGATGAAGGCCCGCTTGTGTTGCAATGAAAGGGTGAAGGGTCGAGATATCGGTCATACCCAAGCCGGCATCCCCGGTTGGGGCACGCAAGAGACAAGAGGGATCGACATGAAACAGCTTCTGCTCGCCACCAGCGCGCTGGTCGCCTTCGCCGGCGCTGCCGCCGCTGAAGTCACCGTCACGGGCGACGCCCGCATTGGTCTGCGCTACGACGACGGCCTGGCCTGCTCCACCTGCGCCGACGGCACCCGTTCGGGCTGGAACACCGTGAGCCGCGCTCGCGCCATCTTCACCATGACCGGCGAAACCGACTCGGGTCTGTCGTTCGGCGCCAACTTCCGCGCCGACCAGGCCAGCCGCGCTGTCGGCGGCAACGGCGGCTCGTCGTCGGGTACCCGCGGCACCGTCTGGATTTCGGGCACCTACGGCAAGCTGTCGGCCGGTGACATCGACTCCGGTCTGGAAAGCGCCGTTGGCGACCTGCCGGAAATCGGCGTGTCCAGCCTGAACTACTACAACGAGATGCAGTACACCGGTTCGGACCTCGACACCGAAGTCTATGACGAAGCCGGCCTGCTGTACGAGTACAAGTTCGGCGACGCCTCGATCTACGCGTCGTTCATGGACCAGTACGTTGGCTACTCGGGCGAAAAGCGTCTGACCGGCAACAGCTGGTCGCTGGGCGCTGGCTACAACCTGGGCAACTACACCTTCGGTATCGGCTACGAGAAAGCCGGCATCTTCGTTGACCCGGTCAGCTACACCTACCTGAACGAAAGCCTGAGCGATGACGCCACCGTCGGTGTCAACGTGTTCGACAACGACAACCGCACCTGGGGTATCTCGGGCGGCACCTCGGTCGCCGGCATCACCTTCAAGGCGATCTACCTGTCGACCAAAGTTGACGGCTCGAACTCGATCGGTTCGATCTCGAGCGACGACTACGACTTCCGTCAGTACGGCATCGGCGCCGAGTACAAGATGGCCAACGGCGTGCAGCTGGCTGGCTACTGGCGCAAGCTGGACGGCGACTCGGTCCTGCTGGCCAACGGCCTGCGTAGCGACAACGATGCCAACATCTACGGCATCGGCGCTGGCTACGACCTGGGCGGCGGCGCGGTTGTCAAAGGCGGTATCGCCCACATCGAAGGCACCAGCGCCTTCCTGGGCGGCGGCCGCGACATCGACCGCACCATCGCCGACTTCGGTCTGCAGCTGAAGTTCTGATCCTCCCGGATCAGTCGATTGGGAAAGAGCGGGCCTTGCGCCCGCTCTTTTCTTTTGGACATTAGGCTTATGTCCGCCCTCACAGAAATCCGCGCCCGCATCGCCAAGGCCGAGGCTGCCGCCGGCCGCGCGCCCGGCAGCGTTACCCTGATCGCCGTCAGCAAGGTCCAGCCCCCCGAACGGGTCGAGGCGGTGCTGCGCGATGGCCAGCGCATCTTTGGGGAGAATTACGTCCAGGAGGCGCAGGGAAAATGGCCGGCATGGCGCGCCGCCTATCCGGACGTGCAACTGCACATGATTGGCCCGTTGCAAAGCAACAAGGCACGCGTCGCGGTCGATCTGTTCGACGCCATTCACACGGTCGATCGCACCTCGCTGGCGGAAAAGCTTTCCCGCGCCGTCCAGGCCGCCGGCCGCGCGCCATCGCTGTTCGTTCAGGTGAACACCGGGGCCGAGCCGCAAAAAGCCGGCGTCGCACCGCAGGACACCGCAAGTTTCGTTCGGCAGATGCGCTCGCTCGACCTGCCCCCGAGGGCCTGATGTGCATCCCGCCCGAGGGCGCGGACCCGATCCCGCATTTCCGCGAACTGCGCCAGCTGGCCGCGGATCTGAGCCTTGAGGGCCTCTCGATGGGCATGAGCAGCGATTTCGAGGCGGCGATTGCCGAGGGCGCGACCCATGTCCGGGTCGGCAGCGCCCTCTTCGGCGCCCGCGCCTATACCTGAGAGGGCGCCATCCGCCGCGCCCGGGCCGAGGCAAGATTCGGCACCGCTAGCGGTGTGCCGGGCGCCGCCCGCGCCGCCAGCCACAACAGGTCGGACCGCGCCATGGCGATGCATCCGGCGGTGGGCCAGCCCGGCCGCCGCCACTGGTGCAAAAAGATCGCTGAGCCTGCGCCTGGGTGGCCGGCGGCGTTCCAGTCGGTCACCAGTACCACGTCATATAGCGAGTCGCTGCGGCGCATGACCTCGTGCGAGGCGGCCATCGGCGCGCGCGCCGGACGGTTGTAAGCGGGATGCGCGGGATCGTCGCACCACAGATCGCCGGGCAGGATGGGCCGCGCCCATGGGGCAGGGGCCGCCAGCCGGTCAGGACGGAACAGCGTGGCCGTGACATGCAGCAGGGCGGCGGGTGTTGCCCCGTCGCCCTCGGACTTCGCGCGGGCAATCCCGCCGCGGCCGAGGCTGACGGGAATCAGCCGCCCGAAGGCCAGCAGCCCGGCCGGGGTCAGCCTCATAACAGATGTCCCGACTTGGCCGCCTTGACGTCCAGATAGCCGGTGTTGTGGCGGTTCCGGGGCGTGATCAGCGGCACCCGCTCGGTCACGGCAATGCCGTGGCGCTGCAGCATCTCGACCTTGGCCGGGTTGTTGGTCATCAGCCGGACCTGCCCGATTCCCAGTTGCCGCAGCATGGCGGCGCCGAGGCGAAAGTCGCGCTCGTCATCCTCGAACCCGAGGCGATGGTTGGCCTCGACCGTGTCGAATCCCTGCGCTTGCAGGGCATAGGCGCGCATCTTGTTGGCCAGCCCGATGCCCCGCCCCTCCTGATTGAGGTAGAGCAGCACCCCGGCGCCCGCCTCGCCCATGGCGGCGAGGGCGGCGTACAGTTGCGGGCCGCAATCGCATTTCAGACTGCCCAGAACATCGCCGGTGAAACAGGCCGAGTGCAGCCGGGCCAGCACCGGCGCGTCGCGGTCGGGCGTGCCGATCTCGACCGCGTAATGCTCGGCCCCACCGTCGTCGGGACGCAGCACATGCAGGCGCGCGACCGGCGCCGCGGCAAGGGGCAGGCCGGCGGCCGCGACGGGAACCAGCAGCGCCTCGCGCGAGAGTTGCTCGATCAGCAGGCCGGCCGGCAGCTGGTTGATGCCTGCGGGCGAGGGACTCGCGACCGTCAGCACCGCCGGCAGCAGTTGCGCCGACTTCGCCAGCCCCAAAAGGCCGCGCGCAGGCGTCGCATCGCCGGAGCGGACCGCGCTGAAGGGCCCTTTCATCGGCCGGTCCAGGTCGCGCGCCGGGTCGGCCATGGCGCGCAACCAATCCAGATCGGCCGCTGGCGGGACCGCCAGCCGCACCAGATCGCCGTCATAAGGGCCGATCTTCAGCGTCTCGGCCCGCCGCGCGGTGAGTGCCAGAACAAGAGGGCCGAGTGCGCGCAGCGCCGCGAGACGGGCCGGGGTCAGCGTCTCGACCGCCGCGCCGAGCGTGCCATCGACCGCCACCGGCAGCCCGATCCGCAGGTCGGCGCGGGCGCGGGCCAGCGTCTCGGCCAAGGTCGGCAGCAGGGGGGCGGCGGTCATCGGGGGCGATTTTCCTGTAACATTCTGAAACATAACGCCCCCTGGCAACACCATGGCGTGAGATTGATTGCAGGTCGCTTGCGGCGCGCGCGGGGCGCAAGCAGCTTTCCCCCAATCACGCGATGGAGGCAAGCAAGATGGCTGGTCTGAAAAAGATCCTGCTGGTGGACGACGAGGAAGACCTGCGCGAGGCGCTGGCCGAGCAACTGGTCGCGACCGAGGACTTTGATGTCTTCGAGGCCGGCAGCGGCGCCGAGGCGGTCGAAAAATCCAAGGGCGCGCTGTTCGATCTGGTCGTCCTCGATGTCGGCCTGCCCGACACGGACGGGCGGGAGCTGTGCAAGCGCCTGCGCAAGCAGGGCGTGAAATGCCCAGTGGTCATGCTGACCGGGCACGATACCGACGCCGATACGATCCTCGGCCTCGACTCCGGCGCCAACGACTACATCACCAAGCCGTTCAAGTTCCCGGTTCTGCTGGCCCGGTTGCGCGCGCAACTGCGCACGCATGAACAGTCCGAGGACGCCGTTTTCCAGTTGGGCCCGTATACGTTCAAGCCGGCGATGAAGATGTTGATCGATCAGAAAGAGCGCAAGATCCGCCTGACCGAGAAGGAAACCAACATCCTCAAGTTCCTCTATCGCGCGCAGGATGGTGTCGTGCAGCGGGACGTACTGCTGCACGAGGTCTGGGGCTACAACGCCGGCGTCACGACCCACACGCTGGAGACGCATATCTATCGCCTGCGCCAGAAGATCGAGCCGGACCCCAGCAATGCTCGGCTGCTGGTTACCGAAAGCGGCGGCTATCGTTTGGTCGCCTGACGCTTGCCGGGCCGGGGTTCGCGCCCCGGCCCTCGCCTAGGTAGGACACCCGAGGTGGACAAGTGCTGCCCCGCTGGATACCAGCCTGACCCATGTTCACCCTCGCCACCTGGAATATCAATTCGGTCCGGTTGCGCGCGCAACTGGTCTGCCGCCTGCTGGCGGACGAGGCGCCCGACATCCTGTGCCTGCAGGAATGCAAATCCCCGGTCGACAAAATCCCGGCCGAGGTGTTTCACGCCCTCGGCTATCATTGGATCGTGGCGCGCGGGCAAAAGGGCTATAACGGCGTTGCCATCATCTCGCGCATCCCCATCGAGGATGCGGGCGACCGCGATTATGCGCGCCTTGGCCATGCCCGGCATGTCGCAGCACGGCTCCCCGGCGGGGTCGTGATACACAACGTCTATGTCCCGGCCGGCGGGGACGAGCCGGACCGCACGGTCAACGTCAAGTTCGGGCAAAAACTGGATTTCCTGACCGACATGCGGGACGCATTCCATGCCGACCGGCCGGGACGCTCGATCCTGGTCGGCGATCTGAACATTGCCCCGCGCGAGGATGACGTCTGGAATCACCGCCAGATGCTGAAGATCGTCAGCCACACGCCGACAGAGGTCGAGCATCTGGGCGCCGCGCAGGACGCCGGCGGCTGGGTCGATGTCACGCGCAAGGACATTCCCACTGGTCCGCTCTTCAGCTGGTGGAGCTATCGTGCCCGCGATTGGGCCGCGGCCAACCGGGGCCGGCGCCTGGACCATATCTGGGCGACGCAGGATATTTCCGGCGCCAGCCACTCCAGCCGTATCCTGCGCGATGTGCGGGGTTGGGAAGGGCCAAGCGATCATGTTCCGGTCTTCGCCCGATTCGACCTCGCCCCCTGAGCGGGCAACTGGACGATCCGACTTGCGGTCCCGCAACCGCAACCGCACACGCATCGCGCCGCGACCGAACACGAACCCGGCATCGCGCCCCCTTTCATGCGCGCGCCCAAGGTCCCATATTGCCAGCCGACCGGCGTTTGCGCCGAGACACCATCAGAAGCGAGACCAGCAAGATGATTTTGCAAGGTTCGGGAAACGCACCCGATGCGGCGGCAGGGCCGCAGGCCGCCGATTTCATCAAGGACGTGTCCGAAGCGACCTTCATGGCCGAGGTGATCGACGCCTCGATGCAGGTTCCGGTGATCGTCGATTTCTGGGCACCTTGGTGCGGCCCGTGCAAGACTCTCGGCCCGCAACTCGAGGCCGAGGTCGCGCGCCACAAGGGCCGCGTGCGTATGGCCAAGGTCAATGTCGACGAAAACCAGATGATCGCCGGTCAGTTGCGCGTGCAGTCCATCCCGGCTGTGTTCGCCTTCTTCCAAGGCCAGCCGGTCGACGCCTTTCAGGGCGCCATCCCGCCCAGCCAGATCAAGGCATTCGTCGACAAGTTGATCGCGCTTGGCGGCGACGATGGCGGCCTTGGCGCCGCGCTGGAGGCGGCCGAGGCGATGCTCGCCGAGGGCGCGTTCGACGATGCCGCCGAGACTTTCCAGGCGGTCATCGGCGAAGAGCCGGAAAATGCCCCCGCCTGGGGTGGTCTGGTCCGCGCGCAACTGGCCGCCGGCCAGCCCGACGCGGCGGCGCTGTCGCTGGCCAAGGTGCCGGCAAAGATTACTGCCGCGGCCCCGGTCGAGGCCGCGCGCGCCCAGCTGGCCCTGGCGCAGCAGGCCCAGAAGGCTGGACCGTTGTCCGACCTCGAAGCGCGGGTCGCGGCCGATCCGGCCGACCACCAGGCCCGCCTCGACTATGCGACGGCGCTACATGCTGCGGGCCAGACCGAGGCTGCGGTCGACCAGCTGCTAGACCTCTTCCGTCAGGATCGCGAGTGGAACGACGGGGCCGCCAAGGCGCAACTGGTCACCATCTTTGACGCCCTTGGCCCCAGCGACCCGATCGCCCTGAAGGGGCGCCGGCGGCTGTCTTCGCTCTATTTCGTCTGATGGCGCGGCTCGCGGATCTGCCGGCGACGCTGCCGCTGTTCCCGCTGCCGGGCGCGGTGCTGATGCCGCGCGCCCGCCTGCCGCTGCAGATATTCGAGCCGCGCTATCTGCAGATGCTGGAGGACACGCTGAAGTCCGGCAACCGCCTGATCGGAATGATCCAGCCGATTGGCGAGGGCATGGCGCGCGTCGGCACCGCGGGCCGCGTCGCCGCCTTTTCAGAGATGGAAGACGGGCGGATGATGATCTCGCTCAAGGCGGTGTCGCGCTTTCGCCTGGGCGAGGTTGAGGAGGGGTTCCTTCCTTATCTGCGCGGGCGCGTGGACTGGACCGGCTTTTCCCCGGACCTGTCCAGCACCTGCGAGGAGGATGCCCGCTTCGACCGTGCGGCGTTCCTGTCGCGGCTGCAACGCTACATGAAGGTTCGCGATCTTTCGACCGACTGGCACGTCACCGAGGAGGCCAACGACGAGATGCTGGTCAACGCCCTCGCCATGCTGCTGCCGCTGGATGTCGAGGAAAAGCAGGCCCTGCTGGAGGCGCCGACCTTGGCCAAACGGCGCGAATTGCTGGACGGGCTGATCGAATTTGCGCTGCACGGCGGCGCCCGCGAGGAGACGCTGCAATGACCGATGCTCCGCATCCCGAAACCCCTGACGCCGAAGCCCGGCGCGCGCCGACCTTCGACCGCCATATGCTCGAGGCGCTGGTCTGTCCGGTCAGCCACACCACGCTGCGCTATGACGTTGCCCAGTCCGAGTTGGTGTCCGACGCCATCGGGTTGGCCTTCCCGATCCGCGCCGGCATCCCGATCATGCTGGTGTCCGAGGCGCGCCAGCTGAAGGCCGACTAGGACGCGCCGTCAGTCCTCGCCCGACAGATCACGGGTGTAGACCTTGCCTGCCACGTCCGACAGATCGGGGGTCATGCGGTTGGCCAGGATAATATCCGCCTCGGCCTTGAAGGCCGCCAGATCGTTGACCACGCGCGAGTAAAAGAAATCGGGCGTGTCCAGCACCGGCTCATAAACGATGCACTGAATGCCCTTGGCCTTGATCCGTTTCATCACCCCTTGGATGGAGCTCTGGCGGAAGTTGTCGCTGCCGGCCTTCATTACCAGACGGTAGATGCCGACCACGCGCGGTTTGCGGGCGATGATCTGCTCGGCGATGAAGTCCTTGCGGGTGCGGTTGCTCTCGACGATGGCGGCGATCAGGTTTTGCGGTACCTGGTCGTAGTTTGCCAGCAATTGCTTTGCATCTTTGGGCAGGCAGTAACCGCCATAGCCAAAGCTGGGATTGTTGTAGTGATTGCCGATGCGCGGGTCGCTGCCGACGCCGCGGATCACTTCGGCCGAGGCAATGCCCCGCGCCTCGGCATAGCTGTCGAGTTCGTTGAAGAACGCGACCCGCATCGCGAGGTAGGTGTTAGAGAACAGCTTGATCGCCTCGGCCTCGGTCGGCCCGGTCAGCATCACCGGCACGTCCGTGCGATCCGCCCCCCGCAGCAGCAGGTCGGCGATCCGTTGGCCGGCCGTCCCACGCTCGCCGACGATGATGCGCGACGGGTTCAGGCTGTCGTGCAGCGCGCGCCCCTCGCGCAGGAACTCGGGGGTGAAAAGGATCTGGTCGGTACCATGGCGGGCCCGCATCCGTTCGGTGAACCCGACCGGGATGGTCGAGCGGATGACGATGGCGGCCCCCGGCGCCGCGTCACGCACGGCCTCGATGCTGCTTTCGACCGAAGTGGTGTCAAAGCGGTTCGACGCCGGGTCGTAATCGGTCGGGGTCGCGATCAGCACGACCTCGGCCCCGTGCAGGGCCGCGTCGCGGTCCGTGGTGGCCGTCAGATCGAGGCCGCCGCGCGCCAGCCAGGGGCCGGCGTCCGGGTCCTCGACCGTCGCGCGCCCGGCGTTCAGCACCGCCACCCGGTCGGGGTTGATGTCCAGTGCTGTCACGCTGGCATGGCGCGCCAGCATCAGCGCATTGGCAAGGCCGACATAGCCGAGGCCGATGACTGCGATCTTCATGGCGTTCCGCCCCGTGGTTTCGCGCTTTCTTATGCGCGCAAGCCGCGGGGCAGTGCCAGCCCGCATCTGGCCCGCGCACACGCGATGGACCGGCGCCGGCGCCTGCCCTACAAGAATCGCTGCCCCCGCGCGTGAGCATCCGACCGCATGTCCGACGACACCCCCAGCCCGATGATGGTCCAGTATCTGGGCATACGCGCCGCCAATCCCGGCGCGCTGCTATTCTATCGCATGGGCGATTTCTACGAGATGTTCTTCGAGGACGCGGTCGCCGCCGCAGCCGCCCTGGACATCGCCCTGACCAAGCGCGGCACCCATGCGGGCGCGCCGATCCCGATGTGCGGCGTGCCGGTCCATGCCGCAGAAAGTTATCTGCTGACCTTGATCCGCAAGGGGTTTCGCGTCGCCATTGCCGAGCAGATCGAGGATCCGGCCGAGGCGAAAAAACGCGGCAGCAGATCGGTCGTGGCGCGCGATGTCGTGCGGCTGGTCACGCCCGGTACCCTGACCGAGGAAAGCCTGCTCGAGGCGCGGCGGCACAATTTCCTCGCTGCCTTTGCCGAGGTCCGGGGCGAGGGGGCGCTGGCTTGGGCCGATATCTCGACCGGGGCGCTGCGCGTGATGCCGTGTCCGCTCGTGCGCCTCGCGCCCGAGCTTGCGCGGCTGGCCCCGCGCGAATTGCTGGTGTGCGCCGGTGCGCGGCTTGACGATGTCGCGGCCGAAGCTGGCGCGGCGCTGACCGAACTCGCACCCGGCAGTTTTGACTCGGCGGCCGGGGCGCGGCGGCTCGCGGCAATCTATGCGGTCGAGACGCTTGACGGCTTTGGCAGCTTCGAGCGGCCGGAATTGGCGGCGATGGGTGCGATCGCCGATTACCTGTTGCTGACCCAGAAGGGCCGCATGCCGCGCCTCGCCCCGCCGGCGCGCGAGGCGGCGGGCGGCGCGATGCAGATCGATGCCGCAACCCGTCGCAATCTGGAGTTGACGCAGGCGCTGTCTGGCGGTCGCGAGGGCAGCCTGCTGGCCGCCATCGACCGAACCGTGACCGCCGCTGGCGCGCGCCTGCTCGAGCGTCGCATCAGCGCGCCCTCGCGCGATCTGGCGGTGATCCATGCCCGGCAGGAGGCAGTGGCCCATCTGCTGGCTGACCCGAGGTTGGCGGCGGACCTGCGCGCAGCCCTCGCGCGTGCGCCGGACATGGACCGGGCGCTGTCGCGACTCGCGTTGGACCGGGGCGGGCCGCGTGATTTGGGGGCCATCCGCGCGGGGCTGGAGGCGGCAACTGCCGTCGCCGCGCTGCTGGGCGAGGACGCGGTCACCGTGCTGGCCGATGCGGCCACCGCGCTGAGTGGGCACGAGGTGCTCATCGACATGCTGGACGCCCTGGTGGCCGAGCCGCCCCTGCTCGCCCGCGATGGCGGCTTCGTCGCGTCGGGTCATGATCCGGACCTCGACGACACCCGACGGCTGCGCGACGAGGGCCGGGGGGTCATTGCCGGCATGCAGGCCGAATATGCGGACGAGACCGGCATCCCGGCTCTGAAGATCAAGCACAACAACGTGCTGGGCTATTTCATCGAGACGACCGCGACCCATGCGGCGCGGATGCTGGCGCCGCCGCTGTCGGCGCGCTTCATCCATCGCCAGACCACTGCCAATGCCGTGCGCTTTACCACCGTCGCGCTGTCCGAGCTGGAGACCCGCATCCTCAACGCCCGCGACCGCGCGCTGGAGATCGAGCGCGGCATCTTTGCCCGTCTGACCGCCGCCGTTCTGGGCGCCTCAGGGCCGATCGGGCAGGCGGCGCGTGCTCTGGCCGAGGTCGACGTCGCCGCCGCCTTTGCCGACCTCGCCTCGGGCGAGGGATGGAGCAGGCCGCAGGTCGACGACAGCCGCGCCTTTGTCATCGAGGGCGGCCGCCATCCGGTTGTCGAGCGCGCATTGAAGCGCAAGGCCGAGGCGTTTGTCGCCAATGACTGCGCCCTGACGACGGGCGAGACGCCGGCGATCTGGCTGCTGACCGGCCCGAACATGGCCGGCAAGTCGACCTTTCTGCGCCAGAACGCGCTGATCGCCATTCTCGCGCAGGCGGGCGGCTACGTGCCGGCGCGGCGGGCGCATGTGGGGCTGGTCAGCCAGCTTTTCAGCCGCGTCGGCGCGGCTGACGATCTGGCGCGCGGCCGCTCGACCTTCATGGTCGAGATGGTCGAGACTGCGGCGATCCTCAATCAGGCCGATGCGGCGGCACTGGTCATCCTGGACGAGATCGGCCGCGGCACTGCGACATGGGACGGGCTGTCAATTGCCTGGGCGGTGCTGGAGCATCTGCACGCCAGCAACCGCTGCCGGGCGCTGTTCGCAACCCATTATCACGAGATGACCAGCCTCTCTGCCCGCCTGCCGGGGGTCGAGAACGCGACTGTGGCGGTGCGCGAGTGGAAGGGCGACGTGATCTTCCTGCACGAGGTCCGCAAAGGGGCGGCGGACCGCAGTTATGGCGTGCAGGTGGCGCGGCTGGCCGGCCTGCCTGCCGCCGTGGTGGACCGCGCGCGCGAAATCCTGGCGGCACTGGAAAAGGGGGGGCGCGAGGGCGGTGCCCGGCCCGCTGCGCTGATCGACGATCTGCCGCTGTTCCGCGCCGCGCCGCCAGCGCCCCCGACGCCCGTCGCGCGCCCCTCGGCCGTCGAGGCACGGCTGGAGGGGGTGCAGCCCGATGGCCTGACCCCGCGCGAGGCGCTCGACCTGCTTTATGAACTGAAGGGCCTGACCGCGGCAGGATGAGTCGCCGAGAAAATCAGTTGCGGGAATCTGCAAGCGCGCCCAGCCTGCCTTGCAGGGAGGACCCGATATGCTGATCCGCATCACGATTGCCGCAACCCTGCTGGCCGCGCCCGCCTTTGCCACCTGCCCGGCGCCCGAGGCGATGCAGGCCGCCGCCAAGGGCTGGATGGAGGGGCAGCGCCTTCCCGACCCCGGACTGACCTCGATCGAGGACGCCGACTGCGCCTACAAATCCTATCGCGCCGCACTGGACGCGGCGATGGGCGCGCCTGTCGGGGTGAAGGTCGGCTTCACTTCGAAACCCGCGCAGGAAAAGTTCGGCGTGACGGCGCCCGCGGCCGGCGCGCTTTACGCGCCGATGATCCTCGAGGACGGTGCAGAGGTGCCGATGAAGGGCAGCCGCGCGCCGTTCTACGAGGCCGATCTGATCGTCACGGTGGCCGATCCCGCGATCATGCAGGCCAAGACTCGCGAGGACGTTGCCAAGGCGCTGCAGGACGTGCGCCCATTCATCGAACTCCCCGACATGGCCTTGCCCGAAGGGGTCAAACCGACCGGCGCGCTGATGACGGCCTATGGGGTGATGCCATGGCGTGGCGTGGTCGGCCCGGGCGTTCCGATGGCCGATCTGGCCGATCCTGTGGCCGATCTGGCGGCCCTGACGGTGGATCTGAAGGCCGATGGCGCCAGCGTTGCGCAGGGCAAGGGCGAGATGCTGCTGGGCCATCCGCTGGACGTGGTCCTGTGGCTAGTCAAGGACGGACGCTTCGACCTGAAGCCGGGGATGATGATCTCGCTCGGCTCGCTTTCGGCGCTGACGCCGGCCAAGGCGGGCGCGACGCTAGAGGCCGATTACAGCGTCGGCGGTAAGCCGATGAAGGTGACGGCCAAGCTGGTCGAATAGGCCGGGGTCACGCCTGCGCGGTGCGTCCGGCGCCAGGGCCGCGGCGCACCCGGTATTCGCGGGCGCCATCGCCCAGATCGCGGCTGCCCAGGAACTTGTGGCCGGCCTCAGCGCAGAAATGCGGCACGTCGAGGATGGCTGCGGCATCGGTCGCCAGCAACACGACCTCCGCCGCTTCCGGGGCGCCGTTCAGGACTCGGCGCAGGCGCAGCACCGGAAGTGGGCACAGCAGATCGCGCGCGTCTATTTCGATCGGGTTGTCAGCCATTGGCGGCATTCTGCAGCGCCGCCCGGCACCAGCCCTCTGCAGCATCGGGCGCGACAGCTTCGGCAAGGCCATCGGCAAACCGTGCGAAAGCGTCGGCCGCGTCTGGAGAGATTGCGACCAGCACGGGTAGCCCGAGGTGCAGTCCCTCGGCCACCAGGTCGCGAAAGCCGCGCCCCGCGGCCTCCTGCCGGCCAAACTTGCTCAGCAGCACCAGTTGCGCAGCGGCGAGCCCGTCGCGGGCCTGCTGCGCGGCGCGCTCCAGGCCCTCGGCATCCAGACAGCATCCCCGCGCGCCCGGACCGAGTGCCTGGGAGATTACGACCTCACCTCCGCCGGGGTGCAGCAGTTTTGCCACCATTTCGGCCGGTCGGGATCCCGAGGCCGGGCGGTTGGCCTGCACCGCGCCGGCGAGGCGAACGCCGTCGGCCGCGAGGCGCTGCGCGAGGTCCGCCAGCAGGCGGTCGGCGACGTCCTCGCCCTTGCGTCGCGGCTGATCGAGGTATCCCAGCATCCAGCGTCCCTTCGTTCGCAGGCAATCTAGGCGCAGGCGCGGCCCGGCGACAGGGGTTGCGGGCGGCGATGCGCGGCGCAAGGGTGCCTGATGACGCAACCGATCCATGACAAGGACATCGCCGGCATCATCCTCGCGGGGGGGCAGGGCACGCGCATGGGCGGGGCTGACAAGGCGCTGCTGGTGCTGCATGACCGGCCGCTGATCGCGCATGTCGTGGACCGCCTGGGCTGCGCCCGAGCGATCAGTGCCAACGGCCCGGCGGAGCGGTTCGCCGGCCTCGGACTGCCGGTGCTGCCCGACACGCTGTCAGGGCATCCGGGACCACTCGCCGGGGTGCTGGCCGGCCTCGAATGGGCGGCGGCGCAGGGATTTGGCGCTATCGTCACCGCCGCCACGGACACGCCCGGCTTTCCGCGCGATCTGGCGGCGATGCTGGCGCACCGCGCAGCAGGCAGTGGCGATGCCGCCGTGATCCTGGTGCGCGGCATCAGTTCGCCCGACCCCGGTGGTGCCCCGCGCATGCAGCCGACCTTTGCCCTTTGGCGGACTTCCGCCGCCCCCGGCGTGCGCGCGGCGCTTGCGGCCGGCACCCGCCGGGTCGAGGCAGTCGCGCAATTGCTGGGGATGGAGACGCTCGACGTGCCCGGAAGCGGCGCATTTTTCAACATAAACACCGCGCAGGACCTTGCCCGGGCTGGGGAATTCGTCGCTTGAGGGTTGGAAAATCGGCAGAAATACGCTTTGGCGGGTGCGCTGTCTGGAACCACCCTCGAAAACCGGGCGTTGGCAGCACATAACGGATCATCCGCCCTGCGAACAGGCAGGCGCCGATTTCATCAGAAGGAAGTGACGCATGTCCGATCGCGACAACGACCCGCACAACACGCGCAGCTACACCGAGCGTACTGTCGTGACTGAGCGCCCCGTGACCACCACCGTCGAGCCCAAGAGCTCGGGCTCGCTGCTGTGGATCATTCTGGCGCTGCTGGTTGCCGCTGCTCTGGCGTGGTGGCTGCTCGGCCGCGGCAATGACGCGACCACGACGACGACCACGGACACTGGCACGACCACCAGCGCCCCGGCGACTACCACGACCGAGCCGGTGACTGGCACGACGACGACGACCACCGAGCCGGCCACTGGCACGACCACGTCGACCACCACCACCGAACCGGCGGCTGACGCGACTTCGACCTCGACCCCCCCGGCGGCCGACACCAGCTCGACCACGACGACCACGACCCCGCCGAGCAACTGATCCCTCAGTCCATCTCGACGTGGAAAGCCCCGGCCCTTGCGGCCGGGGCTTTTTCATGGCCCATGCAGCGCATGGTTGATTATCCCGCCCTTGCCGCCCGTATCCGCGCCCTGACCGAGGGCGAGGATGATGTCATCGCCTTGATGGCGACAGTGGCCTGCGAGGTGCATCAGAGCGACGAGCGCTTTGACTGGACTGGTTTTTACCGCGTGACGGCCCCTGAAATGCTGAAGATCGGGCCCTATCAGGGCGGCCACGGCTGTCTGGTCATCCCCTTCTCGCGCGGGGTGTGCGGGGCCGCAGCGCGGACCGGCCAAGTGCAACTTGTCCCGGACGTCGACGCCTTTCCGGGCCACATCGCGTGCGCCAGCAGCACCAGGTCCGAGCTAGTCCTGCCGGTGACCGGCGCGGGCGGCAGCCTGATCGGCGTCTTTGACATCGACAGCAACCGACCCGGTGCCTTTACCACCACTGATGCGGTCGCGCTGGAGGCTATTCTAGCCGAGGTTTTCGGCCATTTGTGACGCTTGCCGCCAGCCCGTCCGGGCGGATATGCGTGGGCCATGATCGTCGATACCATCTTGGCCATTCCGACCGCGCAACTCGCGCTGTTCATCACCTCGGGCCTCGCGCTGAACGTGGCGCCGGGACAGGATGTGATGTTCGCCTCGGCCTGCGGGATTCGCGGCGGGGTGCGGGCCGGGATGCTCGCCGGATTTGGTGTTGGGCTGGGGGTACTGTGCCACGTCGCGATGGCGACGCTCGGCCTCGGGGCGCTACTTGCCGCACATCCCGGGGCGCAGACCGCCGTGCGCCTCGTCGGCGCGGGCTATCTGTTGTGGCTGGCGTGGAAAAGCTGGCGCGCGCCCCCCGCGGACGAGGTCAGCCTGCGCAATGCGCCCCCGGCGCGGGCCACCGCGCTGATCGGCCGCGGGGCGTTGAGTAACCTGCTGAACCCCAAGCCCGTCCTGTTCCTTCTGTCGTTCCTGCCGCAGTTCACCAATCCCGCATGGGGCCCGGTGTGGCAGCAAGTGCTGGGGCTGGGGCTGATCTTTGCCTTTACCGGCACGCTGGTGACCATGGCCTATGGTGCCCTCGCAGGCCTCGCGCGCGAGGGACTGGCGCGGCGCCTGGGCTGGGTAAACCGGCTGGCGGCGGTGATGTTTGCCGGCCTTGCCCTGCGCCTCGTGCTGCGCTAAGCGATGCTGCCTTTCGTCTACGCCCCTCCGGCCGATCCGCCGCGCATCCTGCATCACGACCACGAGATCCTGATCGTCGACAAGCAGGCGGGCCTGCTGTCGGTGCCGGGCAAGGGCGAGGACCGCGCCGATTGCCTGATCGAGCGCTTGCGTGGAATCTTCCCGGAGGTGCTGTTGGTCCACCGCCTCGATCTGGACACCTCCGGCGTCATGGTCTTTGCCCTGACCCCGCACGCGCAACGCCACCTGGGCCTGCAGTTCGAGCGCCGGCACATGCGCAAGTCCTACGTCGCCCGCCTCGCCGGCCGGTTGGAGCCGCCGCAGGGCACAGTCGATGCGGCGCTGATCGTGGACTGGCCGAACCGCCCGCGGCAGATGATCGATCCGGTAAACGGCCGCGCTGCCCAGACCGACTGGCGCGTGATCCGCGCCAGCGAGACTGAGACGCGCGTTCGCCTGCACCCGCTGACCGGGCGCAGCCATCAGCTGCGGGTGCATATGGCGAGCCTCGGGCACCCGATCCTCGGCGATCCACTATATGCCGAGGGACCGGCGCGCGACGATCATGCCCGGCTGATGCTGCATGCCGAATCCTTGCGCCTGCGCCACCCTGATGGCGGCAAGCACATGACCTTTTCGGCAGCTGTTCCTTTCTGACGGAACGGCCGAAACCCCCGGCCTCAGGGCTTGTGGTAGCAGCAAAATGCGGCCACGTTCGCCTATTGCGATGGGGGAATTCGATGACGGCAACCACGGGGACGGCATTGATCGTCGTCGACATGCAACTGGATTTCTGCCCCGGCGGGACGCTGGCTGTCGCGGGGGCTGACGAGATTATTGCGCCGATCAACGCCATGATGCCTGATTTCGACGCGGTGATCCTGACCCAGGATTGGCACCCGCCGAACCATAGCAGCTTTGCCGACAACCACCCCGACGCCAAGCCCTATGACGTGACGACGATGCCCTACGGCCCGCAGGTGCTATGGCCGAGACACTGCGTCATGGGCTCGGACGGGGCGCGGTTTCACCCGGATCTGCTGCTGGATTGCGCCGACATGATCGTGCGCAAGGGGTTTCGCGAACACATCGACAGCTATTCCACCTTCTTCGAGAATGATCACACGACGCCTACCGGCCTTGGCGGCTATCTGCGCGACCGCGGGCTGACGCAGCTGACGCTGGTTGGCCTTGCGCATGATTTCTGCGTCGCGTGGAGCGCGGTCGACGCGGTGCGCCTGGGCTTTTCGGTCGAGGTCCGTACCGAGGCGACGCGCGCCATCGACCTGGACGGGACCCGGATGCGGGCCGATGCAGTGATGCGTGCCGAAGGGGTGGTGCTGAAATGATCACCCCGGCCGTCGATATCGCGACGCGCGTTTACAACCACGCCTGGAAGATCGACCCGATCATCCGCAGCCTGATCGACACCGATTTCTACAAGCTACTGATGTGCCAATCGGTTTTTCGCAACCGGCCCGATGTCAACGTCACCTTCAGCCTGATCAACCGCACCCCCAGCGTGCGCCTGGCCGAGCTGATCGACGAGGGCGAGTTGCGCGAGCAGCTGGACCATGTGCGCGATCTCAGCCTGACGCGGGGCGAGTCGACCTGGCTTCGCGGCAACACCTTTTACGGCAAACGCCAGATGTTCCGCCCCGACTTCATGGAGTTCCTCGAGGGTCTGCGCCTGCCGCCCTATATCCTGGAAAAACGCGACGGCCAGTACGAGCTGACTTTCGAGGGCCCCTGGCCCGAGGTCATGTTGTGGGAAATCCCGGCCCTCGCGATCCTGATGGAGTTGCGCTCGCGCGCGGTGCTGAAGGGCATGGGCCGGTTCGAACTGCAGGTACTCTACGCCCGCGCCATGACCCGGCTTTGGGAAAAGATCGAGACCCTGCGGCAACTGGACGGGTTGCGTATCGCCGATTTCGGTACCCGCCGGCGGCACAGCTTTCTTTGGCAGGACTGGTGCGTGCAGGCCATGCAGGAGGGCCTCGGCGAAGCTTCGCAGGGCGGGGCATTCACAGGCACCAGCAACTGCCTGATCGCGATGCGCCGCGACATCGAAGCGATCGGCACCAACGCGCATGAGCTGCCGATGGTCTATGCCGCGCTGACGGACAGCGACGCGGCGCTGCGGCAGGCGCCTTATCGCGTTCTGGCCGATTGGCACGAGGAGCATGACGGCAACCTGCGCGTGATGCTGCCCGACACCTACGGCACGCGCGGCTTTCTGAATGGCGCGCCCGACTGGCTGGCGGGCTGGACCGGCATCCGCATCGATTCAGGCGACCCGGTCGCGACTGCCGAATATGCGATCCGCTGGTGGCAGTCGCGCGGCGAGGATCCGCGTGAAAAGCTGGTAATCTTTTCAGACGGGCTGGATGTGGCCGAGATCGCCATGCTGCACGCGCGGTTCAATGGCCGGGTGAAGGTCAGCTTCGGCTGGGGCACGCTGCTGACCAATGATTTCCGCGGGCTGGTGCAGGGCGACGGGTTGGCGCCTTTCAGCCTGGTCTGCAAGGCGGTCGCAGCCAATGGCCGCCCGACCGTCAAGCTGTCGGACAATCCCGAAAAGGCGACCGGCCCGGCCGACCTGATCGCCCATTACCGCAAGGTGTTCGACGTCGGCCCGCAGGAACGTCGCGCCCTGGCGGTCTGAGTTTCCGCGTTTCTACTTGCGGCGCTTGTCCGACTTCTTGGGCATCAACCTGCCGGACGTGACCAGTTCCGGCAGCGACAGGATCAGATCGCGCAGCCCTGCCTCGGCGACCAGCGGGGCGGCCTCCTCGGGGCGGAACCATTTCAATTTGCGCTCGCCGGCCTCGGGGAAGCGTGACTTCAGCCGGCGCACGATTACCGCAAACACCCGGACCTCGATAGGAATGGCGAACGCCTGGTCCTGCAGCTTGGCATAGTGATACCGGCCGAGTTCGGTCTGGCCGACCACGCCCTCGACCCCGGCCTCCTCCCACGCCTCCTGCAAGGCGGTTCCGGGCAGCGAGAACTTGCGCATCGGCCATCCCTTGGGGACGACCCAGCGCCCCGTCCCGCGGCTGGTGATCAGCAGGACACGATCACGCGCCTCGTTCAGACACAGGGCCGCGACCTGGGTCTCGGGCTTTTTTCGTCGGACGGGGATCGAGATGTCCGGCGCGCCGGGGGCGATGGCGGCATTGGGGGTTTTCAACAGGGCCGCGGGTGCCGGAGGCTGGGCCGATCCGTTTGCGTACACGACCGCCACGTCATCGCGCGCGGCGCCCTTGTGCGCTTGGGGGGCACGGGCGTCGTTTTTGGGCGGTTTATCCTGGTGCCGTCCCTTGCTCACTCGGCATCCTCGATCCGGGCGCGGGCCACCTTGACCTCGCCGCGAACGGCCTTTGCCTTCAGACGCCGGCGCACGCTGCCGAGCGTCGGGCGGGTGCGGATGCGGGGTGCGGGCGGCACCAGCGCCTCGCGGACCAGTTCTGCCAGCCGCTCGCGCGCAAGGGCGCGGTTCCTGACCTGGCTGCGCGTCTCCTCGGCGCGGATGACGATGGCGCCGTCCAGCGTCCAGCGCCGCCCGGCCAGTCGGCGCAGGCGGCGCTTGACCGCATCGGACAGATGGGGCGAGCGTTCCGCCTCGAAGCGCAACTCGACCGCGGTCGAGACCTTGTTCACGTTCTGCCCGCCGGGCCCCTGGGCCCGGGTGAACTGCTCTGACAGCTCCCAATCCTCCAGGGACACCTGTTCCGAAATTCTCAACATGACAACGAAGATAGTCTGCAACTCGGCAGGTGAAAGGGCCAAATAGCCCAAATAAATCAGGGGCCCCGCCCCGGCTGCGGAACCCCCAAAACTCGCTGCTGCCGACCGTCAGGGCGCGGGCTTGGCCTCGGTCGTCTGGTTGATCTTGGTTGCCAGGAAGTAGTCGAACGGCAATTCGCACACCCGGTTCCAGGTCCGGGCCTTTTCGGCGAACGCCTTCCACGGCTCATAGATCTTTCGGAACGCCTCGTTGCTGCCGGCGATTTCGTCATACATCTTGAACGCCTCGACATAGGCGGCCTGCATGACTTCGTCGGGGAAGGTTCGCAGTTGCGCGCCCTGGGCGACCAGTTTGTAGACCGCCTCGGGGTTGCGGGCGTCGTATTTGGCCAGGCAATCGACCAGCGTCGCCGAGGACGCGGTTTCCAGCGCGGCCTGGTATTCGGGGGGCAGCCCTTTCCACTTGTCGAGGTTGATGAACAGCCCGACGTTGGCCGTCCCCTCCCACCAGCCGGGGGCGTAATAGTAGGGCGCGACTTTTACGAACCCCAGCTTCTCGTCATCGTACGGACCCGAGAATTCCGCCGCGTCGATGGTGCCCTTTTCCAGCGCGGCATAGATGTCCCCGCCGCCGATCTGCTGCGGCACCACGCCCAGCCGGCTGAGGATGTTGCCACCCAGCCCGGCGATCCGCAGCTTGAGGCCCGAGAGGTCCGCGACGCTGTTGATCTCCTTGCGATACCAGCCGCCCATCTGCGCGCCAGTGTTGCCCGACGGAATCGCGTAGACGTTATGCGGCACGAGGAATTCGTTGATCAGCTCTCGCCCGCCGCCCTGGAAAAGCCAGGCATTGTGTTGGCGGGTGTTCAGGCCGAACGGCAGCGAGGTGTCAAAGGCAAACGTCGGATCCTTGCCGATGTTGAAGCTGCCCAGCGAATGGGCGCATTCCACGGTGCCCGCGCCCGCCGCCTCCAGCGCCTGCAGCGCCGGGACGATCTCACCGGGGGCGAACACCTGAAGCGTGAAATTGCCGTCGGTCAGCGCAGAAACGCGCTCGGCCAGCCCCTCTGAAATGCCGTAGAGGGTGTCGAGGCTTTTCGGGTAGCTCGAGGTCAGGCGCCATTGCACCTTGGGCGCGCCCTGCGCCAGGGCCGGCGCGGCCAATGCCGCAGCCGCGCCGCCGACGCCGGCGGTCGAAATAAAGGTCCTGCGATCCATTGTGCCTCCCCGCGGCGATGATGTGTCTCTGGCGAGGCTAGCGGCCTTCGCCAGGCGAGGGTAGGGGGCTGCAGGCGGGGCGCTTGCAAAGGGATGCCAAACATGGTGCCAGTCCCCCGTGATCCATGATGAGGTTTGCCCATGTCCACTCCGACCGCACTCGACCTAGGTCCGCGCACGATCACCTGCTTCAAGGCGTATGACGTTCGCGGCAAGCTGGGCAGTGAACTGGACGAAGACATCGCTTATCGCATCGGCCGTGCCTTCGCCCAGGCGCGTGGCGCGAAATCTGTGGTCGTCGGCCGCGACAGCCGCGAAAGCTCGCCCGTGCTGGCCGCCGCGCTGACGCGCGGACTGACCGAGGGCGGGGCGGACGTTCTGGACCTGGGCCTCGCCGGCACCGAGGAGGTCTATTTCGCGACCCCGCACTACGATGCCGATGGAGGGATCGAGGTGACAGCCTCGCACAATCCCATCGATTATAACGGCATGAAGATGGTCGCGGCAGGCAGCGCGCCACTGGATCCGGCGTCCGACCTGCCGCCGATCGTCGCCCTCGCCCAGTCCGGCAGTTTTGCCGCCCCTGCCCGTGTCGGCGAGGTCCGCGCGATCCCCGAATCGCGCACGGCCTATGCCAAGGCGGTGGTCGATTTCATCGACGTGTCGGTGCTGAAACCGATGAAGATCCTGGTCAACGCCGGCAATGGCACTGCCGGGCCGACCTTCGACGCAATCGCGGCGGAGCTCGAGGCACGCGGCGCGCCGCTGACTTTTATCCGCATCAACCATGAGGTCGATTCGTCCTTTCCCAACGGGATTCCGAACCCTCTGCTGGATGAAAACCAAGCCATGACGGCGGACCCGGTGCGCGCGAATCGCGCCGATCTCGGGATCGCCTGGGACGGCGACTTCGACCGCTGCTTTTTCTTCGATGGCGCGGGGCGGTTCATTCCCGGCGAATATATCGTCGGCCTGTTGGGCGCGGCTTTCCTGGAAAAATCCCCGGGCGAGAAGATCGTTCACGACCCCCGCGTCATCATGAACACGCGCGCCATGATCGAGGAGGCCGGCGGCGTCGCCGTGGTCAGCAAGACCGGCCATGCCTTCCTCAAGCGCAAGATGCGCGACGAAGGTGCGATCTACGGCGGCGAGATGTCGGCCCACCATTATTTCCGCGACTTCCACTATGCCGACAGCGGCATGATCCCGTGGCTGCTGGTGGTCGAGTTGCTCAGCCGCAAAGGCAAGACCCTGGCCGAGATGCTGGACGAGCGGATGCGCGCCTATCCGTCCTCGGGCGAGGCAAACTTTCGCATTGCTGACCCCGACGCCGCCATCGCGCGTGTGGTGGATCACTTTGCCAGCCAGAAACCGCGGCGGGACGATCTGGACGGGGTCAGCCTGGATTTCGGCGACTGGCGGTTCAACATCCGCAAGTCGAACACCGAGCCGGTGGTGCGCCTGAATGTCGAGGGCAAGGGCGATGCGGCGGCCGTTGCAGCCCACCGCGACGAAATCGCGGCCCTGCTGACCGCGGCGGGCTAAGGGCGCGGAGACTGGCCGCCTAAAGGTGCGGTCAGTCGTCGTCCGCGGTGATGACAGCCTGCCCAGGCACCGCGACGGCCGGCATGATGACACGCGATCGCGGCACGCCCAGCAGATCCTCGTGCATCGCGATGGCCTCCTCGACATCGTCAAAGAAGGTCAGCCGGGCCTGGTGCAGCACCGCTGCCTGAGTGCAAAGGCGCCGAATCAGCGCCAGCGAGTGACTGACAACGATGGCGCCCGCGCGGCTCATCCGGTCCTGGAAGACCTCCTCGGACCGGCGGCGGAAATCGCCATCGCCGACGCTGGTTACCTCGTCGATCAGGTAAGTATCGAAGGCGATTCCCATCGAGGTGCCGAAGGCGACGCGCGAGCGCATGCCCGACGAGAAGGTGTAATACGGCCTGTCGAAATGATGGCCGAGATTGGCGAACTCGCGCACGAAATCCGCCAGTTCGTCGGTGTCGACGCCGTAGATCCGGGCGACAAAGCGCACGTTCTGGGCGGCCGTCAGCTCGGGGTGGAAGGACGCGGCAAAGCCGACCGGCCACGAGATCGTGCCGTCCGACCAGATCCGCCCTGAGGTTGGCAGCATGGTCCCCGAGATCATGCGGATCAGCGAGGACTTGCCAGCCCCGTTGCGGCCCAGCAGCCCGACCGAGGCGCCGGTCGCGAAGGTCGCGTTGATCTGATCCGCAACCAGGGTGGTGACCCCGCGCGAGCGGTAGACCTTGGTGACGTTTTCCAGCCGGATCATCGGATCAGGCGCGGTCCCGCACGCTGTAATAGACCAGCAGCAGGATCGACCAGCCAAGTGTCAGGAACAGCGCCATCAGCGCCAGAACCATGGGCCGGTTCGGCCGCTGCGACTGCTCTGACAACTGGGGCACGATGTGGGCGGCAAGATAGCGCGTCTGGCGCTGCGCCTCGCCCAGGGCCTTGTCATAGGTCGCGCGGGCAGCGGTATAGGTCGCCTCGGCAAAGGTGCGATCGGCGGTCAACTGTTCGTAATCCGCGACCAGCTTGGCGTAACTCTCGCCGCCCGGGCCGTCGCGCGACGTGCTGAACTTGTCCCGCTCCTGCTGGATGCGGCTCTCGATGGCGCCGATCTTTTTCTTGCCCTGCTCAAAGCGCGGATCGGATTCGAGCGTGCCATTCTCGACCAGCATGTCCTGCGCGACGAGTGCCGCGGCAAGTTGGCTCTGCAGTTGCGTGAGGATGCCCATCTGGCTCTCGAACTCCGCCTTGGGATCGACCAGCTGGGTGCGGGTGCGGTACTGGGTCATGCGGCCCCGCACCTCCTCGACCCGCTGTTCGGCCTTGTTCAACTCCTCGCGGGCGTAGCGGGTGGCATCCTCGCGCGCCTGGTCTGAGAGCCGGTTCACGGTCTTGCTGCTGGCATCATAGATGGCATCGGCAATGGTCTTGGCGTCCTGCGGCGAGAAGGCGGCCGTCTTGACGGTGATGATGCCCGTCTTGTCGTCGCTGAGGACGGTGACCTGTCGGTTCCAGTATTTGACCAGGTCCTCGATCGTGCCCGAGGGGTCATAGGCATAGACGAAATCCCGAGGCCAGCCGGCCGAGAATCGTGCCTTGAGGTCGATGGTGTTGTTCACTGCCCGGACCATGTCCTCGCTGCGGATGAACTGGTAGAGGATGTTCTGATCGGACGCCCCGCCTGACGAGGTGAATGCCCCGAGCCCGCCGAGAAGGTCGATCCCGCCTTTCTGGTCTTCCTTGCGGACCGAGAATCCCATGACCGAGACATACTGGTCCTGCGCGCGTGTCCACAGGTACCAGGCGGATGCAGTAAGCGGCAGAAGGACCAGGACCAGGAAGCTGAGAATCAGCATCCAGTGTCGGAACTTGGGCCGGGCCCTTCCGGCTGGCGCGCGCTGGACCCCTGCGCCAGCATGCGGCGGTGCTGGCGGAATGGCAGGCGGGGCGGCGGCTAGCGGCATGGGGGTGACCTGGCGCACGGCGGGCTGGGCAGCGGCGGCCGGCCGGGCCGGGACGGGCGGCTGTGCGGCGGCGGGGGCCGGTTGGATCGGCGCCGGGCGAGGCGGGGCAGAGGGGACAGGCTCGGCGGGCGCGGCCTGAGCTGCGGGCGCCGGCTTGGCAGGTGCGGGCTGAGGGGCTGGGGCGGGCTGTGCGGGAGCAGCCGGAGCAGGGATGGACGGCGTCGCTTGCGGGATCGACGCCGCGGCTGTGGCGGTCGGTTGCCCAGTCGCGGCTGGAGGAGCTGGGGCTGCCTGCGGCGGCGTCGCCGGTGAGGGCGCGGCTGCCGACATTGCGGAAGCGATGGGGGGCGCCGGAACTGTGGAAGCAGTCGATGCGGGCTGCGTGGCAGCACCCGCCGCGCCGCCGGCGGTAATCGCCGCGCCGGCCGCCGGCACGCTGTCGCTCGGACTGGTCTGGACCCTGGGTGCCGCGGTTACGGCCGCCCCCGAGGTTTCGGGCCGGGGGGAGGGAGATTGGCTCACCACTGCGGCTTTCCTTGTTCAAATCGTGGCCGCTTGTTACATACTGGGCTGCCGCAAGGCCAGAGATCAGATTTGCGTGACGCCATGGCCCAGCCGACCCTTACCGACAGCGCCGGTCTTACCACCCCGCCAACCGCGGCGGTCATGACGCCCCTGCGCGCCCCCGCCCAGCGGCCCAAGATCAGGTTCAAGATGGTGCGGATCGTCGCGGCGCTGATGCTGCGTGAGATCGCGACCCGCTACGGCCGCTCCCCCGGGGGCTACCTCTGGGTACTGGCCGAGCCGATGGCCGGCATTGCCCTGTTGTCGTTCATCTTTTCGATCACACTCGCTGCGCCGGCGATCGGCACCAACTTCCCGCTGTTCTATGCCAGCGGTTTCCTGCCTTTCGCCATGTACATGGAGCTCTCAGGAACGGTTGCGCGCTCGATCGCTTTCTCGCGGCCGTTTCTACAGTATCCGCCTGTAACCTATACAGATGCCCTTATCGCGCGCGTCCTATTGAATTTCGTTACGCAAATTGTCGTGTGCGGCATGATTTTTACGGGAATCGACCTGTTTTACGGCCTGCATACGGTATGGAACATACCCGCTCTTCTGGAGGGGGCAGTCCTCACCGCCCTGCTTGCGGTCGGGGTGGGGGTCATGAATTGCTATCTTTTTCTCGAGTTCCCGATTTGGGAGCGCATATGGTCAATTCTGATGCGACCGCTTTTCCTGATCTCGGGCGTATTCTACCTCTATTCCTCAATGCCGATGGCGGCCCAGAATGTGCTTTGGTTCAATCCATTGGTGCATTGCGTTGCCCTTGTGCGACGCGGCATTTACGGCACCTATGATGCCAGCTACGCCAGCCCCGCCTATGTGCTGATAGTCAGCGGGGTGCTGATCTTCTTCGGCATGCTGCTGTTGAACCGTCATCACCTGCGCCTGCTCGAGCGATAGGTTAAATCATTATATCGCCGCGCAGCAACTCGGCGCGGTTGCTCAGGGCGATTGAAAAATCTGCGCGCAAGTCACCATTCAGGTCAGCATCGAGATAGGTCAGGCTGCCGACCTGCCGGACCATTACGCTGCCGGCGCCGCCGGAAAAACTTGACCCACTCCAGTGGCAGTTCATGCCGCGTAAATCGATTCTGTCGTCCCCGGTGACGAAGTCGGTGATCAGGTCCGCGGTCAGCGCGCTGGCAGCAGAGTCTCGCGCGGCAAACACAAACCGGTCCGAGCCTGCCCCGCCGGTCATGACGTCGCGGCCTAGACCGCCGAAGAGATAGTCGTTCGAGTCGCCGCCCTGCATGATGTCATTACCGGCGTTTCCGTACAGGATGTCGATCCCGGTGCCGCCAACGAGAAAATCGTTTCCCTCCGCGCCTACGAGGGTGTCGTCGCCCGCGTCACCGGTCATGTCATTGGCGCCGAACTGCCCAACAAGATAGTCATTGCCGTCGCCGCCGCCGAGGCGATCGTTTCCAAGGCCGCCGATCAGCCAGTCGTTATCCGGACCGCCCATCAGTGTATCATTGCCGGCTCCACCGAGCAGGGTACCCAGCCCGGACCCGCCACTTAACAGGTCATTTCCGTCGCCGCCGTCGAGGCGGTCGTTCCCAGCCTCGCCGTAAATCCTGTCGTTGTCGGCCATCCCCAGCAAGACGTCGTCGCCAAGGCCGCCAAACATGCCGTCGTTGCCGGCATCACCGCGCATTACATCGTCGCCGCCCTCACCCGACATGTAGTCGTTACCAACGCCACCATATGCCAGATCGTTACCTTCACCGCATGCGATGAAGTCGTTCCCGAGGCCGCCGTCGATGGAATCAGTCCCGGCGTCACCGCTGCATCTGTCATCGCCGTCCTGGCCCCAGATGACGTCGTTGCCGAGGCCACCATAGAGGCGGTCGTTGCCGGCGTCACCGCGCAAGCGGTCGTTGCCGGACCAGCCAATCACCTGGTCATCGCCCGCGCCCCCGAGAACGATGTCGTTGCCCGCGCCGCCATTCAGGATATCCGCTCCGGCGCCCCCGTCGAGGTAGTCTTCTCCCTCGTCACCCGTCATACGATCATCGCCGGCTTGGCCGAGCAAAGTATCGTTGTCCAATCCCCCAGCGATAACGTCATTCCCGTCCTCGCCAAACAGGCGATCCCGGCCGGCATAGCCTATCAGAATATCGTTGCCTGCGCTGCCGACGAGTGAATCATTTGACAGACCCCCATAAAGGAAATCGTTGCCCGCTCCGCCTGCCAGGTAGTTCAAACCGCCCTCGCCATAAATCGTGTCGTTGCCATCGCCGCCGGTCATGACATCTTCCCCGATTCCGCCGAAGATCAGATCATTTCCCGCGCCGCCATCGATGCGGTCATTCCCGTCGTCGCCCAGGAGGCGGTCGTCACCGGCGTCACCGAGCAGCGTGTCATTGTCAGCCCCGCCGGAAATCACATCATTTTCAGTCCCTCCGGCCAACACATCGCGACCGAGTCCGCCAACAATATAGTCGGCCCCGGCGCCGCCGAATGCCGTGTCGGCGCCGATGCCGCCCAGCAAGGTGTCGTCGCCGTCGTCTCCCGAAAATCGGTTTAGGCCGCCCGACGCGCTGATCACATCGTTGCCTGACCCGCCGGAGATCGTGTCATTTCCAAGGCCGCCCTGGAGCACGTCATCGCCAGCGCCACCCTGCAGCAAATCGTTGCCGTCGTCGCCGAGTAATAGGTCATTGCCGTCTTCGCCGATCAGCGTGTCGTTTCCCGTTCCCCCTTGCAGACGGTCGTCGCCTGTCCCCCCCATCAAAAAGTCGTCACCATCTTGACCCAACAGAGTGTCGCGGCCCGATTCGCCATAAAGGCGATCGTTTCCGGCGTCCCCGCTGCCCCAATCGTTGCCCGACCGGCCATAGATCAAGTCGTCACCGTCGCCGCCGCTGAGCCGGTCGTCGAAAACCCCGCCGGTAAGGGTGTCTCCTCCGCCCAAGCCGTAGATCGTCACGGCGTTGACGCCCGCGCCAATCCAGTCTCCACCGGCGGTGCCGACGAGAGTGACCGCGTTTCCCGGCGTCGGATAATGCGCGATGGGAAAGTTATCGATGCTGACGATGCCGGCAGGCAGGCTGGCACCGCTTGCACTGCGCACGTCGATGGTGGTTGGGCCGAAGGTGATGCGCAGGCCCGTGGACGTCGACGTTATTGCCATCTGCATCGGATGGCGAACCATGCCCAGGTCGCTGAGGTCGAGGCGGTCCTGGTTGCGGTCGAAGTCGGTGATGGTGATCGTGCCCACAACCGCAGTAGGCACGAAAACATCCGCCCCCGCCCCGCCGGTCAGCATCACCGGCCGGCCGCCCGCGACAAGCGTGTCGTCCCCCGCGCCGCCTGTGATCCGCAAAGTTCCCGCCTGCGCGACGAGCAGGTCATCGGCCGCCGTTCCGACGGTGTAGCCGCTGGAGGCAAACCCGGTCGCACCGACCACGCCAGTGTCGACAGCGAGCTGGGTGATCCCCCGCTCTGTCGCCGAGCTGGCGAAAAGCGCGATCTTGCCGGCCAGCACCCCGGCCGCGAGGCCCGAGACATCAGCCAGCGACGTGCCTGCCGTGTCGGCCAAGGTGCCGACATGCACCAGCCGTCCGTCGGGCAGCAAGGTGAACATGCTGATCCCGTCATCCGCCCCGGCTGCAAAGACGAAGGTGCGCCCGTTGAGGGTGACGGCCTCAAGTTCGGTAATGTTGTCAAAGCGGGTGCCGCGTTCGTCCAAGATGTGATCGACGGGGGTCAGCCGGCCGGTCGCGTCTAGTTTCAACACCGTCAGGGAGGAGCTGTCGGCGCCCGCCACGATGACAAAGGTCGTGCCGCCCACCGCCGCGATCTCTACCTCGCGCGGTGTCATGAAAGGCGCCTGCCAGGACATTCCCATGACCTGACCCGGCAGGATGCGGCCGGCGGCGTCAATCGGGTGGCAGGCGATGAAATTGCCGAGGGTGGAGGTGGCGATCGCGAATTGCTTGCCGGCAACCGTCGCGACCTCGATCTCGTTGATCCGCGCGTCGCGGTGGATACCGGTCGGCACTTGCGATGACGAGACCAGTGTCAGCGTGCCATCTGCCCCCCGCCGATAGCTGTGGAACGTGGCCCCGGCATCGCGCGAGGCAAACAGATATTCGGTGCTGCCGATATGCAGCGCCGTGGCGGTGATGGTGTCAAAGCCGAGGCCGCTCGCGACGGTCGCCTTGGCTGAACCCTTTTCGTCGAACAGCGTGCCCCTGCTGCCGGAATAGAGCATGCCCAGCGGATAGGCCTGAAAGCCGCCCGCGACTTCACGAAAGGTGATCTTTGGCTCTGACAGCCAGCCGAGACTGGCGACGTAGGGGGCATGGCTGACAAAGGTGGCGGCCTTGTCGCTTGTGCCAACGGAGAAGCTCGTCAGCCCGCCGCCCCGCTGGTTGGCAGCGACCAGAAACAGCCCTTGCGAGGTCTGTTCCAAGGCAAGATCGCTGATGTTTCTGGTATAGGAGCTGTTCGGGCCAAACAGCGTGCCAACCAGAGTCAGCCCGGACATGGTATCATCCTATAGTTGTGTTGACCGCTGCGAGTATTCTTTGACGTGTGCGATATCACCACGTCCTGCCGCGCAGGCAGAGTCGAACATGTCCGGGATTTTATGCGATATGGGCCGCTGGAGAGGGCGGCCGGCGCGGTCCCGAGGCAGAGGCGGCGGATGCCGCGGGCAACTTGGGGTCGGGGTTTGGGAAGCGAGGGCCAGCCGCAGATGTCTCGGCGAGGAACTACGTCCGTCCTCAGGTGCAGGGTCGGGACGCGCCTTGGGATGAGTTTTGTCACGCGTTGAATTTTTGCAGTGAAGCCAATGCGATGGCCGGGACTTTATAGCCTTGCAAGCCGAGCAGCAGGACGTGTCGACTTACAGGGATGGGCAGGCGCAACCAGCGCGCATGCGGGATCAGGTGCAGATATGGCGTCCCACGGGACGAAATAAGGTTCCGCTGCGCCCGGTGACGATCACTTCAAATGCAACCGAATTTACGTTCAGGAAACGCAGCGCAGGTCGCTTTTTGCGAGCGGAGATCGGTCTCCGTCGACGCCCACCGGCCGAATCGCGGGCCCATTGATATACCGGCTCTGACGCTGCGTAACGCGGGGGCCTACGGAACAGGGCGCAGGGCACTTGGGAGAAGCCGCCAAAGCCCAAACGTGCATCCAAACAATGGACCGGGCCCGGGCGGCGTCGCTCTCTTAGCTCACTCCACCTGCGGCATTCGCAACACCCTCGCGCCGCAATCGCGGCGCGCATCCGGCGCGCAGTCACGCGGGCGCAGGTCGCGCGTCAGGCAGATGCGAACCTCCTCAACGGCGCCCGCATCGCAGGTGATCGTCACGCCTTCGCGCGTCATGTCGGGGTTGACCGCCAGAAATGCCGCCTCGATAGCTCCGGGCGGAACGTTCAGGTCGCGCGGCAATCGGGCATAGGCGGGCGGGATCGCGACCCGCGACACGGCCTCGCGCATCAGGCTGTAATAGTCCCGGCCGGACAAGCCCGAACACCGGCCGTGCTTTTTCCACTGGTACCAGGCGAGGCCGCCGGAACCCATCAGGTCGGCCATCTCGGCGCTGTCGCCCCGCGTCGGATCGCGCGCCTCGGTGCGGCAATCGGACGGCCAGCCCTGCTCGTACTGCGGCCAGAGGCCATGCACGACAAAGCCGCGTCGTACGCCGGGACGGCACTGGTCGGCGGTGCCGTCATCCTCGGCCGCACACCAGCTGGGCGACCAGCTGAGGGACAGCACGTAATACTCGAAATCGCCGGGCGTGTCTTGCGCCGCCGCCGGCAGGGGGCCGGCCAGCAGCGTGGCAGACAGCAGGGCAAGCGTGCGCATCATCATGCCGCCAGCCTAGCGGCCGGGACGGCGCTGCGCGAGTGGCCGATTTGGGCTTTTCTCGCCCTGCGCAACGCCCTATATCGGCTGTCAATTCCCGAAAACGAGGATTGGCCCGCGTGCCGCCCCCCGGTTTTCACCGGCTGATCACGCATGGCCCGCGACGAAGGAGAGATACGACGATGCAGAAGCCGCTGATGGCCAAGGCCACCGCTGTCTGGCTGGTCGACAACACCACGTTGAGCTTCAAGCAGATCGCGGATTTCTGCGGCCTGCACGAACTTGAGGTGCAGGGCATCGCCGACGGCGATGTGGCGACCGGGGTCAAGGGATTTGACCCCATCGCCAGCAACCAGTTGGATCAGGCCGAGATCGACAAGGCGCAGGGCAACCCCGCCTATGTGCTGAAGATCAAGCACAATCCCGCCGCCGAGGGCGAGGAAAAGCGTCGCGGCCCGCGTTACACCCCGCTGTCCAAGCGCCAGGACCGCCCGGCCGCCATCCTGTGGCTCGTCAAGTTCCACCCCGAGCTGGCGGACGCGCAGATCGCCAAGCTGGTCGGCACCACCAAGCCGACCATCGCCTCGATCCGCGATCGCAGCCACTGGAACATCCAGAACATCCAGCCGATCGATCCGGTCGCCCTGGGCCTCAGCAAGCAGAGCGAGCTGGATGCCGAGGTCCAGAAGGCCGCCCGCAAGCGCTCCGATGACGTGATGTCCGATGACGAGCGGCGCAAGCTGGTCTCGACCGAGACCTCGCTGTCCATGTCGGACGAGCCGCGCCTGCCCTCGGCCATCGCCGGGCTTGAGAACTTCACCCTCTCGCCCAAGGCCGAGAAGGCGGACACCACCAACTACCGCGACGCCGAGAGCTTCTTCCGCAAAGCGGTCCCCGATGCCGGCGAGCGGGTCGACATGGACGACATCTCGGAAGAAGACGATCTGGACGACGACGCTGTAACCGATCCCGAGGCTGATATCGACCACGAGATCGATGCCGAGGCCGAGGCCGAGGCGATCGAGACCGACGAGGCACTGGACGACGATTCGGACGACAACGACCGGCGCTGAGGCGATGGCGCGGCGTGCGCCCGCCTTCTGGTTCCGGCCAGCCGGGATGGCAGCCACCGCGTTGCGCCCGCTCGGCGCGATCTATGCCGCGGCCACTGCGCGGCGGCTGGCCCGCGGCGCGCGGGCACGGGTGGGCGTCCCGGTCCTCTGCGTCGGCAACCTGAATGCCGGTGGGACTGGCAAGACGCCGGTGGTAATCGCCATTGTCCAGCGCCTGTTGGCGCCGGGCGTCGCTGTGCAGGTCGTCAGCCGCGGCTATGGCGGCACCGTCACCGGCCCGCTGCGCGTCGACGAACGGGTTCATACCGCGGCAGAGGTCGGGGACGAGCCGCTGTTGCTGTCGGCCTTTGCACCGGTCTGGGTTTCGGACGACCGGGTGCAGGGCGCGCGCGCCGCCGCCCGCAGCGGGGCGCAAGTCATCATTCTGGACGACGGCTTTCAGGATCCGTCGCTGCATCACGATCTTTCGCTGGTGGTGGTCGATGCGGCGCGCGGCTTTGGCAACGGGCTGTGCCTGCCTGCCGGGCCGCTGCGCGAGCCGGTCGCCGTCGGTCTCGCCCGCGCCGATCTGCTGCTGTCCGTCGGACCGCCCCAGGCGCAGGCGCAATTCCAGGCGCCACCCGGCATTCCCCACCTGCGCGCCGCGCTGCAGCCGCTGAAGATGGGCCATGACTGGACGGGCGAGCGGATCCTCGCCTTTGCCGGCATCGGCCACCCCGAGAAATTCTTCGCCACCCTGCGCGATCTTGGTGCAAACTTGGTCCGGGCCGAGGCGCTGGAAGATCACCAGACCTTCTCGCCGCAACTGCTGACGCGACTCGAGGCCGAGGCGCGGGCGTATTCCGCCCAGATGGTGACGACTGAAAAGGACGCGGTGCGCCTGCCGCCCTCGTTCCGGCGCAAGGTGCTGACGCTGCCGGTTCGCCTGCAACTGGACGACTGGACAGTGCTGGACGCAGCGCTGTTGCGGGTGCTGGCCTCCTGACGCCGGCTGCGGCATCGTGGGAAGCTGATAATGACGGCAAGGGGACAGGTAATGCGCCTGCAGGGCAAGACGGCAATCGTGACGGGTGGCGGCTCGGGGTTCGGCGCGGGCATCGCCCACCGCTTTGCCGCCGAGGGCGCGCAAGTCATGGTGGTCGACCGCGACGCGGTTTCCGCCGCCGCCGTGGCGGGCCAGATCGGCGGTCTCTCGTTCGAGGTTGACGTCTCGGACGGGACCGCGGTGCAGGCGATGGCGGATGCCGCGATGGCTGCCTGGGGCCGGATCGACATCCTGATCAACAACGCCGGCGTCACCCATCTGCCAGCGCCGATGGAGGATGTCAGCGAGGCCGATTTCGACCACGTCATGGCAGTGAACTGCAAGGCGGTCTACCTGTCGGCGCGCATCGTCGTCCCGCTGATGAAAGCCGCGGGGCAGGGCGCCATCGTCAACATCGCCTCGACCGCCGGCGTCTCGCCCCGGCCGCGCCTCAGTTGGTACAACGCCTCGAAGGGCTGGATGATTACCGCGACCCGCGCCATGGCGGTCGAACTGGCGCCGTTCGGCGTGCGGGTCAACGCGGTGAACCCGGTCGCGGGCGAGACACCGCTGCTCAAAAGTTTCATGGGCGAGGACACGCCCGACATGCGCGCCAAATTCCTGTCCACCATCCCCATCGGCCGCTTCTCGACCCCGGAGGATATCGCGAACGCGGCGCTGTACCTCGCCTCGGACGAGGCATCGATGGTGACCGGCGTCGCGATGGAGGTCGACGGCGGGCGCTGCATCTGACGCAACATGCTCTGGCAGCGAGCAAGGGGGATCGATGCAACCCGGACCGCGTAACCTGATTACCGATGTCGCCGGCCTGCGGGTGGGAAATGCCGATGATGCGCACCTCCGCTCGGGCGTGACGGTGCTGACGGCCGATTCCCCCTTTACCGCCGCGGTCCATGTCATGGGCGGCGCACCCGGCACGCGCGAGACGGACCTGCTGGCCCCCGACAAGGCCGTGCAGGCCGTCGATGCGCTGTTCCTGTCGGGCGGCTCGGCCTTTGGGCTGGACGCGGGCTCCGGCGTCATGGCCGGGTTGCGCACCATGGGACGCGGCTTTGCCGTAGGTGACGCGCGGGTGCCGATCGTGCCCGGGGCGATCCTGTTCGATCTGCTGAATGGTGGCGACAAGGACTGGACCGACAATCCCTATCGGTCGCTTGGGCGGCGCGCGCTGGAGGCAGCCGCGACGGATTTCGCGTTGGGCCGCGCGGGCGCCGGCCTTGGCGCCACGACCGCGAATCGCTGGGGCGGCCTCGGCTCGGCCTCTGCGGTGCTCTCGGACGGCACGACCGTCGGCGCGCTGGTCGCGGTCAACGCGCTGGGCTCGGTCACCGTGGGCGATGGCCCCCACTTCTGGGCCGCCCCGTGGGAGATCGGGGATGAATTCGGCGGCCTCGGCCTGCCCGCGAACTTTCCGGCTGCTTACGAGCCAAAGGCCGAGAAGGCGCCCGGCGAGGCGACCACCATCGCCATCGTCGCGACGGACGCGGCGCTGGACAAGGCGGCGCTGACGCGCATGGCAGTGGCCGCCCATGACGGGCTCGCCCGCGCCATCGTGCCAAGCCACACGCTATGGGACGGGGATCTTGTTTTTGCGGCCTCGACCGGCGCGCGCGCTGGGGGCGATCCTTTCCTGCTTGGCCACGCTGCGGCCTGCTGCCTCGCCCGTGCCGTGGCGCGCGGCGTCTGGTGCGCGCAAATGCAAAAGGGCGGCACCGAAGTGCCGCCCCCTGTCCTGCCCCTCGATGGTGCGGATCAGCGGTAGATGTAGACGATCTTGCGATCCTGGCCGACCAGAACGGGCTGGCCGTTGATGGTCACGTATTTGTAGTCCTTCTGATCCGGGATGTCGTAGAGCGTGACGTTCTCGGGCACGCCGGCACCGACCACGACCTCGCCGTCGAGGATCACCGGATCCATCGGGTGGGCGTCGATGTAGGTTTTGACCTCGGGCGCAGGGGCCGGGACCTGGGCAGTGCCCGCGCCAACCGCCGCGCCGACAACCGCGCCCAGGGGACCTGCGACCAGGGCGCCCGCCGCGGCGCCCGCCGCCGCGCCGGCGCCGGCATCGGCCACGGCTTTGCCGGTGCTCACCTCGGGGGCCTTGTATTCGACCACCGAGACCTGCAGCTTTTCACGGTTCGGATAGATCGGCTCGAAGCTTTCGCCGACCTTGGCGGCCAGGTAGTCGCCATAGGCCCAGCCGGTGGTGTCCTTGTAGCTGATCTCGCACCAGTTGGCGCTGTCGATGCAGCCCTTGACGTTGACGTCATCACCGCCAGGGATGACGCCGACAACCTCGTGCTGGACGCCGGGCCCGGAACGCACGTTCAGGTCGGTGCCGGCCTTGGCCATGGTATCGGCCGAAGCGGCGCCGGCAAGGGCCATGGCGGCAAGGGCAGTGGTGGCAAACAGGGTACGCATTATAACTCTCCCACACAGAAAGGATCGCAAGGCGGCGACCATTCGCGATCACAACACCCACCCGGCGCGTCTGGTTCGATCACCTAACCCTCACCAATGCGCGAGTATTTCCCCCGCCGCGCCGTTGCTGTATTGCCGTGCAGACGTCAGCAAAGGACCCCTTTTCCATGACCAAGCATTCGACTGATCTGCGGACCCTTTTGCGCGACCCGTCGCTGCTGGAGACGCGGGCCTATATCGCCGGCGAGTGGGTTGAGGGGGCGAGCACGTTTCCGGTGATGAACCCGGCCCGCGGCGATGTCATTGCCGAGGTTGCGGACATGACCCGCGCCGATGCCGCGCGCGCCATCGCGGCGGCCGCCGAGGCGATGAAGGCCTGGTCGGCCCGCACCGCGAAAGAGCGCGCGCAGGTGCTGCGCAAGTGGTTCGACCTGATGATGGAAAACCAGGACGACCTGGGCAAGATCCTGACCGCCGAGCAGGGCAAGCCGCTGCCCGAGGCCAAGGGCGAGATCGCCTATGGCGCCAGCTTCATCGAGTTCTTCGGCGAGGAAGCCAAGCGGGTCTATGGCGAGACGATCCCCGGCCACCAGCCGGACAAGCGCATCACCGTGCTGAAGCAGCCGATCGGTGTGGTCGCCAGCATCACGCCGTGGAACTTTCCGAACGCCATGATCACCCGCAAATGCGGCCCGGCCCTGGCCGTCGGCTGCGGCTTTGTCGCGCGCCCGGCGGCGGAGACCCCGCTGTCGGCGCTGGCACTGGCGGTGCTGGGCGAGCGGGCGGGCCTGCCCAAGGGCATCCTGTCGGTCGTCACCTCCAGCCGCTCGTCCGAGATCGGCAAGGAGTTCTGCGAGAACCCGCAGGTACGCAAGCTGACCTTCACCGGCTCGACCGAGGTCGGGCGCATCCTGCTGCGCCAGGCCGCCGACCAGGTCCTCAAATGCAGCATGGAACTGGGCGGCAACGCGCCCTTCATCGTCTTTGACGACGCCGACCTCGACAAGGCGGTGGAGGGCGCGATGGCCTCCAAGTTCCGCAACAACGGCCAGACCTGCGTCTGCGCCAACCGCATCTATGTGCAGTCGGGCGTCTATGACGACTTCGCGGGGCGCCTCGCCGCTGCGGTCGACAAGCTGCGGGTCGGCGACGGCCTCGAGGACGGGGTGACCACCGGCCCGCTGATCAACAAGGATGCGGTCGACAAGGTCGAGGAGCATATCCAGGACGTGCTGGACGGCGGCGGCAAGATCGTCACCGGCGGCAAGCGGGTCGACGGCCTCTTCTTCCAGCCGACGGTCGTGACCGGGGTCAAGGACAGCATGAAGGTCGCGACCGAAGAGACCTTCGGCCCGCTGGCGCCGCTGTTCCGGTTCGAGACCGAGGAAGAGGTGGTGGCCAAGGCCAATGATACGATCTTCGGGCTCGCCTCGTATTTTTACGCCCGCGACATGGCGCGCATCATCCGCGTGCAGGAGGGTCTGGAATACGGCATCGTCGGCGTGAACACGGGCATCATCTCGACCGAGGTGGCGCCGTTCGGCGGCGTCAAGCAGTCCGGCCTTGGCCGCGAGGGCAGCCATTACGGCATCGACGACTTCCTCGAGCTGAAATACGTCTGCCTGTCGATCTGAGGAGGGGGCCGGATCCCCCGCAGGGGGTCCGGCCACCGGTCAGTTGATGACCGCCAGCACAGCGGCCGCGATGCGTTGCGCGACGGCGGCCCCGGCGGTGCTGACCGCCCAGGCCCGCGCGGCATAATCGGCGGCGCGGTCGGGCTGCAGCAGATCGTCCAGCGCCATGCCCAGTTGCTCGGGCCGCGGCACCTCGCGCACCGCACGGGCCGCGCGCAGATCAGCCCAGGCCTCAACCGACCGAACCGTATGTGGACCATGCAGGATGGCCGACCCTAATGCTGCCGCCTCCAGCGGATCGCGGGTGGCTGCATTATGGCCGCTGAGGGTGCCGCCCAGATAGCTGACCGCGGCCAGGCGATACCATAGCCCGAACTCGGCCGGATCATCGGCGAGCAGGACCTGCAGGTCCGTCGGTGGCTCTTCGATCTGGCTGCGGATGGCGCAGGTCAGCCCGCCCGAATCGATGATCTCGACAAGGGCAGTGCAGCGCGCGGGATCGGCGGGGGCGAGGATCAGCAGGGTCCGGTGCATCAGCCCGACCGCGGCGCGATGGGCATTAAGGACAGCTGTTTCCTCCGCCTCCGGCACGGTCACCGCGAACCACGAATGGCGTCCAGTCAGCGAGGCCGCCAAGGCGGAACGCTCGGCCTCGGTGTAGCCGGGCGGGCGGCGCGTCTCGACCAGCGGGCCGATCAGCATCACGTCGGACGGCGCCGCGCCGAGGCGGATCGCGGTGTCGCGCGCCTCAGGCGAGGCGACGACGACCGAGTTCGCCAGCGACAGTCCGCCATGCGCGCGGCCGCGCTGCCAGGGCCAGTGGCGGGCCTCGGAATGCGGCAGGCGCGGCTCTGCCAGCACGACCGGCACGCCGAGGCGCTCAGCCTCGATCAGCAGGCCGTCGGACAGATCGCTGCCGAGGGACAGGACCGCCGCCGGCTCGGCATGTTCCATGAACGCCCGCAGCGCCTCGGGCGCGGGGCCGGGGTCGGGCCGGGTGCGCCCTTGGGCGCCGGGCAGCAGCGGCGGCAACTGGGTGGCAGGATCGGCGGCAATCGCATCGGGATGGGTCAGCAGGACCCGCAGGCCGGGCCGGGCCGCGATAAGCGCCGCCGCGAGTTGCGCCGGCGCGCCGCCCTCGGCTGGCCAGCTGCGATCGAGGCGCAGCCAGACCAAGGGGCCCGCGCCGCGTGGCAGCGGCGGCAGCGGCCGGTGACCCATCTCGTGTGCCCGGCCGGTTAGCCGATCCCACAGCCGCGGCGGCTGTCCGGTCCGGCCTGCGGTCACGTCAGGCGCCAAGCTCGCCCGTCGGGCTGGCCTCGCGGTTCTCTTCGCGCAGGCGGTGCAGGTGGGCGATGAAGTACCGCGTCTGGGCGCTGTCGACCGTCCGCTGCGCCTCGGCTTTCCAGGCAGAATAGGCCGAGGCGTAGTCCGGGAACACGCCCACCATGTGGATGCTGGCCGGGTCACGAAACTCGTTCGAATCGGTCGAGACCAACTCGCCGCCGAAAACGAAATGCAGGCGTTGGGTCATGATCCCCTCCGATGGTGCTGCGCGAGCGCAGGATTAGCGGCGCTGGCGGGCGAACCCAAGCGACATGTGGAAAAAGCATGGCAGTTTCCCCACCGGGGGGCGCGGTTCTGTGCAATATTGTGCGCGCTGCCTTGGTGGGTCGCAGGACGGGGCGCGGTTGGCAGACTGCGCCCCCGACGCGCCGGGGCGTCCGTCGCCTGGGGCGCCTATGGCCCCGGATCGCCAGGCCGCGCCAGCCGGATCACCGCGTTGCGATTGCCCCGCGTTCCGCCACGCGTTAGTCAACCGACAGCGAGCGCGGGGAAATCAGCCATGACCGACAACAGGACGCCGGACGACAAAGCAGCAAACGAGGCCGCGGCGGCCGAGGTCAACGCCCTTGATCCGGACAGCGCGGCCGAGATCGCAGCGGCTCTGGCCGACGGCATCGCGGCCGGCGAGGGCACCTCGCTCGCGTCGGCCGAACTACCGGATGTCGAGCGCGAGTCCATGGATTACGACGTGGTCATCGTCGGCGCGGGACCGGCGGGCCTGTCAGCGGCGATCCGGCTGAAGCAGATCAACCCCGATCTGCAGGTCGTGGTGCTGGAAAAGGGCTCCGAGGTCGGCGCTCATATCCTCTCGGGCGCGGTGATCGACCCGGTCGGGCTGGACCGGCTTCTGCCGGACTGGCGCGAGGACAAGGATGCGCCGATCAAGGTTCCGGTCACGCAAGACAATTTCCTCGTGCTGGGACCGGCGGGTCATGTCCGCATCCCCAACTGGCCGATGCCGCGACTGATGTCGAACCACGGCAACTACATCGTCAGCATGGGCAATGTCTGCCGCTGGCTGGCGACCAAGGCCGAAGAACTGGGGGTCGAAATCTTCCCGGGGATGGCCTGCAGCCAGATCGTCTGGGACGGTCAGCGTGTGGCCGGCGTCGTCGCCGGCGAGATGGGCAAGAACCCGGACGGCACCCCAGGCCCCAACTACGAGCCGGGGATGGAGCTGCGCGGCAAGTATGTCTTCATCGCCGAGGGCGTGCGCGGCAGCCTCGCCAAGCAGATCATGGAACGGTTCGACTTGTCCGCCGGTCACGAGCCGCAGAAGTTCGGCATCGGCATGAAGGAAATCTGGGAGATCGACCCCGCGAAGCACAGCGAGGGGACCGTTACCCACACGATGGGCTGGCCGCTAGGCAAGAACGCCGGCGGCGGCAGCTTTATCTATCATGCCGAAAACAATCAAATATTCCTCGGTTTCGTGGTCCATCTGAACTACGCCAATCCCTATCTGTCGCCCTATCAGGAATTCCAGCGCTTCAAGCATCACCCCGAGATCGCCGCGCTCTTGGAGGGCGGCAAGCGCGTCGCCTATGGCGCGCGCGCGATCAGCGAGGGCGGCTACCAGTCGATCCCGAAACTTACTTTCCCGGGGGGCGTGCTGCTGGGCTGCTCGGCCGGGCTGGTGAACGTGCCGCGCATCAAGGGCAACCACAACGCCATGTTGTCGGGCATTCATGCCGCCGAGGCTGCGGCCGCGGCGATCACGGAGGGGCGCGAGGGGGACGAACTGAGCCCCTATGAGCAGGAACTGCGCGATGGTCCCATCGGCCGCGACCTCAAGCGGGTGCGCAACGTCAAGCCAAGCTGGTCGCGCACCGGCATGGTCGGCAGCCTCGCGCTGGGCGGCCTGGACATGTGGGCCGCGACCCTCCTGCGTCGCAACCTGCTGGGCACCTGGAAGCACGGCAAGACCGACGCCGCCGCCACCGGCAAGGCGGACAAGTTCAAGCCGATCGAATACCCCAAGCCCGATGGCAAGCTGAGCTTTGACCGCCTGACCAACGTCGCCTTCAGCTTTACCAACCACGAGGAAAGCCAGCCCTCGCACCTGAAGCTGAAGGACCCGACCGTGCCAATCCGGGTGAACCTGCCCGAGTTCGCCGAGCCGGCGCAGCGCTATTGCCCGGCGGCGGTCTATGAGGTGGTCGAGGACGCGAGCGTGCCCGAGGGCGCGCGGTTCGTGATCAACTTCCAGAACTGCGTGCACTGCAAGACCTGCGACATCAAGGACCCCAGCCAAAACATCGTCTGGACCACGCCCCAAGGGGGCGATGGTCCGAATTATCCGAACATGTAAAGGCTCGCGCGAAGTTGTGAGAAAGCGCCATTGCAGGGCTGCCGAGCGGCCGGGTAGGTTGCCACGCCACGACATCCGCACGCCGGAGGACCAGGTTTGAGCCGGATTTTGCCGCTGGCGCTGATTGCGCTGACCACCTTGGGACCCGCCGCGGCGCTCGCGCAGGCGGCTCCGCCCTCCGCGGGGCCGGCTGCCGCGCCGGAGTCTGCGCCTGAAGCGGCCCCGGCCGCCGCCCCGGAAACTGCGCCCGCAGCCGACCCGAATCTTGATGCCGATCCGGGTGATATGGAAAACCCCGCCGACGAGGGCGGCGATCAGGGGGGCGGCGCCGGGGCAGTCGACGGCAATGGCGCCGACCCGCTGGCGGACGCCGCGGCCGCAGAGGCCGCGCCGGTCCACGGCCCGATTACGCATGACCTGGCCGGCCCCTATCTCGCGGCGCGGCAAGCTGCCGACGGCAATGATTTTGCCGCTGCCGCCGCCTATTTCATGCGCGCGCTGGCTCAGGATCCGCACGAGCCGTTCCTGATCGACAGCGCGCTGGTCTCGCTGATCTCGGCCGGGCAGGTCGACCGCGCGGTGGCGCTGGCCCGCGATCTGGAAGGGCGGGGCGACGCGACCGAATTGACGAATGTCACCCTGCGCGCCGCGCTGGCCAAGGCTGGCGACTGGGAGGGCTTGCTTAAGCTGCTGCGCGCCTCGCCGAAGCCGGAACGGGGCGAGTCCGCGCCGGGCGGCGATCTGCTGGACGGGATGCTGACGGCTTGGGCCGAACTCGGCGCCGGCCGCGCCTCGGAATCGATCAAGCAACTGGAAAAACTCGCCCGCCTGCGGGGCGCCAAGGCGATGATCGACTACAACCTTGCGCTGGTGAAAGCCTCGGTCGGGGATTTCGAGGGTGCCGAAAAGCTGATGGCCAGCGACGGCGGCGCTGGGCACTTGCTGGGAACGATCGCCCATGCCGAGGTGCTGGCGCAACTCGACCGCCGCGACGAGGCCCTGTCCCTGTTAAAAGATCAGGGCGGCGATGGCGCGGAGCCGGCAATCCTGGATCTGTCCGCCCGCCTTGCGTCCGGTTCGCCCGTGCCCTTTACGGCGCTGCAAGGTCCGCTCGACGGCGTGGCCCAGACCTTCCTGACCTTCGCGACCGCCCTCGCCTCGGGCGAAGAGCCGGACCCGCTCGCACTGGTGCAGGCGCGCCTTGCGGCATGGCTGCGGCCCGAGCTGGGCGAGGCCCGGCTGGTTACGGCGCAACTGCTGCAGCAGGCCGGGCAGTATGACCTGGCCGAGCCGGAATACGATGCCCTGCGCCGCCTTGGCGAGGTTCGCCCGGTGGCTGAGCTGGCTCGGGTCGATGCGCTGGCCCGGGCCGACCGCCTGGACGACGCGGAAAAGGCCGCAACGGTGCTGACCGCCGCCCATCCCGAACTGGCCTCGGCCTGGGTTGCGTTGGGCGACATCCTTCGCCAACGCGAGAAATACGCCCAGGCAGTGCCCGCCTACACCAAGGCGCTTGGGCTGATCGAGAAGACCAATTCCGAGGGTCGCTGGTTCCCGCTATATGCCCGCGGCATTGCCTATGAACGCTCGGGCGATTTCGCCGCCGCCGAGGCCGACATGCGCGCGGCGCTGAAGATCCGCCCCGAGCAGGCGCAAATCCTGAATTACCTCGGCTACAGCTTCATCGACCGCGGCCACGACCTTGATGAGGCGCTGGGCATGATCGAAAAGGCGGCCAAGCTGCGCCCCGATGACGGTTATATCCAGGACAGCCTCGGCTGGGGCCTCTATCGCCTTGGTCGGTATGCCGAGGCGGTGACGCCGATGGAGCGTGCGGCCACGCAGATGTCCAACGACCCATTGGTCAATGATCATCTGGGCGATGTCTACTGGATGGTCGGCCGCACCCGCGAGGCCGAAATCCAGTGGTCGCGCGCGCTGAACCTGCTGAAGATGGACCCCCCTGCCGATACCGCGAGCGAGGTCGATGCCGGCCGGCTGCGGGCCAAGCTGGACCGCGGCCTCGACGCGGTGCTGAGCGAGGAAAAGGCTGGCGGCAAGCCCAAGGCGCCGGGCAATCCCGCGCCGGTCCCGGCCAAGGCGCAGCAATCGGGCGGCTGAGGCGTGATCGTCGAGGCCGCGCCGGCCAAGATCAATCTGGCGCTGCACGTTATCGGCCGCCGCGCCGACGGCTATCACCTGCTTGATTCTCTGGTCGCCTTTGCCGAAGCGGGTGATGTGATCACGCTGTCGGATGGGACGGGCTTCGCTGTCTGCGGCCCGTTTGCGGACGACGTGCCGACCGGCGGCGACAACCTGTGCCTGCGCGCGCTACGCCTCGCCGGCGCCGAGGCGCGGGTGCAACTGGACAAGCGCCTGCCGGTTGCGGCCGGGATCGGCGGTGGCTCGTCCGATGCCGCGGCAGTGCTGCGCGCCGCGCGGCGCATGGGGCAGCCGGTGCCGCCCGACCTCGCTGCCCTCGGTGCGGACCTGCCGGTCTGCATGGCGGCGCCCGGACCCGCGAGGATGCGAGGCATCGGCGAGCAGGTGACGCCGCTGGCCGGCCTTCCCGCGCTGCATCTGGTCCTGGTCAATCCGCGACAGCCGCTGGCAACGCCGGCGGTCTTCGCCGCATTGAAATCGCGCGAAAACGCGCCCCTGCCGCCGCTTCCCCTGGCCCCGGACGCAGGTGGGCTAACGGAGTGGCTGGCCGGCTGCCGCAACGACCTGCAGGCCCCCGCGATCAGCCTTGCACCGGTCATTGCCGAAGTGCTGGCGGCGCTGGAGGCCCAAGGCGCCAGGCTGGCCCGGATGTCGGGGTCCGGCGCGACCTGCTTCGGCCTCTTTCCTACCGCCAAGGCAGCGGACGCTGCCGCGCAGGCGCTGAGCGTGCGAGACTGGTGGGCACTCGCCACCCGCACCCACCCCAGCCCTGCTCAGCGCGAGGGGCGGCGGGTCCAGCCGTAAAGGCACAGCAGCTCCATCGCCACATGGGCCCCAGCGATGGCGGTGATTCCGGTCGGATCGTAGGGAGGGCTGACCTCAACCACGTCGCCGCCCACCAGATTGATCCCCGCAAGCCCGCGTAGCAGCGCCGCCGCCTGCCAGCTGGCGAGGCCGCCCCAGACCGGCGTCCCCGTGCCCGGCGCGAAGGCCGGGTCGAGCGCGTCGATGTCAAAGGTGACATAGCAGGGCCGGCGGCCCACGACGCCGCGAATCCGCTCCAGCGTCGTTTCGATCCCAGCCTGATGGACCGAAAGCGAATCGATGATCGTCACACCCAGCGTGTCGGGATTGTCGGTACGGATGCCGACCGAGACCGCCTCTGACGGGCGCACCAACCCCTCGCGGATGGCCTTGTACAGGAAACTGCCGTGGTCGATGCGGACCGGGTCATCGTCCGGCCAGGTGTCGGAATGGGCGTCGAACTGGATCAGCGCGACAGGGCCGAACCGCTCGGCGTAGGCGCGCAGGATGGGCAGAGTAATGAAATGATCGCCCCCGAGGGTGATCGTGCCCGCGCCCGCGGCGAGGACGCCGGCGATGTGATCCTGCAGCCGGCGGGGAAAGCCGGCGACATTAGCGTAGTCGAAAGCGACGTCGCCATAATCGACGATCGCCAGCTCACTCAGCGGGTCATAGCCCCAGCCGAATGGCGCGTCGAAAGGTTGCAGGCTGGAGGCCTCGCGAATGGCGCGCGGGCCGAAACGGGCACCGGGGCGATGCGTGACCGCTTGGTCGAACGCCGCCCCGGTGATCGCGAGGTCAACCCCGCTCAGGTCCTTGCTGTAGCGCCGCCGAAGAAACGACGGCGCCCCGGCAAAGGCATTCTCGAAGCTGAGGCCGCGCAGGTCCGGCCGGGTAAAGGCGTGATCAACCTGCGCGCCCGCATCTTCGAGGGCCATCAGCCTTTCGAAGCCTCGACCACAATCCTGATCTCGACCTCGTCGCCCACCGCGGGCGCGAACGCCCCGAGGTTGAAATCGGTCCGCTTCAGCTTGGTCTCGGCCTCGAACCCGACGGCGGGTTTGTTGGTCACCAGGCTGGGGGCCATCTTTTTCAGGTCGACGTCCAGCGTGACCGGCTTGGTGACGCCGTTCAGCGTCAGATCGCCGGTGACCTTGGCCTCGTTATCGCCGTCCGGCTCGACCTTGGTCGATTTGAAGGTCACGGCGGTGTCAGGGGTCGCGCCCTTGAAGAACTGATCGCCCATCAGGTGCTCGTCCAGCGACTTGGCCGGGGTGACAAAGGCCGACAGCGGAAAGCTGGCCTCGACGGTCGAGTTGGCAGGGGTCGCCGTGTCGATGTTGATCGTGCCCGTTACGCCGCGCACCATCCCGGTCGAGGTCGAATAGCCCATGTGGTCATAGCTGAAGACGATGAGGCTGTGATCGGGATCAAAGGTGTAGGCGCCGCCGGCGGCTGCATCGGGCGCTGTTGCCGCATCCGTGCTGGCGGCCGGCGCCGCCGCTGTATCGGCGGGCGCTGCGGCAGGCGCGGCTTCGGGCGCTGCCGCGGGGGCGGCGGCATCCTGAGCCATGGCCGGCAGCGCGGCAAAGGTTGCGAGGGTCAGGGCGAGGGCGCGAACGGTCATCGGCAAAAGCCTCCTGGTGAATTCGCTGCGGAACGGCAACAGGACGGGATGGTTCCCCGACCTCACCCCACCGTGCACAGCGCGTTATCTGGGGCGGAAAGACCTTGTGCGTGCGGCGTTTTCTGCTATAGGCCGCGTTCCTTTCCGCAATTTGCGCAACCGGTGAAGCCTCTCGTGGCGGGGCGCGGAGAGGTTTCTACCCGCCTGTGAAGCCCACCCGCGACGACACAAGGACTGCCCATGCCGCTGTACGAGCATGTGCTGATCGCCCGCCAGGACCTGTCCAATACACAGGCCGAAGGGCTGATCGAGCATTTCTCCACCGTTCTTTCCGACAATGGCGGAAAGGTCGTGGACAACGAATATTGGGGTGTTCGCACCCTGGCCTACAAGATCAACAAGAACCGCAAGGGCCATTACGCATACCTGCGCAGCGATGCCCCTCCGGCCGCCGTGCAGGAGATGGAGCGTCTGGCCCGCCTGCATGACGACGTCATGCGCGTGCTGACGGTCAAGGTCGACGAGCACAAGGAAGGCCCGTCGGTCCAGATGCAAAAGCGCGACGAGCGTGATCGTGGCGACCGCGGTGACCGCGGCGGCGACCGTGGCGAGCGCCGCAGCTTTGGCGGTGACCGTGGCGATCGCGGCGATCGTCCGCAGGGCGACCGCTTTGGTGGTGATCGTGGTGGCGAGCGGACCGAGCGTCCGGCTGCCGACCGCGCCGAGCGTAACTGAGACCGGAGGAGCTGATCCATGGCAACCAAGCCGTTTTTCCGCCGCCGCAAGGTCTGCCCGTTCTCGGGCGACAATGCGCCGGCCATCGACTACAAAGACACGCGCCTGCTGCAGCGTTATGTCTCCGAGCGGGGCAAGATCGTGCCGTCGCGCATCACCGCCGTTTCGGCCAAAAAGCAGCGTGAGCTGGCGCGGGCGATCAAGCGCGCCCGTTTCCTAGCGCTGCTGCCCTACGCCGTGAAGTGAGGGAACAGCCATGCAAGTGATCCTGCTGGAGCGCGTGGCCAAACTGGGCCAGATGGGCGAAGTGGTTAAGGTGAAAGAGGGCTTTGCCCGCAATTACCTGCTGCCGCAGCGCAAGGCCTTGCGCGCCACCGAAGCCAACATCAAGGGCTTCGAGGCGCAAAAGGCGACCCTCGCCGCGCAGAACGAAGAGGGCCGGACGAGCGCCCAGGCGATCGCCGACAAGCTGGACGGCCAGACCTTCGTGGTCATCCGTTCCGCCTCGGACGCCGGTGCCCTTTATGGTTCGGTTTCGCCGCGCGATGCGGCCGAGGCGGCTGCCGCCGAAGGCTTTGACATCGAGCGTCGGATGATCGTGCTGACCGCCCCGATCAAGGATCTGGGTCTGCACGAGGTGCGCGTGCACCTGCACCCCGAGGTCGATGCGACCATTACGCTGAACGTCGCCCGCTCGGTCGAGGAGGCCGCTCTGCAGGCCTCGGGCCGCACGATCCAGGACGCGCAGGCCGAGGCTGACGCCGAAGCCGAGTTCGAGATCGCGGGCCTGTTCGACGACCTGGGCGCCGCGGGCCGCGACGAGGACGGCGACGACCGTCCGGCGCGCGACAGCGACGCCTGATCGAATACCCTGACGATTGAAGGGGGCCGCGCGGCGAAAGCTGCGCGGCCCTTTGCATTTTGCCAGCATATGACGGGTTGTCCGGCGGCCACAGATGACAGACGTGCGACCATCCGGCGCGTCCGATCAGGGCCGATCTGCGTTGCCGGCTACAAACCACTGCGCTAGAACAATAACGGAGTCGCCGGTGCCCACCGGCCAGAACATTTCTGAGGGAGCCGCAGCACAATGGCTGACGCCACCGTTCACGGTCATGGTGAGCACCACGACACCCGCGGATTCTTCACCCGCTGGTTCATGTCCACCAACCACAAGGACATCGGGGTCCTTTACCTGTTCACGGCCGGCATCGTCGGCCTGATTTCGGTCACCTTCACCGTCTACATGCGCCTCGAGCTGATGCATCCGGGCGTGCAGTACATGTGCGTCGAGGGCATGCGCTTCATCGCGGACGCCGCGAACGAGTGTACGCCGAACGGCCATCTGTGGAACGTCATGATCACCTATCATGGCATCCTGATGATGTTCTTCGTCGTCATCCCGGCGCTGTTCGGCGGATTTGGCAACTACTTCATGCCGCTGCACCTGGGTGCGCCGGACATGGCCTTCCCGCGCCTGAACAACCTTAGCTACTGGCTGTATGTCGCGGGCGTCGCGATGGGCCTGTTCTCGCTGTTCTCGCCGGGCGGTAACAGCCAGGCGGGCTCGGGGGTGGGCTGGGTTCTCTACCCGCCGCTGTCGACCCACGAGGAAGGCATCTCGATGGACCTCGCGATCTTCGCGGTCCACCTGTCGGGTGCATCCTCGATCCTCGGCGCGATCAACATCATCACCACCTTCATGAACATGCGCGCCCCCGGCATGACGCTGTTCAAGGTGCCGCTGTTCGCCTGGTCGGTGTTCGTCACTGCCTGGCTGATCCTGCTGGCGCTGCCGGTGCTGGCTGGCGCGATCACCATGCTGCTGATGGACCGCAACTTCGGCACGCACTTCTTTGACCCCGCCGGCGGGGGCGACCCGATCCTCTACCAGCACATCCTGTGGTTCTTCGGTCACCCCGAGGTCTACATCATCATCCTGCCGGGCTTCGGGATCATCAGCCACGTCATCTCGACCTTCTCGCGCAAGCCGATCTTTGGCTATCTGCCGATGGTCCTGGCGCTGGTCGCGATCGGTGTCCTCGGCTTCGTTGTCTGGGCGCACCACATGTACACCGTCGGCATGTCGCTGACCCAACAGAGCTATTTCATGCTGGCCACCATGACCATCGCGGTGCCGACCGGCATCAAGGTGTTCAGCTGGATCGCGACGATGTGGGGCGGCAGCATCGAGTTCAAGACGCCGATGCTCTGGGCGTTCGGCTTCCTCTTCCTGTTCACCGTCGGCGGCGTGACCGGCGTGGTGCTGTCGCAGGCGCCGCTGGACCGGGTCTATCACGACACCTACTACGTCGTGGCGCACTTCCATTACGTGATGTCGCTGGGTGCGGTGTTCGCGATTTTTGCCGGAGTCTATTTCTGGATCGGCAAGATGTCGGGTCGCCAGTACCCCGAATGGGCCGGCAAGCTGCACTTCTGGATGATGTTCATCGGCTCGAACCTGATCTTCTTCCCGCAGCACTTCCTGGGTCGTCAGGGAATGCCCCGGCGCTACATCGACTACCCGGTCGAGTTCTCTTATTGGAACTACGTCAGCTCGATCGGTGCCTTTATCAGCTTCGCCTCGTTCCTGTTCTTCATCGGCATCGTGTTCTACACGCTGTTCGCCGGTCGCCGGGTGAACGTGCCGAATTACTGGAACGAATACGCCGACACGCTGGAGTGGACGCTGCCCTCGCCTCCGCCCGAACACACGTTCGAGCAACTGCCCAAGCGCGAGGACTGGGACCACGCCCGCGCCCACTGATGCCTTACGCCTGGCAAGACATTGACGCGGCCCCGGAGCGATCCGGGGCCGTTTCCCATAGGCTGGTGGTCTGGCCGCATCGCGCCCTGACGCCGCAGGGCTTTGTCTGGTTCATCGGCATCACCGCCTGCCTCATCGCCCTGCCGCTGATCGCCAGCCTCGGCTCGCCCGTGCTGTGGGGACTGCTGCCCTTCATCGCCTTGGCGGTCGGGGGGATCTGGTACGCCCTCAAGAGGGCATGGCGCCAGGGCGAGCAGCGCGAGGTGCTGCTGCTGGACCGCGCGCACCTGTCTCTGACGCGGCACGATCCCGGCCGGACCGATAGGCACTGGCAGGCCAACCCCTATTGGTTGCGCGTCGCCCTGCGCGATGATGGCCCGGTCGAGGATTACCTGACGCTCGCCGCCGAAGGCCGCGAGGTCGAACTGGGAGCCTGCCTTTCCGCGGACGAGCGCCGCAGCCTAGCACGTGAATTGCGCCAACGCCTCGCCGCACTGAAGGAGAATGGGGATGACCGCTGAAGCCACTTGTGTGTGCGGCGCCTGTCGCATCACCCTGCCGCAAACCCCAACCGAAGCCAGCGACTGCAATTGCTCACTCTGCCGACGGTTGGGGGCGCTCTGGTCCTACCATCCGGCGCAGGACCTCGCCATCAGCGGGCCGACCGACAGCTTTGCGCGCGCCGAGGGCGCCAGCCTCGACATTCATCGCTGTGCGCAAAGCGGCTGCGTGACCCATTGGTCGGCCCGTCCCGGCACCTTTGCCGAGGGGCGGGTGGGGGTGAATGCCCGGCTTTTCGACGGGTTCGACCCGTGGACCGCGCCGCTGCGCCGGATCGACGGCGCGCATCACGCCTGGCGCTAGGCCAGCACCGCGCCCGGGTTCATGATGCCCAGGGGGTCGAGCGCGGCCTTGATCGCGCGCATCGCCGCCAGCCGGGTCGGATCGCCCCAGCGCGCCAGATCGGCGACCTTGAGGCGGCCGATGCCATGTTCGGCCGAAAAACTCCCGCCGCGGGCGACGACCATGCTGTGAACGGCCTCACTGATTGCGGGGCGCAGTGCGTCGTGTTCGGCCCGGGTGTGGCCTCGGGCCGGAAAGACGTTGTAGTGCAGGTTACCGTCCCCGAGATGGCCAAAGCAGTTGATGCGAAAATCCCCTAGGGCATCCAGCATCGCGCAGGCGTCGATGATGAAGCGGGGAATTTCGGACAGCGGCAGGCTGATGTCGTGGCTGGCGACGGCGCCGATCAGGCGATTCGCCTCGGGGATCTGTTCGCGCACGGTCCAGAAGGCAGCGGCCTGCGCCGCCGATTGTGCCAGCAGCGCGTCGCTGGCCAGCCCTTCGGCGATGCCCCGTTCAAGCAGATCGCCGAGCGCCTCCAGCGGATCGGTGCCCGCGGGCAGGGCGACCTCAAGCAGAACCAGCCAGGGCGGCGCGGGATCGAACGGCCGGCGAATGCTTGGCATGGCCTCGGCCAGAAACTCCAGCCCCGTGCCGCCTATCAGCTCGAATCCGGTGACGCCGCCGGCCAGTTGCGCCTGGGCGATGCCGAGCAATTGCAGCGCGGCCGCCGGGTCCCGCACCACAATCATCGCGGTGCCGACCGCTGCCGGGCGCGGCGCGAGGCGAAGACTGGCGGCGGTGATGATGCCGAGGCTGCCTTCGGCCCCGATCAGCAAGTCGCGGATGTCATAGCCGGTGTTGTCCTTTCGCAGCCGCGAGAGCCCGTGCAGGATGCTGCCATCGGGCAAGACCGCCTCGATCCCCAGGCACAGTGCGCGGGCATTGCCCCAGCGCAACACGGCGACGCCGCCGGCATTGGTCGCAAGGCAGCCGCCGATCGTCGCTGTGCCCTGCGAGGCGAGCGACAGCGGAAACTGGCGGTCGATGGCGGCGGCGGCATCGTGGACGGCCTGCAGGGTCATGCCGGCCTCGGCGATCAGCACGTCCTCTTCGGGCCAGGCCCCACGGGCGGAGGCCATCCGTTCCAGAGTCAGCAGCAGGGGCGGGGGGCCGTCATGCAGCACCTGTCCGCCGACCAGTCCGGTGCCGCCGCCCCGCGGCACGATTCCAACCCGCGCAGCAGCGCAGGCGCGTACCACCGCAGCAACCTCGGTCACGTCACGCGGCGCGGCGAGCAGCCCCGCCTGTCCGCGCCAGCGCCCGCGCGGCTCTTCCAGATAACGCTCCTCGATGGGACGCAAGACTCCCTCGGGCAGTTCCGCCGCGAGGGCCTCGGTCGCTGGGTTCAGCATGATCGCCCCCTTGGGCCGGCGCCCTCAACGCGCATGGCTGCGGCCGCGCCGGTCACCGCGCAGGTTGGCGTAGAGGACGTGATTACGCCAGCGGCCGCTGATCTGCAGATAACTTTGCGCCACGCCCTCGTATTTGAAGCCGGATTTTTCCAGCACGCCCCGGCTGGCCGCGTTCTCAGGCAGGCAGGCGGCCTCGATCCGGCTGAGGTCCATGGAGGTGAAGGCGTGGTGGACCAGCCCCATGATGGCCTCGCGCATGTAGCCCTGCCGGGCAAAGGGCGCGCCGATCCAGTATCCGATGGTGGCCGACTGTGCCGGTCCGCGGCGGATATTGTCCATGGTGATCGCCCCGACCAGAACGCCGTCGTGGCGCACCAGAAACAGCGGCAGCGCGGTCCCGCTGCGCGAGACGCGCTGCGCCCAGTAGACGCGATGGGTGAACGCCTTCTGGCTGAGGTGATCGTCGGCCCAGACTGGCTCCCACGGGGTCAGGAAGGCGCGGCTGGTCACGCGCAGCGCGGTCCAGGCGCGCATGTCGCCATGCAGGGGCAGGCGCAGCGCCAACCGCTCGGTCTCGATCCTGACCGGACGGCGGCGCTGGAAGATCATCAGGCGGCGAGCCTTTGGGCCAGTTCCTCGCGCGCGGGGGCGCCCTCGACCGGGCCATAGATCGCCAGCGCCGGCTGGGCGGCGGCGATCAGGCGCTCGGCGTGATCGCGTACCTCGGCGACAGTGACTGCGGCGATCCGCTCGGCGATCTCGGTGGCATCGGGCACGCGCCCCCAGATCGCCAGCGAGCGGGCCATGCGCTCGGCCTGGGTCGAGGGACTCTCCAGCCCCATCAGCATTCCGGCCCGCAACTGAGCTTTTGCCCGGGCGATTTCCTCATCGCACATGTCCTCGGCCGAGCGCTTGACCTCGTCGATCGTCAGCCGGGCCAGATCGCCCAAATCCTCGGCCGAGGTGCCGGCATAGATGGTGACCATGCCGGTATCTTCGTGAAAGCCCGACTGGGCAAAGATCGAATAGCACAGGCCGCGCTTTTCGCGCAGCGTCTGGAAGAGGCGCGAGGACATGCCGCCGCCCAGCGCACTGGTCCAGATCTGGGCCGAGAAATAGTCCGGCGCCAGATACCCCGGGCCTTCGAAGCCGAGGGCGAAATGCGCCTGCTCAAGATCCTTGATGTGACGGCTTTCGACGCCGCGCCAGCGGGCCGGCTCGCGCGGCGCGCAACTGGTCGCGCGCAAATGGCCAAAGGCCAGCTCGGCCTGGCGGGTGACGGTGTCATGGTCAATCGCGCCGGCGGCGGCGACGATCATCTGGCCGGGACCGTAATGCTCGGCTACGAAGCCCGACAGATCACTGCGGCCAAAGCAGGCCACCCGCTCGGCCGGGCCGAGGATCGTGCGGCCCATGGCTTGGTCGGGATAGGCCGCCTCTTGGAGCCAATCGAAGATGATGTCGTCGGGGGTGTCCAAGGCCTGCCCGATTTCCTGCAGGATCACCCCGCGCTCGACCTCGATCTCGCGCTGATCGAAGGCCGGGTGCAGCACGATGTCCGAAATAACGTCCAGCGCCAGGCCGGTGTCGGCCGACAGCACCCGCGCGTAATAGGCCGTCACATCGCGCGAGGTGTAGGCGTTGATATAGCCGCCGACATCCTCGATCGCCTCGGCGATCTGCAGCGCGCTGCGCCGGGCGGTGCCCTTGAAGGCCATGTGCTCGAGGAAATGGGCGATGCCGTTCTGCTCGGCCCGTTCGTCCCGGCCACCCGCGTTCACCCACACGCCGATGCTGGCGGAATGCAGCCCCGACATGGTCTTGGTCACGACCCGCAGGCCGTTCGGAAGGGTGCTGATGCGGATGGGGTCGGTCATTCGGATCTCCGGCTGCGAACCAGCGATTTAAGCGCCTCGGCGTCGTTTTCAACTCGGGTGATGCGCTCGGGACGGGCCATCAGATCGGCCATATGCGGGGGCAAGGGCGGGCGGATGCCGGTGGCTTTCTCGACAGCGTCGGGGAATTTGGCCGGGTGTGCCGTCGCCAGCGTGACCATAGGCAGGCCGGGAGCGAGATGCTCGGCCGCCACCTTGACCCCGACGGCGCTGTGCGGGCACAGCAATTCGCCCGTCGCGGCGAAGGTGTCGCGGATGGTCGCCAGCGTCTCATCCTCGGACGCGCGGCCCGAGGCATAGGCCTCGCGCAGAGCCTGCAGCGCGCCCTGGCTGATGGTGAAGCCGCCGTCGCTTCGCAACTCGTCCATCAGTTGGGCCACGGCTGCGGCGTCGCCGCCATATGCCCAGAACAGCGCACGCTCGAAATTGCTGCTGACCTGGATGTCCATGCTTGGGCTGATCGAGGGGGCGACCTTGGTAGTGCGATATTCACCTGTGGTCAGTGCCCGGTGCAGGATGTCGTTCTGGTTGGTCGCGACGATCAGCCGCGCGACGGGCAGGCCCATCCGCCGCGCCACGGTCCCGGCGAGGATGTCGCCGAAGTTGCCGGTCGGCACGCTGAAGGCGACCGGCCGGTGCGGCGCGCCCAGCGAAACGGCGGCGGTGAAGTAATAGACTACCTGCGCCAGCACCCGGCCCCAGTTGATGCTGTTGACGCCCGCCAGCCCGACCTCGTCGCGGAAGGCGTGATCGTTGAACAGATCCTTCAGCCGCGCCTGTGCGTCATCGAAATGGCCGTCGATGGCGAGCGCATGGACGTTGCTTTCGACCGGCGTCGTCATCTGGCGGCGCTGCACCTCGCTGACCCGGCCATGCGGGTAGAGGATGAAGACCTCGACATTCGGCAGGCCGCGGAATGCCTCGATCGCGGCGCTGCCCGTATCGCCAGAGGTGGCTCCCACGATGGTGATCCGCCGGCCGGTGCGCGCCAGGGCGATCTGGAACAGCTGACCGATCAGCTGCATCGCAAAGTCCTTGAAGGCCAGCGTCGGGCCGTGGAACAGTTCCAGCAGATGGTGCCTTGGTGCAAGTTGTACCAAGGGCGCGCGCGCCGGATGGGAAAAGCCGGCATAGGCCCGCTCGATCGCGCCGCGCAGCTCGTCCGGGGTAAAGCTCTCGCCCAGGAACGGCTGCATTACCTGTGCGGCGACCTCCTCGTAGGGCAGGCCTTCCATCGCGGCGATCTGATCGGCACCCAGCGTCGGGATCGTCTCGGGGACATAGAGGCCGCCGTCGCGGGCCAGTCCCGTCAGCATCGCTTCGTCAAAGGGCAGGTGCGGGGCCGTGCCGCGGGTCGAGACGTAACGCATGGAATGCTCTCAGTAGGATCGCAGCCTGATACGCGAGATCAGGTACATTGTCATGCCTGCCCAGACAGCTGCGAGCATGAACCAGGTCCAGGCATATTCCAGGTGGTTGTTTGGAATGCCGGTGATGGCGACGGGGATCGGTTCGATTCCCTGGGCGTCGCCCTCGACGGCGCTCGCGACGACCAGAACGGGTTGCGCGTTCAACTGCGCGGCCATGGCCGGCACGTCGCGGGCGAACCAGATGCCTTCGGTCAGGTTCGGGGCCGGCGTGCTGGAGCCGATCTCGTCCGGAAAGTGCAGGTTGCCGCGGATGCGCAGGTCGGTCGGCGGGCGGGCGGTGTGGCGCTCGCCCTCGGGGATGAAGCCGCGGTCGACCATGATCGTGCGGCCGTCGGTGGTGATGAAGCCCGATATGACCTGATAGCCGCCGCCGCTTTCGCGGGTGCCGGACAGCACAAGGATCTCGGTGCCGGTGGTGCGGCCGGCGACGGTGACCGGCTGGTATTTCATGGCCGGCGTCACCTGCTGCGGCAGGCCCTGCGGTGGCGCGTCGATCTGGGCCTGGATCTGCGCCAGCATGCCTTCCTTCCATTGCAGGCGGCGCAGTTGCCAGAACCCGAGGCTGAGCAGGATCGAGATGCCGACAACCCCAAGGATGACGGGAAAGAGGTAGCGGCGCATGTCAGACATCAGGCTCCTGTGCAAAGCGCCGCGCGCCGGGGGGAATGCAGACGCCGGGCAGGGCGCTGTCGGTCCAGATGTGAAAGGCATCGGTCAGGTCGACCGGCTGGTCGAGCGAGCCGCCCTTGATCGACATCTCGGGGCCGGGCGGTTCGTTGACGTGCCAGAGCCGGGTGCCGCAGTCGGGGCAAAAGGCGCAGGCGAGGATCTTGCCGGCGGCCGTGGGGCGACGCCAGACCTTGGTATGACCAGCGGTCAGCCGCACAGAATCCGGCGCGACGATGACCGAGATACCAAAGGCCGAGGCCGATTGCGCCCGGCACTCGGTGCAATGACAGCAATACACCCGCCCTGGCTTTTGCGAGACCTCATAGCGCACCGCGCCGCACTGGCAGCCCCCGGTCAGCATCGCTTTAACCCCCGCGCTGAAATGCAAAACGCGCGGGGTTGCCCCCGCGCGTCGGTTCTTGTGGATGCCGTATCAGCGGCCCCAAATGTAGATCGAGGCGAAGAGGAACAGCCAGACCACGTCGACGAAGTGCCAATACCAGGCGGCGGCCTCGAACCCGACATGCTCTTCTTGGTTCATCTGGCCGCGCATCAGGCGGATCAGGCAGACCAGCAGGAAGATCGTGCCGATGATCACGTGGAAGCCGTGAAACCCGGTCGCCATGAAGAACACGCCGCCATAGACGGTGTCGCTGAGGCCAAAGGCTGCGTGGCTGTACTCGTATGCCTGCAGCGCGGTGAACATGACGCCCAGCACGACGGCGACCGCGATCCCGCGGATCGTTGTCTTGCGGTCGTTGTCATGGACCAGGGCGTGGTGCGCCCAGGTGACCGCGACGCCCGACAGCAGCAGGATCAGAGTGTTGATCAGCGGCAGGTGCCAGGGATCGAAGGTGACGATGCCCTCGGGCGGCCAGACGCCGTCGCGGATCGGGCTTTCCGGCCCCATCGGATACAGCGCGTTCTTGAAGAAGGCCCAGAACCAGGCGGCAAAGAACATGATCTCGGAGACGATGAACAGGATCATGCCGTAGCGCAGGCCGATCCGCACCACTGGGGTGTGATCGCCGACCTCGCCCTCGCGGGCGACGTCGATCCACCAGCCAGCCATGGTGCCGAGGACGACCACCAGCCCGAGAAGGAAGACGGCCGGGCCCCATTCGCCCTTCATCCAATGCGCCGCACCCGACAGCATGGTGAAGGCACCGACCGCGCCGATGAACGGATAGATCGACGGATGCAGGATGTGGTAATCGTGGTTCTTTACATGCGCCATTATCGTTTCCCGGTCGGATCGTTTCGCTGTCTAGCTTTGCAGTTGGTTAGTTTACGGCTGTGGGGGCAGCAACGTCCAGCGCGGCCTGGGCCTTGGAGGACGGCTTGGAGCGGTGGAAGGTATAGCTGAGGGTGATGTCCCGCACCTTGGCAGTCTCGGGATCCTTGACGATGTCCGGATCGACGAAAAAGCTGACTGGCATCTCGACGCGCTCGCCCGCGGCCAAGGTCTGCTCGGTGAAGCAGAAGCATTCGATCTTGTCGAAGTAGTAGCCGGCCTGATCGGGGGCAACGTTGTAGGACGCGGTGCCGGTGATCGGGCGGTCAGAGGTGTTCACCGCCTCGTAGAAGGCAAGGCCGGTCTCGCCGATCTTCAGCTTCATCTCGCGCTGCATCGGGCGGAAGGTCCAGCCGACGTCCTTGTCGATATTCGCATCGAAACGCACGGTGATGTACTGGTCCAGTACCTCGCCCGGCGCCGCGGTCGCGATATTCGTCGTGCCGGCATAGCCGGTGGTGCGGCAGAACCACGAATAGAACGGCACCGCGGCCCAAGCGCCAAGGCCCATGATCAGGACCACGCCCAGCAGCATCGAGACGAGGCGGCCGTTCGGGCCCATTTTTCGCCATGCCTTCATGGCGCGCTCGCGGGGGTCGTTTGGGCGGGCGCTGCCGGGGTCGCGGTCGCAGCGGGATTGGCGATCGGCGTGCCGGCGCCCGGCTCCAGCTGGCGATCCATCTGGTGATCCCAGGCCTTCATGTTGTCGCCGTTCTCGACCTTGGCGATGGTCAGGCCAAAGATCAGTCCGGCAAACAGCACCAGCACCGCAAGCAGTCCAAGATTGCGCGATGCGCGCCGCCGGTGGATTTCGTGTTCGACATGCAGGGCCAACTTACCAGCCTCCCCAGAAGGCGATCCCGTGCAGCCCATGCTGGACCAGAAGCGCCAGGAAATGACCGAACAGATAGGTCAGCGACAGCTTGAAAAAGCCTCGCTCGGCGGCAAAGCGATCGGCATCCGCCGCAGCCTCGTCGCGGTTCAGGATCTGCCAGCCGCCGCGCACGAAGAGGATGTTCAGGACGATGGCGACCGCCATGTAGAGCGGGCCTCCGACCGAGGTCAGGCCGAGGCCGAGCGCGGCCGGCACGAGCAGCAGCGTGTAGGCAAAGATGTGGCGACGGGTCGTGCGGCGACCGTGGGTCACGGTCAGCATCGGCACGCCGGCATTGGAATAGTCATCGCGCACGAAAAGGGCGAGCGCCCAGAAATGGGGCGGGGTCCACAGGAAGATCAGCGAGAACATCAGCAGCGGCTCGAGGCCGAGGCCCCCGGTCGCGCAGGCCCAGCCGATCATCGGGGGGAAGGCCCCGGCAGCGCCGCCGATGACGATGTTCTGCGGCGTCGAGCGCTTCAGCCACATCGTGTAGACGACGGCGTAAAAGAAGATGGTGAAGGCCAGGAATGCCGCCGCGAACCAGTTCGCCGCCAGTCCCAGCATCAGGACGGCAAGGCCGCCAAGGCCGATGCCCAGTGCCAGCGCCTCGCCGGCCGGGATCAGTCCCGACGGAACGGCGCGGCTCTTGGTCCGGCGCATGACCGCGTCGATGTCGCGATCATACCACATGTTCAGCGCGCCCGAGGCGCCCCCGCCCAGCGCGATGAACAGCACCGCGCAAAAGGCGACAAACGGGTTCATCCGGTCCGGCGCGACCCACAGGCCGACGAATGCCGTGAACACCACCAGGGACATGACTCGCGGCTTCAGCAGCGAGACATATTCCCCGAACCCGGCCTCGGCCGGTCCGGCGTGGTCGCCCTCGACGTATTCGCCGCCCTTGGACATCAGTCTGCCTTCGCCACGCGCAGTTCACCCGTCGGCGCTGGGTTGGTTTCCGGGGCAGAAGCTGCTGCGGTTTGCACGGTTGCCCGCGGCGCGTCGGCCGAAGCGAACTGTTGCTTGGCTTCCGTCATCCAGGCGGCATATTTCTCGGGCGAGACGGCTTTCACGACAATCGGCATATAGGCGTGGTTGATGCCGCACAGCTCGCTGCACTGGCCGAAATAGACGCCCTCGCGGTCGACGGTAAACCAAGCCTGCGCGATGCGGCCGGGGACAGCGTCCTGCTTGATCGCGAACGAGGGCATGGCCCAGGAATGGATCACGTCGTTGGCGGTGTACTGCATCAGGACCTTCTTGCCGACCGGGACGACAACGGCGTTGTCGACGGCGAGCAGGTATTCGTCGGGCATGTAGCCGTTCGCTTCGAGGTCCTCTTTCGCCAGCATCAGGGAATCAAAGGTGACCTCGTCCTCCGGGTATTCGTAGGACCAGTACCACTGGTTGCCGATGGCCTTGATGACTACGTCCGGATCGGACGGCATTTCCTGGCTGCGGAACAGGATCGGCAGCGAGAAGATACCGATCACCAGCAGGATCAGCACCGGAACAAGGGTCCAGGCGATCTCCAGCGGGGTGTTGTGGGAAAAGCGCGCCGGGATCGGATTGACCCGCTGGTTGAAGCGGAAGATGCAGATCAGCAGCAGCGCGACCACAAAGATCACCACCGCGGTAATGATCAGCAGGACGAAATGGTCCAGCCAGATCTGATCATGCGCGATCGAGGTCACGCCCGGCTGAAATCCCATGCCTTTGGGCACCGGCTTGCCGATATGCGGCAGGTCCCCGAGGACCTCCTGCGCGTGGACCGCGCCGGCAGCAAACAGCATCGCCAGTCCTGTTCCAGCCGCAGTCATGCGGCGCGTCATCGCCATCAACATCATGGTCCTTCCGTATCCCTCGGCGCGCTTCCGCCACCGGCGCTGTTGACGCCGGCCTGCTCCCGTTGTGAAGGTTCTAAAGCCAGTGCCGCCGCGCAGCAAGTCGCGCAAACGCCGCACTTTGTCCGTTCATTTCCGCAAACCGGCCGCGCCCGGCCCGAGGTCTCATGTCCGACACTCCCGCCTTTTCCCCTTTCGATGGCCTACTGGACCGGGACTGCGCGCTGGCGATTCTGCGCGGAGCCCTGCAGGGCGCCGACGACGGCGAGCTGTTCATCGAGCGTGCCCGGGCCGAGGCGCTGGTGCTGGATGACCGCCGGCTGCGCACCGCCAGCTACAACGCTTCGCAGGGTTTTGGCCTGCGGGGCGTCACCGGCGAGGTGACCGGCTACGGCCATTCGACCGAAATCAGCGAGGCCGCGCTGGTTGACGCCGCCGAAACGGTACGCCTCGCCGTGGGGGCGGGCGGCGGCACCTGGGCCGCGCCGCCCGCCGGCCCGGGCGCCCCGCTGTACGACCCGCTCGATCCCATCGGCGGGCGTCCGCTTGCAGAGCGAATCGACACCCTGCGGCAAATCGACGCCTTCGCGCGCGATCTCGACCCGCGCGTGGTCCAGGTGTCGGCAACCATCGCCACCGCCCTGCAGGAGGTCGCCATCCTGCGGCCCGAGGGCGGCCTCGTGACCGACATCCGGCCGATGTCTCGGCTGAACATCTCGGTCATCGTCGAAGACAACACCCGCCGCGAAAGCGGGACCACCGGTGGCGGCGGCCGAATCGCTTTGCAGTCCCTGCTCGCGCCCGCTCACTGGCAAGGAATGGTGCGCGAGGCGCTGCGCATCGCCCAGGTCAACCTGCGCGCAGTCGCCGCCCCCGCCGGGGTGATGGACGTCGCCCTCGCCCCCGGTTGGCCGGGCATCCTGCTGCATGAGGCAGTCGGCCACGGGCTGGAGGGGGATTTCAACCGCAAGGGCCATTCGGCCTTTGCCGGCCTTATCGGCCAGCGCGTCGCTGCTCCCGGCGTCACCGTGATCGACGACGGCACCATCCGCGACCGGCGCGGCTCGATCACCGTGGATGACGAAGGCACCCCGCCCTCCCGCAACGTGCTGATCGAGGACGGGGTGCTGGTCGGCTACATGCAGGACCGCCAGTCCGCCCGGCTGATGGGCGTCGCGCCGACCGGCAACGGCCGCCGTGAAAGCTTTGCCCATCCGCCCATGGCGCGCATGACCAACACCTACATGCTGGCCGGCAAGGCCGACCCGGCCGAGGTTCTGGCCGGCCTCGACGACGGCATTTATGCGGTCGGCTTCGGCGGCGGCCAGGTCGACATCACCAATGGCAAGTTCGTCTTTTCCTGCACCGAGGCCTACCGCGTCCGGGGTGGCGTCGTCGGCGAGCCGATTCGGGGCGCTACGCTGATCGGCGACGGCGCAACCGCGCTGAAGCATGTAAAAGCGATCGGCAATGACCTGGCGCTGGACCCCGGCCTTGGCAATTGCGGCAAGCAGGGGCAGTGGGTTCCGGTCGGCGTCGGCTTGCCGACGCTGCTGATCGGCGGGCTGACGGTCGGCGGCTCGGCCACCTGAGGCTAACCCTTTCTTAATCATTTGCCGCCAAGCTGGACCCGTGGACGAGGCGAGGCGACCGGCGATGCGACTCTTTTCCTTTGGCACCTCCGCGACCCGCACCGATGCGGCCGACGATCTGACGTTCCTGCGCCTCGTCCGCTCGCGCCGGGTCGGGGCGGCGACCTTTCACCGGCTTCTGGCCGAGCATGGCTCGGCCGCGGCGGCGCTGGCGGCGCTGCCCGAGATCGCCCGTGCCGCCGGGGTCAGCGATTACCAGACCTGCCCCGAAGGGGTGGCCGCGGCCGAGTTGGCGGCGGGTCGGCAGGCGGGGGCGGTCCTTCTGCGCCATGACGATCCCGCTTATCCGGCGGTGCTGCGCGATCTGGAAGACGCCCCGCCCGTGTTGTGGGTCAAGGGCGGCCTAGATTGCCTGTCGCGGCCGGCCATTGCGGTGATCGGCGCGCGTAACGCCTCATCGCTTGGGCTGCGGATGGCACATGGCATGGCGCTGGCGCTAGCCCATGCAGGCGTCAGTGTCACCGCCGGGCTGGCGCGCGGCATCGACACCGCCGCACATGAGGCAAGCTGCGCCGCCGGCACTATCGCCGTTCTTGCCGGCGGCATCAGCCGAATCTACCCGTCCGAGAATGCCGCGTTGGCCGAGGCGATCGTTGCTGCCGGCGGTGCGCTGATCTCCGAGCAATCGCCTCTGACCGAGCCTGCTGCGCGGCTGTTTCCGCTGCGAAACCGCATCGTGTCGGGGCTTGCCCGCGCCGTGGTGGTGGTCGAGGCGGCGCATCGCTCCGGCACGCTGATCACCGCGAAATGCGCGCTCGACCAGGGGCGCGAGGTGATGGCGGTGCCGGGACATCCGATGGACGCGCGCGCCGCCGGCTGCAACGCGCTGATCCGCGATGGCGCCCTGCTGGTGCGCAGTGCCGAGGACGTGCTGACCGCCATCGGCCTGACCCCGGTCGAGGTGTCTGCGCAGTTGCCGATGGCGCCGGCCCCCGCCGACCGCCGCACCAGCCTGCAACGTGTCGCCGAAACCCTGCGGCGTCCCGCGGCGCGCCCGGCCGCGCCTGTGGCAATCCCCAGCCGTGCAGACGCCGGCGGTCCCGTCGCCATCGAGGCGCGGGTGCTGTCGCTGCTCGGCCGCGCCCCGACCGAGGAGACGATGTTGCTGCGCGATCTGGGGCTTGCCGCGGGCGCACTGGCTCCGGCGCTGCTGAACCTCGAGATGGATGGCCGCATCCAGCGCGCACCGGGCGGGATGATTTCGCTCGCCTAGGGCCGGGCGGCAGGGGCGTTCCGCCGCTGCCGGGGCCCAGCGCGACATATGTTGCTGCACCTGTTGGCCAGCGCTGCTCCGCCGCAGGTTGACACCCCTGCGGCACCTCCCCATGTTCCGCCGCTATCGCAGCACCCAAGGGGCCCTCATGCCGGTCGTCGTCGTTGAATCGCCCGCCAAGGCGAAGACCATCAACCAATACCTGGGCAGCGATTACACCGTTCTCGCCAGTTTCGGGCACGTCCGGGATCTGCCGGCCAAGAATGGATCGGTCGATCCCGACGCCGATTTCGCCATGACCTGGGAGGTGGCGGCCGACAGCAAGAAGCACCTGCGTGCCATCAAGGATGCGTTGAAGGACGATCCCGACCTGATCCTCGCCACTGACCCTGACCGCGAGGGCGAGGCGATCAGTTGGCACCTGCTGGAGGCGCTGGCGCCGAAAAAGGGCACGCCGGTCAGCCGCGTCACCTTCAACGCGATCACGAAATCCGCGGTGACCGAGGCGATCAGCAACCCGCGCCAGATCGATCAGGACCTGGTCGACGCCTACCTCGCCCGCCGGGCCCTGGACTATCTGGTCGGCTTCAACCTGTCGCCGGTGCTGTGGCGCAAGCTGCCCGGCGCGAAATCCGCTGGACGCGTGCAGTCTGTCGCCCTGCGGATCATCGTCGACCGCGAGATGGAGATCGAGGCGTTCCGGGCCCGCGAATACTGGTCCGTCCACGCCCGCCTCGCCACGCCCACCGGTGCCGAATACGACGCTCAGCTGGTCAGCTATGCCGGCGACAAGCTGGACCGCTTCGACCTCGCCACGGCCGAGGCAGCAAAGCTGGCGGTCACGGCAGTGGACAGTCGCGATCTGACCGTCACCTCGGTCACCGCCAAGCCCGCGAGCCGCAATCCGTGGCCGCCGTTCATGACTTCGACCCTGCAGCAGGAGGCATCGCGCAAGCTTGGCCTCGGCGCGCGGGCCTGCATGTCGGCCGCCCAACGCCTCTACGAGGCGGGCCTGATCACCTACATGCGGACCGATGGCATCGACATGGCGCCCGAGGCGGTGATGGCGGCGCGCGACGCGATCAAAGGCCGCTTTGGTGCCGATTACGTCCCGAAAAGCCCGCGGATGTACAAGAACAAGGCCAAGAACGCACAGGAAGCGCATGAATGCATCCGGCCGACCGACATGACGCTGGCCGATCCGCGCATCGCCGACAGCGACCAGCGCCGCCTTTATGATCTGATCTGGAAACGTACGCTCGCCAGCCAGATGGAGAGCGCGCGGCTGGAGCGCACGACGGTCGAGATAGCCAGCAGCGATGGCCAGGTCGGCCTGCGGGCGACCGGCCAGGTCGTGCAATTCGATGGCTTCCTGCGCATCTACGATCAGGGCCGCGACGACGCCCCGCGCGGCGAGGATGACGACGACAGCGCCCGCCTGCCCAAGATCACGCAGGGCGAGGTCGCGCGAAAGGTCGCCGGCGCCTTTGCATCCGAGGTGGCCGAGGCAGACAAGGGCGCCGTCGCCGGCGCGGACGCCGCGGTCCTCGGGCGGCAGCATTTTACCCAGCCGCCGCCACGCTACACCGAGGCGACGCTGGTCAAGCGCATGGAAGAGCTGGGCATCGGCCGACCCTCGACCTATGCCAGTATCGTCACCACGATCCAGGACCGCGATTACGTTCGCAAGGACGGCCAGCGCCTGATCCCCGAGGACAAGGGCCGCCTCGTCACGACCTTCCTGGCGCGCTATTTCCCGCGCTACGTCAGCTATGATTTTACCGCCGATCTGGAAACCGAACTGGACGATATCTCGGCCGGCGGCCGCGCCTATCGCGAAGTCCTGGCCCGTTTCTGGCGCGACTTCACGGCGGCGCTCGCCGGGACGTCCGAGCTGCGGATCACCGAAGTGCTTGAGGCCATCGACGAGGCCTTGTCGCCGCACCTCTATCCGCCGCGCGCGGACGGCGGCGATCCGCGGCAATGCCCCCTGTGCGGTGTCGGCCGGCTGAACCTCAAGACCGCGCGATCCGGCGGAGCGTTCATCGGCTGCACCAACTATCCCGAATGCCGCTTTACCCGGCCGCTGTCGGCACCCGGGGACGGTGAGGCAGCGCAGGGCGACCGGGTGCTGGGAAGCGATGCCGACGGGCTGCAGATCAGTCTGCGCAACGGCCGCTTTGGCTGGTATGTCCAACGCGGCGAGGCCAGTGCCGAGGTCCCCAAGCCGCCCCGCGCCTCGGTCCCCAAGGGCTGGAGCATCGAGGCCATGGACCTTGAGCGCGGCATGCAATTGCTGGCCCTGCCGCGCACCATCGGCACCCATCCCGAAGACGGCGCCCCGGTCGAGGCCGGCCTTGGCCGCTATGGCCCCTACGTCAAGCACGGCACGCGCTACGTGAACCTGCCCGACGTCGAGGAGGTCTTTACCATCGGCATGAACCGCGCCGTGGAAGTGCTGGCCTCCAAGCCGATGCGCGGCGGGAGGGTGGCGGCGGCGCCGCTGGCCGAACTGGGCGAGCACCCTTCGGGTGGGCCGATCCAGGTGCTGTCGGGACGGTTTGGGCCGTATGTGAAATGGGGCAAGGTCAACGCCACCCTGCCGCGGGATCTCGCGCCCGAGGAAATGACCATGGAGCGCGCGCTGGAGTTGATCGAGGCCAAGGCGGGAAAGACTGGCGCCAAGAAAAAGGCCCCGGCAAAGGCGAAGGCGGCGGCGAAACCCAAGGCCGCGGCGAAGCCGAAGGCAAAGCCGGCTGGAACTGCGAAAGCCAAGGCGGCCAAAGCCACGCCAGATGACGAGGGCGGCGAGGGCTGAGCGCCGCTCTCCCGCAATGGTTGGCCGAGCGTGGCGATGGCCTTGCTGGCATCCTGCTCGGGCATTCCCGCCTGATTGACAATGCCCGGCCCCTCCGACCAGATAAGGCAGGTTGAGGGGCTGAATTCATGACAAAACGGTATGACACCGCGGACGCCGCGCTGGACGGGCTGCTGTCGGACGGCATGTCCATCGCCGCTGGCGGCTTTGGCCTGTGCGGTATCCCCGAACTGCTGATCGCTGCCATCCACAAGGCAGGCACGCGCGAGCTGACCATTGCCAGCAACAACTGCGGCGTTGACGGATTTGGCCTCGGGATACTGCTCGACGCGCGGCAGATCCGGAAGATGATCTCGTCCTATGTCGGCGAGAACGCAGAGTTCATGCGCCAATACCTGTCGGGCGAGCTTGAGCTTGAATTCAACCCCCAAGGCACACTGGCAGAGCGCATGCGCGCCGGTGGCGCCGGTATTCCCGGCTTTTATACCCGCACCGGCGTTGGCACCGTGATCGCCGAGGGTAAGGAGCTGAAGGAGTTCGACGGCGAGACTTATCTGCTCGAGCGCGGGCTCGTCATGGACCTTGCCATCGTCAAGGCGTGGAAGGCTGACGAAAGCGGCAACCTCGTGTTCCGCAAGACGGCCCGCAACTTCAACGTTCCGGCGGCGACCTGCGGCCGTGTCTGCGTCGCCGAGGTCGAGGAAATCGTGCCGGCCGGTAGCCTCGATCCCGATTGCATCCACCTGCCGGGCATCTACGTCCATCGCATCGTGCAGGGCCCGCATGAAAAGCGCATTGAGCAGCGCACCGTGAGCAAGGGTTAAGCCATGAGCGACGTCACCACGAAGGGTTGGGACCGCAACCAGATGGCCGCCCGCGCGGCGCGCGAGTTGCAGGACGGGATGTATGTGAACCTCGGGATCGGCATCCCGACGCTGGTCGCCAACTACATCCCCGAAGGCATGACCGTTACGTTGCAATCGGAGAACGGGATGCTGGGCATCGGCCCCTTTCCGACCGAGGACAAGGTCGACGCGGACCTGATCAACGCCGGCAAGCAGACGATCACCGAACTGCCGCACAGCGCCTTTTTCGACAGCGCCACCAGCTTCGCCATGATTCGAGGCGGCAAAATCGCCATGGCCATCCTCGGCGCCATGGAGGTCGCCGAGAATGGCGATCTGGCGAACTGGATGATCCCGGGCAAGCTGGTCAAGGGCATGGGCGGGGCGATGGACCTGGTCGCGGGGGTCAAGCGGGTGGTCGTGGTCATGGATCACACCAACAAGCATGGCGAAAGCAAGGTCCTGCACGAATGCACCCTGCCGCTGACCGGCAAGGGTGTTGTCGACCGGATCATCACCAATCTCGGCGTCCTCGATGTCGTCCCGGGCGGGTTGAAGATCATCGAGACCGCTGATGGCGTAAGCGAGGATGAGTTGCGCGGTGCAACCGTGGCGACCATCGTCGACTGAGGTGGATGGATCGGCGCGGGCGCGACCGTCCGAGAGTTTTGATCCGGCGCAGGAAAACTGTCCTAGCGAGTTGGATGGCGTTTGCGGCTGCGGAGCTGCTGTTCCCAGCGTCGATCAACTGCACGATCATCCGCGCCGGATCCCGAGCCAACGGCGCCAGCAGCGTGCGCCCGCACTTCCCGAATTACCCCGCGCTTTGAATTTCGATCCCCGCGTCCTCACCCGAGGCCTCGCCGGCGATCAGGAACAGATCGCCTGTCGCCTCCATCGCGCGGATCGCGGTTACAACTTGTGCCATGGCGGCCTCACAATCTGCGGCGCTGACGCGACCGGCTCCGGCAATCTCTTCGCGCAGGTTGTCGGCCATGCGCGAGGACAGCGCGCCGAGGATAAAGCTGGTGGTCGCTGCATTCGCCCCCTTGGCCCCGGCCATCGCCTTGACCAGCACGGGCTGGTCGACAGCGCGCGCGATGCGGGGAATGTCGCGGATATCGATCCGCAGCGGGATGTTGGCCCAGGTAAAGATCGCGCGCCGCACGCCTTGGGCAAAGATGTGGTCATCCTGGTCGAGGCCGTCGAGCACGGTATCGCGCGTCAGGGCGGGCGCGAAATTCAGGATCGCCCCGACCTTTTCGACCGGGCCACCATCAAGGACGGGCTGCGGCAAACTTTCTGCGGCTTGGGCGAGGGCGCGGCCGATGCGGGTCAGGGCGCCGGCCTCGATATTTCCGGTCAGGGACATGGCATAGGCGATCTGGCGGGCGCGGTCCGGGGGCAGTTGCCCGAAAGCCTCGGCCGCGCGGGCGACTGGCAGATGGGCGAACATCACCGCCGCGACCTCGATCGCCTCGGTCTCTGCCAGTTGGCGGATCTGGGGCACGGGCAGGGTGCCGATCCGCTCCCACGGGTCAGAGCGGCCGGACAGCACGGCATTCCGACGCAGCCGGTCCGAGGCATCGCGCGAGATGCGCCCGCCGAGCATCGCCAGTGTCCCGTCAAGATCGCCGGGAAAGGTCAGCCCGACCGCCTCGAGCGCGTCGCAAAACTCGCCCACGACCGCATCGCGGATACCTCGGTCGATCATGCCCATGCTCGCCATTTCGTGCGCGAGCGCGCCCTGCGCTTCAAGCGGCAACCCCTCGAGCGACAACTGGTCATCCTCAGCCAGCAGCAGCCGCACGATCACGGCGGCCTTTTGCCGTGGGGTCAGCACCTGTCCCGACATCATCCAGTGTTCCCCGCGCGATTCGGGGTCCAATCTGACAGGAAAGCCCTGACCGACCGTTAACGCCGCCGACTACTCGCCGAAAACACGCGCGAAAATCGTGTCGACATGCTTGGTGTGATAGCCCAGATCGAACTTGTCCTCGATCTCGGCCGGGGTCAGCGCGGCGGTGACCTCGGGATCGGCCAGCAGCTCGGTCTTGAAGTCGGCCCCCTTCTCCCAGACCTTCATCGCGTTGCGCTGCACTAGGCGATAGGCGTCCTCGCGCGACACGCCAGCTTGGGTCAGCGCCAGCAGGACCCGCTGTGACATGATCAAGCCTTTGAACTTGTTCATGTTACGCAGCATGTTTTCGGGATAGACCACCAGCTTTTCGACCACGCCCGCCAACCGGTGGAGGGCAAAGTCCAGCGTGATGGTGGTGTCCGGCGCGATGGCGCGCTCGACGCTGGAATGGCTGATGTCGCGCTCGTGCCAGAGGGCGACATTCTCCATCGCCGGGACCACCGACATGCGCACCAGCCGGGCAAGCCCGGTCAGGTTTTCGGTCAGCACCGGATTGCGCTTGTGCGGCATGGCGCTGCTGCCCTTCTGACCCGGGCTGAAGAATTCCTCGGCCTCCAGGACCTCGGTGCGCTGCATGTGCCTGAACTCGATGGCGATATTCTCGATGCTGCTGGCGATCACGCCGAGCGTCGCAAAGAACATCGCGTGCCGGTCGCGGGGGATCACCTGCGTGCTGATCGGCTCGGGCGTCAGGCCCATCTGCGCACAGACATGTTCCTCGACCGCCGGGTCGATATTGGCGAAAGTGCCCACTGCGCCCGAGATTGCGCCTGTCGCGATTTCCTCGCGGGCCGCGGCGAGGCGGCGGCGCGCTCGCGACATTTCTGCGTAAAATCGCGCGAAAGTCAGACCCATGGTGGTCGGCTCGGCGTGGATGCCGTGGCTGCGGCCGATCCGCACGGTGTCCTTGTGCTCCATCGCGCGTGCCTTCAGCGCGGCGAGAACACGGTCGACGCCCGCCAGCAGAAGATCGGAGGCGCGTACCAGTTGCACATTCAGCGTCGTGTCCAGCACGTCGCTGGAGGTCATGCCCTGGTGGACGAACCGCGCCGCATCGCTGCCGACATGCTCGGCCAGATGGGTCAGGAAGGCGATCACGTCGTGCTTGGTGACCGCCTCGATCTCGTCGATGCGGGCGACGTCGAACTCGACATCGCGGGCCTTCCACAGCGCCTCGGCATTCTCGCGCGGGATGACGCCCAACTCGGCCTGTGCGTCGCTGGCATGGGCCTCGATCTCGAACCAGATGCGGAACCGCGTCTCGGGTGACCAGATAGCCACCATTTCGGGGCGGGAATAACGCGGGATCATGGCGGGCCTCCTTGGATCTGATGCCGTCCTAGACGGCGGGGGCGCGGGTCGCAATCGCAGCGTCAGAGACGGTAGTGTTTAACTTATGTTGCAATCGGCCCGGCTGGCCCGCAGTTTGCTGGCAATGCGCCGAAACGGGTAAGGAGGATAGGATGTCCCGTCGTGACGAGTTGGTCGCCAAATACGCCGCAGACCTTGGGAAACTGGGGCAGGAGGCGGATATGGATCTGCTGATGCGCTGCACCAAGGCGTGCGGCCCTTCGATCTATAGCGCCGATTCCGAAACCGTCGCCGCCAGCGACCCCGAGGAAGTGGCGCGCCTCAAGAAGAGCTTTCTGGTCAAGCGCTTGGGCATGACCGACGGCCCCGAACTGGACGCCGGGATCAAGGCCGCGGTGGAGGCCTATGGCACGGGCAATCGGAACAAGTTCCGGCCGGTGATGTACTACCTGCTGGCCCGGCATTTCGACGCCGGCGCCCGGGTCTGACGCAAACGCAGTGAAAAAGGGGCGCCCTGCGGGGCGCCCCTTGTCTTAGCAGCTGTAATACATCGCATATTCGATGGGATGCGGGGTATGCTCGAAGGCATAAACCTCTTCCCACTTCAGGCGGATGTAGCTTTCCAGCTGGTCGCGGGTGAACACATCGCCCGCCAGCAGGAAGTCCATGTCCTTTTCCAGCTCCTCCAGCGCTTCGCGCAGGCTGCCGCAGACGGTCGGAATCTCGGCCAGCTCCTCGGGGGGCAGGTCGTACAGGTCCTTGTCGCTGGCCGGGCCGGGATCGATCTTGCCGCGGATGCCGTCGAGGCCGGCCATCAGCAGCGCTGCGAAGGCGAGGTAGGGGTTCGCCGCCGGGTCGGGGAAGCGGGCCTCGACGCGCTTGGCCTTGGGCGATTCGGTCCACGGAATGCGGACGCAGCCACTGCGGTTGCGGGCCGAATAGGCGCGCAGCACCGGTGCCTCGAAGCCCGGGATCAGCCGCTTGTAGCTGTTGGTAGCCGGGTTGGTCAGCGCGTTCAGCGCCTTGGCGTGCTTGAGGATGCCGCCGATGAACCACAGCGCCTCCTGGCTGAGATCGGCGTACTTATCGCCTGCGAACAACGGCTTGCCGTCTTTCCAGATCGACATGTTCACATGCATGCCGCTGCCGTTGTCGCCCTTCATGGGCTTGGGCATGAAGGTCGCGGATTTGCCGTAGGCATGCGCCACGTTGTGGATGACGTATTTGTATTTCTGGATGTTGTCGGCCTGTTCGACCAGACCGCCAAAGATCATCCCCAGCTCGTGCTGGCCGGTCGCGACCTCGTGGTGGTGCTTGTCGACCTTGATGCCCATGCGCTTCATGGTCGAGAGCATCTCGCCGCGCAGGTCCTGCGCCGTGTCGATCGGGTTGACCGGGAAATAGGCGCCCTTGTGCGGCGCGCGGTGACCGGTGTTGCCGGTCTCGTATTCCGTGTCCGTATTCCAGGCCGAGTCCACGCCATCGACCTGATAGCTGACCTTCTGCGGGCTGACCTGGTAGCGCACGTCATCGAACAGGAAGAACTCGGCCTCGGGGCCGAAGAACGCGGTGTCGCCGATGCCGGTCGATTTCAGATAGGCCTCGGCCTTGACGGCAGTGCCGCGCGGGTCGCGGTCATAGGCCTCGCCGGTGTCGGGCTCGGCCACGTTGCAATGCACGCACAGCGTCTTTTCGGCGTAGAAGGGGTCGATATAGGCGCTGGACGGGTCGGGCATCAGCTTCATGTCCGACTGGTCGATCGACTTCCAGCCGGCGATGGACGAGCCGTCGAACATCATGCCTTCTTCGAAGAAGTCTTCGTCCACCAGATCGACCACCAGGGTCATGTGCTGCAGCTTGCCCTTGGGATCGGTGAAGCGGATATCGACATATTCGACCTCCTCGGACTTCATTAGATCGAGGACATCATTGACCGTTTTCATGGTCACTCCTTGATTGGCGTGTTCGGTTGTGGGTTTTCAGAGGGCGTCATCGCCGGTCTCGCCGGTGCGGATGCGGATCGCCTGCTCGACCGGGCTGACAAAGATCTTGCCGTCGCCGATCTTCTCGGTCCGGGCGGCGCTGACGATGGCCTCGACCGCGGCGTCGACCTGATCGTCGGGAAGGACCATCTCGACCTTCACCTTTGGCAGGAAGTCGACCACGTATTCGGCGCCGCGATATAGCTCGGTATGGCCTTTCTGGCGGCCAAAACCCTTGATCTCGGTCACGCTGAGGCCCTGCACGCCGACGTCTTGAAGAGCCTCCTTCACGTCGTCCAGCTTGAACGGTTTGATGATCGCCTCGACCTTTTTCATCGCACTGCCCCTTCGCTGCGTGTGTTCATGACGTGGCGCGTTCCGCCGCGCGCGTCCATGTGGCAGGGTGTCTGGACGGGGCAAGGGCCGTCGCAGTCGCCACGTTTGCTCATGTGTCGCGCAATCTGCCCAAGGATTAGGCAATACATGTCTGCCAAGATCATCGGGCCGCCGACTGTCGCCAAGCTCGGCGGTCACAAATACGACCACGGCCATGTGTTGGTGCTGGGCGGCCCGGCTGGCCACGGCGGCGCGGCGCGGTTGGCAGCACGCGCGGCGCTGCGGGTGGGGGCCGGGCTGGTGACGCTGGGCGTGCCGCCTGACGCAATGGGTGAATACACCAACTGTCCGGATGCGCTGATGCGGCGGGCGGTGGGCGATGCGGATGCGCTGAGGGAACTGCTGGCCGATTCGCGGATCAATACCGTCGCGCTGGGTCCGGGTCTCGGCCGCGAGCGGGCCGCACCGCTCTCCCGCGCCGCGGCCGCCAGTGGGCGGCGGCTCGTCATCGATGCCGACGCACTCGAGCCGAAACTGCCGCGGTTACCGCCACATAGCGTGCTGACGCCGCACGAGGGCGAGTTTGCGCGTCTCGCCCGGGATCTGCCCCTGGACGATCGAACCGCGGCCGCGCAGGCCGCAGCCGAGCGATTCGGTGCGGTCCTGCTGCTGAAGGGGCCGCGCACTGTCGTTGCCGCACCTGACGGCCGGGCAGCTATCCACGACGCGACTGGGCCGCGCGCTGTGCCTTGGCTTGCCACGGCAGGGGCCGGCGACGTGCTGACCGGCCTTATCGCCGGGCTGCTGGCGCGCGGGATTGACGCATTCGAGGCTGCCTGCGCTGCGGCCTGGCTGCACTGCGCCGCCGCCCGGCGCTTTGGTCCCGGGCTGATCGCCGACGATCTGCCGGAAATGTTGCCCGCTGTCCTGCGCGAGATCGGCGCCTGACCGAGGCCGGATGGCAACCGGCTGGCCTTTCCAGCAGGGCGCCCGAATGATAATCCGCCCGCATGCGGGTGTGGCGGAATGGTAGACGCACCAGATTTAGGTTCTGGCGCCGCAAGGCGTGGGGGTTCGAGTCCCTTCACCCGCACCACCGCTTGCAACACCCCTTGCGCCCCAATAAAAGCACACAATCTGGAGGCTGCCCCAGTGGGCGGCCTTATTTGACATGAGCAAGGATGTTCCCCCCGATGCAGGTGACCGAGACCCTCAGCGACGGCCTCAAGCGCGGCTACAGCTTCACCCTCCCCGGCAAGGTGCTGGACGAGACCGTGACCCGCAAGCTGACCGAGGCGCAGCCCGAGGTCGAGATCAAGGGCTTCCGCAAGGGCAAGGTCCCGATGGCGATGCTGAAAAAGCAGTTCGGCCAGCGGATGATGGGCGATGCGCTCCAGGAATCCATCGACACCGCGCTGCGTGAGCATCTTGAGCAGACCGGCCACCGTCCGGCGCTGCAGCCGAACATCGAGATGGCCAATGGCGAAAGCTGGAAAGAGGGCGACGATGTGGTCGTCAACGTCAGCTACGAGACCCTCCCCGAGATTCCCGAGGCCGACCTCAGCGATCTGACGCTGGAGCGGCTGGTCGTCCCGGCCGAGGACAGTGCCGTCGACGAGGCGCTGGGCAGCCTGGCCGCGAACGCCAAGTCCTACGAGGACCGCGCCGAGGGCGAGGCCGCGCAGAACGACGATCAGGTCACCATCGATTTCGAGGGCAGCATCGACGGCACCCCGTTCGAGGGCGGCACCGCCGAGGGTTACCCGCTGGTCCTCGGCTCGGGCAGCTTCATCCCCGGCTTTGAGGAGCAACTGATCGGCGCCAAGGTCGGCGACGAGCGTGACGTCACCGTCAGCTTCCCGGCCGAATATGGCGCGCCCCACCTGGCCGGCAAGGAAGCCGTGTTCAAGACCAAGATCCATGCCGTGAAATCCGGCAAGGCGGCTGAGATCGATGACGAGCTGGCCAAGCGCTATGGCGCCGAGGACCTCGACGCCCTCAAGGCCCAGGTCAGCGAGCGCATCGGCGCCGAATACCAGGGCGCCTCGCGCGCCATCCTCAAGCGCGCGCTGCTGGACCAGCTGGACAAGCGCTTCAGCTTTGACCTGCCCCCGACCCTGGTCGAGGCCGAGGCCGAGCAGATCGCCCACCAGCTGTGGCACGAGGAGCACCCCGAGGAGCATGGCCATAACCACGGCCAGATCGAGACCTCGGACGAGCATCGCAAGCTGGCCGAGCGCCGGGTCCGTCTGGGCCTTCTGCTGGCAGACATCGGCCAGAAGGCGGGGGTCACCATCAGCGACCAGGAAATGACCCAGGCTGTGATGCAGCAGGCCCGCAACTTCCCGGGGCAGGAGCGTGCGTTCTTTGAATACATCCAGAACACGCCCCAGGCCGCCCAGCAACTGCGTGCCCCGCTGTTCGAGGACAAGGTCGTCGATCACATCGTCTCGGGCGCCAAGGTGACCGACAAGACGGTGACCAAGGCCGAGCTTGAGGCCGCCATCGCGGCGCTCGACGAAGCCTGACTCGGGCCGCTATCCAAGTAAAAGGCCGCGCGCTGCGCGGCCTTTTTTACATTTCAGATCGGTGTTCGCATCAGTCCTCGGACTTGGCCGCTTTGGGCACGGCGCCATCGTTCATCTGAAATTGCCGCTCGACCTCGCTGTTGATCTCGGCTCCGACCATGATCACCATCGCGGCGATCCATAGCCACATCATCAGGCCGACCACGGCGCCCAGAGAGCCGTAGGTCTTGTTGTAATCGGCGAAATTGGCTGCGTAATACGAGAACACCATCGAGGTGACGATCAGCCCCACGGTCGCAAAGACCGCCCCGGGCGATATCCACTGCCACCGAGCGTCACGCTTGTCCGGGCCCCAGCGATACAGAGCTGCGAGCGACAGCATCAGTACCACGAACATCAGCGGCCAGCGGATGACGGAGGCGAGCGTGCCGCCGAAATCGCCCACCGGCATGAACTTGATGACGTTCGGAAGCACCGCGATGGCTGCGATCATTGCGCCCACAAGGATGATCCCGCCCAGCGTGAAGCCGAGCGACACGAGGTTCAGCTTGATCAAACCGCGCTCCTCCTTTTGGAACCAGGCTATGTTCAACGCGCTGAGCAGCGCCTTCATGCCGCCGTTTGCGCTCCACAGGGCGGTCAGCAGGCCGAGGATCGTTGCCAGTCCGAGCGCCTCCGACGGGGCGGATACGATTGCATTGATTTGCCCGGCGATCAGTTCGGACGCACCTCGCGGCATGAACCGGTCGAGCGTGTTCATGTTCTCCGCGATGGTCGAGCGGTCGGCAAACAAGCCGTAGATCGACACGAGGGCGGTCAGCGCGGGAAACAGCGCCAGCAAGCCGAAGAACGTCACCCCGGCCGAAACCGAGGTAATCCGGTCCACGCTGAACTGGTGCGCGACCCGCTTGGCGATGGCCCACCATGCCGACCGGTCCAGCTCGCGCAGTGAGTGCGCGCTTGCGCTTCCGCGGTGCGCGCGCGGCGGCGGCTCGGCCGCGGTGTCAGGGGCCGTGGTCGCAAGGCCAAAGCGGGCTCGGGTTTCAGGTGTCAGATCGCCGAACAGAGCGTCGGTGACGCTCTGTTCTCTTCTGGGCAATGGGTCGGGCATCGATTGCGCAGGCCCCGTCACAGACGATGGGTGCGCGATTGGCTCGGGTCGCGGTCGCGCAGATCGACCATCTCGTCAGCCTCCCTCGCCCGCGGACGGGCAGGGTGCGCGGCGTTGTTGTCGAACATTGTGCGGACCGTATCGGCTGCGCCGCGGAATTCGTTCAGGATCGAGCCGGCCTGCCCCGATACGCTGCGGAATCCCTCGATCGCGGCGGTGACGGTGCCGAGCGCGTTGCGGATCGTGCGCGTCACATCTTCGATCTGGTTGCTGAAATCGCCAGCGACGCTTGGGCGATGTGCGGCGCGGGCGCGGCGGCGCTGTTGCTCGATCCAGGCGCGCTCCTCACGGCGGGCAGCATCGCGGGCTGCGGTATGCTCGCCATCATCGCGCGCCGTGCGCGGACTGAAATCATGCGATCCGCTATCGCGCGGGCCCGTGAACGAGTTGCGCGGCATCGGACGCGGCCCGCGGCCGAACCGCCCCCGTGCCCGCGCGCGACGGCGGGCGGCCTCGATCTCGTCGTCATGCTCGTCCCCGGCGATCGCGTCGACGACCGCGCGGACGCCAAGTATCGTGCCGGCGGTCAACGCAGCCGCCGCAACGCCCATGCCGCCCCAGATCAACAGCTTGGCCGACTGGCTGGGCCGCGGATAGGCGCGCTTGCCGTTCGGCGTGACCTTTCCCGAGGGCGGTGTGCGCCGCGAGGGGTGAGGCGAGGGTTCATAGGTTTCTTGCGAGCGATCGATTCCCTCGCCGTGGCGGTAGTGCGGAGGGTTCCTGGTATCGTCGGGGGTAAAGGTCATGGCTCGGGTCCTCGAACAGGGCAGCCGCTGCAGCGGCGCGTGGCCGGGGTCAACCCGAGGGCAGGGCGAATGTTCCCGCCGAACGACTGGGGAATGTCGGCGGCGCAAGGGTTTGAGGGCAATGCCGGCTGGCCTGCCCCAGGGCAACGAAAAGCCCCGGCCGCAAGGCGACCGGGGCGATTTCTCGAAGCGCTTTGGCTCAGTTCGTCGCCGGTGCCGCGGGCGCGGCGGCCGGTGCCGCGGGGGCAGCGGCTGGGGCCGCAGCGGGCTCGGGGGCAGCAGCGGGAGGAGCACCAGCTGCAGGTGCCGCGTCTGCCGCAGGGGCCGCGCCAGCGGCGGGTGCCGCGCCCGGGACGACCGGGGCGGCGTTGCCATCGGGCGCCATGGCCGGCGCGTCAGGCGAACTTTGCGCCAGGAAGGCAGACACGTCGGCCTGGTTCTTGGACATCTTGAACGTCATCTTCGACTTCAGCTTGGGATCGCCGGTCTCTTCGTCCAGGTATTTGGTCGGGTCGGTAATGTAGTGCTCGATCGCCTCGGCATCCCAGACCGCACCCGGATACTTGGCCTTCAGCGCCAGGATGCCGTCGCCGTATTTGAAGTCAGGCACCGAGGCGACCTCGCGGCCAATGACCCCGTAAAGGTTCGGCCCGGTCTTGCCGCCCTTGACGATGTCCTTGCCCGAGGGGTCCTGGATCATGTGGCAGGCTTTGCATTTGTTGAATTCTTTTGCGCCCTTGGCGGGATCGCCCGCGGCTGCGTCCTGCGCAAAGGCCGCCGCGGCAAGCGCCATGCTCACGGTGATGGCAGCTGTCAGTCGTGTAAACATCATGATCCCCTTGTTCTCGCTTCGGCGTCAGGCCGGAACGGAAAGATCCGACCCGGCGCATAGATCTTGCACGCTGACAACACGCGCTAGAAAGTTTGAGTTTCCATCACTTGCACACAAAACCGGCAATGCGCGGTAAAGCGCGCTGTCCAGATCGCCCATCTCTACCGGCAACCCTAGGTCGACCAGACTCGTGACGCCGTGCGACGTGATGCCGCAAGGAACGATGCCGCCGTAGTGGCTCAGGTCCGGCTCGACGTTGATTGCTAGGCCGTGAAAGCTGACCCAGCGCCGCAGGCGGATGCCGATGGCGGCGATCTTGTCCTCGGCCGTGCTGCCGTCGGGCAGGGGCGGGCGGTCCGGGCGTGCGACCCAGACCCCGACCCGGCCCTCGCGGATCTCGCCGCGAACGTTGAACTCGGCAAGGGCGGCGATCACCCAGGCCTCCAGCGCGGTGACAAAGCGGCGCACGTCGCGGCCCCGCCGCTCGAGGTCGAGCATGACGTAGACGACCCGCTGGCCAGGCCCGTGATAGGTGTACTGCCCGCCGCGTCCGCTGTGATGCACCTCAAAGCGGTCCGGCTGGACCAGATCCTCGTCACGGGCCGAGGTTCCGGCGGTGTAAAGCGGCGGGTGTTCGACCAGCCAGATTGCCTCGGGGGCGCGGCCGGCGCGGATCGCCGCGACGCGTGCCTCCATCGCCGATACGGCGTCCGGGTAGGGGGTCAGGCCGGGGGTGATGAGCCATTCGATCATGCCCCGCAATAACCCGCTGCGGCATCGCGCGGAAGGGCGCGAGGGCGCTTGCCAAGCCATAGGTGATCGCGTAATGGCCGTGTCCTGCCCGGATGCGGTCGTGGCGGAATTGGTAGACGCGCAGCGTTGAGGTCGCTGTTCCTTAACCGGAGTGAAAGTTCGAGTCTTTTCGACCGCACCACCTACCCCCCTCGTAAAATCCTCAGCCTCGGGCAAGACCGGTCGCCCCCGAGGGGGCGGGTCCAGTCAGGCCCGGTCGGCGGTGTCTATCCAGATGGTCACCGGGCCGTCGTTGACGAGGGCGACCTTCATCTCGGCACCAAAGATACCCGTCTGGACCTCGATCCCCAGGGCGCCGAGCGCCGTGCAGAAATCCTGATACAGGCGCAGCGCCTCGTCCGGCGGTGCGGCGCGGGAAAAGCCGGGACGATTGCCGCTGGCCATGTCGGCGGCGAGCGTGAACTGGCTGACAGCCAGGACGGCATTGCCACTGGCGGTGACGGGCAGGTTCATCCGCCCGTTGGCGTCGCGAAAGATGCGCAGGCGGGCGATCCGGCCCGCGAGGCGCTGCGCCTCGGCCTCGGTATCGCCCGGCATGGCGCAGACCAGCACCAGCAGGCCCGGGCCGATGGCGCCAACGACCGCGCCCTCGACGGTGACGCTGGCCTCGGCGACACGTTGCAGCAGGGCACGCATCAGATTTCCTCTGCCCAGGGTGGGTTTGCGCCGGGGCGCGAGACGCAGATTGCGGCCGCGCGCACGCCCAGCGATAGCGCCTCGGTCAGATCGTCCCGGTGCAGATCGGCGATGCGCCCGTGGCTGAGTGCGCCAAGGCGGTGCAGCCCGGCCATAACGCCCGCGTTGAAGGTATCGCCTGCGCCGATGGTGTCGGCCACTGTAACGGGCATCGAGGGTACAGTGATCGCACCCTGCCGGCGGTGGGCAGTCGCGCCATTGGCGCCATCAGTCGTCAGCACCAGCGACGGCCCGCGGCTGAGGACTTCGGCCACGCATTCCAGCACCTGACGCCCCGGCCAGAGCCAGGCAAGATCGTCCGCCGACAGCTTGACGATGGCGGCCAGGCGGATCAGCCGCATCAGGCGCGCCCGATGCGCCGCGGCGTCGGCGATGAAGAACGCCCGGACGTTAGGATCGAGAAAGATCGGACAATTTCCCGCCTCGCGCGCAGCCAGTGCCTCGACGGTCGCGCCGCAAGGGTCCGGCACCAAGCTGATGCCGCCGATCAGCAGCGCCTCTACGCTGTCGGGTAGCGCCGGCGGTAGGTCGGCCGGGCTGAACAGGCGTCCTGCGGTACCGTCGTCATAGAAATCATAGCGCGCCTCGCCGCCCGTCAGGGTGACAAAGGCCAGCGTCGTCGGGCGATCGACCTCCGGGCAAAGGTTGATGGCGACACCAGCTTCGGCCAAGGGCGCGCGCAGCATCGCCGCGAATGGATCGCGCGAGAGCGGCCAGAGGAACCCGGCAGGCGCGCCCAGCCGGCCGAGGGCCACGGCGCTGTTGTAGACCGCCCCGCCCGGAAGCGGCCGAAAGCAGGCGCCCCCCTCGACCGGCACCATGTCGATCAGCGCCTCGCCGCAGCACAGGATCATTGCGCCATTTCCCCCGAGGTTTCCCGGACCGATTACACGACTGGCGGGGAAGGGGGAACGGGCGTCAATAGCCGCGAATCACATAGCCGCCGTTGTCGGGGACAGGCAGGAAGGTGCCGCTGCTGCCCGGCGTGGGGAAGCTGTCGTAGCTGGTGCCAAAGCCGCCGCTGTAGCCGGCGTCACCGCCGAACTGAATAAAACCGGCCTGTTGCGCCAGCCACAGGGCCAGGGCCGCAGCAAGCAGTGCGGCGATCACAGCGAAGGCGATTTTCCAAGCGGAGTAGGGCCGCTCGCCCTCGACCCGGCCGGTCTGGCCGTTCACCACGAAGCGATAGCTGGCGCCGTTGTAGCGATAGGCCGCGGACCAGATCGGCAGCAGGATGTGCTTGAACGTCTCGGCCGAGAAATCCGTCTCCAACGCCTCGATCTGCTGCTCGTCGCCGCCTATGGCACGGCGCACGTCCATGGTGATGACATCGGCCATTTGCTGGCGGCAGACCTGATGCCCCTCGGCCAGCGGGACGGTGTAGCCCTCGGCCTCCAGCCCGGCGACATATTCGGGGCGGTAGGGGGTCAGTTGCGACAGATCCCACGGGGTCAGCGAATCGGTGAACCGACGCGGCAGCGAGGACGAGGCCAGCACCAGCACATCGTCAAAGTCGCGCGCGACCTGGCCCGAGACGCGGGTCCAGGCAATGCGCCGCACCTGGGTCGGCACCTGCTGCATGCGTCCGTCGATCTGGCGGGTGACGTAGACGGTCTCGTAATAGGCATCGCCCCTTTGGCCGCGATAGGTGGTGCGGCTGTCGGCATCAAAGGTCCAGAACGGCGAATAGACCCCGACCATGCGTCGGTTGCGGCGGGCATATTGGCGCAGCCCCGAGGGCGCGAACCACAGTCCGCGCAACCAGTCGCCGAGTGCGGCGCGGGCCTGCTCCTCGGTCAGCACAAAGGGGAGGATGCCTTGCGGCTTTATCAGGCGCGTGGTGCCGGTGTCGGTGACCACCGGGGTCGCGCAGAACGGGCATTCGCTGGCCTGCAGGGTCGAGGACAGCTCCAGCCGCGCGCCGCAGTTGGGGCAGGAGACAGTGCGGATCACTGCGGTCAGATCGCTCTGCGCGTCGAGGCGCAGGCCGTCCTGCAACGGGATTTCTTCCAGCGTCGGCGCCTTGTGGCCGGCATCCCATTGCAGCGCCCGGCCGGTGCCGGGATCGCGGTTCAGAATCGCCTCGGCCTCGACCCCGCCGCCGGGCTGGCGCGAGGGCGCCCGCGCCAGCCCGCTGCCGATCTGCTGGACATGGCCGCAGTGATCGCAGGTCAGCACACGCTGGCCGGGCGCGAACCGCAGGCTGGCGCCGCAATTCTCGCACGGATAGCGAAACTCGGTCTGGGGCGTCGGCATGGCGCGGCGCTGTCCGGCGCGTCAGCCCTGTTGCGAGGTCGGTGGCACCGGCGGCGGGGTGGCCGGCAGCGGCGGCGGCTGGACGGTGAAGAGCTGCGCAAGCGCCTCGACCTCGCCCGCTGGGCGCCAGCCTTCGAGGCCGGGGGTCCAGACCAGCGTCTCGCGCGTGACGCTGCCGTCTTGGACAAGCCGGCCCAGGTGGGCACGCCCGTAGGGGCCGCCGGCGGCGCCGTCCTTGGCGATGTGCCACACCGTTTCGTGCTGTCCGGGCAAGGGCGGGGGCGCAGGGGTCGCCGCTGCGGCCGGCACCTTGCCCCAGGGGCCCGCGCGTCCGACACCCGCCGCGGCTGCGGCGCCGATGCCGGCGCCGATGCCGGCGCCAAGGCCCGCGCCGATCCCGGCCCCGATCCCACCATTTTCAGCGCCGCGAATCATCGCCTCGCCCATGGCGTATTGGTTGAACCGGTTCAGATCGCCGACGATTCCCATCGAGGTGCGCTTGTCGAGCATCTTCTCGACGTCTTCGGGTAGCGAGATGTTCTCGATATAGAATTCGGGGATGGTCAGGCCATATTCGGCGATCACCGGGGCGATGGCCTTGGCGATGATCTGGCCCAGGTCGCGGGTGTTCGCCGCCATGTCGAGGACCGGGATGTTGGATCCGGCGATGGTGCGACTGAACTCCTGCACGATCACGTTGCGGATCTGGAAGGCAATCTCGTCGGCGGTGAACTCCCCATCCGTGCCGACGATCTCGGCCATGAACTTTGCGGGGTCCGAGACGCGCATCGAGTAGGTGCCGAAGGCGCGCAGGCGAACCGGCCCGAACTCGGGATCGCGGGCGATGATCGGATTGCGCGTGCCCCATTTCTGGTCGTTGAAGCGGGTCGTGTTGACGAAATAGATTTCGGACTTGAACGGGCTGCGAAAGCCATGGTCCCAGTGCTGCAGCCGGGTCAGGATGGGGATGTTGTTGGTCTCGAGCATCCACAGGCCCGGGCCGAAGGTGTCGGCGACCTGGCCCTCGTGGACAAAGACCGCCGCCTGGCCTTCGCGGACCGTCAGCTTGGCGCCGTATTTGATCGCCCGGCCCGCCGTCTCGAACCGCCAGACCATCGTGTCGCGGGTATCGTCGGTCCATTCGATGACATCGATGAACTCGCCGGCGATGAAATCGAACAGGGCCATGGTGTCCTCCGCAAGGGTGTCGGGCATGAAAGCCCCGGCGCGGCCAAGGGTTCCCCCTCAGGGCGCGGCGGGAGCCGGTGGGTCGGTAGCGGGTTGAGGCGCGGTGGGGGCGACAGGCTGGGATGCCGGTTGGACCACCGGCTGGTCAGTAGCGGTTGCCGGGGCGCGATCGGCTGCGGGCGTTGCGATCTCGGCGGCGATGGTGGCGATGATCGGGCGCGCCTCGGTTTCGGTCATGCCCGGGCGCAGGCGCGGGTCATAGAGGATGCGCAGCAGCGCGGCGTCGTGCAGGGTCAGCGCCGCAAACGCCTCGTCATCGTTGAAGATGGATGGTCGCGCCGCGGGGCTGTCATTAGGAAGGCCCAGCCCCTGCGCCAGCTCCTCGTGAAAGCAGGCCATGCGCAGGCGGGCCGGCAATTCGCCCCGGATCAAGGCCACGGCATGGGTATAGGCGGCTGCATCGCCTCGGCTGGCATAAGAAAAGACTGTGCAGAAGGTCTGCGGCGACAACTGCCCCAGCGCCGCCGCGTCGGCGGGGGGAATGCCGGGCGCGAGGGCGGCGATGCGCGCCGGAATGCCCGCCCGGTCGTCCTCGGCCGCGACCATGACGATGAAATTCCCGCCCGATCCCACCAGCGAGACCGGATGCTGAGCGGCCTGCGCCAGGCGCGTCGCATAAGAGGCAACCGTCTGCCGGTCGCGGGCGCGCATCTCCGGCGGGATGCTGTCGCCGAACTCTAGCTGCAAGCGCACGTCGCCAGCCCAACGCCGCAGCGGCGCTGGGGTGGCATTGGCGCCCGCGGAGGGCGCGCCGAGGCTGGCATACTCGTCGCGCAGCGCAATCTGGACAAAATCCTCGGTCAGCCGGTCGGCCGAGAGCGGCCCTTCGGCGGCACCGTCGTCGGTGCGCAGCAATCCGCGCGACAGCAGCTGGCCTTCGATCCGCGAGAGGTAACCGGCCATGTCCTCGCTGCGCATGCTGCGCTTGGCCGATGCCTGCCGCGCCGCTTCGGCGCGCGCGAGGCGCAGTTCGGCCTGCGTCGGGCCAGGCCTGGCCGGTTTGGGCGGCGGCGCGGATGAGACGGGCTTTGACACAGGCTCCGGCGCAGGAGGAGGGGCCGGTGGCGGGCTGGGCGTGCAGGCGGCGAGCAGGGCAAGTGCGGGCAGTGTGCCCGCCGCGCAGAGAGGCAAGCGCGCGAGAGAACCGCGCAGGGGCAGGGCAGCCGGACCCATCATCGGGACGGAAGCGGCGCGGGCTGGCGCGCTTGCGAGGCGGCGAGCGCACGGCGCAGCTCATCCTCCATCTGCGTCAGTTCGGCCTCGGCGGCAGTGCGGCGCGCCTTGCCCTCGTCGGCAATGCGCAGGCTGTCCTCGATGGTCGCAATAAGCTCGGCATTGGCGGTGCGCACGGCTTCGATGTCGAGCACACCGCGCTCGGTCTCGGTGCGGATGCGGGCGTTCGCCTGGCGCAGGTTGCGGGCGTTGGCGGTCAGCAGGTCATTGGTCAGGTCAGTCGCCTCGCGCACGGCGCCTGCGGCCTCGGCGCTGCGCTGGATGGTCACGGCCTGGGCCAACTGCGTCTCCCACAGGGGGACGGTGTTCACGAGCGTGCTGTTGATCTTGGTCACCAGCGACTTGTCGTTTTCCTGCACCAGCCGGATCGAGGGCAGCGACTGCATCGTCACCTGCCGTGTCAGGCGCAGGTCGTGCACGCGTCGATCCAGATCGTCGCGGAGCGCGCGCATGTCGCGCAATTGCTGCGCCTGCATGACCGCCTCACCGGCCTCCGCCGCATCAACCGCGCGCTGCTTTTCCGGGATCAGGGTGCCGTCCAACTCGGCCAGCTTGGCCTCGCCCGCGCTGATGTAGAGCGCCAACTCGTCATAGAACGCCAGTGTCCGCTCGTAGAGGATGTCGAGCGACTTGATGTCCTTCAGCAGCCGATGCTCATGCGTCAGCAAATCGTCCGTGATCTTGTCGATCTGGCCCTGCACGCTCTCGTAGTTGGCGACGAACTTGGCAAAGGGCGCGGCGCGTCCCGTCAGACGCTCCCACAGCGAGGGCTTGCGTCGCAGGTCGAGTTCGCTGACCGAAAAGCCGCGGATGGCCGACACAATGTCGCGCAGGCTTTCGCCCGCGGGCCCGACGTCCTTGTTGCGCACGTCGGCCAGCATCGCCTGGCTGATTTCCTGCAGCCCGGTCTGCGCGCGGCTGCCGAACCGGACAACGGAGGCGGAATCGCCGAGGTCGATCTCGGCCATGCGGGCGCGAATGTCGGCGGCTTCCGGGCCGCTGGCGGCCTCAAGCGTGGGGAGCGCCTGCTCGGCCGCGGGCTCTGGCAGGACGACCGCCGTGACCCGTTCGATATCGGCCAGCGACTGCTGGGCCCGGGCTTGGGTATCGGTGGTCATGCGGCAGCTTCCCTTTCAGAGCGGGGCGAAGGTCTTATCTTACGCGGGGTCGGTGGCGAACGACAGATGCCGGGTAAAGTTCCCGGTTGATCCGGCACCGATCACGCCCTGTGGCGACGGCGTCACGCAGGCGGCGATCATCCATGTAAGAGGGACGCAGGGCCGGATTCCGGCCATTCCTTGCGACGAGGATATCCCTCCGCGCCGCGGCACGGAGGGATATTCCAACGCCCGCATCAGGCTGCCTTTTTGCCGTGGCTACCGAACCGACCATAAAAGCTCTCGCCCTTGTCGGCCATCTCGCGCAGCAGGGCGGGGACGGCGAAGCGCGGGCCGTAGGTTGCGGCCAAGTGGTCCGCGATCTCGACCGCGCGCGCGGCACCCAGCATGTCCAGCCAGCCGAACGGCCCGCCCGTCCATGGCGCAAAACCCCAGCCGAGGATCGCGCCGACATCGCCCTCGCGGATGTCGGTCAGCACCCCATCCTCGAGCGCCCGAACAGCCTCGAGCGCCTGGACGAACATCAGGCGGTGTTGCACCTCGGTCAACTCGGGCTGGTCAGCGGCGCGCGGGTATTGCGCCTTGAGGCCATCCCAGATGCCCTGCCGCTTGCCGTCCTGGTAGGCATAAAATCCGGCATCGGCCTTCTTGCCCAAGCGGCCCTGATCCGCCATCCAGAACAGCACGTCATCCACCGCGCCATCGGGGTAGTCGTCGCCCATCGCCGCCTTGGTCGCCTTGGCGATCTTTACGCCCAGGTCGATGCTGGTCTCGTCCACCAGTTGCAGCGGTCCCAGCGGCATGCCCATCATCTTGGCCGCATTCTCGATCAGCGTCGGGTTCACCCCTTCGGCGACAAGGCGGATGCCCTCGTTGATGTAGGGGATGATGCAGCGGTTGGCGTAGAAAAACCGGGCATCGTTCACCACGATCGGGGTTTTTCGGATCTGGCGTACGAAATCCAGCGCCTTGGCCACCGCCCGCTGGCCGGTTCTGGCGCCGCGGATGATCTCGACCAGCATCATCTTGTCGACCGGGCTGAAGAAGTGGATGCCGATGAACTGCTCTGGCCGGGCGCTGGCTTTGGCCAGCTCGCCGATCGGCAGGGTCGAAGTGTTGGTTGCAAAGATCGCGTCCTGCGGGATCACGGCCTCGGCCTTCCGGGTGACTTCGGCCTTTACGGCGGGATCCTCGAACACCGCCTCGACGATCAGATCGCAGCCGGCGAGGGCGGCGTAATCGGTGGTCGCGAGGATGCGGCCCAGGACCTCGGTCTTTTTCTCCTCCGTCACCTTCCTGCGGCTGATGCCCTTGTCCAGAAGGCCGGCGCTGTAGGCCTTGCCCTTGTCTGCGGCCTCCTGCCTTGCGTCGATCAGCACGACCTCAATGTCGGCAAGCGCGCTGACATAGGCGATGCCCGCGCCCATCATCCCGGCGCCCAGGATGCCGACCCTGCGCACTTTTTCATCCGGCACGTCGGGGCGGTTCGCGCCTTTTTCCAGCGCGGTCTTGTTGATGAAGAGGCTGCGGATCATGTTGCCCGAAGAGGGGTTCATCAGCACGTTGGTGAACCAGCGCGCCTCGATCCTGAGGGCGGTGTCGAAATCGACCAGCGCCCCTTCGTAGACCGCCGACAGGAGGGCCTTCGCCGCGGGATAGACGCCAAGCGTCTTGCCGTGGACCATAGCGCTGGCCCCGACAAAGGTCATGAAGCCGGCCGGATGGAAGGGCGCGCCGCCGGGCATCTTGAAGCCCTTGACGTCCCACGGCTTGACGAGATCGTCCTTGGCCTGCAGCACCCACGCTTTTGCGGCGGCCAGCGGGTCCTCCACTACTTCGTCGATCAGACCGGCGGCCTTCGCGGCCTTGGGATCGGACAGCTTGCCCTCCAGCAGGAAGGGGGCGGCCATCATCGCCCCCAGCTTGCGCGTCAGGCGGGTCGTGCCGCCACTGCCGGGAAAGATCCCGACCATGATCTCGGGCAGGCCGATCTTGGCCTTCGGGTTGTCGGCGGCAAAGATGCGGTGGGTGGCCAGCGGCAGTTCCAGCCCGATCCCGAGAGCAGTGCCAGGCAAGGCGGCCGCGATCGGCTTGCCGCCCCTCAGCGTCTTGGGGTCCATGCCCGCGCGCTCGATCTTGCGCAGGATGCGGTGCAGCGCCATCACGCCGTCGAACACGCCCTGCGCGCCACCTGCCTCCTTCATGCCGGCGATGACGTTGAGGTCCATTCCGCCGGCGAAATCGTCCTTGCCGCTGGTGATGACGATGCCCTTGACGGAGTCGTCAGCCAACGCCTCGTCGATCAGGCGGTCAAGCGTCTCCGCGCCATCCATCGACAATACGTTCATCGATTTTCCGGGCACGTCCCAGGTGATGACAGCGACGCCGTCGTCGCCCTTCTGCATGGTGAAATCGGTCATTGGGTGTCTCCCTTTTTCGGGTAGGGCGTGCCGTCCAGATGCGTCGGCCCGTCTGGCGTCGCGATCAGGTCAAGGCCCGGATAATGGCAGATGTTTTCCGGCCGGCGGCTGCCGACGATCAGGTAGGTCGCCGGCGCGTCGCTGTGGTTTTTCAGCATGTGGCCGACCGGCGTGCCCGCCCTCCAGCAGCAGGAATCGCCCGGTCCGACGATGGTTTCGACCCCGTCCTCGACCACCGTCAGCGTGCCCGAGAGCATGAACATGAACTCGTCCTCATGCTCCTCCCAGTGCATCTGGCTGCTCTGGCCGCCCGGCAGCAGCGTCTCCAGCGCCGCGCCGAACTGGGTCAGCCCGCCCGCCTCGGTGATGTGGCGATAGTGCAGCCGCCCCGCGGGCAGCGTATAGGGCGCCGGATAGCTGGCGTGGGCCACGGTCACGGGGACGCTGTCCTTGCGAAAGACTGCCATCAGACGCGCTCGATCATGGTCGCGGCGCCCATGCCGCTGGCGATGCAGAGCGTGGCGAGGCCCACTTCCTTGTCCTGCCGCTCCAACTCGTCCAGCAGGGTGCCGATGATGATCGCCCCCGTCGCGCCGAGCGGGTGGCCCATCGCCATGGCGCCGCCGTTGACGTTGACTCGGGCCGGGTCGACCTGGAACGCCTGCATGAAGCGCAGGACCACGGCCGCGAAAGCCTCGTTGACCTCGAACAGGTCGATGTCGCCGATGCTCATGCCGCTGTCGCGCAGGATCTTTTCGGTTACCGGTACCGGGCCGGTCAGCATGATGGTCGGGTCGGTGCCGATCTTTGCGGTCGCCCGGATGCGGGCGCGCGGGTTCAGGCCCATCGCCTCGCCCCACTCCTTGCTGCCCACCAGCACAGCCGCTGCGCCATCGACGATCCCGCTGGAGTTTCCGGCGTGGTGGATGTGCTCGATCCGGTCGAGATGCGGATATTTCAGCATCGCCACCTTGTCGAAGCCGGGCATGGCCTCGCCCATGTCCTTGAAGGCGGGCTTGAGGGCCGCAAGGCTCTCCATCGTCGTCTCGGGGCGCATGTATTCGTCGCGCTCGAGGATGGTCAGCCCGTTCTGGTCCAGTGCCGGCACGATGGATTTCGCGAACCGGCCTTCATCCCATGCCTGCTTGGCACGGCGTTGCGATTCCACGGCCAGCTTGTCGGCCTCCTCGCGGGTAAAGCCGTACTCGGTGGCGATGATATCGGCGGAAATACCCTGCGGGACGAAATAGGTCTTCATGGCCAGCGACGGATCGACCGCGATGGCGGCGCCATCACTCCCCATGGCAACGCGGCCCATCATCTCGACCCCGCCGGCGAGATAGGCCTGTCCGGCCCCGCCCTTGATCTGGTTGGCGGCAAGGTTCACCGCTTCCATCCCGCTGGCGCAAAAACGGTTGACCGAGAGGCCCGGGATCGATTCGTCGAGGTCCGAGGCCAGCACGGCGCTGCGGGCAAGGCAGCCGCCCTGCTCCATCACCTGGGTAACGTTGCCCCAGATCACGTCCTCGACGGCGTGGCCCTCCAGGCCGCTGCGTTCTTTCATCGCGTTCAGCAGGCGGGCCGACAACGCCAGCGAGGTCACCTCGTGCAGGCCGCCATCGGCCCGCCCCTTGCCGCGCGGCGTGCGGGCGGCGTCAAAGATGTAAGCGTCGGTCATGTGTCCTCCTGGAACGCGTGCGGGAGGGCGCTGTCGCAGCCGGGGGCTTCGCGCCCCCGGACCCCCGCGGGATATTTGCGCAAGCAAGATGCCTGCAAAGGAATTTTTAAGGTTTTGTCGGCAGGCTGCGGGGGCGGTACAGGCTGGGAAGCCGATGACCGCCAAGCGAGAAGCCGTCCCGGTCCCGCCGGTGAAAGATCCTGTCGCCCTTGGATGGGCGGGGGGCCGGGACGCACCGCGTGGTTTCTTGCTTGCCCAAATATCCCTGCCGGAGGCATCGCCGCCTCCCCACGCGGGTAAGTCCGGGGGCAGGGCGCGGGCATGATCAGAATGCCTCGGCCGGCAGCGCCATGACGGTGTCGGCGCCGCTGCGAATCCGCGCGAGATGCATCGCCGTCGCCGGCAGCTGGCGCGCCATGTAATAGCGTGCTGTCGCCAGCTTGGCCTCCATAAAGGCGCGGTCGGCGGCCGGATCGGCCAGCGCTTTTTGTGCGGCGGTCGCCATGCGCGCCCACATCAGGCCCAGCACGGTATGGCCGAACAGGTGCAGGAAGTCGGTCGACCCGGCGAGGGCGTCGTTGGGATTCTTCATCCCGCGCTCCATGAAGAACATGGCCGCGGCCTGCAGGTCCCTGGAGGCGGCCTTGAGCGGCTCCAGCACGTCGGTTTTCACGCCTTCCTCGCCCTCGTGTTCCTTGATGAAGGACTTGATGATCTCGAAAAAGGCCATCATCGGCTTGCCGCCGTCGGCAGCCAGCTTGCGGCCGACGAGGTCCAGCGCCTGCACGCCGTTCGCGCCCTCGTAGATCTGGGTGATGCGGGCGTCGCGCACGAACTGGGACATGCCCCATTCCTCGATATAGCCGTGGCCGCCGTAGACCTGTTGCGCAAGGACGGTGGACTCAAAGCCCTTGTCGGTCAGGAATCCCTTCACGACCGGGGTCAACAGCGACACGAGGCCCAGCGCCTCGGCGTCTTGCCCCAGATGGGCACGGTCGATCAGTTGCGCGGACCAAGCGGCCAGGGCGCGGGCGCCTTCGACGAAGGCGCGCTGATCCATCAGCATGCGGCGCACGTCCGGGTGGACGATGATCGGATCGGCGGGCCGCGAGGGGTTCGCGGCGCCGGTCACGGCGCGGCCCTGCAGGCGGTCGCGGGCATAGATGACGGCATTCTGATAGGCGGCCTCGGCGACGGCATAGCCCTGCAGGCCGACGCCAACGCGCGCCTCGTTCATCATGGTGAACATGGCGCGCATACCCTTGTGCAACTCGCCCAGCAGCCACCCCTTCGCGCCGTCATAGTTCATCACGCAGGTGGCATTGCCGTGAATGCCCATCTTTTCTTCCAGATTGCCGACGCTGACGCCGTTGCGCGCGCCCAGCGTTCCGTCTGCATTCACCAGAAACTTGGGCACGATGAAAAGGCTGATCCCCTTGGTTCCCTCGCCCCCGCCCGGGGCCTTGGCCAGCACCAGGTGGATGACGTTCTCCGCCAGGTCGTGATCGCCGGCCGAGATGAAAATCTTTTGGCCCGTGATCAGGTAGCTGCTATCCTCCTGCGGCTCGGCCTTCGTGCGCAGCAGGCCCAGATCGGTGCCGCAATGCGGCTCGGTCAGGTTCATCGTGCCGGTCCATTCGCAGGACGCCATCTTCGGCAGATAGGTCTGCTTTTGCGCTGCATCGCCATGGGTGTGGATCGCCGAATAGGCGCCGTGGGTCAGGCCCTGGTACATGTTGAACGCCATGTTGGCCGAGACGAACATCTCGCCGGTGGTCATGCCCAGAAGGTAGGGCATCCCCTGGCCGCCGTATTCCGGGTCCAGATCGAGCGCGGTCCAGCCGCCTTCGCGCACCTGCTCGAACGCCGCCTTGAAGCCGTCGGGCGTGCGCACCACGCCATTTTCCAGCACGCAGCCTTGTCGATCGCCGGGCAGGTTCAGCGGCGCCAGCACGTCCGAGGCCAGGGCGCCCGCCGCCTCGAGGATCGCGCCGGTGAAATCGCGGTCGAGGTCCTCGTGACCGGGCAGGCCGGACTGGCTGATGCCGAGCAGGTCGTGCAGCACGAACTGCAGGTCGCGGACGGGGGCGGTATAGCTGGGCATGTCGTCTCCTCGGTAGGCGCGGCGGAGGGGCAGGGTGGCCTGCGCCGCGTTTCAGTTAGATTTTTCGGGGGCAGAGGCTGCGATCTGGCGTTCCGCAATGGCGATCAGATCGTTGAGTTCGGCGATGGCGAGGCCAAGGTCGCGCCGTTGCGCCTCCATGTCGGCCAGCCGGGCGCGGGCGACGGCAAGTGCCGCCTCGGTCTGGGCGTGGTTGCGGTTGCTGGGCTCGTAGAGGTCGAGCAGTTGGCGGATCTGCTCAAGGCTGAAGCCAAAGCGTTTGCCGCGCACAATCAACGTCAGCCGGGCCCGGTCGCGGCGGCCATACAGCCGCTGCTGTCCGCGCCGCAACGGTGCCAGCAGGTCGCGCGACTCGTAGAACCGCAACGCGCGGGCGGTGACGTCGAAGGCAGCGCACATCTGGCGGATGGTCATCAGCGAGTCGTCTGATGCGGGCGCGGCGGCCGGGGCGCGCGCCGGATCGGGCTTTTCGGCGGGATCGGGCAGGCTGGCGGCGCTGGTCATGAGACCGTCTCCTCCTCGGTTCGCGGACAGGCTAGCGCGAAGTTGACGTTTGCGTAAACGAAACGCTGCGTCAGTCCCGGGGTCGCCCGGCCCTGCCGCTATCCGCAGCCCGCGACGCGCAAGGTCAGGTTCACGCGCCCGCCACCCGGCACAAGGTTGCTGCTGCCCTCGCGGATGCGGTCGATGCCGTGGAACGCCAATCGCGCCGAACCCGCCAGCACCAGCACGTCCCCGGAATTAAGCCAGACGCTCTCGGTCGGGTCGCCGCGTTCGGTCCCGCCGATCCGAAACAACGCTGCATCGCCCAGGCTGACGGAAACGACCGGCTGGCCGAAATCGGCCTCGTCCCGATCCTGGTGGAGACCCATTCGCGCGCGCCCGCGATAAAGGTTGACCAGCAGGCTGTCTGGGGCCTGCGCCTCGGGCACCACGGCCCGCCAGAGAGCCAGCAGCGCCTCGGGGATCGGGGGCCAGGGGTTGCCATCGTCCTGCGTCGGGGCATAGCGATAGCCGCGTCGGTCCGAGGTCCAACCGCAGGCCCCGGCCGCACTCATCGACACGCTCAGTGGCTTGTTCCAGCGCGTCAGCAACTGGCGGGGCGGGGCGGCGGCCCAGATGCGCGCCACATCCGCCATCAGCGCCGCCTGCGCGTCGGGGTCCAGAAGGCCCGGCCAAAGACTGGCCCCGCGGATCGTCAATGCAGCCTTTGCCGCCTGTCCGGGCAAAATCTGCGAAAAGCTCATCGAAAATCCTCTGAAAACCAGCGCAGGACGCGCGGCGGCCGCGCTTGCAGCGCCAAATTGCCCTACCTATATAGCCACCGAACCGCCCTAACCACCGCTGGCCCTTTCAGGTCGCGGCCGGAAGGGGCAGATCATGCAATCGGGATCGGGCCACGGAGGCCTCAAAGGGTCCGCGGCCCCCATATCGCCATACGAAAGGTGCATACAGCATGTCGAAAGTTATCGGGATCGATCTCGGGACCACCAACAGCGTCGTCGGGATCATGGATGGCAGCCAGCCCAAGGTCATCGAAAATGCCGAAGGCGCCCGCACGACCCCCTCGATCGTCGCCTTTACCGACAACGAGCGTCTGGTCGGCCAGCCGGCGAAACGCCAGGCGGTCACCAACCCCGAGAATACCGTTTTTGCCGTCAAACGCCTGATCGGCCGGCGCGTCACCGACGCCGAGGTCGAAAAGGACAAGGGCCTGGTGCCCTACAAGATCGTCGACGGCGGCAACGGCGATGCCTGGGTCGAAGTGCGCGACGACAAGTATTCGCCCGCCCAGGTCAGCGCCATGATCCTTCAGAAGATGAAGGAAACCGCCGAGAGCTATCTGGGCGAGCCGGTGACCCAGGCGGTCATCACGGTCCCCGCCTATTTCAACGACGCCCAGCGTCAGGCGACCAAGGACGCGGGCAAGATCGCTGGCCTCGAAGTGCTGCGCATCATCAACGAGCCGACCGCGGCGGCCCTCGCCTATGGTCTGGACAAGAAGGACAGCAAGACGATCGCGGTCTATGATCTCGGCGGCGGCACCTTCGACATCACCATCCTGGAAATCGACGACGGCCTCTTCGAGGTGAAATCGACCAACGGGGATACTTTCCTCGGCGGCGAAGACTTCGACATGAAGATCGTCCAGTACCTCGCCGACGAGTTCAAAAAGGAACACGGCGTCGACCTGACCAAGGACAAGATGGCCCTGCAGCGCCTGAAAGAGGCGGCAGAAAAGGCCAAGATCGAGCTGTCGAGCGCCAGCCAGACAGAGATCAACCAGCCGTTCATCAGCATGGACAAGAACAGCGGCACGCCGCTGCACATGGTGATGAAGCTGACCCGGGCCAAGCTGGAATCGCTGGTGGGCGATCTGATCAAGCGGACCGTCAAGCCGCTGCAGGAGGCGCTGAAGGACGCCGGCCTCAGCAAGTCCGACATCGACGAGGTGGTTCTGGTCGGCGGCATGACCCGCATGCCCAAGGTCATCGAGGAGGTCACCGCCTTCTTCGGCAAGGAGCCGCACAAGGGCGTCAACCCCGATGAGGTCGTGGCCCTCGGCGCTGCCATCCAGGCCGGCGTTCTCCAGGGCGACGTCAAGGACGTCGTGCTGCTCGACGTGACGCCCCTGTCGCTGGGGATCGAGACGCTGGGCGGTGTCTTCACCCGCCTGATCGACCGCAACACCACCATCCCGACCAAGAAGTCGCAGACCTTCTCGACCGCCGAGGACAACCAGAACGCGGTGACCATCCGCGTCTTCCAGGGCGAGCGCGAGATGGCTGCCGACAACAAGCTGCTGGGCCAGTTCAACCTCGAGGACATTCCGCCGGCCCCGCGCGGCATGCCCCAGATCGAGGTGACGTTCGACATCGACGCCAACGGCATCGTTTCGGTCAGTGCCAAGGACAAGGGCACCGGCAAGACCCAGAACATCACCATCCAGGCGTCCGGCGGCCTCAGCGACGAGGACATCGAGCGGATGGTCAAGGACGCCGAGCAGAACGCCGAGTCGGACAAGGGCCGGCGCGAACTGGTCGAGGCCAAGAACCAGGCCGAGAGCCTGATCCACTCGACCCGTAAGTCGCTGGACGAGCATGGCGACAAAGTCGACGGCTCGACCGTCGAGGCGATCGAACTCGCCATCGGCGCGCTGGAAGAATCGCTCAAGTCCGAGGATCCGGGCAAGGTGCGCAGCGGCATCCAGAACCTGATGGACGCGTCGATGAAGCTGGGCGAGGCGATCTACAAGGCCGGCCAGACCAGCGGCGGCGATGATGGCGCCCCCGAGCCCGAAGAAGGTCCGCGCAGCGTCGATGACGACATCGTCGATGCGGACTTCGAGGACCTCGGCGACGACCGCAAGCGCAAGTAAGGCGCGACATCAACCGGGTCGGCCCGCAGCTTGATCGCTGGGGCCGACCTTTTCGATCATGATCTGGCACAGAAAGACGCAAGGCTAGATGGCGAAACGCGACTTTTACCAGCTGCTGGGCATCTCGCGCGGGGCCACCGGCGACGAGATCAAGAAGGCCTACCGCACCAAGGCCAAAGAGCTGCACCCCGACCGCAACCAGGATTGCAAGATCTCGGAAGCGGGCTTCAAGGAGGTGAACGAGGCTTACGAGGTGCTGCGCGATCCACAAAAGCGTGCCGCCTATGACCGTTTCGGCCATGCCGCCTTCGAGGGCGGGATGGGCGGAGGCGGCTTTCACCATCCGGGTGATTTCGGCAGCGCCTTTGCCGATGTGTTCGAGGACCTGTTCGGCGATTACGTCGGCGCCCGCGGTGCCCGCAACCGCGCCGCCCGCGGCCAGGACCTGCGTTACAACCTGCGCGTCACGCTGGAAGAGGCGTTTACGGGTATCGTCAAGCAGATCACGGTCCCTGGCTCGACGGCCTGCGGCGCCTGCAACGGCACCGGCGCCGAGGGCGCAGCCGAGCCCGCAACCTGCCCGACCTGCGCCGGCATGGGGAAGGTCCGCGCCAGCCAGGGCTTTTTCACCGTCGAGCGCACTTGCCCGACCTGCAATGGCGCCGGACAGATCGTCAAGAATCCCTGCAACGCCTGCGACGGCAGCGGCCGGATCGAAAAGGACCGGACGCTCTCGGTCACCATCCCCGCCGGCGTCGAGAGCGGCACCCGCATCCGCCTCGCCGGCGAGGGCGAGGCCGGCAGCCGCGGCGGCCCGCAGGGCGATCTGTACATCTTCATCGAGGTGCGCGAGCACGAGATCTTCCTGCGCGATGGCCGCACCCTTGCCTGCCGCGTGCCCGTGGGCATGGCCTCGGCCGCGCTGGGCGGCGAGATCGAGGTGCCGACCATCGATGGCGGTCGGTCCAAGGTGAAAATCCCGGCTGGCAGCCAGACCGGCAAGCAGATGCGCCTGCGTGGCAAGGGCATGCCGCCCCTGCGCCACGGCGCCGGGATGCAGGGCGAGCCGGGCGATATGCTGATCGAGATCATGGTCGAGACGCCGGTCAACCTGACGACCCGGCAGCGAGAGTTGCTGCGCGAATTCGACCAGATCGCCGCCGACAACAACCCGCAAAGCCAGAGCTTTTTCACCAAGGTGAAAGGGTTTTGGGAGGGCATGACGGGTTAATTTTTCTGGGATTAGGCCTGCATCGGTTGCCGACGCTGTTAGCTTCCGATGAGGTCGGTCCGCGAATGCGCGCCACGTCTTATCCCACGCGAGCGTTAAGTATTCGCTGCCGGAAACTCCGACCGCTACTGGGCGCGCCCCTGATTCCCGCGTGGACTGGCCGCTGACGACGCCTGTTAGAGGCGGGCATCTGATAGAGCGCTTTTGCTGGCTCTGAAGCCGCGAGCCCGAGCCTTAGTCTGCCGCTATGAGGTCAGACGGGCGCAACGGACCCTATGGGCGCACTTTGGACGATGCGATCCTCGCCGGGTTTTCGGCTCGCCCCCCAAGCCGAGCCGGCCATTACAACAGCCCGGCAGACCGAAAGCTCAACTCCCTCCCTTTGCCGATCACCAGATGGTCGTGCAGCGTGATGCCCATCACGCCGCCCGCCTCGGCGATCCGGGCGGTCATGGTGATGTCCGCCTCGGACGGCGTCGGATCGCCCGAGGGATGGTTATGGACCAGGATCAATGCCGAGGCGTTCAGCTCCAGCGCGCGGCGGACGATCTCGCGCGGGTAGACCGGGACGTGATCGACGGTGCCGCGACCCTGCGCCTCGTCCGCGATCAGGACATTCTTGCGATCGAGGAACAGCACCCGAAACTGCTCCACGGCCTCATGCGCCATGGCGGTCTGGCAATAGTCGAGCAGCGCCTGCCACGAACTGAGGACCGGACGCTGCAGCACGCGGGCGCGCGCAAGGCGGCGAGCGGCGGCCTCGACGATCTTCAACTCGGTGATGACCGCAGGCCCCACACCCGGTACCTCGCCCAACCGCGGTGGGGCGGCGGACACCACGCCGTTGAAACAGCCAAAGCGGTCCAGAAGCCGCCGGGCGAGCGGCTTTACATCCTGGCGCGGGATGGCCCGGAACAGCAGCAGTTCGAGCATTTCATAGTCGGGCAGGGCGTCGGCCCCGCCGGCCATGAACCGCTCGCGCAGGCGCGCGCGATGATCGGCGATATAAGATGGGGGTGCGGACCGCACCCCGCCGGCCACCATCTGCGGCGCGGCCTCGTCATCGGCCAGTGTCGCGGGCGCCGCGGAAAACAGCGGCATGGCTTCGTGAAAGGCGCGATTCGTCTCCATCCCCCCAGGTTGCGCGCGAGAACTGAAGGAAAGGTTAACCCGCACACCATGTCCGCCCGACGCACCATGCCCGCGCGCCGGTATCTGCGACCCGCTGTCGCATGGCGGCGGCCGCCTGCGGCCGATCAGGCTGGCGACGCGGCGCAAATCCCACAATGGCAACGCTTTGCGCGTCCCGTACCCTGGCCGCCGCTGGACTGACATGGAATTGATGGATAGAACGCCCGACGCAAGGGCGACCCACGGGGCCGCCTCCTCAAGGCATATCGGCCCCCTCTCGGCCCGGAATGGAGAACGTATCCCGTGTCCCACGTCCACGAACCCAACGGCGGCGAGGCGCTCGCCCATGAAGGCACGCGGCGAGATTTCCTCTACTACGTGACCGCAGGTGCCGGTGCCGTCGCCGCCGGCGCCGCCGGCTGGACGCTGGTCAACCAGATGAACCCCTCAGCCGACGTTCAGGCGCTCAGCTCGATCCAGGTGGACGTCTCGGCGGTGCAGCCGGGCACACAGCTGACGGTCAAGTGGCTCGGCAAGCCGATCTTCATCCGCCGCCGCACCCCGGAGGAAATCGAGGCCGGGCGCGCCGTCCCGCTGGGCGATCTGATCGACGTCAATTCCGAGAACCCGAACAAGCCCGACACCGACGCGCTGGACCAGAATCGTACGCTGGACGAGGCCGGCGAATGGCTGGTCATGATCGGCGTGTGCACCCACCTCGGCTGCGTGCCCATCGGTGACGGCGCGGGCGATTTCCATGGCTGGTTCTGCCCTTGCCACGGCAGCCACTACGATACCGCGGGCCGCATCCGCAAAGGTCCGGCGCCGCAGAACCTTCACATCCCCGTCGCCGCCTTCGAGGGCGACACCACCATCAAGCTGGGCTGAGGAGGCGCCACTATGTCGGGTATCCCGCACGACCATTACCAGCCCCGCACGAAATTCGAGCGTTGGCTCGATCGCCGCCTGCCGCTGGGCGCGGTGATCTATGACGTCCTGATGATTCCCACCCCCAGGAACCTGAACTGGATGTGGATCTGGGGCATCGTCCTCGCCTTCTGCCTGGTGCTGCAGATCGCCACGGGCATCGTCCTTGCCATGCATTACACTCCGCATGTGGATCTGGCCTTCGCCAGCGTCGAGCACATCATGCGCGACGTGAACGGCGGCTACATGCTGCGCTACCTGCATGCGAACGGCGCCTCGCTGTTCTTCCTCGCCGTCTACCTGCACATTTTCCGCGGCCTCTATTACGGCAGCTACAAGGCCCCGCGCGAGGTCACCTGGATCGTCGGCATGCTGATCTACCTGGCGATGATGGCGACCGCGTTCATGGGTTACGTGCTGCCCTGGGGCCAGATGTCCTTCTGGGGCGCGACGGTGATCACCGGCCTCTTCGGCGCCATTCCCGGCATCGGGCCGAGCATCCAGACCTGGCTGCTGGGCGGACCGGCGGTCGACAACGCGACGTTGAACCGTTTCTTCTCGCTGCACTATCTGCTGCCGTTCATCATCGCGGCGCTGGTGGTCGTGCACATCTGGGCGTTCCACTCGACCGGCAACAACAACCCCACCGGGGTCGAGGTGCGCCGCACCTCGAAGGCCGAGGCCGAGCGCGACACGCTGCCGTTCTGGCCCTATTTCGTCATCAAGGACCTGTTCGCCCTGGCGCTGATCCTGGTGGTGTTCTTTGCCATCGTCGGATTCATGCCGAACTATCTGGGCCACCCCGACAACTACATGGAGGCCAACCCCCTCCAGACCCCGGCGCATATCGTCCCGGAATGGTACTTCCTGCCGTTCTACGCGATCCTGCGCGCCTTCACCGCTGATGTCTGGCTGGTGCAACTGGTCGACTGGGTCACCTTCGGCATCGTAGACGCGAAGTTCTTTGGCGTGCTGGCGATGTTCGGCGCGATTCTGGTGCTGGCGCTGGTGCCGTGGCTGGACACCAGCCGGGTGCGCTCGGGCCGATTCCGGCCGCAGTTCAAGTGGTGGTTCTGGCTGCTGGCGATCGACTTTGTCGTGCTGACCTGGGTCGGCGCCCAGCCGGCCGAGGGAATCTATCCCTACATCGCCCTCGCCGGCGCCGCCTACTGGTTCATCTATTTCCTCGTGATCCTGCCGCTGCTGGGGATCATCGAGCGTCCCGAGCCGATGCCGGCGACGATCGAAGAGGATTTCAACGCCCACTACCGGGCCGACCTGCATCCGGCCGAGTGAGGGACGACGACATGACCTTTACGACAAAGACCCTCACGGCGGTTGTGGCGCTCGGCATCGGTGCCGGCGCAGCGATGGGACAGACGCCGGCGGCCCCCACGGCGGCCCCGGCGACGGCTGCGCCGACGACATCACCGTCTGCCGCTGCAACGAATTCTGCCCCGACCACGACGGCGGAGCCCACGGCAGAGACGCAGAAACCCGAGCCGATCCCTGGCGCCCCGACCGAACCGCCAGCGGCCCAGGGCAGCGTCCCCGGGACCCCGGCGGCGACCGACGCCGTCACCGGCACGGCCGACCCGGCCGCCGGAACGCTGGTGAACGAGCCTTCGGTCGGCCAGGCCGAAATCGCGACGCCGCCGGCCGAGACTCCGGCACCGGCGGCGACCGCTCCGGCTACCACAGCCCCAGCGACGGCTGCTGCTCCGGCCCCCGACGCGATCCCGGCGCCGGCCGCACCAGCGGCGAGCGAGCCGACGGCACCTGTCGTAACCCCGGCCATGCCGGAGCCGGCCGCCACCGCGCCGGCCGCGCCGGCAGCTCCGGCCACCCCTGCAGAGCCTGCTCCCGCGGCCCCCGCGCCGGAAGCGCCGGCTACGGCTCCTGCCGCCGCTGAGCCTACTGCTCCGTCTCCGGCCGAAGCCCCGGCTGCTGAATCGGCTACCCCGGCACCGGCGGAAGCGCCGACCGCTGCGGAGGCCCCGGCCGAGCCGGCCGCCGCCACGGCGGCGCCAGAGGGCTCGGCCGCCCCGAATGCAGAGGCCCCGGCCGACATTGCAGCGCCCGAAGCAGCGGCGACTGCCCCCGCTTCGCCTCCGGCGGAGGTTCCGGCCGCCGAGGCTGCCGCACCGGGCGCCGCCGCCACGACCCATACTGCTACGCATCAGGAAATCACCGACGTCGCCTTCAGTTTCGAGGGTCCGTTCGGCAAGTTCGACCAGTTCCAGTTGCAGCGCGGCCTGCAGGTCTACACCGAGGTCTGCGCGGCCTGCCACGGCCTGCGCTATGTGCCGATCCGCACGCTCGCAGATCCGGGCGGACCGGGCCTGCCCGAGGATCAGGTCCGCGCCTATGCGGCGACCATGGAGATCGACGACGCCGAGACCGGCGAGACCCGGCCGCGCCTGCCGAGCGATCACTTCCCGCACAACACCGCCGCCGGCGCGCCGGACCTGTCGGTCATGGCCAAGGGCCGCGCGGGCTTTCACGGTCCATATGGCACCGGCATCAACCAGTTGCTGCACGGCATCGGCGGTCCGGAGTACATCTACTCGATCCTGACCCACTATACGGGCGAGACCAAGGAAGAGGCCGGCGAGACCTTCTACGGCAACACCGCCTTCCCGGGCGGCTGGATCAAGATGCCGCCGCCGCTGAGCGATGATCAGGTCACCTACGAGGACGGCCACCCTGCCACGACCAGCGACGAGGCCAAGGACGTGGCCGCGTTCCTGATGTGGACAGCAGAGCCCAAGATGATGGCCCGCAAGCAGGTCGGCTTGGTGTCGGTGATCTTCCTGATCGGCCTCACCATGCTGCTCTACATGACCAACAAGCGCCTGTGGTGGCCCATCAAGCACCCGACTCTGCGTCGCAAGGCCATTGCCGCCACCGGGGAAACGGTCCGCACGACCGAGGTACGGACCACGACGACAACGGTCGATCGCGTCTGACCGAGCGATATTTGGAAAAGGGGCGGCCTTTGAGCCGCCCTTTTTCATGCCGTGCTCATGGAGTGAAGGGATACACGTTGCGTAGCCGCCGCCCGGGCGATCATTTCTGCTGAGTGCTGAGTGCTGAGTGCTGAGTGCTGAGTGCTGAGTGCTGAGTGCTGAGTGCTGAGTGCTGAGTGCTGAGTGCTGAGTGCTGAGCAAAAGATGCTGGCTGCCGCGGGCCGCAGCCACTAACTCATCGTCGGCGGCGGCTGTCCCGACACTGCCAAACTCAGTCGGCAGCCCGCTGCCGCGCCTCTTACTTACCGAACCCAGCCGCGTTTGCTGCGGCCGGGCCCGCTTACAGAGAGGCCTGCCACGCCGCCGATCAACGCGCGGTCCCATCATCGATTATCGCGACCATCTGACGACGACGAGGGACCTCCCTCGGGGCGTAGCGGCCCTTGGTTGGGGCCCCGGCCACGCGAGGCCGCCTGCACCTTCCGGTCGGGGGCATGACCGGCCCAAATCAATAAAAAAAGGCGCCCCGCAGGGCGCCCTTTCCAAACTGCTGATCCCTACAGATCACGCGCCGTCGGCGGCCGCATCATTGCGGGGCTTCGGCGGGGCCAGCCGCGGTGCACCGCCCGTTGCCAAGGGGTCCTCCTGGCGCTGGACCGAGCCCTCGAAATGGGCGCCCGATTCGATGGCGATGGTCTTGTGGATGATGTCGCCCTCGACACGGGCCGTGGCCGACAGGCGGACTTTCAAGCCGCGCACACGGCCGATGACGCGGCCGTTGACCACGATATCCTCGGCCACGATCTCGCCGCGGATGGTGGCGCTCTCGCCGACCGTCAGTTGGTGGGCGCGGATGTCGCCTTCCACGAGGCCTTCGATCTGGACGTCGCCCTCTGTGGTGATGTTGCCGGTCACGGTCAGGTCGGCCGAGAGGACGGATGGGCCGGCGCTGCGCCGCATGCCGCCGCCGAGGGCCGGGGCAGCATCGCGCGGCGTCTCGGGGGCCGGGCGGTAGGGTTCGGCCTCCGGGGTGGCGGTGCTGCGGGGGCCAGGCTCGGTCACGCGGGTCTTAGAAAACATTCTGGGCTGCCTTGATGAAGCTGAGCGGGTTCACGGCCGTGCCGTTGACACGCACTTCGTAGTGCAGATGCGGACCGGTCGACCTTCCGGTATTGCCCATATCACCGATGCGCGCCCCGCGCGAGACCCTCTGCCCGGCCCGGACATGGATCTTGGACAGATGGCCATATCGGGTCTCGGTGCCCAGTTCGTGCTGGACCTTGATCACGTTGCCATAACCGCGCTGCCAACCGGCAAAGATCACGACACCGTCACCGGTGGCATAGATCGGGGTGCCGACCGGGGCGGCCATGTCGATTCCCTCGTGGCGGCGGCTCCAGCGGGCGCCGAAGCCCGACGTGTAGCGGAAGGCCGACTGCACCGGCATCGACAGCGGCAGCTTTTCGGCGGCGATGCGGTAGGTGTTCACCTTGTCGAGCGAGACGAGGATCTGGTTGCCACGGGTTTCGCTCTGCGTGATCGCGGCGTTGCCGTGCGAGGAATAGGCGATGGGGGTCAGCGGGCCACCCTGGCCGGAATAGCCCTTGCGGACCGTGCTCAGCAGCTTGTCGGGATCGATTCCGACCGACTTGAACATCTTGTCCAGCGGCTCGACCGAGACGGTGACGGCATCCTCGATCTGGGCAAGGATCTCATCCTGGCGCGCGACGATGGCGTCACGCTCGACGGTCAGGCGCTCGGCCGCCAGCTGCGCCTCCTGTGCCTCGGTCTCGGCCTTGTCGCGGGCCGATGCGACCCCCTGCAACTCGCCCGACAGGATATCGAGCGCGACGGAGAATTCTTCGTTGCGCGCGGCAGTCTCGGCCGGGTTGGCAGAGGCGGTGCGGAGCTGCGCGTCCTGTTCGGCGAGGGCCTTTTGCAGGTTGGCCTGCACCACGCCGAGGCCGGTCTCAAGCTCATGCCGACGCTCTTCCGAGGTCAGGAGTTGCGACTGCATCTGCGAGACCTGCTCCAGCGCCACGGCGAATCGCGCCTGCGCGGCGCTCGCCTCGTTGGCGCGCTGGTCACGCTCGGCAGAGAGGGCATCTAGGCGCTGTTCAAAGGCGAGTTGCGCGCGGCCGGTCTGGTCCTTAGCGCTGCCGGCGCTGATGGCATCGGTCACCAGAATCGCACTGGCGATGATCGACCATCCAAACACCAGCGCGGTGCCGCCCATCGCCGCCAGCTGCGTCGCCGGGCGCAACCGGACAAAGCGCGTCCCGTTTTCCGAGCGGAGGAAAAGGCGCTGTTCAGGCAACCAACGTTCCAGCGAAGCGTTCAGGCGGTGAGCGATGCGACGGGGCAATGGCACTGTCCGTTATTGGGTAAGCGCGTCGGCGTCAGCATTCTGCTGGTGCTGTTCCCGAGGCTTTGCGGCGATAGACCTCAGCTGTGCCCTTCATGCAACGTCGGCGATGGTCGCACCTGCCCGATAGGCGGGATCGCGCCGGCCATCCCACCTTTGGTCGGCGGTCGCCTGCCGTTTGTGACGGTGCTCAGCCCCGCCGAATCAACGCCAGCGCGCCGAGCGATGCTGCGGCGGATGTGGCCATTAGCGCGACGAGCGGGACCGAGGTCGCGCCTGGCACCAGCAGGACCCCTGCAATCGCCGCCAGGGCCGCGCCGCCTGCGACCATCAGCGCACTGCCGAGGCCCGCGGCGGTCCCTGCCAGATCGGGATCCACTGTCATCATCCCGGCATTGGCATTCGGCAACAGCACGCCATTGCCGAGGCTGGTGACAGCGACGCTGCCAAAGAACACGACGGCAGAGCCATGGCCCGCCAACGTCATCACCAAGGCAAAGGAAAGCGACGCCAGCGTGACAAATGCGCCGATCGCGATCATGCGGTCGATGCCGACCCGCGCAGACCAGCGCCCGGCGGCGAAGTTGCCGGCAAGATAGCCGATCGACGGCGCCATGAACCACCAGCCGACCTCGGCCGAGGACATGTGGAACACCTCGAGGCCGACAAAGGCGGCCCCGCCGAGATAGGCGAAAAACGTCCCCGAGGCGAATGTCGCGGCCAGCACATAGCCCCAGTAGCGGCCAGAGCGCATGAGGCGCGGATAGCCGGCCGCCTGATCGCGCCAGCTGGTCCGATGGGGCGGCGCCGTCTCGGCCATGTCGTGCCAGGCCCAGGCGGTGACAATCAGGCCGGCGACGACCAGCAATACAAAGTTGGCACGCCAGCCAAAGCTGTGATCGATCAGGCCGCCTAGCGCCGGCGCCGCCATCGGTACGACCGACATGCCCATCATCAGGTAGCCGATCTTGCCAGCCGCCCGGTCCGGCGCCTCGGTGTCACGGATCACCGCCCGTGGCAGCACCATGCCGGAGGTGACGGCCGACTGCACCATCCGCGCCAGCAGAAAGAGGCCAATGCTGGGCGCCATCAGGCAAGCAAGGCTCGCCATCAGGAACACCGCAAGCGCGCCCAGCATGACCGGCCGTCGCCCCAGCCGGTCGCTGAGCGGGCCGGCCAGCAGTTGCACCACCGCGCCTGCGGCCAGATAGGCCGAGACGGAAAGCTGGATCACCGCGTATTCGACGCCGAAGTCCCGCGCCATTGCTGGCAGCGAGGGCAGGAACAGGTTCATCGACAGCGCGGCAAGCCCGGTCAGCGCGATCAGGGTGCCCAGACGCGGTTTTCGGGTTTCCGGGGCGTCAGCCCCAGTCATGAAAAACGAACCACGCCCCGGCGCAGATCAGTGAAAAACCGACGGCATGCTGCCAGCCGAGCCGCTCGCCCAGATACAACCATGAAAACCCTGCAAAAACCGACAGGCTGATGACTTCTTGGATGGTTTTCAGCTGGGCGGCGCTGAAATGTCCATAGCCGATGCGATTGGCCGGCACCTGCAGCAGGTATTCGAAGAATGCGATGCCCCAACTGACGAGGATCACGATGGCGATGGGCGCCGCCTTGAACTTCAGATGTCCATACCACGCGACGGTCATGAACAGGTTCGAGAGCACCAGAAGGCCGATGGTGACGACCGGAACGGGCAGGTTCATCTCGGCTCAGCCCCAGTCCTGCTGGCGATGCCGCTCGAGGTTCGAGAAACGGGTGAACTGGCCCTCGAACGCCAACTCGACCGTGCCGATTGGGCCGTGGCGCTGCTTGCCAATGATGACCTCGGCCTTGCCATGGACCGATTCCATGATCTGCTGCCAAGTGGCCATCTTTTCCAGTTCGTGGTCGGCCGGCTTTTCGCGCTCGCGGTAATACTCCTCGCGAAAGACGAACATCACCACGTCGGCATCCTGCTCGATACTGCCCGATTCGCGCAGGTCGGACAGTTGCGGGCGCTTGTCCTCGCGGTTCTCGACCTGCCGCGAGAGCTGCGAGAGGGCAATGACCGGGATCGCCAGCTCCTTGGCGATGGCCTTGAGCCCTTGGGTGATCTCGCTGACCTCGTTCACGCGGCTGTCCTTGGCGGAGGCAGCGCGCAGAAGCTGCAGGTAATCGACCATCAGCACGTCGAGACCGTGGGTGCGCTTCAGCCGCCGCGCCCGCGCCGCCAACTGGTTGATCGGCAAAGCCGGCGTGTCGTCGATATAGAGCGGGCATTTCTGCAGATCATGCGCCGCCTGGACGAACTTGCGGAACTCCTCCTCGCTCAGATCGCCGCGGCGGATTTTTTCGCTCGGCACCTCGGCCGCCTCGGACAGGATCCGGGTCGCCAACTGCTCGGCCGACATCTCCAGCGAAAAGAAGCCGACGACGCCGCCGCCGAGCACCTTTCGGTTTCCCATCTCGTCTGTGCCCTCGCGGTAGGCTTTCGCGACGTTGAAGGCGATGTTGGTCGCGAGCGAGGTTTTTCCCATCGAGGGGCGCCCGGCGAGGATGATGAGGTCCGAGGGGTTCAGTCCGCCCAGCTTGCTGTCGAGGTCCTTCAGCCCTGTCGGGGTGCCCGACAGGCCGCCGTCACGCTGATAGGCGGCGCTGGCGACGGTGATGGCATCGCTGACCGCCTTGAGGAAGGTCTGAAAGCCGCGCTCGGCCACGCCCTGCTCGGCTAGGGTGTAGAGGGTCTGTTCGGCCCGCTTGATCTGTTCGCCCGCGTCCTCCTCGACCGTGACCTTGGCGGCACGGGCGCTGATGTCCTGGCCAAGGCCGATCAACTCGCGCCGCAGCGCCAGCTCGCGAATCATCTGGGCGTAGTCCCGCGCCGCATAGGCGCCGATCGCCGCCCCCGCGAGGCGCGCCAGATAGGCCGGGCCGCCTAGCTCTTTCAGCCCCGGATCATCCTCCATGAAAGCCTTGATCGTCACCGGCGAGGCGAGGGCGCCGCGGGTGATCCGCTCGGCGCACAGCTCGAAAATGCGGGCGTGGACGGGCTCGTAGAAATGCGCATGCGCAATCAGGCTGCCGATGCGCTCGTAGACATCGTTGTTGGTCAGGATCGCGCCCAGCAGCTGCTGCTCGGCCTCGATCGAAAAGGGGATCGTCTCGGTCGGCTCGTCCGGGGTGGGGCGGATGGTGATTGCGCGAATATCGGCCATGGCTTTGTCCCCGGTCCTGTTTTCCCGCCGCCGCGGATCGGCGCGAGGCGAAAGAAGACTATCTCACAAGGGTTGCACAGTTCCCACGGCTTGCAGCCACGTGGGGTGTGGAAAACAGTGGGCATCACTGTTGGCAAGTTGTGGACAACCTCGGGACAACCCGCCCGCCAAGTGCGGCGCGTTGCGCGCCGCATCCAGGCCTTTACGCGCCCGCGGCAGCCTGCCAGCCACGCGGATCGCGCAAAAAGCCTTCGACTGCGTCCAGCGTTGTGCTGTCAAAGCTGGCCTGCGCCCGCGCCTCGGCCAGCACGTCCCACCAGGTGCACAGATGGTGCAGTTGCACGCCATGCTCGGCCAGCCGGTCGGTCGTGCCGGCGAAGATGTCGTAGTAGAAAATCACCGCAGTGTGGCCGCAGCTGGCGCCGGTGTCGCGGATCGCATCGACGAAGGACAGCTTGCTGCCGCCGTCGGTCGTCAGATCCTCGACCAGCAGAACCCGCTGGCCCTCGGTCATGACACCCTCGATGCGGGCGTTGCGGCCATAGCCCTTCGGCTTTTTGCGCACATAGCTCATCGGCAGCGACAGCCGCTCGGCGATCAGCGCGGCAAAGGGGATGCCCGCCGTCTCACCGCCGGCGATGTTGTCGAACGCCTCGAAGCCGGCGTCGCGCAGCACGGTCGCGGCCAGGAAATCCATCAGCGTGGCACGGATGCGGGGAAAGCCGATCAGCCGCCGGCAATCGATATAGGTCGGGCCCTTGAGGCCCGAGGCGTAAGTGTAGGGCTCGGCCGCGTTGAAATGAACGGCCGCCACCTCCAACAGCATGCGTGCCGTCAGCCGCGCGATCTCGTCCTTGGGCGGAAACGGCAGCATCATGCCTCCTCGTGGTGCCAGTGGATGGGAAATCCGGGGTCGAATACTGTGACGGTCTCCTCGCCGGCGTCGATGCGCCCGGGCGGGACCAGCGGCTCGCCGCGCCGCACCAGGGTGATGTGATCCTCGGCCGGGGGCAGGCCGTAGAAGGCCGCGCCGTGCAGGGACGCGAAACCTTCCAGCCGGGGCAGGGCGTCCGCGCGCTCGAACAATTCGGCGAGCAGGGGCATGGTGATGGGCGCGGTAAAGCAGCCGGCGCAGCCGCAGGCGGATTGCTTGGCATGGTCGGGATGCGGCGCGGAATCGGTGCCGAGGAAGAATTGCGTCTCGCCGCCGGTCGCGGCCTCGATCAGCGCCTCGCGATGCACCTCGCGCTTGAGGATCGGCAGGCAGTAGTAATGCGGCCTGATCCCGCCGGCCAACATGGCATTGCGGTTGATGGCCAGGTGATGGACGGTGATTGTTCCGGCGAGGTCCGGCCCCCCGCTGCGGACGTAATCGACGCCCTCGCGGGTGGTCACATGCTCCAGCACCACGCGCAGGCCGGGGGTCGCCCGGCGCACCGGCTCGAGCACGCGGTCGAGGAACACCGCCTCGCGGTCAAAGATGTCGACCGCCGGGTCGGTCACCTCGCCATGCACGCAGAGCGGTACGCCAGCGGCGGCCATCGCCTCCAGCACGGGGCGCACCTTGTCAAAATCGCGCACGCCGCTGGCCGAGTTCGTCGTTGCGCCGGCCGGATACAGCTTGACGGCGCGGACGATGCCATCGGCGTGGCCCGCGGTAACATCGGCGGGATCGGTGCCTTCGGTCAGGTACAGGGTCATCTGCGGCTGCATGGCAGCGCCCTTTGGCAGGGCGGCCAGGATGCGCTCGCGATAGGCGGCGGCGGCGGCGGATGTGGTGACCGGCGGCACCAGGTTCGGCATCACCAGGGCGCGGCCGAAGCCTGCCGAATAGGGCGCGGTCGCGTCCAGCATGGCGCCGTCGCGCAGATGCAGATGCCAGTCATCGGGGCGGCGCAGCCTCAGCCGCGGGGGCGTGATTTGGGTCATGGCGGTGTTCTAACGCTGCGGCGCGAGCGGGAACAGGCCGACTTGACTGAAAGTTAGGCTTGCCGTGGCCGATTGTGCGGGTGCAGCATAGCGGTCTTTCGCGGGGCTTCCCTCCGCCAGTTCCGAAAGGACTGTCATGAACGCCGTACTACCCCTGACGCTGTGGTCGCAAATGGCCACCATTGGCTGGGAATCGCAGATGGTGATCTGCATGCGCAGCGCCGCGATGCTGGGCCTGTTGCCGCAAGCGCCCGACGAAGTCTCGCGCATGATCACGGAAAAACAGGATGCTGCAAAGGAATCCTTGCTGGCCGCGATGCGCGCCGCAAGCTCCGGCAAGCGCGCCGACCAGGTGCTGGAGGCTGCCCTCAGCCCTTATGCCCGGCGCACCCATGCCAATGCCAAGCGCCTGACCAAGGCCGCCTGACGGGCGGCAAAATAAAGGGGCCGCCAACCGGCGACCCCCTTTTCTCGTTTCTGCGTCGCAGCGTCAGATCAGCTTGCCCATGGCAACCGCAGTGTCCGACATGCGGTTCGAGAAGCCCCACTCGTTGTCGTACCAGGTCAGGATGCGGCACAGGTGCCCCTCCATCACCTTGGTCTGGTCCATATGGAACACCGAGGAATGGGGATCGTGGTTGAAGTCGCACGAGACCAGCGGCTCGTCGGTGTAGCCGAGGATACCCTTCAGCCTGCCGTCGGCGGCGCTGCGGATCGCGTTGTTGATCTCGTCCACCGAGGTGTCGCGCGTGGCCTCGAACACAAGATCGACCACCGAGACGTTCGGCGTCGGCACGCGGATCGACACGCCGTCCAGCTTGCCCTTCAGCTCCGGCAGGACCAGGCCGACGGCCTTGGCCGCGCCGGTCGAGGTCGGGATCATCGACAGCGCCGCGGCGCGGGCCCGATACAGGTCCTTGTGCATCGTATCCAGCGTCGGCTGATCGCCGGTGTAGCTGTGGATCGTGGTCATGAAGCCGCGGGTGATGCCGATGGTGTCGTTCAGCACCTTCGCCACCGGCGACAGGCAGTTGGTGGTGCAGCTGGCATTGCTGACGACGATGTCGTCGGCGGTCAGCGTGTCGTCATTGACACCGAACACGATGGTCTTGTCGGCGCCCTCGGCCGGCGCCGAGATCAGCACCCGCTTGGAGCCGTTCTCGAGATGCGCCTGGCATTTTTCCTTGCTGGTGAAGAGGCCGGTGCACTCCATCACGACATCCACATCGCCCCAGGGCAGGTCAGCCGGGTTGCGGATCGCGGTTACCTTCATCGGCCCGCGGCCGACGTCGATGGTATCGCCGTTTACGGTGACCTTGGCCGGGAAGCGGCCGTGGACGCTGTCATAGCGCAGCAGATGGGCATTGGTTTCGACCGGGCCGAGATCGTTGATCGCAACGACCTCGATATCGGTGCGGCCCGATTCGATGATCGCGCGCAGAACGTTACGGCCGATACGGCCAAAGCCGTTGATCGCTACCTTGACAGCCATCTGTACCTCCATCCCCTTGGTTCGCGCCGACGCATGCCGCACCAGAGGGCGAATTGCAATCAGGCCAACTGCCGCATCCGCGGTTGGTATCGGCCTATTTGCGCCAAAAACTGGCGTATTCGACGAACTGGACCATGGCCCGCCCCAGATGCAGCGGCAGGTTCCAGTGCAGCACAAAGTGATCGGCAGCCAATAGCAGCACGATCAGCGCGAACAGCACGGCAGCGATGCGATTGGTCATGCCTCGAGCTCCCGGCGCGGACGCTGCCCGTCTAGGCGCTTGGCGCCGCGCAGGCAAGTTAGGCGGCACGCTGGACCGGGCTGGGCGGTCGCGCTAGATCGCGGCCATGACGCCCGACCAGATCGCCGCCCTGTTCACCGATCCCGCCGGGGCATTCCTTTGCGCCCGCTGGGGCCGGCCGACCGCGCCGGTGCTGTTCGGTGTTGCGGACGACAGCCTCGCCGTGATGCGCGCCGCGCTGACAGCAGCCTTTCGCGACATGGGCCAGCCAATGGCTGAAACCGATCCCGAGAGCGGCGCCAATCTGATCGGCTTTTTCGTCCGCGATTGGGCCGAGCTTGCCAGCGTGCCGGACCTCGATCAACTCACCGGGCGTCCCGGTATTCCGCATCGGCTGATGGAGCAGGATGCCCGCCGCTATCGCCTGCTGCGGTTCGATGAGGGCGGCGCGATCCGCGCCTGCATCAGCTTTGCCCGCGTCAGCGACACGGACCACCCTGCCGCCCTGGCCGAAAGCATGGCGGTCAATGCCGCCCTCAGCTTTGCGGCCGAGGTGCAGCCGAGCCCTCAGATCGCGGCTCTGCTGCGCGCCGCCTACGATCCGCGGCTGCCGGCCGTGGCGCGCGATCCGGCCTATGCCTTGCGGCTGGCCGCGCGGATGGCCTAGCGGCCCGCCGTCGCAGCCTCGCCCGCCGCCCGGACCTGGGCCAGCGTCATGCCCGGCGTCAGCGCCTCGGGGTCCAGCCGCAACTCGATCACCGCCAGCGTGCCGGCAGCCTCGGCCTCGGCAAAGACGCGCGGGAAGTCCGCCCCATCCTCGATTACCGCACCGTAGCCGCCATAGGCGCTGGCGAGGGCGGCGAAATCGGGGTTGGCCAGATCGGTGCCCGAAACGCGGCCCGGGTAATGACGCTCCTGATGCATGCGGATGGTGCCATAGCGGCCGTTATTGGCGACGATGACGATCACTGCGGCGTCGTATTGCCGCGCGGTCGACAGCTCGTTGACCGTCATCTGCAGGCAGCCATCCCCCGCAAGGCACACGACCGTCCGATCCGGATTGGCGATCTTGGCCGCGATCGCCGCCGGCAGGCCATAGCCCATGCTGCCCGAGGTCGGGGCAAGCTGCGTGCCGGCCTGCTTGAAGCGGAAATAGCGGTGCAGAAAGCTGGCGTAGTTGCCGGCGCCATTGGTGACGATCGCATCCTCCGGCAGGTTTTCCGACAGCCAGGCGACCACCTGCTCCATCTTGACGGCGCCGGGCGTCTCGCGCGGCTGCTGCCATGCCTCGTACTGGGCGCGCAGTCCCGCGGTCCAGTCATCCCAGCGGCGCGCGCCAGCGGGCGCATCGGCGAGGGCCGCAATCACCTGCCTCGGGTCGGCAACGATTCCCGGCTGGGGCACCCAGACGTGGCCCAGCTCGTCCGGGTCGGGATGGACATGGACGATGCGCTTGTCCTGCACGCCCGGCCGCATCAGCGCGTAGCCATTGGTCAGGGTATCGCCGAGCCGCGATCCGATCGCGACGACCAGGTCCGCCTGCTGCAGCGTTTCGCCCAGCTTGGGGTTCATGCCGACGCCCAGATCGCCGACATAGCTGGCCGAGCGGTTGTCCATGTGCGCCTGCCGCCGGAAGGGTACCGCCACCGGCAAACCGCGGCTTTCGGCAAAGCGTTGCAGCGCGGCGGCGGTCCCCGCGTCCCACAGGGTGCCGCCGGGGATCAGCAGGGGCCGCTCGGCGCCCTCGATCGCGTCGAGGATGGCCTGGATCGCCTGGGGCGCGACGCCCGCAACCTGGCACGGCACGGGCAGGTCGGGAATGTCGATCTCGGCCGACAGCATGTCCTCGGGCAGGGCCAGCACGACCGGACCCGGGCGACCGGACATCGCCAGCGAGAAGGCGCGGGCGACATATTCGGGGATGCGGGCGGTGTCGTCGATCTCGGCCGCCCATTTGGCAAGGCCGCCGAACATCGCACGGTAATCGACCTCCTGAAACGCGCCCCGGTCGCGGTCGCTGCGCGCGATCTGGCCCACGAACAGCACCATGGGCGTGCTGTCCTGATGGGCGACGTGCACCCCGGCCGAGGCGTTGCTGGCCCCCGGGCCCCGGGTCACGAAGGCAACGCCCGGCCGGCCGGTCATCTTGCCGGCGGCCTCGGCCATCATCGCCGCGCCCCCCTCCTGGCGGCAGACGACATTCTCGATCCCCGAGGCGTGCAGCGCGTCGAGCGCCGCCAGGAAGCTTTCGCCGGGCACCGAGAATACCCGCTGAACCCCCTGCGCCTTCAGCGCATCCACCAGAATCTGCCCGCCGTGCCGCATCATATTGCCGTCCCCTCGATTGACGGGCGGACGATGGCGCGCCGCGCGGGCGCAGGCAAGCCCGGCCGCGTGCACTGGACAGGCCCGCCGCCGGTGCCTATCTGCAGCCGACCATGGCCCCGAAATCCGACCCCAACAGCAAGCTGATCGCCGAGAACCGCCGCGCGCGGTTCGACTATGCCATCGAGAGCGACCTCGAGGCCGGGATCATGCTGACCGGGTCCGAGGTGAAATCCCTGCGCACCGGCCAGTCGAACATTGCCGAGAGCTACGCCACCGTCGAGGGCGGCGAGTTGTGGCTGATCAACGGCTACATCGCCGCCTACAAGCAGGCCGGCATCTTTGGCCACGAGGAACGCCGCCGTCGCAAGCTGCTCGTCTCGCGCAAGGAACTGGCCCGGCTGTGGCAGGCGATCGGGCGCGAGGGCATGACACTGGTGCCGCTGACCCTCTATTTCAACGACAAGGGCCGGGTGAAGCTGAAGCTGGGCGTCGCCAAGGGCAAGAAGCTGGCCGACAAGCGCGACACCGAGGCCAAGCGCGACTGGGGCCGGCAAAAGCAGCGTTTGCTGAAGCAGGGCTAAGGCGACCTTAGTCGTCGGTGACCAATGCCTGCTGCGTCAGCGGGCAAGGCTGCCCGCCATAGAACTCATCCAGCAACTCCTGGAAAACCTCGCCCCCGCCAGCGGCTGCGAACAGCGTCGCTGACGAACGCAGCTTCAGCGCATCGACCTGCCCCAAGACCGCCTCTGGCGGCGTGCCCCGGTTCGCCAGCATCGCCGTCGCCGCCTGCCGCAGCCGTTCGCCCAGCACCGGATCGGCCAGATAGTCGCGCGCCTCGGCCAGCCCGGCGATGCCATAATGCTTTGCTGTTGAGGACCGGCCCAGCGCCGCAAGCTGCGGAAAGATGAACCACATCCAGTGGCTTGTCTTGCGGCCAGCCCGCAACTCGGCAAGTGCGCGGCCATGCACGTCGGATTGCGCCTCGTGAAAGCGGTTGAGCCTGCTCATTCTTCCATCCTCCGCCCGGCCGCGCCGCCGTCAAGTGGCGGCCTGTTGTCCTGCCCTTGCCGCCCCGCTACACCATGCCGAGCGTGGCTGGGCAGGGGGCTGGTATGGACGACGATCCGCGGACATTGGTTGGAACGGGTTGGCTTGCCAAGCATCTGTCAGATCCCGACCTGCGGGTGATCGACGCGAGCTGGTTCCTGCCCGGCGAGGGGCGTGACGGCGCGGCCGAATACGCCGCGGGCCACATTCCCGGTGCCCGCTTCTTTGACATCGACCAGATCGCGGACACCAGTTCCGACTTGCCGCACATGGCACCGTCACCCGAGGTGTTCATCAGCCGCCTGCGCGCGATGGGCGTCGGCGACGGCCATCAGGTGGTGATCTATGACCGCAGTGGAATCCGCAGCGCCGCGCGCGTCTGGTGGACCTTTCGCCTGATGGGCAAGACCGATGTGGCTGTACTGGACGGCGGTTTCACCAAATGGGTCGCCGAAGGCCGGCCCGTCGAGGACATGCCCCCGATCCTGCGCGACCGGCACATGACCGCGCAGCGCCAGGCCGGGCTGGTGCGCGATGCGACCCAGGTCGCCGCCGCCTCCAAGCTGGGCAGCCATGTCATCGTCGATGCCCGCCCCGGCCCCCGTTTTCGCGGCGAGGCGGCCGAGCCGCGCGCCGGCCTGCGCTCGGGCCATATCCCCGGTGCCGTGAACCTGCCGCACAGTGACCTGCTGCGGCCCGATGGCACGATGTTGCCGCCGGACGAGTTGCGCGCCGCCTTCGAGGCCGCGGGCGTGGATTTGTCGCGACCGATCATCACCACCTGCGGATCGGGCGTGACTGCCTCCGTTCTGGCATTGGCGCTTGAGCGCGTCGGCCAGCGCGACTGGTCGCTCTACGACGGCAGCTGGGCCGAATGGGGCGCGTTCCCCGACCTGAAAATCGCCACCGGAGCCGCATGAATGCTGGGCACGCTCGAACCGCAGAACCCTGACAAGATCCTGATGCTGATGGCCGAATTCCGCGGCGACACGCGCCAGGGCAAGATCGACCTCGGGGTCGGCGTCTACAAGGACGCGACCGGCCACACGCCGATCATGCGCGCCGTGCGCGCGGCCGAGGCGCAGCTGCTGCAGACCGAGACGACCAAGACCTACACCAACCTGTCGGGCGAGCCTGCATTTCGCGATGCGATGGCGGCAATGGTGCTGGGCGATGCGCTCGATCCCGCACGCACGGCCACGCTGGCGACCGTGGGGGGTACCGGCGCCCTGCGCGCCGGGCTGGAGCTGGCGCGGATGGGCAATCCGGACCTGACGGTGTGGGTGCCCGATCCGACTTGGCCGAACCATCTGTCGATCATCAACTTCATGGGCCTCAAGTCGCGTACCTACCGCTATTTCGACCCCGCCACTCGGGCGGTGGACGAGGAGGCGATGCTGGCCGATCTGGCGCAGGCCGCGCGAGGCGATCTGGTCCTGCTCCACGGCTGCTGCCACAATCCGACCGGCGCCGATCCGTCGCCCGCAGCATGGCCGCGCATCGCCGAGGTGCTGGCCCGGAGCGGCGCCGTGCCCTTTGTCGATTTGGCCTACCAGGGCTTCGGTAACGGGCTGGATGAAGACGCGGCGGGCGCCCGGATTCTCGCGTCGCACCTGCCCGAGGTCATCATCGCGGTCTCGTGCAGCAAGAACTTTGGCATCTACCGCGAGCGGGCGGGCCTGCTGCTGGCACAGACCGAGGGCGGCGCGGCGCGGGATCTGGCCCAAGGGGCCATGGCCACGATCGCCCGCGCGACCTACAGCTTTCCGCCTGACCACGGCGCGCGGATCGTCAGCACCATCCTTCATGACGCCGCTTTGGCCGCCGACTGGCGTGAAGAGTTGGAAGCGGTGCGCCTCGGGATGATTGCCTTGCGCGAGCAACTGGCGAGCGAACTGCGGGCCGCCTCGGGCAGTGACCGGTTTGACTTTATCGCCCGCCACCGGGGCATGTTCTCGCGCATCGGCGCGACGCCCGAGCAGGTCGAGCGGCTGAAGCGCGAGGCCGCGATCTACATCGTCGGCGATTCGCGCCTGAACATTGCGGGCCTGAACACCGCTACCGTGCCGATCCTGGCCCGCGCGCTGGTCGAAGTCGGTGTCTGATCCCCGGTCCGATATTTTGGAGGGCGCCGCCCGGCCGCGCAGGATGCTCGTCACCGGTGGCTCGCGCGGCATCGGCCGTGCCACCGCCCTGATGGCGGCCGAGCGCGGCTGGGCCGTTGCGGTCAACTATCATAGCGCCAAGGCCGAGGCCGAGGCGGTCGTCGCCACGATCCGCGGGCAGGGCGGCACCGCCGTTGCCTTGCCCGCGGATGTCACGGTCGAGGCGGATGTGGGCCGCCTGTTCGCCGAGGCTGGCGCGGCGCTTGGCGGCCTCGATGCGGTTGTCATCAACGCGGGTATCGTCGCCGCATCCATGACGCTGGCCGAGATGAGCGCGGCGCGGCTGCGCAAGATGGTCGACACCAACCTGATGGGCGCGTTGCTCTGCGCCCGCGAGGCGGCGCGGATCCTGCCCCGACCGCGCGAGGAGGCCTCGGGCGCGATCGTGTTCGTCTCGTCCATCGCCGCCCGGCTGGGATCGGCGGGGGAGTATGTGGACTATGCCGCGACCAAAGGGGCGGTGGACAGCCTGACCCTGGGCCTGTCGCGCGAGCTTGCGGCGCAGAACATTCGCGTGAACGCCGTGCGGCCCGGGCTGATTGACACCGAAATCCACGCCAGTGGCGGGCTGCCCGACCGCGCCCTGCGCCTTGGCAAGCTGACCCCGATAGGCCGGCCCGGCACTGCGGAGGAGGTGGCCGAGGCGATTGTCTGGCTATGCAGCGAAGCTGCCTCCTACACCACGGGGGCGCTTCTGGACGTTGGCGGCGGCCGCTAGGCTCGCGGTCAACTGTGACCGGAATGCACGGCGGCGAAACTTTGCCGGCGCAAGTTTCGGAACTCGCTTTTGCGAATCGACGTTCCTTTGCAGCATGGACAGGACGGCATCCAACGACCGTCCCCGCCAAGGAAGGAAACTTCATGAGTGCGCCGAGCGTCATCATCAACCTGGGCTTTGCCATCGGCCTCGCTCTCGGATCGGCGCTGCTGCTCGTCATATGATCATGTCGCGGCAGCCGCGCTCGAAACGAAAAACCCCCGGTCCTGCGACCGGGGGTTATGCTTTGTTTATTGCAAGCAATCAGGCCTGCGGCTGCGGCGCGGGGCCAGTCATTGGCCGTGCCGGGGCTGGACGCGGAGTCGCCGCCACGGATGGGATCGAGCTTGAGGGCGTGTCGTCATCGCCACCCAGCGCATCGCCGCGTATAACCCGGCCGATCTCTTCGCCGGTCAGGGTTTCGTATTCCAGCAGGCCCTTGGCCAGCCGCTCGAACTCGACTTCCTTCTCCAGCAGGATGCGGCGGGCGGTGTCATAACCCTCGTCGATCAGGCTGCGGACCTCGGTCTCGATCGTTTCCTTGGTCGAGGCGCTGACCGAGAAGCCGCCGGTGCTGCCGGTATAGCCCTCGTGCGCCTCGGCATAGTCGATGGCGCCGACCTTGTCGGACATGCCCCAGCGCATCACCATGGCGCGGGCCAGGGCGGATGCCTGCTGGATGTCGCCAGCCGGTCCGTTCGAGACGCCTTCCTCGCCATATTTGATGATCTCGGCAGCCTTGCCGGCCATCGTCATGGCGATCTTCTGCTTGGCCTCGTCCTTGTGGAAATTCAGCCGGTCGACCTCGGGCAGGGACACGACCATGCCCAGCGCGCCGCCGCGCGGAATGATCGTCGCCTTATAGACCGGGTCGCACTTGGGAAGACTGAGGCCGACGATGGCATGGCCGGCCTCGTGATAAGCGGTCTTTTCCTTCTGCTCGGGTGTCAGGACCATGCTGCGACGCTCGACGCCCAGCATGACCTTGTCCTTGGCATTCTCGAAATCTTCCATCGTGACGAACCGCCTGCCGATGCGCGCGGCCATCAGCGCGGCCTCGTTCACCAGGTTCATCAGGTCGGCGCCCGAAAAGCCGGGGGTGCCACGCGCGATGATGCGCAGGTCCACATCCGGGCCTTGCGGTACCTTGCGGGCATGCACCGACAAGATCTTCTCGCGGCCCTTGATGTCAGGGTTCGGCACATGGATCTGGCGGTCGAACCGGCCGGGGCGCAGCAGCGCCGGGTCCAGCACGTCTTTGCGGTTGGTGGCGGCGATGATGATGATGCCTTCGTTCGCCTCGAAGCCGTCCATCTCGACCAGAAGCTGGTTCAGCGTCTGCTCCCGCTCGTCATTGCCGCCGCCGATGCCGACGCCGCGCGAGCGGCCGACCGCGTCAATCTCGTCGATGAAGAGGATGCAGGGGGCCGATTTCTTGGCCTGCTCGAACATATCGCGCACACGGCTGGCGCCGACGCCGACGAACATCTCGACGAAGTCCGAGCCGCTGATGGTGAAGAACGGCACTCCGGCCTCTCCGGCGATGGCGCGGGCGAGCAGGGTTTTACCCGTACCGGGCGGGCCGACCAGCAGTGCGCCCTTGGGGATTTTGCCGCCGAGACGGCTGAATTTCTGCGGGTTGCGCAGGAATTCGACGATCTCCTCCAGCTCTTCCTTGGCCTCGTCGATGCCGGCGACGTCGTCAAAGGTAACGCGGCCATGTTTTTCGGTCAGCAGCTTGGCGCGCGATTTGCCAAAGCCCATGGCCCCGCCTTTGCCGCCGCCCTGCATACGGTTCATGAAGAACACCCAGACGCCGATCAGCAGGATGAATGGCAGCCACACGCCCAGCAGGGACAGCAAGCCCGACTGCTGCTGGCGCTCGACCCGTACCTCGACGTTATGGGCCATCAGTTTGTCAGCGATTTCCTCGCCTTGCGGGCGGACGGTGGTGTATTCGGTGCCGTCCTTGCCTTTTACGAAAATCTGCTCGCCATCGATCGTGGCGCTCTGGACCTTGTCGTCCTGAACGCGGGTGACGAATTCGGAATAGCTGATCTGGCGACCGTTCGCCGTGCTGGCGCCGTCGCTGAAAAGGTTGAAGAGGGCCAGAACCATCAGGAACAGAACGACCCAGAAAGCGATATTTCGCGCATTGCCCAAGGGCACATCCTCCGCGGAAGGGTTGGGGCGAACATAAGGCTTCGCGCGCAAGGTTCAATGCGCCGCATCCGCCAGCGCGTTCACATGGACAGGATTTGCCTGAAATCATTCAGATTGCGCAGCGGGGCGGCGTGGGTGCCTGCCAGCGGCAACGGCCCAAGGCAGGTCGCGCCACGCCACAGGGCGGGCGCTGCGCTGCCCGCGGATGCGGCAACGTGACACCCCGGCGGTACACCGGTGACACGCCAGCGCCCGTCCCAGATGCCGTCGTACTGCAAGGGCGCGGCCCGGGCGGCGGCCGCAGGCTCGCGTGTCAGGATGAGGAGGCCGGCGCGGGGGGTGGCGAGCATGCCGCCGAGGCTCGCACCCCGTCCGGCCTGCAGCGCATCGAGGGCCAGCCGAATCGTATCGCCGCGCGGCGGGTAGCCCGGGCCAGCCAGGACGCTCAGCGCTGCGCTGAGGATCATGCGCCGCACCTCGCGCGGGGCGGTATCAAAGGCGGGCCGGGGCAGGTGCAGGCTGCCATCGGGGTCCATCGCTGCACTGGCCATCGCCGTCGCCGCGACCTGCGCCAGTGCCGCGCGGGCCGAGGCGAGGTGCCGCGCGCTGTCCGCCAGCCGCGCCGGGTCCAGACCCGCGGCGTTGATCGCCGCGCGAACCCGCGCCCGGTCCAGCCGCAGGTCGTCATTGGTCGGATCATCGATCCACTCGGCCCCGCGCCGGCGCAGAAAGTCGCGCAAGTCCTGCCGGCCGAGGTCCAGCAGCGGCCGCAGCCAGACCATGCCCTGCGCCTCGCGCCGGCTTTTCATCGCCGCCAGTCCGTCGATGCCCGCGCCCCGTCCCAGCCGCATCAGCAGCGTTTCAGCCACGTCGTCTCGGGTATGGCCTAGCGCCACCGCGGGCAGCGCCTCGGCCCGAGCCCAGTCCCCGATCATAGTCAGCCGCGCGTCACGCGCCGCCGCGGCCAGATTGCCGCTAGCGGCAGAGGAATCCCAATGCAGCGTGCGATGCGGGATTCCGAGGGTCGTGGCGGCGCGCCCGACCGCCGCCGCCTCCGCCGCTGAATCGGGCCGCAGCCCGTGATCGAGAGTCACCGCCGCCAGCCGCACGTCGCGGCGCGCGGCCCAGTCCGTCGCGAGGTGCATCAGCGCGGTCGAATCGCCCCCGCCGGACAGGGCAAGCCCCAGGGCAGGCAGGTCGCCCGCGAGAAGGTCGAGGGCCCGATGCGCCCGCGCCTCGGCCTCAGTCGCCATCGGCCAGGTCGGCCGCTGCCTCCGGGTCCATCGCGGCGCCGTCGGCTGGCGCGGCCGGAACCGCCGCCGGGCAGCCCTGCGCCTCGGCACGGCTGACCGCTTCGAGCGCCGCCGGGGTTCCCGGGAACCGCGCGGGGACGTCGGTCAGAAACAGGCAGGCATCCTCGGTCTTGCCGGATTTCGCCATCACGTCGGCGAGGCCCAGCAGCGATGCGGCCGCGTGATCGCCCGCGGGATTGGCGGTAAAGGCCTGCAACCAGGCATTGGCCGCGCCCGGCCCGTCGCCGGCAGCCGCCAGCGCCTCGCCCTGCAGATACAGCGCCTCCGGTGCGAGCGGGCTGCCCGGATGATCGGTGGCAAAGGCGCCGAACAGCTGCGCTGCGCTGGCGTGATCGCCTGCCGCGGCTGCCTGTCGCGCGCGGTCCATGTCGGCCGCCTCGCCGCTGGGCGCTGCGGTGCCATCGGGCGGGACGGTGCCGGGGATCGGCGTCGGCATCGGGGTTGCAAGGTCCGGCGCGGGCACGTCGGGGGCGCCGTCCACCGCGGCGTCCAGTTGCGAGGTGGTCAGCGCGCCCAGATCGCAGCCCGGCTCCATCTCGCAGAGGCGGAACTCGATGTCCCCGGCGCGCGTGCTGCCCTCGGTGATCGCTGCCTCGACACGGTTGCGCATCGCCTCGACCTCGCCGGTCAGGCGGGCGATCTCGACCTCCATCCGGTCCATGCGATCGATGGCGCCGGTGCCGCCTGCGATGGCGAACCCGGCAGGGCCGGAAGCGCGCAACTCGGCGCGCAGGGACTGCAGCGCCTTGCCGAGGGCGGCCAGATCGGCTCGCATCGCCGCCAGCGAAGCGGGATCGGCCGCAGTCGCCTGCGCCTGGTCGGGCAGGGCTGGGTTTTCGCCCATGGTATCAACGTTGACTTCGCCCGGAATGTCACCGGTCTCGGGCGCGATCTGGGGCGCAACTTCAGGTACGGCTTCGGGGGCCGCCCCGATCGGAGACTCGATTTGCGGAGCGGCTCCCGACGGGATCGGCGATTCGATCTGCGCGTCGACCGGAGCCGCGGCCTCAGGCGCAATCGGAGACTGGAACTGCGGCACGGCCTCAGGCGCTACCTCGGGCACCCCCGCAGGCGCAACTTCAGGCACCGCCTGAGGCGCGACCGTCGGCGCGGTTTGCGCCCAGGCCGCCACCAGCCCGAGGCCCAGGATTGCCGCGGTCAGGGCGGGGCCGCGCCGCATCAGACGCCGACGTCCGGCACGTCAGGCGGAACGTCCGGCACCGCGGGCGGCGTCGCCCCCGGCAGGGTGGCCACGGCCGCTGCCGCGGGCGCCCCGGGCGAGACGACGGTGACCGCGCGCCGGTTGCGCGCCGAACAGGCCTCGTCGCCGTCGTTGCAGGCGGAGAGCGGACGCTCGTTGCCATAGCTGACTGTGCTGACCCGTCCGGGTTCGATCCCTTGGGCGATCATGTATTCCTGGACCGAGGCGGCACGCCGGGCGCCCAGCGCGAGGTTGTATTCGCGCGTGCCCTGCTCGTCCGCATGGCCCTCGATCAGGGCGATGAAGCTCTTGTTGCGCGACAGCCAGGCAGCCTGCCGGCCGACCTGCGCGCGGCCCTCGGGACTGAGGATCACCTGGTCGACCGAAAAGCTGACACTGTCGCCGGCACTGGCGGCGAAAGCCTCGGGCGAGGCCGTCCCGGGCAACACGCCGCGTGTCTTGCGGGTCACATCGCCGGTGTAGCGGGCGCCGGCGTCACCAGTGTTGACATAAGGATCGGTGACCGGCGCGCTGACGGTCGCTGGCGGCGGGGTGCAGCCTGCCACGGCTAGGGTCAGCCCCGCCATCATGGCAGCGGTAGCGGCTTTAGGGGGCCAACGCATCCTGTCCTCCGGCGTCTCGCAACGACTAGGGCAGCAACGGTCCCCACGAGGGATCCGAGGCTGCCGCCTTCATTTCGACAGGTCGCATGTTACGGCCGGTGATGTCCACCGAATGCAAGCGGGCGACGCCTTTGCCGCCCGGCTCCTGTCGCGTGAAGATCACGACCCGGCCGTTCGGCGCCCAGCTGGGCCCCTCGTCATGGGGCGAGGCGGTCAGCGCCCGCTCGTCCGAGCCGTCGGGTCGCATGGCGCCGATGTGAAAGCTGTCACCTTTCTGCAACGTGAAGGCAATCAGATCGCCCTGAGGCGACCAGACGGGCGTGCCGTATTTGCCCTCGCCAAAGCTGATGCGCTTGGCCTCGCCGCCTGCCATCGGCATGACGTAGATCTGGCTGCGGCCCGAGCGGTCGCTTTCGAAAGCAAGGCGCTTGCCGTCGGGGCTGACGCTGGGCGCGGTGTCGATTCCCGGACCCTCGACCAGAGCCCGGCGCATGCCGGTTGCGACATCCATTTGCCAAATGTCCGTGTTCCCCCCCCGCTCCTGCGAATAGACCAGCCAGCGGCCATCGGGCGTAAAGCGCGGGCTGAAACTCATGGTCCCGGGGTCGGCTGGGGGCTGCTGCACGGACATGTTGTCCAGGTCGAACAGCGCGATCCGGGGCGTGCCGCCGGCAAAGGTGACATAGGTCAGGTGCTTGCCATCGGGTGAAAAGCGCGGCGTCAACACCAGCTCGGCGCCGTCGGTCAGGTAATGCAGCCCGGCGCCGTCGTAATCCATCAGCGCCAGCCGCTTGACGCGGCGCGTGCGCGGCCCGGTCTCGGCCACAAACGCGATGCGGCTGTCGAAATAGGGCGTCTCGCCGGTCAGGCGGGTGTAGACCTGATCTGCCAGCTTGTGCGCCAGCCGCCGCTGCCCGTCGAGGGCGGCGTCGAACTGCATGCCGTCGCCCAGCGGGCGGCCGGCATAGATATCGAACAGCCGGAACTTGACGAACACATGATCGCCCACGACCGAGACGGCGCCGGTCAGCAGCGCCTGGGTGTCGATGGCGCGCCATTCCGACCAGGCCACAGGCTCGTCAAAGCCGCCCGGCCGGGTCAGCATCGCTTCTTGCGGCAGGTCACGGAAGAGGCCCGTCCCGGTCAGATCGCGCGCGACCAGATCGCGGATCGGGCCGACCAGATCAGCCGCGCCGCCTTCGTCCACGAAGGGGGGGATGGCGATCGACAACGGTTCGGTCACGCCCTCTGTGATCTCGATATGCAGCGAGCCGTCCTGCGCGAGCGCCGGCAACGCCGGCGTCAGCGCGAGCAGCGCCGCAGCGATCAGCGGGCCCAGCCTCATCGAATCGCCATTCCCTGCGGCAGGAAGTTGATCACGATCTCCTGCCAGCGGTTGTAGCGGTCCAGCGGCAGCGGATAGCCAGTTCCGGCACAGCGCAGGATTGCGCGGCGGGCGGCGTCGAACGCCTGCTCGGCCGCCGCGCCGCTGCCGCCGGTTGCGCGCTCCATTGTGATCGAATCGGCGATCGGCAGGGCGTCGGGCGACATGCGCAGGCGGATCGTGACCGTGGTGTTGCGCGCGGCGCGCGACAGCGGCCCCAGGTTCCAGCAGGGCGCCACAGCATCGCGGAAGGCCGCGATCTCGGCCGAGGTCAGGCCGGGGCCATCGCCCTCGCCATCCGGGTTGCCGCCCCCAGCGCCGGGCAGCACTTGGATCTCGGCCAAGGCATCGGCCAGGGGATCCTCGCCCGGCAGGGGCGCTGTGCCGTCCGCCTCGGCATTCGCCGCGGTTTCCGAGGCCGAGGGCGGAAGGCTGCCGTCATCGGGTGCGGTCGGATCGGCCGGGGCCTGCGCGTTGGGATCGGCGGTCGGATCGTCCGTCGCACCCGCCATGGCATCTGCCAGGGCGGTGGTCAGGTCGTCGGCCGTGTCCGGCTGGGGCGTGGTGGCGTTCGGATCGGTTTGCGGGGCAGCCGCAGCATCTTCAGCAGCGGCGACATCCGGCGGCACGGCGATGGGCGGGGCAGGCTGCACGCCGGCTTGCGCGAGGGCTTCGGCTAGCGGGTCCGCAGGTTCGGTCGCGCTCGCGGCAGCCTCGGCGTCGGCGCGCGCTTGCGCTTCGGCGTCCGCGCGTGCCTGCGCCTCGGCTTCCGCCTGGGCTTCTGCCTCAGCCTTTGCGGCTTCCGCTTCAGCCTGCCGGCGCGCGGCCTCGGCCACCTCCGCGTCGGCGGCGGCTTGTGCAGCGGCGGCCTCGGCCTTGGCTTGCGCCTCGGCGGCGGCACGGCGGCGCTCGGCTTCGGCAGCTGCTTTTGCGTCGGCTGCGGCCTTGGCGGCAGCGGCGCGACGGACACGGTCAGCCTCGGCCGCCTCGGCCGCACGAGCGGCTTTTTCGGCCTCAGCGGTCTTTGCGGCCTCAGCCGCTGCGGCGCGGCGCTCGGCCTCGGCCGCCTGGGCCGCCGCTTCGGCTTCGGCAGCCTGCGCGGCCTTTGCCTGCTCGGCGGCAGCGGCCTGGGCGGCCTCTGCGGCGCGCTGTTCGGCGGCGGCCGTCTCGCGCGCGGTCACCTCGGCGGCGCGGCGGTCGGCCTCGGCCTGGATGGCGAGGGCCGCGGCGGCCTGCTGCTCGCGCGCGGCTGCATCCAGCACGGCCTGCGCCTCGGCGCGGGTGCGCGGACGCTGGGATTGGTTCAGCGCAAGGCTCGGCTCGGGCGGCGGTGCCTCGGCCGGGGTCTGCGGCGGTGCGTCGGGGCTCGCGGGCGCGGACGGGCGGTTGGCTACGGGCGCCGCCGGGGCAGGGGCGTCGGCGACGGTGGCGGCGGGCTGATCCGGCGCCGCAGGGGTCTGGGGCGCCAGTGCCTCGGGCGCGGCGGTGGCGACCGCTGCCGGCGCGCTCGGGCGCGACAGATCGCCGAGGTTCGGCGCTGCCTCGGGTCGGGCGGCCCCGGCCGCGGGCTGCGGACGCCGCGGCGCGCCGCGCGGCGGCGTCGCATCGACGGGCGCGGCGGTATCGTCGCCGTCGCCCGAGGGCGGGGCAGCCGCCGGACGCGCCGGCTGGTTCGGGGCGCTGTCGCCGCCGGGCGCCACCGGGCCCGATCCGCGCGCGGCAGCCGCGAGTTTCTGGAACTGCGCCTCGGTTATCGTTGCAACTTCGGTCGACTGCGGCGGCGGGATTTCCTGCGCCCGGAAGAGCGCCCCGCCAACGATGGCCCATAGCAGGATGCCGACATGCGCCACGCCCGAGACGAAGCGTCCCGTGCGCGCCGGATCGCCCTGCGGCACCCGGTCAGCTTCGTCGGCGGTCAGCTCAGCCATCTTGGGCCGGCGCCGCGGCCGCGCCGCGACGTGCGCCCATGTCCGGGCCGCCACCGTCGGTGACCAGGACGATATCCGTGAATCCGGCGGCGTTCAGCGCGCCCATGACCTGCATAACCCGTCCATAGGCCAGGCTACTGTCACCGCGCAGAAAGATGCGCCGGCTCTCGCGCTCGGCCAGCACCGCCTGCAGGCGCGGGATCAGGTCGGCCTCGGCGATCTCGGTCTCCATCAGGATCAGCGGACCGGCAGGCGTGATCGACAGGGTCAGCGGCTCGGTCGGCTCGGACGGGACGGCCTGTGCGGCGGTCTTAGGCAGCTCGAGCGGCACGCCGACCGTCAGCAGGGGCGCCGCGACCATGAAGATGATCAGCAGCACCAACATCACGTCGACGAAGGGCGTGACGTTGATCTCGGCCATGGGACGGTGCCGCCGGCGTCCTGCGCGCCCGCGCGTGCCGCCGCTGGATGACGCGCCCATGCCTCAGCCCTCGTCCAGCTGGCGCGACAGGAGGGTCGAGAATTCGTCGGAGAATGTCTCGTATCCGCCGGCGAGGCGGTCGGCGTCGGCGCTGAGCTTGTTGTAGAAAATCACCGCCGGTATGGCGGCGAGGAGGCCCAGCGCGGTCGCCAGCAGCGCCTCGGCGATGCCCGGTGCGACGACGGCGAGCGAGGTGTTCTGCGACATCGCGATCCCCTCGAAGGCCGACTTGATACCCCAGACGGTGCCGAAAAGCCCGATGAAGGGCGCGGTCGAGCCGACGGTCGCGAGCAGCGTCAGCCCGCGCGACAGGCGGTCCTCCTCGCGCGCGACCACGATCGACATGGCACGGTCGATGCGCTGGCGGGCATGGGGGATGACCGCGCCCTCGTCCTTGTGGCTGCGGCGCCATTCGCCCATGCCGGCGGAAAAGACCCGCTCGGCCGCGCCCGAGGGCTTGTCGGAAATGCGATCATACAGATCGTCCAGCGGCTGGCCGGACCAGAAGGCGCGGTCGAACCGGGCGGCGTCGCGGCGCGCGGCGGCAAAGGTGATCAGCTTCTGGATGATCGTGGCCCAGGACCAGAACGAGGCCAGGATCAGTAGCACGATCACGATCTTGACGGTCAGCGACGCCCGCATGAACAGCGCGATCAGCGAAAAATCCACCGGCTGGGCGGCGGCGGCGATAGTGTCCATGTCACTGCCTCACATCGGGTTTGGTCATTGTTTCGCGGGCTTGTAGCAAAAGCTTCTGCCCGGTGTCAGGTCCGGGGTAACACAAAGGCGTGGGCAGGTCGTTGCGTCAGGGCGACGAAGGCACCTGGCGGGCGCAGAATGGCCACCGGCCAACTAGACAACCTGCCATGCCGGGGGGATGCGGCTGTGTCCCTCAAGCAAAAGGTCGGCCACGGCTTCCGCGATCCACGGCGCCACGCCAAAGCCGATCTTGAAGCCGCCGTTGACGATCAACTGGCCCGGACGGTCCGGCCAGGGCGCGACCAGAGGCCCGCGCGAGCGGGCACGGGGGCGGATGCCGGCCCAGCGGTCGATGACCGGCGCCGCGCCCAGAGGCGGGATCAGCGCCCGGGCGCGGGCGATCACGTCATCCAGCAGCGCGTCGGGACCCGGCTGCGTGAAGGCGGATTCAGACGTTGAGCCAATGGCCACGGTGCCGTCGCCATGTGGTACGATATGAAGGCCCGGCGCGTAGATCTGCGGGCAGGTTGCCGCGTCGAACTCCAGCAGCGCAGACTGGCCCTTGACGCCGCTGCCGACGGCTCTTCCCAGCGCTTGACCGAGCGCCACGAGGCCCGGCGCGCCGGTGGCCCAGATGGCCGGGCCGTCCGCCGCGAGGACCGGACCACAGCCTTCGGTGAGTGTCGCACCCTGCGCGCGCAGGGCGGCGGCGAGCGCGGCAAGGGCCCGGCGCGGGGCGATGCGCGCGGTCAGGTCGTCGCGCAGCCACGGGCCGCCGGGGGCGAGGCCGGCCGGCCCCTCGACCAGCGTCATGCTGTAGCCAGGCCAATGGCGTGCGGCGCCGGCGATCAGCGCCGCGGCCCGGGTCGGATCAGTGACGGGCTGCAATCGGCCGCTTCGCGCGTAACCGGGGTCGATCCCGCCGACCGCCGCAACGTCGGCCCAAAACGGCTCGGCCGCGACCAGGCTCTCCAGCTGGATCTGCTTGGTCTCGGTCCAGTTCTCGGGGGCATGCGGCGCGAGGGCACCAACCATACCGCCCGAGGCGCCGGCGCCGATCGCTGCCGCCTCCAGCACCTGCACCCGCGCGCCACGGCGCGCCATCGCCCAAGCGCAGGAGAGGCCGAAGATACCGGCCCCGACGACCGTCACATCGCTGGACATCACCGCCCGATCCCTTATGCCGCGCCCCGAGGTAGCCTGCATGAGCGACGCCGAAAACCCCACGCCAGATCCCGTGCCCGCGCTGACCTGGCGCGAGGGGGGCATCCCGGTCTCGACCCGGTTCGACGATCCGTATTTCAGCCTGAACGGCGGGCTGGACGAGACGCGCCACGTCTTTCTGGCGGGCAACGATCTGCCCGCCCGCCTTAGGCCCGGGTTCCATGTGGCCGAACTGGGCTTCGGCACCGGGTTGAACCTGCTGGCGCTGGCGGCGGCCACGGAGGCGCCGATCCGGTTCACCAGTTTCGAGGCATTTCCGATGACCGGCGCCGACCTGGCGCGCGCGCACGCGGCTTTTCCGGGGTTGGCGCAGCTGGCCGAGGCGCTGCGCGCGGGTATCACCGCCGGGCGGGGCCGCTTCCAGGTTGGCCAGATCGAGGCAGAGGTGATCCACGGCGACGCGCGCGAGACGTTGCGCGCCTGGGACGGCCGGGCGGACGCTTGGTTCCTCGACGGCTTTTCCCCGGCCCGGAACCCCGAGATGTGGGGCGCGCCGTTGATGGCCGAGGTCGCTCGGCACACTGCGCCGAAGGGCACGTTCGCCACCTACACCGCCGCCGGCCATGTTCGGCGGGCACTGACTGAGGCCGGTTTTGCCGTCGAGCGGCGACAAGGCTTTGCCGGCAAGCGGCACATGAGCGTGGGTTGGCTGGCTTGAGGTGGCGCCTAGGGGAGCTCGATTTGACGGCCTGACGGTCGCTGACCGGAACTAACCGCTTCTGGCCGCCGGATTACTGCAATGCCGCGACCAGCCCCTGCGGCAGGCGCACCGGTCGGCCGCCTGGGCCAATGGCGACGACCGTCACCTGGGCTTCGAACAGGGGCGTATCCGCGCGCAGCACACGCTGCGCCATCACTACCCGCGCCGGGCTGTGGCTGGTAAGTCGCGACTGCACCGTCAGCAGATCATCGAACCTGGCGGGGGCAAGGTAGTCCGCCTCGATCCGGCGGACGGCAAAGACGGTGCCGGTCGCGGCCTTCAGTCCGGCTTGGTCGATCCCGGCGGCGCGCAGCCATTCAGAGCGGCCACGCTCGATGAACTTCAGGTAATTGGCGTAATAGACGATGCCCGCGAGGTCGGTGTCCTCGTAATAGACCCGGACCTGCAGGCTGTGGCTCACGCGGTCAGGCCCTGCGGCTCGGGCAGGCCGGCGCTGCGGCAGGCGGCGGTCAGAGTGTTGGCCAGAAGGCAGGCGATGGTCATCGGCCCGACCCCGCCCGGAACCGGGGTGATGGCGCTGGCGACCTGACGCGCGGCCTCGAAATCGACGTCGCCGACCAGGCCCTCGGGGGTGCGGTTCACGCCGACGTCGATCACCACCGCGCCGGGCTTCAGCCAGTCGCCCTGCACCAGTCGCGGCCGGCCGACGGCGGCAATCACGATCTCGGCCCGGCGGCACAGTCCCGGCAGATCGCGCGAGCGGGAATGTGCGACCGTGACCGTGGCGCTGTCCCGGATCAGCAATTGCGCCATCGGCTTGCCGACGATGTTGCTGCGCCCGATGACGAGCGCGTCGCGCCCCTCGAGGCTGCCAAGCTCGGCCCGCAGCAGCATCAGGCAGCCCAGCGGCGTGCAGGGCACCATGGCAGCCTGCCCGGTGGCGAGGCGCCCGGCGTTCTGGACGTGAAAGCCGTCGACATCCTTGGCGATGGCGATGGCGTCGATCACCGCCGCCTCGTCAATCTGCGGCGGCAGGGGCAACTGGACCAGGATACCGTGCACCGCCGGATCGGCGTTCAGGCGCGCGATCAGGTCCAGCAGCGCTGCCTGGGTGACGGTGGACGGCAGGCGATGTTCGAACCCGGCCATCCCGGCCTCGGCCGTCGCCTTGCCCTTCATGCGGACATAGACCTCGCTGGCCGGATCGGAGCCGACCAGCACCACGGCGAGGCCCGGCACCCACCCATGCTCGGACTTGAGGGTGCCGACCTCGGTGGCGATCTGGGCGCGCAACTCGGCCGCACGGGCGCGGCCGTCGATGATGCGCGCACTCATGCGCGGTCCTGCGGGGTGGCGGCGCGGGCGTCCAGAAAGCGGGCCTCGCGGTCGATGAAATGGGTCATCATCAGCCGCCACAGGCTGTCGGCGAGGTCGGGGTCCACCCCTTCCTGCGCGGCCAGTCCGCGGACATTTGCGGCGACTTCCTCGACCCGCGATTCGATCAGCGCGGGCAGGCCGTCGCGCAGCTTGATCTGCGCGGCGCGGTCGATCAGGCGCGTGCGCTCGGCCAACAGGGCGATCAGCCGCGCGTCGAGCGCGTCGATGCGGCGGCGCAGGGCGGTCATGTCGGGGATTGCACCAACCCCCTCCGAGTGGGCGGGCTCGGAATGGGCGGATGGGCGGGCCTTGCCCACGGCAGGATCAGTCACGTTTTGCCCCCACGGCTGCGCGCCAGGCGCTTTTCGATATAGTCACGCAATTCCTCGATCTCGGTGCGGCTTTCGGTCAGGCCGTCCATGGCGATCTTCAGCTCGTCCTCGCTGGCGGCGAGTCGGGTGGAAAGGGCGGCCTCGCGCTCCTCCAGCTCGGCCACGGCGTTGTCGCGCGCCTCCTCGGCGTCGTGGAGCTGCTGGGCCATGCTTTCCAACTCGTTCAGGTCGGCGCGCGTGGCGCGGGTCATGCGGTGGATCAGCCAGCTGGCGAACCAGCCGAGCAAGAAGGCAACGAACAGCGTGACGGCCGTTGCGACGATGAACTGTTGGCGGTCCATGCGGCGGGCGGTCCTTCCTGCGTCAGTCCTGCGCCGGGACGTCGCCGGCCTCATCTTGCGCGGCGCCGGCATCGGATGCGGGGTCGGTATATCCCTCGGGCGGGGGGCCTGCCATCCCAAGTTCGGGGTTGGGGACCTCGGGCGTCTCCATCCCAGCGTCCTCGTCATGCGAGAATTCGTCATCGGTGATCATGCCCGCTACCTCGGCGGCGAGGCTGGCGGCGGCCTCCAGCGGTTCGCCGGTCCAGCTACCCTCAACCACCTGCAGGGCGAGGGACGTTGCCGGATCAACCGCGCCGCTGATGACGCGCAGGGCAAGGCTGCTCGCCTCGGTCGGGAGATGGGGTGGGGCGGCCAGTGCGGGCGGCACGGAGCCCAGTTCGGGCATCGCGAGGCTGACCGGGTCGGTCGGCGCGCCGGAGTTGGCCGGCGCCTCGGGGATCGTGACGGCGGTGACGCCGGTGACCACGGCCACGGGCGGTGCGCCCCCCGCCTCGACCGGGTCGGGGGCGAGCAGTCGGAACTCGATCCGGCGATTGGCCTCGCGGCCGGCCTCGGTGTCGTTCGGGCCGATCGGCTGGGTCTCGCCAAAGCCAGCGGCGTTCATCAGGTGCGTGTCGATCCCGCCCTCCGTCAGTGCGGTCAACACCGACTGGGCGCGGTTCTGTGACAGCGTCATGTTGAAATCGTCCGAGCCCTGCGAATCGGTGTGGCCGCCGACCCCGATCCGGAAGGCGCCACATTCATTCAGCGCCTCTTTCAGCGCGGCGATGGTCGGGGCGACATCGCCAGCGAATTCGGCCTTGGACGGCTCGAACCCGATCTCGGATGTGGCCAGGACCCGGTTGGCGCGGTCGACGCATTCCTGCCCCGTGGGCAGAGAGAGTGTCTGGTCCAGCCGCCGGTCATAGCGGATCGACAATGCAAAATCGGCACCCGCGCCCAGCCGCCGCCCCAGTGCTGCCGCGGCCGCGTTCGAGGCGGTCTCGCTGCCCGATACGCCGTCGATTCGGATAAGCTCTGGCGTCACGGTGGTGCTGCCGGAATCGAGCCCGGCCATGGCCTCGATCGCGGCGATGACGCGCAGGCTCCAGCCGGCGGGGACACTCGGATCGGTGCGCAGGGCGGATTCCACATTGGGGAAACGGGCGCGCGCGACGCTTTCGATGGCGTTGCGCATGCGGTCGTCGGACACGCGGCCGCGCAGGGTGACGCGGCCATCCCCGGCCCGCGTCGCGGTGAACTCGGCGGGTTGCGGCGCGGCCTCTGGCTGTGCAGGGCGGGCCAGCGTCGCCTCCAGATCGAAAGCCGCGGGGAGTGCCTTCCCGAGACGCTCGACTGCAGCGTCAAAGCGGTCCTGCGGCACGGTTTCTGGCGCATCGAGCGCAATGTCAGTGTCCGAGAGAGTGGCCGAGCCGGCGCCGATGGCCGCCACAGCCTCGATGGCGGCCACTGCGGCATCGGCCCATTGTGCGCCCGGCGCGCCCAGCCCAATGGTGCAAACCGGCTCGCCGGCCGCGCCCGCCTCCTCTGCTGCGGTCAGAATTCGCTGGCGGGCGGTCTCGGTGTCAGCGGCGCAGGCATCGAAGCGGGCGCCCGCCGCGTCCTTGACGAAGCGCAGTGTAAACGGGGCGATGACCGGGCGGGGGGCGGTGATCCGGGCATCCAGCGTCACGCCGGCGGGTGCCGCGCGGGCCAGGCTCGCCTCCAGCCGGACCTTGTCGCGGGGATTGTCGGCAAGCGCCGTCACCGCGACATGGCCCGGGGTGATCGAGACCTTGGCGCGCGGCGTCGACTGGATCGCCGTCATGCCAAAGCTGAGGGCGGCCTCCCAGCCCGGCGGGGCGGGATAGTCTGCCGCCTCCAGCAGGTCGGTGACCGCCGGATGGCCGGCGCCGTCGGCCAGCAGCCTTGCTAGGCCGAGACGGTCGGCACTGGCCGGGATCAGGCCAATCATCGACAGGCCGGCGTCGTTACGCAGCAGCTCGATCCGGAAATCCGGGGCGGCGGCGGGGTCGCGTTGCGCGATCTCGATCCGGTCAACGACCCGGCCGGGGCCTACGGCGGCGCCCGCCTGGGCGATGGCACGAAAGCGGGCACCCTCGTCCGGGGCGATCCCGCCCAGCGCGACCTGCAGCCCGTCCGTCCGAAGCGTCGCCCAGTCAAAGCCGCCGCTGGCGAGGGCGAGGCGAACCTCCTCGGACGAGCGACGCTCGATGAAATCGGCGGCCTCGGTCGCGCCGAACCAGCAGCCGGTGCCTGCCGCGGCCAGAACCAGCGCGCGCAGTGCGACCCCCACGACGGGGCGGTTGCGGGCGGGCGCGGCAGGGCGTGACAGCGGGGTCGTGGCGGTTTGCGGCATCGGGCGCCTCTCGGCGGTTAGGACCGGCGGGATGTATCGACCAGCGCGGGCAAGGGCAATCAGGCCAGCCCGGCCATGGCGAGAAACAGCGCAACCGCCAGTCCGGCATCGCGATTGCTGCGAAACAGGCGCAATGCCATCGCGGTGTCACCGGGCCGAAAGACGCGCCGCTGCCAAGCCAGGTGCAGCGCCAGCGACAGGACCGCCGCGCAGGCGGGCAACGCAGCCCAGCCAGTCGGAGCGGCCAGCCACACTGCCAGCGCCAACAGCACGGTTGCCACGACGGCGAAACGGGTCAGCCAGCGGCCGGTGTCGTCGCCGAACAGCCGCGCGGTGGATTTGACGCCGATCAGCGCGTCATCCTCGATATCCTGATGGGCATAGATGGTGTCGTAGAACAGCGTCCAGGCGATCCCGCCGAGCCACAGGACGAGGGCCGGTGCCTCCAGCCGACCGGCATGGGCGGCATAGGCCAGGAGCGCCCCCCAGTTGAAGGCGACGCCAAGGAAGGCCTGCGGCCACCAGGTAAAACGCTTGGCGAACGGATAGACCGCGACCGGCACCAGCGAAGCGACGCCCAGCCAGATCGCCGCGGGACCCAGCGTCAGCAGCAGGGCGAGGCCGACCAGCGCCTGCACCGCCAGCCAGACCAGCGCGCCCCGCGGTGTCACCTGCCCCGAGGGCAACGGCCGCGCCCGGGTGCGGGCGACCCGGGCGTCGATGTCGCGGTCAGCAAGGTCGTTCCAGGTGCAGCCGGCGCCGCGCATGACCAGCGCCCCGAGGCCGCAGACAAGGGTGATCCACAGATCGCGCCAGGCGGGCCCATGCGCGATCATCGCAAGCCCAAGGCCCCACCAGCATGGTAGCAGCAGTAGCCAGGTGCCGATCGGCCGGTCAGCGCGGCTGAGTCGCAGCCACGGCCGCCACCCGGGCGGGGCGAGGCGATCTACCCAGTTGCCCGCGGGGGTGTCGGCCGGAATAGGCGCTGCGGCTGGCGCTGCGCGGGCGGCTGCCATAGGATCGCGTCCTGCGATGGGAACAGTGCGCCTCTACATAGACCAGCCGCTTTGCGCGGGACAAGCCGCCGCGCTGGACGGTGCGCAGGCGCATTACCTCGGCAACGTCATGCGCCTTGCGCCGGGGGCGGAGATCGAGGTGTTCAATGGCCGCGATGGCGTCTGGTCGGCGCAGATCGCGGCACTGTCCAAGCGTGCTGGCGGCAGCGTCATGCCGATGGCGCAGGCCGGCCCGCAGCGCATGCCCCCCGACCTGTGGCTGGCCTTCGCTCCGCTGAAAAAGGCCCGCACGGATTTCATCGTCGAAAAGGCGACCGAGCTGGGCTGTGCGCGCATTCTGCCCGTCACGACCGACTATACCAATGCCGAGCGTATCGCCCGCGAGCGCCTGCAGGCCCATGCCGTCGAGGCGGCCGAACAATGCGGCGGCAGCTACGTGCCCGAGGTCGCGGCGCTGCAACCGCTGGACCGCCTGCTGGCGAATCTGGGGGATCGGCGGGTGATGTGGGCCGACGAACAGCGCGCCGGTGAGGCTCTAGGCCTCCCCGCCCAAGGGGATTCGCACCCCGAAGGCGCGCCATGGGTCATCCTGATAGGTCCTGAAGGGGGCTTTTCCGACGCCGAACGCCAGCGGATCGCGGCGTGCCGTAGCGTCACAACCGTCAGCTTGGGGCCGCGCATCCTGCGCGCGGATACCGCCGCAGTAGCGGCGATCACCCTTTGGCAGGCGACTTTGGGGGACTGGATGCCGGGGCCTTGCCCGGCGATTTGATGCCGGGGTTGGGCAGTTTGCATGGCGCGTCGGCGCTTTGCATGCGAAGGGCGCGGAAGGACAGTCTCAATGCCATTTTGTTGCATAAATGATGCAGTTTCTAGCCCTCGCGAAAGCGTGCCCTTTTGTCTCCCGGAGGTCGCCAACCTGTTACCAAAACATTAAATAAAACACCGCATTATGCTGGCGTTGCATAGCTGCCTTGTCGCGCCATGGCTGGCAAGTTCGGGGAGGTAGGGGTATATCCGCATCACTCGGATGTGGCCCGGCAACAAGGGCCTGTGTTTCATAGGTGACAAAATGTCTGCGATCGACACTCGCGTTTCGGCGGGTCCTTCCATTGGTTTCGGCGCGCGCCTCATGGCGGGCCTGTCCCACTGGCACAACACGCGCACCACGCGCAGCGAACTGAACCGGCTCACCGACCGCGAGCTGGACGATATCGGTCTGTGCCGTGGCGATATCGAGCGGATTTCCCGCGGGCTCTGAGCCCACGGCATTCGCTGTGAAAAGGCCCCCTCCGGTAGCGCCGGCGGGGGCCTTTCTGTATCTGCGGATAGGCTAGGCCGAAGGGGGCGCGGCTCAGCGGCGCATCACCAGCGTCGACCATTCGCCCAGATCGCCACGATGCTCCAGCGTAAAGCCCTGCGTCTCGTAGGCCGCCACGACCTCGGCTGCCTGGTCGGTCAGAAGGCCGCTGAGGATGGCGCGGCCGCCGGGAGTGATGTGCCTGGCCATATCGGGCGCCAGATCGATCAGTGGCTGCTTGAGGATATTGGCGGTCACCAGATCGAACGGCGCGCTGTCGGCCAGCATCGGGTGCGAAAAGCCGACCGCCTCGATGCATTCGACCCGGCCGGCAAGGCCGTTGGCGATGACATTCGCCGCCGCGGTGTCTACCGCGACGGGGTCGTTGTCCGAGGCCAGGACGATATGCTGCGGCCAGAGGCGCGCGGCGGCCATCGCCAGAACCGCGGTACCGCATCCGATATCCACCATGCGCACCGGCTGCACGCCGTCTCGCGCCAACTGGTCGAGCGCCAGCAGGCAGCCGCGCGTGGTGCCGTGGTGACCCGTGCCGAAGGCCATGGCAGCCTCGATCAGCAGCGGCTCGCTGTCCTCGGGGATCCGATCGGCGTCATGTGCGCCATAGACAAAGAAACGGCCCGCCCGCACCGGCGTCAGCTCGCGCCTTACATGTGCGACCCAGTCAACCTCGGGCAGTTCAGACACCGCGAACGGTTGTGCGCCCGATGCGGCGGCGAGCAACGCCAAGGCAATCTCGTCCGGTGCCTCGGTGAAATAGAGCCCAACCTCCCATCGGTCGCTGCCGTCCTCGATCTCGAAGACGCCGCTGCCCGCGGGCTCGGGATCCAGGACCTCGTCGGCATGGGCGGCAAGCGCCTCGGCCGCGGCGCGGCTGGCAACATGAGTCAGGGCGGACCAGGTGGTCATCAGACGGGCTCGTGCGGCTCGGGCATCGAGGCTTCGACCCCGGTGCCGCGCAGGTTGCAATAACCATCAGGGATCTTGTGCAGATACTGCTGGTGCGCCTCGTGCGCGGGAAAGAACTGCGGCGCGGGGGCGATCTGGGTGGTGATCCGGCCCTTGCCCGCGACCGCGAGGCGGTTGTCGTAGTCGATCCTGGACGCCTCGGCCTGGGCCGCCTGTGTGTCGGTATAGGTAAAGATCACGCTGCGATACTGATCGCCGATGTCGTTGCCCTGGCGGTTGCCCTGGGTCGGGTCGTGGTTCTCCCAGAACATCTTCAGCAGCTTTTCGTAGCTGACGCGCGAGGGGTCAAAGACGATATGCACGACCTCGGCATGGCCGGTGCGGCCGCTGCACACCTGCTCGTAGGTCGGGCTGGCGACCTGGCCACCGGCGAAGCCGACCTGGGTCATCCAGACGCCGTCCACGTCCCAGAAAAGCCGCTCGACCCCCCAGTAGCAGCCCATGCCGAATAGCGCCTCCTCGAAGCCGTGGGGCACCTCGGCATCGATCGGGCGGTTGAAGATCGGGTGAACCGGGGCGCCTTCGGGCCAGGGGTTCGAGGTGCTGCGGGTGTTGTCCATGGCGGCTTTCCTTTATTGTTGCCGACGGCGCGTCGAGCGGGCGGCATTCAACGGCGATAACGCCGCTGTCGTGACGGCGGTTCAGCTTGTGCGGCGGGCATCCGGGGGCTGGATTCAGCCGCCCGACATCTCGATCACAACGTCCCATTCCTCGTCGGTCACCGGCTGCACCGACAGGCGCGAGTTGTTGACGAGGACCATGTTTTTCAAGCGCGGCTCGGCCTTGCAATCGGCCAGCGAGACCGGATTTTTCAGCGGCTTCACCGCGCGAACATCGACGCATTGCCACTTGGGGTCATCGGCGGTGCTGTCGGGATGCGCCTCGGCGATCACCTCCAGGATACCGACCACGGCCTTGCCCTCGTTCGAGTGATAGAAAAAGCCGCGCTCGCCCTTTTTCATGGCCAACATGTTGTTTCGGGCCTGAAAGCTGCGCACGCCATCCCACTGCTCGCCAGCCTTGCCGCGTGCGACGAGGTCGTCCCAGCCAAAGGTGTCGGGCTCGGATTTCAGCAGCCAGTGCGCCATCAGCCGATCACCTTTTTCCATTCGATCACCTCGACGGTGTCGAAAAGCCCGGCCGCGAGGTACGGATCGCCCGCCGACCAGGCCTTGGCTGAGGCCAGCTCCGTCGCCTCGACGATCACCAGAGAGCCGCGCATCTCGCCCGACTGCATCAGCGGGCCGGCCATCACGACGATCCCGGTCTCGGCAATATAGTCGAGATGCGCCTGCCGGTTATCGAGGCGGGTTTGCAGCGCGTCGGCGCGGTCCTTGCAGATGATCGCATAGAGGGGCATCGGATTTCCTTTCATTCCTCGCGCAGAGGGCGGTTCAGCAGGGTTGCCAGGGCGGCGGCAATCGTGGTTCGGCCTTCGGACAGGGCCGCGACCTGAGAGGCGACCGGCATTTCGACATCCACCCGTGGGGCGAGGCGGGCAACCGCGCGGGCGGTGGCCGCGCCCTCGACCGTGACCCCGGCATCGAACGTCTGGCCGCGTCCCAGGGAGAGGCCATAGCGGAAGTTGCGCGACTGATCCGAGGTCGAGGTCAAGATCAGATCCCCGAGGCCGGAGAGGCCGACCAGCGTTTCCGCCTCGGCCCCGAGACGAGTGGCAAGGCGCGTCATCTCGGCGAAGCCGCGGGTGACGATGGCGGCACGGGCGCTGTCGCCAAAGCCTGCGCCGATGGCCGCACCCGCCGCGATGGCGATGACGTTCTTCAGCGCGCCGCCGAGTTCGGCGCCGGTGACGTCGGCGGTTCGGTAAAGCCGCAGCGTGGGCGTGGCGAGCGCATGCTGGATCGCCTCGGCCTGCGGGTCGGCGCAGGCCAGCGTCAGTGCGGTCGGTAGCCCGCGGGCAATATCCGCAGCAAAGCTGGGGCCGGTAAGGACCGCTATGACCGCGCCGGGGCAGGCGCGGGCGATGCTGCGGCTGGGTCCCTCGAGCGTTTCGAGGTCGATCCCCTTGGCTGTCGAGACGAGCGCCCCGGACAGCGCCGGGCCATGCTGCGACAGGAACGGCCGCAGGGCCTGCGCCGGCAGGGCGAGCAGGGTAATCGGTGCGGTGGCTTGGGCCAGGTCGGTCGTGACGGTCAGGCCGGCATCATCGGTCCGGGGCTTTTCGGTCAAATCCGCACCAGCCGGCCAGCGCGGCGGGTTGCGACCCCACAGCACCACGCGGCGCGTCGGGGCGAGGGCGAGCGCCAAGGCGCTGCCGAACGCGCCCGCGCCGACGATGGCGATGTCGGGTCCGCTCATGCCTTGGCCCCGCGCTTGCCGCTGCCGAGCATGGGCGCCGCGTTGCTGTCCAGTGGCCAGCGGGGGCGGGCGATGATCGGTTCTGGGGGCATGCCAGCGGACAGTTGTTCGATCCCCGCCCAGGCGATCATCGCGGCGTTGTCGGTACAAAGCTGCAGGGGCGGCGCGACAAAAGTCGCCCCGGCAGCCTGCGCCACCTGCTGCAGCGCGGCGCGGATCGCACCGTTGGCGGCCACCCCCCCCGCGACCGCGAACGTGGGGGCGGGCGATAGAGCCAGCGCGCGGGCGGTCTTGGCAGCCAGCACCTCGACCACTGCCGCTTGAAAACCGGCGCAGATATCGGCGCGGTCCTGCGGGGTCAGCCCGCCCTTCGCCCCGACCAGATCGTCGCGCAGCCGCAGCACCGCGGTTTTCAGGCCCGAAAAGCTCATCTCGCAGCCGGGGCGGTCCAGCAGCGGGCGGGGCAGGGCAAAGCGGCGGGGATCGCCGCGCAGCGCTTCCGCCTCGACCGTAGGGCCACCGGGTTGGGCAAGGCCCAGCAACTTGGCGACCTTGTCAAAGGCTTCGCCCGGCGCATCGTCGATGGTCCCGCCGAGGCGGCGGAAACCGTCCGGCCCCTCGACCGCCAGGAACTGGCAATGCCCCCCGCTGACCAGCAGCATCAGGTAGGGAAAGGGCACGCCATCGGTCAGGCGCGGGGTCAGCGCATGGCCGGCCAGGTGGTTGATGCCGATCAGCGGCAGGCCGGTCGCCGCGGCAAGGCCGCGCGCCAACATTACCCCCGACAGCACCCCGCCGATCAGCCCCGGTCCGGCGGTGACCGCGATGGCATCCAGATCGCGCAGGTGGGTGTCGGCCGTCGCCAGCGCAGCCTCCACGCAATGGTCCAGACGCTCGGCATGGGCGCGGGCCGCAATCTCGGGCACGACGCCGCCAAAGGCTGCGTGCAGCCCGGTCTGGCCCTCGACGACCGAGGCCAGCACCGTCCGGTCGCCGCGGACCACGGCGGCGGCGCTGTCGTCGCAGCTGCTCTCGATGCCGAGGACGGTCAGGGGCATGTTGCGGGGCCGGGGATGCTGGGGCAAGGAAAGGGCGAGGGTGCGCACCGCTAGCATCGCCACGGAGGGCAGACAATGGAGGCGTCGATTCAGCCGGTGCTGCTGCTGACACGCCCCGCCGTGGCGGCGGCGCGGTTCGCGGCGGAGGTGGCGTCCGTCCTGCCCGATCTGCCGGTCGTGATCGCGCCGCTGATGCGGCCGGTTCCCGTCGCCCATGACAGTGCCCGCCTGCGAACGGCACCGGGCTTGGTTCTGACCTCGCCCGAGGCGGTGCCGGCCTGCGGGCCAGGCCATGGCCGACTGGCGCTGTGCGTGGGCGAGGGGACCGGGGCCGCGGCCCGCGCCGCCGGCTTTCAGGTGCAGATCGGCACGACCGGCGAGGCGAGCGGGCTGCTGCCCCTGATTGCCGCCAGCCCCGTGCCCTTGATCCATGCGCATGGCCGCCACGTCGCGCGCGTGCTGCCAGTGCCGGGGATGGTCGTCTATGAACAGCAGCCGCAACCGCTGGATCCGGCTGCACGCAGGCTGCTGGCGGGGCCGGCGCCGGTGCTGTGGCCGCTGTTCTCGCCCCGCTCGGCCAGTCTGGCGGCAGCCGCGGCCGAGGGCGCGCGGGCGTCGCTGTGGGTGATCGCCATCAGTTCTGCCGCCGCCGCGGCCTGGGGCGCGGCCGGCGGGACCGGCACGCCGTTGGTTTCTGATCGGCCCGATGCCGCAGGCATGCTGCGCGCGATCCGCGCGGCGGTTAGGCAGGCGGAACAAAGCCCCGAAAGCCGGGTTGAGGCCGCGCGTCGGCCCTCGTAGATTGTGCCCGCGGAAATGGCCGGCAACGGCAGGGCAGGCACGGGGAGCGTGTAGATGACGGATCAGGGCAGCCCACGGGACGATCAGGACCCCCGCCCCCTGCCAGCGCAGGACGAGGTGATTGTCGTCCGCGATCTGAGCGCTGACACCCCCGCCGACGCGAATGATGAAGAACCCGACCATCCGAAAATTGACTCCAGCCTGCTCGGCAGCGGTGATCTGCCTGCGGCCGAACGTCGCGAGATGCCGGACGCGGAACGCGCCGATCTGGGTGCCCCCGAGGCCGACCGCCCCGATGTGACCGTGCTGCGCGATCTGGAGGACCTGCCTGAATCCGTCGAGGTGGAGGAAGCACAGGTGGCAGACACCGCCCCGGTGTTTCCGCGCACCGACGCCCAAGTATCCTCCCGCGCGGAGCCCGCGCCCGTCGCGCCCGCCCCGGCGCGGCGCGGCGGATTCTGGCCCTTGGTCCTTGGCGGGGCGGTTGCCGCCGCGCTCGGCGCCGGTGCTGCATGGTGGGTCATACCCAATCTGCCCGAGGGCATGCGCCCCGGTGCCGCCGTCCCGGCCAATGCCCCCGGTCTGACGCCGGAGGTTGAGGCCGCGGCCCGCAGTGCCGCGACCGAGGCGGCCCGGGCCGAGGTAGCCGCCCAGACCGAAACGCTCACTGCCGAAGCCCGCCGCGCTGCCACCGAGGCGACCGAGGCTGCGCTCGCAGCGGCCCCCGCGCCCGACGTGGCTCCCGCGCCCGAAGCGGCCGCGCTCGACCAACTGACCCAGCGGATCGCAACGCTGGAGAAGGCGGCAAAGTCTCCTGCGCCCGCGCCGATCGATACCAAGGCCCTGACCGACCGGATCGCCGCCCTTGAGGCCCGCCCCGCTGCGCCCTCGCCGCAGAACCCCAGCACTGCCACGGCGCCAGCCACCCCAGCCGCCGCCCCGCGGCCCGACCGCCTGGCCGAGCTGCAGGCCGCGCTGGCCGATCAGGCCAAGCGCATCGAGGAACTTGCTGCCCGCCCGACGGTCGATCCGGCCGAGGCCAAGGCGCTGGCCGAGTGGCGTAACGAAGCCGAGGCGACGCGCAAGGCCATTGCGGAGGCCGCGGCCGGCGCCGAGACGCGGCTGAAGGACATGCAGGCCGAAGCGGACACGCTGGCCGGCAAGGTCGCGGACGTCTCGCGCAAGGCCGAGGGCGCGGCCGCCATCGCTGCGCTCGAGGGCGCACTGACCTCAGGCGGGGACGGCACCAGTGCTGCGGCGCAGCTGCAAGCGGCAGGCGTCCGGCCGCCCGCGCCACTGACTGTCCCGCTCCCCGCGTTGACCGATCTGCAGCGCGATTTCCCGAACGCGGCGCGCGCTGGCCTGCGCGCCTCGCTGAAGACCGAAGCCTCGCAAAGGGGCGCCGGCACCGGCCTTGCCAATTTCCTGCGCGCCCAGACGGGCGCCCGCTCGGTCACGCCCCGTGCCGGCACGGACCCCGACGCCGTTCTGTCGCGGGCCGGCGCAGCAGTGGAGAAAGGCGACATTGCCGCCGCGCTGAGCGAGATCGCGGCCTTGCCCGAACCCGCGCAGGCGGCGATGTCCAGTTGGGTTGCCCCGGCCAAAGCTTGGGTGGCCGCGCGCCGGGCGCTGGACACCCTGAAGACCACCCCGTGAGGAACATCGCATGATCCTGTCCCTGCTCAAGATCCTGCTTTTCTTCGCGGTGGTCCTGGCCCTCGCGCTGGGCGCGCAACACTTGGCCCAGACCGGCCAGCCGTTACAGCTTGTGTTCAACGGTACCGAATACACTCTCGGGCCGGTGCAGGCCGTCGCGGCGGGGCTGGCGCTGCTGGTACTGGCTTGGCTGGTGATGAAGCTGCTGGGCTTTTTGCTGGCCATGCTGCGCTTTGTGCTGGGCGATCAGACCGCCATCAACCGCTGGTTTGACCGCTCGCGCGAGCGCAAGGGATATGCCGCCCTGTCCGAGGGGATGCTCGCCGTCGCCTCGGGCGAGGGGCGGCTGGCGCAGGATCAGGCTGCCCGCGCTGCCAAGTTCCTCGACCGGCCCGAGATCACTGACCTGCTCGCTGCGCAGGCGGCCGAGGTCGCCGGCGATGTCGATGCGGCCGGCGCGGCGTATCGTCGGATGCTTGGCGATCAGCGCACCCGCTTCGTCGGCGTGCGCGGCTTGATGCGCCAGCGGCTGGCGCTGGGCGATACCGCCACCGCGCTGCGACTGGCCGAAAAGGCCTACGCACTGAAACCGCGGCATCAGGAAATGCAGGATCAACTGCTGTCGCTTCAGGCCAAGGCCGGCGACTGGAAGGGCGCGCGGGGCGTTCTGAAGGACAAGCGCCGCCAGGGCCAGATCCCGGCCGATCTGCACATCCGCCGCGATGCCGTCCTCGCCCTTCAGGAGGCGCGCGAGGTGCTGGCGCAAGGCAATTCGATCAGCGCCCGCGAGGCCGCGATCAGCGCCAACCGCGCCTCGCCCGACCTGATTCCGGCCGCTGTGCTGGCTGCGCGCAGCTATATTGGCCAGAAGGACTATCGCAACGCTGCGCGGGTTCTGGAAAAGACTTGGTCCTATCGCCCGCACCCCTCCCTCGCTGCGGTCTATGCCGAGATCATGCCGGACGAGACGGCGGCCCAGCGCCTCAAGCGGTTCGAGGGGCTGATGAAGCAGCGCCCGGATGATCCGGAGACCCGATTGCTGCGGGCCGAACTCGCCCTCGCCGCCGAGGATTTTCCGGGTGCGCGCCGCGCGCTGGGCAACCTCGCCGAATCCGATCCGACGGTGCGTTCGCTCTCGCTCATGGCCGCGGTCGAGAGGGGCGAAGGTGCTGATGACAGTGTGGTGCGCGGCTGGCTCGCCAAGGCCCTGACCGCCGATCGCGGGCCGCAGTGGATCTGCGACAACTGCCAGAACATCATGGCCGACTGGGCCCCGGTCTGCGACAGCTGCGGCGCCTTCGATACGCTGTCCTGGCGCAAGGCGCCGCACAGCTTGACCGCCGCGAGCCCGAATGGGGTCGAGTTGCTGCCGCTGCTGGTGGGGACCCCCAATCCATCGCCGCAACCCGCGGAACCGGGTGCGGCGCCGATGCCCGCCGCGGCTCTGGCCACCCAAGTGGTGACTGAAAGGGTGTCGCAGACCGCGACCCGCCGCGAGCCTGACGTCGCACCCGGCATGGTGCCGCGCGAAATCGATTACGCGCGGGTCGAGCCGTCGCGCACCGTGACCGAGCCAGAGCCGCCGCAGACCATCGTCGAGGTCATCCCGGTGCGTCCCGATGTTGAGCCGCCCGAGCCGGCGGAGCGGCCCTGATTTCCACTTTTCCCTCGCGCCGGAACCTGCTATCCGGCGCGGCACCTGCCGGGGCCTAACCCCCAGGCATCGGGGCCGCAGTAGCTCAGCTGGTAGAGCACATCATTCGTAATGATGGGGTCGGGGGTTCGAGTCCCTTCTGCGGCACCACTAATCCAGGCCTCGGATGGCTCGCCGGGCCGCCCCGTTACCGTCCATTGACCCGCAGGCACCCGAGGCTTACCTGTCCGCCCGCAAGCGGAGGGCGCGATGGCCAATCATCTCTACCAGCATGACCTGCCCGACGGCCTCGATCTGGGGCCGGTCGTCGCGATCGATACCGAGACCATGGGCCTCGAACCACGACGCGACCGGCTGTGCCTGATCCAGCTGAGCAGCGGTGACGGGAATGCGCATCTGGTGCAGGTCTCACGCGAGGTGCGGCCGGCGCCCAACCTGACACGGATGCTGGCCGATCCGGCGGTGGAAAAGCTGTTTCATTTCGGCCGGTTCGACATCGCCATGCTGGCCCGGACCTATGGCATCCTCGCATCGCCGGTCTGGTGCACCAAGATCGCCAGCAAGCTGGTGCGCACCTTTACCGACCGGCACGGCCTGAAATACTTGCTGAACGAAATCGGCGTGGATATCTCGAAGCACCAGCAGACCTCGGACTGGGGTGCGGCCCAATTGACCGAGGCACAGCTGGATTATGCGGCCTCGGATGTCCTCTATCTGCACCGGCTGAAGGCCGAGCTTGAGGGGCGGCTGATGCGCGAGGGCCGGATGGCGCTGGCGCGCTCGTGCTTTGACTTCCTTCCGGTGCGGGCGCAACTCGACCTGATGGGTTGGGGCGACGAGGCCGACATCTTCCGCCACTAGGATGCACAGCATGGACAGCTACCTGTCGACCGCGACCCGCGTCATCCGCCAGGAGGCCGAGGGGCTGGCTGCGCTGCAAGCCAGCCTGGATAGCGACCTGGCCGCGCCCTTTGCAGAGGCGATGCGCCTGATCCTGGCCGCACGCGGCCGGGTGGTCGTGTCCGGCATGGGCAAGTCGGGTCATGTCGGGCGCAAGATCGCGGCTACCTTCGCCTCGACCGGAACGCCGGCGCAGTTCGTGCATCCGGCCGAGGCCAGCCACGGCGATCTGGGCATGGTGACCGAGGCTGACGTCGCCCTGGTGCTGTCCAACAGCGGAGAGACGCCCGAGATTGCCGACATCGTCGCCCACACCCGGCGGTTTGGCATTCCCCTGATCGGCATTGCCGGCCGCCCCGACAGCACGCTGTTGCGCCTGTCCGATGTCGCGCTGCTGCTGCCGCCGTCGCCCGAGGCCTGCGCCACCGGCATCGTGCCGACCACCTCGACCACCATGACGCTGGCGCTGGGCGATGCCCTCGCCGTCGCGCTGATGGAGCATCGGAAGTTCACGCCGGAGCATTTCCGCACCTTTCATCCGGGCGGCAAGCTGGGCGCGCGCCTCGCCAAGGTCGCCGACCTGATGCATGCCGAAATGCCGCTGGTGCCCGAGGATGCGCCCATGACCGACGCGCTGCTGACCATCAGCCGGATGGGCTTTGGCGTGACGGGCGTGACCGGCCCCGATGGCCGCCTGCGCGGCATCATCACCGACGGCGATTTGCGTCGACACATGGACGGCCTCTTGGCACATCGCGCGTCCGAGGTCATGACCCCGGCGCCGCGTACCATTGCCCCGGATGCGCTGGCGGAAACGGCTCTCGCCCAGATGCAGGATCGAAAGATCACCTGCCTGTTCTGCGTGGGTGATGACGGCCGGCCGCAGGGCATCCTGCACATCCACGACTGCCTGCGCGCCGGGATCGTGTAGGCCAGGATGGCTGCGGTGCGGGTCCCCGGCAATCTGCGCTCCTGCATCGTGGCGTGGCTGCGGGTGCTGCTGCCGTTGGCGGCGCTGGCGATCCTGTCGACGCTGTTCCTGCTCTCACGCCGGCCCGACCCCGAGCGCGCCATCCCCTATGCCAGCGTCGATGCCGAGGCGCGTGCTCGCGATCCCCAGATCACCGCCCCGACCTATGCCGGCGTGACGCCGGACGGTGCCCGCATTTCGCTGATCGCGGACAGCGCCACCCCGGCGCGTGACGGCGATGGCATCGGCGGGGCCAAGGGGCTGCGACTCGACTGGCACGCCCAGGACGGGCTGGAGGCGTGGCTGACCGCCCCGCAAGCGCGGATGGAGGGGGGCGACATCACCCTGACCGGTGGGGTGATGGTGCGCACGTCGACCGGCTGGCGGCTGGACGCGCCGCAGGTCACCACGTCCACAAACCGGGCCTTGATCGGGGCCGAGGGCGGGGTTGCGGCCCAAGCGCCCTTTGGCGAGGTGACCGCGAGCACAATGCAGATCACCCGCCAGCCCGCCGCCGAGGGCGCACCGGAGGCGCATGTTCTCGATTTCACCGGCGGGGTGCGGCTGGTATACCTGCCGTGATGATTTCGCCCTCTGCGAGGTAAGTGCGATGCTGCTGCGCCCGGCCCTGACTGCCCTGATGCTGGCCGCTGCCGGTGCGGCGCTGCTGCCAGGCGGCCCCGCCGCGGCGCAAAACGTGGCCGAGCGCGCGGTCAATGGGGCGGCGACGATCTTTGGCGGGATGAAGGCCGACACCAAATCGCCGGTCGAGGTTACCTCGGACCGCCTGTCGGTGAATCAGGCCGATGGCACAGCGACGTTCGGCGGAAACGTCGTCATCTCCCAGGGTGAGATGCGCCTGAAGGCCGCGGATGTGACCGTGGTCTATGCCGGCAACGACCGCCGGCGGATCAGCAAGCTGCGGGCGACGGGCGGGGTCACGCTGGTCAACGGCCCTGATGCCGCCGAGGCGCGCGAGGCCAGCTATGACGTCGAGGCGGGCACAGTGACGCTGACCGGCGACGTGCTGCTGAGCCAGGGCGACAACGTGCTGTCGGGGCAGACGATGGTGGTGAACCTCGCCGACGGCACCGCCTCGGTCGAGGGTCGGGTGCGCAGTGTTCTGCAGCCCGGCAGCAACTGATGGCGCCCGAAGTGATGCCGGCGCGGGCCGCTGCGCCCGCGCTTGTCCCCGCAGTTGCGCCTGACGGGCTGGCGGTCCGCGGGCTGCGCAAATCCTATCGCAACCGGCCAGTAATCCTCGATGTCTCGCTGGACCTCGCACGGGGCGAGGTGGTGGCCCTGCTGGGGCCGAACGGGTCGGGCAAGACGACCTGCTTTTACTGCATCGCCGGGCTGATCGCCCCCGACGCGGGGCAGGTGGCGATCGACGGGCAGGACGTCACCCGGCTGCCCATGTTCCGCCGCGCCCGGCTGGGCATCGGCTATCTGCCGCAGGAGATGTCGATCTTTCGCGGCCTGACGGTCGAGCAGAACATCATGGCCGTGCTGGAGGTCGCGCTGCGCGACAGCCATCAGCGACGCGACCGGCTGGAGGAGTTGCTGGGCGATTTCTCGATCGGTCATCTGCGCAGCGCCCCGGCCCTCGCGCTATCGGGCGGCGAGCGGCGTCGGGTCGAGATCGCGCGCTGCCTCGCTTCGGACCCGCGCTATCTGCTGCTGGACGAGCCTTTTGCGGGCGTCGATCCGATTGCCGTGGGCGAGATCCGCACGCTGGTGGCGACGCTGAAGGACCGGGGCCTCGGGGTGCTGATCACAGATCACAACGTGCGCGAGACGCTCGGCATCGTCGATAGGGCCTGCATTCTGCATGACGGGCGCATGCTGATGGGCGGCACGGCGGCCGAAGTGATCGCCGATCCCGATGTCCGGCGCGTCTATCTGGGCGACAGTTTCAGCGTCGGCTGACGGTCGATTTTGAGGCCATGCCAGGATCGTTGACTTGCCGGCCGGATCGCGGCCTCATGGGGCATGTCGATGCGCCGCGCCCGCACCGGATCTGCCATCATCCGAACACCGGACGAAGGGACCTGCGCCCGGCTTTGGGCGTTGCGATTCAGCAGGCCGCGCGCCGACGCTACAGACAAGGAGACGGACCAGGATGCGCTATCAGATCAGCGGCAAGCAAATCGACATCGGCGATGCCCTGTCCACACATGTAAAGACCGAACTGGGCGCGACGGTCGACAAATACGCCCAGCGGCCGACCGACGCGACCGTCGTTTTTTCCAAGGATGCCTATAACTTCCTGTGCGAATCGGTGGTTCATCTGTCGACCGGCCTGACGGCGCAGGCACGCGGTCAGGCTGTCGACATCTATGCCGCCTTCGAGGCCTGCCGCGAGAAGATGGACAAGCAGTTGCGCCGCTACAAGCGCCGGCTGAAGGATCACCACAAGGAGCGCTCTGAGCCGGTTGAGTTCAGTGCCGCCGGGACCTATGTGCTGGCCGGCGACGAGGACGAGTGGGAGGCCGCTGACGGCGACGGCCTCCAGCCGATCATCATCGCCGAGATGGAGACTCGCGTGCCCACCCTGTCGGTTGGCGATGCCGTCATGCAGCTGGAACTGTCGGGCCATCCGCTGCTGGTGTTCCGCAACGAGAAACATGGCGGCGTCAATGTTGTCCACCGCCGCGACGACGGCAACGTGGGCTGGATCGACCCCCGCAACCTGAAGTGAGGCGCGGCCGCGGCAGCGGCGCGATTGAGACGACCTATGCAGATCGCCGATATTCTTTCGCCCGCCGCTGTCCGCTCGGTTGCCCAGGTGGCCAGCAAGAAACGCCTGTTCCATGAGGTCGCCGATCTGGCGGCGGCGGCTTACGGGCTGCCCGCCGCCACCACGCTCGACGCTCTTCAGGAGCGCGAGAGCCTCGGCCCGACCGGGGTCGGCCATGGCGTTGCAGTGCCCCATGCCCGGTTACACGGCCTCGACCGGGTAAAGGCGCTATTCCTGCGGCTGGAAAAGCCGCTGGATTTCGACGCAGTGGACCGTCAGCCGGTGGACCTGGTGTTCGCGCTGCTGGCACCCTCGACCGGAGGCGTCGATCACCTCAAGGCACTCGCCTTGGTGTCCCGCACGGTTCGTGATCCGAAGCTGCGCGAGATGCTGCGCGCCAATGCGGACCCCGTGGCTCTGCATGCCCTGCTGGTGCAGGCGACGGCGACCAAGGCGGCCTGAGGTCGGAACCGCCCTGACGCCGGCTGAGGCTCTGACCTGTCAGCGGCGTCGCATCACTTCGATCAAGGTGACTTGAGGCTAGTGTATCGGTCTTGCGCTCAGCTAACAGGTCTGCGGGGCGCGCTGTCAGCCTTGGCGCGTCACTTCAGCGGCGCGGGTGGGGCCGATGGCACCTGCGCGCCGGCGCGGCGGTACTGCTCCAGGGTGGGCCAGGGGTCCAGCGTTTGGCCACGGTAGGCGCGATTGTAGACGTTGGTCTTGGCGATGTTTTCCAGCAGCCGGCGCCCGCGGCGCGAGCGGAACTCGGCATCCTCGGTCGCGGTCACCTGGCGGATGCCCGGGGTGACGCCCCCGCGCCCGGCGTAAGAGATCAGCCCGCCATCACCCGCGCCGACACCGCGCGCGCTCAACTGCGCGGGATTGCCGCCAAGGGTCGCGACCGCATCGGCCAGTGGGGTCGGGTCGGTGATGTTGCTGCCGCCCGGCGTAGGCGCGGGCAGCTGGTTCAGGTCCGCCGGCAGGCTGAGCGCCTTGGTCGGCAGGATGGCGAACTCGTCCGGACCCTCCGAACTGCCGGCGAGATTGTTCAATTTCCCGTCGTTGCTGCAACCTGCCAGCAGCGCGACCGCGGCCAGACAACCGAAACCCAAGTTTATCAAGCGCATCGACCGCCCCGTCCCCAGCATTGCGCCTGTCTAACGCGTCTTGCCCGCGTCGTCACGCGCCTTGTCCGGCTGCGGCTGCAGCACCAGCCCGATTGCGCCGGCGAAAATGGCGATATCGGCAAGATTGAAGCTGTAGGGATTGGTCCAGCCGGGCAGCGACATGTTCAGGAAATCCGCCACCGCGCCATAGGTGATGCGGTCGATGACATTGCCCAACGCGCCGCCGATCAGCAGCCCGGCGGCGATCCGCGCATAGCGCCCGGGCCGCGCCCGCCGCACCCACAGGGTGACCCAGATGCAGACCGCGATGGCGATGGCGACCAGCACCCAGCGCATGATGTCCGCGCCGCCGGAGAACAGGCCAAAGTTCACGCCCTGGTTCCAAGCCATGCGCAGGTTCAGGAAAGGGTCGATGACGTCCAGTTCGCGCAGGGTCGCCAGATCGAGCGTCTGGACAACCAGCCACTTGCTGGCCTGGTCCACCGCAATCGTCGCCGCTGCCGTGATCGCGGTTAGGCGCAGCGGCCAGTCCGCGGGCGCAGGGGGTACGGGCGCGGCGTTCTTGGCACTTGCGCGCGGGCCCGCCGCGCCCACCGGCTTTGCCTTGGGGGTGCGCTTGCGCGGCGGCTTGGGCGCTGCTGGACCTGCGCGCGTGCCGGGGGGCGTCGGGGCGGCCATCAGTGGCGGAAATGCCGTTGGCCGGTGAACACCATGGCGAGCCCCAGGCGGTCGGCGGCGGCGATGACTTCGGCATCCCGCATCGAGCCGCCGGGCTGGATGACTGCCACTGCGCCGGCCTCCGCCAGGGCCTCCACACCGTCGGCAAAGGGAAAGAACGCGTCCGAGGCGACGACCGCGCCCTCGGTCAGCGGGGCGTCGAGGCCCAGCGCGGCCGCCATGTCCTCGGCCTTGCGGCGGCCGATGCGGGTCGAATCGATGCGGCTCATCTGGCCGGCGCCAATGCCGACCGTGGCCAGGTCGCGGGCATAGACGATGGCGTTCGACTTGACATGCTTGGCGACGGTCCAGGCGAACAGCAGATCGTCCAGTTGCGCCGCCGTTGGCTGGACCTGTGTGACGATGCGCAGGTCGTCACGCGAGATGCGGCCGGCATCGCGCGACTGCACCAGATAGCCGCCAGCGACCTGGCGCAGGACATCGCCTGCCGCCGTCGGGTCGGGCAGCCCGCCGGCGGTCAGCAGCCGCAGGTTCGGCTTGCGGGCAAAGACCGCGCGCGCGGCCTCGTCGGCGTCGGGGGCGATCACGACCTCGGTAAATATCTGCACGATCTCTTCGGCGGTCGGTCCGTCCAGCGGGCGGTTCAGCGCGACGATGCCGCCAAAGGCCGACGTTCGATCGCAGTCAAAGGCACGGGCATAAGCCTCGGCCGGGGTGGCGCCGCGCGCGACGCCGCAAGGGTTGGCGTGCTTGATGATCGCGCAGGCCGGCCCGTCGGCGGCCGCGAAGTCGGCCACCAGTTCATAGGCGGCGTCGGTGTCGTTGATGTTGTTGTAGCTCAGCTCCTTGCCCTGCCACTGGCGGGCGGTGGCGACGCCGGTACGGGCATGGGCGCTGCGATAGAATGCCGCGGTCTGGTGCGGGTTCTCGCCATAGCGCAGAGGTTGGGCCAGCGTTCCGGCAAAGGCGCGGCGGCGCGGCGGCTGATCGCCCCCTGTAACACCCGCGAGCCAGGTCGAGACGGCCGTATCATAGGCGGCAGTCCGGGCGAACGCGATCTGCGCCAGTTGCCGACGGAATGCCGCGGTGGTGCCCCCCTCGGCGATCTGCGCGAGCAGCGGGGCATAATCCTCGAGGTCTACGACAACGGCAACATGGGCATGGTTCTTAGCCGCCGCGCGGGTCATGGCCGGTCCACCGATATCGATATTCTCGATGCAGTCGTCGATGCTGGCGCCTTTCTCCAGCACTGCCTCGAACGGGTAGAGGTTCGAGACGAGCAGGTCGATCCCCTCGATTCCATACGCCTGCATGTCGGCCACATGGCCGGGATTGTCGCGCAGCGCGAGGAGCCCGCCATGGACGGCCGGATGCAGGGTGCGCACGCGCCCGTCCATCATCTCGGGATAGCCGGTCACGTCGGCAACCTCGGTCACCGCGACGCCGGCCGCGCGCAGGGCCTGCGCGGTCCCGCCGGTCGAGAGGATCTGCACGCCCTGATCGGTGAGCGCGCGGCCAAGTTCGGCGAGGCCGGTCTTGTCCGAAACCGAGATCAGCGCCCGTCGCACCGGCAAGCGCGAAGCGCCCGGATCGACGGTGGCGGCGCCAGCAAGGGCGGCATCGGAGGAGGCGGTCATGTCGCGGCCTTCGGGCAGGGATTGGATGGCTGCCAGCTACCCCGAGCGCGGGTGAAGGTCCAGCAGCCCCGGCGGCGATTCGCGCGGTGCGATGGGGCGCGGCGCCTGTCCGGCCTCCTCAGACCTGGGCAAAGGACCACGACACCGGCATCCGGCCGACGCTGGTGCGCAGTGTGATCTGCTGCGTGGCAAGCGGGCCGGGATGGCCCGGCTCGACCCATGCCGATGCCTCGAGAGCCAGCGGCGCGTCGCTGGCGCTGCGAAACTGCCAGGCCGTGCCGGTGGGCAGGGTCAGCGTGACCCCTTCGGCCGGGCCGATCAGATGTGCCAGGATATGGGGGTGCAGGTGGAAATGCAGGGTCACCTGCAGATCATGTCCGTCCTGCGTCCCAGCGGCGGAGAGCAATTGATCCTCGCCCAGCAGGGACAACCCGTCGTCCGAGAGGCGCAGGCTGCGGTGATGCTGGACGCCGTGGCTTGCCAGCCAGCCATCGTGCCACCCCGCCAGTTGCCCCGGCACGGCGGGGGCCGCGACGACCGAAACCGGCTGCAGCGCGCCATCCGGCCGCAGCCGGGTCAGGCTGCAATTGTCTAAGACCAGGGAACTGTGGGCGGCGGTGGCGCGACTCGCCTCCGGCCAGGGGGCGGGCAGGCGGCGCCCGCTGCCGCAGGCAACGACCAGCGGATGCTCGCCCACCGTCACCTCGAACCCGAGGGCGCCGGCATGGCCCAGCGGCCCGCGCGGCGGTGGTGCCAGATCGCAGATGACCGTGGTGCGGCCCCGCGCGATGCGGCCGAAGCCCAGCGCCTGCCCCTCGGCCACGCGCGCTGCGATACGGCCGCCGGCCCGCAGGACATGGTCCAGCCGGCCGGGCACGCCGGCGCCGCCGCCATGCGCGCGGGGTAGGCCGCCGTCGGCATGGCGCAACCCGCGCAGCACCGGAAGGGCGCTGTTCAGCGTCGCGCGGATGGCGCCCGGCAGGGGGTGGCCGCCTTCGTCCGCCAGTTCGGCGGCCCAGACCAGCAGGGCCGTCCGCTCCAGCAGGCCCTCGGGGCGGCGGGTGTGAAAGGCGTCGGGCGCGGCCTCGGCGAGGGCGGCGAGGGCGGGGGCGATGTCACCCTCGGCGCCGCGCAGGCTCATGGCGGCGATGGCAGCGCCCGCCATCGCTTCGATCCGCGCCGCACCGGGGGGTGCAGCCTGGGCGTGCCGCATCAGATGCGCGAGGTCGGCATGCAGCGCGTCAAAGATCGGCGCAGCCTCGCTGCGGTCGAGGCCAGGCAGCAGCATCCCGCCATGCGAGACCCAGGACAGAACGCGCCGCCCGGCCGTCTGCGGCCACCAGACCGGGGCCCTGCGCCAACCCTCGGCCGGCGGTCCGCCCGGATAGCGCGAAAGCCAGCCCAGAACGCGGGTTTGGCCCAGGCTGCGCGCCTCCGGCGTGCCGATGGCGGCCAGGTCGTCCAGCCAGCGAAAGCCGTGCAGTTCCGACAACGCCGCCGCATCAAGTTCCGGGTTCGGCCCGAACGGATCCCCGCACAGGGTCACCCCGTCGAGGGCGAGCCGGCCGCCGACGATCGCCGCACCGCGCGAGGGCACGCCCAGCCAACGTGTCTCGGGGCGCTGGACAAAGCCGTAGCGGTCGGCCGTTCGATCCTGATGCTGCTGCAAGACGTGTCTCCTGCTGTGGCGAGCGACCTTTAGGCGGGCCGCTGTGGAATCTGCAAGCGCGCCATGTAGAATCCATCCATCCCGCCAAGCTCGGGCCAGTAATCGGGGCGCAGGCGGATGCCGCCCTCGGGCGTGATCCATCCCGGCTCGATCCCCAGGCGGGCGGGATCAGGTTGCTCGACCGTCAGCCCCGGGTGGCGGGCGAGGGCAGCGGTGATCTGGTCCTCGCCCTCGTCAGTCAGCAGCGAGCATGTGGAATAGACCAGCCGCCCGCCCGGAGGCAGCAGGGCGATGGCGTGATCGAGGAGTCGAGCCTGCAGTTCGACCAGCGGGGCGAGGCCGCTGCCGTCGCGGATCGACGGCAGTTCCGGATGGCGGCGAATGGTGCCGGTGGCAGTGCAGGGCGCGTCTAGCAGGATCGCGTCAAGCGTGCCATCGGGCTGCCACTGCAAGGCATCGGCGGTGACCATTTGCGCGGTCAGGCGGCACCGGTCGAGATTTTCTGCCAGCCGGCGCAGGCGCGGGGCCGAGATGTCGACCGCTGTCACCTCGGCGCCGGCTGCGGCCAGTTGAAGGGTTTTGCCGCCGGGTGCGGCGCAAAGATCGGCGATTCGCTCGCCCGCCTTGGGTTCCAGCAACAGGGCCGGCAAGGCGGCCGCGGCGTCCTGTACCCACCACGCGCCAGTTGAAAAGCCCGAAAGGGCCGAGATCTGCGCGCCCGATTGCAGCCGGAACGAGCCGGTGGGGAGGACTTCGGTCCCCTCGATCGCGGTGCCCGGCTTGCGCGCGGTCAGGTCGAGTGGCGCCGCGCGCTCATGTGCGGCCTCGATCGCATCGGCGGCGCCGCTGCCCCATGCGGTGACGATTGGGCCGCGCAACCAGGCCGGCATGCGGCGCGGCGCGGCCGCATCCCACGCGGTCCGGCCCTCCGCTGCACGGCGCAGGACGGCGTTGACCATTCCCGCGGCGGCGGCGCCCTTTTGCCCCTGCTTGCGGGCCAGGGCCACGGCCTCGCTGACAACCCCGTGTGGCGGCGCGTCAAAGCCCAGCATCTCGACCGTGGCGAGGACCAGCAGGTCGGCCACCGCCGGGCGGGGCCGGCGCGGCAGCAGTGGTGTGAGCACGGCTTCCGCCCGCCCGCGCAGCCGTAACGCCGCCGTCGCAAGGCGTCGCGCTCGCGCGCGCTCCGCGCCCTCGGCTCGCGCCGCCGCAGCGCTGTCGAGCATGTCGTCGAGGCCGAGGCCCTCGCGCACGCCGGCCATCAGCCACAAGGCCATGGCGCGGGGATCGGCCGCCGCGCCGCGGGGCAGCGGCGGGACTTGCAGGGCATTGCGCGGGGGTGTGTCGGTTTGTGCAGGTTGCGTCGGCTTGCGCGCCGCGGGTCTGTCGGTGCGATTCTTCGCGGGGGACGCGCCTCCAGTCGCCGCCGCGTCGCGGTGGTCCGAACCGGCCGGGGTCTCTTGCGGGGACCGAGCCGGACTTGCGACGCGATCATGCGCGGACGAGCCAAGGCCCCGCGCCGGCGCTGCTGCGCCCGGCTCTGCCACGGCGGGTGCGGCGGGCTTTCGCTCCGCGGCGCGGCGAGGGGTGGCGCCGGCCCCGATGCCGACGCGAACGGTTGTGCCCTCGGGCGGGGCGGGGCGGCCCGCCGATGGCGGCGGCCCGCTGACCTCTGCCTCGTCCTTGTTCAAAACCCTGCCTCCGCTTAAGTTGAAAGTGTATTGTCCCTGCACCCAGCCCGACTGTCGAGGTCGAACCATGGCCGAAGGCCACCCAAGCCCTGATCTATCCCCGACCGTGACCGACGCGGGCGCCTCCAACGACCTGCCCCCCGCCGCTCAGCGTGCGCTGGCAGAAGCCGCGGCGCGGCGCCGTGCAGCAGTGCCGCTGGCGCTGCCCGAGGAGTTTGGCGGCCGCGATGGCCCCGAGCCGGTGCGTTACGGTGATTACGAGCGCAAGGGCATCGCCGTCGATTTCTGACGCCGCCGAGGCCAAGGCCGGGCGCTAGATCCCAAGCACGTCGGCCACGTCGTATTCCCCCGGACCCTTGTCCTGGCCCCACAGTGCGGCGCGGAGTGCGCCGCGGGCAAAGATTGCGCGGTCCGTCGCGAGATGGCGGAGCACGACGCGCTCACCCTCGGTCGCGAAGATCACGTCATGCTCGCCCACGACATCGCCGCCGCGGACCGAGGCGAAGCCGATACTACCGGCCGCCCGCGCGCCAGTCATGCCGTCGCGCGCCGGCGTGCGCAGATCGGCGAGGCTGTCGCCCCGGCCCTCGGCCGCCGCCTCGCCCAGCATCAGCGCGGTGCCCGACGGGGCATCGACTTTCATGCGGTGATGCGCCTCGACGATCTCGATATCCCAGGCGGTGCCGAGGGCGGCTGCGACCTTGCGCGTCAGCGCTGCAAGCAGGTTGACCCCGAGGCTCATGTTCCCGGCGCGAATGATCGGCGCGTGGCGCGCAGCGGGGCGCAGGCGGGCCAACTGTTCGGCGGTAAAGCCGGTGGTGCCGATGACATGCACGGCGCGCGCCTGCGCGGCCAGCGTCGCAGTCGCAAGGCTGGCCTCGGGGGCGGTGAAATCCAAGATCGCCTGGGCGCGGGCGATGGCGCTGACGGCGTCGTCGGTGACGGGCACCCCGACCGGCACGCCGCCCATGGCGGCACCCACGTCCATGCCGACCCACGGATGGCCCGGCCTCACGAGGGCGGCGACGAGGCGGCAGGCGTCGCTGTCCAGGACGGCGCGGACCAGCATCTGGCCCATGCGCCCGCTGGCGCCCGTGACCACGACCCCCGGCAGCGGTGCCGCGATCTGCGGCTGGTCGCGCCCGGCCTCTTCCGCCGGGGCGGTGCCCTGATTGCCCATCCGAACCCCCTGCCTGCTGCGATACGGCGGCTGGTCTAGCCGGTTGCGGGCCGCGCCGCGACCCCCTACATCGGCGGCATGGCCCAAACACGTTATCCCCACGGCTCCGGCCCTTCGCAACGCCAGCTGCGCGTTGGCGAAGTGGTGCGCCGCCGCCTGTCCGAGGTTCTCGCCCGCGGCGACATCCATGATCCTGACCTGAACCGTCACTCGATCACCGTCGGCGAGGTGCGCCTGTCGTCCGACCTGAAGGTCGCGACCGCCTATGTCCTGCCACTGCTGGGCCAGTTGGCCCCGGAGGCGCTGACCGACCTGCGCCGCAATGCCGGCGAGTTGCGCCATCTGGTGGGCCGCGATCTGGGGCTGAAATACACCCCGCAACTGCGCTTCGAGCTGGACGAGACCTTCGATCGCATGGACGAGACCCGCCGCCTGTTCGAGGACGAGCGGGTGCGCCGTGACCTGCAACCGGACCCCGAGGACGAGGGTGCCGACAGCGATGCCGACACCCGCCATGACCCGGCGTGAGCGGCCGACGCCCTTGCTGCGGGCACTGGGGCTAGCCGCAGGCTGGCTGGTCGCGCTGACCGTTCCCGCGGCCGCGGGCCTCTGCGAGCGGACCGAGTTCGAGGGCAACGGCTATGTGGTCTGCAAGCTGGACAGCGCGGCCGAGCCGCAATTGCGCCTCTGGCTCAAGGACGCCAGCGGGGCGCCCTATCGCAACTTTGACCGCGTGCGCGCGGCCCTGCCGGCCGACGAAGTCCTCGGGTTTGCGATGAATGCCGGGATGTATCACGCGGACCTGTCACCGGTCGGCCTGCTGGTGATCGACGGCGAGGAGCTGGCGCCGATCGTGACCGAGGGCTCGCGGGGCAATTTTGGCATGCGGCCGAACGGGGTATTCTGCACCGGCGGCCGGCGCCCCTATCAGGTCGTCGAGAGCCGCGCCTTTGCCAAGGCCACGCCGGAGTGCCGGCTGGCATCGCAGTCGGGGCCGATGCTGGTCATCGACGGCGATCTGCACCCGCGCTTCCTTGAGCACAGCGACAGCCGTTACATTCGCAACGGCGTTGGCGTGTCGAAGGATGGCGAGACGGCGTGGTTCGCGATCTCGGATACGTCAGTGACGTTTCACCAGTTCGGACGGTTCTTTCGAGACGGGCTGAAGGCACGCGATGCCCTCTATTTCGACGGCTCGATTTCGCGGCTATATGCACCTGAACTGGGCCGGGCCGACTGGGGCCGCAGCATGGGGCCGATCATCGGCCTGGTCGCGCCGAAGTAACAGTGGACCTATGCTGCTGCTCCTGCTCACGGAACATGAATGGGCGCTGAAACGGCTGGGTTGCGCGGCGCACATGCGTCTGCGGCGATTCAACTGCCAGAAACTCGAACGGGCCGCCCTGAGGGCGGCCCGCGAGATCGACGGAGATGGTCCGGTTAGGGTTGGCGCGATTGCGCGCTGATCCCGGCAGGGCCATGAACCATTGGGGTTGCCCTCAGGCGAGAAGGCCCCTGATTGTCCCGACACCTCTCTCCAACATCACTCTCGACACTGGACCACCTCCTTTCAAAAGCTTCGCTCTAAGGGGAAGGTTGGCACAGCCCGGGCAAAAATCAACGGCTTTCAGCGCGAGCCCGCAACAAATTGCCGACAATGATCCGGAACGGGATCAGCGCAAGCGCGGCGAGCCCCAGCTTGACGGTCCAGTCGGCGGCGCCCAAGGCGGCCCACAGTGGCACAAGCGGGCCATGGCCGAACCACAGCGGCACCTGCTCGGCCGCCCAACTGACATCGTCGGCCGGGTCGATCGCGCGAAAGGCAGCGGCAAAGGCCAGGCTGAAGAAAATCATCGTATCGAGCGTCGAGCTGAACAGCGTCGAGACCAGCGGCGCGCGCCACCAGCTGCCCGCGCGCAGGCGGTTGAACACCGAAATATCCAGCGTTTGGGCGGCAAGAAAGGCAGTGCCAGAGGCTATGGCGATTCGCAGCGTGGTCTTGTCCAGGGCGGCGGCAGCGAGCGAGCACAGAACGCCCACCCAGAAGCCTGCCACCACGACCCGGCGCGCCGCGGCCGGTCCGGCAACGCGGTTGGTGATGTCGGTCACGAGAAAGGCGAACGGGTAGGTCAGGGCGCCCCAAGTCAGGTGATCGCCGAGGCGGAACTGCACGAGGATGTTGGATGCGGTCACGACAGCAGCCATGGCCAACACCGCCGGAAGCAGCGCAATGGGACGGGTCATCTAGGATTTCCGTTTTGACAAGGTGGCGGAGAACTCGACCCTCACGGGCAGGGGCGCGATAGGACCGGCGGGCGGGGCCTGTCAAGCGGTGACGCTGGGCGGGTGTTGGGGAAAGCCAGATCGCAGGGGGAATTCGGACCCGTCGCGGGAAATGGTCGCATAGGAATCGTCGTCGGCCCGGACGCAGGGAGACGCTGTGCCGCAAGCTGTCACCATCGGCATTGGGGGCACGCGAGCGGCAGTGCTGCCCGGCGCTCGTAGGTCGAGTCAAGCAGTATCCCGGCTGGGTTTGCCGCCGGAAAAAGCGACCTCAGTCCGTTACGCGATACTCGACCAGTTCGGTGCGCTGAAAGATCAGGAAGTTATCGTCCGAGATCATCGTCAGGTGAATGCCGCGGTCGTTGCGCCACACGGCCAGCCCCTCCAGGTTGTCATATTGGCCGGGGGAGGTGGTCAGCAGGACCTCGCCGCCGGAGAGGCCATCCTCGGCAATGTCGAAGCGGCGCACGCGGCTGGCGAAACCCATGATGCCGCGGAAGTTGCGCTCGAGCAGGTAGAGGCGCCCATCGGAGCCGACGTCGGCACCGACCGGCAACCAGCTGTCAGAGCGGGGCATGGTGAAGGGCTGGTCCCAGGCCCCGTCGCGAAAGCGGTAGAACTGATAGGGCTTGTCGGTGCCGCCGCTGCGCTCCGGGACGGTCAGAAGGGTGCCTTCCGGCAAGACGGCCAGCGCCTCCAGCCCGCCATTGTCGGGCAGGTCGGTGAAAGCCGGGGGCAAAGGAATGGCCTGCGCGGAGCTGTCGGGGGTGGCGTAGCTGACGACGCGGTTCAGCCCCTCGAAGCTGACCCAGATGGTGCCGTCGGGCGCGATTGCCAGCCCTTCGCTGTCGCCCTCGTAGCCGGGTTTCAGCGGCGCTCCCTTGGTGCTGCGCAAGGCAGCGGTGCCGGCGGTCGTCATGCCGCGGATACGGCCGGCGCGGTCACGCTCGAAACTGCCCCAGCGGATCGTGGCGCGGTCGGACAGCGCCCAGTAGCGACTGCCGTCGTCCGAGACCTCTAGCCCCGAAAAGCCGCCAAAGGTCGGTTCGTCGGACTGCCAGACATAGGTGCCGACATAGGTGACGCGTGCCGCGCTGGCAGGGTCGGCCCCCGCAGCCACGACAACGGCCAACGCAGCAGCGGAACCAATCCTTGCAGAAAGGCGGCCCTTTCCGCCTGCGGTCAGGGGCATGTCTACCGGGCGAGGCCGACTGCGGTGCATTGCGGCGGCAACTCGCTCAGCCGGTAGCTGCGCGGGTGGCGATAGTCGGGATCGGGGGGCGTGGGATTGCGCTTGGGCGGATTGATGCGGTCGGCGATCCACTTGGCGGCCTCGCCGCAGCCATCGCCCGGCGGCACTGCGTCCTGCGTCTGGCACGCGCTGGAGCCGGCGGGGCAGGCGAGGCGGATGTGGAAGTGGTAGTCATGCGCCTGGATCGGGCGGATCTTGGACAGAAAGCCGCGATCGCCGCGGATATTCTGGCACATCCAGACCTTGGCCATGGGATCGACGAACACGCGCTGCACGCGCGGATCGGAAGCCGCCGCCTGCAGCAGCGCGGCATGGGCGGGGGACCAGAGCGACGTCAGCTGCGTGCCGCGCTTGTTGACGATCGACTGCGAGGAAATGCTTTCGCGCTGGGCCGGGGTCAGGTGCAGCGAGGCGGGCGGCAGCATCCACACGTCGGCATCGAGGCCCAGCTGGTGGCTGGCATGGCCCGTCAGCATGGGGCCGCCGCGCGGCTGGCTCATGTCACCGACATAGATGCCCTGCCAGCCGAACCGCGTCGCCTGCCGGCTGAGATCCTCGAGCAGTCCGACCAGTTGCGGATGCCCCCAGTTGCGATTGCGCGACAGGCGCATGGCCTGCCAGGTCGGCCCGGTCTCGGGCAATTGCACGAGGCCGCTGGCGCAGCCCTTGGAATAAAAGCCGATGGCTTGGGGCGCGCCTGCCGTCGGGCCACGGACCGAGCCAAAGACATCCTTGGCGAGAGGCTCGGCCGATGCGGGCAGGCCCGCGGTCAGCATCAGGGCCAATGCGCCGACAATCGGGCGGAGGCGGGAGAGCAGGGACATCAGGGGGATTCTCCTTCGGCGCGAACCCAGACTAGCAGGATCAGCGCCGCGATGAACATCACGATGAGCGGAGAGATACCAGCCCGGACGCTACCGGTCGCGCTGGTGACGAACGCGATCGACAGCGGCGCGACGAAGGCGGTCGCCTTGCCCGACAGCGCGTAAAGGCCGAATGCCTCGGTCGCACGCTCGGGGCTGGTGTGGCGCACCATCATCGTGCGCGCGGCCGATTGCAGCACGCCGCCCGCAGCGCCGATCAGCACGCCCGCGCCCAGGAAGATGTTGTCGGGCAGCGCCGATCCCGGCGTAAGCGCCATGCCGAAGATCGCGTTCCGGTCCATGCCCACAAGGCCCATGCAGACCAGCGTCAGCACCAGCATGGCCGCGACCAGGACCGGCTTTGGCCCCCAGCGCCGGTCGGCATGCCCTCCCGCCCAGGTAATGATCGCCGCCGCCACTGCCGAGATGACGCCGAACACGCCGATCCGCGTGACCGGCCAGTCCAGCACGGTAGCGGCGTATATGCCGCCAAAGGCGTAAAGCCCGTTCAGCGCATCGCGCGCCAGCATCGACGAGGTCAGCCAAGCCAGCAGGCTGGGCCGAGAACGAAGGCTGGCCAGAAGCAGCCACAGATCGCGCAGTGCCGCGCCAAGTCGCAGTGGGCGCGCGGGGCCGCGCGGCTCACGTACTGCAAGGGCAAAGGGCAGCATGAAGACGATATACCAAAGCGCCGTGAATGGGCCCGCAAACCGCGTCCCTTCGCGCGCGGCGCCATCGAGGCCGAAGGCTGGCGGATGCCCGAGGAGGGTCAGCCCGGCCTGGTTCTCGGCGAAGCCCAGCAACATCACGGCGAGGGCCAGCACGCCCCCGACATAACCCAGCGCCGCACCCGTGCCCGAGATGCGCCCGATCTCGGACCGGGGGCCGAGGCCGGGCAACAGGGCGTTGGTGAAGATGGTTGTGAACTCCATCCCAATGACGCCGAGACCGAACAGGGCGATCACCAGCCACAGGCCCAGCGGGCCGGTGCCGGGGGCCAGCCACCATAGGCCGGCGGCGCCTACAACATAGAGAACCGAGAATCCCCAGACCCATGGCAGGCGCCGTCCGGTCTGGTCAGCGATGGCGCCGAGGATCGGTGCCAGAATGGCGATGACAACGCCCGAAAGCCCAAGGCCGACGCCCCACATCGATTGCGCGCCGGCGGCGGCCTCGGCCGCGGGGGTGCCATGTGCGATCAGCGATTGCGCGGCGATGGTGCTGAAATAGGGTGCAAAGATAAAGGTCAGCAGCAGCGTGGCGTAGGGCTGGCTGGCCCAGTCATAGAACCACCAGCCGAGAATTCGCCGCCTGTCCATGCGCGTTCCCCTGCGGTTGCATCGCGCCCGCATGAACACCGCCCGGGGCCCGACTGTCTAGGGGCGGGCGCCTATTCGGCCGCCGCGTCAGGCGCGCCCTCGGGCGGCCATGGCCGCTCGGCATCGGCGGCGATCCAGGCGCGGACCCACTCGGGCAGCGGCGGGCTCTCGGCCGGAAGGCCCATCGCCGCCGCGACCTCGGCGGTCGGCACGATCCCCGAGGCCCCTCGCGTCACGGCCGAACGCAGCAGCATGTTGTTGGCGCACTCGCCCCCCTTCCACATGGACTGCTCCATATAGAAGAAGCGCTCGTCCCAGCCGATCAGGCGCGAGACCATCTGGAACCGCTCGAACGACTTGATGCGCCGGCGGTAGCGCACCGACACGCCTGCCACGGCCAGCCCCCAGCGTCGCTCGCGCGCGGTCTGTGCAAGGCCGGTGCGCACTGACAGCGCCATCCGGCCCAGATCATACAGGGTCAGTGTGCGGCCGTTGTTCATCTCCAGCCAGGGGTCGATGTCCCAAGGCCAGCAGCGGTGCTGCGAGACATGGGGCGCGAACGGCCCGAGCGCCGGCAGGCGGCGAGCGGCCGCAATATGGCGGGCAAAGCGCAGGATCGGATACATGGCGGGCCGTCTCGATGGGATTGGCCGGGGCTAAGGGGCCGCGCAGCAAGGTGCAACGACGACCTGACGGCACGAGGGGCCGGCTGGCGGAACCCGGCGTGTGCGCCGCGGGCGGTTGCGCGGGCCGCCCGCGTCGCTTACCTGCAGGCAAGGCCGGGCAAGACAGATGGGTTGGGAATGGGCACGATCTACGAAGCACTGCAAATGCTGCTGAATGTGGTGTGGTTTGTCATGATCGCCCACATCATCCTGTCCTGGCTGATCAACTTTCAGGTGTTGAACCTGCGCCAGCCGCTGGTAGCGCAGGTCTGGCAGGGGCTGAACAATCTGCTCGAGCCGATCTACGGTCCCGTGCGGCGCATCCTGCCCAATACCGGGGGCCTCGATCTGGCGCCGCTGGTGGTGTTCATCTGCATCATCATCCTGCAGCGCGCGCTCGCCAACAACGCCGGCTGGTTCTACGGCTACTGATGCCTACGGACCTGCTGCGCGAAGTCTGGGGCTTTGACGCCTTCCGCCCCGGCCAGCAGGAGATCGTCGAGGCGGTCGCGGCCGGCCGCGACGTGCTGGCGATCATGCCGACCGGCGGCGGCAAATCGCTGTGCTTCCAACTGCCCGCCCTCATGCGGGATGGGGTGACGCTGGTCATCTCGCCGCTGATTGCCCTGATGCGCGACCAGGTCGGGGCGCTGAAGGCCTCGGGCGTTGCTGCTGGTGCGCTGACCTCTGGCCATACCGAGGCCGAGAGTGACGAGGTCTTTTCCGCCCTGCGCGACGGCTCGCTGAAGCTGCTCTACATGGCGCCTGAGCGCCTTGCCGCCGGCGGCACGCTGCCGCTGCTGCGCCGCGCCGGGGTCAGCGCGATCGCCGTCGACGAGGCGCATTGCGTCAGTGCCTGGGGCCATGACTTCCGCCCCGACTACCTGCGCATCGGCGAGTTGCGCCGCGCGCTGGGGGTGCCGCTGGCCGCCTTCACGGCGACCGCCGACGCCGAAACCCGCGGCGAGATCATCGCCCGCCTGTTCGACGGCGCCGTCCCACAGGTGTTCCTGCACGGCTTTGACCGGCCAAACATTCACCTCGCCTTTGCGGCCAAGGACGGCCCGCGCGCGCAGATCCTGGATTTCGCCGCCGCGCGCGCCGGCCAGTCGGGCATCGTCTATTGTGCCACACGCGCCCGGACCGAGACGCTGGCTGCCGCCCTGAATGCCGCCGGCCAGCCGGCGATCAGCTATCACGGCGGCATGGAGGCCGAGGCGCGGCGTGAGGCCGAGGGCCGCTTTCAGCGCGAGGACGGGCTGATCGTCGCCGCGACCGTCGCCTTTGGCATGGGCATCGACAAGCCTGACATCCGCTGGGTGGCCCATGCCGACCTGCCCAAGTCCATCGAGTCCTACTATCAGGAAATCGGTCGCGCGGGCCGCGACGGCGCGCCGGCCGAGACGCTGACGTTGTTCGGCACCGACGACATCCGCCTGCGCCGCAGCCAGATCGACGAGGGGCTGGCCGATGACAGCCGCAAGTCGGCCGACCATGGCCGTCTGAACGCCCTGCTGGGACTGGCCGACGCGCCGGGCTGCCGCCGTCAGGTCCTGCTGCGCTATTTCGGCGAGGACACCGCGCCCTGCGGCAATTGCGATCATTGCGACCGCCCGCCCGAACTGTGGGATGCCACCGAGGCGGTGCGCAAGGCGCTCTCCGCCATGCTGCGCAGCGGCGAGTGGTTCGGCGCGGGCCATGTCATCGACATCCTGACCGGCTCGGCCACCGAAAAGGTCAAGGCGCGCGGCCATGACCAACTGCCGACCTTTGGCGTCGGGCGCGATCTGTCTAAGGGCGAATGGCAGGGCGTGATCCGCCAGATGCTGGGGCGCGATCTCTGCCGCCCCGACCCCGAGCGGCACGGCGCGCTGCGCATCACCCCCGACGCCCACCCCGTCCTGCGGGGCGAGACCAGCGTCTCGCTGAAACGCGACGCGCTGGCCAAACGCGCGCCCCGCCCCGAGCCGCGCGCCATGGTGGCCGAGGAGGACGCGGGCCTGCTGTCCGCGCTGAAGGCCCGGCGGCGCGCCCTGGCCGAGGCGCAGCGCGTGCCGGCCTATGTCGTCTTTCCGGACAAGACCCTGATCGAGATGGCCGAGCGCCGCCCGCAGGACCTCGACGACATGGCCCGCATCCCAGGCGTCGGCGCGAAAAAGCTGGAAGCCTATGGCGCGGCCTTCCTCGAGGTTATCGCGGGCGAGGCCCCGGCCGTCCACCCCGCCCGGCGCAAACTGGCCGGCCGCCCCGAAGGCGCCCTCGCCGACCGGCTGGAGGCCGCGCAGACCGCGCTGCTGCGGGGCGCGGACGGAACGGGCAAATACATGGCCTGCACGCGGGGGATGCTCGCGGCTGTGGCGAAGGCGCGACCGAGGGACTTGGCGGCGCTGGAGCGGATTATCGGGGAGGCGCGGGCCGAACGGTTCGGGGCGGTGTTTTTGGGGGAGATTGGGGAGGGGTAAGGGCGCCGCATAGCCCCGGCGCATCAGTTGGAACAGAGCAGCAACCGGGCCGAGACGAACCTAGTGCTGCGGGCCTTCATGCACGCGCGGCTGTCGGGGCTGCTGCGTGGGGGCGAGACGATGGACTACCTTTTCCACCGGGAAAAAGAGGGGCTGGACGGCCGCAAGCCGGGCTGGGGCGAGGCCCAGAAGGATTTCGAGGACCTGGGTCCCGACGCCGCCCGGTTGCTGAGCGACGAGTAGGGTGTGCCGATCGGGGAGGAGAAACGCTCGGGGCGGGCGGATACGATTGCGTGGTTAAGGGGGAGATAGGCGGAGTTTTTGTCTGCCATTGGCCGTGAGCAAGCCATACCTTACGGCTGCCTATGCTGTTTTGCTCTTCTGCCTCGCTATAGATCAACCAGAGCTTCATCTGGCACTGGCACCGCGCCTAGAAATTCTTTGCCCTCCGGAGTGAGGTTATCAAAAGTTCGCCGTTGAAATATTATTTCGCGATCTGGATGGTCTTGGTCAACCTTCCCCAAATTTGGGCTCGCGCTTGCGGCTGCCCACGGCAATATGTTACCTTTATCATCTTTCATGCGAGACTTGGAAAATATCCGAGAGAAGCGCACGTGGGTTATTCCTGTAAATTGGCGAAACTCCACTTTCTCAGGTGATGGCGATGATTGATCTATATCTATAGAGTCGGGATACAGATCGGATGTAAAGCTCTTGGCATACGGCTCCAGGTAAGTTACTCGACGAATACCTGCTGCAACGATATGCTTAGAGCAGTTGTGGCATGGGAAGGTTGTGCAAAAGAGTTCGCCATCCTTAAGTGTGCTGCCGTTGCGAGCTGCAGAAGTGAGTGCGCTCATTTCTGCATGAACAGCGCGTCCGTACTCCAATGAGTCCATGATCTGCGAGTCTTTGAGCGGAGCATCCTTCTCGTCGAGCATTTTGCTCGGAAATTGCGTATCGGACTGATGCTCATCCTTCATATAAGGCTTCAGGAGGCTTACAATCTCAAGAACCATCTGCCTCTTTCTTACTGTATTTATATCCTTTCCTAACGCAACGTCCCGAGCGTCAATTCCATCTTCTGGCCAGTAGGTTCCCCCGAAAGCTTTTGGTGCCTCATTGTATCCGGAGGCAATCATTGTGCCCTCAACGGCAACTACTGCACCGACCTGCCTAGCAGTATCGATGGAAGCAAGGGAAGTTTGATATGCTATATTCTGAAAAAATTCAGACCTGGTAGGGGATATTTTGAAGTTTCCGAACAGGCCAAAGAAAAATCTATTTACTATTTCGCGCGATAATTTTGGTTGAGAGGGGTCGATTATGACATCGGCAAGGGGGAATACTTTGCTCACTCGTTGGCCATGCCTCGCGCTTGCCTCATCATCGTCTTGGTTTATCAAGTCTTGTGCTGTTTTGTTCCAAGACGCTTGGCGGGGAGCTTCTGCATGATCATCTGCAATCCTCCGAGACAATATCGAAAGTCGTTGATCTAATGGAATATGACACGACACTAAGATGAATTGCTGACCGTAAACCGCTTGCAGTGCTTCCGCTTCTTCCTTCCTTTTGATTTGATCGACAATGTATGCTCTCCGGGGCGCTGGAGAGTTTTCGTCGCCAGTGAATTCACGCCTGATTTGTCTTATTCTTGAAATGGCGTATGCAGCAAAGATTGCATCATTCTCAGATTTTTCTTGCACATCGTTGCAAGCCGCAATGTATGTTTGGTATCTTTTCTCTATTGGATTCTCAACGATATCGAAGTTAAGCCGCTCTTCTTTAACTAAATCTGTTAGTTTTATGTGGGAAGTTAGGTAGTTCAGCGAGCTGAGGCATTGCGTAAGGATTTCAACCACGTCCTTGGTTTCCACACCCATCCTGCCGACTAGGCCAATTACCAGCTCGGCACCCTTTAACTGCGTTAGCATTTTTTTTGCGACCCTCCCAAAAACTATACCCACCCGCCTCAAGATGTGGTCAGATCAGGTAGTGTTGTAGGAGGACACCATGCGTAACAACTTGGACGCAACTGAAAAATTTGCGTTTGGTAGGTCTCTGTATGAGACGAGCAAGCGATTCGATACGCTCAGTGAAGGAAAGCGCGCTGACTACACTCGCTCGTTCTCGGCTGACAACAAGGTCAACTCGTGTGAAGCTACTCAAAAGGCGCCGGAACCAGTAGGGAGGCAGGTTCCGGCCAAATGACTCAGGACTGAGTTGGGGTGAGCCCTGTCGTGACCCTCACCCCTGCAACGTCCTAACTCCCACATCCCCGTCCCCGCGGGACTGAATCGCGGCCACCGCGGCGATCGCTCCGGCAGCGGTCGTGAAATAGGGGATCTTAGCGTAAAGCGCGACCGAGCGGATGTCGCGGGAATCTGCGATGGCCTGGGCGCCCTCGGTGGTGTTCAGGACCATCGCGATGTCGTCGTTTTTCAGGCGGTCGACGATGTTCGGGCGACCTTCATAAACCTTGTTGACCAGTTCCGCCTCGACATCCGCGCCGCGCAGGAAATCGGCGGTGCCCTTGGTGGCGATCAGGGTAAAGCCCATCCCCGAAAGGTCGCGCATGGCGGCGGCCATCTCGGACGTCTTGTCGCTATCCTTGACCGAGACGAAGACGCGCCCCGATTCGGGCAGGTGGGTGCCGGCGCCCATCTGCGCCTTGAGGAACGCGCGGGCGAAGTTGCGGTCCCAGCCCATGACCTCTCCGGTGGAACGCATTTCCGGCCCCAGCAGCGTGTCGACGCCGGGGAAGCGGGCGAAGGGCAGCACGGCCTCCTTGACCGAGAACCACGGGGTGACCGGGTCCGCCAGGGTCAGCGGGTCGGCGTAGGGCAAGGGCGTGTCGGGGCCGACGCCCGCGGGATAGGCGGGGCGCAGCGGAAAGTTCGACAGCGGCTCGCCGGCCATCAGCCGGGCGGCGATGCTGGCGAGGGCGCTGTCGGTGGCCTTGGCGACGAACGGCACGGTGCGGCTGGCGCGGGGATTGACCTCCAGCACGAAGATCTCGCCGTCCTTGATCGCGAACTGGACGTTCATCAGGCCGACGACCCGCAGCGCGCGGGCCATGGCGACGGTCTGACGCTTGAGCTCCTCGACCGTCGCGGCGTCCAGGGTGTGCGGCGGCAGCGAGCAGGCGCTGTCGCCGGAATGGACCCCGGCTTCCTCGATATGTTCCATGATGCCCGCGACATGGACCGCCTCGCCGTCGCTGAGGGCGTCGACGTCAACCTCGATCGCGCCCGACAGGTAGCTGTCCAGCAGGACCGGGTTGTCACCCGAAACATGCACGGCCGTGGTGATGTAGCGCCGCAGCTGGGCCTCGTCGCGCACGATCTCCATCGCCCGGCCGCCGAGGACATACGAGGGGCGGATCACCAGCGGGTAGCCAACGGTCTCCGCGATGCGCAGCGCCTCGTCCGGGCTGCGGGCAATGCCGTTGACCGGCTGCTTGAGGCCAAGGCGGTTCAGAAGTTGCTGAAAACGCTCGCGATCCTCGGCGAGGTCGATGGCATCCGGCGTGGTGCCGAGGATCGGAATGCCCTCCGCCTCAAGCGCGTTGGCGAGCTTCAGGGGCGTCTGGCCGCCGAACTGGACGATGACGCCATGCAGGGTGCCGTTCTGCTGCTCGACTCGCAGGATTTCCAGGACGTGCTCGAGCGTCAGCGGCTCAAAGTAAAGCCGGTCCGAGGTGTCGTAGTCGGTCGAGACAGTCTCGGGGTTGCAGTTGACCATGATCGTCTCGTAGCCGGCGTCGGTCAGCGCATAGCAGGCGTGGCAGCAGCAGTAGTCGAACTCGATCCCCTGGCCGATGCGGTTGGGACCGCCGCCAAGGATGACGACCTTCTTGCGGTCGCTGGGGCGCGATTCATCCTCGACCTCGCCCATCGCCGGGGCTTCGTAGGTCGAATACATGTAGGGAGTCTGGGCCTCGAATTCCGCCGCGCAGGTGTCGATGCGCTTGAACACGGGGGCGACGCCCGCGCGCCGGCGTGTGCGGCGAACCTCGGCCTCGGGCGCGTCGGTCAGATGCGCGAGGCGGGCATCGGTAAAGCCCTGCGATTTCAGGCGGCGCAGGCCGGTGGCGTCGGTCGGCAGGCCTTGGTGGCGGACCTCATGCTCGGCATCGACGATCTCGCGCAGGCGGGCAAGGAACCAGGGGTCCCAGGCAGTGATGGTGTTGATCTCGTCATCTGTGAAGCCGGCGCGCATCGCCTCGGCAATGACGCGGATGCGGTCGGGGGTCTGGCGACTGAGCGCGGCGACGAAGGCGGGACGGCCCTCCTCGGCCGCGCCCTCGACGGCGATTTCGTCGAGACCGGTGAGGCCGGTCTCCATGCTGGCGAGGGCCTTTTGCAGCGATTCGTGGAAGCTGCGGCCGATGGCCATGACCTCGCCCACGGACTTCATTGCGGTGGTCAGCTCGGGCTTGGCGCCGGGAAATTTTTCAAACGCAAAACGCGGGATCTTGGTCACGACATAGTCGATGGACGGCTCGAAACTGGCCGGGGTGACGCCGGTGATGTCGTTGTCGAGCTCATCGAGGGTGTAGCCGATGGCAAGTTTTGCGGCGATCTTGGCGATCGGAAAGCCGGTCGCCTTGGAGGCGAGGGCTGAACTGCGGCTGACGCGTGGGTTCATCTCGATCACGACCATGCGGCCGTCGGCGGGATTGATGGCCCATTGCACGTTGCTGCCGCCGGTCTCGACCCCGATCTCGCGCAGCACGGCGATCGAGCCATTGCGCATACGCTGGTACTCGCGGTCGGTGAGCGTCAAGGCCGGGGCGACGGTGATGGAGTCGCCGGTATGCACCCCCATTGGGTCGACGTTCTCGATGGCGCACACGATGATGGCGTTGTCCGCCTTGTCGCGCACGACCTCCATCTCGAACTCTTTCCAGCCGAGGAGGGATTCGTCGACGAGAATCTGGCCCACCGGCGAGGCATCGAGGCCGCTGCGGCAGATCGCCTCATAGTCGTCACGGTTGTAGGCAACGCCGCCCCCGGTGCCGCCGAGGGTAAAGGCCGGGCGGATAATCGCGGGCAGTCCGACGACTTCGATGGCTTCAAGCGCAAGGCGGACGCCGGCCGAGACGTCGAAGCGGCCGTCTGAACGCTTGGGTGCCGTGATGATGGTCGCGCGCGGGTTTTCCAGCCCGATGCGGTCCATAGCCTTGCGAAAGAGGCCGCGGTCCTCGGCCATTTCGATGGCTTCGCGCTTTGCCCCGATCAACTCGACATTATAGCGGTCAAGAACGCCCATGTCAGCGAGGGCCAAGGCAGTGTTCAGCGCGGTCTGCCCGCCCATGGTCGGCAGCAGTGCGTCCGGGCGTTCGGCCGCGATGATCTTTTCCACGATCTCGGGGGTAATCGGCTCGATATAGGTGGCATCGGCTAGGCCAGGGTCGGTCATGATGGTCGCCGGGTTCGAGTTTACCAGAATGACGCGATACCCCTCTTCCCGCAGGGCCTTGCAGGCTTGGGCGCCAGAGTAGTCGAACTCGCAGGCCTGCCCGATGACAATGGGACCAGCGCCGATGATGAGGATCGAGCGGATATCGGTGCGTTTCGGCATGGGAACCCCGGGGTCAGCGGCGCCGAAGGGGCCGGCGCAAATCCTGCGGGGTTATAGTCGAGGGGCGCGGGCGCGCAAGCGGAGAGGGGAGCGCGCGGGGAGGCCGGCGTGGCGTCCCGTTGGCGGATCGGTCGTGGAATTAGGGCATCGGGAAAGTTCGGGAGTGCGGTGCCGGCTCAACTCAGTCGTTTTCAACCACATTGACCGGCACCTGCTGCGGGCTGTGACTGAGAAGACGGAGCCGCTAGGCAGCGGTCTATAAGCTTCGCTCCGGCGAGCCAATCACGCTCCGGCCAGCGGAATCAGCCCGTAAGAATTGCGAGTGCGGTGGTGTAGGGGCCAGAGTATCCGGCCTGCTGGTTACTCGCCGCGCTTCTCGCAACATAGGTTTCGATGAGTTTGTCCAAGTTCGCTGAGTCGTTGAGTTTGTCAAAGAAACTGCTCCCGAACATCCGGCCTGCAGCTGCTCGGAATGTGTCCAGTTGTTGGTCGATGGGCGCCTTGGCCACAGAACCGGGGACACCTAACGCCCCTTCAATGACGCTGCGAAGCGGGGGCGAGCCCAGGATTGTGTACCACTTTGTGCTTTCGGTCGACTTGCGATTGGCGAGCAAGTTCAGTTCCCGCTTTGCATTCAGCGCCAAGCGCAGACTCTCGTCCGTCTCGCCCACCGAAAGTTCGAACGCGTGTTCGACGTACGCCTTTCTGACAAGGTTCACCACCGTTTCGGGTTTGGGGCGTGTTCCGCCTGGCCCCAAGGAAAATGCCTGCGCGAGCTTGAGGTAGCGCTTGTCCGAAAGGCGGTGCGCAAGACTTTTCGCATCGCCAAGATCGCTTTCCAGTACCTTGCGAATGAAAGCCTTGTTGTTGATGTCGCCCTCGAGTCCGAAAGCAGTAAGCGCGACTTTCATCGTGTTGTAATTGCCGACGATCTCCTCAGCCGACCCAAAGCTGTCCTTTGCCGCAGCGAACTTTTCAGTCGTCCGGGCAATCTGCGTGCCAGAGGCAAAGCGCTCGACCGCGGCCGTTCCCGTGCGCTGAAGAAGGCGCCAACCGGTCATCCCTCCGAGCGCGAGCGCAACGCTCACTGCAGCGACGCGAACATGCGCGCCTCGCGGTCGACAAGTGATCGCAGCGCCTTGAGCGCACCGTATTCGTTCTCGACGATGGTTGCAGCAGAGGCGCGCGCCAACATTCCGCGACTGTCGCAATCGGTAAAGACCTGGCTGAGTTCCTCCAGCGCGCGCAGGAGGAGTTGGCGCCCTTCGGGGCGCGCAATATCCCCCGACAGGATTAGCTGGCACTGGTAAATGGCGCGTTTGACGGGGGTCGTGGCGTCCTCGGGATGGATCGCATCGCACAGCCGCAGGATGTTTGCTTGCGGGGTCTTGATAGACAGCCGCGCACGGCGGTCACCGTTTTCGACCACCGCCCCGTTGATCAGGATACGCTCGTTTGGCGCAAGAGAGATAACCAGGCCGCCGCTGCTCATGCCGCGAGCCTTTCGGCGGAAAGCCCCTCGATGATGGCGCGATTGATGGCGGTCAGCGGTTCAATGGAGGCGTGTTGCGAGAGCACCCGGGCGGTGTGCGCCTGCACAAAGTCGGCGAGCGAAATCAACTGCGCCCGCAATGCGATCGGCAGCGAGTTTCCGTCGGCGGCCAGATCGCCGGCACAAGTGGACCAGAAACGGCGGTTGTCCGACAAGGCCTCGACCAGTTGAGGGAAGGCGACTTGGCCTTGAGTCGCGCTGCTCACCATGCGCGCCGTAATTCTGGCGAGGATCGTAGCTTCTGCATCGCGAGGGCTTTTGGTGGGGGAAAGGGCCGAGCCGTAGGTCGGCGTAGGAAGAGCGTTCATGCGTGCGCGTCTTTTCCTGATAAGGAACACCGGCGTCCTGCCGGCGCGGCTGAGACGGAGGGCGCCTGGGCGCCCTCCGTTTTGTCAGGTTGCGATCAGCGGAAAAGCGACAGCAGTGCCTGCGGGGCCTGGTTGGCGATAGAAAGCGACTGCGTTGCCAGCTGCTGCTGGACCTGCAGCGCCTGCAGCCGTGCCGAGGTCTCCTCCATGTTGGCATCGACCATCGAGCCGACGCCGGAGGTTAGCGAATCGCCCAGTTTGCCGACGAAGTCGGACTGGATCGAGATCCGCTTCTCGACCGATCCGAAGGCGGCGGCGGCATCGATTGACACGTTGAGCAGCGCTTCGATCGATGCCAGAGCGCCGGTTGCGCCTGCATCGGTGGTCACGTCGATCGTGTTCAGAGCAGACATCGACCCGTCGGTCGAAGCCGCCGTGCCGCCCGTTGCGCTCTCTGCCAGAACGCTGAGATCGGCGCCCGAGTTGTTGGTCAGCTTGATGGCATCACCGTCACGGACGACCGAGTACTTGGTTGCGCCGGTCGCGCCGAGAAAGCGGCTGATCTGAGAGGTCAGGTTAGCCGCCACCGACTCCATGCTGTCGGAGGGGTTGGCCACATACTCGAAGGTCCGCTTGCCGATGATGTTCTTGCTGCCCGCCGCACTGTCGTCGAGGACCATGCGATAGCTGTTGCCGTCTGCGACGGAGGCGATGTTGATCGTCTGTGTCGCGCCGGTTGCGACAGTTGCCGCCGTGCCGGCAGCTGCAGCGCCGTTGGCCACGATCGTCTGGTCGGTGACCGCGGTCCCGCCAAACACCTGGGCGACCGAGGTGTTGGTCACCGACAGATCCTTGCGGTCAAAGGTGATGTGGGACGCTGTCACACCCGAGGAGTTGCGGTCGAGCGACGACAGGATCGAGAGCGGCTCGCTGGAGCTGCCGTCAACCAGGTTCAGCCCGTTGAACTGGGCCGAGCCGATCACCGTCTTGATCTGTTCTTTCAGGGCGGTGATGTCGGTCTGGATCTTGGCGCGGTCGACGTTCTTTTCCTGCGCGGCAACGACCTTGGACTTGATTTCGGTCAGCAGGTCGGTGACGGACTCCGCCGCGTTCCGGGCGACCGCAATGGTAGAGGCACCGAGTGCGAGGCTGTCGGAAATGCCCTTGAAGCCTTTGACGTCGGCTTCCATTACCTTGGAAATCGCCCACACGGCGGCATTGTCCTTGGCGTTTGCCACGGATTTTCCGGTCGAGATCTCGCTTTGCGTCTTCGCCATGCTGGCGTTGATGCCCTTGAGGGTCTGAAGCGCAACCATGGCGCCGTTATTGGTCAGAATGCTGGACATGACGTCCTCCAGTTTTGGGGCGTTTGGCCCCGAGTGATGACTGGTCTTCTGACCTTTGAGCTCGCCCGAGCCCTGCGTGACTTTCTGCCTGCATCCCGTCTAACGGGCAGTGATTTCCAAATAGTGAATTTCAGTAAGCTGAGCGAATCGGATCAAACTAAAATTCAAACTAATAGCGGCGTCCTTGGACGCGGCGAGTGTTGCGTGTCGCGCGACTGCCGGCCGAGTCGTAGGTGGTTAGCCTGCCAGCCGCGATCAGCGCGTCCTGCAGGTCCTGACGCGCGGCGGTGACCCCCTCCGCACAGGCGTCGGCCATCAAACCCAGCACGCGCAAGCGCGCCTCACACGTGGCGAGGTCCTCCACGGCAGGTGGCCGCTCGGCGCAGAGCGCCTCGAACGCCTCGATCTCGCGGGCGCATCCCGCGGGATCGGCATGAAGGAGCGCGTCGCGCGCGCCATCCAGGTGGTCAAGATGCGTGCTCACTCGGTGCCCCCGCAAACAGCTTCAGATCGATTCGATCGGCCATGAGGTCGGCGTATCCGCGGGTGAGGAACGAGTGGAACTGCGCCTCGCCAGCCCCGCCGGAGTTGGCCCCTTCACGGGCCTTTGGGCCAATGTATTTCATCATCTCCTCCAGAAAAGCGGCCTCCAACCGATCAGCTGGCGATCGTTGCACGTTGGCCGGGGCGAGGGGGCGCCCCGATTGGACCGACATTGCGACAGGGGTCATTTCACACTCCCTAAATTACTTCGCGAGTTGTTATCACGCAGCGGTAAATAATTTGGTAATTCGATTGAGGTAGGACGGATGCGAACCGAAAGGAATCGGCATGCCCGCCATTTCTCCGCTGATCTTGATTTGTCCGCCGCTGAACCGTTCGGCTGGCGGCGGCGGGGCGCCTTTCCAATCCGACGACTTTGCAAGTCTGGTCGATTTCGTCGCGACCGATCTGCAGGATTGCGACGCTGGGGTTGCCGAACAAGCTGAGGCGCCCGGACTGTCGGGGACGGAGGAGGAGAGCGGGGCGGGTGCCCTGACTTTCTTCGGCTGGTTCCCGACACTTGGGACCGAAGCGGCAGGGGACGCGGCGAGGACGGGTCCGAGGGGCGAGGAAGCATCCAGCGTGGACGCGGCCAAATCCCGTGCGGATCAAGGTTTCGCGACGCCCACAGAGGACGGCCTAGAGGAGTCGGCACGTCGGCAGTTTTTGGGGGGCGCCGACCGCGTAAACGACCTCCAGGTGATGAGTGTCCCCCTTGGTCCGCCTGCGGCGCAACTCGCACCGACGGCCTCAGGGGAAAGTCGCCCCGCACTGCCGTTGGCGGAAGAAGTGGCGGCCCAGCCCGCCAAACCGGCACAATCCAAGTCACCTCTTTCGGGCGAGATAGTCCTTGCTCGTCCTTCGGGCGATGCCGCCGCCTTGCCCTGCAGATCCGTTGCTGCTGATGCGTTATCGCCTGCGGCTCCCGATGTCCTCGCAACCACGGCCCGACAAATGCCCCCGTCCGAGGATCTGGGTAAAACGGAAGGTGCAGGTAAAGAGGAAGCCGTCAGCAAAAGAACCACGATCGTTCGTCCAGCCCGACAAGGCGGCCCGGGCGCATCTGCCGATCGCGGCACCGTGGCTGAAACGGGGGACGTCCCCGCGCGCGCCTCCAGTTTTCCAACGCCTGCCGGCCCGCTGCCGACACTAGGAGACGAAATGCAGACCCGCGCGGATGAAGCAAGGCAAGTTTTGCCGCGCCCGCAGGCACCAGTTCGGCACGAGCCTGCGCCGAGTCCGCCTCTCGCGGTAATCGAGATCGCGAGGGTGGGGGAATTGCCCAAACACGACGCCGCGAAGGTACCGATCGACGGGGAGACTGACGACGAGCTCGGTGATGATGGTGGGCAGGTGCGACTCAGGCTGGACCCGCCGGTCGCGGTGCATAGCAGAGCGGACGCTCCTTCCTCAGGGCTCGTGCGGCCGCGGGAGGACCACGCGGGTTTCGTCGCCGTCGTCCAACGACAGGTTCACGCGGATCGTCAGTTTTCGCAGCCATCGACTAGTCACGTAACTAGTTGGCCCCATGCAGATTGGCCTTCCCCGGCGGAGACGTCGTCTGACGAGCCGCGCCTGAGCAGCGCCTCCTCCCCGGACGCCCAGCTCAATGACATGCACGTCTTTGACGCAGCGGTCGGCGATCGGCATGGGGAGCCAGCCTCGCCCCCGGGGGTGAGCGGCCAGCCCTCATTCCGACCGACACAGGTGCACGCCCCCCTTGCACGCGCGCATCACGCGACTCCCAGCCCCGACATCGAGATGCGGGATGGTGCAGCGCATCTGACGCTCGAGGGGGATGAACTGGGCCGGATCGATATTCGGGTCGAGCGTGGGGATGCAGGCATCGCGATCGTGATGCGCGCAGAGCGCGGAGAGAGTGCCGAGTTGATGCGCCGGAACGCAGATATTTTGCACAGAGAGTTGGCAGAGAGCGGGATCGGCAACGCGCGACTTGATTTCGGTCAAGGCGGAGGGCCGAGCCCGGGGATGGGCGGCCAATCGGGCGAGCGCGGCACTCGCGGCCGGCCTGACGGCCGCGAGGCCATTCGCCCGGAGAATGCAAAACAGACGCGCAAGGTCAGCGACCGCGTGGATTTGCGATTGTGACGGCCGCGCCGCACTTCCCAGGCGACCGCCGCAGGTCGCTACTGCCGCAACGTAGGAGCATGAGATGATCAACAGTTTGGCGGCCCAGACACTGGCAACGGCGGCCGTTAGCCCGGGCGTGGCGGCCGGCGGCACGGAGACGGCGCCGGCCAAGAAAAGCGCGTTCGCGAACGGCGACTTCGAGACGTTCCTGAAAATGCTGACAACGCAGATCAAGAATCAAGACCCTCTCAACCCGATGGAGGGGTCGGACTTTGCGGTCCAGCTAGCGACTTTCTCCGGGGTCGAGCAACAGGTCCGCACGAATGAGCTGCTGACGGGAATGAACGGCGGGGGCAGTGGGATCGCAGGGCTGACGCAATATGCGGGTTGGATCGGCAAGGAGGTGCGCTCGACCGCGCCTGTCGCCTATGCCGGGCAGACCGTCACCCTGGAGGTGACCTCGGATCCGGCGGCGGACGATGTGGTTCTGATCAGCCGGGACGCGAGGGGCAAGATCGTCACGCAGGACAGTATCGGCGCCGGTAACGGTCCGGTCGATTGGCTGGGGATGGACGCGGCAGGGGCAAGGCTGCCGAACGGGACCTACACCTTTGAGGTGGCGAACATGAAGAATGGCGAGGTCTTGTCGACCACGCGGGTGGCCAGCTACGCCGCCGTTGAGGCGGCAGAGACCGGGTCCGAGGGCGTAAAACTTGTCCTTGCCGGCGGAATCAAGGTCAGCGCGGACGCCGTAACAGCCATTCGCGAGATAGCGTTGCCAGCCAGCACGGTCGGCGCTCCCTGACTCAGTCGGCGGCAAATCTGCCTCAGCCGTCGTGGCAAATTTTCGCCATTTTTATGGACGCAGGCGATAGGCAAAAGGCGCCCTGCGGCAGCAGCGCGCGCCCTCGCTCAGAAGATTGCTGCCACCAGCACTGTCGCCAGAACGCCGAGCGCCGCACCCAGGACCAGCCAAGCCGCCGCCGCCGAAGTTGACGGGGCCGGTTGAACCACGGGCTGCGGATGGGCGGCCTGCCACAGGCTGCGCTCGACCAGCGCCGGCAGCAGCGGGCCGTGGCGCGCGAGGGTTTGCAGGACCCGGCTGGCATCGGTGGCGATCGCCTTGGGACCCAGGCTGGCGCGGATGTAATCCTCGACCACGGGGCGGGCGACCTGCCACATGTTGATCTGCGGGTCCAGCGACCGGGCCACGCCCTCGACCACCACCATCGTGCGCTGCAGCAGGATCAGTTGGGTCTGGGTCTGCATCCCGAATCGCTCGGTCACCTCGAAAAGGTAGGACAGCAGGTTTGCCATCGAGATGCGGCTGGCATCCGCGCCGAAGATCGGCTCGCCCACCGCGCGCAGCGCACGGGCGAAGGCGTCCATGTCGCGGTCGCGGGGGACGTAGCCGGCCTCGAAATGGACGCGGGCGACGCGGCGGTAATCGCGCTGGATGAAGCCCATCAAGATCTCTGCATAGGTGCGACGGGTATACTCGTCGATCTCGCCCATGATGCCGAAATCATAGGCGATGATGTCCCCGTTGGCGGCGACCTTGAGGTTGCCCTGGTGCATATCGCCGTGAAAAAAGCCGTCGCGCAGCGCGTGGCGCAGGAAAAGTTGCAGCAGGCTCTGCCCGATCCGTGCCGGGTCATGCCCTGCCGCGCGGATCGCCGCGACATCACCCATTGGCGTGCCCTCGGCCCAGTCCGAGGTCATGACGCGCCGTGCCGACAGGTCCCAGTGCGGACGCGGTGCGGCAAAACCGGCGTCGTCTTTGGTATTTTCGCGAAACTCGGAGGCAGAGGCGGCCTCAAGCCGCAGGTCCAGCTCGGCCATCACGACCGATTCGAAATGGGAGACGACATCGCGTGGGCGCAGGCGGCGGCTGGAGGGCGAGAGCCGCTCGACCAGGGATGCGCCGAAGTGAAAGGCGTCGATGTCGCGCCGGAAGGCGGCGGCGATGCCGGGACGCAGCACCTTGACCGCGACCTCGCCCCTCGTGTCGGCGCGAATGGCGCGGTGGACCTGGGCGATCGAGGCTGCGGCGACTGGCTCGGACAGGGTGGCGAACAACTCGTCGGGCGGGGCACCCAGTTCTGCCGCGATGATCTGGCGGGCTATCGGTGTCGGAAAGGGGGGCAGCCGATCCTGCAGCACCGCCAACTGGCCGGCCAGATCGACCCCCACGACATCGGCGCGAGTCGACAGGATCTGGCCGAACTTGACATAGGCCGGCCCCAGCGCGTTCAGGGCGCGCGGGATCGGCGGCAGCGCCGGATCGCCGCGAAAGCCAAGCCAGCGAAATGGCCAGCCGAGGATTCGCGCGGCCGCGCGAACGCGCGGGGATGCGCCCATGGCGTCCAGCGCGGCGCCCATCGCTCCGGTCCGTTCGAACGTGGCGCCCGTTCGGATCAAGCGCAGCAGATTATGCGGTCCGCGCAACTAGATCTTCCAACCCGAATGCAGTGCGGCGATGCCCATCGACATGTTCCGATAACTGACGCGAGCAAAGCCCGCATCGCGGATCATGGCAGCGAAACGCTCCTGATCGGGAAAGCGGCGAATCGATTCGACCAGGTACTGATAGCTATCGCGGTCGTTGGCGACGGCCTGCCCGAGGGGCGGGATCACGTTGAAGGAATAGCGGTCGTAGGCCCACTGCAACGCGGGCACCGGCAGTTGGCTGAACTCCAGCACCACTAACCGGCCGCCGGGTTTCAGCACGCGGTAAGCGTCGGACAGGGCGGCCTCGATCCGGGTGACGTTGCGGATGCCGAAGCTGATCGTATAGCGGTCGAAGCTGGCGTCGGCGAAGGGCAGGGCCATGGCGTCGCCCACCACCCAGTCAAGGCAGTTCCCCATTGCTTGCGCCTCGGCGCGGGCCCGACCCTCGATCAGCATCGCCTCTGTCAGATCGCACACCGTCACATGGGCGCCGGGTGCACGATCCAGAAAGCGAAAGGCGATGTCGCCCGTCCCGCCCGCCACATCCAGCAGGTGCTGGCCGTTTTGCGGCGCCAGCCAGTCCATCATCGCGGCTTTCCACAGGCGATGGACCCCGACGCTCATCAGGTCGTTCATCACGTCATAGCGCGATGCGACGCGCGAGAACACGCCATGCACCAGCCCGGCCTTCTGATCCTCGGGCACGTCGCGAAAGCCGAAATGGGTTTTCCTGCCGGGGCCGTCGTCCATGGTGCTTGCCGTTCGCCTGCTACATCCGGCAAGACTGGGGCGCCCGCCGATCGGCGGCGACAGTGCAACGGATGGGCCCGGAATGCCAGAACTGCCGGAGGTCGAGACGGTGCGACGCGGCCTTGAGCCGCATCTGGTCGGCCAGAAGATTGCCCGGGTCGAGGTGCGCCGGCCGGACCTGCGCTGGCCGCTGCCGGTAGATCTGGTGCAGGTGCTGACCGGCGCCACGGTCACCGACCTCGGGCGGCGGTCGAAATACCTGCTGGGCACGCTCGATCGCGGCCCGGTCTTGCTGCTGCATCTGGGCATGTCGGGGCGCATGCTCGTCGAGGGTGGGCCCTTGGCCGAGTTTCACCGCGACCCCGGCGTCCTGCCCCGGCACGACCACGTGGTCCTGACGATGGCTGATGGCACGACCATCACCTTCAACGACGCGCGCCGCTTTGGCATGGTGGATCTGATCGCCCCCGGCGCGGTGCATCCGCTGCTGGCCAAGCTGGGACCGGAACCGCTTGAGGGTGACTTGAACCTTGCGCCGGTGTTTGCCGGCAAGAAAGCGCCGGTGAAGCAGGTGCTACTGGATCAGCGCCGCGTTGCGGGTCTCGGCAACATCTATGTCAGCGAGGCGCTGCACCGCGCTGGCATCGACCCGCGCCGCGCGGCAGGTCGCATCGGGGCTGCGCGGATCGCCGCGCTGCAGGGGCATATCCGCGATGTGCTGACCGAGGCGATTGCCGCCGGCGGCTCGTCGCTGCGCGATCACCGCCAGGCCTCGGGCGAGCTGGGCTATTTCCAGCACAGCTTCCGCGTCTATGACCGCGAGGGTGCCCCCTGTCCGCGGCCGGGCTGCAACGGGACGATTCGGCGGATCGTGCAGAGCGGTCGGTCGAGTTTCTATTGCCCGCAGTGCCAGAGATGAATGCCCGGGGCCGCCCCTAAGCGGCGCGCCTGCTGCCGCGCCAACGGGCCCGCCTTTCTTTGCCTGCCCCGGTCTGATAGCGGGGCTGCGCAACTGACGCCCGAGAAGGAGCCGGCCATGGCCTTCGAGACCATCATCGTCGAGACCGAGGATCACATCGCGACCGTGCGCCTCAACCGCCCCGAGGCGCTGAACGCCTTGAACGGAGTGTTGCTGGGTGAGTTGTCGGCGGCGCTGCAGGCGCTCGACGCCGATCCCGAGGTGCGGTGCATCATCCTGACCGGCAGCGACAAGGCCTTTGCAGCCGGGGCCGACATCCGCGAGATGGCGGAAAAGACCTATGCCGACGTCTATCTGACGGACCTGTTCACCAATGACACCGATGCCATCGGCCGGGTGCGCAAGCCGATCATCGCGGCGGTCGCCGGCTACGCGCTGGGTGGCGGCTGCGAGTTGGCGATGGCTTGCGACTTTATCATCTGCGCCGACACCGCCAAGTTCGGGCAGCCCGAGATCAACCTCGGCGTCGTCGCGGGAATCGGCGGCACGCAACGCCTGACCCGCGCGGTCGGCAAGGCCAAGGCGATGGATATGAACCTGACCGGCCGGTTCATGGACGCGGCCGAAGCCGAGCGGTCGGGCCTCGTCAGCCGGGTCGTCCCGGCGGCCGACCTGATGACCGAGGCACGGGGCGCCGCGCGCAAGATCGCGGCCAAGTCTGCAATTGCGGCGCGGACCGTGAAGGAATGCGTGAACCGCGCCCAGGAAACCAGCCTGCGCGAAGGCCTGCTGTTCGAGCGTCGGGCCTTTCACGCCCTCTTCGCGACCGAGGACCAGAAAGAGGGCATGGCCGCGTTTCTGGCCAAGCGCGAGCCGCAGTTCCGCGACCGCTAGAGCATGCTTGACTCGGCCCGGCAGCCCGCATAGAAGCGCGGCTTCAAATTAGCTCCCCGATCAAACCGGATTACGTTCAGACATGGCCAACACGCCCCAGTCCAAGAAGCGCGCGCGCCAGACCGAGCGCCGCACCGCCATCAACAAGGCTCGCCGTTCGCGGATTCGGACCTTTCTGAAAAAGGTCGAGGTCGCGCTGGCCGGTGGTGACGCCGACGTCGCCAAAACCGCCCTGCAGGCTGCCCAGCCCGAACTGATGCGCGGCGTGACCAAGGGTGTGGTTCACAAGAACACGGCCTCGCGCAAGATCTCGCGTCTGGCAGCCCGCGTGAAGGCGCTGTCGACCAAAGCTGCATAAGGCTGACCGACCGCCTGCGGGGGGTCGAAGCCATCCAAGCGGTTACGCAAGGGCGCACCTTCGGGCGGCGCCCTTTTCCCTTGTCCGGACTGGGCCGTGATGCCGCAAACGCCTGTTTAACCGTGTTCGTGAACGGGGTGTGGCGCAATTCCGCGGGCGCGCAGATTCGATTGGCGCGGGGGTCTGTCAAGCGCGAAGATCGGTTGCGGGTGGGCGCCCCGTCCTCGTAACGTCCAAGGGCGATTCACGTCGCGGGGACATGTGGTCGGAATCGGGCAAAGCTCTCGATCGGCCGCGACGCATAAAGGCGGACACCGCCGGTGCGTGAGACGGGCAAGATCGGCTGCCACCGATTCTGCAGTTTCGATGTCGTTCCAGAAGGGCCGGTCCTTTGACCGCCCGGCATCCGGGCCTGCCCGGTGCGGGGTGGCGGGTGCTGTCGTTCTGGCCCGTGGCGGGGAAAGCGCGTCTCGCCGATCGTTCCGGCGGGGGTTGGGGACATGAACGGATGACGGACGACATGCTGCAAGACATTTGGGGTCAGGCGCGCGCCGAACTGCAAAAAAGCGTTGGCGCGAATAACTACACCACCTGGATCGAGCCGCTGCGGCTGACCCGTCTGGACGATTCCGAGGCCGGTTTTGCGACGCCCACCCGCTTTATGTCTAACTGGGTTTCACGTCATTACAGTGACACGATCCGCACCGAATTGGCCCGTGCGGGACAGGCCGTCGAGCGGGTGACATTCGAGGTGCAGCCGGCCGGCAGCCCCAAGGTCGCGACTGCGCCCGAGGCCCCGGCGGCCGAGGCTGATGCGCCGGCGTCGCCGGCGGTCTTGCGGGGCGAGGACGACCTCGCGGCGCCGTTGGACAACCGCTTCACCTTCAACAATTTCATCGTCGGCAAACCCAACGAGCTGGCCCATGCCGCTGCGCGGCGCGTGGCCGAGGGCGGGCCGGTGACCTTCAACCCGCTATTTCTGTATGGCGGCGTCGGTCTCGGCAAGACGCACCTTATGCATGCCATCGCGCGCGAATATCAGGCCAGCCACCCGGAGGCGCGGGTGCTTTATCTGTCGGCCGAGCAGTTCATGTACCGCTTCGTGCAGGCCCTGCGCGAGCGCACCATTATGGACTTCAAGGAACTGTTTCGCACCGTCAGTGTGCTGATGGTCGACGACGTGCAGTTCATCGCCGGCAAGGACAGCACCCAGGAAGAGTTCTTTCATACGTTCAACGCCCTGGTTGATCAGGGCAAACAGATCATCATCAGCGCCGACCGCGCGCCGGGCGAGATCAAGGATCTTGAGGAGCGGATCAAGTCGCGCCTGTCCTGCGGACTGATCGTCGATCTGCACCCGACGGATTACGAGCTGCGCCTCGGCATCCTGCAGGCCAAGACCGAGGCCTTCCGGGTGATGTATCCGAACCTGGAGATCGCGCCCGAGGTGCTGGAGTTTCTAGCCCGCCGCATCACCAGCAACGTGCGCGTGTTGGAAGGCGCACTGCAGCGCCTACTGGCCCATGCGAGCCTGTTGGGCTGCAAGATCACGCTCGATCTGACGCAAAGCTGCCTTGGCGACATCCTGCGCTCGTCCGATCGCAAGCTGACGATCGAGGAAATCCAGCGCAAGGTGGCCGAGCATTACAACATCCGCCTTGCCGATCTGGTCGGTCCAAAGCGGGTACGGACCGTTGCCCGTCCGCGCCAGGTGGCGATGTATCTGGCCAAGCAACTGACCGCACGCTCGCTCCCCGAGATCGGGCGCCGCTTCGGCGGGCGCGATCACACCACGATCATGCACGGCGTGCGGAAGATCGAGGAACTCAAGTCCGACGACCGCCAGATCGCCGAGGACGTCGAGTTGCTGCGCAGGCTTCTGGAAGCATAAGCACTGACAAACTTGTGAGGCGGAAAAACCGCCGCTAGAACAATGCCTCGGGCAAGGCCCCGGATGGGCCGGATTAGGGGACGGGCAATGAAAGTCTCGATCGAACGTGCGGTGTTGGTAAAGGCCGTGGCCCAGGCGCAGTCGGTGGTCGAGCGCCGCAACACCATTCCGATCCTCGGCAACGTGCTGATCGAGGCCGAGGGCAGCGACGTCACCTTCCGCGCGACCGATCTGGATACCGAGATCGTCGACCGCGTCCCGGCCCAGGTGGAACGCGCCGGCGCGACCACGGTCAACGCGGTCATGCTGAACGAGATCGCACGCAAGCTGCCCGACGGGGCGCTGGTGGGGCTGACGCTGGAGCCGACGACCGGCCGCCTCACGGTCGAGGCGGGGCGCACGACCTTCAGCCTCGCGACCCTGCCGCGCGAAGATTTTCCCGTCATGGCCTCGTCCGAATACGCGGCCAATTTCAGCTGCAATGCGGGCGCGTTGAAGCGGCTTTTCGACAAATCGCAGTTCGCTGTCAGCAACGAAGAGACGCGCTATTACCTGAACGGCGTCTACATGCATGTCGCGCAGGGCGATGACGGGCCCGGCCTGCGCTGCGTCGCGACCGACGGGCACCGGTTGGCGCGGATCGACGGCCCGCTGCCGGACAACGCCGGCGACATGCCGGGCGTGATCGTGCCGCGCAAGACGGTCGCCGAACTGCTGCGGCTCCTGGGACAGGTGCCCGAGGACAGCCCGATCGCCGTCTCGGTCAGCGAGACCAAGGTCCGCTTTGCGACCCCGGCCGTGACGCTGACCAGCAAGGTCATCGACGGCACCTTCCCCGATTACGCGCGCGTCATCCCCTCGGGCAACACCCGCCGACTGGAGGTTGATGCCAGCGATTTTGCCCGCGCCGTGGACCGCGTCGCGACCGTGTCGTCCGAGCGTTCGCGCGCGGTCAAGCTGGCACTTGACGAGGATCGCCTCGTGCTGTCGGTCACGGCGCCCGACGCTGGCGCCGCCCAGGAAGAGCTTCCGGTCGCCTATGACGCCGGCGCCCTGGAGATCGGCTTCAACGCGAAATACCTCAAGGAAATTGCCGATCAGGTCGACCACGAGAACGCGGTTTTCCTGTTCAACGGCCCTGGCGATGCCGCGCTGATCCGCGAAGGCGGAGACATGTCCGCGGTCTATGTCGTGATGCCGATGCGCGTGTGAGCCTGTCGCGGCTGACGCTGGCGCAGTTCCGGTCCTGGCCGCGGCTGGATCTGCCGCTGGACGGCCGGCCGGTCGCGATCTTTGGCGCGAATGGCTCGGGCAAGACCAATATCCTCGAGGCGGTGTCCATGCTCTCGCCAGGACGCGGGCTTCGAGGGGCAACGCCGGGCGATCAGGCGCGGCAAGGCGTTGGCGCGGGCTGGCGTGTCCGCGCGGAAATGGGCGGGCGGATGGTTGAAACCGGCGCTGCGCCCGGCGAGCCGCGAGGCGTGATGATCGACGAGAAGGCGGCTCCGCAATCGACGCTGGGCAGCCTTGCGCGGATCATCTGGCTGGTGCCTGCCATGGACCGGCTGTGGACCGATGCACCGGAGGGGCGGCGGCGGTTCCTCGACCGCCTGACCCTCAGCTTCGAGCCGGGGCACGCCGAGGCTGCGCTGACCTATGACAAGGCCATGCGTGAGCGAAACCGGCTGCTGCGGGACGAGGTGGGCGACCCCGGCTGGTATCGTGCGCTGGAGGCGCAGATGGCCGAGGCGGGAGCGACGGTGACCGCCAACCGCCTGGCCGCACTGTCCCGGATCGCAGGCGCGCAGGAGGCAGGCGATCCCCAGGATTTCCCCGCCGCCGTGCTGTCCCTGCTGCCGGGTGAAGGCTTTGCCAATGATCCCGACCCCCAGGCTCTGGCGATAAGGTTGGCGGATGGCCGGCGTCGCGATCTCGCCGCCGGACGCACGCTGATCGGCCCGCATCGCGCCGATCTGGGCGCCGTCTGGGGACCGCAGGACATGCCGGCTGCGCTGGCCTCGACCGGCGAGCAGAAGGCGCTGCTGCTGTCGCTGATCCTCGCCAATGCGCGCGCGTTGGCCGGCGAGACTGTGGTCCTGCTGCTCGACGAGGTGGCTGCACATCTGGATGCTGGACGGCGCGCGGCGCTGCACGCGCGCATCTGCGCGCTGCCGGCGCAGAGCCTGCTGACCGGCACCGGGCGCGAGCTGTTCGAGGCGCTGGAGGGGCGAGCCGCGATGGTCGAGGTGGAGAAGCTGGAGGGCGCCAGCCGCGCCCGCGTCGAATGAGCCCAACCCCCCGAATTTCCCGCCTTTACCGTGACATTCCCCGCCCGCACCCCTATAACATATAGGTCAAGGTCAGGACCAAGAACGCATGAGCGCAGCGACCCCCCAGCCGGCTGAGTACGGCGCCGATTCCATCAAGGTTCTCAAGGGACTGGAGGCCGTCCGAAAGCGGCCTGGCATGTATATCGGCGACACCGACGACGGCAGCGGCCTGCACCATATGGTGTATGAGGTCGTGGACAACGGCATCGACGAGGCGCTGGGCGGTCATGCTGACTACGTCCACGTCAAGATCAACGCCGACAGCAGCGTCAGCGTCCGCGACAACGGCCGCGGAATTCCGACCGCCGTCCACAAATCCGAGGGCGTGAGCGCGGCCGAGGTCATCATGACCCAGCTGCATGCCGGCGGGAAATTTGACCAGAACAGCTACAAGGTCTCGGGCGGCCTGCACGGGGTGGGCGTCTCGGTCGTAAATGCGCTGTCCGACTGGCTGGAGCTGCGGATCTGGCGCGATGGCAAGGAGCATTTCGTCCGCTTCGAGCATGGCGAAACAGTCGAGCCGCTTCGCGTCGTCGGCGATGCCGGGGACGAGACCGGCACCGAGGTCCGCTTCCTGGCCTCATCGCGGCAGACCAGCGAGGAGGGTACGTTCTCGAACCTCGATTACGTGGTCAAGACGCTGGAAAACCGCCTGCGCGAGTTGGCCTTTCTGAACAGCGGCGTGCGCATCATCCTCGAGGATGACCGCCCGGCCGAGCCGGTCCATATCGAACTGTTCTACGAAGGCGGCGTGCGCGAATTCGTGCGCTATCTCGACCGCAGCAAGACCCCGGTCATGCCCGACCCGATCTATATCACCGGCGAAAAAGGCGGCATCGGTGTCGAAGTCGCGATGTGGTGGAACGACAGCTACCACGAGACGGTGCTGCCCTTCACGAACAACATCCCGCAGCGCGATGGCGGAACACACTTGGCCGGCTTTCGCGGGGCGCTGACCCGCGTGATCAACGCCTATGCCCAGACCAGCGGCATCGCCAAGCGTGAGAAGGTGGATTTCACCGGCGATGACGCACGCGAGGGGCTGACCTGCGTGTTGTCGGTGAAGGTGCCTGACCCGAAATTCTCTAGCCAGACCAAGGACAAGCTCGTCAGCAGCGAGGTCCGGCCGGCGGTCGAGAATCTGGTTACCGAAAAACTGTCCGAATGGTTCGAGGAACATCCCCTCGAGGCCAAGGCGATCCTCGGCAAGATCGTCGAGGCTGCGCTGGCGCGCGAGGCTGCGCGGAAGGCGCGCGAACTGACGCGCCGCAAGACGGCCATGGACGTCGCCAGCCTGCCGGGCAAGCTGGCCGACTGCCAGGAAAAGGACCCGGCCCTGGCCGAGTTGTTCATCGTCGAGGGCGACAGCGCGGGCGGTAGTGCCAAGCAGGGTCGTTCGCGCAAGAACCAGGCGGTGCTGCCATTGCGTGGCAAGATCCTCAACGTCGAGCGGGCGCGGTTTGACCGGATGTTGTCCAGCGAGACAGTGGGCACGCTGATCACGGCGCTGGGCACCGGCATCGGCCGCACCGAGTTCAACCTCGACAAGCTGCGCTACCACAAGATCATCATCATGACGGATGCTGACGTCGACGGCGCGCATATCCGCACGCTGCTTTTGACGTTCTTCTTCCGCCAGATGCCCGAACTGATCGAGGCCGGGCACCTCTATATCGCTCAACCGCCCCTCTATAAGGTGCAGCGCGGCCGGTCGGAAGTTTACCTGAAGGACGAGAGTGCGTTCGAGGATTACCTGGTCGAGCAGGGCATCGAGGGCGCCGCGCTGCGATTGGGCGATGGCCAGGTCCTGACGGGCGCCGATCTCAAGCGGGTGGTCGAGGAGGCTCGGGTGGTGCGCCGGGTGCTGCGCGCCTATCCGACTCACTACCCGCGGCATATCACCGAGCAGGCGGCAATCGCTGGCGCGCTGGCCCCCGGCCAAGTCGAGGCCAATGCTCAGGGCGCGGCGGATGCCGTCGCCGCCCGGCTGGACCTGATCGCGGCCGAGTTCGAGCGCGGTTGGACCGGCCGTCCGACTCAGGATGGCGGCATTCGCCTGACCCGCCTTATGCGCGGCGTCGAGGAGGCGCGCTTGCTGGACGGCCCGATGCTGCGCAGCGGCGAGAGCCGCCGACTCGGTGCCCTGACGCCCGGCTTGCAGGAAATCTACAGCCAGCCCGCGCGACTGATCCGCAAGGACCGCGAGACACCTGTCCATGGGCCGCTGAGCCTGCTGCAAACGGTGTTCATCGAGGGAGAAAAGGGCCTCAGCCTGCAGCGCTACAAGGGGCTGGGCGAGATGAATCCCGAGCAGTTGTGGGAAACCACGCTCGACCCGGAGGCGCGGACCCTGCTGCAGGTCAAGATCGACGATCTCGCCGAAGCTGATGACATCTTCACCAAGCTGATGGGCGACGTGGTCGAGCCGCGGCGCGAGTTTATCCAAGCCAATGCGCTCAACGTCGAGCACCTCGATACCTGAGGAAATCCACCCCGGGTTGAGGGTACCTGTTTCTTTTCTGCCAACCTCAAAGAAACTTTACCTCGCCGGCCCGGATAGGGGGTCCAATCTGCGTTAACTTGCGTTAATAAGGCGCAGAGAACGCCGCGGGTACCGCGACGGCAAGCCGCGACCGCTGCGTCAAGCGGGGTCCGGACTACTTGGTAAGGATGATTTCGACATGAAGAGCATGATTTCCTCGCTCGCCCTCGCGGCTGCTGGTCTGGTCGGCGCCCAAGCCGCGAACGCTGGTGGTTACACCCCCGCGGTCGTCGAGCCCCCGGTTACGGTTGCGCCGGTTGTCGAGACGCAGGTTGGCAACTGGCAGGGTGCCTATGTTGGTGCCACCTTGGGCTATGCCACTGGCGAAAAGGACCGCATCGGCCTGACCGAGAACGGCCAGCTGATCGACCCTGAAATCGGCGACACCAAAATCCGCGGAGTCAACGGCGGCGTGCATGTCGGCTATCGCTGGCAGCGTGACCGCTGGGTGTTCGGCCCGGAACTCTCGTTCGAGGGCGGTTCGGTCGACGACAGCTTCACTACCGCGAGCGGTGTGAAAGTCGAGTCGAAGCTGAAGAGCAAGGCTGCTCTGAAGCTGAAGACCGGCTATGAAGTCCAGCCGAACATGCTTGTCTACGGCATCGCTGGTGTTGCCAACGGCAAGTACGAGTACAAGTACGGCGACTATAACGACGATTACACCGCCAACGGCTATGTCTTCGGTATCGGCGTCGAGCGGCAGATCAACGAGCGCATGTCGGTGATCGGCGAGATCGAGCGCAACCAGTTCGACAAGGAAAAAGTGGAACTGGTTCCCGGCATCACCACCACCGCCTCGCCGTCCTACACCAACGTCAAAGTCGGCCTGAACTTCAAGTTCTGAGATCGACCTGATGACAAATAGGGCCGCCCTTCGGGGCGGCCCTTTTCATTATGTACGGCTGGATCGTGCCACGCCCAGTCCTCGGCGCGATAGCAATCGCCGCTTCACCCAGCGGCGCGGGTTTGTAAGGGCAGTGCGATCGCGCGATGCAGGCAGGCGATAGCGATCCCGCCCGCGGTTAGCGCCGCCAGCCGCGGTTGCTGGGCATCCAGTCCGCCGGTATAGGCACCAAAGGCCGGCAGGATCAGGTGGTCCGCGCCGATCAGGAAGGCCCGCGCCCGCCGGCCGGCGATGCGCACCGCGGGATGGTAGTGCCCTGAGATGTCGGGCCCATCGCCCAGGACCGCCTCGTGGCGCAGCACCGCAGGGCCGAGCCGCGCCTGTACTGCCATCCGGCCCGGCAGGTGATCGCAGGGGGCGGCGCCGGGATCGTGGTTTCCCGCCAGCCAGATCCACTCTCGCCCCCGGGCAAGATCGTGCAGGATCGCGCAATGCGTGACGTCGAGGTCACCCGCCGCGGCATCGTCATCAAACCCGTCCCCAGGGCTGATCACCACCGCGGGATCGGTCGCCTCGATCTCGGCGCGCAAGCGTTCCAGCGTCGCCAGCCCCTCGTAGGGCGGCAGCAGGGCGCCGCCCCGGCGGGCCATGCGCTCGGATTTTCCGAGGTGCAGGTCGGCGACGATCAGCCAGCGGCCCTCGGGCCACCACAAGGACCCGGCGCAGCGCGCCTGCAGCGCGAGGCCATGCCAGCGGAAGGACTGCGCCGTCATCGGGCGCGCGGCACCTTTGCAGGGCGCGGGGCAAAGCGCGGTGGCATGTCACCCGTCCCCGTGGTCGCCTTGCGCGGCCGCTGGCCGGTCGCAGCGCGGCCCGCGCCATCGCCGAAGCCGGCGGCATCAGCGATATCGGCTGTCGTGCCCGAGAGGTCCAATCCCGCCTGCGCCATCATCTCTGCCGCCTCCTCCTCTGCCAGGCGCAGGCGCGCCTGGCCGTCGATCCGCACTCGGCCCATTTCCAGCATCAGGGGCGCGGCCAGCGGGGATACGCGGTCCAGCATGCGATGGTCAAGGCGCGGGCTGCGGTCCAGCATCTCCTCGATCCGTCCAAAGTCGACAAGGCCGCGCCCTGCCTCGATGGCCGTGATGCGCAGCAGCAGGTGATCGGGATCGTACCGGCGCAGGGTGTCATAGAGGATGTCGGACGAAAACGTGGCCTGCTTTCCGGTCCGGCGCGCACCCGGCATGTTGCGGTGGATCAGCCCGGAAACCACGGCGACGTTGCGAAAAGTCCGCTTCATCACGGAATTGCCCTGCAGCCAGTCGCCAAGGCCGGCGCGCAGCCCCTCGCGGTCCAGCAGCGGGGCGGTGTCGGTCACAGGCTCCAGCGACCAGATCAGCAGGGCGTAGTCGGTCGAGAGAAACCCCAAGGGGCCGAGACCCGCTTCCTCCATCTGACGGGACATCAGCAGACCCAGCGTCTGCAGCGCATTGCGTCCGGCAAAACCGTAGAGCGCAAAGTGCCAGCGCCCGTCGTAGCGAAATGATTCCGACAGCAGCGTGCCGGGGGTCGGCAGCGCGGATTGCTGCGCCTGCAGCGCCAGCCAGTCGCGTGTGTCGGGTGGCAGGCCGGCCCACTGGTCCTGATCGCCGATCAGCGACAGCACGCGATGCGACAGTTCGGTCGAGGTGGCCAGCTTCAGCCCGTTGTAGGTCGCGATGCGCGGCTCCTTGTGGGGATTCGGCAGCACCTCGAGCGTCAACTCGCGCAGCCCCTCGTAGCGCACGGTCTTGCCGCCGATCAGGAAGGTGTCGCCGGGCACGAGGGTCGCAGCAAAGCCCTCTTCGACCTCGCCCAAGGGGGTGCCATGGCGGCCCTTCAGGCGGACCTTCATCAACTCGTCCGCGACGATGGTGCCAATGTTCATGCGCAGATCACGCGCGGCGCGGGGATCGCGCAGATGCCACAACCCGTCTTTGGTCTGCTTCAGCCGCTGCCAGCGGTCATAGGCGCGCAGGGCGTAACCACCCGTGGCGCAGAACTGCACGCAGTCGTCAAAATCGGTGCGGCTGAGGTCCGCATAGGGACCGGCGCCCTGCTTCACCTCGGTATAAAGGGCATCGGCATCGAACGGTCCGGCGCAGGCGGTCAGCAGGATATGCTGGCACAAAACGTCCAAGGGGCCCGGGCCGCGGTCGCCGCCGTCGAGATCGTGCTCGCGCACCGCCTCCAGCGCGGCGACGCATTCGATCACCTCAAAGCGGTTGGCCGGCACGATCCGCGCCTTGGAGGGCGCATTGTAGCGGTGGTTGGCGCGGCCGATGCGCTGGACCAGCCTCTTGACGTTCTTGGGCGCGCCGACCTGAATCACCAGATCGACCGCGCCCCAGTCGATGCCCAGATCAAGGCTGCCGGTCGCGACCACGGCGCGCAGCTCGCCCGCCGCCATCGCTGCCTCGACCCGCTCGCGGGCCTCGCGCGCCAGGCTGCCGTGGTGCAGGCCGATTGGCAGGTTTTCCTCGTTCGCGGCCCAGAGAGCCTGGAAATACAGCTCGGCCTGCGCCCGGGTGTTGATGAAGACGATGGTCGTGTTGGCAGAAGCGATCTGGGCCATGACCTCCGGGACCGAGTAATGGCCATTGCCGCCAGCCCAAGGGGCAGGGCGCGCGGTCGGCAGCATCTCGATATCCGGGTCCGGGCCGGGGTCGGCCAGCAGCACCTCGGCGCCACCCATGAAGCGGGCCAGGGCGGCCGGGTCCTCGACCGTGGCCGAAAGACCGGTGACCTGCACGTCGGGCGCCAGGCCGCGCAGCCGCGAGAGGCCCAACATCAACTGATCGCCGCGCTTGTTCTCCGCGATGGCGTGCAACTCGTCCAGCACCACCCGGCGCAGGTTGCCAAAGATCTGCGGCGCCTCGGGGTAGGACAGCATCAGTGCCAGCGATTCGGGCGTGGTCAGAAGAATCTGCGGCGGGTCGGTGCGCTGGCGCTGGCGAGCGCTGGACTTGGTGTCCCCGGTGCGGTCCTCGACCCGGATCGGCAGGCCCAACTCAGTCACCGGACGTTCCAGGTTGCGGCGGATATCGGCCGTCAGCGCCTTCAGCGGCGAGACGTAAAGGGTGTGCAGCCCCTGCCAGCCATCCTTCAACTCGATCAGCGAAGGCAGGAACCCGGCAAGGGTCTTTCCGCCCCCGGTCGGGGCGATCAGCAGCGTATCTCCCGTCGCCTCCAACAGCATCAGCTGGTGCGGGTGCGGCTCCCACCCTCGGGCGGCAAACCAGTCCTGGAAATCGGGCGGCAGTTTCACGCGGGGTCGTCCTCGGCGGACTGCTTGCGGCGGCGACTGGGTTTGCGCGGCACGGTGCGTGCGGCGCCAGCGTCGTCGATCAACGCCTCGAGCGTCGGCAGATGGTCGGCTTCAAGTGCCGGCTTGTCCCAGCGGATGCGGCTGATGCGGGGAAAGCGCATGGCTACCCCGCTCCGGTGGCGGGCGCTGCGGTTCACCCCCTCGAATGCGACCTCTAGGACCAATTTCGGCGCGACCGACCGGACGGGCCCGAACCTCTCGACCGTGTTGCCGCGCACGAACCGGTCAAGCTCGCGCAGCTCCTCGTCGGTGAAGCCGAAATATGCCTTGCCGACCGGCACCAGATCCTCGCCGTCCCACAGGCCAAAGGTGAAGTCGCTGTAAAAGCCCGAGCGCTTGCCATGACCACGCTGGGCATAGAGCAGAACCGCATCGACCGTCATCGGATCGCGCTTCCACTTGAACCACGGCCCGCGCGGCCGGCCGCCGACATAGGTCGAATCGCGGCGCTTGATCATCACGCCTTCGATGACCGCTTCGGGCGGGTCGGCACGCAAGGCGGCCAGATCTTCCCAGGTCGCAAAATCCAGCAGGGGCGAGATGTCGATCCGGTCGCTGCCGAAATCCGCGCCCTCCAGCACCTCGCGGCGTTCGGTCAGGGGCAGGGGGCGCAGATCGCGGCCGTGCCAGATCAGCAGGTCATAGACCCGCAGGCCGGCCGGGTGGGTGCCCAGATGCGCCTTGCTGACCGTCTTGCGGTTCAGCCGCTGTTGCAGGTCGTTGAAGCTGGCGACCTGGCCCTCGCGCCGCACGATCAACTCGCCATCTGCAGCGCCGTCGAAGTTCATCGCGTCGATCACATCGGGAAAGGCGCCCGAGATATCCTCGCCGGTGCGCGAGTAAAGGCGGCGCACCCCGCCATCGCTGACGGCCTGAACCCGGATGCCGTCCCATTTCCATTCCGCGACATGCTCTGCCGGGTCGAGGGGCGCCAGTTCCTCCAGATCGATCGGGGTGGACAGCATCACCGGACGGAACGGGGCGAGGGCGGCGCTGGCGGGGCGCGGCCCACCCTCGATCCAGGCGAAGAGGTTGAGGTAGGGCGGCGCGAGGCCGTGCCACAACTCCTCGATGTCCTCGACGGGGGGACCGCCCATCTCGGCCAGCGCGATGCGTGCCATGCGTGCCGACAGGCCGATCCGCATGGCGCCGGTGGCGAGCTTCAGAAAGGCCAGTCGCTCGGAGGCGCCGAGGCGGTCCAGCATCCCGGCAATCGCCTTCGGCAGGCTGGCTTTCCCGGTGGTCTGCAGCAGTTCGACCGCGGCGGACAGCGGCACGTCAACGGCCTCCTCCGGGTCCGGCCAGAGCAGCGCAATCGTCTCGGCCAGATCGCCGACGAAGTCATAGCTGAGGGCGAACAACTCGGGGTCGAACCGCTCGACTACAAGCCCGCGCAGAAGCGACGGCGTGACCGTCCGCAGCTTCAACTCGCCGGTCAGGGCGGCCAGCGCCCAGCCCCTGTCCGGATTCGGCGTACGCTCCAAGTAATGCCGCAGAATCTGCAGCTTGGCATTGCGCGCAGGCGTAAAGGCCAGCCGTTCCAGCAGGTTGGCAAAGGCTTTCATTCCTCGGCCTCGTCCTCGTAACCGACCAGACGCAGCGGGCGGGCGCTGATCTGGTTCAACTCGCACCAGCGTACCAGCGCCTCTTCGCGGCCATGGGTGACCCAGGCCTCGTCGGGACGCAACTCCTGTAAGGTCTGGGTCAGTTGCGGCCAATCGACGTGATCGCTGATGACAAGCGGCAGCTCGGTCCCGCGCTGGCGGGCGCGGGCGCGCACCGCCATCCAGCCGCTGGCAAAGCCGATGACCGGGTCGCGGAAGCGCTGCACCCAAGGGCTGGCAAAGGCCGAGGGCGGGGCGATCACCACCTGGCCCTCGATCTCTTTCGGCTGGGTCGCGGGGCGCAGATCGCCCAGCGGCACCCCTTGGGCGACATGATAGTCGGTCAGCCGCTGGGCCGCGCCGTGCAAGTGGATAGGCGCGTCATAGCCAGCTTGCCGCAGCAGGGCGATCACGCGCTGCGCCTTGCCGAGGGCGTAGGCGCCGACGAGATGCGCGCGATCCGGAAATTCGGCCATGCTGGCCAGCAGCTTGCGCGTCTCGGCCAGCGGGTCGGGGTGGCGAAACACCGGCAGGCCAAAGGTCGCCTCGGTGACGAATATGTCGCAGGGCACCGGCTCCCACGGCAGGCAGACGGGGTTTGGCATGCGACAGTAATCACCCGAGACGGTAAAGCGCGGGCCCTGGTCGGGGTGGACGGCGATCTGCGCGCTGCCAAGAACATGGCCGGCCGGATGAAAACTGACCGTCGTCTCGCCCACGCGCAGAGGCCCGTCGGCGATCTGCCGGGCCGAGGTGAAATCCTCGCCATAGCGGATCGCCATGATGTCCAGCGTCTGGCGCGTTGCGAGCACCGCGCCATGGCCCGCGCGCGCGTGGTCGCCATGTCCATGGGTGATCAGCGCCCGCGGCACCGGGCGCACCGGATCGATGAAAAAGTCACCGGGCGCGCAGTAAAGGCCGGCATCGGTTGGGTAAAGGATCTGGTCGGCCTGCATGCGCACCAACGCCGCGCGGGCGGTGCGGTTCATCGTGGCGACGGGGCACGACATTCGCGAGCGCGGCGGGATGGGAGGAGTCGGGTTGAAGAGGGATGGACGGCCAACTCTCGGTAAAAGAAATATCTAATATACTCGCATAAAACAGTTCATATGAACGAATAAATACCTAAACTCTGCAGAGTTCGAAGATGATTTTGCACCTGTATCCAATCATTCTCCGGCCAACAAGTTCGGAAGGAAAAGCCATGTCCCTCGCCCGATTCCGCGACCAGATCAAAGCCACCTCGCTGGCCGACCTGCACGCCGATCTGATCGGTCATGGCCGCACCATCGACGGCCCCTTCGGTCCCCGCCCACTGATCTACGCGGACTACGTCGCCTCGGGCCGGCCCTTGGGCGCGGTCGAGCGCTTTGTGATGGAGGAGGTGCTGCCCTGGTATGCCAATAGCCATACCGAGGCGAGCCATTGCGGTGGCACCATGACGCGCCTGCGCCGCAGCGCCCGGGCCGAAATTGCGCGCATCACCGGCGCTGGCCCCGAGCATGCCGTCATCTTTACCGGCAGCGGCGCGACGGCCGGCATCAACCGGCTGGTGCATCTGCTCAATGTCGGGCCCGGCACGACCGTCATCATCGGCCCCTACGAGCATCACAGCAACATCCTGCCTTGGCGCGAAAGCGGCGCGGAAGTGATCGCCCTGCCCGAGGCGGAGGACGGCAGCGGACCGTGCCTCGCCGCCCTTGATCGGGCGCTGGCCAAGGAGGGACCCAAGGTTGTGGCGCTCTCGGCGGCCTCCAACGTGACGGGCATCACCAGCGATGTGGCGGGCATCACCGCGCGCGCCAAGGCCGCCGGCGCCCGCGTCGTCTGGGATTTTGCCGGCGGCGCGCCCTATATGGCGCTGGACATGGGCGCGGGCATGGATGCGGTGGTGATCTCGCCGCACAAGTTCGTGGGCGGCCCGGGTGCATCGGGCCTGCTGATCATCCGCCGCGATGCGACCCAGGCGACCCGCCCGACGCTGCCCGGCGGCGGGACCGTGCGCTTCGTGTCGTCCGAAGGGCATGACTATTCCCAGAACCTCGAAGCGCGCGAGGAGGGCGGCACCCCCAATGTCATCGGCGATATCCGCGCGGCGCTTGCGCTGATCGTCAAGGAGGCGGTCGGCCAGGACGTCATCGACGCCCGGCAGCAGGCCGGGTTGGCCAAGGCGCGCGCCAGGCTGGCCGGTCACCCCCGCATCGTCATGCTCGACGACCGCGACGTGCCGCGCCTGCCGATCCTCAGCTTCCGCGTTCGCGACGGGCAGGGCAGCTTCATTCACCAGCAACTCGCGACCCGGATGCTGTCCGACCTCTATGGCGTGCAGGCGCGGGGCGGCTGTGCCTGCGCCGGACCCTACGTCCTCAAGCTGCTGGGCGCCGATGCCGCCGCCGCGGCCAGCATGCGCGCGGCGATCCTTTCGGGGGCCGAACTGGAAAAGCCCGGGTTCGTGCGCCTGAACCTGTGCTGGCTCGCCCCGGACCAGGAGGTCGATGCGATCCTGGACGCGATCTGCGATCTGGCCGAGCGCGCGCCGGCGCTGACCGCGCGCTATTCGGGGGACCCGACCACGGCAATATTCACTCCGCTGGCTGCCTGACCCCGACGCGCCCGACGCTCCTCGACATAGGCGCGCAGCAGGGGAACCCGCTGCGGCCGAAAGCTGGCATTGCCTCGGCTCAGCGCCGTGATGCGGCTGATGTGAAAAGTCCTATAGTCCTGGCGCATCTGGCAAAAGGCCAGCAGCATCAGGTTGTTGTCCGAATAGCTGATGCCCAGCGGAAGCACCTCGCGGCTGGTGCTGGCGCCCTGCAGGTCAGTGTAGCTGATGTTCAGGCTCGCCTCGTCCCAGCAGCACTGACGGATCAGGGACAGGTGGCCGGCCGGTGGCGTGCGCTCGTCCGGACGGACGGGGGCGCTGCGAAAGCTGCGCAGCACGGCGTGCAGCGCCTGCTGGCTCTGGCGTTCGGGCAGGGTCGCGACGATCCGGGCAAGGGCGTTGCGCCCGGCCTCCTCCAGCGCGGGATCGCCCATCTGCCGCAACTCGCCGACCGCCAGCAGAAGCGCCTCGATTTCTAGCCGTGAGAAACTTTGCGGCGGCAGGGCGCTGTCTTCGGTCAAGCGATAGCCGACGCCGGCTTCGCCATCGATCAGCGCGCCGCCAGCCCGCAGGGTTGCGATGTCGCGATAGAGCTGGCGCAGCGAGACGTCCGTCTCGGCCGCCAGCTTCGCGGCCGTTACTGGCGCCGGCGCGCGGCGCAGCACATCCATCAGGCGCATGAGGCGGTCTGTGCGGGCCATCCTGTCGCAATCTGTCAGCAGCGGGCGGTTAATCTTTGCCATCAGCTTTCAACGGAGGCAACGATGCTGACTTTCTTTCACGCGCCGAATTCGCGCTCGACATCGATCCTGGCCCTGATCAAGGAGATGGGAATCGAGGACAAGATCGACATCCGCGAGGTGACGATACGGCGTCAGGACGGCAGCGGCGGGCCCGACCCCGCCAACCCGCATCCCGATGGCAAGGTGCCCTGCCTGCAGGACGGCGACGATTTGGTCTATGAGCGGGCGGCGGTCATGCTGTACCTGACCGACCGCTTCCCGGAAGCGGGGATGGGACCGCTGCCAGGCGAGCCCAAGCGCGGCACATACCTGTCGTGGCTGTTTCACTATCAAGGCGTGATCGAGCCCCTGATGATGCTGAAATGGGCCGGAATCGACAACGAGGTGCTGCGCTATCAGATGCGCAGCTTTGAAGATGCCGTGGCCCATATCGACGCGGCGCTGGCGGATGGTCCATGGCTGCTGGGCGAGCGGATGTCAGCGGCGGACCTGTTGATCTCTGGCCTGTTCCTCTTTGCCAAGATCGAGCCCGAGCAACCGCGCGTGCGAGATTGGATCAAGCGTTGCACGGATCGCCCGGCGGAAAAGGCGGCCTGGGCGGAAGATAATGCCAAGGCAATGAATGCGTGAGAAGGTCGGGGGCCTTCTGCTTTGGACCCCCGAAATTCATCGATGCAGTGTGATGGAGCGTTTGCGTCGCCCCGTCAGGGCGCGGCGATCTCGGCCGCGATCTGGGCGCGGGATTTGCGCCCGCGCTCGGTTTCCGATTTCAGCTGGCCGCAGGCGGCCATGATGTCCTCGCCGCGCGGTTTGCGGATCGGGCTGGCGTAGCCCGCCTTGTAGATGATGTCGGCAAAGGCGCGGATCCGCTCGGGGTCGAGCGGCGATAGGGGGCGCCGGGCCATTCGTTGAAGGGGATCAGGTTGATCTTGGCCGGGATGCCGCGGATCAGTCTGACCAGCCGGTGGGCGTCCTCGTCGCTGTCATTCACGCCGTCCAGCATCACGTATTCAAAGGTGATGCGCTCGCTGTTGGACAGGCGCGGATAATCCCGCAGCGCCGCCAGCAGCGCCTGGATGTTCCAGCGCTTGTTGATCGGCACCAACCGGTCGCGCACCTCGTCGGTGGTGGCGTGAAAGCTGACGGCCAGCAGGCAGCCGATCTGCTCGGCCGTGCGCGCGATCTCGGGCACGACGCCCGAGGTCGACAGCGTGATGCGCCGGCGCGAGAGGGTCAGCCCTTCGCCGTCCATCACTACCGTCATGGCGTCGCGCACGCCCTCGAAATTATACAGCGGCTCCCCCATGCCCATCAGGACCAGGTTGCTCACCAGCCGTGTCTCGTCCTTGGGCGCGCCCGGCACCGGCCATTCGTCCAGATCGTCGCGCGCGACCATCAACTGGCCGACGATCTCGCCGGCGGTCAAGTTGCGCACCAGCTTTTGCGTACCGGTGTGGCAGAAGGAACAGGTCAGCGTGCAGCCGACCTGCGACGACACGCAAAGCGTGCCGCGATTCTCCTCGGGGATATAGACGGTCTCGACCTCGTGGCCGCCGGCGATCCGCAGCAGGTACTTGCGGGTGCCGTCCTCGCTGACCTGCCGGGTTACGACCTCGGGCAGTTCGATCGTGAAATGCGCGGCCAGCAGGGCGCGGTAGTCCTTGGCGAGGTTGGTCATGGCGGCGAAATCGCGCACGCCCCAGTGATAGACCCACTGCCAGACCTGCCCGAGGCGCATCTTGGCCTGCTTTTCGGGCGTGCCAGCGGCGATCAACGCCTCAAGCAGTTGCGGGCGCGTCAGGCCGATGATGTTCACGAGCCCGCCCGCCGCGGACTTGCGCGGCAGGGTCAGCACATCCTGGGTGATCGGAACAGTCGGAATCATGGCGCGGCCTGCCGGAAAACACGCTAACTAGTGCCGACCGCCCCTGAAATCAACCTTGGATCAGCCGGCGCAGGCTGCCTTGGCCTTGTTGGTCGCGTCGGTGATGCCCTTCAGCGAAAAGGTGTCGACCGTCGTCGTGCCGCGGCCGGACTTGCCCGTCACGACGGCATCGGCGCCCGCGCGCAGGGCGGCAATCACCTTGGCGTCGTCATCCGGGGATCCGGTCCAGGCGCTCTCGCCCTCGGTGAACAGCTTGAAGGTATTGTCGCCCACCACGACGCTGACGGTCGAGCCCGAGGCGAACGGGTAGCCCCCGCCAAAGCTGACCTCGCCGGCCTGGCCGGGACGGTACGCGATATAGAGACGGATGTCGCCGCGCTCGACCTCGACGGGTTTGCCGTCGCGCGTGTTGACGGTCTTTTTCGGCGGCGAGACGGCCCAGCATTCTTTGGGCTTGTCGCCCTGAAACGCGGTCCAGTCACCCGAAGTCCCAATCACATTCGAGGATTCCTGCGCCGCAACGCCCCCCGCCATGGCGGCCGAGGCGAGCGCAGCGGCGAGGACCGTGCGGAGAATGGGGGAAGTCATGGCTGCTCAGCCTCCTGTATCACTGTCGTCGGATGTGGCCTTTTCGGTCACTTGCCGACAGGATAACGGATGTGAGCCCTGAAGAAAGGGCCAGCGGCTGAAAATCGCGCATTTGTCAGCACCAGCGTGAAGGGAGGACAGATGTCCGCAGCGGAATTGATCGAATTGTGGCGTGGCGATCTGCGCGAGGGGGTGCATCGCGGCCATGCGGTGATTGCCGATCGCAATGGTATCGTGGAAGCCTGGGGCGATCCGGCAGCGATTATCTTTCCGCGCTCGTCCTGCAAGATGATCCAGGCGCTGCCGCTGATTGAAAGCGGTGCGGCCGATGCTGCAAATCTTGGCACCGAGCAATTGGCGTTGACCTGCGCCAGCCATAATGGCGCAGCGATGCATGTCGGCCGGGTTGGCACCTGGCTGGAGGGGCTGGGGCTGGGCGAGGCAGACCTGCGCTGCGGCAGCCATATGCCGCGCGATCCGGACGAGGCGCGCCGGCTGACCTGCTCGGAGGAGGCACCCTGCCAGTTGCATAACAACTGCTCTGGCAAGCACGCGGGTTTTCTGACGCTGAATCGTCATCTCGGAGCCGGCAGCGAATATGTCGAGATGGACCATCCGATCCAGCAAGCTATCCGGCAGGCCACCGCCGAGGTTTGCGCTTCCGAGATCGCGGGCTGGGGGATCGACGGCTGCTCGGCCCCCAATTTCGCGGTGCCGCTGCAGGGCCTCGCCCATGCCATGGCCAGCTTCGCGACCCCCGACTCCGACGCGCGCGGCGCGGCCATGACGCGGCTGACTCAGGCGATGGTGACCCACCCGGAACTGGTCGCGGGCGAGGGTCGTGCCTGCACCAACCTGATGCGCGCCATGGGCGGGCGGGTCGCGGTCAAGACCGGGGCCGAGGCTGTGTTCATCGCGATCCTGCCTGAAATGGGTCTGGGGATCGCGCTGAAGATCGAGGATGGGGGCACCCGCGCCGCAGAGGCGGCGATTACCGCCCTGCTGGTACATCTTGGGGCGCTGGAGGCCGAGCATCCCGTGGTTTCGGAATTGCTGACCGGTCCGCAGCGCAACTGGCGCGGCCGCGAGACGGGCGGGCTGCGCCTGTCGCCCGGTTTTCCGATCTGACATCGCGGCCTGCCGCTAGGCGGCAGGCGCGTTTAGCGTGGAGGGGGCTGACGCCCCCGACCTCACTCCTTGCCGATGGCGTTCACGATGGCATCGAAAAATGCCATCGGATCGACCGGCTCCATGTTGAGGGGCTGAGGCTGGGCGGCGATCAGGGCAATCACCACGTGCTCGGCGGGGTCGATATAGATGTTCTGGCCCTGGATTCCGACCGCGGCATAGGCCTTGTGGGCCTTGGACTGGTCGGTCCAGGCGGGCCACCACATCATGCCGTATTCTTCGGTCGCGCCGCCTTTCAGGGTGATGGGCAGGCCGGCGCGCTCGGTCCAGCCGTCGGGCAGGACGGAGGCGCCGCCGGCCTTTCCTCCGTCGAGGAAGAACTGCCCGAAACGGGCGAAATCGCGCAACGTGGCAGAGAGGCCGCTGCCGCCGATCTCGTGCCCGTCCGGGCTATCGAGCCACCATTTCGCGTCAGCTTCCATGCCGTAAGGCTGCCAGATCTTTTCGGCCAGATAGTCGGCCAGCGGCTTGCCGGTCGCGCCGATCACGATCTCGCCCGCGACTTGGGTTTCGCCGGTGGAATAGGTGTGGGCCGTCCCCGGCTCGGACGCGCGGGGCAGGGCGGCCATGACCTTCATCAGACCGCCCGGCTCCTGCGCGATCTGCGCGGCCAGCAGGTGGCGGCGGTCGGACGCCGGATCGGTATAGGTCTCGTCCCACTTGACGCCCGAGGTCATGGTCAGGATCTGCCCGACCGTGACGCCGTCATAGGCGCTGCCCTTCAGCGCCGGGACGTAGTCGGTCACCAAGGCATCCTCGCCCTTGATCGCGCCATCGCGGATCGCCGCGCCGATCAGCGTCGAGGTGATGGATTTCGCCAGCGACATCGACATCCAGCGCGTGTCCGGGCCATTCCCACGCTGATAGATCTCAGTCACGACCTTGCCGTCCTTGAGGACCAGCAGGCCCGTGACGCTGTTCAGCGCGATCACGTCGTCGAGGTCGTACTCGATGTCCTTGATGGTAAGGTCCAGCGGTCCGAGCTTCAGCGCGGAAGGCTCGAGCGGAAAAGGCTTGTCCGAGGCTGGAACGGTGCGGGTCGGAAACAGCCGGTCGATGTTGCGAAAGGTTGCGACAGCGTCGTCGGGCAGCAGATCGCCGTCATAGATCTGCTCGACCGTGCCGATCTTCTCCTCGGCATGGCGGTAGGGCTTTTCGGCCAGCGTCGGTGTGGCGGTCAGCGTGGCGCAGGTGGTCAGCGCGAGGAGGCGTTTCATCCGGTTCCCTTCCCTGAGGTCAAGGCACCTTGCAGCGCGCCGTCGTGGCGATCCAGATGAAATGAAGGGGCCCGCTTAATCGGGGCCGATGACGACCATGCCGTCGATCAGCGCCAGGGGCAGCGCCTCCAGTCCGTCGTCGGCCGGCCCGCAGATCAGGGCGCCATCGCGCGCGTCGAAGCATGCCTGATGGGCGCTACAGATAAGGCGCGCGCCGTCCTCGGACAGCACGTTGGGGCCGTGAAAATCCAACGGCAGGTATTGGTGGGGGCAGGCGTTCACATAGCCCGCAAGGCCGCCCGCCCCTTGCACCAGCAGCACCGGGAAGCCGTCCAGATCGAGGCTGGCCGTGGGCGCAACCGCGGCCAGCGGGCAGAGGATGGTTCCCGCCGCGGGCGCGCGAGGCCAGTCACGCCAACTCATGCTGCCATCTCATTCGCCGGGCTGACCTTACGCCGCGGGCGCGTCGGTCGCGAGCACGCCGCGGCGCACCTGGTCCTCTTCGATGGATTCGAACAGGGCACGAAAGTTGCCCTCGCCAAAGCCATCGTCGCCCTTGCGCTGGATGAACTCGAAGAAGATCGGCCCGATGACGGTCTTGCTGAACACCTGAAGCAGGATGCGGGTGACCCCGCCGCCCACCACGCCCTCGCCGTCGATCAGGATGCCATTGCGCATCATCCGGTCCATCGGCTCGGTGTGGTCTTTCACGCGGCGGTGCGACATTTCGTAATAGGTCGCGGGCGGGGCGGGCATGAACTCGACCCCCTGGGCCGCGATGAGGTCGGTCGAGGCATAGATGTCGTTCGTCGCCACCGCGATGTGCTGGATGCCCTCGCCGTTGTATTCACGCAGGTACTCCGCGATCTGGCTTTTGTCGTCCGCGCTTTCGTTGATCGGGATGCGGATCTTGCCGTCGGGAGAAGTCAGCGCCCGGGAGAACAGGCCGGTCTGCTTGCCCTTGATGTCGAAGTAGCGAATTTCGCGGAAGTTGAACGTGTCGTGGTAGAACTTGTACCAGGTGTCCATGTTGCCGCGCACGACGTTGTGCGTCAGGTGGTCGATGTAATAGAACCCAGCACCCTCGGGCCGGGGATCAGCCTCGCCCAGCCAGTCGTAATCATCGCCCCAGGCGCTGCCGGCGTCGTCATATTTCTCGATGAAATAGAGCAAGCTGCCGCCGATGCCGATTACTGCCGGCGCATCCAGCACCTTGCTGGGGCCGGTGTATTCGATGGCGCCCAGATCGACAGCACGCCGCAGGGCATGGGCGGCATCGACGACGCGCCAACCCATCGCGGGGGCGCAGGGGCCGTGGTCGGCGATGAAGCGGCTGGCGTGGCTGCCCGGCTCGGCGTTCAGCAGGTAGTTGATCCCGCCCTGGCGATACAGGGTGACGGCCATGCGCTTGTGACGCGCCACCGGCACGAAACCCATGGCGCGAAAGAGGGCATCCAGCTTTTCCGGTTCGGGGTGGGCGAATTCGACAAATTCAAAGCCATCTGTGCCAGCGGGATTGATCTCGCTGATCGTGGCTTTCGGTGCGTCGTGCGGAAACGGTCCCATAGTGCGGCCCCCCAAAAATGATGGGGCATTGTGCCGCAGGATGCGCGCACAGGCTTTGCGTTCTGGTTCATAGACGGGCAGGATATGCACGAATTGCGCGTGTAATGGGAGTTGTATGAGCGAGATCACCCTCGACAGCTATGATCGTGCAATTCTGTCCGCATTGCAGCGGGACGGCGCGTTGACGAACGCCCAATTGTCCGAGCTGGTGCATCTGTCCCCCTCGCAATGCTCGCGCCGGCGTCTGGCGCTGGAACGGGCGGGGGCGATCACAGGCTATCACGCCCGGCTCGCCCCGCGCGCGCTGGGCTTTGGCATCCGCGCCTTTACCCGCGTCAATCTGCGCAGCCATGGCAAGCAGAGCGACGGCGACTTCGCCACCTTTGTCGGCAGCCTGCCGCAGGTGCGCGGCGCACATTCGGTGTCGGGCGATGCGGATTACGTGCTGGAACTCGTGGTCGAGGATGTCGACGCACTCGCCGCCTTTATTCACCAGCACTTGCTGCCGCATCCGCAGATCGCCCAGGTCCGCAGCGAGATCGTGCTGAAGTCGGTCAAGGACGCGGGCGGGGTGCCGCTTTAGAGCAGGTCCCAGATCAGCTTCAGCGCGAGGCAGCTGGAGGTGACGACAAGAAGCGGCTTGATCAGGCGTGCGCCGATCCGCACCGCCAGTCGCGCGCCCAGTGCCGCGCCCATGACCTGCCCGGCGGCCATCGCCAGCCCGAGCAGCCAAAGCGGATGCCCAGTCAGAGCAAAGCCGGTCAGGCCGCCCGCGTTCGAGGCAAAGTTCAGCAGCTTTGTATGCGCCGTCGCCCGCAGGATGCCGTGCCCGGCCAGCGTGACGAAGGCGATCATGTAAAACGCCCCCGCGCCGGGGCCGAGCAGCCCGTCGTAAAAGGCGATGAGCGGCACGATCAGCGCGGTGAACGCCGCCGGGCGCAGGCGCTCGGTCCGGTCGAGGTCGCCAAGCCCGGGCTTGAGGGCAAAGAACAGCGCGATGCCAACCAGCACGACTGGTAGCGCGTAGCGCAGCGCCTGTGTCGGGATCGCGCTGACGGCCAGCGCGCCGCCGAGCCCCGCGGCAAAGGCCAGTGCGGCAGCGACGATCTGGCGGCGCGGATCGACGTGGCCGCTGCGGGCATAACTGATCGCGGCGGTCGCGGCGCCGAACACGCCCTGCACCTTGTTGGTCGCCAGCGCCTGCGTCGGCGGCACGCCGGCCAGCAGCAGCGCCGGAACGGTGATCAACCCGCCGCCGCCGGCGATGGCGTCGACAAACCCGGCCGCAACGGCCGCCGCGATCAGGGCCGCGAGGATCTGGGGGTCGAGGGTCATGCCGCGAATTCGTCCCGGTGATAACCCTGCAGATACAGAAGACCGGTCAGGTCGGCATGATCCAGCCGGATCGGGGCCTGCGCCGCCACGGTCGGCTTTGCGTGCAGCGCGACGCCGGTCCCGGCGGCCAACAGCATCGGCAGATCGTTAGCACCGTCGCCGACCGCGATGGCATCGGCTGGGGTCAGCCCGCGCGCGGCGGCGATCTGGTGCAGCGCCTCGACCTTGGCCTCGCGGCCGAGGATCGGCATGCCGACCTGCCCCAGCAACACCCCGTCCGAGGCGAGCAGCGTGTTCGCCCGGTCCTCGTCAAAGCCGAGGGCCTTGGCGACCGGCGCGGTGAAGTCGGTGAACCCGCCCGAGACGAGCGCCGCATAGGCACCGTGCGCGCGCATCGTCGCGACCAGCGCTGCCCCGCCAGCGGCCAGGGTGATGCGCGTGGCCAAAACCTCGGCGATTGCGGCTTCGGGCAGCCCGCTCAGCAGGCCGACACGCTCGATCAGCGCCTCCTCGAAGTCCAGCTCGCCATTCATCGCGCGGGTGGTGATCGCCGCGACGCGGCCGCCGACGCCGGCGAAATCGGCCAGCTCGTCAATGCATTCCTGCGAGATCATGGTCGAATCCATGTCCGCCAAAAGCAGCGCCTTTCGCCGCGCACCCTCCGGCTGGATCGCGAGATCAAAGCCGTCGCCATGAAGCGTGGCCCATGTCGCGTGAAAGGCGTCCCCTGACGGCGCGGCAAACTCGGCTGCGAGGCCCGTGGCCAGCCAGTGCGCATCCGTCCCGTCCATGCCGCGCAACGCGATGTCGAGGATGCCCTGGGTCAGATCGGCGCGCGCCGGGGCGGCGAGGAGGGTGACGATCGGCATGCTCAGTCCTGCGGCTAGGGACGTCATCGCCGCCTAGCGCAGCCGCCGGGCAAGGGAAAGCGCCCACGTCAGTTGCCTCGCATCCGCGACATTCGGATGTTGCGCGACTCGGGCGGCGCCGGTAGAGCGGTCAGTGGGCCACCCCTCCCCACCGAGGGGCCTTTAGCTGGAAGGCTAACCATGACCGATCTGACTCTCCCGGCAACGCGGCCGGTCAATCCGCGTTTTTCGTCTGGTCCCTGCGCCAAGCTCCCCGGATATGCCCTGGACATGCTGTCGGATGCCCCCTTGGGCCGTTCGCACCGTGCTGCCGTTGGCAAGGCCCGGCTCAAGCGCGCCATCGACCAGACCCGCAAGGTTCTGAACATCCCGAACACCCATCGCATCGGCATTGTCCCGGCCTCGGACACAGGCGCGGTCGAGATGGCGATGTGGTCGATGCTCGGCGCGCGCCCGGTGCAGATGCTGGCCTGGGAAAGCTTTGGCGAGGGCTGGGTTACCGACGCCGTCAAGCAACTGAAACTGGACGCCAAGGTCAGCAAGGCTGGCTATGGCGAGATCGTCGATTTCGCAGCCGTCGATTTCGACCGCGACGTGGTGTTCACCTGGAACGGCACCACCTCGGGCGTGCGGGTCGCGCCGGGGACCGAGATCCCTGCGAATCGCGCCGGACTGACCATCTGCGATGCGACCTCGGCCGCGTTCGCGATGGATCTGCCCTGGGACCGTCTCGATGTGACGACCTTCAGCTGGCAGAAAGTGCTGGGCGGCGAGGGCGGTCATGGGATGCTGGTCCTCGGCCCCCGCGCGGTCGAGCGGCTGGAGAGCTATGTTCCCGACCGCCCCTTGCCCAAGATTTTCCGCATGACCAAGGGCGGCAAACTGATCGAAGGCATCTTCGAAGGCGAGACGATCAACACCCCCTCGATGCTGGCGGTTGAAGATTACTTGGTCGCGCTGGACTGGGCCGAGCGGATTGGCGGTTTGCCGGCGCTCATTGCGCGGGCCGATGCCAACGCGGGGGCGGTGCGCGATTTCATCGCCGCGCGCGACTGGATCGCCGATCTGGCCGTCGATCCGGCGACCGCCTCGACCACTTCGGTCTGCCTGCAGTTCACCGACCCGGCCATCAAGGACGGAGCCGCCTTTGCCAAGGCCGTCGCCAAGCGGCTGGAAAAAGAGGGCGTGGCCTTGGACATTGGCGCTTATCGCGATGCGCCCCCCGGGCTGCGGATCTGGTGCGGCTCGACCGTCGAGACGGCGGATGTCGCCGCGCTGATGCCTTGGGTCGAATGGGCCTATCGCAGCGAGCTTGCTGCGCAGGCCTGACCTCTGGATCGGGGCACCGCCCTCGGACCACTCGGATATTTTAATTCAGTTCAAGGGGCTGACGCTGCGCGCGCGCCCCGCAGGAGCAAGCCAATGGCACCCAAGGTTCTCGTGTCCGATGCGCTGTCGGAAACCGCCGTCCAGATCTTTCGCGATCGCGGGGTCGAGGTCGACTACTTGCCCGATCTGGGCAAGGACAAGGAAAAGCTGGCCGAGGTGATCGGCAATTACGATGGCCTCGCCATCCGGTCTGCCACCAAGGCCACGGAAAAGCTGCTGGAAAGGGCCACCCGACTGAAGGTCATCGGGCGCGCGGGGATCGGGGTCGACAACGTCGATATTCCCGCCGCCTCCAAGCGCGGGGTGATCGTGATGAACACCCCGTTCGGCAACAGCGTCACCACCGCCGAGCATGCCATCGCGATGATGTTCGCCGTCGCCCGGCAACTGCCCGAGGCGAGCGTCAGCACCCATGCCGGCAAATGGGAAAAGAACCGCTTCATGGGTGTCGAGCTGTTTAACAAGACGCTCGGCGTGATCGGCGCAGGCAATATCGGCGGAATCGTCATCGACCGGGCGCTGGGCCTGCACATGAAGGTGCTGGCCTATGACCCTTTCCTGTCCGAGGAACGCGCGGCCGAGATCGGCGCCAAGAAGGTCGAACTGGACGAGTTGCTGGCCAAGTCCGATTTCATCACCCTGCACGTCCCGCTGACCGACAAAACCCGCAATATCCTGTCGGCCGAGGCGATTGCGGGGACAAAACCCGGCGTGCGCATCATCAACTGCGCTCGCGGCGGGTTGGTGGACGAGGCCGCCTTGGCCGAGGCGCTGAAAAGCGGCCAGGTCGCCGGTGCCGCCTTTGACGTGTTCGCGACAGAGCCTGCGACAGAAAGCCCACTGTTCGGCCTGTCTAATGTCGTCGTGACCCCGCATCTTGGCGCCAGCACCACCGAGGCGCAGGAGAATGTTGCCCTGCAAGTCGCCGAGCAGATGGCCGACTATCTGCTGACCGGGGCCGTCGCCAATGCCCTGAACATGCCCAGCGTCACCGCCGAAGAGGCCGCGGTCATGGGACCGTGGATCAAGCTGGCCGGGCATCTGGGCGGCTTTGTCGGGCAGATGACGGACGAGCCGATCAAGGCAATCAACATCCTTTACGACGGGGTCGCCGCGGGGATGAACCTGCAGGCGCTGAACGCGGCGGTGATCGCGGGCGTCATGAAGGCCGCGAATCCGGATGTGAACATGGTCTCGGCCCCTGTCATCGCGAAGGAGCGCGGCATCCAGATCGCGACCACGACCCAGGACAAATCGGGCGTCTATGACGGCTACATCAAGGTGACGATGGTGACCGGCGATCGCGAGCGCTCGATCGGCGGGACCGTCTTCAGCGACGGCAAGCCGCGTTTTGTGCAGATTCGCGGAATCAATGTGGACGCCGAAATCGGCGCGCATATGATGTATACCAGAAACAAGGACTTGCCGGGTGTTATCGGCACGCTTGGCATGACCTTGGGGCGTCTGGGGGTGAACATGGCAAACTTCACGCTGGGCCGCGCGGCAGCGGGCGGGGACGCGATCGCGATCACCTATCTGGATGAGCCCTTGCCCGAAGAGGTCCGCCAGGCGCTGCTCGAGACCGGCAAGTTCGAGCAGGTTCGTCCGTTGGCCTTCGAGGTGTGACGGCAGGCCAGATGCGGATCTATGCGCTCGGGGATATTCACGGCCAGGCGGAAGGCCTGGCCGTGGCCCATGCCCGGATCGCTGCGGACCGCGCCCGCTGCGGCGATACGGCAGCGCCGGTGGTCCATGTTGGCGATCTGATCGCAAAGGGGCCGGCCTCGCGCGAGGTGGTGCAGTTTCTGATGGACGGTCAGGCGCAAGGCCAGCCCTGGATCGTTCTGAAGGGCAATCACGAGCGCATGTTCAGCATCTTCCTCGACGACCCCGAGGCGTGCGATCCGGGCAAGCGCAGCGCTGGCCGGTGGATCGATCCCGCCGGGGGAGGCGACGTCGTACTCGCCTCGTTCGGTGTCCCCGATGCCTCGACCCGCCCGTTGGCCGAGGTTCATACCGAGGCGCTGGCGCGCGTACCGCAAGCCACCCGCGACTGGCTGGCCCGCCTGCCGACCAGTTGGCTGTCACCGCTGGCGCTATTCGTTCATGCCGGCATTCGCCCGGCGCTCGACCTGCAGGCGCAGGCCGAAACAGACATGCTGTGGATTCGCAAGCCGTTTCAAAGCGATCTGCGCGACCATGGGGTGCTGGTCGTGCATGGTCATACGCCCGGCCGCCGAGTGCGGCACTTTGGCAATCGCGTCAATCTCGACACCGGGGCGGCCACCGGCGGACCGGTCTCGGCGGTACGAATCGATGCGGAGGGGGTCTGGCTGCTGACGGATGACGCACCACAGTGGCTCGGCCCGTCGCAGTCGCAGCGCCGTATCCCGGTTGATCCGATGGGCGGCGGTGTGGCAGGCAGCGCGGTGGACAGAACGGAGGGCGGCCATGGGACGGGTGATTGCGGCGCTGCTGGCGTTGGCGGCGACGCAGGCCGCGGCTGACCAGGTCGGCAAGGTCGGTGTCGACTGGGTCGGCAACGACATCGTGGTCGAGGCGTTTCATGACCCCAAGGTGCCGGGCGTGACCTGCCATCTGGCCTATTTCGAGCGCTCTACCATCGATCGGCTGCGCAACGGCAACTGGTTCGAGGACCCATCGAACAGCGCCATCGAATGCTCGCGCACCGGACCGGTGGTGCCCGGCGACATTGCGCGTGGCCCGAAGGGCGAGGCGGTGTTCAGCGAAGGCAGATCGCTGATCTTCAAGTCGCTGCGGGTGACCCGGATCTATGACGAGCCGAACGGCGTGCTTGTCTATCTCGTCCATGCCAGCCAAGTGGCCGAAGGGTCGGCCAAGATGTCCATTTCCACGGTGCCGGTCGACCGCGCGCCTTGATCGCGCGCATATCCGCAGCGGGCTGGGCGCGTGTCCGCCAGATGCGACGGGGGCTTGCATGGACAGCGGCGAGGCTGCGCCCTATATCGCGGCTCACGAGGCCATGCATGAATTCCAAAACCGCAAAATTTGCCCTCGGACAAGTGGTCCGACATCGCAACCACCCGTTTCGCGGGGTGGTCTTTGACGTCGATCCGGAGTTCGCCAATACCGAGGAATGGTACGAGGCGATCCCCGAAGAGGTCCGCCCGGCACGCGACCAACCCTACTACCACCTGTTCGCCGAGAACGAGGCGAGCTTTTATGTCGCGTATGTCTCTGAACAGAACCTCGTCCCCGACAAGTCGGGCGAGCCGGTCGAACATCCCGAGGTCGCCAGTTTGTTCGGCGAGTTTGAGGACGGCCGCTATCCGCTGGATGGACTGCTGAACTGAGGCTTGGCTACCGCCGTGGTCGCGGCGCTCTGTTCAGGGCGCGGGCTTCTGATGGGACGCGCACTCAGCTTTGCGCTGGTTGGGCGGCCGTTGGCGACCAGCCATTCGTTGCCCTTCTCATCTCTTTAGAGAGCGCCACGACTTCAAGCTGCCGCTGCCCGGCGTGACCTGCGCAGGCAGTTGCTGGATCAAGCTGCTGCCGGTGGGCCGACTTTCGGCACCAGGAACGCCAGCACATTGTGGCCGGCATCGGGTCGGTAATAGAGTTGCTCGGTGATCTCGCAGATCAGCGGCCAGCCAAACCCGCCTTCCGGCAGCGTCTCGACGGGGCCGTGGGCGCTGCGCGGCAGTGTGCCAGGGATGAAGCAGTTGCCGGGAACTGCGTCGCCGTCGTCGCAGACGATGCAGAACAGGCCGCCCTCGGCATGCGCGATACTCAAGTGGACGCGCCCCGCGGCACCGGGATTTTCACTGCCGGCTTCGCGCGCGATCACCTCGACGCCATGCTCGGCGATGTTGTTCAGTATCTCTGCGATGACCAGTTCCAGCTTGCCGACCAGATCCTCGCCGTAGGGATCGGCGAAACGCGAGCGCATTTCGATCAGGGTGCTGCGGATTTCCAGCGGCTCGGGGCGTAGCGCGCGGCAGAAGGGACCGCCCCCACTGCCAGGCGCCAGCAATTCGGACGGGACTTCGTGAAGCGGCGGAAAGGGGACCCGGGGCGGGCGCCGGTATCCGGTGGAGCGCGAGCGCATCTCAGGCGGCCCCGGCGGTCGGCAGGGAATGGTTATCTCTGATGGTGAATACGCTGTCCATGCGCGTCAGCCGGAACACACGTTGGACATTGGGCTGCAGCCCCTTCAGCTCCAGCGGCCGTTCGCGCGGCATCGATTTTAGGACCGCAATCAGGGCCCCGAGGCCGGAGCTGTCCATGAAGTCTACCTGGCCAAGGTCGAGCAGCACGGTCCTGCCGCCAAGCTCCATGACCCGGCGCATCTCGTCCTTGAAAAAGGTCGCCACGGCTGCATCGAGGCGCGCCTCGTCCAACCTGACGGCCAGCACGTCGCCCTGAAGTTCGGCCACCAGTTTCATCGCGCACCTCGGAATTTGTCGATTTCCTCTACTGCCGGCCTAAGGCACAAAGGTTTAGATCCGGTTACCGCCCTCGCCAATCCAGGAGGTACTTAAAATTGTCCGGAAATGACGTCTTCATCCTCGGGTCCGCGCGCACGCCGATGGGCGGGTTGCAAGGCGCGCTGGGCACGGTCGCGGCGCCCGCGTTGGGCGGCGTTGCAATCGCGGGGGCGCTTGCGCAGACCGGCCTGGCGACTACGGATGTCGAGGCAGTGCTGATGGGGTGCGTGCTGCCGGCGGGGCTGGGGCAAGCGCCCGCGCGTCAGGCGGGCTTTGCCGCCGGTCTCGCGCAAGATGTGCCGGCCGTCACTCTGAACAAGATGTGCGGCAGCGGCATGCAGGCGGTCATGACCGGCGCTGACATGATCCGCGCAGGTTCGGCGGCCGCCGTGGTCGCCGGCGGTATGGAGAGCATGACCGGCGCGCCCTACCTGCTGCCGAAGATGCGTGGCGGTGCGCGGATTGGGCATACCCAAGCGTTCGATTCGATGTTCCTTGACGGGCTGGAGGATGCCTATGTCCGCGGCCCGGACGGGCAGGGGCGGTTGATGGGCACCTTCGCCGAGGATTGCGCCGCGGCCTTTGCCTTTACCCGCGAGGCGCAGGACGCCTATGCGCTGGAATCGCTGGCGCGTGCGCAGGGCGCCATCGCCTCGGGCGCGTTCGCGGCCGAGATCGTACCGGTCGCAGTGCCCGGCCGCGACGGTGAGACGCTGGTCGACACGGACGAGCAGCCCGGCAATGCCCGGCCCGAAAAGATCCCGACCCTGAGACCAGCCTTCCGCAAGGACGGGACGGTGACGGCGGCCAACAGCAGTTCGATCAGCGACGGCGCGGCGGCGCTGGTACTGTCGGGCCAAGGCGATCATGCCGTGGCCCGGATCGTGGGATATGCCGGGCACGCCCAGGCGCCGGCGGATTTCCCGACCGCGCCCATGCCGGCCACGGAAAAGCTGCTCGCACAGATCGGCTGGGACGTCGACGATGTCGACCTGTGGGAAGTCAACGAAGCCTTCGCCGTCGTGCCGATGGCCTTCATGGCGCGGCTGGGCGTTCCGCATGCGCGTCTCAACGTGAACGGCGGGGCCTGCGCGCTGGGCCACCCGATCGGCGCGTCGGGCGCCCGGATCATGGTCACCTTGCTGCATGCCCTGCAAGCGCGTCGCCTGCGCCGGGGTATCGCCGCGATCTGCATCGGCGGCGGCGAGGGCACCGCTATCGCCATCGAGCGCCTTTGATGTCGAAAAGCGTGGCCCGCGTGCAGGCGGCACTGCGCGATGCAGGCTTGGACGTTCGCATCCACGAGTTGGGCGATTGCCGCACGGCGGCAGATGCCGCTGCCAGTTGCGGCTGCAGCCTCGATCAGATCGTCAAGTCCATCCTGTTCCGGGGTGAGGCCAGCGGCGCCTGCCGCCTGTTTCTGACCGCCGGTGGCAACCGGGTCGATCCCGCCAAGGCGGCGTTGCTGGCGGGCGAGGGGCTGGGCAAGGCGGACGCGGATCTGGTGCGGGCGGAAACCGGATTTGCCATCGGCGGCGTCGCCCCGATCGGCCATCTGAGTCGCGTTCCGGTCTATTGGGACCCGCGGCTGTCGGATTTCGACGAGGTCTGAGCCGCTGCGGGCACGCCCCGCCATGTCCTCGCCATCGCGCCGGTCGAGCTGCTGCGCATCACCGGCGCGCAATCCGCCGATTTCGTGATCTGACGCTCACGGCTTTGCAGCGGCCTTGCTGCCGCCCATCGCCTTGAGGCGGTCGATCAGGCCGGCGGCCTTTGGCCCGATCCGGTCGCAGGCGCCGGGATCGTCCAGCAGCGCGAAGGCCGGCCCGTAGTAACGCGAATCGTAGGTCGACGGATCGAGGCCTAGCTGGCTCGCAAGCTTTTCACCGGTGCCTGTGATCAGCGCCCATGCGCTGTCATCAACCTGCCAGTCGGGGCAGTTCGAGGTGATGACGTTGACCTCGGCCAGTTCTGTGATCAGCGCCTCGGCCTCGCGCCGGTCAAGGCCCGACACATCCGGCAGTTGCACGCTGAGGCGGTCGTTGGCGAGCGTGGCGCCCGCTGGCATGAGCAGGGCGAAAAGCAACCACGAGATGCGCATTCCCAGCCCCTTTGACGCCGCCTAACAGGCGCCATCGGGCCTGAGACGCGCCGCCGGTGCAAGGCAAAACGGCGTGACTTGACGGTAAGGAAAGCCCCGGATACGCGAAACCGTCTGCCGGGTGCCGCCGCGAAAGCGGCCGCAGCCCCGTGCCGGCATCCTTTCCAGTCTGCTTGCGAGGCCCGAGATGTCCGACAGCTATTCCCTCCTGATCCTGCCCGGCGACGGTATCGGCCGCGAGGTCATGGCCGAGGTCCGCAAGGTGATCGACTGGCTCGGCGCCAATCGCGGCCTGACGTTCCGCGTCGAGGAGGGGCTGGTTGGCGGCGCCAGCTATGACGCCCACGGCACCCCCCTGACCGACGAGGTCATGGCGCGCGCGCAGGCCGTCGACGCGGTGCTGCTCGGGGCCGTGGGCGGGCCGGCCTATGACGATCTCGACTTCAGCGTGAAGCCCGAGCGTGGGCTGCTGCGCCTGCGCAAGGAGATGGACCTGTTCGCCAACCTGCGCCCGGCGCAATGCTTTGACGCGCTGGCCGATTTCAGCAGCCTCAAGCGCGAGGTGGTGGCCGGCCTCGACATCCTGATCGTGCGCGAGCTGACAAGCGGCGTCTATTTTGGCGAGCCGCGCGGCATCCATGCGGATGACAACAACCCCGACAATGAAGGTGGCCGTGTCGGCGTCAACACCCAGCGCTATACCAGCGGAGAGATCCGCCGCGTCGCTCGCGCCGCCTTTGAGCTGGCGAAAAAGCGCGGCAACCGCGTCTGCTCGATGGAAAAGGCCAACGTCATGGAATCGGGGATTTTGTGGCGCGAAGAGGTGCAGTGGGTCCACGACAACGAATATCCCGAGGTCGAGCTGTCGCACATGTATGCAGACAACGGCGCCATGCAGCTGGTTCGCAGACCGCAGCAGTTCGACGTGATCGTGACCGACAACCTGTTCGGCGACATCCTGTCGGACGCTGCGGCGATGCTGACCGGTAGCCTCGGGATGCTGCCCTCGGCCAGCCTCGGCGCGCCGATGGCGAACGGCCGGCCCAAGGCCCTTTACGAGCCCGTGCACGGCAGCGCCCCCGACATCGCGGGGCAGGGCAAGGCCAACCCGATCGCCTGCATCCTCAGCTTTGCGATGTGCCTGCGCTATTCGTTTGACCGCGCCGCAGAGGCAGACGCCATCGAGGCCGCGGTCGAGCGGGTGCTGGCCGACGGCGTGCGCACTGCGGACCTGATGGGACCAGATGGCGGCACCGCCGTCACCACCGGCCAGATGGGTGACCGGATCGTGGCCGCGCTGGCCGCGGCCTGATCCGTGACGGGCGGCGGCAACCTGCGTGCGGCCGCCCTTGCCCTGCTGGCCATGGCGATCCTGGCCACGCATGACGTCATCATCAAATCGCTCGGCAGCCGGTTCTCCCCCCTGCAGATCCTGTTCTTTGTCGCGCTGTTCAGCCTGCCGCTGGTGACCCTCGCCCTGGCACATGAGCGCGCGCCTGCCTTGCTGCGCCCGGTCGCGCCCCGCTGGGTGATGCTGCGAACCATCGCCATGGTCATCGCCGCCGGATCGTCCATGTATGCTTTCGCGGTGCTGCCACTGGCCGAGACCTATGCCCTGCTCTTCACCATGCCGCTGTGGGTCACCGTCATGGCGATTCCCCTGCTGGGCGAGCGGGTCGGCCTGCATCGGTGGCTCGCGATCCTGGTCGGCCTCGCGGGTGTGCTGGTCGTCCTGCGCCCGGGCAGCGCGCCACTGACTGCCGGCCATGCCGCAGCTCTGGTCGGGGCATTCTGCTCTGCGCTGACCGGCGTCATCGCCCGCCGCCTCGGCGGGATCGAGCGGAGCGTCGTCATGCTCTACTGGCCAGTTATGGGAATGCTGGCCACCGCCGGCTTGGCAATGCCCCTGGTCTATCGCCCGCCCGCCGGGCTGGACTTGGGGCTGATGGCCGTGATCGCGGTGCTGAACCTGCTCGGCAACGCCGTCATGCTCGCTGCATATCGGGCCGGCGAGGCGGCGATCGTGGCGCCGATGCAGTACAGCCAGATCATCTGGGCGGTGATGTTCGGCTGGCTGCTGTTTGCCGAACACCCGGACGCAGTGACCCTCGCAGGGGTCACCATGATCGTGGCCGCCGGCCTCTACATCGTCGCGCGTGAGCGCCGCGGGTCTGACAACCGCCCCGTCACGACCACGCGCACGCGCCCCCTTCGTTAGGCATCCGGCGGCGCAAATCCACTTGCAATCCCCCTGCGCGCGGTCTACCTGCCGCCCCACGGTCGGAGCGTAGCGCAGCCTGGTAGCGCACCTGCTTCGGGAGCAGGGGGTCGGAGGTTCGAATCCTCTCGCTCCGACCATTTCCCGGTTGTTTGGTGGCAGATAGTTCTGCCTTTCTGATCAGTTAGCTTGCCTCTGGGCTGCGATTGTTCGAGCGAGTCCCGGAAGTGAGGGGCGTTCGGCTTGCCCGAATCTCCCGAACAGTTGCGCACTGGCGGCTCGCTCGGAGATCCGAACGAGTGCGAGGGTCGGCGGATCGTTGCCTCTGATCGAGCCTGAGCGCCTTAAACACCGATCAACCAGAAGCCCCACAGGATTGCTGCGATTCCGATAATGAACAGGGGCCATGAGTTCATCTCAACCGCACCCCCAAGCGCCAAGCCCCCAATTGCGAAAAGTACAACCCCCAGCCAATATCCAAGCAGCATGTGGACGATATACTTGACTGTCTTCCACATCTGGTCCTCCGTCTCCTGCCATTTTTGTACTTGTCAGGGTGTTGCGGGCATGGACAATCCGCACCCGCGCCGTTTCCCCTGATGAAACCAGTGCAACGATATTACGCGCATTCATTCCGGATGCGCACTTGCCCAACCTTCGTGGGCCTAATCTCGATAACCTAGGGAGTTGGCACCTGCCCCCAGTTCGCCGCGATGCGAGATCATTCCTCGATCTGCGCCTCGAAACCACCCGGGGCCAGCAGGGTGAGGAAGGCGACGACCCAGGACGGCTCGGCCGTGATACGATCGATCACCAGATCGGATCCACTCGCAAAGATTTCGGGGTCGGTATCTTCGTCTGCGATCTCGGGCGGGTTGAAGACGCCGAGGACGCTGAAGCTCAACCACGCATCCTCTGTCTCGACGTCGGGCACCGCCACCTTCTTGGCGCGCACGGTATCGCCGCGAAGCTGGTCCAGCCCATTGGTTGGCCCGGCGGGTCGCAAGGGATCGAAGGCGCGCGGCTTGCCGCCGGCGCCCTCGGCGGTGACGCGGACGGCGGCGATGGCATCGACGAAATCACCGCCTGCATAAACCTCGCGCGCAGCCGCCTCGTCGCCGTCGAAGGCATTGAGCACCATTTCCCACGAGCGCGGCGGTGTTTGGTTGAGCGTATGCACGAACCGAAGCAGCAGCACGATCAGGTCGGGATGGCGTGGCCCACCGTCATAGCTGATCAGGAAATGGCCGCGCTCAGGCTCCGAAAACTTCAGCGTGGCAGCGCCCGCAGGCCCGAGGAAGCCCTGCCGCAGCAGTTGCGCGACGTCGGAAAGCGAGTCGGGCATTTCCTCGCGGTTGTGGGTGATGTCCTTCCCGTCCGCGGCCTGATCGACCATTGCGACGTCGATCCGCGCCGCCACGATCATCGGCGGGATGGCGGCGGGTGCCGTCAACCGCGGCGGCAAGACGTCGAGAATGCTCATCATGGTTCCTTATTGAAACGGGTGAGATAGGCCGCGACCCGGTCGAGATACTCAGCATCGCCAATGGCATCACCAAACAGACTGCCGCGCGCCACCTCGAAGGGATACCGGACATCGGCCAGAACCCGCGCGATCTCGCGATAGGCCGAAATATCCTCGCCGCGTTTCACGTCGCCCCAGATCGGCGCCGGGCCAGCCTTGATGATGACGGTGTTGCCGCGTTTTTCGACCGTCACCCCAGGGACCTCGGCCAGGTCACCAAGATCCGGGATCCGGTCGAGGAACGACGGACCAATCAGCGTCTGCCAGCCGATATCGGCAATCCCCGATTCGACATTCGGATAGCGATCGAAGGGAAAGAACGACCGTTCCTTGCGAATTCCCCCGTCGGGACCGGACAGCTGGATTTCGATGGCGCAGCGATAGCGTGCGGTCGTTTGCGGCAGGTTGAAGATCAGGCTGTCGAGGTTCTCGGGCAGGTAGAAGCCGTAGCCGACGACGCCGCAGATCATCGGCAAGACCGAAAGCATCTCGACCACCTGGTCGGCCAGAGCGAGGTCGGGACCTTCCGGTCCTTGATCGAACTCGACCATCACCATCCCGACGCCTTCCTCAAGGCAGAAATGCGGAGCAATCGTCAGGTCCTGGTCTTCGTCATAGGTTAACATCCGCAGGGTGGTCGGAAAGCTGTGCGGCGGCGTCAGCAACCACTCGCGCGCAGCAGCGAGAGCCTTTGCCGTCGCCTTCGTAGGCCTGCCCTTTTTGCCGCGTCCGCCCTGCATGAGGTAAAGCGACACCTCCCCAAAACGTTCGACATAGAGGTCGAAGAGCGGGACCAGACGCTCGACCATCGAAGGGTCCGCGAGCGAGCCTTCGATCCAGGCCAGGGTCTTGAAGGCCGGTCCCGCAAACGGCTCACCCTCGTAGTTCAGTGGTTTCGGCGTCATGATCGCTCACCTCTGAGGGCTCTGCGGCGTCCTTATTCGTCGCAGTTGCAGGTCGCGTTGTCGACCTTCTCGGGCACACGGCGCGAGGCGCACGGATCTGCCAAGGAGTATCTCGCGCTTTGATCTCGGCGATTGTTTGCGCCTATGTGCGCAGGTTAAAGGCTTATGAGAGGCAAACGCATCTGAGAAAAAAGGCAGAATCCGCTCCGCATCGCGGTTTTTGGCCTCTTTGTTTCGAAAAGGTATTTTCGCGTCGTGAAGGCAAAACTATTTGACTGCACCCACCGGTTGTTTGGTGGCAGATAGTTCTGCCTTTTTGATCAGTTAACTTGCCTCTGGCATGCGATGGGCGAAGCCGTGTGCAGCGGAGGGGCGTTCGGCTCGCCCGAATCCCCCGGCCTGAGTGCTAATCTTTGACGGTCAGTGCCGCGACAATTAGATCGGCGAGCGCATCGGGTGCTTCGGTCTCTCGAAGCGCACCGTGCCAGATGACAGCGCCTCGGCGGCGCCTATCAACCCAACACAAAGAGGCCGAACCATGTGCGGTGGGCGGTCATTCGTTGGTCGACATATCGCAATGGTCCCGCAATCTGGCCAGGCGGGCCGTTAAGCGTCGCGTGCTTCACAGCTCTGAGGACATGCTGCTCCCATCGAGGAACACTGCTGGTTCAACGAAGGTTCGTGGCATGGTCCTGAAGAGCCTGAGCCAAAGCCTCGTCTGTTTGATTGGTCGAGATCGGAGCGCTTGGTCCTTGGGCGCCATCGCGAACCAGAGTTGGTACGCCTTTTACGCCTTGGGTCCGTGCGGTTTTCTGATCGTCCTCGACCTCTCCGACCCCTTCGCCGCTTCGCAAGAACAGTTCCGTCAGGCGAGGGTCAATCCCCACCGACTGTGCTATCCTCACCAGCACCTCAGGATCGGCAATGTTCGAACCTTCGAGGTGATACGCACGGAAGACAGCCTCGTTGAGCGGAGAAGCAAGCCCGAGGTGCCGCGCGAGCTTGGCAAGGCAATGAGCATCCCTTGTGTTGACGGGACGTGCGAGGTCCAGGCGCAGGACCAGGCCTTCCTTCCGCCCGGCCGACCTGATCCGCGACATGCGAGCGTTGGCCTGGGCAGTGTCTGGGTACCATGTCCGCATGGCCTGCTCGACTGTCGGCCCGGGAATCTGGCCGGCGTCGGGATCGAGTTGAAAAGCCCGCCAGATGATTTCTGGGCAGCGGCCCATTGGGATATGCGCAAGGGTTCGGTCGATTTTCCGGAGGGCAATGTAGCACCAAGGGCAGACGTAGTCCGAGAACACCGAGATGGTCATGCCGAGGTCTCTCGGGGCCAGACAGTTGACAACTCTCTAAACGTCTGCCGGCTGCCTTGCGTGTCATGAAGCCGGAAGGCCGCATCGAGCGCAGCGAGACGCCCTGCAGTGTCGGAAACCTGCTCAAACTCGCGCATTGCCGCCTCGCTCTCCCACTCCACGATCACCCGCACAAGTCGTCCATCGGTGCTCGCAAGGAAACGTGCGGACCGAAAACCAGCGTAGGGTGCCACCCAATCCTCTTGGATGCGTTGGAAGGCCCCGGCGATCTCGGCCTGCCGCTCGGGGGAAGGAACTGTGTAGTCGATCATGGAAACGAAGGGGGGAGGCGGCATGGATCATTTTCCTGTGCAGTGATGCTGTCAGGCTGACAGCTGGTAGGCTTACTTTCAGAAAGCTTGTAGAGAAGCGCAAGAACGCACCTTTTCGTACGGGCCCCAGCATGACCGACATGAGCGAGCGACAGGGACCCCTGAAGAGTGGATGCGTCTGGAGAGAGGCCTTTGCTCTCGTCACCAGCCGCTGGGGCATCCTCATCCTGATCGCACTTGGCCAGCGTCCTCTGCGTTTCTATCTCCTGCGCGACTCTGTAGAGGGCATCAGCGAAAAGATGCTGTCGCAGACACTGAAACTCTTGGTGCGAGACGGGTTCGTCGCGCGACATGCAGACGGCTCGGCTCCCCCCCAGGTCACATATAGCCTGACACCCTTGGGGAAAGGTTTAGCTGAGCGCCTCAATGCTGTCTCGGAGTGGCTGGGGGCACACCTCGACGAAGTAAATGCAGTCAGGCAGCGCCAGAAGCTCTGACATTCTCCAAGCGGTATGAGCGACCGTGAGCGCAGTTAGGAGGGAGGTTTGGCCCCTGAGAGGCAAACCTTTCTGACTAAAGAGGCAGTCTCGAGTCCGTACCGGGATTTCCCAGCTTTGTTTTCACTGGATCGGTTCTGGACATAGAGGCAGGTCTTTGTGACCACCTTCACCGGTTGTTTGGTGGCAGATAGTTTTGCCGTTTTGGCCTATCTATCTGCCTTCGAGGACAAAACCGCTTCCTGCCAACTACCTTGAAGCGCGGATTCAGGTGGGATCGCGTTCAGCCCGCGAAGCTCAGTTGCGGGCACCCATGATGCGCGCAATTTCCGCGCCCGGCAGGGCGGCATCAGCATAGCTGAATGTCCCGAGATCCCGGACTTCTGCCGCCGCACGGTAGAGCGCACCAAGAGCTGCACGCGCGAATGATCCGCCAACACTGATCCGGCGGACGCCCGCGGCCGACAGTTCGTCTACCGACCAGTTTGGTCCGCGAAGGCCCATGACCACGTTGACAGGTTTGTCGAGCGCGTCGCAGACCGTGCGGATCGCCCTCAGGTCCGGCAGGCCGGGTGCATAGAGGACATCTGCCCCGGCCTCCGAAAATGCTTGGAGGCGGTTGATAGTGTCGTCCAGATCGGGGTTTCCGCACAGGAAGTTCTCGGCGCGCGCTGTCAACAGAAACGACCTGTCTCGCGCTGTCTCGGCCGCCGCCCGCACGCGTTCGACCGCGAGTTCGAACGTGTAGATAGGCATGTCGGGATTGCCTGTCGCATCCTCGATCGAGCCACCAATCAAGCCTATCTCGGCCGCCTCCCGTATCGTTCGAGCACAATCCTCCGGTGCGCCGCCAAATCCATCTACCAGATCGGCGGAGACGGGCAGGTCGGTTGCGGCCACAATTTCGGCGGCGTTCGCCAGAATTTCCTCACGGCCAAAGCTGCTCGAGGAGTCGAGTTTACCCTCGAAAAAGGCATAGCCAGCACTGGTCGTAGCCAAGGCCTCGAACCCAAGATGTGCTAGGAGTCGCGCTGTACCGGCGTCCCAGGGGTTGGGAACAACAAACGCGCGGTCTTGTGCATGCAGCGCGCGGAAACGTTCGAACTTTTCGGTCCGCTCGGCCATCGGTCTCTCCTCAAGCGCCGCGTGGCTCAGATGCCAGCTCTAGGAACCTTGTCGACCAAGGGGGATGATCCGCTCGAATGTCAACTAAGACGCCCCCGCATCGCACCGGCAGCGGCGGGAAACCCTTCTCTGAACTCGCGACTCGCGCCGGCGATGCTCCGGGCCTCTGGTTATGGTATGGCATGCGTGGAAACCATTAATTTTTCCCACTCATTTATTACCTGGCCCGAAAGGTGATAAAACCCAGGCGTGTTGTTTCGACATTCAAAGCCAAGATATTCTAGATTTCGCTAGCCGTCCGTCGACCGCACTGTGGGTCCGGAAGCTTGCCATTGCCTGGACCTGCGCCAGTCTTGCCCTTCAAGATACCCTTTGAGAAACGGCCCCGTGATCGACTGCTTTGACCTCAGCATTTCTTTCGGCGAGCCTTTGAAAATTACACGGCCTCCGCGCTTACCCGGACCCGGGCCCATCTCGACAATCCAGTCTGCTTTCGAAATAACCTGGAGATTGTGCTCCACAACGATCAACGATTTTCCGCTCTCGATCAGTTGATCAAACAGCCCAAGCAGGTGGTCGACGTCAGCCATGTGCAACCCCGAGGTTGGCTCATCGAGCAGATAAGTCGAGCTCTCTCGCCCCAGTTCATCGGCGAGACGCAAGCGCTGACGCTCGCCACCGGACAGCGAGTTCAATTGCTGACCTAATCGCATATAGGCGAGCCCGACGTCGCGCATGCGCTCCAACGGCGCGGCGATGGCGCTATCATCCGAAAAGGCCTTAAGCGCCTCAACCACAGGCAACGTTGCGATATCGGCGATCGTGCGTCCGGCGATCTTAACTGCCAATGCAGCGTCAGAATACCCCGAGCCGCCGCAGCTTCTACAGGGCACCTCAGCGGTATCCATGAACGCCAAATCTGTGCGGATGACTCCGAGGCCGCGACAGACCGGGCATGCTCCCGCAGAGTTGCTGCTGAACAGGCCTGCGGCTTCGCCGCTGGCTTTGGCAAACAGGGCGCGGATACGGTCCTGAATGCCGATGTAGGTCGCGGGTGTCGAACGGCGAGATCCCCCCCAGTGCGCTTTGGTCGATACAAACAATCTCCGGATAGCGCCGCGCCAGTATCGAGTTCGTCAGCGTGCTCTTGCCGGAGCCTGCAACCCCGACGATGACCGCCAGGACCCCGAGCGGCATATCGGCGCTGACTTCGTGAAGATTATGCAGCGATGCATTGCGTATCTGTAGCTGACCCTTGGGTTCGCGAATTTTCGCTCGAAGTGAGCGAGGCTGGGTAAAGGCTTTGGCGGTTCTTGTTTCAGATCGCCGAAGTTCGTCTAGTGTGCCTTGGAAAACAATCTGCCCACCATCAGGTCCTGCACCCGGGCCTACATCGATTACCTCGTCGGCAATCGCAACCACGTCCGGATCGTGCTCAACAATCAGGACACTGTTGCCCCTGCCGCGCAGACGATTCATCAGTTCCGTAACCTGGTGAACGTCGCGGGGATGCAGGCCGGTGCTCGGCTCATCGAATATGTAGGCGATGTCGGACAGGCTGCTGCCAAGATAGCGAACCATCTTGATCCGCTGTGACTCGCCACCAGAGAGCGATGGCGTTTCACGGTCAAGTGTCAAGTAATCCAGCCCGAGGTCGATCAGAGCCTGCAAACGATCGATCAGCGTATCGATAACGGAAACCGCCTCCTGGGCATCAATCTCGCGCAGAAAGGCGATCAAATCGCCCGGCTCCATGGCTCCGCAATCGGCGATGTTGCGACCCTCGATCTGGCACGCCAAGACTTCAGCCTTAAGCCTGCCACCATGACAGGTGGGGCAAGCCTTGCGGGTCAGAATTTTTGCCAACGCCCCGCGTTCCGGTTCCGTCAAGGCATCCAGATCGCGGCGAAGGTAGGTGCGCCTGATGCGCTTCGTATGTGGTGCTCGTCATCCATCCCGGGAGTGGATTGGCGACCGGGGTTCCCTCCGCGTCGATCAACTGCCGCCGTTCCGCCTTCGTGTATTTTGCCAAGGGCTTGTCATTGTCGAAAAAACCGGTCAGCGCGTAGCGTTTCCAGCGGTAGGAGCCCACGTCCCAGCCCGGGAAGAGAAAACGGTCCCTGATTTATCGAGCGGGATGGATCTAACATAGCATCAACGTCGACGTCATCGATGCCGCCCAGCCCCTCATGGACCAGTCCGGCGTGCCGGGACGCTATGTGATCGCCGAGTTCGCCCATGATCCCGACCTCAGCCTCCCCACGACCGACAGCGAGAAAGTGACGCTGACTCAACTGCGCGACATCCGCACCGAGGCAGGTGCGATCTACCCCTCGAACTCCACCCCCTTCAGTAACGTCGGAGAGCGAGGAACAGCGTTTCCATTCGCGGTGTCGATGCCTGGGAGCAAAACCATTGGTGGTGGGACGACGACCGCGCCACGTGGCTGGAATGCAGCATCTATCTGCCCAAGTCGTTTCTGGCCGATGGCGGCGAGGACAAGGCCTATGCCCTGCGGCTCGCGATCACGCATTCGGGCACCAGCTACGACGGAACCTGTGAGGAAACGCTGACCGAGACCTGCATCGCCAGTATCTGGAGCATGCCGGAAGAGCAGGCCCAGCGCGAATGCGTGGTCATCACTCCTAGGTATGAACGCACCACAATGAATGACTATTGGGAACACACCCATGACGTCGAAAACACATATCGACTGGTCGAATCCCTTCTGTCGAATACATGGAATTACGGCAATCCGAACCTGGATGATCGCCGCGACAAGGTGCTGAAGATCGATCCCAAGCGGGTCTATTGCACGGGCTGGTCGATGGGGGCCATGACTTCGTTGTGGCTGATGGCCAAACACCCCGAGACTTTCGCGGGCGGCCTGATTATCGCGGGCCAGCAGCGCCTCGCCGATGTCGAAACGCTGGCCACGCAAAACGTGCTGATCATCACCGGGAGCTAGGACAACAAGGCGACCCCCTGGAACGAGCAATGCGTGCCGGTCTGGCGCGATGCGGGCGCCAAGGTCACGCGCCCGGCCGAGACCTTGGACCCGTCGCTCATCTTCCCGATTCAGGATCAGCAAAATCTGACCAGTCAGGTTGACGGCTACCTGGAGCAGGGTGGTAACATCACCTTCTTGACCTTCCAGGGGGTCGATCACATGGGCTCGGCGCGCAAGTTTTTCTACATTAAGGCAGCGCGCGAATGGCTCTTTCGGCAGGCCAAAGCCTGAGGACCGATTGCGACTGCCGTCCGCAGAGCCGGAAGCGCTGCGGCAGTCATGAGCGACGAGCAATAGGCGTGACCTTGTTCGGCGCGGTGTTGACGGTCAGACAGCGTCCGCCGTTCGCCTGTGGATCGCGCCGCCAAAGCGGCGCGATCTGTGAAACGCGGATCAGGCCACTGTCTGGCGGCGCGCGATCACCCACTCGATGGCCGCCATCACCAGCATCGACAGTCCCACCAGCGGGAAGAACAGGCCAGCCGCCGCCCCAAGCAGGATCAGTCCAGTGGGCACGCGCCAGGCTCCGACGCGTGGCGTCCCGAGGCTACCGGAGGGCCGGCGCTTCCACCACATCGTGACGGCGGCGATGCACATCACGATCATGGCGAGGCAGGCCAGCAGCAACGCGATCTGGTTCACCACGCCGAAATACTGACCCGTGTGCAGGCTGACGCCCAGCTCTGCGGCAGCACCCAGCGCGCCGAGGTCGGCCACGCCCATATCGAACAGCACCTTCCCCGAATACTGGTCGAGGTGGATCACCCGCTCGCGCCGGACATCGTCGGGATAGACCGAGGCGGTGAAGACGCCCTCGGGGTCCGACGGCACGTCCAGCCCATAGCCGGGCGCGATACCCAGCGCCTCAACCGTGGCGACGACCTGGTCGAGACCCGCAGGGGTACCATCGCTTGCGGTCGACAGCGGCATAGGCTGGCGCTCCATGATCCAGGGGGTCTTGTCCAACACCGCGCCGACCGGGACGGTCGATGTCGGATAGCTGAACCAGTAGCCGTCCGGCATGCCCAGCCCGACTTGGTAGGCGAGGTCATAGAACTTCGCCCCCCAATAGCCCGACCATGGCAGGCCCGACATGGCGAGAAACAGGATGAAGCCCGCCGTGTAGATCCCGGTGACGGCGTGGATGTCGCGCCACCAGGGCCGACCGCGTGCTGCCTTGACGGTGAAGGTACCGGCCCGCTTGCCGCGTGGCCACCAAAGATAGATGCCCGAGGCGGTCAGCAGCACCATCCACCCCGCCGCCAATTCGACAAAGCGCTGGGGCAGCCATCCGAAATAGGCGAGCGAGTGCAGCTGTCGCACCAACTGCATTTCGGGGCTGCCCGCCGCACCGCCATCACCCAGCGCGCCCAGCACGGTGCCGCGGGTTGGGTCGACATAGACGCTTTGTGTGATGCCCTCTTCGTTCTCGATCTTGACCTCGGTCGAGCGCCCGGGGGCAGGCGCCGGCAAATAGGATTTGAGGGTCCCGGGGTAGTTCGTCAGCGCCGCGCTGACGATGGCGGAAGCGGGCAGTTGTGCCGACTGCGTCACCGGAACGATGCGCAGATCGCGATGCAGCAGGTCGTTGATCTCGTCCTTGAACAGGTAAATGCCACCGGTGGTGGCCAGCAGCAGCACGAAGGGGATCACCAGCAGCCCGGCTATGAAATGCCAGCGCCAGATCGCCCGATAAAGGGCGGATGAGTCCGCGCGCGCTTTGGCGGCGGCAGACAGGGAAATGTCGGTCATGTTGATCCTCGGGCGCGGCCCGCGGGCCGCAGATGCGCGAAAGCCCCAATGGGGCGGCTCAGGCAGTCCGAGGGTTGATGGGCGGGGCGCGGGCCGGCGGCATCGGCGGGGCGCGGGTTCGGTGCGCGAAGGGCGGCGGCATTATCGGCGCGCGCCAAGTCAACTGACGTCGCGCAGGCTCGGCGAGGGCTGCCGGCTTGGGAGGCGTCGGGACGAGGCACAGCGGGCACCCGTGGTCATTATGGCCGGCGCCCTCGCCACACAGATCAGCGCTATGGGTCCCCAACGTCAGCATGGCTGCAGCGAGGTCGATCTCGCCCCGCTCTGGCGCCATCCGCGCGGCCGAGCCAACGCCCGTCAGTATGACGATCAGGATCAGCGCAGCCGAGACCATCCACGCCTTCAGGAAGCGGACGGCCAGGTTTCCGGTGATGGAGCGATCAGCTTGCAAAGGATCCCGAGCCGGTTGCCGTTTGGCTGCTGGAACCTATAGCCGCTGGAGCGCTGCTGCCAAGCAGCCGCGCCGGGTTTGATCAAGTGAACAAGATCGGCGTCACGCGAAGCGCCAGCGGCCAATCTATGAGCGCGTCAGTGGCGGAGTGTTGTGTGCCGAGGCCGGCGTTCACCTGCGGCCGCTTGCACCTGACAAGATTTAAGTCGGATGTTCCGGGACGCCCTATGCCTTCCGCGTCAACATGCCGCTGAGAGGGCGTGGACGGGAACCCCTCCGGTGCGCAGCGGTTACCCTCCTCGCGACAGGTCATTCTGTTCGGCCTTTCTGGCACGCTCCGATGCCTGACCAAGGGCCCCCTTGTCCCAGCAAGAAAGTGCAGCCGATGGATTTGTTGAAACGGGCCAGTATTCCCGTCGCGGCTCTGGCCATCTCGCTGCTCGCGATCCTGTTGGCGCGCGTCCACTCAGCGTGGCTCTGGCTGCTGGTCATCTGCGTTCCGCTGATGGCGCTGGGGATTTATGATTTCGCCAAGCGCACTTGGGTCATCACCCGCAATTACCCCGGCGCCGGGCAGGTGAAGAAGGTCATTTCCCTGCTTCGGGAAAATTTGCTGAAGTAAGGTGGCGGGCACGTTGCGCAGTGACAGGCCATGTCTTTCCTCTCCGGCGAAGCTGATGGCGACGCAGATAACCCTCGACTAGTTCGGGCGCTCGAGAGGGTGGGATAATGAAGGATCGCACGAGTTCGCGCAGGATACGAGAGTGGTACAACGACGAGCAGCGCCCGGGTCGTATTGTTTAAGAGCCATTGGGACGGCGCCTTGGCCTATCTCATCATGTGCGACCCCGCGGGCATCCAAGTCATGTGCGTGACCTATGAGCCGCAGGAGGCAACTGGTCAGCAGGTTCAGTTTGCCGGCGGCTACAACCGGATGGATGAGCGAAGGATCGTTCTCGATCCTGCCTGACGTTGCCGGTCGAGTGACTTGCTTCAGGCGTCCAGCGACCGCTCGTCGGCGCCGAACAGGTGAAAACTGCCCGGATCGGCGGTAAGGGCAAGCTCGGCGCCTGACTCCAGCAGCGCACTGCCCGGCAGCTTCGCAACCAGCGGCTCAATCACGCCGGGGATGTCGAGATAGACAAGCTGCACCTCGCCCAGCTGCTCAACCAGCGTCACGCGGCCGGTCAGCAGCGGCTGGCCCTCTTCGGCGAGGCGCAGATCCTCGGGCCGGATCCCGAAGCTGACCGGCTCACCGCGCATCGCCGCGTTGGTTGCGAGCGGTATGCCTACATCTCCCCCGGTCGCCAGCGTTACCTGCGTCTGTGCGCCGCTAGCGGTCACCGTCGCCGGCAGGATATTCATGGCGGGCGAGCCGATGAACTTTGCCACGAACAGGTTTGCCGGCCGACGGTAGAGGTCGACCGGCGAGCCGACCTGCTCGATGCGGCCACCACGCAGCACGACGATGCGGTCGGCCAGCGTCATCGCCTCGACCTGGTCATGCGTGACGTAGATCATGGTCGTGTCCGGCATCGCCTGCTTCAGCTTGGCGATCTCGATCCGCGTCGCGACCCGCAGCGCCGCGTCGAGGTTCGACAGCGGCTCGTCGAACAGGAATACCCGCGGGTCGCGGACGATGGCGCGGCCGATGGCGACACGCTGGCGCTGCCCGCCAGAGAGGGCGCGGGGAAAGCGGTCCAGATAAGGTGCCAGTTGCAGCGCCTCGGCCGCGCGCGTCACGCGGGCCGCGATCTCGGCTTTTTTCACCCCGGCGATGCGCATGCCGAAGGCCATGTTGTCGAAAACCGTCATGTGCGGGTAGAGGGCGTAGGACTGGAACACCATGGCGATGCCGCGGCGCGAGGGCGCAACCTCGTTCATGCGCGCGCCATCGATCAGGAACTCGCCCGAACTGATATCCTCCAGCCCGGCGATGGCGCGCAGCAGCGTGGACTTGCCGCAGCCCGAGGGGCCGACGAACACCACGAACTCGCCCGAGCGAATGTCGAGGTCGATCCCCTGCAGAACCTCGACCGCGCCATAGCTCTTGCGGACGTTGCGCAGCGTCAATTCGGCCATGTGGTGCCTCTTTTGTAATTCAGGCGTGCGGGGCGCATCAGCTTCCGGGGGTCAGGCTGGACAGCCACCGGACCAGGGGGCCGGCGCTCTCGTTGCGAATTTCCCGGTCGTTCCGGGCGCGGATGGCGCGCCGGACAATGCGGGCGCCCAGATAGCGGATCGGCTCGGGGGGCAGGGTAGAGCGGCGCGAGAGCCCGACGAGGCCGCTGTGCGACCATGCATCGTCCCGGCCGAGCACAAGGCTCGCGAGGATGCGGCCCGCAACCGGTGTCTGGGCGATGCCGGTGCCGTTGAAGCCGACGCCGAAGAAGATGCCCGGCTGCTTTTCCAGATGGCCGAACACCGGCAGATGTTCGGGCGTGCAATCGATCGGCCCGGTCCAGTCATATTCGACCCGCGCGCCCCGCAGGGTCGGATAGACGCGATGCAACTCGCGAATGTTGTCGATGCGACCGGTCGGACGGCGGTTGTAGGCCGCGGTCGGTCGGCCGAAATAGGCCACGTTCCCACTGCCCCGGCCAAAGACCACCCGGCCATCCGGCGTCCGCTGATAGTAGAGGACGTGGGACTGGGCATCGCAGATCGACTCGCCGCCCGTCCAACCAAGGCGGTCGAGCGTCCCGGCCAGTGGCGCGGTCGCGATGATCTGGCTGTCGACGATGTAGAGGTGACGCCGCAGTTCGGGGATCGCCGAGGCCCAGGCGCTGGTCGCGAGCACGACCTTAGGCGCGCGCAGCGTCCAGCCGTCACCGTGCAGGGTCGAGGGGCTACCGCTGTCAATCTGCCGCACGGGCGAGCGTTCATGGATGGCAATGCCGCGCGACATGGCGAGCGCGCGCAACCCAAGCGCCAGTTTTGCCGGCTGCACCGTGCCGGCACGCGGCTCGACGATGCCCGTATAGGACACGTCCGATCCGGTGCGTTGCCGGATCTCCTCGGCCGTGAGGGGGCGAAAGCGGTCCTCGCCATTTGCGCGGCACAGGGCGACGGCCTTTTCCCAGGCACCTTCCTGCGCAATGGAGCTGGCGGTCCACAGCCAGCCGTCGAGACGCAGGCCCATGTCGATGGTGCCCGAGGCCTGCAACGCCGCAAGCTCCTCGATCGCGTCGGCCGTGGCGCGGCAGAGGCGCAGCGCCTCGTCAATGCCCACCAGCCGTTCCAGCAGGTCGATTTCCGCGAACCAGGTGTGGACCTGTCCGCCGTTACGGCCGGACGCGCCAGAGCCGCAGAAGTCGGCCTCGACAATGGTGATCCGAAGATCGGGCGCCTGCTCGCGCAGCCGCAGCGCGGTCCAGAGGCCGGTGTAGCCGCCGCCGACAATGGCCACGTCGCAGTCCGCATCGCCAGTCGGCGGCCGGGTGACGGGTCCGCCGCCCGCGTCCTGCAGCCAGAAGGACCGGTCGGCGGGGGCGGCGACGGCGGGTTGCCAAAGGCGATAGGTGGTCATGTCAGCTCTCCGCCGTGGCGATGACGTCGGCATATTTTCTCGGCAGCCATTCCGGGATGGGGCGCAGGGTCTGGGGAAAGCCCCCCTGATGCGTGCAGGTCTCAGCCGCGCGGCCGGTGGCAAGACGCAGCGCCTCCGGGACGGGCCGGCCGGCGACAATGGCCTCGGCGATGAACGAGGCGATGAAGCTGTCCCCGGCGCCGCAGGTGTCCACGACCGTGATCGGCCGCGCTTTGATCTGGTGGGTCGCGGTGCCGTCGCGATAGATCGCGCCACGCTTGCCGCAGGTCAGCACGACCTTGCGCGCACCGCGCTGCAGGAAGTCCTGCAAGGCGTCGTCGTCGTTTGCCCCGTCGTCCTCGGCGCCCGAGGCGAAGACCAAGGGCACACCATCCAGCGGCAACAGGTCATGGGCGGTCGAGACATCCACGCTGAAGCCCGCGCCCTCGGCCACCAGTCGGCGCACGAGGCGCGGATCGGCGTTGGTCCCGAGATGCACCCAGTCGGCGCCCAGCAGCGCGGCGTGGCGGTCCTCGGAGGGCAGGTAATCGCGCCCGGCGCCCAGATCCTCCAGCAGGAAGCGGCGGTCGCCGTCATTCTCCAGCAGCAGCGTCACAGCGGTGCTGCCCGGCCGCAACTCCACATCGTCCGGGTCGAGGCCGACGCGCGCGACCTCCGACAGGACGATCTCGCCCTCGGGGTCGCGGCCGACCACGCCGAAATAGCGGGCGTCATGCCCCATGCGCCGCCATTGCACACCCACGTTCAGCGCGTTTCCCCCGACCGCGACCCGGTCTTTCGACAGGTAAACGTCGAGGCAGTTGTCGCCGACGGCGATCAGCTTGATCGTCATGCGGCATTCCCTCGCTGGGTCAGATGGGGCGCGATGGCCGCCATGTTGCGGGTCCACGCCGCATGCGGATCGAGGGCGTAGGTGCCGTCGCCGAACGGCTCGAACGACAGTGCGCCCTTGTAACCCGCTGCCGCAAGCTCGGCGAGGTACTGGCCGAGGGGCAGTTCACCGTCGCCCCAGACCAGATGGCCTGCGGGCGTTCCATCCACGACATGCACATGCGCGAGGCGGTCACCGAACAGCGTGACGTAGTCGCCGACCGTGTCACCTGCGCAGGCCATGGCGACCATGTCCAACACCACGTCCATGCTGTCCGACGCGACCATGTCCAGCAGGCGGTGCAGGTCGGCTGCGCTATGGGCGATGTTGCTCTCGCGCCGTTGCAGCGGCTCCAGCAGGCAGCGGACTCCCTGAGCCTGGGCGTGATTTGCGATTTCGCACAGGGCCTCGGCCGAACGGTCCCAGGCACGCTCCGCCGGCTCATCCTCGAAACCGCGGCCGGGCGTCAGGAACAGGTAGCGCGCGCCCAGCGTCGCGCAAATGTCGGCGGCGCGGCGGAAGCGATCGATGCTGGCGCGGCGGTAGGCATCGTCACCCGAGGCGATGTTGATCGGATACATCACTTGCTCGGGCGTCAGGCAGCGCACGCTCAGGCCGTTATCCGCCAGTGCCTGCTGGACCGAAGCAATGCGGGCTGCATCGGCGTGAAAGAGGTCCAGATGCGGGGCGATTCCCCACAGCTCGATCTCGGTCACGCCAAAGCCGCGCATGGCCCGGGCGACCTTCTCAAACGGCCAGTGCTGAAAGCTGAAGTTCGCGCCGATCAACTGGTCGGCCGACAGCCGGGGAGGGGCGCCGGTCATTTGCCGATTCCTTCGGTCAGGCCGCGGATGAAATACCGCTGCGTCAGGAAAAAGATGATGATGATGGGCAGCGCCGAAAGCGTCATGGCCGCGAAGACCTGCGCAAAGTTCGTGCCCTGCTTTGACATCAGCGAGGTCAGGCCGACCGGCAGCGTCTGCACCGTCGGGCTGTTGGTGAAGATCATCGCGAACAGGTATTCGTTCCAGGCGAACAGGATGTGCAGCACCACGCAGCTCATGATGATGGGCCGGCAGAGGGGCAGGATGATCCGGCGAAAGATCTGGCCGTGGGTCGCCCCGTCCATCATCGCCGCCTCGTCCAGATCGCGCGGCAGATCCAGCATGTAGGCGCGGATCAGGAACGTCGTGAACGGCACCCGGAACGCGGTATAGAGGATGATTAGCGCCCAGTGTGTATCGTAAAGGCCCAGCGATTGCATCATGCGCACGAGGGGGACGAGGGCCACGGTCGGGCTTAGCATCATGCCGCCCAGCACGATGGCCGTGATCAGCGGCTTGGCGGGCATCGGGGTGCGGGTCAGCCCGTATGCCGCCCATGCGCTGATCAGGACGGTGGTGACGGTGGACACCGCGGTGACGACGAGGCTTGAGATCATGTAGCCCTGAACCCCGGACCAGGCCGCCATGTAGTTGGCTAGCGACCAGCGGTCGGGCAGGGCAAAGGGATGGTCAAAGATCTGGCTGTTGGACTTGAAGCCGCCAAAGGCCATCCACAGCAGCGGATAGAGAACGATCACCCCCACGGCCAGTAGGAAGGCCCACAGGAACGCCTGCCCCACGCCCTGCCAAAAGGTACGTTGCACGTTGCCGCCCGGGGTCATGCCACAACCCTCCGCCGGCGCGCATACCAGAGCTGGGCAATGCCGGTCAGCATGGTGACCGCGAACACCACCGAGCCGATGGCCGCGGCGTAGCCCATGTCATTCTGGTTAAAGCCCTGCTCGTAAAGCCAGGTGCCCAAGACCTGGCTGGAGTTGTTCGGGCCGCCGCCGGTCATGACCATGACCTCGTTAAAGACCTGGAACGCGCCGGTGATGGTCACGATGATCATCATCGCCGTCATCTCGCGTGTCAGTGGGAAGGTGATGTTCCACAGCTGCCGCAGCGGCCCCGCGCCATCCATTCGCGCGGCGTCGTAAAGCTCCTGCGGGATTTTCTGGATGGCGAGCGAGAACAGCAGCGTCGAGTAGCCGAAGCCCTGCCACTGGCTCATCGCGATGATGGCGTAGATCGCGGTCCGCGGATCGCCCAGCCAGACCCGCGACCAATGCTCGAGGCCGGTCATCGTCAGCAGGCCGTCGAGGATGCCGATATTGGGCTGGTAGATGAAATAGAACAGCAGGCCGGTTACGGTCGTCGAGATGGCCGATGGGATGAAATACACCGCCCGCCAGATCGCCCGCCACTTGGCCGAGCGCAGCCCCTCGATGATCGAGGCGAGGACGAAGGCGCCCAACACCTGAAATATGATCGAGATCACCGCATAGGCGGTGTTGTTCCACAGCGCACGGGTGATCACCGGATCGCTCGCCAGCCGCCGGTAGTTGTCGAGGCCGACCTGCGTGACCTCGCCCGTGAATATGTCCTGGTTGGTGGTGCTGACGATGAAGTTGTCGATGATCGGGTAGTAGACAAACCAGCCGACGATGATCAGCGCGACCGCCACCCAGCGCAGGCCAAGCGCGCGATCGATCGCCTGCCGCGCAAGCGGGCGGCGGGGTGGGGGCGAAACGGCGCCGACAGGGGCGCCGCTTCTCGTGGTCATGGAGGGCAATGCCATCAGCGTATCACTTGGCCGAAGCGGCGGCCTTGCGAACCTCGGCCACGACATCCTCGGCGGGTATCGAGCCGCCGATGAAGGCCTGCAGGTTCGACAGCCACGCCGCGGCGACCTTGGGATGGTTCACCGTGTCCAGCCATTGCATCAGGTATGAGGCCTGCGCGATCTTCTCGAGGCCGCCGACGACCGACGGGCTCATCTGCGCGGGATCGCTGCCGCCGATGACCGCGCTCGGCTGGCCATAGGGCGGAGCCGAAAGGATCTTGGCGTTCTCGGGGCTGGCGACGAACTTCATGAAGTCGATCGCCAGCGGCACGTTGTCCGATGCTGCGCTGATCATGTAGCCCTCGGGGGCACCCTCCAGCGCCTTCGGATCGCCCTTGGCATCCTTGGGCGCGGGCAGCGCGAAAAAGCCGAACTCCTCGGGCTTCAGCGTCGTGTCGGCCTTGGCGGAGTTATCGAACTCGATGATCTCCTGGTAATACATGGCCGACTTGCCGTCGCTCAGGTCCTGGATCGCGGTCTGGTACGAGATGCCGTTGACGTCCGCGCCGATGGTGCAGCGATCCACGATCTGCTTCAGTTGGTTCAGCGCCGCGACATAGCCAGGGTCGCTGTATTCCGCCGTCGCCGGATTGAAGTCCTTTTCCAGAACCGCCTGCGGGACGTTGTAGGCCAGAAGCTGCCCCAGGTAATGGACGCCGGCCCACGGCTCCTTGTTGCCGAACGAGATCGGCGTGATACCCGCGGCCTTGATCTTGTCGCAGGCTGCCAGCAGCCCGTCGAGGTCGGCCGGCTCGGTCAGGCCTTGGTCAGCGAAGATTTTCTTGCTGTAGCCCATGAACTTGGCATCGAGGTAAAGCGGGATGCCGTAGCTCTTGCCGTTGTAGACGAAGGCGGACAGCGCGGCGGGGGCGAAGGTCTTGCCCCATTCGGTGTCCGGCCCGATCACCGGCGTGAGGTCCACAGCGCGCTTGCCGCGCACGAAGTTGCCGCCCCAGGTCCCGGTCCACGAAAAGAACACGTCGGGAATCGAGTTCGAGGCGACCAGCGTCTTGGTCTTGCCCTTGACGCTGTCGTCATCCTCCTGGATCAGCTCGATCTTCACGCCCGGGTGCTGGGCCTCGTACTGTTTCGCCAGATCGGTGAAATACGGCGCTAGCCGCTGCATGCCGAACTTGGTCAGCACCGTCAGCGAACCCTTGTAATCGACTGTTGCCGCCGGATCGGCCGTTTCGGTGGCAGCGAAGGCCGCCGCTCCCCATCCCAGAGCCGAGACCGTGCCGGCGACGGCCGCAATCGTGCGCAGTGACCCCTTCATTCTTCGTCTCCTCCTGCTGTGCTTTTGCTTTGCTTCTGCCGCGTCAGTATTCGACGCGCTTGTAGTAGCGGCGGGTGGTCAGCGGGTGGTCGCGCAGCACCTCCAGATGCGCGCTGACACGCTGCAGCAGCGTGGCGAGGACAGCCGGCGAGACGAGGGCGCGCACCCGCGGCGAGATGCCGGGCAACGCCACGCCTGCGGCGTCGAGGACACGGACCTTGTCGGTGTAGCGGTGCGCAAAGCGCTCGGCCCGCTCGCCCAGCGGGCGCAGCACGTCCTCGCCCTTCAGCAGGAAGACGCTGACCCCCGGCTCGACCAGCTCCAGCGTGCCGTGGAAGAAGTCCGCGGCGTGGACCGGACGGGTGCGGATCCACTGCATCTCCTCGAGGATGCACATCCCGTAGTAATGCGCCTCGGGCCAGGCAGAGCCGGCGGCTGTGAAGATGTGGTAGGGCTCGTCCTTGATGGCCTCGGCCAGCTTGGCGGCCTCGGGCTCATAGCTCTCTTTCGCGGCAGCAAGCAGTTCGGGCATGATTTTCAGCTCTGCCAGAACCGCCTCGTAGTCGCTGATCGCCCCGATCTCGTCCAGCAGCGCAAGCGCGATCACGAGGGTCTGCAGGTAGAAGGATTCGGATGAAGTGTCGTCCTCGGCAAAGTTCGTGTAGGTGTAGCTTGCCTCGCGGGCCAGCGGCGTTTCGGCGTGCCCGGTCAACGACAGCGTTGTCACGCCCCGCTCGTTCAGGAACTTCAGCAGTTCGACGCCTTCGCGGGTCGTGCCCGACAGCGACGGAATGACGACAAGCGCTTTGTCATCCAGGCCGGCTGGCGGGTCCAATACCACCTGGGCGGGGTAACAGGCGTCGACAGGAAAATTGCTGGCCTGGCGGATCAGGTCGACAGCGGGCAGCGTCAGAAGCTGCACCCCGCCGGTGCCCATGAAGTATAGCCGCTCGATTCCCTTGCCCAGCAGATCGCGGATCAGGGGACGCACTTCTTCGGCAATCGCAACCGCGCCGCTCTGGATGCGAATGAAACGGTCCTTGTCGAAATTCAGCATGATTTCCCTCTGAGTGTGGTGCCAGCGGTCATCGGGCCAGCACCCGGCTTGCGCGGAGCGATTGGAGTGAGACCGGTCTCACATCCGGAAATTAGTCGCGCGATTAATCCTCTGGCAAGGACTTTTTTTTGCGGCTTTGGAAATCCGCGCTTTCGGTCAGCGCCGCGGCTGGCCCCCGGGCTTGCCGACCGAACCCCGGATGATGAGCCGGGTGGGGAAGCGCGTAGCCTCCGGCTCGCCGGTCCCGGTGATGCGATCCTGCAGCAATTTCACCGCCTGCGCACCGATCCGCGCCACCGGTTGCGAAACGACGGTGATCTGCGGATCAGTGAACGTAGCAAGGTCGAAATCGTCAAAGCCGATGAGCGAGACATCGTGCGGGACCGACAGGCCCATGGACCGCAAGGCCAGCAGCGCACCGGTCGTCATAAGGCTGTCCACCGTCAATAGCGCGGTCGGCGGCTCTGGCTGGCTGAACAGCCGAATCGCCGCCTCAATGGTGGATTCGACAGTAGATTGCGAGACGGCGATCAGCCGCTCCTCGACCGCAAGGCCGTGGCCAGTCAGGGCGTCGACATAGCCGCCGAGACGCTCGCGGGCCGTCACGATTCGCGAATCGTCATGAATCAGCGCGATCCGCCGGTGGCCATTGCTGACGAAATAGCTGATCGCCTCGCGCGCACCGCCCTCGTTGTCGACGGTCACGCTGCTGCAGGGCACATCTCGCGCCATTCGGTCGATGATCACCAGTGGCACGCCCTCGTTCACGAGCGCCACCAGATGACCGGTATCGTCGGCCGAGGCCGGCGCCACGATCAGCCCGCGGACGTTGAGGCTGCGCAGGCTGTCCACCACCTCTCGCTCCTGCTCGATGCTCTCCTCGCTGCTGGCGATCATCAGGCTGTGCCGGGTGGGCCGCAGGGCGCCGTCGAGGTCATGGGCGATGCGCGCAAAGAACGGGTTCTGGATGTCGCCGGGCACGAAGCCGACAATGGGCATCTGCCCCTGACGCAGCGCCTGCGCGACGCGGTTGCCGCGATATCCAAGGCGGGCGGCGGCCTCTTGCACCCGGACTGCGGTGTCGTCGCCCACATACCCATAACCGTTCAGCGCCCGCGCCGCCGTGGCGCGAGAGACTTTCGCGGCATCGGCAATGTCGCGAACGGTGACGGGCTTTTTCTGGGACATGCCTGCTTTTCGGTCGATGTGGTGCTGGGCGCAAGTCGCGCTTCGGCCTACCAGAGCGAGAAAGGGGCCGAAAGTTTCAAGATGGTGCGGCAACTTGCATGTTCGGTTCGCCTCGGCGGCAGGGGGGCGAATCTGCTGCGGCGACCTGACCGCGCCGCGGGTGCTATGGGGGGGCGCGGCCGAAGCCGCGCCCCGCCAGATTATTTCGGCAGATCGAAGGACCAGAGGAAGGTCTCGCCAGAACTGTCATCGACGCCGTCATTGTCAGTGACGACCCAGGCCTTGCCTTCCGGAGTGATGGCCAGGCCCTCGACCTTGTCCACCACGTAGCCGCCCCAGGTCTTGAGATCCGGGATCAGGTCGCGCACCACCTCCTTGGTCACGACGGGCAACTCGCCGCCGAGCGGCGCGGGCTTCAGATCGGCCAGGTTGACCCGCGTGACCTGCTTCAGTGCAGCGGCCTGACCGATCAGGTTGTCCCGCTCGATCAGGTACAGCGCGCCGTCATGCGCCGTGACTTCGGACAGACCGACCCAACCCTCTCCGCTTTCCAGCGGATAACGGACGCCGGTCCATTCTTCCGTCGCCGGGTCGAGGTGCAGCAGCTTGACCTGGCCCTTGGGGTCGTCCTTCCATTCCCGCTGAACGGCGAGCCACAGGCCGCCATCCACGACCGTCACGCCTTCGAAACCGAACCGGGTGGACTGGGCGTCGAGGTCTTTCGGCAGAGCGATTTCCTGCGTGATGGCGCCCTTGCCATCCACATGCAGCACGGCGTGCGCGACTTCCTTTTCGGGGTTGCCTTCGCTGGCCAGCCAGAAGCCGCCCTGACCGTCGGCAGCAATGCCCTCGAGGTCCAGTTTTTCAGCCGGCTTGCCGTCACGGGTGACGACCGTGGCGGCCGTGATCTTTGCGGGCATGGTGGTCGTATCGATTGTGTAGATAGACGGCGCAGCGCTGTAGAAGCTGTCACTGACCGCGTAGAGGATCGAGGAGTTCGTAGGATCAACGGTCAGTCCCGACAACGCGCCCCAGCCAATCGTCTGACCTTCGGCGGTTTCGATAGTCGGGTAGATCGGCGCGGCGTCCTGACGCTCGTAGATCATGACATGGGCGCGGGCGGCGCCGTCTTCGCCGAGGTCGGTCTCGTTCGCGGTTGCAAACAGGTTGCGCTGAGGAACAGCGACGAGGCCCTCCGGTCCGATGCCCGAGGCCATGGCCTGCAGCAGTTTCGGCGCCGCGGGATCGGTCACGTCGAAGGCGAAGGTCACGCTGCCACGCTCGGACGCGACAAAGATGGTCGGTGTGCCGTCATAGGTGGCGAAGATCACCGCCTCCGGCTCGCCGCCCTTCTTGCCCGACCGGCCCTCGGGGTAATGGCCGATTTTCATAAGTTCCCGCTCGAGCAGGTTGCCGCTGTCGTAGACGACGGTGCCGTCCTTTTTCCAGACGGTGAAGCCGCGGCTGCCGCCTTTCCAGTCGCCCTCGTTCGCAGTGACGAAGTGATCGTTGTCGATCCAAGCGACCGCGTCCGGTTCGCGCGGCACGCCGGTCAGGCTGCCGGTGGGGTCGATCTTGCCGTCTTTCTCGGTATCGACGTCTTTCAGGTCAACGCTGCCCGCGCTGAAATGTCCGGCGACCGTGTTGTCAGTGCCGATCACGACGATGTGATTGTTTTCCTGCAGCGTGACGACCAGTTCACCGGCGGCGTTGTAGTCCAGATATTCCGGCTCCGGATCCACCGGAGCTACTTCGGCAAGGCCTGTCAACTCGATCTTGGTCATCGCAGCGCAGTCGGCCGAGCCGTCCTTCACGGGGATCACGACGACGTAACCGGCGGGCATCTGGGGCAGGGCGCCGTCATTCACCTCTTCATCGCGCTCGTTCTCGATCGCGACGGCGATGCGGCTGCCATCCTTGTTGCGGGCGACCGAGTCTGGCTGGCCGCCGAGGTCGCAACTGGCGACGACCTTGCCGGCGGCGAGGTCGATCTGGCGAAGCGCGCCGGAGGGGGTGGCGAAACTTTCCGAGGTGTTCACGCCGGCGAAGGCGCTCTGGCCGATCACGACGGTGGTCGTCGGCTCGCCATCCATCGGGATGTTGCCCAAGGGTTTCGGCGCCTTGGGATCGGTAATGTCGATCTGGCCGAGGACGCCCAGGGGGCTGTCGGAATAGATCAGCCGATTGCCGTCCTCAGTCGCTACAATGATCTCGGCGCTCGTCTCGCGGGAGCGGTCCTCGCCCTCGGCCATGTTGTCGGCCGTGGCAAAGCTTGCGACGCGGTTGAAGACAGGTTCGGCCAAGGCGGGACAGGCCGCGCCGAGGGCGATGATCGAGGTCAGAATGATGCGGCTGGACATGCGGTCTCCTGGATTGTCGTCGCGTACCGGCGCGGTATTGACGCCTTCCATGTCGCGGGCGTGACAGTCCGATGACGATTTAGCCCACGACCAGACTTCGCGAGAGCGCTCGTTCAACGCCAGCCGATGGCATGCTTTTCAGTTTTTGCTTAACGGCTCTTGGCGTGACGCGCCTTTTGACAGGTCGAGTGGGCGGTCTGTTTCCGGATTGGACAGAATAAGGGTGTAAGGCCGCAGCGGTTCACTCAGACGCAAGCGCCCGTCCGCCCCGACCCGGCCAGTCAAGGTAATCCGCGCAACGCCCTCGGCTACATCGAGTCCGTCGTCGCTGCGCACTTCGACCTTGATGCAGTCGCCGGCATGGTAGCCTGCTGTGGTGACGATCAGGTTCAGGTCGGCAGCGTGGTTAACGGCATCGCCAACTGGCTGGTCGTCCGGTCCTTCCGTCCAGCGGATCGCCAGAACTTTGCCTTCAGGTCGATGCGTCACCCGGCAAGGAGGGCGCTGACTTTTGGTACTCGCTGTGACGGGCGCGGTGGACTGCAGTCCTACCTCGACAGCGTCTTTCCCGACCTTGGTCGCACCCGCCAACGCAATCGATGGAAATGTCCACAGTGGCACCGCGCAAAGTGCGATTCTGAATGCCTGGAGAGGTATCACTGACGAGCCGCCATTGAGATCGGGTTCCGTCAAGCTTGAGCCACATCATCCAAAATGCGCAAGGCAAGAAGGGCCCGGTGTGCCGGGGCCCTTCGGGGCCGAGGGCCGATCCCGAATTGCGATCCTCGGCGACGACCCCACGAACGTTCAATGCACAGCGTCGTGCCAGCCCGCCACTTGCCGCGCGTGGCTCGCAGTGGTTCCTTGCGGCAGAACCTTCCTCAACCCAAGGCCGCGGCCTGTGCACCCGTGACCGCAATCGCCGCGACGATGTCGTCCACGCTGGCGCCGCGGGACAGATCGTTGGCCGGGCGCGCCAGTCCCTGCAGCACCGGGCCGATCGCGGTGAAGCCGCCGAGGCGTTGAGCCATCTTGTAGCCGATGTTGCCGGCGCCGAGATCGGGGAAGATGAACACGTTCGGCTGGCCCGTCAGGGGGCTGCCCGGGGCCTTGCGCTGGCGGATTGCGGCATCGATTGCGGCGTCGAATTGCAACTCGCCGTCGATCTGCAGATCCGGGGCGCGCTCGCGCACCGTGGCGACCGCCTCGCGCACGCGGGTGATGCTTTCATGCTCGGCGCTGCCGGCGGTCGAGAAGGACAGCATCGCAACACGCGGGTTCGCGCTCAGCAGTGCCCGGCATGACGCCGCGGCGGATAGCGCGATGTCTGCAAGCTCGGCCGCCGAAGGGGCGATCACCAGGCCGCAGTCGGCGAAGATGACCCCGCCCTCGATGGGCGAGGGGCGGGCTTCGGGCGGGATCATCAGGAAAAAGCTCGACACGATGCCGGCGCCCGGCGCGCGGCCGATGGCCTGCAACGCCGCGCGGACGGTGTCGGCGGTGGTCGCGACCGAGCCGCCGACGGTGCCGTCGGCCAGACCCAGACGCACGCGCATGGCCGCTTGGCGGATGGGATCGCGCATCTCGACCTCGGCCCGCTCTTCGGTCATGCCCTTGGCGCGGCGCATCTGTAGCCAGGCCTCGACCAGTGCGGGCAGGTCGGCTGCCGTCGCGCTGTCGATGCCGGCACAACCGGGGGCGGCGCCGTCCAACAGTGTAACCTGCGCCAGCCCCTCGCGCACGGCTATGGCCGCGGCCTCGGTCACGCGGGGATCGCCTCCCTCGGGCAGCACGATATGGGCGCGGCGGGCGCGAGCGGTGTCAAAGATGCGGTCCAGCGTGGCGGACATGGCTCAGCCTCCAATCATGTGCAGGCCGAGGATGACCCAGGCACCGAGGAACACGGTTTCGGCGACCAGCAGGGCGATGGCGCCGGGCCCGACCTCGAGCATCTTGCCGAGCGACGTCTTGATGCCGACCGCGGCGATGGCAATCAGCAGGCACCAGGTGGACACCTTGCCCGCGGCGGCGGCAACCGCCGGCGGGATCAGGCCCATCGAGTTGACGGCCGCAAGCACCAGAAAGCCTATGACAAAGCCGGGTAGCAACGGCGGCGCCTTGCCGCCATCGTTGTCGGCCAGGCCGCGCGAGCGGATGATGATCGAGAACGCGAGAACGACCGGGGCCAGCATCGACACCCGGATCAGCTTGACCAGGGTCGCGGTCTCGCCCGCCTCCGGTCCGATCGAGAAGCCTGCGCCGACGACCTGGGCGACATCGTGGATGGTGCCGCCCAAAAAGACGCCGGCGGTGCGCTGGTCAAAGCCGAGCCAGCCGGACAGCATCGGGTAGACCACCATGCAGACAGTCGACAGCACGGTCACCGACAGCACGGTAAAGACAAGGTCGCGCTCGGACCGCTCATGCCGGGGCAGCACGGCGGAAATCGCCATTGCCGCCGAGGCACCGCAGATCGCAACGGAGCCGCCGGTCAGCAGCGCAAAGCGCCACTTGCGACCCACGAAGCGTGCGACCAGCAGCGCAAAGAGGATCGTGGCGACGACCCCGGCGATCACCAGCAGGATCAGCGACCAGCCGAGCTGCGCCAGCATCTCGACCGAGATGCGCGCGCCCAGCAGCGCCACCCCGAGGCGCAGCACGCTGCGCGCGGTCAGCCCAATTCCGGGGGCGGTTCGGGTGCCTTCCTCTGAAAGGAAGTTCAGCGCGAGGCCCAGCAGCAGAGCCAGCAGCATCGCCGGGGCGCCGTAATGCTCGGACAGGAATTTCGCGGTAATGGCGACGAGGCTGGCGACGGCGAAGCCGGGAAAGGCGCCCCGCAGCATCGGCAGGCTGGGTAGGCTGGGCAGAGTGAGGGCCACCGGACGGTCCTTTCGTGGCAGGGGGCCGCGATCGGCGCGGCGGGTGCGGTTGTCCCAGGTGGCGGCCAGGACAGGGCGCCGTCCCCGCCCGCCGCTGGGGGGAGCAGACGGGCGGGGACGGCAGTCACCCGGCACATGCAGGAGAGGCGGGCCGGGTGTGGTGCGCCGCCGACGTGGCCGGGCAGGGGGTGTGACCGGCCGGGACGGAGCAAGAGTAGGGCCGGGAAGGGCTCCGCAGGGATGCCGTCGCAGGTGTCGCGCCGGCAGTCTTGGCACGGCCTGGCAGGCCGGCTGGCACGCGCGGAGGATCGAGCGTGCCGACTTGCTATGCGGCCTGGATCAGGCGGCGCCCTTCTGCGGACGCATGTCGCTTGCGTCGATGCCGGCCACGACCACCGGCTTTTTCATGGCGTCGCGGCGGAAGGGCTCGCCCAGTTCCTGGTTCAGCAGCACCTCGATGAACGTGGTCTTTTTCTCGTTCATCTGGCGATCGACCGCCTTGCGCAGTTCCTCGGTCAGTTCCTGTGTGCTGCGGACCTGCACGCCCTCGACGCCGCAGGCCTTGGCGATGCCGGCGTAGGTGGTGTCGCGGTCAAGCTCGGTGCCGACGAAGTTGTTGTCGTACCACAGCGTCGTGTTGCGCTTTTCCGCACCCCACTGGTAGTTGCGGAAGATCACCATGGTGATCGCCGGCCAGTCGTCGCGGCCGCAGGCCGTCATCTCGTTCATCGAGATGCCGAACGCGCCGTCGCCGGCAAAGCCGATGACCGGGGTGTCCGGGTTGCCGATCTTGGCGCCCAGGATCGAAGGGAAGCCGTAGCCGCAGGGACCGAACAGGCCCGGCGCGAGGTATTTCCGGCCCGTCTCGAAGGTCGGGTAGGCGTTGCCGATGGCGCAGTTGTTGCCGATGTCGGACGAGATGATCGCCTCGGCCGGAACGGCGGCCTGGATGGCACGCCACGCTTGACGAGGCGACATCAGTTCGCTGTCACGCTTGCGCGCTTCCTCGTTCCATTGGGTGCCGGGATCGTCCTGCTCGTGATCGAGGCTCGACAGTTCCTGCGCCCAGCGCGACTTGGTCTGCGCGATCCGCTCCTTGCGCTCCTTGCGACCCTCGTCGCCGGCGGTGCCGGACAGCTGTGCGAGGATGCTGCGCGCCACCTTCGCGGCATCGCCCTGGATGCCGACCGTGACCTTCTTGGTCAGGCCGATGCGGTCCGGGTTGATGTCAACCTGAATGATCTTCGCATCCTTGGGCCAGTAGTCGATGCCATAACCCGGCAGGGTCGAGAACGGGTTGAGGCGCGTGCCCAGCGCAAGCACGACGTCGGCGTCGCGGATTAGCTCCATCGCGGCCTTGCTGCCGTTATAGCCCAGGGGGCCGACGGCCAGCGGGTGGCTGCCGGGGAAGCTGTCGTTGTGCTGGTAGTTGCTGGCGACCGGGGCATCCAGACGCTCGGCCAGCTTGGCAAGGTCCGGGATCGCGCCCGACAGCACCACGCCGGCGCCCGACAGGATGACCGGGTTCTTGGCCTCGGACAGCAGCTTCGCGGCCTCGCGAACAGCCTCCTCGCCGCCTGCCGGACGCTCGAACGCGACGACTTGGGGCAGTTCGACGTCGATGACCTGGGTCCAGAAGTCGCGCGGGATGTTGATCTGCGCCGGGGCGCTGTTGCGCCAGGCCTGCATGATCACCCGGTTCAGCACCTCGGGGATGCGCGAGGCGTCACGCACCTCTTCCTGATAGCAGACCGAGTCCGCGAACAGGCGCATCTGCTCCATTTCCTGGAAGCCGCCCTGGCCGATAGTGCGGTTGGCGGCCTGCGGGGTCACCAGCAGCAGCGGCGTGTGGTTCCAGTAGGCGGTCTTGATCGGGGTGACAAAGCCGGTCACGCCCGGGCCATTCTGGGCAATCGCCATCGACATCTTGCCGGTCGAGCGGGTGAAGCCGTCCGCCATCAGGCCGGCGTTCGTCTCGTGCGCGCAGTCCCAGAAGGTGATGCCCGCCTTGGGGAACAGGTCGGATACCGGCATCATCGCGCTGCCGATGATCCCGAAGGCATGTTCGATGCCGTGCATCTGGAGGACTTTGACGAAAGCCTCCTCGGTGGTCATTTTCATGGCGCGCTCCTTATTTCTGACGCTCGTCGCGATAGTGATAGAGTTGGTAGAGGCCCCATTGCCCCAGACGCCTGAACGGCGTCTTCCAGCCCTCATGTTTCAATTCTGTCCCGAAGATCGGTAGATCGGGGACGGGTTGCCCGGCAATCAACTGCGCCATGCGCCGGCCAGCCATGGCCGAATACATCACCCCGTTGCCGCCGTAGCCGAGCGCGTAGAACGCGCCGGGCAGATCCTTCAGCCCGGTGATGCGTGGCATCATGTCATGGCTGACGTCCACCCAGCCCCACCAGCTGTAATCCAGTTCGATCCCGCGCAGGGCAGGGAACTTGCGGGCCATGCCCTCGCGCAGTGCGGCGAGATGTGCCGGGTTGGCTGCATCGCGGCCGGTGATGGCCGCACGGCTGCCGATCTGCAAGCGGTTGTCAGGCAACATCCGGTAGTAGTGGCGCAACGTGCGCGTATCGGTCAGCGGCGAGCCGACCTGGGCGCCGACCGCGGCCAGCTCCTCGGCCGTCAGGACCCGGGTGACGACGCTGTTCGACATGATCGGCAGCAGCCGGTCGCGCAGCTTCGCGTGCAGGCTGCGCGGGGCGTAGCCGGCGGTAGCGACCGCAACCCGCTTGGCCCGGACGGTGCCGCCGGGCGTGCGCAGGTGATGCACGCCGTTCCTGTAGTCCCAGGAGACGACCGGGCTGTCGACGTGCACCTTGGCGCCATGCTCGCGCGCGACGCGGCAATAGCCGAAGGCCAGCTTGGCGGCATGGATGCCGACGCCATCAGGCTCGTACATCGCGCCTTGGGCTTCCTGGTCGCGGACGACCTGCTCGTGGACCTCGCCGCGGCTCATCATGCGCGCGCCATATCCGAACTTGTCGCGCAGGACCTCGGCCTCTTTGGCGAGGCCGGGCATCACCGAGGCCTTGTGCGCCAAGTAGAAATGGCCGCCGTCCTGCGGATCGCAGTCGATAGCGTGGTCGCGGATCTGACCGCGCCAGTATTCGAACCCCTCCAGCATCTCGCCATGCAGGCGCCGGGCGACGTCGAGGCCCCAGCGCTCGATCCACTGGCTGCGCTTCAGTCGCCCGGCCGAGAATTGGGCCTGGCCGCCGTTGCGGGTCGAGCAACCATAGGCCGTGCCATGCGCCTCGAGGACGACTACCTCGGTCCCGAGGTCGCGGGCCAAGGCGATTGCGCAGTTGAGGCCGGTGTAGCCCGATCCGATGACCGCCACTTCGACATCCATGTCGCCGGTGACGGGACCATCATCCTCGGGCGGGGGGCCGGCCGTGCCGATCCAGTAGGTCGGGGCATAGTCGCTGCCGTGGCCGGTCCCCTTGGCCGTCATCGGATCGTATAGCGGATCGTATTTCACCGAGCCGCGGGGTTTATGCGCCTGCATCATACCCTCACTTCGCTGCGACGGCGGGCCGTTGTTTGCGCAGGGCCTGCTTTTCGACGATCTTGCCGTCCTTGATCCGGAACAGGTCAGCGCCCTGCACCTCGGTGCGGGTGCCGTCCGGGTTGGTCGCGCGGAAGGTCCACTGCGACACGCCCCGCGATCCGTCCTCGGACATGAAGTGGCTGTGGTCGGCCCATTGCACATCCGGCATCGCGGTCCAGACGCCGGTGAACGCCTTGGCGATCGCCTCGCGGCCCTTCACCTCGTTGCCGAACTCGTTGTCGCCAGCGACGGTGTAAAACACGCAGTCATCGGCAAAATGCTGCATCACGCCGTCGATGTCGTGACGGTTGAAAGCGTCGAAAGTCGCCTTCAGATGGTCTGCGGTCAGGGTGCTCATGGCAGTCCTCTCAGTCATTGGATACTCGCCGCGCGGTCATTGCCGCGCGTCACGATCGGTCAGTGTGGAAAGCGTTTTGCCGGGAGGCGGGCCTCAGCCCGCGGTGGCCTGGACCGCCGCGGGTAAAAGGGCGTTCAGACTTTGCCTTTCCACGGGATCAGGCGCCGTTCCAGGTAGCGGATCAGCAAGTCGAAGGCGAAGGCGAAAGCGCCGATGACGATGATGCCCATGATCACGGTCGCACTGTCGAGGAACTGGGCCGCGTTCAGCACCATGAACCCCAGGCCGCGCGTCGCGGCGATCATCTCGGCCGCGACCAGCGTCGTCCAGCCGACGCCGAGGCCGATGCGCATCCCGGTGAAGATCTCGGGCAGGGCGCCGTTCAGGATGACGTGGCGGATGACCTGGCCGCGCGAGGCGCCCATCGCATAGGCGGCGTGAATCTGTTCGGTCGCGACCGAGCGCACCCCGGCGCGGGCCGAAATCGCGAGCGGCGCAAAGATCGCCAGGAAGATGAGGAAAATCTTGGAGCCTTCGCCGATCCCCAGCCAGATGATGACCAGCGGCAGATAGGCCAGCGGCGGAAGCGGACGGTAAAATTCGATGATCGGGTCAAAGATGCCGCGCATCAGGCGGTTCACGCCCATGAGGATACCGACCGGAATGGCGATGACCGCGGCCAGCACGAAGGCCGAGAAAACCCGCCCGAGGCTGGCCAGCGTGTGTTGCAGCAAGGTCGAGTTGGCCACGCCGTCGGTCGAGGCAATGACGAACTTGTTCCATACGGCGCCGGGCGACGGCAGGAACAGCGGCTTGACCCAGCCCATGCCGGTAACGAGAAACCACAGGGCGATCAGGATGACCGCGGTCAGCAGGCTGACATTGACCGTCGAGCCCGAGGTGACGCCGTAATACGATCCTGCTTGTGCGGCGCGCTTGCCCCGGAACCAGGGAAAGGCAAAGCCGGCGGCGCTCTGTTCAGCCATGGACTACCCCCTCGGCCGCTCCGGCCCGTTCGTCGCCATAGATGATGCCCAGCACCTGCTCGCGCATCCTGATGAAATCCGGGTCCGACTTGACCGCGCGGGAATCGCCGGTCTCGAGGAAGCGGCGGTTGAAATCCAGATCGAAGCTGTGGGTGATCCGGCCCGGGCGTGGCGACATGACGATCAGCCGCGATCCGAGGAAAAGCGCCTCTTCAACACTGTGGGTGATGAAGAAGAACATCTTGTTGGACACCGACCAGATCTTCAGCAGAAGTTCCTGGATGGTCTCGCGGGTCAGTGCGTCAAGCGCCGCCATCGGCTCGTCCATCAGCAGCATGGCGGGATCGCAGGTCAGGGCGCGGGCAATGCCCACGCGCTGCTGCATGCCGCCCGAAAGCTGATAGATCATGTGGTTGTGGAAATCCTCGAGCCCGACCAGCGCCAGGTTATCGGCCGCACGGCGGCGGCGCTCGACCTTCGGAACGCCCCGCAGCTTGAGGCCGAACTCGGCATTTTCCATGACCGTGAGCCAAGGCAGAAGGGCGTGCTTCTGGAACACCACGCCGCGGTCGGCACCCGGCCCGCGGATGGTGCGGCCGCCCAGCGTCAGCTGCCCCGCCGTGGGGGCCATGAAGCCCGCCATCAGGTTCAGCAGGGTCGTCTTGCCGCAGCCCGACGCGCCCAACGCCACCACGAAGTCCCCTGGCTCGATATCGAGATTGAGCCCCTTCAGTGCAATCACCGCCGTGTGGGACGATTGCCGCGGGTAGGTCAGGTCGACGTTCTCGACCCGCAGCGCCACTTGGGCGCTGCCGGTTTCTGATGCCTGGGCCATCACTTGGATGCAGCCTCAGCGTAGGTGCTCAGGACGAACGGGCTATAGTCGTCCAGCACGGCGTCGATCTGCTTCTGGTCCTTCAGGAACTCGGCGCTAGTGCCGAGCGCGCGCAGGGCACCGCCCTCCTTGCCGCCGCCGAGCCAGGTGGCCGAGGCCTGCTCATCCGCGGTCGGGAACCCCAGCAGCTGGATGTCGCTGGCGATATCGGCGGCGTTGCCACCGATCAGCTTCACCATGCCCTGGATCTGCGGCGAGTCGGCGGTCCAGTCCTTGCCATGTTCCTTGTAGTCGGCATAGGCCGCGGCAAGCGCCTTGGTGAAGGCTTCCATGAACTTGGGGTTCTTCTCGGCCCAGGAGGTGCTGGCGACGAGGCCGTCGAAGGTCGGCACGGTCGCGGCGCCGATCTGCTCGGAGTCGGCGATCACAGTGCCGTCCTTCTTCAACTCGGACAGGGCCGGTGGCCAGACGTAGGCGGCGTCGATGTCGCCGCGCTGCCAAGCGGCCACGATCTGCGGCGGCGCAAGGTTCAGCAGCTGAACATCGCGCGGGTTGATGTCCCACATCTTGGTCAGGCCAGCGAGCAGGTGGAAGTGCGAGGTCGAAACGAACGGCACCGCGACCTTCTTGCCCTTCAGATCGGCGGGCGAGTTGATGCCCGACCCGTTGCGCGCCACGAGCGCCTCGGACTTGCCGATGTTGTCGAGGATCCAGAATACCGCGACATCGACACCGCGGGAGGCGGCAGCGGTCAGGCCGGTCGAGCCGATCACGCCGATCGGCACGTCGCCCGAGGCGAGCGCCGTCGAGATATCGCCGCCCGAACTGAACTGGCGCCATTCGGCCTTGTAGCCGGCATCCGCCAGCGCCTTATCGATGCTGCCATCCGCGATGGCCGACAGGAAGGGCCCGACGATCTGCTGATAGCCGACCGTGACGCTTTCCTGGGCGTTGGCGACGCCAGCCGACAGGAACGCGGCGGCCGTCAGGGCCATCGCAGTCCTCCCCGAGGTGCGGAGGGATACGCCCGTCCACATGGTTTTCATAAAGCTCATTTTCTACTCCCTGAAACGGGCTGAGGGCCGCTGGACCGCATCTTTGCGCGGCTTGACTGGCATCATTGCGTGACGTTCCGTCACAGGCTATGTCCAGTTTAGGATATCGGTAGGTCCAGAACGATGACGGCTTGCCTGCCCCTCGATTCAATCTTCCTGGGTCAGGAGCGTCACCAGACGCTGCAATCGCGTCTGATGTCGGGAATGGTGACGGCGATCATGTCCGCGGGCTGTGTGCCCGGCACGCGCATCCCCTCGACCCGGTATCTCGCGAACGCCCTCGGCCTCTCGCGCATGACGGTAACTCTGGTCTACGCCGAGCTTGCGGCAATGGGCTATATCGAGAGCAAGCCGCGATCCGGCTTTGTCGTTGCCTCGACCGTGCCGGTGCGCCGGCTGTCGACCCAAGGGGACGGCGCCCCTGAGGCGGGAGGCAGCGTCAATTGGGACGAATGGCTTCCGCCGCACACGCCGCGCAAGCGGGTCATTCGCAAGCCGGCCGACTGGCGCGACTATCCCTATCCGTTCATTTTCGGGCAGACCGATCCCTCGCTGCTGGACCATGCCGCCTGGCGCGACTGCGCGCGCCGTGCTCTGGGCCGCAACGATTTTGGCGAGATGTCGGTCGATCTGATGACCCGCGACGATCCGCGGCTGGTCGAGCAGATCTGTACGGCGACCCTGCCACGCCGTGGTATCAGCGCGCGGCCTGACGAGGTTCTGATCACCGTCGGTTCGCAAAATGCCCTCTACCTGACACTGGAGCTGCTGGCCCGCGACGACCGCCCCACCGTCATCGAAGAGCCTGGCTATCCCGACTTCGCCGAAACGCTGCGCGCCCGCGGCGTGCCCATGCAGTTCGCTACGGTCGACGAGGGCGGGCTTGACCTGGGAGCGATTCCCGCGGGCACGAAGATGGTCGTGGTCACCCCCAGCCACCACATTCCCACCGGCGCGACGATGCCCATGGATCGACGCCGCGCGCTGCTCGAACGGGCCGAGGCGGATGATTTCCTGATCATCGAGGATGATTACGACTACGAGATGTCCTACCTCGCACCGCCGATGCCGGCGCTCAAGTCGCTCGATCGCAACGGCCGGGTGATCTACCTCGGTAGCTTTTCCAAATCGCTCTTTCCGGGGTTGCGGATGGGGTATCTGGTCGGCCCGGCCCCGCTGATCGAGGCAGCGCGCGCCGAGCGGGCGATGATGCTGCGCCATCCCGCCAGCCAGATGCAGCGCATCACCGCCTATTTCCTGTCACTGGGGTATTACGAGGCGCATATCCACCGCCTGCGCGAGGCGATGGCGGCGCGCATGGCGTGCCTGGTGCAAAGCCTGGCCGATACGCCGTTCCGCATTGCGGGGGCTGGCCGCGACGGCGGCGCCTGCCTCTGGGTCGAGGCGCCGGCCGGCGTCGACAGCCGCGCCCTCGCCAATGCCGCCGTCGCGCGTGGCGTCCTGATCGAGCCGGGCGATGTCTTTTTCGAGCACCCGCCCCAGCCGTGCCCGTTCTTTCGCCTCGGCTGCGCATCCATCGGCACCGAGCGGATTCCGCTAGGCATCGCGGCCCTGACCGAGGCGCTGGCCGAACTGGCTTGATCTGGCTGGGCGTGGTATCCGGAAAATGAAAAACCCCAGCAATTGCCGGGGTCTGTCACACTCGCGCTCAGGTTCGCGCGATCGTCGCAATTGTGGTGCCCAGGAGAGGACTCGAACCTCCACACCTTGCGGCACACGGACCTGAACCGTGCGCGTCTACCAATTCCGCCACCTGGGCCAGTCGCGTGGAGAGGGGAATTATGGCGAGCCGCCGTGGGTGTCAACGGGCAAAACGCGCGATCCTTGCACAACCTCGATGATGGCGCGCGGCGCGCCTGCCCATCCCAGCGAGCCGAACGCGCGATGCTTGCCGCGCGAGGTGGCAGAGGCTAACACCCATGGCGAAAAGGTCAGCAGGGACCGGGGGTTTGGCCATGTCGAAACTGGTGACAATCTACGGCGGCTCGGGCTTTCTGGGCCGGCAGATCGCCCAGGCAATGGCCCGGCAGGGCTGGCGCGTCAGGGTGGCCGTGCGCCGCCCGAACGAGGCCTTGTCGGTGCGGACCTATGGCGCCGTTGGCCAGGTTGAGCCCGTCGCCTGCAACGTGCGCGACGATTTCTCCGTGCGCGCCGCGATGACGGATGCCGATGCCGTCATCAACTGCGTGGGCGTCATCGTCTCTGAGGGAAGAAATCGCTTTGACGCCGTCAACGAGGCGGCGGCGGGCCGTATCGCCCGGCTGTCGGTCGAAATGGGGGTCCCCCGGCTGGTGCAGGTCTCGGCCCTGGGTGCCGACGCGAACGCCAAGTCCGGCTATCTGTCGTCCAAGGGGCGGGGCGAGGCGCTGGTATTGGAAGCCCGGCCCGATGCGGTGATCCTGCGCCCCTCGGTAATGTTCGGGGCCGGCGACAGCTTCTACAACAAGCTCGCGGGGCTGGTATCGTTCGCGCCGATCGTGGCGATCACGGGCGGGCGCTCGGAGGTGCAACCGGTGTTCGTAGATGACGTTGCCCGGGTGGCTGTCATGGCGGCGGGAGGCGAGGCGCCGTCCGGCATCTACGAACTTGGCGGCCCCGAGGTGATGACCCTCCGCCAGGTGATGGCGCAGATCCTGGGCGTCATCGGCCGCCGGCGTCTAGTCGTCAGCCTGCCCGGTTGGCTGGCCGCAATTCCGGCGACCGGGCTGGACGTTTTCCAATGGGCAAGCGGCGGTCTGGTGACCAACCGGCTGATCACCCGCGACCAGCTTCGCGCGCTGCGCGTGCCTAACCGGGTCGGCACCGGCACCATGGGCTTTGCCGACCTCGGGATCACCCCGGTCGCGGCCGATGCAGTGATTCCGGACTACCTGTGGCGCTTCCGCCCCTCCGGGCAATATGCGGCGATCAAGGCCTCGGCCAAAAAGCTGCGCGCGCGCTGATGGCCGACCAGACACTGGTTGCCGCAGCCTTGGGGCTGCTCGAGGGCCTGACCGAGTTCATTCCCGTCTCCTCCACCGGCCACATCCTGCTGGCCGGGCACTTTCTTGGCTTTGATTCGCCCGGCCGCGCGTTCGAGGTGCTGATCCAGCTTGGCGCGATCCTCGCGATCCTTGGCCTTTACGCTGGCCGGCTGTGGCGCCTGTTCGCATCGGCCCCACATGATCCGCGCTCGCGCCGCTTTATCCTGGCGGTGCTGCTGGCGTTCCTGCCCGCCGTCGTGGTCGGCGTTCTGGCGCATGATTTCATCAAGACGGTGCTGTTTGAAACGCCCTCCCTGATCGCCGTGATGCTGATTCTGGGCGGGATCATTCTGCTGTTCGCCGACCGGTTGGCGGTGAGCCCGCGCTATCACGCAGCCGAGGACCTACCCTTGCCGGTCGCCTTTGGCATTGGCGTGATCCAGTGCCTCGCGATGATTCCCGGGGTCTCGCGGTCTGGGGCGACCATCGTCGGCGCGCTGGCGATGGGGGCTGACAAGCGGACCGCGGCCGAGTTCAGCTTTTGGCTGTCGATGCCGACCATGGCAGGCGCCTTCGCTTATGACCTGATGAAGAACCGCGCCGTGCTGGATTCGGCCGGATGGCTGCATGTCGCCGTCGGCTTTGTCTGCGCCTTCATCGCCGCGTCGATCGTGGTGCGCTGGCTGCTCGGTTACGTCTCGCGCAACGGGTACGCGCTTTTCGCGTGGTGGCGGATCGCGGTAGGGATCGTGGTTTTGCTGGCCTTGGCGGCAGGTAGGTAAAAAACCGGACCTAAATCATGAGGGAAAAATTTCCTTCCGACTGGATCGGCCAAAGAATCTTTAATTAAGGTCAGCACTGCTGCCTTTTCATGTTGCCTCGCTTGTTTTAGGCCGATCCCTTGAGACGAGCGGGGGGCAGCATGGCCGGACAGCGGATGTTGAAGTTTGTGACGCTCGGCCGCGAGATGCCGGAAAAGCGTCCGGCCGGCGAGCGAGCGGAGGATTTCAATGAAATCTACCGCGAGTTTGCCGCACAGAAAGCGGCCGAGCAGGCCAGTCGCTGCAGCCAGTGTGGCGTGCCCTATTGCCAGAGCCACTGCCCGCTGCACAACAACATCCCCGACTGGTTGCGCCTGACAGCCGAGGGCCGTTTGCGCGAGGCCTACCAGACCGCGCAGGCCACCAATACCTTCCCGGAAATCTGCGGCCGCATCTGCCCGCAGGACCGCCTGTGCGAGGGAAACTGCGTCATCGAGCAGTCCGGCCACGGCACTGTCACCATCGGTGCCGTCGAGAAATACATCACCGACACCGCCTGGGCCGAAGGCTGGGTCGAGGGGCCGCGGCCGCAGGCTGAGCGGGGTGAAAGCGTCGGCATCATCGGCGCTGGCCCCGGGGGGCTGGCCGCCGCCGACATGCTGCGACGCGTCGGCTTTCAGGTCACCGTCTACGACCGCCACGACCGTGCAGGCGGCCTGCTGACCTATGGCATCCCCGGCTTCAAGCTCGAAAAAGACGTGGTCACCCGGCGCGTCGCCCTGCTCGCCGAGGCTGGGGTCGAATTCGTCCTGAACACCGCGGTCGGCGAGGACCTGAGTTTCGACGCGATCCGCGGCCGGCACGATGCAGTGCTGATCGCGACCGGCGTCTACAAGACTCGCGATCTGGATATCGACAATGCCGAGGCGCGCGGCGTCGTCCGCGCGCTCGACTATCTGACCGCCGCCAACCGGGTCGAGTTCGGCGACGAAGTCCCTGATTTTCTGGACGGAGAGCTGGATGCCCGCGGCAAGCGCGTGATCGTCATCGGCGGCGGCGACACGGCCATGGACTGCGTGCGCACCGCCATCAGGCAGGGCGCCCAATCCGTCAAGTGCCTCTACCGGCGCGACCGGGCCAACATGCCCGGCAGCCAGCGCGAGGTCGCAAATGCCGAGGAAGAGGGAGTCGAGTTTGTCTGGATGACCGCGCCCGGCGCCTTCGCCGGCGCGGCTGATGGCGGACGGCCGGACGGAGTGACCTTTGCCGGCCATGTCACGGGCGAGGCCGCGACCGGCGACGAAGCCGAGGTGGCCAATGCCGGCGGCGACGTGACCGGCGACGGTATCGGCGACAACCCCGTCATCGCGCGCGTCCGCGTCCAGCGTATGCGCCTTGGCGTGCCCGACATCAGCGGTCGCCAGTCGCCCGAATTGATCGAGGGCGCCGACTACGACGAGCCGGCCGAGCTGGTCATCAAGGCCCTCGGTTTCGAACCCGAGGAGTTGCCCCGCCTTTGGGGCCAGCCGGGGCTGGAGGTCACGCGCTGGGGCACGATCCGGGCCGAGCATGGCACCCATCGTACCAGCCTGCCCGGCGTCTACGCCGTCGGCGACATCGTGCGCGGCGCCAGCCTGGTGGTCTGGGCGATCCGCGACGGACGCGAGGCGGCGGCACGGATCGTGCTCGATCTGGACAGCCAGTTGCAGCAGACGGCGGCCGAGTAGGGACAGGGCGATGATCAGGCGCATGGCACCCGGACAAGGCCTGGCAGCGCTGATTGTGCGCCCCGCCGCCATGGCGGTCGCAGCCGCCTGCCTCGGCGGTCCTGCGGCAGCGGCGGGCCTCTTCGTCCCGCCGGCCGGGTGCGAATTGCAACTGACGGTGCAGGAACGTGGCTGCTCGGTCGCCCAGCATTACCAATGCAGCGCCGATCCGGCGGGCGAGCAGCACACCACCTATTTCGGCAAGGGCGGCGTCTCGACCTTCATGTCGCATATCGACGCCGAGACCCGCTGGCTCGATTCCGAGGACCCGGAGACGGGGGTGTCCGACCGGCTGGAACCCGGGGCTGCGGATGACGCCTCGCTCAGCGCGCTGCTGGCCAGCGGCAAGGACAGCTTCGACTTCTGGACGGCCGGCAGCGACGGGCAGCGCCTGCACCATGTCGGCGCGGATCGCCTCACCGGCGAGACCGTCACCATCGACGGCGAGCCGCTGGCCCGCACGTCCTTTCACCTGACCACCAGCGACGAGGCCGGCCGCGTCCTTATCTCGCGCGAGGGTCACCAGCATGTCAGCGCCAGCCTGCGCCTGTTCTTCGGCGGGCAGGAGCGGCAGAAGGACAGCACCGGCGCGCTGCAGAACCTCGACCACAGCCCGGTCAGGTTCATCCGCTCCGGCCAACCCGGCTTTGCCAGTACAGAGCCGATGTATGACTGCGAAATCCTGACGGCCACCCTGATTCCACTGGAGATCGCGAGATGAGCCATCTGGTCCAGGGCGGGTGCCTCTGCGGCGCGGTGCGTTTTTCGGGGCGCCTGCCCACGCGGGATCTGGCGGTCTGCTGGTGCAGCCAGTGCATGCGTCAGAACAGCGGACCGCTGATCTCGACCAACCAGGCGCAGGACGTGACCATGACGGGTGATGTCGCGACGTACCGCGCCAGCGACCATGCGAGTCGTGGCTTCTGCGCGGCCTGCGGCAGCACGCTCTTCTGGCAGGAGGATGGCGAGGCGCCCTCCTTCGCTCATGGCGCGCTGGACGACCGCAGCGGCTTTCGCATCGTCCGTTTCCTGCATGTCGATGGTCGCCCGGACGCCTATGACATCGAGGCGAATCCATGACCGAGGGGCGCTGCGCCTGTGGCGCCGTCACTGTGCGCGCAACCGGCATCTCGCGACAGATGTCGGCCTGCTGGTGCCAGCCCTGCCGCCGATTCCAAGGGCTGGTGGGCATGGGCCTCGACACGCCGGCGGATCAATGCACGATCACCGGCCCGGTCCGGGTTTGGCGCTCGTCCGACTTTGCCGAACGCGGCTTTTGCGGCACCTGTGGCTCCAGCATCTGGTTCCGTGACATCGCCGGGGACATCATCGAACTCTGCCCGGGCCTCTTTCACAACGCCGCTGGCGCCACTCTGCACCATGAGAATTTTGTCGAGCGTCGCCCCGATGCAATCCGCTTTGACCCCCAGCCGCAGCAGATCAGCGGCGCGGCCTACGCCGCCGGGGCGTTGGTGATCGAGGGCAGCGCGCCTCCGCGCGACCGCATGGCTGGCGGCTGCGCGTGCGGGGCGGTCCGCTTTCGCCTTGTCGGTGCGCCCGGCGCTTGCGGTATGTGCCATTGCGACACCTGCCGTCGCTGGACCGGCGGCGTGAATTGCTACACCGGCGCCCGGCTTGAGGACCTGACCATTGAGGGCGAGCCGGAATTGATCCGCTGGGCATCCTCGCCCGGGGCGCGGCGCGTCAGCTGTGCGAACTGCGGCGGCAAGCTGTGGTACGAGGTCGTGACCGGCGACGAGACCGGCGGCACGGCCGGCGACGTGGAAATCGCACTCGGCACGCTGGACGACATGGGGGGCCGGCCGCTGCTGTCGGAAAGCTATGTCGACCAGCGGCCCGCGGGATATGCCTTTGCCGGCGATCATCGCCGCCGCACCCGGGCCGAGGTGCTGGCCGAAAGCGCCACCGGGGGCCAGCCATGAGCATCGAGGTTAACGGCGGTTGCCTCTGTGGCGGGGTGCGCTTTACTGCGCGGCTCTCCGCGCGGACCCTTCGGGTCTGTGCCTGCACCCAATGCCTGCGCCAGAACAGCGGGCCGTGGTTCGACCTGCCCGATGTGCAGTCCGTGACCTTTGATGGACCAGTCGCGATCTATGTCAGCTCGCCCGGCCATCGGCGCGGCTTTTGCGCCACCTGTGGCAGCACCCTTTACTGGCAGCGGGGCGAGCAGCTGCCGGCTCTCAGCCACGGCGCGCTGGACGACAAGTCCGGCTTTGCGCTGACCGATTTCGAATTTCAGGACACACGCCCCGACGCCTATCGCGTGGTGGCGACGACGGAGGAACCGCAATGAGCGATTGGGAAGCCCGCGAGGCCGCGCGTCGCACGCATATCGCCGCCACAGGCATGTATCGCACCGAGGACGAGCATTCCTCTTGCGGGGTCGGGCTGGTGGTCAGCATCAACGGCAAACCCTCGCGCCGCGTCGTTGCCAGCGGGATCGAGGCGCTAAAGGCGGTCTGGCACCGCGGCGCGGTCGATGCCGACGGCAAGACCGGCGACGGCGCCGGCCTCCACGTCCAGATCCCCGTGCCATTCTTTTACGACCAGGTGCGCCGCACGGGGCACGAGCCCGACCACGGCAAGCTGATCGCTGTCGGCCAGGTATTCCTGCCGCGGACCGATTTCGGCGCGCAGGAACGCTGCCGCACGATCGTCGAGACCGAAGTGCTCCGCATGGGCCATTACATCTACGGCTGGCGCCACGTCCCGGTGAATACGGCCGTACTCGGCGAAAAGGCCAATGCCACCCGGCCGGAAATCGAGCAAATCCTGATCCGCTGCGAAAAGGACCTTGACCGTGAGGCGTTCGAGCGCGAGCTCTACGTCATCCGCCGCCGGATAGAGCGCGCGGCGATCGCCGCCCAGATCGCCGGCCTCTACCTCTGTTCGCTGTCCTGCCGCTCGATCATCTACAAGGGCATGATGCTGGCCGAGCAGGTGGCCGAATTCTATCCCGACCTGAAAGACGAGCGGTTCGAGAGCGCCTTTGCGATTTATCACCAACGCTATTCGACCAATACCTTCCCCCAGTGGTGGCTGGCGCAACCCTTCCGCATGCTCGCCCATAACGGCGAGATCAACACGCTGAAGGGAAACCTCAACTGGCTGAAAAGCCATGAGATTCGCATGGCGTCGAACGCCTTTGGCGACATGGCCGAGGATATCAAGCCGATCGTGCCGGCCGGCTCGTCCGACAGTGCGGCGCTGGATTCGGTGTTCGAGGTAATGGTCCGCTCGGGGCGCAGCGCGCCGATGGTCAAGACCATCATGGTCCCCGAGGCATGGTCCAAGGCGACCACGGACATGCCTCGCGCCTGGGCAGACATGTATGCCTATTGCAACGCCGTGATGGAGCCGTGGGACGGCCCCGCCGCACTCGCCATGACGGACGGGCGCTGGGTCTGCGGCGGCCTCGACCGAAACGGATTACGGCCGATGCGCTATTCCGTGACCGGCGACGGGCTGCTGATCGCAGGCTCGGAATGTGGCATGTGCCCGGTGGACGAAAGCACCGTGGTCGAAAAAGGCGCGCTCGGGCCCGGGCAGATGATCGCCGTGAACATGGAGGAGGGGCGCCTTTACCGCGACCGCGAGCTGAAGGACCTGCTGTCTGCCAGCCAGCCCTTCGGCGACTGGATCGAGAAGGTCGTGCCCCTTAGCGACATGATGCGCGATCTGCCTGAGGCGACAGGCTTTCGCGGCCAGGACCTGCGCCGCCGCCAGATGGCCGCCGGTTATACCGTCGAGGAACTGGAAACCGTCCTTGCGCCGATGGCCGAGGACGGCAAGGAAGCGCTCGCCAGCATGGGCGATGACACGCCGCAGGCGGTGCTGTCCGCCGGCTATCGCCCGCTGTCGCATTTCTTTCGCCAGAACTTTTCGCAGGTCACCAACCCGCCCATCGACAGCCTGCGCGAAAGCCGGGTGATGAGCCTCAAGACCCGGTTCGGCAACCTCAAGAACGTGCTGGACGAGAGCAGCGCCCAGACGGAAATCCTGCTGCTGGACTCGCCCTTCCTCGCCAGCAACGAATTCACAGAGATGTGCCGCATCTTCGGCGACGCGGTGACCCGGATCGACTGCACCTTCCCCGATGGCGCGGGTGTCGAGGCGTTGACCGACGGTCTTGCCCGCATCCGGGCCGAGGCCGAGGACGCGGTCCGCAGTGGGGCGGGACATATCGTGCTGACGGACGAGGCGCTGGGCCCCGACCGGATCGGCATGCCGATGATCCTCGCAACGAGTGCGGTACACAGCTGGCTGACGCGCAAGGGGCTGCGGACTTTCTGCTCGATCAACGTGCGCGCCGCGGAATGCATCGACCCGCACTATTTCGCCGTGCTGATCGGCAGCGGGGCGACGACGGTGAACCCCTATCTGGCGCAGGACAGCATCGCCGACCGCATAGATCGCGGGCTGCTGGAGGGTAGTCTGATCGACAACATGCGCCGCTATCGCGATGCGATGGACGCGGGCCTTTTGAAGATCATGTCCAAGATGGGCATCGCGGTGGTCTCGTCCTATCGCGGCGGCCTGAACTTCGAGGCGGTCGGCCTTAGCCGCGCCATCGTAGCCGAATATTTCCCCGGCATGCAGTCGCGCATCAGTGGCATCGGCCTGATCGGCATCCAGCGCAAGCTGGAGGAAATCCACGAGGCCGCCTTCAGCGCCCCGGTCGACCTGCTGCCGGTCGGGGGGTTCTACAAGCTGCGCCGCTCGGGCGAAAAGCATGCCTGGGAAGCCAATGTCATGCGGCTGCTGCAACTGGCCTGCGAAAAGGCCAGCTTTGACATCTGGAAGCAGTATTCGGCCCAGATGCGGGCCAACCCGCCGATCCACATCCGCGATCTGCTGGACATCAAGCCCCTGGGCAAGCCGGTGCCGATGGAGGAGGTGGAAAGCATCACCTCGATTCGCAAGCGCTTCGTGACGCCCGGCATGTCCCTGGGCGCGCTGAGCCCCGAGGCCCATATGACGCTGAACATCGCCATGAACCGCATCGGGGCGAAGTCCGACAGCGGCGAGGGTGGCGAGGATCCGGCCCATCACAAGGCGCTGCCGAACGGCGACAACCCTTCGGCCAAGATCAAGCAGGTCGCCTCGGGCCGCTTCGGCGTGACGGCAGAGTACCTAAACGCCTGCGAGGAGTTGGAGATCAAGGTTGCGCAGGGCGCCAAGCCCGGCGAGGGCGGACAACTGCCTGGTATGAAGGTGACCAAGCTTATCGCCCGGCTGCGGCACTCGACGCCCGGCGTGACGCTGATCAGCCCGCCGCCGCACCACGATATCTACTCGATCGAGGACCTGGCGCAGTTGATCTATGACCTCAAACAGATCAACCCGCGCGCCAAGATCACGGTCAAGCTGGTCGCCGGCGGCGGCGTCGGCACCATCGCGGCGGGGGTGGCCAAGGCCAAGGCCGATGTCATCCTGATCAGCGGCCATAACGGCGGCACGGGCGCCTCGCCCGCGACCTCGATCAAGTTCGCCGGCCTGCCGTGGGAAATGGGGCTGACCGAGGCGCATCAGGTCCTTGCCATGAACAAGCTGCGCGACCGGGTGACGCTCCGCACCGATGGCGGTCTGCGCACCGGCCGCGACGTTGTCATGGCGGCAATGATGGGGGCCGAGGAATACGGCATCGGTACCGCTGCCCTGATCGCCATGGGCTGCATCATGGTCCGTCAGTGCCAGTCGAACACCTGCCCGGTTGGTGTCTGCACCCAAGACGAACGGCTGCGCGCCATGTTCAACGGCAGCGCCGACAAGGTGGTGAACCTGATCACCTTCTACGCCCAGGAGGTACGCGAGATCCTAGCCGCCATCGGCGCGCGCTCGCTCGACGAGGTCATCGGCCGGGCGGACCTGCTGACACAGGTCAGCCGCGGATCGGCGCATCTGGACGACCTGGACCTGAACCCGCTGCTGATCACCGTCGATGGCAGCGACAAGATCGTCTATGACCGCAGCAAGCCGCGCAACGCGGTCATGGACACGCTGGATGCCGAGATCATCCGCGACGGCGCCCGCTTCTTCGAGGACGGCGAAAAGATGCAGCTGTCCTATGCCGTGCGCAACACGCTGCGCACCATCGGCACGCGCACCTCGTCGCTGATCGTGCAGAAGTTCGGGATGAAGAACAGCCTGCAGCCCGATCACCTGACGCTGCGCCTGACCGGCAGCGCCGGACAGTCGCTGGGTGCCTTCGCCGCCCCGGGACTGAAGATCGAGGTCTCGGGCGATGCCAACGACTATGTCGGAAAGGGCCTGTCGGGGGGCGTCATCGTCGTCAAGCCGGCGATGAACAGCCCGCTGGAGGCGGCGGAAAACACCATCATCGGCAACACCGTACTTTATGGCGCGACCGCCGGCTGGCTGTTCGCCGCCGGCCGTGCGGGCGAGCGCTTCGCCGTGCGCAACAGCGGCGCGCGCGTGGTGATCGAGGGCTGCGGCAGCAACGGCTGCGAATACATGACCGGCGGCGTCGCCGTCATCCTTGGGCGCATCGGCGCCAACTTCGGCGCCGGCATGACCGGCGGTATGGCCTATGTCTGGGACCCGGTGGGCCTCGCGCCCCTCTATATCAACAGCGAGACGCTAGTGGTCTGCCCGGTGACTCAGCCGCATTGGGAGGCCGAGTTGCGGGAAATGGTAGAGCGTCACGCGGCCGAAACCGGATCGAAGCGGGCGCAAGCGCTGCTGGCGGATTGGGAGGTCGCGCGCGGCCAGTTCCTGCAGGTTGTCCCGCGCGAGATGCTGGCCCTGCTGCCACATCCGATCACCGACATGGCCGAGGACGCCGCGATCCCCGCCGAGTGAGGCGCCGACCGCTTGAAATGCAGCGGCCCAGCGGAATGGTGGGCCGCTGTCTTCGCTACAGGATCGCGTCCATCAGCCTGACGAGGGACAGGATCTCGTGCGAGCGCTGGTCGACGCGGACGATGGCATTGTCGACCACGTAATAGCCCCAGTTGTCGCGGGGCGGGGCCAGTCCGTAGCGGGCGTAGTCGGTGATCGGCAGGAACCGGTCGCGGTCCCATTGGGTGCGCATGATCTTGTCGACCTGCCCGGGCGGGATGCAGGCCGGCTCTTTCTTCGCGAGGCCCGGCGGGCAGAATCGCTGGCTATCGGGACGATCGATGAACTCGCGCACGCGGTAGTCGCGGGGATCGGCAAGGACGATGCGATCGCCGACCCGGTAATAGGCCAGACCGTCCGAGCGCGCCGGAAGGTCGAACAGCCGCGGATCGGCGATCCGGCGATAGCGTGAGATGCCAAGGCTGTCGCCGACCACAATGCGGCCGTCGTCGGTCAGGCGGTCAACTACCACCGGACCCTTGCCAGCCGCGGCCGCCGCGGCAGCCGCAGAACCGGCGGCAACCACCGGCACCGCCGCGCGATGGGGTCGGACCGCAGCCCGCTGCACCTGCGTGGGCTTGCCGTGTTCTTTGGCGCTGCTCTTGTTCGCCTTGTGTTTGCCATTGTCCTTATGACCGGCGCCCTTGCCCGGCCCTTGCTTGTGGCTCTGCTCGACAGAGCAATTGCCTTTCTTGGCCTGGCCCGGCGGGCATTTCGCCGCGGCCGGGGCGGCGATGCCCAGGGCAATCACGGCGGCGATGGCACCGGCGAGGCGGTGGCTGGCAGTCATCATGGCTGAGGCCTCCCGAGGGGAAATGGAATGACATTGAACGCCGGATCAGGTGGTTAGGTCGCGTGACGATTGCGTGAGGGTGCCGTCAGCGGCCCAAGGCCGCCGTATCTCGCCCGCGCCTCCCCGCGGCGCGCCCTTGCCCCGGCCAGCGGGCAGGCCTAGCTTCCGCGCCATGAAAACGCTGCTCTACACCCACCCTTCGGCCGATGGCCATGTGACGCCCCCCGGCCATCCCGAACAGGTTGCGCGATTGACCTCGGTCCTGGCCGCGCTGGAGGGGTTGCCACTGGACCGGCGCAGCGCGCCCGTGGCGGAGGACGCGGACCTGCTGCGCTGTCACCCACAAAGCTATCTCGATCTGGTTGCAGCGACGGTCCCGGCCGAGGGTTTCGCCGATCTCGACCCCGAAACCTCGGTCGCACCGGGCAGCCTGGTGGCCGCTCGGCATGCCGCGGGCGGCGCCTGCGCGGCCGTAGATGCCGTGCTGGCGGGCGAGGGGACGCGCGCCTTTGTCGCCATGCGCCCCCCCGGCCATCACGCCGAGGCCGCGCTGCCGATGGGTTTTTGCATCTTTGGCAATGTCGCTATCGCCGCCAAGCGGGCGCTGGACTATCACGGCCTTGAACGCGTCGCGGTGCTGGATTTTGACGTCCATCATGGCAACGGCACCCAAGCCCTGCTGTGGGACGAGCCGCGCGTGCGGTTCGTCAGCAGCCAGCAGATGCCGCTCTGGCCGGGAACGGGCGCGCCGTCGGAACAGGGCGCGCACGGCCAGATCGTGAACCTGCCGCTGCGCCCCGGCTCGGACGGGACCGCGGCGCGGGCCGCGTGGGCCAGCCCGTTGCAGCGCATGGCGGATTGGCGGCCGCAACTGGTGCTGATTTCGGCCGGGTTCGACGCCCATGCGGATGACCCGCTGGCGGCGCTGGAATGGTCGGACGACGACTTTGCCGCGCTGACGCGCGCCATTTGTGCCGCCGCCGGGAAAGCGCCGATGGTGTCCTGCCTCGAGGGCGGCTATGACCTCGCCGCGCTGGGCCGCAGCGCCCGCGCCCATGTCGAGGCGCTGCAGGAGGAAACCGTATGACCGATGCCGCCGACGCCTCAGCCATTGCCGCGATGTCCTTCGAGGACGCGATGAAAGAGCTTGAGAGCGTGGTGAACCGCCTCGAGCATGGCGATGCGACCCTCGAAGACAGCATCGCCCTCTATGAACGGGGCGCAAAGCTGCGCGAGCATTGCGAATCGCGATTGAAAGCCGCCGAGGAGCGGGTCGAGCGCATCACACTCGCCAGCGGCAAGCCCACCGGCACGACCCCGGTCGAAGGGCTATGATGGAAGCCCGATTCGAGGCGGTACGCGCCGCAGTCGGCGCGGCGCTGGACGGCTCGCTCGCCGCGCTGCCGGATGGCGATCTGACCGACGCGATGCGCTATGCCACGCTGGGCGGCAAGCGCGTGCGGGCCTTTCTGGTGATGGAGGGGGCGCGCCTTAACGGCGTTCCCGATCACGCGGCGCTGCCGGTCGCCGCAGCCGTCGAGGCGCTGCACGCCTACAGCCTCGTGCATGACGATCTGCCATCGATGGACGACGACGACCTGCGTCGCGGCATGCCGACCTGCCACGTCCAGTGGTCAGAGGCGACCGCGATCCTTGCCGGCGACGCGCTGCAGGCGCTGGCCTTTGGCCTGCTGGCCGATCCCGCCATCGGCCCGCCCGAGGCCCGTATCCGCCTGCTGGCCGCCTTTGCCGACGCCGTGGGCGCCCAAGGCATGGTCTGGGGTCAGGCGCTGGACATCGCCGCCGAAACCGCGGTCGAGGTGCCTGACCTCGCCGCCGTCAAGCGCATGCAGCAAGCCAAGACCGGCGCGCTGATCGGCTTTGCCGCGACAGCCGGCCCGATGATCGCCGGCGCCGATACCGCGCCGCTGGCTGAATACGCCCGCAACCTCGGCCTCGCCTTCCAGATCGCTGATGACCTGCTCGACGCCACCGGCGACGAGGAAACCACTGGCAAGCGCACGCGCAAGGACGAGGCCGCGGGCAAGGCGACATTCGTCTCGCTCCTCGGGGTGGACGGCGCGCGCGCCAAGGCCCATCTGCTGATTGACCGGGCCATCGCCGCGCTGGCCCCCTATGGCAGCGAGGCGGATGATCTGATCGCGCTCGCCCGCTTTGTCATCGAGCGTGACGCCTGACGCGCGCCCCTAGCAGCAAAGGGGGTCACCCATGACCCGCCAGCCATGACCGAGAGCATCACCCCCCCTGCGACGCCGGTTCTGGATCGCGTCACCCTGCCGTCCGACCTCAAGTCGCTCTCCGACCGCGAGTTGCACCAACTCGCCGCCGAATTGCGGGCCGAGACGATCAGCGCGGTCAGCGTGACCGGCGGCCATCTGGGCGCGGGCCTCGGCGTGGTCGAGTTGACGGTGGCCCTGCATGCGGTGTTCGACGCGCCGCGCGACAAGATCATCTGGGACGTGGGCCATCAGGCCTATCCGCACAAGATACTGACCGGCCGGCGCGACCGCATCCGCACCCTGCGCGCGGGCGGCGGCCTCAGCGGTTTCACCAAGCGCAGCGAGTCGCCCTATGACGCCTTTGGCGCGGGCCATTCCAGCACCTCGATCAGCGCCGCCTTGGGTTTTGCCATGGCGCGCGAGCTTGGCGGCGATCCCGGGGATGCCGTCGCGGTGATCGGCGATGGCGCCATGTCGGCCGGTATGGCCTTCGAGGCGCTGAACCACGCCGGCGATCTGGGCAAGCGCCTGATCGTGATCCTGAACGACAACGAGATGTCGATCGCGCCGCCTGTGGGCGCTCTGTCGCGCTATCTGACCCGCCTTTATGCCGGCGGCCCGTTCCAGGAGTTGAAGGGGCTTGCCAAGGGCGCCGTCGGCCTGCTGCCCGAGCCGCTGCAGGAGGGCGCGCGGCGGGCCAAGGATATGCTGAAGGGCATGACTGTCGGTGGCACGCTGTTCGAGGAGTTGGGCTTTTCCTACATCGGCCCGGTCGACGGCCACGACCTGGACCAGCTCCTGCCGCTGCTGCGCACGGTCAAGGCGCGCGCCACGGGCCCGGTGCTGATCCATGTCGTCACCCGCAAGGGCAAGGGCTATGCCCCGGCCGAGACCGCGGCCGACCGCGGCCATGCCACCGGCAAGTTCGACGTGCTGACCGGCGCCCAGGCCAAGGGCAAGTCGAATGCCCCCAGCTATACCTCGGTTTTTGCCAAGACCCTGATCGCCGAGGCCGAGCGCGACGACAAGATCGTCGCCGTCACCGCCGCGATGCCGGACGGGACGGGCCTCAAGGCTTTTGCGGATCGCTTTCCCAAGCGTTGCTTTGATGTCGGCATCGCCGAGCAGCATGCGGTGACCTTTTGTGCGGGCCTCGCCGCGGGCGGCATGCGGCCGTTCTGCACCATCTATTCGACCTTCCTGCAGCGCGGTTACGACCAGATCGTGCATGATGTGGCGATCCAGCACCTGCCGGTGCGGTTTGCCATCGATCGCGCCGGGCTGGTGGGCGCTGACGGGGCGACCCATGCCGGCTCTTTCGACATCGGCTTTCTTGCCAGCCTGCCCGGTTTCGTGGTCATGGCCGCCGCCGACGAGGCGGAGCTGGCGCGCATGGTGGTCACCGCCGCACGCCACGATTCCGGCCCCATCGCCTTTCGCTTTCCGCGGGGCGAGGGAACCGGGGTCGAGATCCCGGCCGATCCACAGCCGCTTGAAATCGGTCGCGGCCGGATCGTCGCCGAGGGCAGCGGCGTTGCCATTCTCAGCTTCGGCACGCGCCTTTCGGAAGTCATGGCCGCGCGCGAGGCGCTGGTCGCGCGCGGTATCACCCCGACCGTTGCCGACGCCCGCTTTGCCAAGCCCCTCGACCGCGACCTGATCCTCGACCTGGTGGGCCGGCATGACGCTCTGCTGACCATCGAGGAAGGCGCAGTCGGCGGCTTCGGCAGCCACGTCGCCCAACTGCTGGCCGATGCCGGCGTGTTTGACCGGGGCTATCGCTATCGATCTATGGTCTTGCCCGATGATTTCATCGAGCATGGCGATCCGGCGGCAATGTATGCCAGCGCCGCCATGAACGCCCCGCAGATCGAGGCGCGGGTGCTGGACCTGCTGGGCATCGCCGTCGCCCGACGCGCCTGACGCCTCCTGCGCGCATTCGGCGCGGGGCCGCGGCGTCGGTTTGACCGGGCAGCGGTGGCGCATTTGCCGCGGCGGTGCTAAGCGCGCCCGCGAACGCTGCAAGGCGAGGCCCGAAAGGGAAATCCATGTCGATCCATACCCATCCCCACGCGCATCCCCACGATCCGCATTACATCACTCGCACCGGCTGGCTGCGCGCCGCGGTGCTGGGCGCCAATGACGGCATTGTCTCGATCTCGGCCATGCTGGTTGGCGTCGCGTCGGCCGGCGCGGACACCCCGCATGTGCTGCTGGCGGGGATCGCCGGCCTGACCGCCGGGGCACTTTCGATGGCCTCGGGCGAATATGTCTCGGTCTCGAGCCAGGCGGATATCGAGCGCGCCGACATGAAGCGCGAGCGCCGCGCCCTGCGCCAGAACCCGCAGGTCGAGGAGGAGGAACTGCAGCGGATCTACGTCACCCGCGGCCTTCACCCCGACACTGCGGCCCAGGTCGCGCGCGAGTTGCATGACCATGACGCCCTGGCTGCCCATATGCGCGACGAGTTGGGGCTGAGCGACGTTCACGCGGCCAATCCCCTGCAGGCCGCGCTCGCTTCGGGCGCGACCTTTACCGTCGCGGGCGCGGTGCCGCTGCTGGCGGCGGTGTTGGCCCCTGCGGGGGCGCAGACGCCGGTCGTGCTGGTCGTCACGCTGCTGGCGCTGGCGGTGCTGGGCGCCATCGGCGCACGGGCCGGCGGCGCGCCGATCTGGCCGGGTATTGCCCGGGTGACGGTCTGGGGCGCGGTGGCGATGGGGGTCACGGCGATGATCGGCCGGCTGGTCGGCATCTCTGCCTGACCCACGACGCGCCGCGGCGGGTTGCGCCGGGCGGTCCAAGGCGGCAGGTTGCCGTCATGCGTTTCCTCATCCCCCTTCTCGCGGCTGTCGTGCCGACATTTGCAACCGCCGCGCCGGCAGCCTTTCCGGTTCTGGCCCGTGTCAGCGGGGTCGCCTCCGGCGACGTGTTGAACATTCGCGCCTTTCCCAAGGCCGATGCCTCGATCCTGGGCGAGCTTGCACCCGATGCCACAGGCGTCGAGCTGATGGCCGAGCGGGACGGCTGGTATCTGGTCAACACCGGCGAGCGGTCGGGATGGGCCAGCGGCCGCTATCTGACCCCGGGGCCGAACCCGTTTGCGAACGGCGCCGTCCCGGCAACCCTGCGCTGCCTCGGGACCGAGCCGTTCTGGTCGCTGACACGCGATGACAAGGCGCTGGTCCTGAGCACGCCCGAGGATCAGGCCGGCGCGCGCTTCGCGCTGCGCCAGACCCTCGTTCCGCGCGGCGATGCGCCGGACCGGACTTTCCTGGCCGAGGGTCTGACCGCGATCATCACCCCCGCGCAGTGCAGCGACGGGATGAGCGATCGTGTCTATAGCCTCAGCGCAACGCTGATCCTGGGCGTGGCGCCGGATGCGGCGCAGCAATCTGGCTGCTGCACCATCGCCCCGCTCTAGCCGCCGTTTCGCTTTTCGGCCGCGAGGATCGCGCGCAGGCCGCTCTGGTGATCGGGATAACGCGGTGCCCAGCCCAGGTCTGCCTTGATGCGCGCGTTCGAGACGCGCTTGCTCTCGCCGTAAAAGCTGCGGGCCATGGGCGACATCTCGGCCGTCTCGAAATCCTCGGCCGGGGGCAGCGGCAGGCCGGTCAGGGCCGCGGCATCTGCGATGATGTCCTGCGGCGGGGCGGGGGTGTCGTCGCACAGGTTCCAGATCGCTCCCGGATGCGGCCGGTCCAGCGATGCGAGGATCGCGCCGGCGATATCATCTGCATGGATGCGGGAAAAAACCTGGCCTGGCTTGATGATCCGCCGGGCGGTGCCGTCGCGGAGCTTGTCGATGGGGCCGCGCCCGGGGCCGTAGATCCCGGCGAGGCGAAAGATCATCAGCGGCAGCTGCGCAGCGGCGGCGAGCGCCTGCCAGCCACGCTCGGCCGCCAGCCGCTCGGCCCCGCGACGGCTGGCCGGGGCAGGGGGCGTCGCCTCGTCCACCCAGGCGCCGCCGCTGTCGCCATAGACCGAGGTCGCCGACAGATAGCCTAGCCATGCGGGCCGCGCGGCGGCGATCTCTGGTCCCCAGGCATTCAGCACGGGATCGCCGTCCCCCGTCGGGCCGACGGCGATCAGGATCCCGTCTGCCGCCTTGATTGCGCAGGCGAGCGCCTCCTCCTCCGCCCCACTCCCCGGCCACAGGATCGGCCGGGCGCCGGCTGCGGCCACTGCGCCGGGCGCGTGGCGGGTGGTGCCGGTGACCTGCCAGCCCCGCCCGGTCAGTGCCGGTGTGATAAAACCGGCGCTGTAGCCGTGCCCTAAGATCAGGAAACTGGACATGCCCCGGACATGCGGCACCGCGGCCTTCCTGCGCAAGGGCCCGCACAGCGGTTGCAGCCCGTTGAGCCAGCGATATTTGCCCGCGAGGCGCGGCCGCGCCCTTGCCAATACCGGCCGAGACCCTATCTTCGCGACCACCTCGGGGTGCTCACGCGAGCTGAGATGCGCATCTGCGCGAACCCGTCGAACCTGAACCGGCTCGCACCGGCGGAGGGAAGGTCGCGCTGTCCTTTTCCCCCGAAACCGAACCTGGAGGAAAGATGGACATGCGATCCCTGACACTCACCCTGACCGCCTCGCTGCTCTCGGCCGCCGCCCCGGCCCTGGCGGCGGACAAGCCGCAACTGACGGTCTATGCGCCCGACTATTTCGCCAGCGAATGGGGCCCCGGTCCCAAGATCGAGGCCGGCTTCGAGGCGCAGTGCGCCTGCGATCTGGTGTTCGTCACCGGCGACGTATTGCCCCGCATCCTGCTGGAGGGGGCCTCGACCAAGGCCGATGCAGTGATCGGGTTGAATACCGACCAGACCGCCCGCGCGCGCGCGACGGGGCTGTTTGCGCCGCACAATCAGGACGTCGCCAGCCTGACCACGCCGGTCACGTGGACCGATCCGACCTTCCTGCCCTTCAACTGGAGCGAGGTCGCCTTTGTCTATGACGACACGCGGCTGAAGAACCCGCCGAAAAGCTTTCAGGAGCTGCTTGACGCGCCGGCGAATGCCTACAAGATCGTCATGCAGGACCCGCGCAGCAGCGCCTCGGGCCTCGCGACGCTGCTGTGGGTCAAGCATATCTACGGCGACAAGGCGTCCGAGGCCTGGGCGAAGCTGGCGCCCCAGGTGCTGACCGTGACCAAGGACTGGTCGGAAAGCTACGGCATGTTCACCGATGGCGAGGCCGACATGGTGCTGAGCTATACGACCTCGCCGGCCTACCACATCGTCGAGGAAAAGGACCTCCACAAGCACGCCCTGATGTTCCCCGAGGGCAACTATTTCATGGTCGAACTGGCCGCCCAGTTGAAGGACACCGATCAGCCGGAACTGGCGCAGAAGTTCATGGACTACATCCTGTCGCCCGAATTCCAGACGATGATCCCCGAAGCGAACTGGTCTTATCCGGCCAAGCTGCCGAACGACCAGTTGCCGCAGGCGTTCCGCGACCTGCCGCGGCCGGAAAAGACCCTTTTCTACAGCGAGGCCGAGGCCGAGGCGATCCGCAAGCCGGCGCTGGAGGAATGGCTGCGCGCCTTTGCCCGTTGAGAGCTAGGGACGCACTCTGCGCGGCGCGCTTTGGCTCGCTGAGGGCCGAGCGCGCTTTCGCGCTAGTGACTGCGCGCCCTTGCCGGATGTGCGGTAGGGGCGTCTCACAATGAGCGCGGCGCGCCATGACGCCTGACCTGCGGGCCGGCTGGCGTGGCCCATCCCTTGGTGTGCTGGTTGCAGCGGGGCTGGCGCTGGTGGTCCTCGGCACGATCGGAGTGGTCGCCTGGACCGCGCGCGGGCTGTCGGGCCTGTCTTCCTGGGACCTTCGTGCCGTCTGGTTCACGCTCTGGCAGGCGGCCCTGTCCGCGACGCTGTCGGTGGGCCTTGCCGTCCCGGTTGCCCGGGCGCTCGCGCGGCGCCGTTTTGCCGGCCGGCGGCTGCTGGTCCTGCTGCTGGGCGCGCCGTTCCTGCTGCCCTCGATCGTCGCGATCCTCGGACTGGTCGCGGTGTTTGGCCGGCGCGGCTGGGTCAATGCTGCACTGGCCGCGTTAGGGCTGCCCGAAGTCACCATCTATGGCTGGCAGGGCGTGATCCTCGCGCATGTTTTCTTCAACCTGCCGCTGGCGACCCGGCTGCTGGTCCACGGCTGGGCTGCGATCCCTACCGAACGGCTGCGCCTTGCCGCCAGCCTCGGCTTTGCTCCGCGCGACATCGGTCGCCATCTGGAGCGGCCCATGCTGCGCGAGATCGCGCCCGGCGCGTGGCTGGCGGTATTCCTAGTCTGTCTGACCTCGTTCACCGTCGCACTCGCCCTCGGCGGGGGGCCCCGTGCCACGACGGTCGAGTTGGCGATCTATCAGGCCTTTCGCTTTGACGCCGATCTGGGCCGCGCCGCGAGCCTCGGGCTGGTGCAGGTGATCATCAGCCTGGCGGCGCTCGCCATTGCCGGGCGCGTTGCCGCGCCTGCCGGTTTCGGCGCGGGTCTGGACCGGCCGGCCGAGCTGGACGGTCCGCGTGGCTGGCGTGTTCCGGCCGATGCGGCGGTGATCGGATTGGCGGCGGGGTTTTTGCTGACGCCGCTCGCCTCGGTCATGATCGCCGGGGTGCCGCGCCTGCCGGCGCTGCCGCAATCCGTATGGCTGGCGGCGGGGCGCAGCGTGGCGATGGCGCTGACCTCCGCCGCCCTGACGGTGCTGCTGGCATTGCCACTAGCGCTGGCACTGTCGCAAGGGCCGGCCCGTGGCGCGCGGCGCTGGATCGAGGCAGCGGGCATGCTGCCACTGATTGCCTCGCCGTTGGTGCTGGGGACGGGCCTGTTCCTCGTTCTGCGCCACTGGGCGGCGACCGAGGATCTGGCGATCCCGGTCACAATCGGGGTTAATGCCATCATGGCGCTGCCCTTTGCCCTGCGCGCGCTGATCCCTGCCGCGCGCACCATGCAGGCAGACTACGGCCGCCTTGCCGCCTCGCTGGGGCTGCGCGGCGCGGCGCGGCTGCGCTATCTGGTGCTGCCGCGCCTGCGCGCGCCGCTGGGCTTTGGCGCCGGCCTTGCCGCGGCGCTGGCGATGGGCGATCTGGGGGTGATCGCGCTCTTCGGCGATGCCCGCAACGCCACCCTGCCGCTGCTCCTTTACCAGTTGATGGGCCGCTACCGGATGGCGGATGCCGCCGGCGCAGCCGTGTTGCTGATGGGCCTCAGCTTTGCGCTGTTCTGGCTGTTCGACCGGGGAGGGCGCAGATGAGCCTTGCACTGAGAGGCATCGAGGCGCGCCTCGGCGATTTCGTGCTGCGCGCCGACCTGCAGGTGCCGCCCGGGGCGCGGGTCGCGGTCATGGGGCCATCCGGTTCGGGCAAGACGACGCTGCTGTCCCTGGTCGCGGGTTTTGTAAAGCCGGTGCGCGGGCAGGTGCTTTGGGACGGGCGCGACCTGGGGCCGTTGCCGCCGGGGGCGCGGCCGGTGTCGATCCTGTTTCAGGACCAGAACCTCTTTCCGCACCTCAGCGCCGCCCAGAACGTGGGACTGGGTCTGCGTCCCGACCTGCGTCTGAGCCGCGCGGATGCCGCGGCGGTCGAGGCGGCACTGGAATCCGTCGGTCTCGGCGGCATGGGCGGGCGCAAGCCGGCGGCCCTGTCGGGTGGCCAGCAGGGCCGGGTGGCACTGGCCCGCGTGTTGCTGCGCCAGCGGCCGATCCTGCTGCTGGACGAGGCGTTCGCTGCACTCGGCCCGGCGCTGAAGGATCAGATGTTGGGCCTGCTGCGCCAGATCGCGGCCGACAGCGGTGCGACCGTGCTGATGGTTACCCACGATCCCGAAGACGCACGCCGCTTTGCGGATTTGGGCATCGTGGTCGCTGGTGGTGTCGCGTCGCACCCCGCGCCGATCGCCGATCTGTTCGCCAATCCGCCGCCGGCGCTGGCCGATTGGCTGGGCGAGGGGCCAGGTGGTGCACCACAAGGGCGGCCCGCGGCCGCATCACCGCTTTCGGGGCGACCCGAGCACGGCTAACTTGCGGCGAAATCCCGCGAAAGGCCGCCATGGACAGCCCCGTCACCCCCTTTGATCTGCAACGCATGTTCCTTGGGGATTACCCGCCCCTCTACTACGCCGAGGTCGCGTTCCGGGTGGTGGTCATCTACGGCTACACGCTTGCCCTGATCCGATGGGTCGGCGGCCGCGGTATTGCGCAACTCTCGATGGTCGAGTTGCTGCTGGTCATCGCCCTTGGCTCGGCCGTGGGCGATGCGATGTTCTACGACGATGTGCCGCTGCTGGTGGCAATGTGGGTCATCACGCTGGTGGTGCTCGTCAACAAGGCCCTCGACAAGCTGATCGTCCAATCGCGCCGGGCCGAGGCGATCATCGACGGTCACCCGCTGGCGCTCGTCCGCGACGGTGCCTTGGTGAACGAGGGGCTGGCGGCGCGCGATCTGGGCACGAACGAGGTCAAGGCGATGCTTCGCTGCGCCGGAATCGCCAACCTGGGCCAGGTCGAGCATGCGTATCTTGAGACCCACGGCAGCATTTCCGTGTTCCGTCCCGCCAAGGCGCGGCCCGGCCTCGCCATCGTGCCTCCGCCCGACGTGACCCCGCACGAGCCGCTGACCGATGCCGGCGTCGCGCCTGATGGCATGGCCTGCTGCTGTGATTGCGGCGCTGTGGTGCGCGCGGCCGACGTCATCCCCGGCGGGGCCTGTTCCAACTGCGGCCATGATTGCTGGACCGCGCCGGTCATGCCGCCCTCCCTCGATAACCTGCCCGAAAGCTGAGCCCATGACCAAACCCGTCTACACCCTGCTGGTCGAGGTCGGTCGCAAAGCCGGCGACGGCCTGCCCGACGGCAGCACCGGCGCGGGCCTGCTGTGCTACACCTCTGGCAAGGACGAGGCCGAGGCCGTGCGCGAGACGGTCGCGATCCTCAAGGATGCCGGCCTCGCGCCCCTGGACGTCACCGGCTACGGCACGCTGGAGGAACGTCTGGCCGAGGGCCAGGACATCCCCGAGGAGGAGCGCGCCCTGATGGCCCGCGCCGAGGCCGAGGACTCGGTCATCGTCGCGCAGATGGAGCCGCTGTTCAAAGGCGCGTCCTGCGCGGATGACGGCGACGACTGAAGCCTGCTCATCGCTGCTCACGGCGCTACACAGCCGGTAAACCCTCGGGTATGGTTGCGTTGAGGCAAAAAACGATAACAGGCGAGAGAGAGACAGATGACCCGCACCCTGCTGACCCGAATTTCCTTCGCGACCGCGACGGTGGCCGCGCTGTCGGCTTGCGGCATGCCGCTGAGCCGCAGTCCGGGCAGCGTCAGCTCGTCGACCACGCCGGCGCCGATCCCGGCCGCCTCGGCCGGTGACGAGGCTGGCTTCCAGCGCTTTGTCCAGAGCTTCCGCCCGCGCGCCGTGGCCGCCGGGATCTCGCCCGCAGTCTACGACCGCGCCATGGCCAATGCGCATTTCAACCCCGAGGTCATCCGCCTTGACCGCCGGCAGTCCGAATTCACCAAGCCGATCTGGGAATACCTCGACGGCGCGGTCAGCGCCAACCGCGTGACCACGGGCCGGCAGAAGGCCAGCCAGCTGGCGGGGCTGATGCGCGCGATCGAGGCGCGCTACGGCGTCGACAGCGAATATGTCCTGGCCATCTGGGGGATGGAGAGCAACTTTGGCGCCAACCGGGGCAACACCCGCATCATTCCCGCGCTTGCGACCCTCGCCTACGAAGGCCGCCGCGGCGAGATGTTCCAGCAGCAACTGATCGCCGCGCTGAAGATCATCCAGGCGGGCGACGTCGATGCCGACCACATGCTGGGCAGCTGGGCCGGGGCCATGGGCCACACCCAGTTCATGCCGAGCAGCTTCCTCAGCTACGCCGTGGACTTCACCGGGGACGGCCGGCGCGACATCTGGTCGGACGATCCGTCCGACAGTCTCGCCTCGACGGCCGCCTACCTCGCGCGGTCCGGCTGGCAGCGCGGCCTGCCCTGGGGGGTCGAGGTCGTGCTGCCCTCGGGCTTCAACTACAATCAGGTCGGCCGCACGATCAAGAAACCGGGCGGCACCTGGGCCGGCATGGGCGTGCGCACCGCCTCGGGCGCGGCAATGCCGGGTTGGAACGGCGCCATCATCGCCCCCGCCGGCGCGCGCGGCCCGGCGTTCCTGGTCAGCCAGAACTTCAACGCCATCCGCGCCTATAACGCGGCCGACAGCTATGTCATGGGCGTCGGCCTGCTGGGCGATGCCATCGCCGGCCGCGGCGGGGTCCGGGGCAGCTGGCCGCGGGGCGATGCACCGCTGTCCAACGCCCAGAAGGCCGAGATCCAGAATCGACTGAACGGCAAGGGCTACCCCGCGGGCGAGCCGGACGGCAAGCTGGGCACCCAGTCGATCGAGGCGATCAAGGCGTTCCAGCGCGCCAGCGGCATGTCGCCCGACGGCTATGCCACCCCGGCGCTGCTGGCGGCACTGCGCCGCTGAGGGCAGGGCGGATGTGTCCGGTCATTCCCGGGCGCACCGCCCTTGTCACCGGCGCCATGGCGGCGCTCGGCACCGTGGCGCTTGGCGGGGCGGCCCAGGCGAACTGCGCGCCGCCCTATGCCACGCTCTTCGCCTGCGACATTCCCGAACGAAATGCCCGGGTCGAGTTCTGCGAGATCCGGGACGATCGGCCCCACCCGGGCCGCGGCGATCACAGCTACAATTACAGCGTCGGCGCAGCCCCGGCCGAGCTCTATTTCGAGGCTGACGGCTACTATTTCTCGACCAAGTACATGGACAGCGGCGACACGGTCGGCGTCGGGCTGAAGCACGGTAATTATGTCTATGCCTTCTATGTCACCGGTAAATATCTGGAGCGAGTCGACAGTGCCCAGATCCAGGTGTTCGACAGCGTCGATGCTTTCCAGAGCGACGCCAAGGAGGTCGAGGTCGAGCGCCGCTACTGCGCGCCGGGCAGCATCATCCTGAACTGGGACACGATCGCGCCCTAAAGGCCCCGACGTTCAAGCGGCGGTTTTGACCGCAACCCGGGCCTCGGGCACGCGCAAGATCTGCACCATGAAGATGCCGGCGGCGATGATCGCCGCGCCGATCACGTCGCTGGGGCCAAACCGCTCGCCCAGCAGGGCGGCGGCAATGGCAACGCCAAGGAACGGGCTGAGAAAGTGAAAGGTCGCGGCGCGCACCGCGCCGATACGCGTGACGAGCCGCATCCAGATCCATGTCGCCGCAAGCCCCGGCACCAGGATCGAGAAGCCCAGGGCCGCCGCTACACTGCCATCCATGACCCACGGGCGCCCCCACTCCAGCGCCAGGGCAAAGGGCAACAGTGCCACCGCCCCGACCGCCATCTGCAGGCCGACCGCCATCATCACGTTGCGCCCGGCACCGGCGCCGCGCACGGACAGCGTTGCCACCGCAAGCGCCACTACCGCAAACAGGCACATGATGGTTCCCGGCACGCTCAGCCCGTGCTGCAAGCGCACGCCCATGATGATCGCGACGCCGACAAATCCGGTGATCAGGCCGGCGATGGCAAGCGGGCGCAGCCGCTCGCCCAGCACCAGCCAGCCGATCAGCGCCACGATCAGCGGCATCATCGAGGCGATGATCGACGCGGCCGAGGCCTCCACCCACTGCATCGCGCTCCAGTTCAGGCCGAGGTAGAGGGCGTTCTGGCATAGGCCGAACACCAGGATGCCGCGCCATTCGTCGCGGCTGAATTGGGCCCGCTGACCCATCGCCATCGCCAGCCCGACGCCAATCAGGCCGGACAGCGCGAAGCGCAGCACCAAGGCGGTCAGCGGCGGAAAGGCGATTGCGACGATCCGCGTGGCGGTAAAGGCGGCGGCCCAGATGAGGGCGAACAAGAGCCCCATGACGATCGACTTGAAGTCCATGCGCGCCCTTCCCCCTGCATGGCCGCAGCGCCTGCGTTCCGGCGCGGGTCGGCCCATGCGCCCGGTCTAGACAGGCCGCGGGGCGGACGCCAGCGGCTAGCGCGGCGGGCGGCGCGCATGAAAAGGGGCCGCCCGATGGGCGGCCCAAAGGGGGCGGGCATGACCAGCCCCGGTCGTCGTCATCGTGGCAAGTGGGCCTCGGGCTATGCGCGCTGCACAGCCCCTGACTGCCCCGCCACAGTCATCACGAGTTGACCGTGTCTTTCAGCGCCTTGGCGATGGTCATCTTGACCTGCTTGTCGGCGGGCTTGGTCATCATTTCCTGGGTCTGCGGATTGCGGACCTGACGCTCCGGGCGGGCGCGGCACGCAATCTTGCCGATGCCGGGGATGGTGACCGCGCCGCCGTTCGACACTTCGCGGGTGATGACCGCGACCATCGCATCCAGCGCGGCATTCGCCGCCTTCTTGTCCGAGCCCATTTCCTCGGACAGGGCAGCAACCAGCATGGTCTTGGTCATCGGTTTGCCGGCGGCGGAGGCGGTGGCGGTTTGAGCGGCTTTGGCCATTTCTTTCTATCTCCTCGAAGCCCCGTTCGGGGGCGGGTGCGCGGCGCAATCTTGGCGATTGCGCCTTGCTTCACAAGGATTTTATGCAGGAAATCGGCGGTATCTGCTCGTTTTCGGGCCTGCGGTGACGGATTTCCGCCGATCTACAGGAACGCGGTTTCGCTGAAACTGCGCAGCTTGCGCGAATGCAGCCGCTCAATCGGGGTGTCGCGCAGCTTTTCCATGGCCCGCACGCCGATCATCAGATGGTTGGCGACCTGCGTGCGGTAAAAGTCGGTGGCCATGCCCGGCAATTTCAACTCGCCATGCAACGGCTTGTCGCTGACGCAGAGGAGCGTGCCGTAGGGCACCCGAAAGCGAAAGCCGTTCGCGGCGATTGTGGCCGATTCCATGTCCAGCGCGACCGCCCGCGACTGGCTGAGGCGGCGCACGGGGCCAGACTGGTCGCGCAATTCCCAGTTCCGGTTGTCGATCGTTGCAACGGTGCCGGTGCGCATGATCCGCTTCAGCTCGAAGCCTTCCAGTTGGGTGACCTCGGCCACGGCCTCCTGCAGGGCGACCTGGACCTCGGCCAGGGCCGGGATCGGCACCCAGACGGGCAGGTCATCATCGAGGACGTGATCTTCGCGCAGATAGGCGTGGGCGAGGACGAAATCGCCCAGCGACTGGCTGTTGCGCAGGCCCGCGCAGTGGCCGACCATGAGCCAGGCATGCGGGCGCAGCACGGCGATGTGGTCGGTCGCGGTCTTGGCATTGCTGGGGCCAACGCCGATATTGACCAGCGTGATGCCCTGATGATCCGCCCGCTTGAGGTGATAGGCCGGCATCTGCGGGGTCTTGGCGCCTGTGACCAGCAGATCCTCCGGGCGTTCCAGAAGCTGGTTTCCGGGCGCGACAAAGCTGGTGTAGCCGCTGTTCGGGTCGGCCAGCATGCGCCGGGCAAAGGCTTCGAACTCATCGACATAGAACTGGTAGTTGGTGAACAGGACGAAGTTCTGGAAATGCTCGGGCAGCGTCGCGGTGTAATGCGCCAACCGCGCGAGCGAATAGTCCACGCGCTGCGCGGTGAACGGCGCTAGCGGATGATCGCCCCCCGGCTCGACCTGCAGCGTGTCGTTGACGATGTCGTCGTTCATGGTTGACAGCTCGGGGACGTCGAACACGTCGCGCAAGCTGAAATCCAGCACGCCCTCCTGCGGGACGTTCAGGTCGCTCTGCGTCGCCACCGCGAAATGCACCGGCATCGGCGTGTCGCTGTCGCCGATCACAACCGGCACGTCATGGCTGCGAATCAGAAGGCCGATCTGGTCGGTCAGGTAGTCGCGGAACAGATCGGGCCGGGTGATCGACGCGGCATAGCGCCCGGGCAGCGCGACATGGCCGAAGGACAGTCGGGAATCGGTCTTGGCATGGCTGGTCGTGGTCAACCGCACCTCGGGGTAGAAGGCGCGATAGCGGGCCCGGGGCGGGGCACCGCCAAGGGTGCTGACAAAGCGGTCCAAAAGGAATCCGGCCGAGCGCTCGTAAAGCTCGATCAGGCGCGCGACGGCCGCCGCGGGATCGGTGAACTGCTCGCGTTCGACCGGATCGGGCGTTTCGACGGGCAAAAAGCGCGGGTCGGTGTCCAATCTGCGTCCTCTCTCGCGCGGGGTGCACGAACCATGCCTGTCGCGCCTTACACTGGCAAGACAGCCCTCGCGTGCCTATCTCGCCCTCGCCCCAGCAGGAGACGCGCGATGCAACTGTCGATCCTCGATCTCGCCCCGGTGCCCGAGGGATCGGATGCCCAGACCGCCTTGCGCAACAGCATCGCGCTCGCCCAGGCGGCCGAGGGCTGGGGCTATCACCGCTACTGGCTGGCCGAGCATCACAACATGGAGGGGATCGCCAGCGCCGCGACCGCCATCCTGATCGGCCAGATCGCAGCGGCGACCCGCACCATCCGCGTCGGCGCGGGAGGGATCATGCTGCCGAACCACGCGCCATATCGCGTGGCCGAGGAGTTCGGCACACTCGCGACCCTCTTTCCGGGGCGGATCGACCTTGGCCTCGGCCGGGCGCCGGGTGGCGACGGCGCGGTCATGCAGGCGCTGCGCCGCGGGCTTGGCGGCGGCGACCGCTTTCCCGACGACGTGCTGGAGCTGATCGGTTATCTGGGGCCTCGGCGTAGCGACGCGCCTGTGCATGCGCATCCGGGCGAGGGCACACAGGTGCCGGTCTGGATCCTCGGGTCCAGTCTTTACGGCGCCTCGCTGGCCGCGGCGTTCGGGCTACCCTACGCCTTCGCCAGCCATTTCGCCCCGGCGGAGCTGGAGGGGGCTATCGATCTCTACCGCTCGCGTTTCCAGCCGGGTCCCTGGGGCGACGCGCCGCGGTTCATGCTGGCGGTGAATGTGATCGCCGCCCCGACCGATGCCGAAGCGAACTACCTGCGCACCTCGGCCCTGCAGGCCTTTGCGCGCCTGCGCCTCGGCCGCCCGGGAAAGCTGCCGCCGCCGGTCGAGGACATCCATGCCGAGGTTCCGGCGACGATCCTGCCGGCGGTCGAGCGCGCCCTCAGCATCGCGGCCATCGGGGCGCCGCAGACCGTGCGGGCGCGGCTGGAGGCACTGATCGCGAAGTACCAGCCGGACGAGCTGATCCTGACCGGGCAGATCCATGACGCGGAAAAACGGCGCGAGAGCTATCGGCTGACGGCCGAGGTTATGGGTTTGGCGAACTGATCCGTCGCGCCGGCGCGCAGCGAGTGGTGGCCGCTGCTTCACACTTCCGCCGGATCAGGGCGTCAGCGCGTCCCGCGCTGCGTTGATTGCCGCTTCGGCGGGGGCGAGGGCAGCGTCTCCGGCTGACGTTGCCGGGGCGTCTTCAGCTTTGTCGGTCGCTGAAGGTGCCGGCTTCTCCACCGGATCTGTCGCTGCAGGCTCAGGAACCGCGTCCGCCGGCGGCGTGTCGGGCGCAACTTCAGTTGCAGCAGCATCGGCCGGCGCAGGTTCGGTTGCCGAACCACCGGCTGGCGCATCCGTCGCCGGCGCCTCCCCTTGCGCGCCGTCGCCCCCCGACAAGCGGTTGTCGCGCCACGTGCCTGTCGCAACCTGCCCCGTGGCATAGCGCATCTCGCCCTGACCCTGGCGCTTGCCGGCCTCGAAATGGCCCTTGTAGACATCCCCATTGGCGTAGGTCGCTGTGCCTTCGCCGTCGATCTGGCCGGCCTTCCAGCCGCCTTCATAGGTAAAGCCGTCGGGTGTCGTCAGCTTGCCCTTGCCCTCGCGCTCGCCATGGACGAAGGCGCCGGTATAGACCGTGCCGTCGGCATAGGTCGCCTGGCCTTCGCCATGGCGCTGCCCCTCGTGCCACGAGCCGCTGTAGACATAGCCGCCGGGCAGGGTCATGCGGCCCTGGCCTTCGTTGCGGCCGGCGCGGAAATTACCCTCGTAGACCATCCCGTCGGCATAGGTGGCGAGGCCCTTGCCGTCGATCACGCCGGCTTTCCATTCGCCGGTGTAGGTCGAGCCGTCGGCATAGGTGATCTTGCCCTGACCACCCGGCAGATCGTCCACGAGCGCGCCCTCGTAAACCGAGCCGTCGGGATAGGTGATGCGGCCCGCGCCCGACATTTTGCCGGCCTTCCACGCGCCGGTGTAGACATAGCCATCGGCGCCCTTGAAGGTCCCCTGGCCCTCGCGCTGGTCGGCCTTGAAGCCGCCGGTATAGGTATCGCCGTTGGGATAGGTCGCGACGCCTTCGCCCTCGCGCTTTCCGGCGACCATCGGGCCCTCGTAGGTGCTGCCGTTGGGCTGGACCAGCTTGCCGGTGCCGTTCATCTCGCCATTGGCCCAGATGCCCTCGTAGGTCAGCCCGTCGGCCATCACCAGCTTGCCCCGGCCAGAGCGCAAGCCGCCGCGCATCCCGCCCTCGTAGGTCGATCCGTCGGGAAAGGTGATGCGGCCGTTGCCTTCCTTGACGCCGGCCTTCCAGTCGCCGTCGTAGACATAGCCGTCCTTCATCGTCAGCTTGCCACGCCCGTCATGCTTGGCGCTGACAAAGCCGCCCTCGTAGACAGAGCCGTCGGCGTAGCGCGCGATGCCCTGGCCGGTGATCTCGCCGGCCTTCCAGTCGCCCTCGTAGCTGGACTTGTCGGGATAGGTGATCTTGCCGCGGCCGTCCGGCTTGCCGTCGCGGAACGCGCCCTCATAGACCGAGCCGTTGGGGTAATGCGCGGTGCCCTGGCCGGTGATCTTGCCCTCCAGCCAATCGCCCTCGTAGCGATAGCCCGAGGGCAGGGTGTAGCTGCCGCGGCCGTGCTGCAGGCCGTTGCGGAAGGTGCCCTCGTAGACGCCGCCGTCGTCATATTGCTTGCTGACGACCGGATCGGCCGCGCCCGCCGGGCCGGCCGCAATTCCCGCCGCCGTCAACCCCAGCATCAGTGCCGCAATCACTGCCCGCATGGCGCCCTCATCTTCGCGTGACCGGCCCGGGTGTAACCCCTTGGGCGGCGGGGCGCAAAGGCCGACTTTCCCTTTGCCGCACAGGTTCGTATCACGGGCCGACCAGCCGGGGTGCCCCATGACCGATCGTTTCCGCCTGACCATCGCGCAACTGAACCCCACGGTGGGCGACCTGCCAGGCAACGCCGCCAAGGCCCGCGCGGCATGGGCCGAGGGAAAGGCCGCCGGCGCGCAGATGGTCGCCCTGCCGGAAATGTTCATCACCGGCTACCAGACCCAGGATCTGGTGCTGAAGCCCGCCTTTATCGAGGACGCGATGGCCGCAATCGAGGCCCTCGCCCGCGATTGCGCCGATGGCCCGGCGCTGGCGATCGGCGGCCCGTGGCGCGAGGGCGGCAAACTCTACAACGCCTATCTGGTCCTGCAGGGCGGGCGCATCGCGGCCAAGGTGTTCAAGCACAACCTGCCGCACAAGCAGCTGTTCGACGAATGGAGGCTGTTTGACCAGGGCCCGATCAGCGGGCCCTATGTCGTGGATGGCCTGCGCATCGGCAGTCCCATCTGCGAGGACAGCTGGTGGCCCGAGGTGGCCGAGACCCTGGCCGAAACCGGGGCCGAGATCATGCTTGTGCCGAACGGCAGCCCCTATCACCGCGACAAGCTGGACCTGCGCATGGGCCACATGGTGGCGCGCGTGGTCGAGTCCGGCCTGCCGCTGGTCTACCTCAACAGCGTCGGTGGGCAGGATGACCAGATCTATGACGGCGCCAGCTTCGTGCTGAACCCCGGGGTCGAAAAAGTCGTGCAGCTGCCGCCCTTTGACGAGGGGATCGCGCATCTCGATTTCACCCGCACTGACGCCGGCTGGCGCTGCGAGCGCGGGCAGATGGCCCCGCAGCCCGACGCATGGGAGCAGGATTACCGCGCCATGGTCGTCGGTCTTGGCGATTACCTGCGCAAGTCGGGCTTTTCCAAGGTGGTTCTGGGCCTGTCCGGCGGCATCGATAGCGCGCTGGTCGCGACCATTGCTGCCGACGCGCTGGGCCCCCAGAACGTGCGCGGGGTGATGCTGCCCAGCCTCTACACGTCGCAAGCGTCGCTGGATGACGCGGCCGAGGTCGCGCGGCGCCTGGGCATCCGCCTCGATACCGTGCCGATCGAAGGTGCGCGCGGCGCGGTGGCCGAGGCGCTGTCCGGCGTCATGGCGGGGACCAAGCCCGACCTGACCGAGGAAAACATCCAGTCCCGCCTGCGCGGGCTGATGCTGATGGCGATTTCCAACAAGTTCGGGGAATTGCTGCTGACCACCGGCAACAAGTCCGAGGTCGCGGTCGGCTATGCCACGATTTATGGCGATATGGCCGGCGGCTACAATCCGATCAAGGATCTCTACAAGACGCGGGTGTTCCAGACCTGCCGCTGGCGGAATGACAATCATCGGGACTGGATGGCGGCCCCGGCGGGCGAAGTCATCCCGCCTGCAATCATCGACAAACCGCCGTCAGCCGAGTTGCGCCCGGACCAGAAGGACGAGGATTCCCTGCCGCCCTATCCGGTCCTCGACGCGATCCTCGAAGGGCTGGTCGAGCGCGACCTGGCCCTGAAGGATCTGGTCGCGCAGGGGTTCGACCCCGCGGTCGTGAAACGGGTTGAGGCGCTGCTCTATGGCAGCGAGTGGAAGCGCTATCAGGCCGCGCCCGGCCCGCGGCTTTCGACCAAGGCCTTTTGGCTGGACCGGCGCTATCCGCTGGTGAACCGCTGGCGGGACTATGTGGAGTAGGCGAAAGCCCACGAGTAGCCCCACTATCTGAAACCGCTTTGGCCCGCCCCCGCAGGGCAAGACCCCTAGTCCCGACTGCCGAACAATCCCTGCAGGCCACGGCCGACGAGGTTCGTGACCCTGGGGCGTGGCTGGTGGATGAAGGGCAGGGGGCGACAGACCTCCATCGCGGCGATACCGACGCGGGCGGTCAGGGCGCCGTTGACCACCCCTTCGCCAAAGCGGCGCGACAGTTTGGCCAGCGCGCCACCCCCGGCGACCGTGTGGATAAGATCGTCTCCGGCTGAAACCGCGCCGGTCGCCACCAGATGCGTCATCACCGTGCGCGCCAGACGCCACCCGCCGACCGCGCCGGCCCGGCCGCCATAGATCTCGGCCATGCGGCGGATCATGCGCAGGTTGGCAAACAGCGCCGCCGCGACATCAGCCAGCGCCAATGGGATAAGGGCCGTCGCCGCCGCGACGGTGCGCGACGCCGCCTCGATCTCGCGCCGCGCCTGCTGGTCGAGCGGGGCCAGCAGCTCCGTTTCCGCCACCGACATCAGGGTCTGCGTGTCATAGCTGTCCAGTCGTGCCTCGGAAACGCGCTGGCGCGCCCGTGCCATTTCAGGACGGCCGGCATACAGCCCCTCGAGCGCCTCAGCGACGGATCGCGCCTGCCGCAGGTCGTCCTGCGCCAGTGCCAGGGCTGCCTGCCGGTGGATGGCATCGATCCGCCGAAGGCGCGAGAAGGCCAGGTATTCGCGCAGCGCAAGCAGCAGGGTCGCGAGGGTGAAGAGCGCGAACAGCACCACCCCGATCCAGCCCAGCAGCGGATATCGCGTCATCAGATCGTCGATGAACCGCAGCGCCGCGACTGACAGAAGGAACGTCAGCAGCGCGCCACCGGCATTGATGAACAGCTTGACGGCGGCGGGCGGCTCGCGCCCGGCGATGCGGGCGACCATCTCCATGGCGCGCGGGCTGGGCAGGCCGGTCGGCCCGTCGTCGATGGGCGGCGCGTCGGCGGGCGAGGGCGCGGCGCGCGCGGCCGGGCGGACCTGCGGACCCTCCTCCGGGGCGCGCGGTTCGAAAGCGGGCGAAGTCCCCGGCTCGCGCGGCCCGCGGGGCGGGATCGGCGCCCGGCCCGGGCCGTCCAGCGGCACCAGTAGGGGCCCGCGGCGCTTGGGCGGTCCCGGCCTGGACGTATCGCTCATAGCCGGTCCCCGATCAGGAATTCGGCTGCCCGGTCCAGCCGGATGTGAGGCGGGCCGTCGCCCGGTTTCAGCGTCAGCGGCGCCGGGGCAAAGTTCATCACCGCGTAATCGGCGTCTAGCCAGCGGGTAGCTCCGTCATGCGCCGGGACCAGCAGTTCGGCCGGGTCCGCCGGCAACTCGCCCGGATAGAACGAGGCCTGACGGCCATCCATCAGCGTGCCGCGCACGGCGGGCAGTTCCTCGCCGTCTTCGTGGATCACGTCCTCGGTCGTGGTGCGCAGGGCGGCAATCGCCATCGCCTCGGTCCGCGCGCCGGAAAAATCGGCCCGGTCGCGCGCCTCGCGCAACATGGCGCTGACGATCGCGGCCAGGCGCGGGTGCTGAACATGATTCAGGTGGTCGGCCTTGGTTGCGGCGAACAGGATGCGCTCGACCCTGCGGGCGCCCATCAGCGCCGCCAGCCAGCCGGCCCGGCCGGGGCGGAAGGCTGTGAGGATGTCGGCCATCGCGCGCCGGGTATCCTCGACCGCCTGCGGGCCGGCATGGATCGCGCCCAACACATCGACCAGCACGACCTGCCGGTCGATGCGCGAGAAATGATCGCGAAAGAACGGCCGCACGACGCGCGACTTGTAGGCGTCAAAGCGGCGCTCGAACTCGCGCCAGAGGCGCGAGGCGACCAGCTCTGGCGGTAGCGGCGCAAAGGTCAGAGCGGGCGAGCCGGCCATCTCGCCCGGCAGAAGAAAGCGGCCCGGCGTCGCATCGGCGAAGCCGGCATCGCGCGCAGCCTCCAGATGGGCGACATAGGCGGCGGTCAGGCGTTGGGCCTCGGGCTCTTCAAAGCGAGCGTCGCGGTCGATGCCCAGCAGCAAGTCGCGATAGGCGGGGCCGCCCGGGCGGTGGGCCATCCGCTCCAGCACCTCGGCCGACCAAGTCGAGAAATCCCGCTCCATCAGGCGCAAGTCCAGCAGCCACTCGCCGGGGTAATCGACGATATCCAGATGCAGCGTCTGGACGCCCCGCAGACCCTTCAGCAGCCCGCGCGGCTGGACGCGCATCGAGAGTCGCAGCTCGCTGACATTGCGCGTACCCTCGGGCCAGAAGGGGTCTGGCCCGGTCAGCGCGCCCAAGTGACGCTCGAAGTCAAAGCGCGGGATCGTGTCGTCGGGCTGCGGCTGCAGCCAAGCCGCGCGGATATCGCCCGAGGCCGCCGCCCGCAGCGCCGGCATCCGGCCGCGATCCATCAGGTTGGCGACCAGCGAGGTGATGAAAACCGTCTTGCCTGCGCGGCTGAGCCCGGTGACGCCAAGGCGGATGACCGGATCTGCAAGGCCGAGCCCCTGCATCATGTCGCCTGCCAGTCCCATCATGCGCCTTTCGTTGCGTGCCGCGAAACATATGTTGGGGCGGCCAAGATGTGTAGGGCGCCGGCGGGTGCGCCCGCCCCGGTTTCCGTCGCCCGATTTCGCCTGTCCCTAGACGCCAACCGCCCGTCCCGCCAATAAGCTGCCATGACCAACGCGCCCGCCCTGCCAATCGATGCAGTCATCCCGCAACTGCGTGCGGCACTGGCGGAATCCGGGCGCGCGGTGCTGATCGCCCCGCCCGGCGCGGGCAAGACAACCGGGGTGCCCTTGGCCCTGCTGCCGGACATCCGGGGCCGTATCCTGATGCTGGAGCCGCGGCGCCTTGCCACCCGCGCGGCGGCCCAGCGCCTCGCCGAAACGCTGGGCGAGGCGCCGGGCGGGCAGGTCGGCTTTCGCATTCGCGGCGAGGCAGTGCCCGGCAGGCGGATCGAGGTCGTGACCGAAGGCATCCTGACCCGGATGCTGCAATCGGACCCCTCACTACCCGGCGTCGGCTGCGTCATTTTCGACGAGTTCCACGAGCGCAGCCTCGACGCCGACCTCGGTCTCGCGCTGATTGTCGAGGCGCGGGAGGCGGTGCGGCCCGACCTGCAACTGCTGGTGATGTCCGCCACTCTCGACGCGCAGCCGGTGGCGCAACTGCTGGAGGGCGCGCCGGTAATTGTCGCCGAAGGGCGCGCATTTCCGGTTGAGACCCGCTGGCTGGAGCGCCCGCTGTCGGGCGGCACGCGTCTCGCCGTCGAGGCGGCGCGCCTGATCGCCCACGCCTTTGCCGAGGAGACGGAGGGCACGCTGCTCGCCTTCCTGCCGGGCGAAGGGGACATCCGGCGCGTCGCCGCCAGCCTCGGCGATCTGCCGGCCGAGATCGTGCCGCTTTATGGCGCCTTGCCCTTTGCCCAGCAGCGGGCGGCGTTGTCGCAGCCCGGTCCGATGCGGCGCATCGTGCTGGCCACGGCGATCGCCGAGACTTCGCTGACCATTCCGGGCGTCCGGGTGGTGGTCGATGCCGGCCGCGCCCGCCGCTCGCGCTTTGACCCGGCCAGCGGCATGTCGCGGCTTGTAACTGAACGCGCCAGCCGGGCCGAGGCCGAACAGCGACGCGGCCGCGCTGGCCGAGTCGCGCCGGGCGTCTGCTACCGCATGTGGGCGCGGGCCGAGGAAGGCGCGATGCCCGCCTTTGCCCCGCCCGAGATCGCATCGGCAGACTTGACCGGTCTGGCGCTGGAGCTTGCGGTCTGGGGCGGCGATCCGGCGCAGATGGCCTTCCTGACCTCGCCGCCTGCCGCTGCCATGGCCGAGGCGAGAGCCTTGCTCGCCGATCTTGGCGCCCTCGATGCGGCGGGGCGCATCACGCCGCATGGACGGTTGCTGGCCGGTTTGCCCGTGCACCCCCGGCTGGCGCATATGCTGGCCGTGGCCGGCCCGGCGGCCGCCGATCTGGCGGCGCTGCTGTCCGCGCGCGCGCCGCTGAAAGGCGACGGCACCGATGTCGCGGCCCTCCTGCGCGCCATGCGCAACCCCGAGATGGGGGCGATCCGGGCCGAGGCCGTGCGGCTGCGCAAGCGCGCGCCCAAAGCGGCGGTCCCGGGCCTGGTCGCCGGCGCGATGGCCTCGCTAGCCTATCCCGACCGCATCGGCCTGCGCCGCCCCGGCGAGGCGCCGCGCTTCATCCTGTCCGGCGGTCGCGGCGCGGCCCTGCCCGAGGGCGATCCGCTGGCGGCGGGGCCTCTGATCGTCGCGCTCGATCTCGACGGTGCGGGGGTTGAGCCGCGCATCCGCCTCGCGGCGGCGCTGTCCGAGGGCGATCTGCGTTCCCTGCATGAAGGGCGGATCACGCGCGAGGCGGTCTGCGCATGGTCGCCGCGCGACGGCCGCATCATTGCCTTGCAGCGCGAGCGGTTGGGCGCGCTGACCTTGACCGAAACCCCTTGGCCAGATCCGCCTGTGGAACTGCGGGCCGCCGCGGCAGTCGAAGGCTTGCGCGCGCTCGGCCTGCCCTGGACGGCTGCCGCCGCCAGGCTTCGCAGCCGCATGGCCCTGCTGGGCGAGCCGATGGACGATGCTACGCTGCTGGCCGACCCCGACTGGCTGCTGCCGTGGCTGGCCCGCGCCCGTACCAGCGCCGATCTTCGCGCCCTCGATCTGACCGAGGCGCTGACCGCCCGCCTTGGTTGGGAGGGTCAGCAGCGGCTGGACCGGCTGGCGCCCCCGCATTTCACCACCCCGCTCGGGCGACGCGTGCCCATTGATTACGGCGCGGCGGACCCATCGATCGAAGTCAAGCTGCCCGAGATGTATGGCGTCAGCGCCCACCCGACCGTCGCCGGCCGGCCGCTGCGCATCACCCTGTTGTCGCCTGCCGGGCGGCCGGTGCAGGTCACGACCGACCTGCCCGGCTTTTGGGACAGCAGCTATCCCGAGGTGCGCAAGGACATGCGTGGCCGCTATCCACGCCATCCCTGGCCCGAGGACCCGCGCGCCGCCGATCCGACCATGCGCGCCAAGCCGCGCGGGACGTGACACGCCAATTCGGATCGCTGCCTGCGTCCCTGTTCAGGCGTCTCGCGCGAGTATTTCCCGCACGTATTGCCTCTCGGGCGCGTCCGGATCGGCAGGGAATTTCTTGATCCCGAACCTGAGGGGGTCGGCGCGCGCCTGATCGATCCCGGCGATGGTGACGGCGTTGCGCTCGCCGCGCATAGTCAGGATCACCTGCGTGGTGCGGCGGATGCCGGGATTGCGGGCGCAGAAGAACTCGACCGCCTGCGCCAGGCCGTATTCTTCAACCGGATAGCGGCGAGGCGGGGCGGCCATATCGGCGATGCTGATATTGGCGACCAGCGGATAGGCGATCTCGAAAAACGCCTCGCGGCTGAAAAAGCAGCCGTCGGCGCGCATCTTGTGCAGGCGCGTCGCGCCCATGGCCTGCATGGCGGTCGCAAAGCGTGGGTCGAGGGTGATGTTTTGCGCCCAGACCTCGGTCTGGGGGACGGCGAAATTGACCAAATCGACACCGCGGTGATCGGGTCGGAACCGGATCTCGGGGCCCTTTGACGGCGCGAGGCCGACGTCATGGGCGGCGATATGCGCGCCTAGGCCAGGCTTCACCAACAAGTCGGTCGAGGTATGGAAATAGACATGCCGGAACGGCACGCCCCGCCGCAGCGCCTCCTGCACCGCGTAAAAGATCGCGTGGCCCAAGCCCGCGTAATAGGTCCGCACGGGACGTTCGACGAACAGCACGTTGCCATAGGCGTCGAAATCGATGCCCCGCTTGCGCGCCTCGGCCCAAAAGCGGTCGGCAAACTCGGCATTGATGTTGATCATATGCGTCAGCGGGTCGCCGAAGCATCGGTTGTAATTTTCGATCTGCGCGGCCAGCAGCGCAGGGCGTTCGTGCCAGACGCTGATCGCCAGCGTACTCATGTCAGTAGGTGCGGAACGTGATGGTCGTCAGCGTGCGATTTATGCCCGGAATGTCGAACAGCCGCTGGCTGAGGAATAGACCGACATCCTCGCTGTCCGGCACATAGACCTTGGCCATCAGGTCCCACTCGCCCGAAGTCGAGTAAAGCTCGGAGGCGATTTCGCGTTGGTAGATCGCGTCGGCGACCTCGTAGGTCTTGCCGGGGTGGCAGCGAAACTGGACGAAAACCGGACGCATGAGATCTCCTTTCCGGTGGCGGTCAGGCGGGCAGGGCGTGGGATGGGACGGGGGCGGCGGCGCGGGTCCAGGAACCGCGCGCCTCGCCGGCCCAGAAGCGGCGCAGCAGCAGCACCGCCGCGACGGCGAGGCCGAGCAGCAGGCCGAACCAGATGCCTTGCGGGCCATAGCCGAGGATAAAACCCGCAACATAGCCGGTCGGCAGGCCGACCAGCCAATAGGCGACGACGGCGATCAGCATGGGCGCGCGCGTGTCCTGGATGCCGCGCAGCAGCCCCAGCGCAATCGCCTGCAGCCCGTCGGCCAGCTGGAACAGCGCCGCCCAGAACAGCAGCTTGGTCACGAGGCCGAGGATGGTGGGTGTCTGCGGGTGGCTGGGGTCGAGAAACAGCCCGCCCAGGGTCTCGGGCAGGAAGACGAAGGACGAGGCGGTGCAGGCCGCCACGCAGGTCGAGAGCGCGATGACCGTCCAGCCGATCTCGCGGATCGAGGCGCCGTCGCCTTGGCCGGCGGCGTGGCCGACCCGGATCGTCGCGGCATTGCCGAGGCCGAGGTGGATCATGAAGGCCAGCGCCGACAACTGCAGCGCGATGCCATGGGCGGCCAGCACTTGCGGGCCCAGCCAACCCATCATCAGGTTGGCGCCGGTGAACATGCCGACCTCGGCCACCAGCGTCAGGCCGACTGGCAGGCCGACGCGGAAGACGTGGCGGAAATGCCCCCAGTCGGGCCGCCAGAAATTTTTGGCCAGTTGATAGACGCGCGCCTTGGGCAGCCAAAGCGCATAAAACCACAGCACGGTGATCTGCAGCACGTTTACGATCACCGAGGCGAGGGCCGAGCCGGCGACGCCGAGCTCGGGCGCGCCCCAGTTACCGAACACCAGCGCCCAGTTCAGCGCGACGTTCAGCGGCAGTCCGGCCAGCGTCACCCACAGCACCACGTTCGCCCTGCCCAGGGTCGCGAGGTAGCTGTTCATCGCCATGCCCCACAGCATGGGCGCCATGGCCAGAAAGAACACGCGCAGGAATTGCTGGGCGAGGCTGGCGATCTGCGGGTCCTGGCCCAGCGCCAGCAGGATCGGCCCGGAGAACCACATCAGCGGGAACATCGCAATTGCGTGCAGGCCCGACAGCCACAGAGTCATGCGCATGCTGCGCCGGACCTCGACCTCGTCATGGCGGGCATGCGCGGCGGCCAGCACACCCATCAGCCCGATGGCGTAGCCCGAGCCCGAGATGAACAGGATGAACTGGTACGAGGTCGCCAGCACCAGCGCGGCAAGCGGCTCTACCCCGTAACGACCGACGATCACGGTATCGCTGACACCAATCATCAATCGCGCCAGCTGGCTGCCGATAAGGGGCAGCCCCAGCGAGATCAGGGCGAACAGATGCGGGCGATAACGAAGCGGAATCATCGACTAGCCCTAGCCGTCGCGATGGCGGTTTTCCAGCCCCGTGCTGGCTGCCATTTCGGGCCCCGGCAGCGGCGCCAGCAGGTTGCCGTCCTGCCACACCGCGCGCAGCGCCAGATCATCGCCGAGGTGGACCAGATGGGCGCGCGCGCCCGCGTTCAGGCGGCCCAGATCGGGGCGGCGCAGGATGTCGGCGGGCACGCGGCTGGCCATGGCCAGCGCTTCCTCCAGGGGCGTGCCAGTCAGCTCGACCAGCCGGGCAACCGCCTGCGGCAGGCTGAGATCGGCCCCGGCCAGCGTGCCGTCCTGCAGCGTCAGGCGGCCGCCCTCGCGAAGGATACGCCGGCCGCCGAGGGTGAACTCACGCGCCTGCGTGCCCGCGACTGCCATGGCGTCCGAGACGAGGAACAGCCGTCCCTGCCGCTTGGCCGCCAGCGCGACGCGCAGCGCGATCGGATCGACATGGTGGCCATCGGCGATCAGGCCGCAATCCGCCGCCCCGCCCAACGCCGCGCCGACGAGGCCCGGGCTGCGGTGACCGAGTTGGCTCATGGCGTTGAAAAGATGCGTGACCATGCTGGCCCCGGCGGCCAGCGCGGCCTCGGCCTCTGGTGCGGTGCAGTCGCTGTGGCCGAGGCTGACGATCACGCCGGCGCCTGCCAAGGCTGCGATCTGCGCCGGGCTCGCCGCGGTCGGCGACAGGGTCACGATCAGCGCCGGCAGGCGCGCCGCCGCATCGAGGAGGCGGGCCAGATCGGCATCATTCATCGGCCGGATCAGCGCCGGGTCATGCGCCCCCTTGCGCCGCGGATCCAGGTGCGGCCCTTCCAGATGCAGGCCCAGAAAGCCCGGCACGCCTGCCTCGGCTGCGGCAATCCCCGCGGAGAGGACGGCGGCGGTCGCCTCGGGGCGGTCGGTGATCAGCGTGGGCAGGATGCCGGTGGCGCCTAGCCGGGCATGGGCCGCGCAGATCGTTGCGATCTCGGCCGGGCCAGAGCGGCCGTCCAGCATCAGCCCGCCGCCCCCGTTGACCTGCAAATCGACAAATCCGGGCGCGAGGATCCCGCCGCCGAGGTCCTGCCCGGTGCCGTCGTCGGGTCGCAGGGCCACGCGGTCACCCTCGACATGCACGGCCATGCCGTCCACCAGCCGCGTTCCATCAAAGATGCGGGCGCCGCGCAGGATCATCGGGTCTCGGTTACCTTTTTCAGGTGGCGCGGCCGGTCAGGATCGTGCCCGCGGGCGCGGGACAGCGCCTCGGCCATGCCATAGAACGTGGCGACGGCAAGCAGCGGGTCGAGCCACGGATGCAGGGGCGCCGTCAGGGGCAGCGTCGTGGTGCCGGGCGGGGCCGTGTCGGTGACGAACACCTGCGCGCCTTGCGCCGCCAGCCGCGCCGCGGTCGCCGCCACGCCCTCGCGCGCCGCATCGCCGACGCTTAGGGCCAAGACGGGAAAGCCTGCCTCTGCGATGGCGGCGGGGCCGTGCAGCACCTCGGCCGCGCTGAAGGCCTCGGCATGGATGGCGCAGGTTTCCTTCAGCTTCAGCGCCATTTCGGACGCGAGCGGAAAGCCGGGTCCGCGGCCGAGGATATAGGCCGAGGATGCATCCTCCAGTGCCGCCGCCAAGGGTTGCCAGTCGAGGGTGATGGCATCCTCGAGCGCCTGCGGCAGTCGCTCCAGCGCGGAGAGCAGGGCGCGATCCTCGCGCCAGTGAGCGACAAGCGCGGCGCCCGCGATGCACGAGTTAACAAAGGTCTTGGTCGCCGCGACGGCGCGCTCGTCGCCGGCGGCGAGGGGCAAGGTCAGATCGGCCTGCTGGCCCAGCACCGCCGCGGGATGATTGGTCAGCGCCAGCGTCAGCGCGCCGCCGGCGCCGGCCGCCGCTTGCGCGGCGACGATGTCAGGGCTTTGGCCCGATTGCGAGATCGACACCGCGACCGCGCCGCCAACCCGCAGCGGCCGCCCGTAGACCGAGGCGACGGACGGCCCGAGCGAGGCGACCGGCACACTGGCCGCAAGCTCGACCAGGTATTTGAGATAGGCGGCGGCGTGGTCGGACGAGCCGCGGGCGATGGTCAGCACTACCCGGGGATCGCGCTCGCGCAGGCGCGCGCCGGCGTCACGCAGGGCCGGGCCCGCAAGCGTCAGGAACCGGGCCGCGGCCTCCGGGATCTGCGCGATTTCCTCTGCCATCAGGCTCATGCGGCGGCTCCTTCAGCCAATTGCAGCGCCAGTCGCAGCGCCCCGTCCAACGCGCTGCCCTGCGCCTCGATCTGCGGCCAGCGTCCGGCCAGCCGCGCGGCATATAGCGGCCCGAGGCCGCCGATGAACACCACGGGCAGTTCGGCACCCTGCTGCAGCCGGATGATGGCCTGCGCCACTTCAGCCGCGCCGTCCCGCAGCACGGCCCGCGCGGCCGGGTCCTCGGGATCGGCCGCGATGCGCGGAACAAGGGCGGCGAAATCCGCGCCGGTCGCGGTGCGGGCAAAGGCGACCACGCCGGCCGGGCCGCCCAGATCGGCAATGACAGCGGACGCGAGCGGACTGGCCTCGGCCATACCGTCGCCGGCGCGCAGCGCATGGGCCAGGAACCGCTTTCCCAGCCAGGCGCCGGACGCCTCGTCACCTAGCACCGCGCCCCAGCCGCCGATGCTGACCACCGCCCCCGCCAGTTGCCGCGAAAAGACCGAGCCGGTGCCGATTGCCGCGACGATCCCGTCGGCCGGCCCCAGCGCCCCTGCGACCGAGGTCAGGGCGTCATGGACCACCCGCGTGCGCCCGAACGGCAGCATCGGCGCCAGCCAGTCGCGCGCGCCTGAAATGTTGGCCCCGGCCAGTCCCAGGCAGGCCGCGACCTGCGCCGCGGGCCGTCCGTCCAGCGCCGCATCAGCAGCCGCCATGATGTTGGCACGGGCGCCGTCACGGTCGGACATGATGTTCGCCGGGCCGCCGCTGCCGCGCCCGATCACGCGCCCGGCGCGGTCGGCCAGCACTGCGCGACATCCCGTGCCGCCCCCGTCGAGGCCCAGAACCCAGTCCATCACCGTCCTTGACGCGGCGAGGCGCCGCGCGTCACCATGGCGTCGAGATGAAGGGCGGGCAAGACCCGTCACCGGGGAGGGGAACTTCATGATTTACCGCACGCTTATCGCGGGGCTGCTGACGGCGACCGCCATGGTCTCGCCCGCGCTTGCGCAGGATGCGAACCTGACGATCGAGAGCTGGCGCAACGACGATCTGGCCATCTGGCAAGAGAAGATCATTCCTGCGTTCGAGGCGGCCCATCCGGGCATCAAGGTCAATTTCACGCCCTCGGCCCCGGCCGAATACAACGCCGTGCTGAACAGCAAGCTGGATGGCGGCAGCGCAGGCGATCTGATCACCTGCCGGCCGTTCGATGCCTCGCTCGGCCTCTTTCAAAAGGGCAAGCTCGCCGACCTGACCGACCTGCCCGGCATGGCCAACTTCTCCGAGGTGGCAAAGGCCGCCTGGACCACCGACGACGGCAAGCAGACCTTCTGCGTGCCGATGGCCAGCGTGATCCACGGCTTTCTCTACAACAAGACCGCGTTCAAGGACCTCGGGATAGAGGTGCCCAAGACCGAGGCCGAGTTCTTTGCCGCGCTCGACAAGATCAAGTCCGACGGCACCTATATTCCGCTGGACATGGGCACGCCCGACCAGTGGGAAGCCGCCACCATGGGCTATCAGAACATCGGCCCCAACTATTGGCACGGCGAGGAGGGCCGCAAGGCGCTGATCGCCGGCACCGCCAAGCTGACCGATCCGCAATTCGTCGCCCCGCTGGAGCAACTGGCCAAGTGGAAGCCGTATCTCGGCGACGGCTTCGAGGCGCAGAGCTATCCCGACAGCCAGAACCTGTTCACCCTCGGCCGGGCGGCGATCTATCCCACCGGCAGCTGGGAAATCGCGCCCTTCACGCCCCAGATCGCCGGCGCTTTCGAGATGGGGGCCTTCCCGCCGCCGGTCCCGAAGGAAGGCGACAAGTGCTACATCAGCGATCACACCGACATCGGCATCGGCATGAACGCGGCGACCAAGAACCCGGAAGCCGCGCGCACCTTCCTCGACTGGGTCGCCTCGCCCGAATTCGCGACCCTCTATGCCAATGCGCTGCCCGGTTTCTTCCCGCTGACCTCGGCCGAGGTAAAGCTGGACGATCCACTGGCGCAGGAGTTCGCCGGCTGGCGCAAGAATTGCGAGAGCACGATCCGCTCGACCTACCAGATCCTGTCGCGCGGCGAGCCGAACCTGGAGAACGAGGCCTGGGTCGTGTCGGCGGCAGTGGTCAACGGCACCATGACGCCGGCGGATGGCGCCAAGCGGCTGCAGGATGGCCTCGACAGCTGGTACAAGCCCGGCGTCGCCGTGCCGGTGCCGGAGGAAAAGCCGGCCGAGCCGGCGAAAGCGGACGACACAAAGGCCGAGTCTGCGACGGATGCGGCGCCTGCTTCTGACGCTGCACCGACTGCTGAGGCTGCCCCTGCTGCTAAGGCTGCCCCGGCGGCCGACGCCGCCGCACCGGCCACGCCCGCGCCCGCCACGCCTGCGCCGGACGCTGCCGCGCCTTCGGCGGATATCCCGGCTGCGGATGCACCCGCAGCCCCGGCAAGCGGTTCCGCTGCCCCGGCAGAGCCAGCAGCCCCTGCGGCGGACGCGGCGACCCCTGCAGCCCCGGCTGCTGACCCCGCAGCAGCCCCGGCGGCTCCCGCAGATCCGGCAGCACCCGCTGACGCGGCGCCTGCAGCTCCGGCCGGGACCTGAGGCCTGTGCGGGTCTGTCTGACCATCGGCCGGCCCGCGGCCTTGTTCACCTTGTGCCCCGGCCCGTTTTCGGACTGGGGCACATGGCATTCGCATGACGTGGGGGGGATTGGTCGCTTGGTCGCCCCGGCCCCTAACTGCGATCTCGCCTCCTGATGCGATTCCGCCCCCATATCCTTGTGTTCCTCGCCCCTGCGGTGCTGGTCTATAGCGCGCTGATGGTGGTGCCGCTATTTGCCACCCTCGGTCTCTCGCTCGAGGACAGGACCGGCGGCTTTGCCGGGCTTGCCAATTTCCGCACCCTGTTCGGGGATCCGCGCTGGGCGGCCTCGTTCTGGAACGCGCTCGGCAACAACCTGTGGTTCTTTGTCGTCCACATGCTGGTCCAGAACCCGATCGGCATCGCCCTTGCGGCGCTGCTGTCGCAACCGGGCTTGCGGGGGGCGGCGGTCTATCGCACCGCGATCTTCATCCCCACGATCCTCAGCTTCGTGATCGTCGGCTTTGTCTGGAAGCTGATCCTGTCGCCGATCTGGGGTGTCGCGCCGTCGATGCTGGATGCGATCGGCCTGAAATCCCTGTTCCAGCCTTGGCTGGGGCGCGAGGGGACCGCGCTGACCACCCTCGCGCTGGTGTCGGTGTGGCAGTTCGTCGGCATCCCGATGATGCTGATCTACGCCGCTTTGCTCTCGATCCCCGACGAGGTGCTGGAAGCGGCCGAGGTCGATGGTCTGACACCCTGGGCGATGTTCTGGAAGATCCGCCTGCCGCTGATCTGGCCCGCCATCGGGATCATTTCGGTGCTGACCTTTGTCGGCAACTTCAACGCGTTCGATCTGATCTATGTCTCGCAAGGGGCGTTGGCCGGGCCCAATTTCGCGACCGACATCCTCGGCACGTTCCTCTTTCGCACCTTCTTTGGCTTTCAACTGCAGCAAGGTGATCCGACGATGGGCGCGACCATTGCCGCGGTGATGTTCGGCATCATCCTTGCCGGGGTTTGCGTCTATCTGTTCGCCATCCAGACCCGTCTGCGGCGGTATCAGTTCTGATGTCGCGCCGGCCCCGCCTCCTGACGCATCTGGCGCTGATCCTGTGGACGCTGATTGCGCTGTTCCCGGTCTGGCTGGTGATCATCAACAGCATGAAATCGCGGCGCGCGATCTTTGCCGAGCCGCTCGCCCTGCCGGGCCCGAAAAGCTTTGACCTGGTCGGCTATCAGACGGTGCTGAAACAGGGCGACTTCCTGCTTTACGTCCAGAACAGCCTGATCGTGACGGTGGTCTCGCTAGCGCTGGTGCTGCTGTTCGGGGCGATGGCCGCCTTTGCCCTCGCCGAGTACCGCTTTCGCGGCAACCGGCTGATGGGCCTCTACCTGGCGCTGGGGATCATGATCCCGATCCGGCTGGGGACGGTGGCGATCCTGCAGGGGATGGTCGCAACCGGACTGGTCAACACCCGCATCGCGCTGATCCTTGTCTATACCGCACAGGGGATTCCGCTCTGCGTGTTCATCCTGTCCGAGTTCATGCGCGGTCTGTCGGACGATCTGAAGAATGCGGCGCGCATCGACGGACTGTCGGAATACGCGATCTTCTTTCGCATCATCCTGCCGCTGGTGCGCCCGGCCATGGCTACGGTCGCCGTGTTCACCATGATTCCGATCTGGAACGACCTGTGGTTCCCGCTGATCCTGGCCCCGGCCGAGGCGGTCAAGACCATCACGCTTGGCACGCAGGTTTTCCTTGGCCAATTCGTGACCAACTGGAACGCGGTGCTGGCTGCGCTGACGCTCGCCATCGGGCCGGTGCTGGTCCTTTACCTGATCTTTTCGCGCCAGCTGATCCGCGGCATTACCGCGGGCGCGGTCAAATGAGGTGCCCATGACCCCTGCGCTGCAGTTGCGCGACGTCCGCAAGACCTTCGGCAAGGTCGAGGTAATTCCCGGCGCATCGCTGTCGGTGATGCCGGGCGAGTTCGTGGTCTTCGTCGGCCCCTCGGGCTGTGGCAAGTCGACCCTGTTGCGAATGATCGCGGGGCTGGAGGCGCCTGACAGCGGCGACATCATGATCGGCGGGGCACGCGTGAACGGCGTCAGCCCGGCACGGCGCGGCATCGCCATGGTGTTCCAGAGCTATGCCCTCTACCCGCACCTCACGGTTGCGGGGAACATGGGCCTCGCGCTGAAGCAGGCCGGCATGCCGCGGGCGGAACGCGAGGCCGCCATCGCCGAGGCGGCGCGGATGCTGGCGCTGGAGCCGCTGCTGGACCGCCGCCCAGCGCAGCTGTCGGGCGGTCAGCGCCAGCGCGTCGCGATCGGCCGGGCGATCGTGCGCCGGCCCAAGCTGTTCCTGTTCGACGAGCCGCTGTCGAACCTCGATGCCGCGCTGCGCGGCCAGACCCGCATCGAGCTTGCGCGCCTGCACCGCGAGCTTGGCGCGACAATGATCTATGTGACGCACGACCAGGTCGAGGCAATGACCCTGGCCGACCGGATCGTCGTGCTGGACCGCGGCCATATCGCCCAGATCGGCACCCCGATGGAGCTTTATGACCGCCCCGCGAACCGCTTCGTCGCCAGCTTCATCGGCGCCCCGGCGATGAACTTTCTGCCCGCCGCCGCCATTCCGGGCGCACCGCCGGGGGCCGAGACGCTCGGCCTGCGCCCCGACCATCTGGCCCCCGACCCGGCCGAAGGAATCCCGACCGAGGTCACGCATGTCGAGCATCTTGGCCCCGAGACGCTGGTCCATGCCACCGGTGCCGGCGGGTTGCTGACCGCGCGGCTGACCGGCGCGCCGGAGATCGCGCCCGGCACCGCCCTGCGGCTGGCGCCGAACCGTGCGCATCTGCATTGGTTCGATGCAGCGGGGGACCGGCTCTGATCTGACGGTCCGAGGGCCTCTCCATCTAAACGCCGCGAGGTTGGCCCAGAGGGATACAGGCCCAGCCATACAAGATGCTCAGGACTGCGTGCTGGGCGGCGCACCCCGGCCCTATCGCTTGGCCATTGCGCACAGCATCCCTCACGACCCGCCCGGGCTTGCCTTCGGACGCGTGGTGGCTCAACCCTGCGCCACCATCCTCGATCATGCGATCCCCAATGCGCCCCATGACCATCGGCCTTGCCGCGCTCGTCGCGGGCTATGGCCTCAGCCAGTTCTATCGCGCCTTCATCGCGGTCCTCGCGCCCGCTCTGGGGGCCGAGATCGGCGCGACCCCGGGGGATCTGGCGATCGCCTCGGGCCTGTGGTTCCTCGCCTTCGCAGCGGTGCAACTGCCCATCGGCTGGGCGTTCGAGGCGGTAGGGCCGCGACGCACGACGGCGGCCCTGCTGGGCGTTTGCGGGGCAGGGGGCGCGGCAGTCTTCGCCATGGCCACCCGGCCCCTGCACCTCGATATCGCCATGGCCCTCCTTGGCGCGGGCTGCGCGCCGGTGCTGATGGCCGCCTATTACCTCTTGGCGCGGTGCTGGCCGGCCTCTGCCTTTGGCACCATGGCGGGGGTGACGGTTGCGGTCGGCAGCCTTGGCGACATCCTTGGCGCCGCGCCGCTGGTGCGGCTGATCGAGGCCTTCGGCTGGCGCGCGACCCTCTGGGCCTTTGCGGCCATCACGCTGGCTATCGCGGCGCTGATCGCGGCCCTCGTGCGCGATCCGCCGCCGCCCGAGGGGCCGCAGCGGACCGGCAAGTTGATCGACATGCTGCGCCTGCGCGGGCTGTGGCTGATCATGCCCATGGTCTTTGCCAGCTATGCCGTTTCGGCCGCGATCCGCGGACTGTGGGCCTCGCCCTACCTCGCGACTGTGCACGATGCCGATGCGCGCATGATCGGCAGGGGCGTCCTCGTCATGGGGCTGGCGGTGGTGGCAGGAAACCTGGCGGTCGGGCAGGCAGTGCGGCTGATCGGCGGTCCGCGCCGAGCCTCTATCGTCAGCACCTGCTGCACCGCGACGGCGCTGATGGTGCTGTGGCTCAGCCCCGATGCCGGCCTGCCGGTGGCCTATGCCGCACTGGCGGTGATCGGCATGTCGGGCGCGAACTATGCCCTGCTGATGACCCACGCGAGGGCTTACCTTCCGCCGCATCTGGTCGGGCGGGGTATGACGTTCCTCAACATGGTCTCGCTGTCCGGGGTCGGCCTGCTCCAATTCGCCTCGCGGCCTGTCTACGATTCGGTGCTGGCGGCACGTGGGCCGGTGCCAGCCATTGCCTCGGTCTTCCTGTTCTTCCTGATCCCGCTGCTGATCGGGTTGGGCTTCTACCTCTTTTCGCGCGAGGCCGCGGATGCGCCCGCCTGAGATCGAGGTCATCGCCCCGAACCTCAAGCGTCGCCTCAGCGGCGTGACCGCGACCGTGGTGCGGCTGATCCCGGTGCAGTCACGCATGATCGGCATCGTCGCCACTGGACCGGGCCTGCCACCGGACCTGCCGCACATCCCCCTGGCCCGCGCGCTGAGCCTATCGCGCAGCCGGTGGCGCGTCTGGCACGCCCGCCGCAATACCGAGATGGTCCTCGGGCTGATCGCACGCCGCATCCTGCGGCGGCGGTTTCGGTTGCTCTTCACCAGCGCCGCGCAGCGCCGGCACACCGGCCTGACCCGGTGGCTGATCCGCCAGCAGGACGCGCTGATCGCGACCTCGCCGCAGGCCGCGTCATACCTCGAGCGTCCTGCCGAGGTGATCCTGCACGGTGTCGATCTGGAAGTCTTCCATCCCGCTACCGATCGCGCGGGCGACCGGCGCGCGTTGGGCCTCGATTCCGATACGGTTCTGATCGGCTGCTTTGGCCGCATCCGCGCGCAAAAGGGTGTCGATCTGCTGGTCGATGCGGCGCTGCGCCTGCTGCCCTCGCGGCCCGAGGTGCAGGTACTGTTCACCGGCCGCATCACCCCCGACCAGCAGGCTTTCGCGGACGAGTTGAAAGCGCGCATCGCCGCCGCCGGGCTGACCCGGCGCATCCGTTTCCTGGGCGAGTTGCCCTGGCCCGATGTGGTCGCCCTTTACCGCTGCCTCGATCTCTTCGCCGCCCCCGCCCGGTGGGAGGGGTTCGGCCTTACCCCGCTGGAGGCGATGGCCTCGGGCGTGCCGGTGGTCGCGGCCCGGGTCGGCGCCTATGAGACGCTGATCCGCGACGGCGTCACAGGCTCGCTGGTCCCGGCAGATGATGCGACCGCCTTGACGGCGGCGCTGCAACGCTGGCTCGACGATCCTGGCGCCCGCGCGGAAGCCGGGCGCGCTGCGCGCGGTCATGTGGCAGCCAACCACGGAATCGAGGCCGAGGCGCGGGCCATCACCGCCGTTTATCGCCGGCTGCTTGCGTGAATCGCCTGAGCTTCAAACTCGCGGCCTGGACCAGCGAGGATGTGACGCTGATGCACCTGTCCGTGCCACAGCAGGCGCTGCTCGACGAGCTGAACGGCAAGCACGTCGCCCTGATCGGCAACGCACGCGCCCTGGCCGAGGGGCAACAGGGGGCGGAGATCGACGCGCATGACCTGGTGATCCGCATCAACCGCGCGCCGATGCCGGCCGCCGCCAGCCACGGCACGCGCACCGACTGGCTGGCGCTCGGAATCGGACTGCCGCCAGAGGACCGTGCCCGGCTGGCCCCGCGCCGCACCTTATACATGGCGGCAAAGCGCAAGCGCCTCGACTGGGCCACGGCGACCTCGCCCGGCTTCTACCTGCATCCGCGATACCAGATCGAAGGGCTGGCGCGCGCGCTTCGTGCCAAGCCGACCACTGGGGCGATGCTGATCGAGCTATGCCTCAGGGCGGAACTGAAAACGCTTGACCTTTACGGCTTCGATTTTTTCGCTTCACGCTCCCTGTCGGGACGGCGATCGGCGGAGGACGTTCCACACGATTTTGGTGCCGAGGCCGCATGGGTCGCGGCCCGCGCGGAGGCCGATCCGCGCCTCAGCCTTCGCTAGCGCGTTTCTGGCGGCCAAACAGGCCAGTGATCGCCGTCATCAGCGGGTTGATGACCTTGGTCGCTACCGGGATCAGCACCAGGCCCAGCGCCAGCCCGAAGATGCCGTCAAAGAACGCGGTGACGGCCCATGTGACCAGGCCCGCGAGGCGAGAGATCAGATTTGCGGCGGTCTCGGCGCGATGGTGGATCGCATCATAGGGGGCGGTAAGGCCCAGTTCAGCCAAGCCGTGCAGGACGATGTTGCCGCCGACCCAGATCATGGCGGCGGTCCCGATGATTGTCAGCACACGCATGAAGCCCGGCATCGTCTTTACGATCCCCCGCCCGATGGTTGCGCGAATGCCGCCGCGCCTGACCAAGTGCATGCCGAAATCATCGGCCTTCACGATCAGCGCGACAAAGCCGTAGACCGCAAAGGTGATTGCGACGCCCACCACCAGCAGGATGACCGCCTTCATCCACCAGGGATCCTCGGCCGGGATGGTCGACAGGGCGATGGTCATGATCTCGGCCGACAGGATGAAGTCGGTCTTGATCGCGCCCTTGACCTTGCTCTCCTCCAGCCGGGCCGGATCGCCGCTTTTCTCGGCGTCTTCCTCAGGATGCGCGTCCTCGTGCGGGTACATCGCGTGCCAGACCTTTTCCGCCCCCTCGAAACAAAGATAGGCACCACCGATCATCAGAAGCGGAGAGATCAGCCACGGCGCGAATTGCGACAGCAGCAGTGCCACCGGCAAGAGAATGATGATCTTGTTGAAGATCGAGCCCTTGGCGATCCGCCAGACGATCGGCACCTCGCGGCTGGCGTCAAAGCCATCGACGTATTTCGGCGTCACCGCGGCATCATCGATCACCGCGCCTGCGGCCTTGGCCCCAGCCTTGGCGGCCTGTCCCGCGACATCGTCAATCGATGCGGCGGCGACCTTCGCAATGCCTGCCACGTCGTCCAGAAGCGCGATCAGTCCGCTCATCCACCCATCCCTTGCCGTCCGGCCCCTCAACCGCGTGGGCCATATCGCGTTCCCGGCGCGGGGCACAGCCCAAAGCCGGCGCGTAATTCTGCCGACGCTCCCCGGCTGCGCCACATCGCCCCGGATGACGCAACCATCCCGCGGTTACCGCATTTCCCACGGAGCGCGCTGCGGCGAGAACGCCGAGGGCCGATCCCCGGCAACCCTTGCACCTTCATTCTTATTGTACGATCAATCAGCGGCCCTTTGACATGGATGTATGATGCTGGACGCTACCGCAAAACCGACCGAGGACGTCGACCTGCGCGAGGTGTTCGGCCTCGACAGCGACATGAAGGTCAAGTCCTTCGCCGAGCGGACCGACCGCGTCCCGGAGATCGACCCCACCTACAAGTTCGACCCCGACACCACCATGGCGATCCTCGCTGGCTTTGCCTACAACCGCCGGGTGATGATTCAGGGCTATCACGGCACCGGGAAATCGACCCATATCGAACAGGTCGCGGCGCGCCTGAACTGGCCCTGCGTCCGTGTGAACCTCGATTCCCATATCAGCCGGATCGACCTGATCGGCAAGGACGCGATCAAGCTGCGTGACGGCAAGCAGGTAACGGAGTTTCACGAGGGCATCCTGCCTTGGGCGCTGCGCAACCCGGTCGCCATCGTGTTCGACGAATACGACGCCGGCCGCGCCGACGTGATGTTCGTCATCCAGCGGGTGCTGGAACATGACGGCAAGCTGACCCTGCTCGACCAGAACGAGATCATCACGCCCAATCCCTCATTCCGCCTCTTTGCGACCGCGAACACCGTGGGGCTCGGCGATACGACCGGCCTCTATCACGGCACTCAGCAGATCAACCAGGCACAGATGGACCGCTGGTCGCTCGTGGCGACGCTGAACTATCTGTCCCACGACGCCGAGACGGCGATCGTACTGGCCAAGGTGCCGCACTACAATACGGACAAGGGCCGCAAGCAGATTGCGCAGATGGTAACTCTGGCCGACCTGACGCGGACCGCGTTCATGCAGGGCGACCTGTCCACCGTCATGTCGCCCCGAACCGTCATCAGCTGGGCCCAGAACGCCCGCATCTTTGACAACATCGGCTATGCCTTCCGGCTGACTTTCCTGAACAAGTGCGACGAGCTGGAGCGCCAGACAGTGGCCGAGTTCTACCAGCGCCTGTTCGACGAGGAACTGCCCGAGAGCGCCGCCGCCCAAGCGAAGTAAGGAACGAGGGGCCCGTCAGCCGGGCCCCTTCACGATGCGCTGGCGCTATTATGCCTCGCGCGCAGCCTTCGTCGCCTTGGTCCACCAGGTCAGGTCGGTCAGCAACCCGCCTAGCGCGTTCTCCAAGTTGCCCTCTATCTCACTGATCGGAGCGTTGCCGGCGCCGGGCCAGACCTTGAAGAAGTCGGCGCCCCCGATGTGGACCGCGCCGCGGACCGGGACCATCTGCAGCTCGACGCCGATGGCGCGCAGATGTTCCAGCGCGCGGGCGCCCCCCATGCTGCCATACGCGAGCGCGGCCATCGGCTTGTGAACCCACTCGTTATAGGCCTGGTCCAGCGCGTTTTTCAGCGCCGCGGTGATCGAGTGGTTGTATTCCGAGACGATGAACACGAACCCGTCGTAGCTGGCGATCTTTTCCTGCCAGGCGACGGCCTTGGGATCGCTGGACGGCACCCAGGCGTTCGAGGCAGGCTCGTCAAAGAACGGCAGGTCGGCATCGCGCAGGTCCACGACCTCGAAATCGAGGTCCGCGTTTCCGGCGACCTTTGACATGAACCATTCGGTCGGCTTGTCTGCGAAACGTGTCTTGCGAGTCGAGCCGATGATTACGGCAATGCGAGGCTTGGACATTTAAGTCTCCATCAGTATCTAGGTTTCTGGCGGTAACTTACTGGCCGGCCGGACCGACGCAAGAAGGCACCTTGATGATACCGTGTGACACCCAGGATACGGTCCACTGCGAGCGCCTGAGCCGCATGCTCTCGCGCATCGGCGACAAGTGGACGCTGCTGATCGTGCGGGCGCTGGGCGCGCAGCCGCTGCGCTTCAACGCGCTGAAACGCGAGCTGGGTAGCATTTCGCAAAAGATGCTGACGGTGACGTTGCGCAATCTGGAGCGTGACGGGCTGGTCACGCGAAAGGTGACGCCGACCACCCCGCCGCAGGTCGAATATGCGCTGAGCGCGATGGGGCGCGATCTGCACCAGCCGATTGCGGCTCTGGCAGAATGGGCCTGGGCGCATGCCGATGCGATCGATCGGGCCCGCGCGGACTATGACGCGCAGGACGCCCGCGGCCCCTCGACAGAGGGCGCGGCGCGCGCGACAAAGACGGCATGAAACCCAGCGACAACCCCGCCGATCCGTTCAAGAAGGCCCTGGCCGAGGCGACCCGCGCCATGGCCGACGAGCGCGAGTTGAACGTCACCTATACCGCCGATCCGTCCGGGATCGCGGGCGACACCATGCGCCTGCCGCAAATCAGCCGGCGGCTGACGCGGGACGAAATCCTGCTCGCGCGCGGCACGGCCGACAGCCTCGCGATGCGCCTGCGGCATCATGACCCGGCAACGCACATGCGCTATGCCCCGGCCGGGCCGATGGCGCGCGATCTTTACGAAGCAATGGAAACCGCCCGCAGCGAGGCCGTAGGCGCGCGCGAGATGCCGGGCGCACTGTCCAATATCGACGTCAAGCTGGGCGCCGAAGCCGAGCGCAAGGGCTATGGCCGCCTGACCTCCACCTCCGAGGCGCCGCTGGCGGTCGCCGCCGGCTATCTGGTCCGCCAGATGGCCACCGGCCGCGCCCTGCCGCCGGCCGCGCAGAACCTGGCCGATCTGTGGCGCCCGCTGGTCGAGGCCGAGGCGGGCGGCACGCTGACCGGGCTGCAGGACGCGCTGGGCGATCAGGCCGCGTTCGCGCGGCTTGCCCGGCAGGTGATTGCCGACCTGGGCTACGGAGATCAGCTGGGCGACGATCCTGATGCGCCCGAGGAAGACGACGCCGAGGACGAGGCGACCGAGGAGGAAGAGGCCGGCGACGCCCAGTCCCGCGACCAGGACGAGAGCGAGGAGGCCGAGGCCAACCCCGAGCGCAGCCAGGAATCAGAGCAGGACGAGCAGCAAGCCAGCGTCAGCATGGACGAAAACGCCGACGATGAGATGTCGGACGACACGGAAATGCCGGACTCCGAGCCGCCGCCGGACCTGCCGCCGCCGGTCAGCGATGCGAGCGCCGATTATCGCGTCTTTACCCCGGCCTTCGACGAAGAGGTCAAGGCCGAGGACCTGGCCGAACCGGCCGAGCTGGAGCGCCTGCGCGCCTATCTCGACAAGCAGCTGGAGCCCTTGCGCGGCGCCGTCGCGCGTCTTGCCAACAAGCTGCAGCGCCGCCTGCAGGCGCAGCAGAGCCGCAGCTGGGAGTTCGACAAGGAGGAGGGCGTGCTGGACGCCGGCCGCCTCGCGCGTGTCGTCGCCAACCCGACAACGCCGCTATCCTTCAAGGTCGAGAAAGAGACCGAGTTTCGCGACACTGTCGTCACCCTGCTGATCGACAATTCCGGCAGCATGCGCGGCCGGCCGATCAGCATCGCGGCGATCTGCGCCGATGTGCTGGCCCGCACGCTGGAACGCTGCCAGGTCAAGGTCGAAATCCTCGGCTTTACGACTCGCGCCTGGAAGGGGGGGCAGTCGCGCGAAGCGTGGCTGGCGGCCCATCGGCCAGAGCATCCGGGCCGCCTGAACGATCTGCGCCACATCGTCTACAAGCCGGCCGACGCGCCCTGGCGGCGGGTGCGCCCCAACCTGGGGCTGATGATGAAAGAGGGGCTGCTGAAGGAAAACATCGACGGCGAGGCGCTGGAATGGGCGCATCGCCGGATGGTGCGCCGTCCCGAAGCCCGCAAGATCCTGATGGTCATCTCGGACGGCGCCCCGGTCGACGATTCGACCCTCAGCGTGAATCCGGCGAATTTTCTGGAAAAGCACCTGCGCGACGTCATTGCCATGGTCGAAAAGCGCAAGCAGGTCGAGCTGCTGGCCATCGGCATCGGCCATGACGTGACCCGCTATTACCAACGGGCCGTGACCATTACGGATGTCGAGCAGCTGGCCGGCGCGATGACCGAGCAGCTCGCCGCGCTGTTCGATGCTGACCCGAAAAAGCGCGCACGCGCCATGGGACGGGGCAGGGCGGCCTGACGGCCGCCTTCCCTAGGGAAGGCTGGGCCGTTTGACCCCTCAGCTGCGCAGGCGCGTCAGCGCGCTGCCCTTGTGAACCGCGACAGTGCCGGTCTTGTCGCTGGTCAGTTCATACTGCGGTTCCTCCGCCGAGCAGTGTCGCGTTCGGCCGCGGAACTCGAAATCCGCGGTGTGGATATTGATCACCCGTCCCCGGATCCGCCCGGCTTCCGAGTTCCAGCTGACGTGATCCCCGACCTCATAGCGCGCCATCTCAACCTGCGGTTCGTCTGATCCAACGACCGGAGGGGCGCGCCGTTCCGCGCCTGCCTCACGCGCGATCTTTCAGCGGCGCAATAAAGTGCATGACCGCAAAACCCCCTCCGCAGGGGGCGGCGTTGCGGTATGGAGAGGGGGGTGCGCGCGCGGAGGGGCGAGATGACCGGTTGGCTGACAACTCATGTTCTGGACACCGCCCGTGGCAGCCCCGCCGCCGGGATGGAGATCACTCTGTTCCGTCTGGACGGCGATCGCCGCTCCGAAATCGCGCGGATGCGCACCAATGCCGATGGCCGGACGGATGGCCCGATCCTGCCGCAGGACGCCTTTGCGCCCGGCGTCTACGAGCTGGTGTTCGCCGTCGGCGCGTGGCTCGATTCGCTGGATATTCCTGCGCCCTCGCCCCGGTTCCTCGATGAGGTGCCGATCCGCTTTGGCATGGCCGAGGCTAGCCATTATCATGTGCCGTTGTTGGTCTCGCCCTACGGCTATTCGACCTACAGGGGTAGCTGATGGATCCGATCATCCTGATGGACTGGGCCGGTTTTGCGATCCGCTGGCTTCATGTCGTCACCGCCATCGCCTGGATCGGCTCGAGCTTTTATTTCATAGCGCTCGACCTCGGGCTGCAAAGGGCCCCGGGCCTGCCGGCCGCCGCGCATGGCGAGGAATGGCAGGTCCATGGCGGCGGTTTTTACCACATTACCAAATACATGGTCGCGCCCGAGCGCCTGCCCGAACACCTGACATGGTTCAAATGGGAAAGCTACGCCACCTGGCTTTCAGGGGTCGCCATGCTGGCGATCCTCTACTGGGCGCAGTCCGAGTTGTTCCTGATCGATCCTGAAAAGCTGGCGCTGCTGCCGTGGCAGGCGATCGCCATCTCGGCCCTGTCGCTGACGATTGGCTGGCTGGTCTATGACGCCCTGTGCAAAAGCCCGCTGGGCGAGCAGCCGACGGTCCTGATGGTACTGCTTTTCCTGCTGCTGGTGGTCATGGCCTGGGGCTACAACCAGGTGTTCACCGGCCGCGCAGCGCTGCTGCATCTGGGGGCGTTCACGGCGACGATCATGACCGCCAACGTGTTCCTGATCATCATACCCAACCAGCAGATCGTGGTGGCCGATCTCAAGGCGGGGCGCGCGCCGGATCCGAAATACGGCAAGATCGCCAAGCTGCGGAGCACACACAACAACTACCTGACGCTGCCGGTCGTCTTTCTGATGCTGTCCAACCACTACCCCTTGGCCTTCGCCAGCCGCTACAACTGGCTGATCGCCGCGCTGGTGTTTCTGATGGGCGTGACGATCCGCCATTTCTTCAACACCAAGCATGCGCGCAAATCCTGGCCGTGGTGGACCTGGGGGGTGACGGCAATCTTGTTTGCTGCCTGCGTCTGGCTGTCGGCTCTCGGCACCCAGCGCCTGCCGGACGACGAAACCGCCCTGACGGCGACCCAGGCGCGCTTTGCCGCCGCGCCCGGCTTTGACGCGGTGCGCGATGCGGTCATGGGCCGCTGCACCATGTGCCACGCGGCCGAGCCGTCGTGGGAGGGGATCGTCACCGCGCCGCGCCATCTGGCGCTTGACAGCGACGCCGCCATCGCCCGCGCCGCCCGCGACATCTACGTCCAGGCGGGCCTGACCGATGCCATGCCGCCGGCCAATGTCAGCTACATGGAGCCCGAGGAGCGGGCGGCGATCCGCGAATGGTTCCGGGCGGCGAACGGGGCGCAGGTGGCGTCGAACTGACGCCGTTTGTCCCGGCGGATCAGAAGCGGGCCTTCAACTCGCGCGCGGCAAAATCGGTGAACAGCCGTACCTTGGGGTCCTGCAACTGGCGATGCGGGGTCAGCACGCCGAACTGGGCAGCCAAGGGCGGGGTTTCCGGCAGCACCTCGACCAGCCGGCCGGCCTGAATATGCTCCTCGACCTCGTAGCGCGGCCGGTTGGCGATGCCCGCCCCCTCCAGCGCCCAGCCGATCAGCACATCGCCGTCGTCGGCATCGAACCTGCCCGCGACCATCATCTTGCGCCGGCCCTCGGGCGTCTGCAGCACCCAGTAATATTCGGGCGAGCGCGGGAAACGCAAAAGCAGGCAGTTATGCGCCTTCAGATCGTCCGGCACTTGAGGTGTGCCGCGCGCCGCTAGGTATTCGGGCGCCGCCACCAGAACCCGTGGGCAGTCAGTGATCTTGCGCCAGATCAGGGCGGAATCCTCGGGCTGGCCGAGGAAAAAGGCCACGTCGATGCCGTCCTCGACGATGTTGACGCTGCGGTCGGACAGGCGCAGCCGGACCTCGACCTCGGGGTTCTCGGCCACAAAGCGCGGCACTAGGGGTGCGACTAGCCGCCGGCCAAGGCCCAGCGGCGCCACCACGCGGATGACCCCCTGCGGCGTGCCGGAATAGCTGGCGATCACCGCCTCCGCCTCCTCCAGCGCGGCTATCACCTTGCGCGCGTTGTCATAGAGGACCTGCCCGATCTCGGTCGTGGTCAGCTTGCGCGTGGTACGGTTCAGCAACCGCACGCCAAAGCGCGACTCGAGATCCTTGATGCGGTTCGACGCGCCCGCGGGTGACAGCCGCAGATCACGCCCCCCGGCGGTGATCGATCCCAGTTCGACCACCCGCACGAACACCCGGAGGCTGTCGAGATAGGACATCGGCACCGGCTTTCTTGAAATCGTGTAAACTGTTCCCCCTTCCACGGCGTTTATGCAACAGTCAAGGTAAGGCAATGCTGGGCCGGCCCACAGCGGGGTCAGGGGGACCATGGCATGACCGACGCGATCCGCTTTTTGCTGAATGACAGCGAGGTCAGGCTGACCAGCGCGGGGGCCGGCGACACGCTGCTGGATTTCATTCGCCTCGGCCGCGATCTGACCGGCACCAAGGAGGGTTGCGCCGAGGGGGATTGCGGTGCCTGCACCGTCCTGGTCGGCCGCCTGCACGAGGGCGCGCTGGTCTACGAGCCGATCAACGCCTGCATCCGCTTTCTGGCCGCCTGCCACGGCTGCCATGTGGTTACGGTCGAGCATCTGCGCGGCAAGGACGGCGCGCTGCATCCGGTCCAGCAGGCGATGGTCGCGCACCATGCCAGCCAGTGCGGCTTTTGCACGCCAGGCTTTGTCATGGCGCTTTACGGGCTGTGGATGACCAACCCAGACCCCACGGTGGTCGAGATCGAGACCGCACTTCAGGGCAACCTGTGCCGCTGCACCGGATACGAGCCCATCGTCCGCGCCGCCCTCGCCGCTGCAAGGGCGGGCGGTCAGGCAATAGACGCGCTGGCGGACGAGCGCGCGGCGGTCACCGCCAAGCTGCAGGCGCTGGTGGGGGTGCGGGCCGATGTCTCACGCGGCGAGGATCGCGCCATCGTCCCGGCCGACGTCGATGAATTCGCCGCAGCCCTGCGGGACAATCCCGCCGCCACCATCGTCGCAGGAGCGACCGATGTGGGGCTGTGGGTCACCAAGCAGCTGCGGCCCATCTCTCCGGGTATCTTCATCGGCCATTTGCTCAAGGATATCGCCGTGACGGGCGACGCGATCACCATCGGCGCCGGCGTCACCTATTCCGAATTCGCCCCGGTGATGGAGGAGTATCTGCCGGATGGCCTCGACTATCTGCTGCGCGTCGGGGGCTGGCAGGTACGCAATGCCGGTACCATCGGCGGCAATATCGCCAACGGCTCGCCCATTGGCGAGACGCCGCCCTTCCTGATCGCGCTCGGCGCGCGCATCACCTTGCGGCGCGGCGACGAGCGGCGGCAGATCGCGCTGGAAGATTACTTCATCGAGTACGGCAAGCAGGACCGGGCGCCGGGCGAGTTCCTTGAAACCATTGCCATCCCGCGCCCGAATGGCGCGCGGATCGCGGCCTACAAGGTGTCCAAGCGGGCCAATGCCGACATTTCGGCCGTCGCCGCCGGTTTCTTCATCCGCACGGAAGGTGGCGTCATCCGCGAGGCGCGCGTCGCCTTTGGCGGGATGGCCGGCACGCCGCGCCGGGCCGCGCATGCCGAGGCGGCCCTGACCGGGCAGCCCTTTGCCGCTGAAACCTTCGAGGCGGCCGCCAATGCCGTCGCCAGCGATTTCACCCCGCTGAGCGATTGGCGCGCGAGTGCCGCCTATCGCCAGTCTGTCGCCGCGAACTTCTTCCGCCGCTTCTGGCTGGAAAATTCGGACCAGACCATGCCCGTGCGCCTGAACCGCGCCGTGGGAGAGTGAGATGAAGCAGGACGCCATCACCGCGGGGCAGGCGCTGCCCCAGAACGCCTCGGTCGTGCACGAATCCGCCCATCTGCACGTCACCGGGCGGGCCGATTATACCGACGATCTGCCGACCCCGGCCGGCACGCTGCATACCGCGCTGGGCCTGTCGCAGGTCGCGCACGGGCGCATCGCGGCGATGAACCTTGATGCGGTGCGCGCAGCGCCCGGGGTCATCGACGTTCTGACCGCAACCGACATTCCGGGTCAGAACGACGTCAGCCCGGTTGGCAAGCATGATGACCCGATCCTCGCCGACGGCGAGGTGCAGTTCCACGGCCAGCCGATCTTTGCCGTCATCGCCGAAAGCCGCGACCAGGCCCGCCGCGCCGCCGCGCTCGCCAAGGTCGAATACGAGGCGCTGCCTCATGCGCTCGACCCCATCGCCGCGCGCGACGCGGGCGTTGGCTATGTAACCGAACCCCTGACGCTGCGCCGGGGCGATCCGGCCCCGGCCCTCGCCGCCGCGCCGCGCCGGGTTGCCGGCCGTTTTACCGTCGGCGGGCAGGACCACTTTTACCTCGAGGGCCAGATCGCGCTGGCCCTGCCGGGCGAGGATGACGAGGTCACGATCCTCGTCTCGACCCAGCACCCGTCCGAGGTCCAGCACATGGTCGCACATGCGCTGGGCGTTCCAGCCAATGCGGTTGTCGTCAATGTCCGCCGCATGGGCGGAGGCTTTGGCGGCAAGGAAACGCAGATGAACCTGTTCGCCTGCGTCGCCGCCGTCGCCGCGAAGAAGTGGCGCCGCCCCGTCAAGCTGCGCCCGGACCGCGACGAGGACATGATCGCGACCGGCAAGCGGCACGACTTCGTGGTCGATTACGAGGCGGGTTTCGACGATCAGGGCCGCATCCTCGCGGTCAGCGGCGACTGGTATGCGCGCTGCGGCTTTTCCGCCGACCTCAGCGGCCCGGTCACCGACCGCGCGCTGTTTCACGCCGACAACGCCTATTATTACCCCGATGTCGAATTGCGCTCGCACCCGCAAAAGACCAACACCGTCTCCAACACCGCTTTTCGCGGGTTCGGCGGTCCGCAAGGCGTGATCGTGGCCGAGCGCATCATCGAGGAAATCGCCTATGCGACCGGGCAGGACACCCTCGCCGTGCGCCGCGCCAACCTCTACCGCGATGGCCAGTTGACCCCTTATCACCAGGCGGTCGAGGACCAGATCCTGCCCCGCATCTTCGACGAGCTGGAGGCGAGTTGCGACTATGCCGCGCGGCGAAAGGCGGTGCTGGACTGGAACGCCAAGGGCGGTGTCATCCGCCGGGGCATTGCACTGACCCCGGTCAAGTTCGGCATCAGCTTTACCGCGACGCATTACAACCAGGCCGGCGCGCTGGTGCATATCTACACGGACGGCTCGATCCTGCTCAATCACGGCGGGACCGAGATGGGGCAGGGTCTACACACCAAGGTCGCGCAGGTCGTCGCCGATGCCTTTCAGGTCGATCTGGCGACGATCAAGGTGACCCGGACCGCGACCGACAAGGTTGCCAATACCTCGGCCACCGCGGCATCGTCCGGAACCGACCTGAACGGCATGGCCGCGCTGGACGCCTGCAACCAGATCAAGGCGCGGCTGATCGCGTTTCTCTGCGAGGCAAAGGACGTGACGCCCGAGGAGATCACCTTCGCATCAGGCCATATCATCGTGCGCGGCGAGGCGATCCCCTTTGCCAAGGTGATCGAGATTGCTTACCTCGCCCGCGTCCAGTTGTGGTCCGACGGGTTCTACGCCACCCCCAAGATCCATTGGAATCGCGCGACCGGGCAGGGGCGCCCGTTCTACTATTTCGCCTACGGGGCCGCCTGTTCCGAGGTGTCGGTCGACACGCTGACCGGGGAATACACCATCGAGCGGGCCGACATCCTGCATGACGTCGGCCATTCGCTGAACCCGGCGATCGACAAGGGCCAGGTCGAGGGCGCGTTTGTGCAGGGTACCGGCTGGCTGACGTCTGAAGAACTGTGGTGGGACAAGGAGGGGCGGCTGCGCACGCACGCGCCCTCGACCTACAAGATCCCGCTCGCCTCGGACCGGCCCAAAGTTTTCAACACGCGCCTCGCCGATTGGTCGGTCAATGCCGAGCGGACGATCAAGCGCAGCAAGGCCGTGGGCGAGCCGCCGTTCATGCTGGCGATCTCGGTGTTCGAGGCCATCGGCCAGGCGGTCGCCTCGGTCGCGGATTACCGCGAGTGCCCGCGGCTGGACGCCCCGGCGACGCCCGAGCGGGTGCTGACGGCGATCGAGCGGCTGCGCGGATGATCCGCGTCCGCGTCACCAGCGCCCGAGGCTCGACCCCGCGCGAGGCCGGGGCCGAAATGCTGGTCGGGGCGGATTCGGTCAGCGGGACCATCGGCGGCGGCCAGTTGGAATATCTCGCCATCGACCGCGCCCGGCAGATGCTGGCGCGCGGCGAGGAGAGCGACACGCTGGATGTTCCGCTTGGACCGGAAATTGGGCAATGCTGCGGCGGCCGGGTGCTGCTGACGCTCGACCGCAGCCCGGCCGCCCCGCCCCTCGCCGCGCCGCCGGTCCTGATCTTTGGCGCCGGGCATGTGGGGCGGGCCCTCGCCGCGGCCCTGCTGCCGCTGCCGGTGGCACCGCGCCTGATTGATGAGCGGACGGCGGAACTGGCTTTTGCGCCGGCGGACGTACCGATCACCCTGACCCCGCTGCCCGAGGCCGAACTGCGCGCCGCCCCGCCCGGCACCGCCTTTGTCATCCTGACCCATGACCACGCCCTCGACTTTCTGCTGGCGGCGGAGGCTTTGGCGCGCGGCGACGCCGCCTATGTCGGCATGATCGGCAGCCGCACCAAGCGTGCTACCTTTGCCCGCTTCGCCGCCGCCCGGGGGATCGGGGCGGATGCGCTGACCTGTCCCATCGGCGGGGGCGGGCCACCCGACAAACGACCCGAGGTCATCGCCGCCTTTACCGCGACCGAGATCCTCGCGCGCTTGCATGCCCATGCCTCAATTCGAAAGTCGACATGCAACAGCTGATCCGCGGCCGCGTCCTGAGCTTTCACGCCGACCCGGCGGATACCGCCGACAACCACCACTACTGGCCCGACGGTGCGATCCTGATCGAGGGCGGGCGGATCACAGCCGTCGGCGATTATGCCGACCTGCGCGCGGCGCACCCGGGCCTCGATGCGGCGCTGCAGATCGACCACCGGCCGCACCTGATCCTGCCCGGCTTCATCGACCCGCACATTCATTTCCCCCAAGTCCAGGTGATCGCCAGCTGGGGCGCGCAACTTCTGGAATGGCTGAACACCTATACTTTCCCGGAGGAAGCGCGCTTTGCCGATCCCGCGCATGCGGCGCGCATGGCGGATGCCTTCCTCGACCAGTTGACCGCCCATGGCACCACGACCGCCTGCGCCTTTGCCTCGGTGCATCCGCAATCGGTGGAGGCGTTGTTTACCGCGGCCGAGGCGCGGAACATGGCCATCATCGCAGGCAAGGTAATGATGGACCGCAACGCCCCGGAGAGCGTGCTGGACACCGCGCAGCAGGGATATGACGACAGCGCCGCCCTCATCGCACGCTGGCACGGCAAGGGGCGGGCGCGCTATGCCATCACGCCGCGCTTTGCGATTACTTCGACGCCGGAGCAGCTGGCCGCAACACAGGCGCTGGTCGCGGCCCATCCCGACTGCCATGTCCAGACGCACATGTCGGAGAACCTCGAAGAGATCGCGCTGACGCTGAGCCTCTACCCACTCGCGCGGGACTATCTGGACATCTACGAGAGCTACGGCCTTCTCGGCCCGAACCTCCTCCTCGGGCACTGTATCCACCTGGAGCCACGCGAGATCGCGCGCATGGCCGAATCTGGCAGCCGCGCCATCTTTTGCCCAACCTCGAACCTGTTCATCGGCTCGGGCCTCTATGATGCGCGGGCGGTGCGCGAGGCGGGGATCGTCGCCGGCGTCGCGACCGATGTCGGCGGGGGCAGCAGCTATTCGATGCTGACGACGCTGAACGAAGGCTACAAGGTCATGCAGCTGAAGGGGCAGAACCTGCATCCCTTCGCGGCATTTCACTGGATGACCCGCGGCAATGCGCTCGCCCTGCGGATGGAGGATCGCATCGGGACGCTGGAGCCCGGCACCGATGCTGATCTGGTCGTGCTGGATTCGCGCGCGACCCCGGCGATGGCCCTGCGGATGGAGCGCGCGACCACGTTGGCAGAAGAGCTGTTCGTGCTGCAGATCATGGGCGACGATCGAGCTGTCGCGCAGACCTATGTAGCCGGGAAGGCGATGAAGGCTTAGGGTCTCGCACTGGGGTGCCGCTTGGCGTGCGACCATCGGGCGATGAGTTGATCACAGCCAGCCTGTGTCATCCGGCGAAGCATTAGCCGCGCGAAGGGGACCGGCCGCGCCAAGGTGAGCGGGGCATATGCCTCTAACTGCAAATCCCTGTCGGCGGACTACCCCCCGCAGACGGCGGCGCGGCTGGTCGCTCTCAGCGACCTACCGGCCAGAGCGGCGCGTGGCGGTTCACGTCCTTGTAGAGCAGGTAGCGAAATTTGCCCGGGCCGCCAGCGTAGCAGGCTTGGGGGCAGAACGCGCGCAACCACATGAAATCGCCTGGTCCGACCTCGACCCAGTCGCGGTTCAGGCGGTAGACGGCCTTGCCTTCCAGCACGAACAGGCCGTGTTCCATGACATGCGTCTCGGCGAACGGGATCGAGCCGCCGGGTTTGAAGGTCACGACCGTGATGTGCATGTCGTGGCGCAGGTCGGTCGGGTCCATGAATCGGGTGGTCGCCCAGGCGCCCTCGGTGTCGGGCATCTCGGACGGGGCGATGTCACCTTCGTGCACCACGAAAGCCGGGGGCTTCTCGATCCCCGCGGCAGGCTGCCAGCGTTTGCGCCACCAGTGAAAGCCGGCATTTCCAGGGGTTGCGTTATGCACCGACCATAGGGCGCCTGCGGGAATATAGGCGAAATGACCGGGCCGCAGGCGGCTGGTGACGCCATCGACCGACAGGTCCATCTCGCCGCCGGTGACGAAGATCGCAGACTGGACAGTCGGATCGTCCTCGGCCCGGTCGCAGCCGCCGCCCTCGGCCAACTCGACGATGTACTGGCTGAAGGTTTCGGCGAAGCCGCTCAGCGGGCGCGCCAGCATCCACATCCGCATGCCGGTCCAGCCGGGCAGAAAGCTGGTGACGATATCGCGCATCACAGTGCGCGGAATGACGGCATAAGCTTGGGTAAAGACCGCGGTATCTGTCGTCATCCCTGTCTGCGGCGGCAGTCCCGCGACGGGGCCGGCATAGGTCGGGCCGGAGCGGGGCGGCGCCTTCGGTGCCGTTTCGATCACGTCGCTGACGACGGGCGCGATATCGCCCTTGGGCGCGGTTGCCGGGCCTTCGGCCGGGGTGCTGGTCATGCCTCGGTCTCCATCAGGGACTTGATGCGCAGGGCGGCGATGCGGGCGACCTGGCGCTCGGCCTCGTCCCGCTCGGTCGCGGTGTCGTTCTGCACCCGGCGCTCGAAAGCGCGCAGGATGCCAGGCTTGTCGTGATCGCGCACGGCGATGATGAAGGGAAATCCGTGCTTGGCGATATAGGCGTGGTTCAACTCGGTGAACCGCGTGCGCTCGTCATCGGTCAGGGCGTCGAGGCCGGCCGAGGCTTGCTCGGACGTGCTGTCGGGGGTCAGGCGGCGGGCCGCGGCGAGTTTTCCGGCCAGATCGGGGTGCGCGTTCAGGACCGCCAGACGCTCTGCGTCGGAAGCTGCGCGGAAATGTTGCGCCATGCCCGCGGCCAGCCCCTCGGCGCTGTCGTGAACCGCGCCCATCTCGGTGTCGAACAGGCGTTCGGCAACCCAGGGCGAATGCTCGAACACGCCGCCGAACCGCTGCAGGAAGCTGTCCCGGTCCATCTGCGAGGGGCGGGTCCGCGCAACATAAGGGTGAACCGCCGCCCAGTGACGCGCGATGTCGAGGCGGGTCGCGAACCAGACCCCTTCGTGGCTGCGCGCGTGATCGAGGAACCGCTGGATCGCCATCGCCCGGCCGGGTCGGCCGGCGAGGCGGCAGTGCAGGCCGATCGACATCATCTTCGGCGCACCCGCCGCGCCCTCGGCATAGAGCACGTCAAAGCCGTCGCGCAGGTAGTCAAAAAACTCGACCCCCGTGCCAAAGCCCTGGCCGCTGGAAAAGCGCATGTCGTTGGCGTCCATCGTATAGGGCACCATCAATTGCGGCTTGCCCTGATGAACATGCCAATAGGGCAGGTCGTCGGCGATGCTGTCAGCGAGATAGGCAAAGCCGCCTTCCTCGCACCCCAGCGGCACCGTGTTCATCGAGGTGCGGCCTTGGTAGAAACCATAGGGCCGCTCGCCGGTAACGGCGGTGTGCAGGCGGATCGCCTCGGCGATATCGCGGGCCTCGTCCTCGCGCGGGACGTTGCGGTAATCGATCCACTTCAGGCCGTGGGTCGCGATTTCCCAGCCGGCGGCCTGCATCGCCGCGACCTGCTCGGGCGCGCGGGCAAGGGCAGTCGCGACGCCATAGACCGTCACCGGCACATCCTGCAGCATCCGGTGCAGGCGCCAGAAGCCGGCGCGGGCGCCGTAATCGTAGATCGATTCCATGTTCCAGTGCCGCTGCCCAACCCAGGGCTGGGCGCCGATGATCTCGGACAGGAATGCCTCGGAGGCGGCATCGCCATGCTCGATGCTGTTCTCGCCGCCCTCCTCGTAGTTCACGACGATCTGGACCGCGATCCGCGCACCGCCCGGCCATTTCGGATCCGGGGTGTGCCGACCATACCCCCGCATGTCACGGCTATAGCGCATCTGCATCCCCCGGCTGTGATTGCCGGTAAATCGCAGGTGGGCGCGCAAAGGCCAATGCCGAAAGACTGAAAGCTGTGTTCACCAACTCGGCCCAACGGGCGGGCGGTTGGCCGCTGCGGGGCCGGATCAGTAAATGTAGCGGATCTGATCGCCCCAGAAACGCTCGATCCGGCGCCACTGGCGATTCACCCCCTCCAGCGGCGGATCGTCGAGCGTGCCCGACATCGCAAGGCCGTCGGCATGGCGCGCGAACAGGGCCGCCACGGTGCGGCGGATCGCGATGCCTTGGGGCGTCAGGCGGATCCTCACCGCGCGGCGGTCGATATCCGAGCGTTCGTGATGGACATAGCCCATCATCACCAGCTTCTTCAGGTTATAGCTGACGTTGCTGCCCTGATACATGCCGCGCGAGCGCAACTCGCCCGCCGAAACCTCCGAGCCCCCGAGGTTGTAGAGCAGCATGGCCTGAACCGGGTTCAGATCGATCCCGAGCCGCTCGAACTCGTCCTTCACCAGGTCCAGCAGCAGCCGGTGCAACCGCTCGAGCAGGTGGATGCTTTCGAAATAGCGGGCGCGCGGGTCCTCACCCTCGTTGCGGGCAGGCAGGTTTTGAACTTGTGAAAGCATCGGTCGCCCCTGTCTTGCTGAGGGCAACCTGGCAGCAATTCCCTGATGTCCGGTTAATACCGGGCAGAAATCCCGCGGATGGCTAAAATCGTCAGGATTTCGCCAGCCGGGCCGCTGCCGCCGCGGCGATGCGGTCGATCAGCGGGGCATATTCAGCCGGGGCGGGGCTGCCGGTTCCCCCACCGCTGGCAGCGATGACCCAAGCATAGAGATCCTGGTCATTCTCCTCCAGCAAGGCGGCATAGGCATCGCGCTCGCGGGGCGGCATTGCCGGCAGCTCGGCCTCGGCAAAGGGGCCCAGCAGCAGGTCCATCTCGCGCATTCCCCGCCGCCAGCTGCGCATCGTCAGCATCTTCACAGCCGTGTCGGTCATCGCCCTGGTCCCCATTGCCTGAAACGGCGCGCGATCCTATGACGGCGACGCCCCTGACACCAGCCGCCCCCATACAGGATACCGGACATGGCCTTCCTCTCGGACGCGTTGGAGCGCGTCAAACCCTCTGCCACCATCGCCATGAGCAGCCGCGCGCGCGAGCTGGCGGGCGAGGGGCGCGATATCATCAGCCTGTCCGCCGGCGAGCCGGATTTCGACACGCCCGCCCACATCCGCGAGGCGGCCAAGGCCGCCATCGACGCCGGCCACACGCGTTATACCGCTGTTGACGGCATCCCCGAACTGAAGCGCGCCATCTGCGACAAGTTCGCGCGCGAGAACGGCCTGAGCTATACCCCCGCCGAGGTCACCGTTGGCACCGGCGGCAAGCAGGTGCTCTACAACGCCCTGATGGCGACGCTGAACCCCGGGGACGAGGTGGTCATCCCGGCGCCCTATTGGGTCAGCTACCCGGACATGGTGCTGCTGGCGGGCGGCACGCCGGTGCCGGTCGAATGCCCGATGGAGCAGGATTACAAGTTGTCGCCGCAGCAGCTGGAGGCGGCGATCACGCCGCGCACCAAGTGGCTGATTCTGAACTCGCCCTCGAACCCCAGCGGCGCGTGTTACACCGTGGACGAGTTGAAGGCTCTCGGCGAGGTGCTGCTGCGCCACGATCATGTCTGGATCATGACCGACGACATCTACGAGCACCTGACCTTTGACGGGCTGCCCTTTGCTACCATCGCCGCGGTTGAGCCAGGGTTGAAGGATCGCACGCTGACGGTAAACGGCGTCAGCAAGGCCTATGCCATGACCGGCTGGCGCATCGGCTATGGCGCCGGCCCCGCTGCGCTGATCAAGGCGATGGGCACGCTGCAATCACAATCGACCTCGAACCCCTGCTCGATCGCCCAGTACGCGGCGCTGGCGGCCCTGACGGGCCCGCAGGACTATATCGAGGAAAGTCGTGCGGTCTTTCAGCGCCGCCGGGATCTGGTGGTTAGTGGCCTCAACCAGTGCGCCGGCATCACCTGCCCGACGCCGCAGGGGGCGTTCTACGTCTATCCCTCGATCGCGGGTTTGATTGGCAAGACTTCAGCCAAGGGCACCTCGATCACTGATGACGAAGCCTTTGCCAGCGCCCTGCTGGACGAGACGGGGGTTGCCGTGGTTTTCGGCGCGGCCTTCGGCCTCGGACCGGCGTTCCGCATCAGCTATGCGACCTCGGACGCGCAACTGACCGACGCCGTGGCCCGCATCCGTGCCTTCTGCGGCGGCTGCGCCTGACCGGAACCCCGGCGGCGAGGGGGCGTTTGGCGTGGTAACATCGGAGGACACCATGCTTGCCCATAACGCTCTCGTCGTGGTCGCGGACGGTCATCAGGCGATCCTGTTCCGCAACACGGCCAAGAACAGCATCGAATTGAACGAGGTCGAGCGCGTCTCGCCCAGCAACCTGCAGGACGAGAGTCAGGGCAAGCAGCCGCAGGAGACGACGCCCAAGGACGAGGACGAGGCGACCTTTGCCAAGCAACTGACCGAGCGGCTGAACCGCATGGTGCTGCAGAACAAGGTCGATGAACTGGCCATCATCGCCGACCCCAGCACGCTTGGCATGATGCGCAAGCATTACCACAAGGAATTGCAGGGGAAGCTGGCGAAGGAGGTCGCAAAGACGCTGACCTCGTCCACCGGGTTGGAGATTGCCAAGGCGCTGGAGTAACAGCGCGGCAGGATTGGCGAGCCCCGGTGCATCCGCCCGGGGCTCGTCTTTTTTTTATCACCAGTAGGCGCCACGTGCCCGCAGATCGAACGTGCGGGCATCGGCTTGCGGGGCGGCGTAGGGGCTGACAAAGCCGATGTCGGCCTGCAGATGCGGGGGTAGGGCCGCCATCTGGCGAACCGCCCGGCGCAGCTTGGCCTCGGCAATATAAGCCGAGATGCGCTGGCGAATGCCGCTGGCGGGGCGCGGGACGTCCCGTGTGACGGGGGTGGCGGGCGCGAAAGCGTGGGTCGCGAAGGACATTGCAGCCTCCTGAATGATTGGTCTGCGTGCCTTGAATATGCTATCGTTGGGACCGCCCGACCAATTCGACCTTCGCAACAACCCATAAGTGTGGCTAATGTCACTGCCGCCCCTCCCAGCCTTGCGCGTGTTCGAGGCCGCGGCCCGTCACCTCAGCTTTACGGCGGCGGCGGCCGAACTGGGGATCACCCAGGCGGCCGTCAGCCACCAGATCAAGCTGCTGGAGGGGATTCTGGGGGCACCGCTGTTCCTGCGCCAGCCGCGCGGCATTGCGCTGACGGTCCTGGGCGCGCGTCTGGCGCGCCCGACCACGCTGGCCTTTGACCAGTTGCGCGACGCCTTTGCCGAAGAGGCGCGGCTGGCGCGAACCCTGACCATTTCGACCTTCTCGTCGGTTGCGGCCAACTGGCTGGCCCAGCGGATCGGACGCTTCCAGATGGCCCATCCCGACCTCGCGGTGCGGCTGGACACCTCGGACCAAGTGGTCGATTTCGCCCGGTCCGAGGTCGACGTCGCCATCCGCCACGGCAGCGGCGCGTGGCCAGGGCTGGTCGCGGTCAAGCTGTTCGAGATGGTCTATTCACCCATGCTCTCGCCCCAACGGCTGGCCGACTGGGGGCCGTTGGAGCGGCCCGAGCAGATCATTCCTCTGCCATGGCTCGATAACATGGACCCGGCCTGGCATGCATGGCTGACCCAGGCCGGTGTCGATCGCGGGGTATGCGACACGCCCCCGCGCCCCTCGCTCGGCAGTCAGGTCCACGAGGCGCGGGCGGCCATGGCAGGCGAAGGTGTGGCCTTGCTCAGCCCCCGCTTCTTCCGGTTCGAGCTGGCAACGGGGCTCCTGGTCCAGCCGTTCGAGCAGGTCTTTGGCCTCGGCACCGATTGCTGGCTGGTCTATCCCGAGGCACGCCGCAACCGGCCCGCGATCCGACAGCTACGCCAGTTCCTGTTGGCTGAGGCGGCGGCGGGTTGAATCGCCCCGCCGCCAGTCACAGCGTCGCTCGGTTGTTCATGCTGCGCGCGGCAGGCAAAACTGGGACCGGCGTCAGGGTCACAGCGCAGTCCAGCCACCATCCACGCTGATCGTCGTCCCGGTCACCTGATCGGCGGCGGGCGAGCACAGGAATACTGCCGTCCCGCCGATCTGCTCGGCGGTGACGAACTGCCCGGAAGGCTGGCGCGCCAGCATCACCTTGGCGATCACATCCTCGCGGCTCATGTTGTGGGTCTTCATCTGGTCGGGGATCTGTCCCTCGACGATCGGGGTCAGCACGTAGCCGGGGCAGATCGCGTTACACGTGACGCCGCTTCCCGCAGCTTCGAGCGCAGTGACCTTGCTGAGGCCGACAATGCCGTGCTTGGCCGCGACATAGGCCGACTTGAACGGGCTTGCCGTGAGGCCATGGGCGGAGGCGACGTTGATGATCCGCCCCCAGCCGCCGGCGCGCATCGCGGGCAGGGCTGCAGCCGTCGTGTGGAAAGCACTGGTGAGGTTGATGGCGATGATAGCGTCCCAGCGCTCGACAGGGAAATCCTCGAGGGGCGAGACGAACTGGATGCCCGCGTTGTTGACCAGGATGTCGCACCCTTCAGCCTCGGCGATCAGGCGGCGGCAATCCTCGCCCCGGCTCATGTCGGCGGGGATGTAGCGCACCGCGACGCCGAACTCGGCCGCCAGATCGCGCGCCAGTTCGTGATCCTCGGGCCGGTCGGTAAAGCTGTTGATGACGACGTCCGCGCCGGCTGCGGCAAATGCGCGCGCAATCCCAAGGCCGATGCCAGAGTTGGATCCCGTGACGACCGCGCGCCGCCCCTCAAGTGTTTTGTCCGCCATGATGGCCCCCCTGCTGCGGGGCCACCATACCCGACCCGGCGGCGGGCGCGAGGGGCTGCGCAGGCAGAAAAAAAACGCCCGCACGAAGCGGGCGCCAAGTCATGAGGCAGGTTTCATACAGGCAAGAAACCTATCGAGCAGTGCATTCTTATTACGCTTTTCCGCTGGTTGATCCAAGGCAAAATTGCGAAATGCGCCCGGCGGCGATAGGGTCCGGCGCAAGGCGCGGCGGCAGACCGCGGCAACGCGGCGGGCGCAGGATGCGAATCTTCAAATTCTCTAACGATTGCGCGAGCAGGGGCAGGGGGACCGTCCTCGGCCTCGTGCTGGCGGGTGTTGCCGCGATGCCGCTGGCAAGCCGGGCTGAAGGCGTCCCGGCGCCGACCGAAGGGCTGGCGATGTATGGTGAGCCGGCCCTGAAACCGGGCTTTCAGAGCCTGCCTTACGTGAACCCGGACGCGCCCAAGGGCGGAACGATTCGCCTCGGCGAGCCGGGCTCGTTCGATTCGCTCAAACCTTGGGTGTTGAAGGGAAATCCGGTCCAGCCCCTCAGCTTTCAGCCAAACCTCGTGGTCGAGACGCTGATGATGCGCTCGCTGGACGAAGCGTTCACCCTCTACTGCCTGCTGTGCGAGAGTGTGCAGACCGACGACGCGCGCAGCTATGTCGAGTTCACGTTGCGCCCCGAGGCGCGCTTCAGCGACGGCAGCCCGGTCACGGTCGAGGATGTGATCTGGTCGCTGGAAACGCTGGGCACCAAGGGTCATCCGCGGTATCTGGGCACCTGGGCTAGGGTGGCCAAGGTTGAAAGCCCCGGTCCGGGGCGGGTGCGGCTTACATTCACTGCGCCCGATCGCGAACTGCCGCTGCTGATGGGGATGCGGCCGATCCTGAAAAAGGCGCAGTGGCAGGGGCAGGATTTCTCGCAAAGCGGGCTGACGCCGCCCATCGGCTCGGGGCCCTATGTCGTGGGCGAGGTCGATCCCGGCCGGCGTATCACCTTTCAGCGCAATCCCGATTACTGGGCCAAGGACCTGCCGATCACGCGCGGGCTGAACAATTTCGACACGGTCCGCTATGATTATTTCGCCGACAGCAACGCCATGTTCGAGGCCTTCAAGGCAGGCGAGATCGACGTCTGGCGCGAACAGAACGCCGCCCGTTGGGCCCGCGATTTCAGCTTCGCCGCCGTCACCGACGGCCGCGTCATCAAGGAGGAGATCGCGCACCAGCGTCCCTCCGGAATGATCGGGCTGGTGATGAACACCCGCAACCCGATCTTTGCCGACTGGCGGGTGCGCGAGGCGATGATCGACGCCTTCAACTTTCGCTTCATCAACAACACGCTGACCGGCGGGGAGGATGCCCGCATCACCTCGTATTTCGACAATTCGCCGCTGGCGGCGGGCGCGGGGCCGGCCACTGGCGCTGTCCTCGACCTGCTCAAGCCCTTCGCTGCCGACCTGCCGCCCGGCACGCTTGAGGGCTACGCACTGCCGGAAGGCAGCGACCGCCCCCTTGATCGGAAGGCGATCCGCGGCGGCCTGAAGCTGCTGGAGGAGGCTGGCTGGACCGTGCAGGACGGGCTGCTGAAGAACCAGGACGGCAAGCCCTTCGCGTTCGAGATCGTGCTGAACCAGACCGGCTCGGCCATGCGGTCCTCCTCGGAGGTGCAGCAGATGGTCAGCATCTATGTCGAGGCGCTGCGCAATCTGGGCATGCAGGTCCAGGTCACGACGCTGGACAGCGCCCAGTATGTCGAGCGGGTGAATAATTACCGCTTTGACATGACCTGGTATGAACGTGCCCTGTCCCTCAGCCCCGGCAACGAGCAGACGCTCTACTGGGGCAGCGAGGGCGTGACCGAGCCGGGAACGCGCAACCTGATGGGCGTTGCCTCGCCCGCGGTCGATGCGGTGATCGCCGCGCTGCTGCAGGCACGCGACGATGCCGGGTTCAAGGCGGCCGTGCAGGCGCTCGACCGGGTGCTGACTGTCGGGCGCTATGTCATCCCGGTCAGCTTTCAGCGCGCCTCGCGCATGGCGGTGAGCGCAAGTCTGGCCCATCCGAAGCGCCTGCCGGTCTATGGCGACTGGCCCGGCTGGATGCCCGACGCCTGGTGGCAAAAACCGCAGTAATTGCCCCATTGCAGCCCGAACTGCCGGAACCCGGATGGCCGCGCGCGGTTGACGGGCTGAAGCCGGCAGCAAGCGCGCGGCATGACGAAAGGGCAGGACCATGAAATGGCAGCACGTCCAGGCGAATTGGCCGGCGTTCTTTGACGCGATCACCTCGCGGTGGCCGGATGCGGACCCGGATGAGCTGGACAATATCGACGGTGATCAGCGCGCCTTCATCGCCTACATCGCCGATCTGGAAGAACTGGAGCCCTCCGAGGCGCGCGAGGAAATTCGCGAGTGGATGGAGGGCGAGATCCCGGCCGACGTCGTGATGGATCCGGTGCACGACAACCGCTCGATCACGCTGTCGGCCAAATATGTCGGCGAGGGCGAGGACGAGTCCGATGACGATGCCCGCTTTGGGGATGACGACGAAATCCCCAATGATGGCGACCGCACCGGGCGCGTGTAGCGGACTGGGTGCCTGGCGCCTCCTGTTCGGAAGCAATGGTGGCGAGCAAAGGGGCAAGAGCATTGACTTTTCGTCACCTCCCGCCTAACTCACCCAAGTCGCCGCCAGCTGCCGCGTGAGTAGCTGCAGGATCGTCCTGCCGTGGCCCGACACCTCATCCGGTTCCCGTCTTCACGCGTGGGTTCCAGCGGGTCCTGACCTTCCCGCTTGCCTATGCAGCCGTCCGCCTTTGCGGACCGGCCCAGCCTCGCGCCCGTCAGGTGGCGCCGGGCACGACGGAGACTGACATGACCACGACGACCACCAATGCCCCGGCCCGCCACGCTGACGCCGGCAAGCCCGCCCGTCCGCCCCGCGGCCGTCGCGGCGGCACCTATACTGGCCCCAAGACCGAGAACATCGGCCGCCGGGCGCCCCCCCGCGATCCGCTGGCCGAAGGCCCGTTCTTCGACATGGGGATCGATCCGCGCATCTGCGCCAACCTGCCCGCCATGGGCCTGAACCAGCCGACCCCGATCCAGTCCGAGGCGATCCCCGCGATCGTCGCCGGCCGTGACCTGCTGGGCCTCGCCCAGACCGGCACCGGCAAGACAGCGGCCTTCAGCCTGCCGATGCTGACCCGCCTGCTGGCCGTCGGCAAACGCCCCGAGCCGCGCTGCTGCCACGCCCTGATCCTCGCCCCGACGCGCGAGCTTGCGACCCAGATCGCGGCCAATGTCGACAGCTATGCCGAAGGCACGCCGATTCGCAGCTTTCGCGTTGTCGGCGGCGCCTCGATCAACGTCCAGATCGAGCGTCTGTCGCGCGGCGTCGATGTCCTGATCGCCACCCCCGGCCGCCTGATCGACCTGATCGAGCGCGGCGCCGTTGACCTGACCCGCACCACCTACCTGGTGCTGGACGAGGCCGACCAGATGCTGGACATCGGGTTTATCCATGCTCTGCGCCGGATCGCCCGCCTGCTGCCCAAGTCCCGTCAGACGATGCTGTTCTCCGCCACCATGCCCAAGCTGATGTCCGAGCTTGCCGACAGCTACCTGTCCGAGCCGGTGCGCGTCGCCGTGAACCCGCCGGGCAAGCCCGCCGACAAGATCGCGCAAGGCGTGCACTTCGTGAACCAGGGCGACAAGGCGACGCTGCTGGCGGAATACCTGCGCAAGCACGCGGGCGAGCTGGCGATCGTCTTTGGCCGCACCAAGCATGGCAGCGAAAAGCTGGCCACGCTGCTTGGCAAGTGGGGCTTCTCGGTCGCCGCGATCCACGGCAACAAGAGCCAGGGTCAGCGCGAGCGTGCCCTGGCCGGGTTCCGCGCGGGCCAGACCCAGGTCCTGGTCGCGACCGACGTCGCCGCGCGCGGCCTCGACATCCCCGAAGTGGCGCATGTCTACAACTTTGACCTGCCCGACGTCGCGGAAAACTATGTCCACCGCATCGGCCGCACTGCGCGCGCCGGTCGCGACGGTCGCGCCGTCGCCTTCTGCGCCCCGGACGAGGCCGGCGCGCTGCGCGACATCGAAAAGGCCATCAAGGCCGACATCCCGGTGATCGGCGGCGAACCCCCGCTGCGCCCGGTGCCGCAGCGCGCGCGCGGTGGCGGCAAGCCGGCGGGCCTCGACGGCGGTCACAAGCGGCCGGCGCGGCGCCCCTCGCGTCAGCCCCGCGCACAACAGCGCGGCTGAGACGCCAGAACCAATGCGAAAGGGCGGCCCCACGGCCGCCCTTTTTTACATCCGCCGCGGCCCCGGCTTACCAGTGGCCGGTGTTCGGCATGCTCGCCCAAGGCTCTTGCGGGGGCAGGTGGCCGTCCTGCAGCAATTCGACCGAAACATTGTCGGGGCTGCGCACAAAGGCCATGTGCCCGTCGCGCGGCGGGCGGTTGATCGTCACCCCGGCATCCATCAGCTTCTGGCAGAGGCCGTAAATATCGTCGGTGCGATAGGCGAGGTGGCCGAAATGCCGGCTGTCCGACGGCAGGCCATCGTCGCCATCCCAATTGTAGGTCAGCTCGACCGGCGCCTCGGGTTGGTCAGGCGGCGCCATGAACACCAGCGTAAAGCGGCCCTTTTCATTCTCCATCCGCTGGATTTCCTCCAGCCCCAGCAGTTTGAAAAAGGCCATCGTCTTATCAAGGTCCAGCACCCGGACCATCGTGTGTTCGTAACGCAGCATGGCTCACCATCCCAGTTGCAGCCCAAGGGCCGGATAGGCGCAATGTCGCACGGAGCGGGGACGAGGGCCACCGCCCACAGCCCGTTGCGCGAATCCCCCGAAGCCGCCACAAGATGTGCCAACACCCCACGCCGGAGCCTGCCATGACCCTAACCCCTGACCAGACCGCCGAAATCGACGCCGCCCGCGCGGCCGAATCGCGCACCCTGCGGCCGGTCAGCCCGGGGATGGAGGCGCGGCTCTATACCGCGCATCCGGTGCTCGATCACGGCTTCGTCCGGGTTATCGACTACATGGGCGACGATTCGGCCATCGTGCAGGCGGCGCGGGTCAGCTACGGCCGCGGCACGAAGAAGGTCAGCGACGATGCCGGGCTGATCGCCTACCTGATGCGGCACTGGCACTCGACCCCGTTCGAGATGTGCGAGGTCAAGTTCCACGTCAAGCTGCCGATCTTCGTCGCCCGCCAGTGGATCCGACACCGCACGGCAAATGTGAACGAGATCAGCGCCCGCTATTCGATTCTCGACCGCGAATTCTATATTCCCGCGCCCGAAAACCTCGCCGCGCAGTCCGCCTCGAACCGGCAGGGCCGGGGCGAGGCGCTGGAGGGGGACGAGGCGCAGCGCGTCCTAGACTGGCTGCGCGACGACGCGACGCGCGCCTATGACCATTACGAGGCGATGCTGGGGCAGGAAGGGCAGCAGGGCCTCGCCCGCGAACTCGCCCGCATGAACCTGCCCGCGAATGTCTATACGCAATGGTACTGGAAGTGCGACCTGCACAACCTGTTCCATTTCCTGCGCCTGCGCGCCGACCCCCACGCGCAATTCGAGATCCGCGTCTATGCCGAGGCCATGGCCGAAATCACTGCCGACTGGGTGCCGCTCGCCTACGCCGCCTTCGAGGACTACCGCATGGGCGGCGCGCAATTGTCAGCGAAGGGCGTGAAGGTGCTGAAACGGCGCTTGCGCGGGGAGGTGGTCTCGCAGGAGGATAGCGGGATGAGCAAGGGCGAGTGGCGGGAGTTTGAGGGGGTGTGGGGGTGAGGGAACTTGCACAGATCGAAAACTTCGGCGGAACCGACGCAGACGATGATCCACTTTTATTGGTCGCCTTTGAGGATCACCGCTCCTATATCGCAGTGCACGATCTGCGGCGATACGTCGTTTTAGGTCGCAAGGGATCAGGTAAGACCGCGATTTTCCGCAAGCTCTTAAACACGGATACCGGGAATGTTCTTGTGGAAGGCCACGTTTTTTCTGATTATCCGTGGCACCACCACGCTATGCAAAGATCGACAGGAGTCCCAGACGAGCTTTGCTATGTGTCGAGCTGGGAGTACCTCATAAATGTGTCGTTCGCAAAGATTTTATTGAATAGAGATGAGTCATATCCTTATGCGGAGGAGGCTTGGGACAGTGCTGCTCTCCTAGAGAGGTTCATTGTCGATACCTATGGTGTGCGTGATCCGCTAATCAGCAACGTGTTTACGCCATCCCATGGCATATCGGTGTCCGGAAAATTAGGCATTGATCTAAAGCTAGCAAGTCTCGAAGTTGCGGCGGAGCGAGTGCCCTTTGATCATTTGCCGACTATTGTTCAAGAGGTAAATCGCAACCTTTTGAACGCAATTTTGACGTCAGCGAACCCTGACATAAAATACATTGTTTGTTTTGATGAACTGGACTTGGGTTTCACGCCTGGGGACGCGGATTATGCTCACCGCCTCATGGGCTTGTTGGTAGCCGCGAAGCGCTTCAACAGTGACGCGAGGAAGATGAAGCGCTCTCTTCTCGTAGTCGTATTCTTACGAACTGACATATTTAACATTCTGCGATTTGAAGATAGAAACAAAATCCTTGAGGGAGGAGCTACCACCATTTCATGGGACACTACTCCAGCTTCTGACAAGTTGTCATCTTTGATGGAGAAGCGTTTCGCTAGTGTCTTAGCTGCTGGCCGGAACGTGGCTTGGGATGATGTCTTCGAAGATCAGGACATGACAAGCCGTCAGAGAAAATACTCGCATATGCTTGATCGGACATTTCTTCGACCAAGAGATATGATCAAATTTTGCAATGAGGTTCTTGTCGCCTATAAAGTCCGTGGCGGTTCTGGGAAGTTCTCCAACGCAGATATTATTAGCGCCCGCAGGCCCTATTCTCTTTACCTTTATAGGGAGCTAGAAGATGAGCTTCCAAAACACTATCCAGATTACGCGATATATTTCGACATCGTTAAAGAAGTGGGAGTAACTCAATTCTCGAAAAATGCTTTTTCACTAGCATATGATCAGCATAAAGGCAGGTTATCAGAGGAAGTGCCGGCAGACGCGGTTCTGGCAAGACTTTTTGAGTTCTCCATCATTGGGTACTTAAAGTCAGGCGGAGGAGCAGTCGGTAGTCTATATGTATGGAAGCATAAGGACTCTGACGCAGTCTTCGACGATCGGGCACTCTGGTACCGAGTGCACTACGGGTTGGTAGAGTATTTGGAGCTGAGGAGACGCCAAAGGCGAAGGGAGCGTCTGGGAGTTGAGGAGTGCACTGACGTTGAGGCTGCCGTGGATGAGTTAGAAGCGGACGAGGTTCCTGACAACTAAGCTTCAAGCTTGAAACAACCCCCGTCCTCGTGCCACACTCCCCTCACACCCACGAGACGGGACCGCCTGGATGAAAACTCTCTGCCTCGGCGGAGGCCCCGCGGGCCTCTATTTCGCCATCTCGATGAAGCTCCGCGATCCCTCGCACGAGGTGACGGTGGTGGAGCGCAACAAGGCCAATGACACCTTCGGCTGGGGCGTCGTCCTCAGCGATGACGCGCTCTCGCGGCTGCAGCGGAACGATCCGGTCTCGGCCGAGGCGATCCGCAGCAAGTTCGCCTATTGGGACGACATCGCCGTCATCAAGGAGGGCGAGCGCATCGTCTCGGGCGGGCATGGCTTTGCCGGGATCGGGCGCAAGCAGATGCTCATCATCCTGCAGGCCCGCGCGCGCGAGCTGGGGGTAGATCTGCAGTTCGAGACGACCTTCCGCTCGGCCGAGGAATACCGCGCCGAATATGACCTGGTGATCGGCTGCGACGGCCTCAACAGCGTCGTGCGCAAGGAATACGAGGACGTCTTCAAGCCGGACATCGACATGCGGCTGGCCAAGTTCATCTGGCTCGGCACGCATCAGAAGTTCGACGACGCCTTCACCTTCATCTTCGAGAAGGCGCCCGAGGGCTGGGTCTGGGCCCATGTCTACCAGTTCGACGCCGACACCGCGACCTTCATCGTCGAGACGACGCAGGAGGTGTGGGAGCGCATGGGCTTCGCCGACATGAGCAAGGAGGAGATCGTCGAGAAGTGCCGGCAGCTCTTTGCCGACCACCTCGGCGGTCACGAGCTGATGTCGAACGCGGCGCATCTGCGCGGCTCGGCGGTGTGGTCGAACTTTCCGCGCGTGATCTGCGAGCGGTGGTACCACGAGAATGTCGTGCTGATGGGCGATGCCGCGGCGACCGGGCATTTCTCGATCGGCTCGGGCACGCGGCTGGCCCTCGACAGCGCCATCGCGCTGGCCGACTACCTGCACAGCGAGCCGACGATGGAGGCCGCGTTCGAGCGTTACCAGGACGAGCGTCGGGTCGAGGTGCTGCGCCTGCAATCGGCCGCACGCAACAGCCTCGAATGGTTCGAGGAGGTGGAGCGTTACCTCGGCTTTGACCCGGTGCAGTTCAACTATTCGCTGCTGACCCGCAGCCAGCGTATCAGCCACGAGAACCTGCGCCTGCGCGATCCGGAATGGCTGCGTGGGGCCGAGGACTGGTTCCAGGGCCAGGCCGGGGGCCAGCCCGGCCGCGCGCCGATGTTCGCGCCGTTCCAGCTGCGCGACATGGCGCTGAAGAACCGCGTCGTCGTCTCGCCCATGGCGCAGTACAAGGCCGTGGACGGGACCCCGACCGACTGGCACCTGGTCCATTACGGCGAGCGCGCCAAGGGCGGCGCGGGTCTGGTCTATACCGAGATGACCTGCGTCAGCCCCGAGGGTCGCATCACCCCCGGCTGCCCCGGCCTCTACACGCCCGAACACGAGGCCGCCTGGCGCCGGATCGTGGACTTCATCCATGCCGAGACCGACGCCAAGGTCTGTTGCCAGATCGGCCATTCCGGCCGCAAGGGCAGCACGAACATCGGCTGGGAGGGGATGGACAAGCCGCTGAAGGACGGCAACTGGCCGCTGCTGTCTGCCTCGGCCATCGCGTGGTCGCCCGGCAACGCGGTGCCCAAGGCGATGGACCGCGCCGACATGGACATGGTGAAGAGCGAGTTCGTGGCCTCGACCGAGATGGCGGCCCGCTGCGGCTTCGACATGGTCGAGTTGCACGCCGCGCACGGCTATCTGATCTCGTCCTTCCTCAGCCCCGCCTCGAACATCCGCACCGACGAATATGGCGGCAGCCTGGAAAACCGGCTGCGCTATCCGCTGGAGGTTTTCCGGGCCATGCGCGCCGTCTGGCCCGCCGAAAAGCCGATGTCGGTGCGGATCAGCGCCAATGACTGGCTGGGCGACGAGGGCGTCACCCCGGCCGAAGCGGTGCAGATCGCCCGCGCCTTCCACGAGGCGGGGGCCGACATCATCGACGTGTCGGCTGGCCAGACCAGTATCGACGGCAAGCCGGTTTATGGCCGGATGTTCCAGACCCCGTTCAGTGACCGCATCCGCAACGAGCTGCACATCCCGACCATGGCGGTGGGGAACATCACCGACGCGGACCAGGTCAATTCGATCCTGATGGCGGGCCGGGCGGATCTGGTCTGCCTCGCGCGCCCGCATCTCGCGAACCCGTACTGGACGCTGCATGCAGCAACCGCGCTGGGCGACAAGGCGACGCCCTGGCCGCAGCCCTATGCCGCCGGGGGCGATCAGGCGCGCCGCCTGCGCGAGCGCGAGCAGGAGCAGTTCCGTGCCTGACCTTGCGGGCCGCGGCGTGCTGATCACCGGCGGTGGCAGCGGCGCCGGTGCCGACCTCGCCCGCGGCTTTGCCGACGCCGGGGCACGGGTCGTGATTGCTGGCCGGCGGCAGGGCCCGCTCGATGCCGTGGCGGCCGCCACTGGCGCCGCGGCGATCACCGCGGACGTCACCGACGAGGCCAGCGTTGCCGCCATGTTCGACGCCGCCGGCCCGGTGCAGATCGTCATCGCCAATGCCGGCGCCGCCGACAGCGCCCCATTTGCCCGCACCACGCTGGAGCAATGGAACGCCATGCTGGCCGTCAACCTGACCGGCGTGTTCCTGACGCTGCGCGAAGGGCTGCGGCGGCTGGATGGCTGGGGCCGGCTAATCAGCGTCGCCTCTACCGCGGGCCTCAAGGGCTATGCCTATGTCGCCCCCTATGTTGCTGCGAAACATGGCGTGGTGGGCCTGACCCGCAGCCTCGCGCAGGAGATTGCGCGCGGGCCGGTCACCGCCAATGCCCTGTGCCCCGGTTTTCTGGATACCGAGATGACCGACCGCTCGGTCGATAACATCATGCGGACGACCGGCCGCGACCGCGAGGCGGCGCTGAAGGCGCTGACCGCGACCAATCCCCAGCGCCGGCTGATCGCCCCGGCCGAGGTGACCGCCGCCGCCCTTTGGCTGTGCGGGCCGGGCTCCGAAGGGATCAACGGCCAGGCAATCGCCATCGCCGGGGGCGAGGTCTGATGGACAGCGCGGCCGAATCCCTCTCCAAGCGCAGGCTGCGGGCGTGGATCCGGCTTCTGGGCGTCACCCGCCATGCCGAGGCGCAGTTGCGCGACTACCTGCGCCGCGAGCATGGCACGACCTTGCCGCGCTTTGACGTGATGGCCGCACTTTGGCGACGCAGCGCCCCGGTGCCAATGGGTGAGTTGAGCCGGATGCTGCTGATCTCGAACGGCAATGCCACTGACGTGGTATCCCGGCTGGAGGCCGAGGGGCTCGCCCTTCGCACGCCCTCGTCCGAGGATCGGCGCACCGTGCTGGTTGCCCTGACGGACGCCGGCATCGCCGCGTTCGAGGGAATGGCCGAGGGTCACGAGGGCGAGGTCGACCAGCTGCTTGGCACCCTCGATGGAACAGAACTGGACACGCTGCGGGCAATTCTGCGGAAAGTCTCGCCGGGAAGGGATCGGGAATGACATTCAACGGCACCACCATGGCGGGCCTGGCCCCGAGACATTTCCTCTGGTCGGTGGACGGGCGCGTGGCGACGATCCGGCTCGACCGTCCGGACCGCAAGAACCCGCTGACCTTCGACAGCTATGCCGAACTGCGCGATACCTTTCGCGGGCTCGTCTATGCCGACGATGTCGATGTGGTGGTGATCGCCTCGAACGGGGGGAATTTCTGCTCGGGCGGGGATGTGCATGACATCATTGGTCCGCTGGTCGGGATGGACATGCGCGATCTGCTGGCCTTTACCCGCATGACCGGCGATCTGGTCAAGGCGATGCTGAACTGCGGCAAGCCGATCATCGCCGCTGTGGATGGCGTCTGCGTCGGCGCGGGGGCCATCATGGCTATGGCGAGCGATCTGCGCCTCGCCACGCCCGCGGCGAAATGCGCCTTCCTGTTCACCCGGGTCGGCCTTGCCGGTTGCGACATGGGCGCCTGCGCCATGCTGCCGCGCATCATCGGCCAAGGCCGCGCGGCCGAGTTGCTCTATACTGGCCGGGTCATGACCGCGGACGAAGGCGCCGCCTGGGGCTTCTGGAACGCGCTGCATCCGGCGGAAAGCCTCGACGAGGCCGCGCTGACGCTCGCCGGGCGCATCGCCTCGGGCCCGACCTTCGCGCATGGCATCACCAAGACCCAGCTGAACCAGGAATGGAACATGGGCCTCGATCAGGCGATCGAGGCCGAGGCGCAGGCCCAGGCCATCTGCATGCAGACCCAGGATTTCGAGCGCGCCTACCGCGCGTTCGTCGCCAAGGAAAAGCCGGTGTTCGAGGGTAACTGACCCGGCGCGAGTGCCCGCGCCCGGAGATATTTGGATCAGGTCGACATGGATCGCAGCTTTCTGGACTGGCCGTTTTTTGAGGATCGCCACCGCGTATTCCAGCGCGACCTGAACGCATGGGCCGGGCAGACGCTGGGTCACGTCGATCATTCGGACACTGACGCCGCCTGCCGCGATCTGGTCACGCGGCTCGGGGCTGGGGGCTGGTTGCAGCCGACGGCGGGCGATGCGCTCGACGTTCGCACCCTGTGCCTCGCGCGTGAGACGCTGGCCCGTCACGACGGGCTGGCTGATTTCGCCTTTGCGATGCAGGGCCTCGGCATGGGCGCGATCAGCCTCTTCGGCACCGAGCAGCAGCGCGCCTGGCTGGAGCGGACGCGCGAGGGCCACGCCATTGCCGCGTTCGCACTGACCGAACCCGGCGCGGGATCGGACGTCGCCTCGACCGCCACGACCGCCCGCCGCGAGGGCGAGGAATGGGTGCTGGATGGCGAAAAGACCTACATCTCGAACGGCGGCATCGCCGATGTCTATGTCGTCTTTGCCCGTACGGGCGAGGCGCCCGGCGCGCGGGGCCTCTCGGCCTTCCTGATGCCGGCAAACACGCCCGGTCTCGAAATTCTCGATCGCATCGACGTCATGGCGCCGCACCCGCTGGCGCATTTGCGCCTGAACGGCCTGCGCTTGCCGGTCGACGCTCTGATTGGGCAGCCCGGGCAGGGCTTCAAGATCGCCATGTCGGTGCTGGACGTGTTCCGCTCGACCGTCGGCGCGGCCGCGCTGGGCTTCGCCCGACGCGCGCTGGACGAGGCGCTCGCCCGCGCCAGCCGCACCCGCGCCGACGGCGGCACCCTTGCCGGATTCCAGATGGTGCAGGGCCACCTGGCCGACATGGCGCTGCAGATCGACGCTGCAGCGCTGCTGGTCTATCGTGCCGCCTGGACCAAGGACATGGGCGCGGCCCGGGTCAGCCGCGAGGCGGCGATGGCCAAGCTCTATGCCACCGAGGCCGCGCAGAAAGTCATCGACATGGCCGTCCAGTTGCACGGCGGCGACGGCGTGCGCAGCGGCCAGATCGTCGAGCGCCTCTACCGCGAAATCCGCGCGCTGCGCATCTACGAGGGCGCCAGCGACGTCCAGCGGGTCGTCATCGCCCGCGCCGTCCTCGACCAGTTTGCCGCATCGGATGCCTGCTGATGCCCTATTCCCGCGTGATCCAGGTCGAGTTCAACCACTGCGACCCCGCCGGAATCGTGTTCTATCCGCGGTTTCTGGAATTCGCGAACTCGGTGACCGAAAACTTCTTCGCCGATGTGGTCGGCCGCAGCTACGCCCGGATCATCGCGGACCGCAGCGGCGTGCCGACCGTCAGCCTCGAATGCGATTTCCGTCACCCCTCGCGCCTTGGCGACCGGCTGACGATGAAACTACGGGTCACTGGCATCGGGCGCTCCAGCCTCGATCTGGCGATCACCGGACGAGGGAAGGGCGAGGCCGAGCCCCGCTTTTCCATTGCCAAGCGGGTCGCCTTTATCGACGCCGCCGCCATGCGATCCACCCCCTGGCCCGAAGAAATGCGCGCCAACCTTGCCGCCGCGATGAAAGAGGACACGCCATGACCGACAGCCCGCACGAGTTCCTGAACCCCAAAAGCTGGACCCCCGCAGTCGGCTATTCCAACGGCGTCGCAGCGCGGGGCCGCCAGATTTTTCTGGGCGGGTTGATCGGCTGGGACGGCCAGCAGCAGTGGCATGCGGATGACTTCGTCGGCCAGGTCGAGCAGACGCTCGCCAATATCGTTGCCGTTCTGGCCGAGGCCGGCGCCCGCCCGGAACATCTGGTGCGCCTGACTTGGTATGTGACCGACAAGCGCGCCTATCTCGACAATTTGCGCGAGGTCGGCCGCGTCTATCGCCAGCACCTTGGCAAGCATTTCCCGGCCATGGCCATGGTCCAGGTCGTCGCACTGGTCGAAGACCGCGCCATGGTCGAGATCGAGGCGACCGCCGTCGTCCCGGACTGACCGCCGCACCGACCAACGCGAACCATCGGGGAGGATGGCGATGCAGAACGAACCGCTCGGACCGACAGGCCATGTCGATACCTTCACCCGCGACCACCTGCCGCCGGCGGATCTGTGGCCGCTGCTCGATCTGGGTGATTTCCGCTATCCCGAATGGCTGAACGTCGGATTCGAGCTGACCGACGCCATGGTGGCCCGCGGCTTCGGCGATAACACCGCACTGATCGGCAACGGGCGCCAGCGGACCTACAAGGAACTGACCGACTGGACCAACCGCATCGCCCATGCACTGGTCGAGGATTACGGGGTCAAGCCCGGCAACCGCGTCCTGATCCGCTCGGCCAACAACCCGGCGATGGTCGCTTGCTGGCTGGCTGCGACCAAGGCCGGGGCGGTGGTGGTCAACACCATGCCGATGCTGCGCGCGGGCGAGCTGGTCAAGATCATCGACAAGGCGCAGATCACCATCGCCCTCTGCGACACGCGCCTGATGGACGAGATGACCGAGGCCGGACTGCGCAGCGACGTGCTGCAGACAGTGATCGGTTTTGACGGCAGCGCCAATCACGACGCCGAGCTTGACCGCGCCGCGCTGGGCAAGCCGGTGCGCTTTGATTGCGTGCGTACCGGCCGCGACGACGTCGCCCTGCTGGGCTTTACCTCGGGCACCACGGGCGCCCCCAAGGCAACGATGCATTTCCATCGCGACATCCTGATCATCGCCGACGGCTATGCGCGCGAGGTCCTGGACGTGCAGCCCTCGGACGTGTTCATCGGCTCGCCACCGCTCGCCTTTACCTTCGGCCTTGGCGGCCTCGCGGTCTTCCCGCTGCGCTTCGGGGCGGCAGCCTGCCTGCTGGAGACTGCCTCGCCGCCGAACATGATCGAGATCATCCAGAAATACCGCGCCACGGTCTGTTTCACTGCGCCCACCGCCTATCGCGCCATGCTGAACGCGATGGAGGAGGGGGCCGACCTTGGCAGCCTGCGCGCCGCCGTCTCGGCCGGCGAGACGTTGCCTTCGCCGGTCTATGAGGATTGGCAGCGCAAGACCGGGCGGCCGATGCTGGACGGCATCGGGTCGACCGAAATGCTGCACATCTTCATCACCAACCGCTTTGACGATCACCGGCCCGGCTGCACCGGCCGCCCGGTCGGCGGCTATCAGGCCAAGGTGGTCGATGCCGAGGGGGCCGAGGTGCCGCGCGGTACCATCGGCAAGCTGGCTGTGCGCGGGCCGGTCGGCTGCCGCTATCTGGACGATCCCGACAAGCAGCGCGAATACGTCCAGAACGGCTGGAACCTGACTGGTGACGTGTTCGTCCAGGACGAGGAAGGCCGCTTCCATTTCGCCGCCCGCAACGACGGCATCATCCTGTCGGCGGGCTACAATATCGCCGGACCGGAGGTCGAGGCCGCGCTGCTGTCCCATCCAGCCATCGCCGAATGCGCCGTCGTCGGCGCGCCTGACCCTGAGCGGGGCGAGATCGTGCAGGCCCATGTCGTGCTGAAACCCGGCTATGAGGGCGATGCGCTGCTGGTTCGTGACATCCAGGACCACGCAAAGCGTGTCATCGCCCCCTACAAATACCCGCGCAGCGTCCTGTTCTGTGCCGCCCTGCCCAAGACCGAGAGTGGCAAGATCCAGCGCTTCCGCCTGAAGGACGCGCCATGAGCGACCGCGACCCGCCCAATGCTGCACCGCAGGGCGATTCCACCAAGGCGCCCGGCTGTCCCCATGCTGCGAACCCGCGTCCGGAGGGCTATGACGGTGACGGTGTTCCGCGGCGCTACGATCCGGCGACCGAGGGCGCGCGCATGGGCTTTGAAGGCCGCATGTCCTACGGCGACTACCTCCATCTTGACCCGATCCTGTCCGCCCAGCATCCGCTGTCCACGGCGCATGACGAGATGCTGTTCATCATCCAGCACCAGACTTCAGAGCTGTGGATGAAGCTGGCGCTGCACGAGCTCGCCGCCGCTCGCACCGCCATCGCCGAGGATCGCCTGCGCGCCGCATTCAAGGTGCTCACCCGCGTCTCGCGCATTTTCGAGCAGCTGAACAGCGCCTGGGACGTATTGCGCACCATGACGCCGAGCGAATACCAGCAGTTTCGGCCCAGCCTGGCCGAAAGCAGCGGCTTTCAAAGCTACCAGTACCGGCTGATCGAATACATGGTCGGCAACCGCAACGTCGCGCTGCTGAAACCGCATGCCCACCGCCCTGACCTGCTCAAGGCGCTGGAGGCAGAACTGGAGCGGCCTTCGCTTTATGACGTGGTCCAGGCGCTTGCCGCCCGACGCGGACTGCCGATTCCGGCGGACATCCTGACCCGCGATCACCGCCTCGCCTGGACTGCCGACGCGCGCGTGGAAGCCGCATGGTCCGCGGCCTATCGCGACCCGGAGAGCCACTGGGAGCTGTACGAGCTGGCTGAGAAGCTGGTCGACTTCGAGGATTATTTCCGCCGCTGGCGCTTTAACCACGTCACCACGGTCGAGCGGATCATAGGCTTCAAGCGCGGCACCGGGGGCACCGGCGGCGTGCATTATCTGCGCAAGATGCTGGACACGGAGCTGTTCCCCGAACTCTGGCGCTTGCGCACAGGGCTATAGGGCCCGCATCCGGGCTTTATACCAGGGCTGGAATGGTCCCTTTGTGGTGCAGCGCCAACCGCTGCCGAGGAGCCCGCCGATGACGCCCACCATCACTGCCTTTGCACAATCCCCCGACCGCGGCCGGGGCTTGGCCCGCGACATGCGCCTGCGCTGGGCGCTCGAAGAGGTCGGCCAACCCTACGACGTTCGCCTCCTGACCATGGAGGAGATGAAGCAACCTGCGCATCTGGCGCTGAATCCCTTCGGGCAGATCCCCACCTACGAGGATGGCGATCTCGCGCTGTTCGAATCGGGCGCGATCATCCTGCAGATCGCCACCCAGCACCCCGGCCTTCTGCCCGATGATCCGGCCGCGAGGGCCCGCGCCATCGAATGGATGTTTGCCGCGCTGAACACAGTCGAGCCGCCCATCGTCGCGCGCTCGATGGCCACCATCACTGAGCGCGACGAGCCGTGGTATGACGCGCGCCTGCCAATTCTCACCGAAAGGGTGAACACACGGCTGCGCGCACTGTCGGCACGGCTGGGAGAGGCGGATTGGCTGGACGGAGAATTCAGCGCCGGCGATCTGCTGATGGTCAATGTGCTGGAGCGTGCAAAGGCGATGGATATGCTCGCGGACTATCCGAACCTCGACGCCTATGTCGCCCGTGCTGAGGCAAGGCCCGCGTTCCGCCGCGCCTTTGACGCCCAACGGGCGGTATTTACTGCAGCTATGTCCGGCTGATCAGTAGAGGCTGGCCGGGAATGCCCGGCCAGCCTCTCGTCAACTTCAGCCGATGGCGGCTGCTTTCACGTCGCCGTCGACCTTGTCGACGTATTGCTCGAAATTGTTGCTGAACATCTGCACCAGCTTTTTCGCCTGTGCGTCATAGGCGGTCGGGTCGGCCCAGGTCTGGCGCGGGTCCAGCAGCCTGTCCTCGACACCCGGCACGCTGACGGGCACGTCAAAGCCAAAGTTCGGGTCGCGCCGGAACTCGACGTTCTTCAGCGAGCCATCCAGGGCCGCCGCCAGCAGGGCGCGTGTGGCCTTGATCGGCATACGGCGGCCGATGCCGAACGGGCCGCCCGTCCAGCCGGTGTTGACCAGCCAGCAGGTCGCGCCGCTTTCAGCAATCTTTTCCTGCAGCAGCTTGCCATAGACCTCGGGACGGCGCGGCATGAAAGGCGCGCCGAAGCAGGTCGAGAAGGTCGGCTGCGGCTCGACCACTCCGTCCTCGGTGCCCGGCGTCTTCGAAGTGAAGCCCGAGAGGAAATGATACATCGCCTGCGCCGGGGTCAGCCGCGAGATCGGGGGCATGACACCATAGGCGTCTGAGGTCAGCATGATGATGTTCTTGGGCGGGCCGCCCAGGCTATCGGCAGATGCGTTGCTGATGGCCTCTAGCGGATAGGCGCAGCGCATGTTCTCGGTGATCGAGCTGTCGTTGAAATCCAGCACCAGCGTGTCCGGATCATAGACCATGTTCTCGATCACGGTGCCGAAGCGAGTGGTGGTCGCGTGGATTTCCGGCTCGGCTTCGGCGCTGAGGTTGATGGTCTTGGCGTAGCAGCCGCCTTCAAAGTTGAAGATGCCGCTGTCTGACCAGCCATGCTCGTCATCGCCGATCAGCGTGCGCGAGGGGTCCTGGGACAGGGTCGTCTTGCCGGTGCCCGACAGGCCAAAGAATACCGCCGCCTCGTCCGGCGCGCCCAGCGCATGGTTGGCGCTGCAGTGCATCGGCATGATCCCGCGCTCGGGCAGAATGTAGTTCAGCAGGGTGAACACCGACTTCTTGTTCTCGCCCGCATAGCCGGTCCCGCCGATCAGGATCAGCTTGCGCTCGAAGTTGAGGGCCACGACGGTCGAGCTGCGGCAACCGTGACGCTCGGGGTCGGCCTTGAAGCTGGGTACGTTGATGACGGTGAACTCGGGGGCGAAGCCGGCCAGCTCGTCCGCCTTGGGACGGCGCAACAGATGGCGGATGAAAAGACTGTGCCACGCCAGTTCCGTCACCAGCCGGACGTCCAGCCGTTGCGCCGGGTCGGCGCCGGCGTAGAGGTCTTGCACATAGACCTCGCGCCCGGCGAGATGGGCGATCATGTCGTCATAGAGGCGGTCGAACGCGGCGGGGTCCATCGGGCGGTTGTTTTCCCACCAGATGCTGTCCTCGACCGCCGGGCTGCGGACCACATGCTTGTCCTTGGGCGAGCGTCCAGTCTTGTCGCCTGTCGTCACGAGGAAGGCGCCCCCAAGGCCCAGCGTGCCCTCGCCGTTCTTCAGCGCGGCTTCGACCAGTTGCGGCTCGAGCAGGTTGTAATGCGCGGTGACGCCGGAGATGCCCTGATCCTCGAGCCGGAAGCTGGGATTGACGCGAGGATGGGTCATGAGGGCTCTCCTGAACGGTGCGGAATTATTGGCGACGCCGGGTCACCTTTGTGGCCGCTATAACACGGACCCATTAGGGCGAAAGACTTGCGCGTTCGCCGATAGCGCAAACATGCAGGTTTAGCGCAATCATCGCAAAGGTTTGGCATATAGTTGATAGGTTGCTGCGCCAAGCCTCTGCGCCGGGCTAGGGTTCGCAGGGCGATTCGCCTGGATTGAATGTGAGGTGTGGGGCAATGATGGTGCATGGCTCGTGCGTGGCGATCGGCGGGCGGGCGGTGCTGATCACCGGGCCATCCGGGGCCGGCAAGTCGGCGCTTGCCCTGGCCCTGATGGCGATCGGTGCGGGACTAGTGGCGGATGACCAGACTGTCCTCGTTCGCCACGACGATGCAATCCTGGCCGACGCGCCACCAAGCCTGCGCGGCCGGATCGAGGCACGCCACGTCGGCATCCTCGGCGCCGAGCCTGTAGGTCCCGCCGCCGTCACGCTGGTGGTCGACTTGGGCGGCCCACGGTCCGGCCGCTTGCCGCAAGATGAGACAGTCGAGATGCTGGGCCTTCGCGTGCCCTGCCTTGCCGCGCGCGCCGCGCCGGAACTCGCCCCAGCACTGCGGCAATTTCTGATAGGGGGACGGCTGGCATGAGCGACACGCAAAACGAGCCGTCACTGGTTGCCGACGATCCGCGCGACACCCGGCAACGCCTGATTTTCGTGACCGGGCCAGCCGGGGCGGGGCGTTCGACCGCTATCCATGTTCTGGAGGATCTGGGATATGAGGCGATCGATAACTTGCCACTGTCGCTGATTCCGCGCCTGCTGGACGGGCCGCCCCGTAACCGACCGCTGGCCCTTGGCATCGACGCGCGCAACCGCGACTTTTCCATCGCCAACCTGTCGGATCTTCTGGACCGCCTGTCGGTCAACGCGAATTACGCGCCAGAACTGCTTTACCTGGATTGCAGTCCTGACGCCCTGGTGCGCCGATATTCCGAGACGCGCCGCCGCCATCCGCTCGCCCCCGACGAGCCGCCTCTGGCGGGGATCGAGGCCGAGCGCGAGATGCTTGCCCCCATCCGCAGCCGGGCCGAGGTGCTGATCGACACCACCGACCTCTCGCCGCATGACCTGAAGTCAGAGTTGGCGCGGTGGTTCGATCTGGCGGGGAATCACCGCCTCACGGTCTCGCTGCACAGCTTCAGCTACAAGCGCGGGGTGCCCCGCGGGCTCGACATGATGTTTGACTGTCGCTTTCTTGCCAACCCGCACTGGCGGCCGGAATTGCGGAGCCATGACGGGCGCGAGGGGCCGGTTCAGGACTATGTCACTGCCGATCCGCTCTATGCGCCCTTCTTTGACAAGGTGCGCGATCTTGTACTGTTCGTGCTTCCTGCCCATCTTGCGGAAGGCAAGGCGCATCTGGCTATCGGCTTTGGCTGCACGGGCGGCAAACATCGTTCCGTCACATTGACTGAAAAACTGGGTGAGGCGCTTGCGCAGGCTGGCTGGCGTGTGTCTATAAGACACAGAGAGCTTGAGCATCGTGGCGCGGCCCTGCCCCTGAATGAACCCGCGCCGGCGTGATCCGGACGGCACATCTGTTAGGGGCCGTCGACGCCGGGACTGTTGTAGGTATGTGTCTTTGATCGGAATTGTGATCGTCGCCCATGGCGGCCTGGCGCGTGAATATCTCTCGGCGGTCGAGCATGTCGTGGGGCCGCAAATCGGCATCCGCGCTGTGACCATCGAGGAGGATCACGACCGGAACGCCAAGCAGGCCGAGATTTGCCAGGCGGCGAATGCCGTCGACCTGGGCGACGGAGTCGTGATCGTCACTGACCTCTTCGGCGGCTCGCCCTCCAACCTCGCGCTGATGGCCTGCGAGGCGCGCAAGCGGATCATCCTTTACGGTGCCAACCTGCCGATGCTGGTCAAGCTGGCCAAGTCGCGGCAACTGGCGGTGGGCGACGCCGTCGCCTGCGCCAAGGAAGCCGGGCGCAAATACATCAACAGTTATGATGTCACCGAGGGCAATCGGCACCGAACGCCGGCGCAGGCCGCGCCCGTGCACCGCGCAGCATCGTGAACGCTGCTGCCGAGGTGGTGCGCGACCTGCAGGTCGTGAACGAGAAGGGGCTGCACGCCCGCGCCTCCGCCCGCTTTGTCGAGACTGTCGAGCGATTCGATGCCCGCGCCTTTGTCGAAAAGGATGGCGAGCGGGTGTCCGGCGATTCGATCATGGGACTGCTGATGCTGGGGGCGCCACGCGGCAGCACGATCCGCATCACCACACGTGGGAATGACGCCATCGCCTTGGCCGATGCGCTGGAGGCATTGCTGGCCGATCGCTTCGGCGAAGGCGCCTGAGGCGGGCGGATGCCAGCCGCCCGGCCGTATCACCACGGCAATCTTCGCGAGGCGCTGATCGCGGCGGCTATCCAGCTTATCGAAACGCAGGGGCCACTCGGCTTTACCATGGCCGAGGCCGCGCGCATGGCGGGCGTGTCCGCCGCCGCGCCCTATCGCCACTTCAAGGGTCGCGACGATCTGCTGGCCGAGGTTGCCCGGATCGGCTTTGTCGAGTTCGGCGACAGGCTGGGTGCGGCCTTTGATGAGGGCAAACCCCGGCCCATGACCGCCTTCATGCGGGTCGGCCACGCCTACCTGGATTTCGCGGCGCAGCGGCAGGGCCTCTACATGGCCATGTTCGAAAGCGGCGTCAGCATTTCCGGCAGCGATCCCGTAGGCCTCGCCGCGCGTCGTGCAGACAAGGTGCTGATGGACATGGCCAGATCCCTGATCGCCCATTTTCCCGAGGAGACGCGCCCGCCCGCCCGCATGGTTGCCGACCATATCTTCGCCATGAGCCATGGCGTGGTCGAGTTGTTCGCCCGTGGCCGAACCGGGGGCCGCTCTCCCATCGCCCCGGCGGATATGCTGGAAAGCGCGGTGCTGATCTATCTGCGCGGCCTGTCGGTTTCGGCTTGAGGCAGGCCGCTCGGGCTATGCCTCGCTCAAGATCAGAAAAACTGCAGCGGGTATCTTGAAGGCTGAACAGCGCATCCCATCTTGAAGGAATGTGAATGGCATTCACACCATCCTTCTGAGGAGCCGCCAATGCAAGTTACCACCCCCCTTGGCCGCGACGCGGTCACGTTTGCGCCAAGCCTGTTCGACCGGATCGGCATGGCCGCGGCCGGGGTGCGCGACTGGCTCGACGCCCGTGGGCGTCTGGCCTGGATCGCCGCCATGGTCATCGGTTTTGTGGCCGCCTGGCCGGTTGGGCTCGGCCTGTTGTTTTACATGATCGCGACCCGGCGTCTTGGCGGTGGCTGCGCAGAGCGCGGCAGCCGGCATCACCTGATGCGGCGCGGCCGCGGGACCGGCAACAGCGCCTTTGACGCCTATCGCGACGAGACCCTGCGTCGGCTCGAGGACGAGCATGCCGAGTTCCTGGCCTTCCTCGCGCGTCTCCGCGAAGCCAAGGACAAGGCCGAGTTCGACGCCTTCATGAAGGACCGCAGCGAGGCCCCCAAGCCTGAAGAGCCGGCTGCCTGATTGGCCACTCTCTCATTACAAGGGGCCGCAGCTTTAAAGCTGCGGCCCTTACTTTTGCGGCTTACCCCGCGAGGACTACCGCTTGCGTCGATGACGCCGAACGAGGGCGATTGTCCCAACCGCGCCCAGAAGCCCCAGCCCGATGAAGGCATGCCGACTGGTGACACCAAGCCGGTTCTGCGCGCTCTGTCGAAAGCGCGGATCGAACAGTTTGCTGTCGGCCAGCATGTCTTGCCACCAGCTTCGGGGTTTCGGTATCAGCACGCGCAGGCCCCGCTTCTCGGCCCGGCCCAAGCGGTCAAGGGTCGCGAGCAGGCTGCCGGTGTTGTCCATGGTCCGGGCCACCGCCTCAGCCGAGGTGCCCAGATGCTCTGCCAGCAGCCGGTGCAGGACCGCCGCAACGCCCGCACGCTCGGCCTTGCTTTCGGCGATGACCGCGATGTCTGCCTCGGTGTCAAAACCCATCGACCGGCGGTCGAGATTGGACGAGCCCACGCGCAGCATCACGTCATCGGCGATCATCAGCTTCGCATGGACATAGATCGGCGCTCCGGTGGTATCCGCCGGATAGACCATGCGCAGGCGCCCCTGGTGATCGACGGCCTGCAGCTGTGCCAGCAGCTTGCCACGACGGCCATGCATCGCGGCGTCCTCCACCGCGTTGTGCGCCTCAAGCGGATTGACGATGACCACTTCCGGGCCATCCGCCTCGCTCAAGCGCGAGGCTATGGCGTCGGCGATCGAGCCGGCCGAAAAATACTGGGATTCGATATAGAGGAACCGCTGGGCGCCGTTGATCGCATCGATGTAGAGCCGCTCGATCTCGGCTACGATGGGGCTGTTCCGGCCGGGCGGCTCGGTTCGGGCGATCGCGACGGGAATCGCCTCGAAATCGGGCGCCGTGCCCTCGGCCCACAGACCGGACCGGGGCGTCACCGGCTCTGGCAAGGGGGTGTTCTGGCTGCGCTTCCACCGGTCGCGGGCCAGATCCCCCAGGGCGGCGGCGGCGGGGCCCGACACCATGGATGTCGCGTCGTGCCAGGGTGGGCAGATATTCTCGCCCGACTTGTCGGCGCGTCGGGGATCGTTCGGCAGATGATCGGGCGTGTCCCAGCGGCCGGAGGTGACGTCGATCCCGCCGCAAAAGGCCAGAGAGTCGTCAATCACCACGATCTTCTGATGATGGCAGGCGCCGATGGGGTGGCTGCCGTCGAGCGCAAGGTGGATCTGATCGCCGCCCATCATGTTCAGCTTCAGGACCGGCCACATGCTTGCCGGCGCCAGCACGGCCCCGCCGCTCCACTTCAGCAGGTAGATATCGAGGCTGGGGCAGCGCGCGACGAGGGCATTGAGGAAGGGACCGACGGCGTTCGGCAACCCATCCGGCGCGTTGCCATCGGCGTCGCTTTCGCCAGGCAGCATCTCGATATCGAAATCGAAATCCCAGCCGATCATCAGGGCCGCCTGCCGCGCTTGCAGCAACCCAGCGCGCAGGGCGCGGAAATAGTCCGCGCCATCGACGATCAGGGACATCCGGTCCGCGTTGGCCACGCGCCAGCAATTGTCGCCCTCGCGAAAGGCGAGGGTGGGTCGGTCAACGGTTGCGGGATTGGAGGCGGTGGGCTCGGCGAGTGGGGTATCAGCGGGTAGGGATTGGTGTCTCGCCGCGATAGTCATAGAACCCCCGACCGGATTTGCGTCCCAACCAGCCAGCTTCGACATATTTGGTCAGCAGCGGGCAGGGGCGGTATTTGGTGTCCGCCAGCCCCTCGTGCAGCACGTTCATGATGGCAAGACAAGTGTCCAAGCCGATGAAGTCAGCCAGTTCCAGCGGACCCATGGGGTGATTGGTGCCCAGCTTCATGGCGCTGTCGATGGACTCGACGTTCCCGACGCCCTCGTAGAGGGTGTAGACCGCCTCGTTGATCATCGGCATCAGGATGCGGTTGACGATGAACGCCGGGAAATCCTCGGCTGTGGCCGCGGTCTTGCCGATTTTCCGGACCACTTCCAACAGGGTGGCGTAGGTTTCCTCGTCCGTCGGGATGCCGCGGATCAACTCGACCAGCTGCATCACCGGGACAGGATTCATGAAGTGAAAGCCCATGAACTTTTCCGGGCGGTCCGTGCGGCTGGCAAGGCGGGTGATGCTGATCGACGAGGTGTTCGAGGTCAGGATCGTCGACGGCTTCAGATGCGGCACCAACTCGGCAAAGATGGCGTGCTTGACGGCCTCGCGCTCGGTCGCGGCCTCGATCACCAGATCGCATTGGCCGAGGTCGGCCAAGGTCTGGGTCGTCGCGATACGGCCCATGGCGGCGGCCTTGTCGGCCGGGGTGATCTTCTGGCGGCTGACCTGCCGCTCGAGGTTCTTGTCGATCAGCGCGACGGCCTTTTCCAGCGCCTCGGCGCTGATGTCGGTCATCAGCACGTCATATCCGGCGAGGGCGAAGACATGCGCGATGCCGTTGCCCATCTGCCCCGCGCCGATCACGCCCACCGATTGAATCGCCATCTGATCCAGCCTCTTTCCCAAATGTCGCCGGACGATAGGGTGACGGCATAGTCGCCACAACGCAATTCCGCGGTTTCAGCTGCGGCCCCGGTCCGATGTACGATGCGGCAAGCACCATGAAAAACCGCCCGCACCAAGGGCACGGGCGGTTCCGGCAATTGCAGTCCGCTTACAGCTTTTCGGTCAACTCGGGCAGTACGGTAAAGACGTCTCCAACCAGGCCGTAGTCGGCAACCTGAAAGATCGGCGCCTCTTCGTCCTTGTTGATCGCGACGATCACCTTGCTGTCCTTCATCCCGGCAAGGTGCTGGATCGCGCCCGAGATGCCGCAGGCGATATAAAGGTCGGGCGCGACGACCTTGCCGGTCTGGCCGACCTGCCAGTCGTTAGGGGCATAGCCGCTGTCGACCGCCGCACGGCTGGCGCCGACGGCCGCGCCCAGCTTGTCGGCCAGCCGCTCGATGATCGCAAAGTTCTCCTTGCTGGCCATCGCGCGCCCGCCCGAGACGATGCGCTTGGCCGAGGTCAGCTCGGGCCGGTCCGAGGTCGCGACCTTGTCCTCGACCCAGGACGACAGGCCCTTGTCCTCGCCCGCGACCTCCTGATGGTCGACCGGTGCTGCCGCGCCGCCCTTGGGGGCCGCGTCGAAGCTGGCGGTGCGAACCGTCAGCACCTTGACCTTGTCGCCTGACTTGACCGTCTGGATGCCGTTGCCGGCATAAACCGGACGTTCGAACGTGTCGGCATCGACGATACCCGAGACGTCGGAAATTACCATCATGTCCAGCAGGGCCGCCACGCGCGGGGCGATGTTCTTGGCGCTCGCGGTCGAGGGAAAGACGATGGCGTCATAATCGCCGGCCAGACCGACAATCAGATCGGCCAGCGGCTCGGCAAGGCCATGGGCGTGGGCTGCCGACGAGCGGCAGATGACCTTGGAAACACCGTCCAGGGTCGCGGCCTCATCGGCGGCGCCGTGGCAATCGTGGCCCGCGACCAGCACGGTCACATCGCCCAGCTTCCGTGCGGCGGTCAGGGCCTTGGCGGTCGAATCGACGGCCAGCTCCTTGCCACCAGTGAGTTCGGCAACCAGCAGAACTGCCATCACACGACCCCCGCTTCTTTCAGTTTCGCTACCAGCTCGTCGACCGAGCCGACCTTGATCCCGGCCTTGCGGCCGCCCGGCTCGACCGTCTTGACGACCGTCAGGCGCGGCGCCGTGTCGACGCCGTAATCCGCGGCCGTTTTCTCGTCGAGCGGCTTTTTCTTGGCCTTCATGATATTGGGAAGGCTGGCGTAGCGCGGCTCGTTCAGGCGCAGGTCGGCAGTCACCACCGCCGGCAGCTTGACGCTGATGGTCTGCAGGCCGCCATCGACCTCGCGCGTGACCTTGGCCGCGCCGTCCGCGACCTCGATCTCGGAGGCATAGGTCGCCTGCGGCCAGCCCAGCAGCGCCGCCAGCATCTGGCCGGTTGCGTTCATGTCGTTGTCGATCGCCTGCTTGCCGGCGATGATCAGCTGGGCGCCCTCGGCTTCGGCCACGGCCTTCAGGATCTTGGCCACGGCCAGCGGCTCGATGTCCTGATGAACGTCCTCGGTGGCAACCACCAGGATCGCGCGGTCCGCGCCCATGGCAAGGGCCGTGCGCAACGTCTCGGCCGCCTGCTTGACGCCGATGGAGACGGCGATCACCTCTTCGGCGGCGCCTTTTTCCTTCAGGCGGATGGCCTCTTCGACGGCAATCTCGTCAAAGGGGTTCATCGACATCTTGACGTTGGTCAGATCGACGCCGGACCCGTCCGGTTTGACCCGAACCTTGACGTTATAGTCGATCACACGCTTGACCGGCACCAGCACCTTCATCGGCACCTTCCCCTATGACTGCGATATATCCGCCGGATTGATACAGGCTGCCCGTCGCCTGTGACAGGGGTAAAAACGGCTAAATCCGGCGCCAGATGGCCGCGCGGGGCCGATCTGGCGGATCAGCGGCTGGCGCCGGGCACCCACAGCACATCGCCGCCATCCGCATTCGCCACGCGGGCCGCGACAAACAGCCAGTCCGACAGCCGGTTCAGATAGCGCAGTGCGGCCGGGTTGACGTCGCCAGAGGTCTGCGCGGCGAGTGCCACCGCGACGCGCTCGGCGCGTCGGGCAATTGTCCGCGCCAGATGCAGGTGCACCGCCAGGGGTGTGCCGCCCGGCAGAATGAAGCTGCGCAGCGGCGAGAGGCCCGCATTCATCGCGTCGATCTCTGCCTCGATGCGGGCGATCTGGCTGTCGATGATGCGCAGGACGGGGTAGGGCGCAGTCGCATCCTCGGTATGGCCGGGCCGCGACAGATCGGCGCCGAGGTCGAACAGCTCGTTCTGGATCATGGCGATCTGGGCAGCCAACGCGCCGCTGGCGTGCTGCGCGGCAAGGCCCAGCGCCGCGTTCGCCTCGTCCACGGTGCCCATCGCCTCGACCCGAAGGTCATGCTTGGCCACGCGGCTGCCGTCCGACAGACCGGTGTCGCCGCCGTCGCCGGTGCGGGTGTAGATGCGGTTGAGGACCACCATCAGCGATGCGCGACCGTGATGTAGAGCAGGATCACCGCGATCGCGATCGCCTGCGCGATGATGCGCCATCGCATCAGGCGGTTGGAGTTGCGGCGGTTAAACTCGCCCCCGCGGGCAAAGCCGCCAAGGCCGGTCGCGAGGATCGCGACGACCGCCCCGACTGCCACCACCACCAGGAAAAAGAGAGGTTTGTCTTGCATGGGTCTGCGTCCTTGCCGCAAGCGGCGACACTAGCCCCGCCGCGCCACCCAGTCCAGTGCGCGCGTCGGCAGCAAACGCCGCGCCATTCCAGCCAGGTGCGTGGGCACGGTCACGTAATAGCGCGGTCGGGGTCGCGCCGCCTCGATGGCATGGGCGATCACGCGGCTGACCGCCTCGGGCGGCAGTTCGAACCGGTCCTTGGATTGCGGCCCATAAAGGCGCTTGCGCAACGTCTTGCGGTACTGATCGGCGCGGGCGCTACCCTCCCAGTCGATCCACCGCTCGAACTGCCGCGTAGCATTCACGCGAAAGCGCGAGGTGATCGGCCCAGGCTCGATCAGGACGACCCGGATCGGTGTGTCCTCCATCTCCAGCCGCAGGGTATCGGTCAGCCCCTCCAGCGCGAACTTGGTCGCGTTGTAGGCACCGCGCCATTTCAGCGCGACAAGGCCGAGCACCGAGCTGATGTTCACGATCGTGCCGCGGCCCTGGGCGCGGAAGTGCGGGATCATCGCACGGGTCAGGTCATGCGCGCCGAGGACGTTCGTCTCGAAGATATGGCGCAGCGCGTCGCGCGGCAGGTCCTCGAGCGCGCCGGGAATGGCGAAGGCGGCGTTGTTCACCACGGCGGTCAGCGGGCCCCCCGCAACTGCCTCGGCCACGGCGGCCTGCACGCTGTCCGGGTCGGCGACGTCCAGAACGAGGCTTTCCAGCCCCTCGGCGCGACGTGCAGCGACATCGGCCGGGTCGCGGCAACTGGCGACCACGCGCCAGCCCCGGCCCGCGAGATAACGCGCCGCGTCGAGGCCGATCCCGGACGAGCAGCCGGTGATGAGAACGCCGCGACCGCCCTGCACGTTACGCCGGCGGCAGGTTGCTGAGGTAACGGGCTGAGACAAAGCCGTTCTGGCTGCCGTTCCGAACCTCGACCCAGCCGCCGACTGGCGGCCCCACCGGGGCGAGGGCTTGCCCCCGCTTCAGCTTGGCGAGAATCGCGGCGGCCTGATCTGGCCCAGCCCGCAGATTAACCGCATCCGAGGTGACATAGACGCTGCTGGTCTGCGCGGCCACTGTCTTCAGCGCCGTCGTCGCCGCATGTTCGGGCGACGGCTGCAGCGCAGGTGCCCCGCGCGACATCGCCGTTGGCGGGGCAGACAGCGCTGCTGTCATCAGCACTGCGGGGGGCGTACCGGCATCCTCAGGCACCTGCTGCGCTGTTTCGATCGATTGCGGAGCCACGGCCACCTCTGCATTGGGCACATAACCTGCGTCAGTGCCGCTGAATTCGGGCGTCCCGAATAGCGCCAATACGCCAAATAACCCTGCTAGCGTCAAAAGAACCAGCCGCACCATAGCCTTCAGCCTCTCGCGACCGAACCGGCCACCTCGTGCGCCCGGCGTGCCTGCGGGGCGTTCACGGACAAACGCCGCTTGGGCCGCGGCGTTCCGCGCGAAAGGACCCATGATCGCCCGCCCGGGCCGTCTGGCCCTTGCCGCCGCCCCGCGCTTGGGACTATCCCGCAGCCCATGTCTGACGAGCTTGATCCCCCGCTGCCCGACCTTCCGGCGGCCGATGCGCCCTCGACCCAGTCCGAGCCGCTCGCCCGCGCTATCGGCGAGCGGTACCTGAGCTATGCGCTGAGCACGATCATGAACCGGGCGCTTCCCGACGCGCGCGACGGGCTAAAGCCGGTGCATCGCCGGATCCTCTACGCGATGCGGGAATTGCGGCTGGCCCCGTCGGGCGGATTCCGCAAATCGGCCAAGATCAGCGGCGACGTGATGGGCAACTATCACCCGCATGGCGACAGCGCGATCTATGACGCGATGGCGCGCCTCGCCCAGCCGTTCGCCATGCGCTATCCGCTGGTCGACGGGCAGGGCAACTTTGGCAATATCGACGGCGACAACCCCGCCGCCAGTCGCTACACCGAGGCCCGCCTGACGCTGGCGGCCGAGGCCCTGATGGAAGGGCTGGCCGAGGATGCGGTCGACTTCCGGCCCAACTACGACGGCACTCTGACCGAGCCTGTGGTCCTTCCTGCCGCCTTCCCGAACCTGCTGGCCAATGGCGCAAGCGGCATCGCGGTCGGCATGGCGACCAACGTGCCGCCGCATAACCTGCACGAGTTGCTGGACGCCTGCCTGCACCTGATCAAGTCGCCCGACGCCCGCGACGAGACGCTGATGAACTTTGTCCCCGGCCCGGATTTTCCGACCGGCGGCGTGCTGGTCGAGCCGCGCGAGGTGCTGGCCGAGGCCTATCGCACCGGCCGCGGCAGCCTGCGCCTGCGCGCACGCTGGGTGCGCGAAGACCTGGGCCGCGGCAACTGGCAGATCATCGTCACCGAGATCCCCTACCAGGTGCAGAAATCCAAGCTGATCGAGCGCCTGGCCGAACTGATCCAGGCGCGCAAGGTGCCGATCCTCGCCGATGTGCGCGATGAGAGCGCCGATGACATCCGCATCGTGCTGGAGCCTCGGGTCCGCACCATCGACCCCGAGCAGCTGATGGCCGCCCTGTTCCGCATGTCGGAGTTGGAGGTCAGGTTCGGCGTCAACATGAACGTGCTGATCGACGGCCGCGTGCCCAAGGTCTGCTCGCTCAAGGAGGTGCTGCGCGCTTTCCTCGACCATCGGCGCGAGGTCCTGCTGCGCCGCTCGGCACACCGGCTGGACCGGATCGCGAACCGGCTCGAAGTGCTGGACGGCTATATCGTCGCCTATCTGAACCTCGACCGCGTCATCGCCATCATCCGCCACGAGGACGACCCCAAGGCGGTGATGATCGCCGAGTTCGGCCTGTCCGATGTGCAGGTCGAGGCGATCCTCAACATGCGCCTGCGCGCCCTGCGCCGCCTCGAGGAGATCGAGTTGCGGGCCGAGCGTGATCGCCTGTCCGACGAGCGCGCCGGCCTGCAGGCCTTGCTGGCCGAAGAAAGCGCCCAATGGGCAAAGATCGCCGAGCAACTGAAAGAAGTGCGCGCCCTGTTCGGCAAGTCCGCGCCCGGCGGCATGCGCCGGACCGAGATCACCGATCGCGAGGACGTCCAGCCGGTCGACATGGACGCCATGGCCCCGCGCGAGCCGGTGACCGTGATACTTTCGCGCATGGGCTGGATCCGCGCCATCAAGGGCCATCAGCCGCTGGACGCCGAGGTCAAGTTCCGCGACGGAGACGGCCCCTTCATGGCGCTGCACGCCGAGAGCACGGACAAGCTGATGCTGTTGGGGCAGAACGGGCGGTTCTACACGCTGCCGGCCGCGACCCTGCCGGGCGGCCGGGGCCTCGGCGAGCCACTGCGGCTGATGATCGATCTGCCGAATGACGCCGCCGTGATCGACCTGTTTGCCTGGCGCGAGGGCGACATGCATCTGGTCGCATCCACGGCCGGCGACGGCTTTATCGTCGGCGCGGCGGACATCCTCGCCCAGACCAAGGCCGGCAAGCAGGTGCTGAACGGCGTTGCCTTGCTGCGCCGCAGGGTCGAGGGCGATCACATCGCCACCATCGGCCAGAACCGCAAGATGCTGGTCTTTCCGCTGTCGGAGTTACCCGAGATGGCGCGCGGCAAGGGCGTGCGCCTGCAGCGATTCAAGGACGGCGGGCTGTCGGATGCGACCTGCCTCACGCTGTCGGTCGGGCTGTCATGGAAGGACCCCGCGGGCCGCACGCGGACCGAGGCGGACCTGTCCGAATGGCTGGGCGCCCGTGCTTCGGCGGGGCGCATGGCGCCCCGCGGCTTTCCGCGCGACAACCGCTTCAACTGACCCGCCGGCCGCGCCCCGCCCTTGGCGGGCTATCGAGCGCGGCCCTTGTCACGGACGGGCAGGGGCCCTAGATAGCGGAGGCTACGTTTTCTGCTTTTGCCTCTCCTCCACCGGAACCGAGACTGCGATTGTTAGCGACCGGGCCGGGCCATCACGCTTCTGTGGATGGCGATTCTTGAGGAGGTATCACGATGGCCAATGGCACCGTGAAATGGTTCAACGCCACCAAAGGCTTCGGCTTCATCGAGCCGGAAGGCGGGAAGCGCGACGTGTTCCTGCACATCTCGGCCGTCGAGCGCGCCGGCCTGCAGCCGCCGCGTGACGGCCAGGCTGTCAGCTACGACATCGAAGCCGGCCGTGACGGCCGCGAGTCGGCGACCAACCTGCGCTACGTCTGATTTTTCGGACTTTGTGACCAAGAGGGCCGTCCCATAAGGGGCGGCCATTTTCGTTTGAGCGTGGCGCAGGGGGTGGAAATTATCGCCCAGGGTTAGCCGGCAGCGCCGTGGAAGACTGCCTCGATATTGTTGCCTTCAGGGTCGAGGATAAAAGCCCCGTAATATCCGGGATGATACTGCGGGCGGAGGCCGGGCGCGCCGTTGTCCTTCCCGCCAGCCGCGATCGCCGCGGCATAGAATGCATCGACCCCCGCCTGATCTCTCGCGGCAAAGGCCACATGGATACTATGCGAAGCGGCCCTGCCGGTTCCGATCCAGAAGAACGGATTGTCGCCCTCGCCATAGCCGAGGTGCGCGCCGTGTCCGCCGGTCATCTCCTCAGTTACCTCCATGAGGCAGGTGATGCCGAGGGGGGCAAGCGCTTTTTCATAGAAACTGCGCGCGGCAGGGAGGTCGACGACGGTTAGCCCAATATGATCGATCACGTTGCTGCTTCCTTTCCTGGGGAATGGAGGCAGTATCGAGCAGGCCTCCTGACAAATCGAGTCAGCAGCCGCTCTCTACTTGCAACGTCTGGGTCGACTGAAGCGTCCTGGTCAAAGCGTCCCGGTCAAAGCGGGCCATTCCATAGCAAAAGGCCGCCCCGAGGGGCGGCCCTTCAGTCTCTTTGTCAGTCCTAGTCTCAGGCGAGGATCTTGGAGACGACGCCGGCGCCGACGGTGCGGCCGCCTTCGCGGATCGCGAAGCGCAGCTTTTCTTCCATCGCGATCGGCGCAATCAGCTCGACCTCGAACTTCAGGTTGTCGCCCGGCATCACCATCTCGGTGCCTTCCGGCAGGTTCACGGTCCCGGTCACGTCGGTCGTGCGGAAGTAGAACTGCGGCCGGTAGTTGGCAAAGAACGGCGTGTGACGGCCACCCTCTTCCTTGGTCAGGATATAGGCCTCGGCCTCGAACTTGGTGTGCGGCTTGACCGAGCCCGGCTTGCACAGCACCTGGCCGCGCTCGACGCCGTCACGGTCCACGCCGCGCAGCAGCGCGCCGACGTTGTCGCCAGCCTCGCCCCGGTCCAGCAGCTTGCGGAACATCTCGACGCCCGTGCAGGTCGTCTTCTTGGTGTCCCGGATGCCGACGATTTCCAGTTCGTCGCCGACGTTCACCGCACCGCGCTCGATCCGGCCCGTCACCACCGTGCCGCGGCCCGAGATCGAGAACACGTCCTCGATCGGCAGCAGGAACGGCTGGTCGACCGCACGCTCGGGGGTTGGGATGTAGCTGTCGACCGCCTCGATCAGCGCCTTGATGCTGTTCTCGCCGATCTCGGGATCACGGCCTTCCAGCGCCGCAAGCGCCGAGCCCTTGATGATCGGGATATCGTCGCCCGGGTAGTCGTAGGACGACAGCAGCTCGCGCACTTCCATCTCGACCAGTTCGAGCAGTTCCTCGTCATCCACCTGGTCGACCTTGTTGAGGTAGACCACCATGTACGGGATGCCGACCTGGCGGCCGAGCAGGATGTGCTCGCGGGTCTGCGGCATCGGGCCGTCGGCCGCGTTCACCACAAGGATCGCGCCGTCCATCTGCGCGGCGCCGGTGATCATGTTCTTCACATAGTCAGCGTGGCCGGGGCAGTCGACATGGGCGTAGTGCCGGTTGGGCGATTCGTATTCCACATGCGCGGTCGAGATCGTGATCCCGCGCGCCTTCTCCTCCGGCGCGCCGTCGATCTGGTCATAAGCCCGGAACTCGCCGAAATACTTCGTGATCGCAGCCGTCAGCGTCGTCTTGCCGTGGTCAACGTGACCAATCGTCCCGATGTTCACGTGCGGTTTGTTACGCTCGAATTTTGCCTTCGCCATGATGTCTCCAGATCGGCAGGTCGGCGGCGCAGCCCAGATGCACGCCCCGAGGTCATCGCATCGCGGCGATCTAAAGGCGCAGCAGCAGGAAATCAAGGGCGGCGCGGGGCCTGGTCTGCAATGCGGAACTCCGGCGCTCGACATTACGTTCAGCCCCCGGGAAGCTGTGCCGCCGCGCCTTTGCGGCAGGACAAGGAGATATCGCATGAGCCTGATGAAAACCCTCGCCCGCGTTGCGGCTGGTGTGATCCTTGCCAAGGGGATTGGCGGGATGATGCAGCAACAGGCCCGGCAGCAGACACCGCAGGGTGGCCGCCCGCGCACAACGGGTGGCGGCATCCTGGGCGATCTTCTGGGCCAGTCGCAGCGCGGCGGACAGACGGCATCGGCGCAGGGGCGCGGCGGCCTCGGGGATATCCTCGGCCAGGTACTCGGGGGTCAGCCGGCCGGCGGCGCCGGTACCGGCCGCCGCTATGGCGGGCCGAACACCCAGGGCGCCAGCGGGGGCCTCGGTGGCATGCTTGACCAGATGACCCGCAACAGCGGCACCACGCGCACGGCCAGCACCGGGGGCGGCGGCTTTGGCGATCTGCTTGGCGGGCTTGCCGGCGGCGCTGCTGCGGGCGGCCTTGGCGGGGTGTTGGGCGATCTGCTCGGCGGCGGCAACGCCCGCACGACGCAGGCGGGCGGGCTAGCGCGTCAGGGCGCCCAGGACCGCAACGACGCCTCGTTCGGCGAAGTCTTCAATGATGCCATGGTGCGCCAGGACGAGCCCGAAATTGCCCCGACGCCCGAACAAAACGCTGTCGCCGGGCTGATGCTGAAGGCGATGCTGCAGGCGGCCAAATCGGACGGCAAGATCGACGAGCAGGAAAAGCAGCGCCTGATGGGCCAGGTCGGCGATCTGGGTGAGGACGAAAAGCAGTTCATCCGCGAGCAGATGGCCGCCCCCGTGGACGCTGCCGCCTTGGCTCGTGAAGTCCCCAAGGGGTTGGAGGAGCAGGTCTACCTGATGTCGCTGATGGCCATCGACTTCGACAACGAGCGCGAGGCCCAATACCTGCACGCCCTCGCCGACGCGATGAGCCTCGACCAGCAGAAGGTGAACGCGATCCACCAGCAGGTGGGCGTGCAGAACCTTTACGCCTGACGTGCAAGAGGGCGGCGATCTTTCGCCGCCCACACGTACCGCCTTCCGCTTTGTCTGGAAAACGTGCACCATTCCCCACGGTTACGCACACCAGCCCGGAGGCAATCATGCGTCTTTCCCTGATTACTGCCGCAGTGTTGTCGCTTACGCCCCTCGCGGCGCAGGCGGCTGAAGATACGCCCGAGCAGCTGGCGCTCGAGGCTCGACATGGCTTCATGCTGATGCTCGGGGCGAACATGGGCGTGCTGGCCGGTACCGCGAAGGGCGAGATTCCCTATGACGAGGCCGCGGTCGTCCACGCGGCGACCAATATCGAGGCGCTGACGCATTACGATGTTGCCATGCATTTCATTCCCGGCACCGCCGAGGGCGAAATCGACGACAGCGAGGCGCTGCCCAAGATCTGGACCGACATGGCCGGCTTTGCCGACAAGTACAAAGGGCTGGTGACGGCCGCCGCCGGCGCCCCCGACGCAGTCAAAGGCGGTCAGGAGCAGGTTGCCGCCGTCGTCCAGAAGCTGGGCGGGGCGTGCAAGGCGTGCCATGACGAATACCGTAAGGACTGATCGCGACCCGGCAGGGGGAGCGCTCCCTGCCGGGGTCGAACGGCTGCAGATTTGGGACCCGGCGTTGCGCGCGGTCCATTGGGCGCTTGCACTGCTGGTGACGGCGACTTGGCTGCTGGCCCAGTTTGGACCGGCCAAGATGACGCTGCATTTCTGGTTCGGCTACGCGATCATAGCCTTGCTGGCCTTTCGCCTGGTCTGGGGGCTGATCGGCCCACGCCACGCGCGTTTCAGTCGGTTGATCCATGGCCCGCGGGCGACGCTGGAGTATATCCGCGGATTCGCCAGGCGGGTGCCCAGCTACTGGCGGGGACACAACCCGATGGGCGGCTGGTCGGTCGTCGCCATGCTGGCATTGCTGGTGATGCAGGTGGCGACCGGGTTGGTCAGCGATCCGGATGACTTCATCAATGTCGGCCCGCTCGCGTCCGAGGTCTCGCGCGCGACCTCGCGCAAAGCGTTGTCGCTGCATCACCTGGGCGGGACGCTGATCCTGCTGCTGGTGCTGCTGCACGTTGGCATGATCCTCTATTACCGCCTGTGGAAGCGCGAGGACCTGATCCGGCCGATGATCACCGGCTGGAAGCTGGTGCGCCGCCGCTGAAGCGCTGCGTGCATAGAAAGGGGCGGCCCCGCGCGGAACCGCCCCTTTTCATTTAACCGTCGTGTTTACATCGCGGCCTTGTTGATCCCGCCCTTGACGGCCAGTTTGGTCATCGTCTCGTAACCCTCGTAGGTCGAGGCAGTGCATTCGTCTAAAACCTTCACGTCGTCACTGAACCCCAGGCGCTTGGCCCAGGCTTTCAGCGTGCCGTAGCCGGTGATGGCGTAATGGGCCATCCGCTGATACTGGCCAATGATGGCCGCGTCCTGCGTGTCCTCGTCGGCGAACTTGGCCTCCAGCCCGTGCTTGCGCGCCTCTGCCACCAGACCCTCCATGCCCTTGCAGTGCTCGCCCGCAGCGTCCGTGCCATGCGCCTTGCACAGCTTTTCCATCGCCGCCATGCCGTCGCGGGTGCCCGCAACGCCAGCGGTCAGAGCCTTTTGCAGGTCAGGATTCTTGGCGGCCTTGGCCATTTCCTCGGTCACCGGGACGGCCTGCTTGCAGGCGCTGTAGAGGTCCTTGAGGCCGTCGAGATAAAGGTCTTCGAGGTTCTTGATGGTGTCGGACATGTCTCGTCTCCGTTGCATGACAGGTTGGGGTGGCAACGCCCGCCCGGGCCGAGTGTTCCACGAATGTCCCTTGTCCCGTCGCGGCGGACGGCGGCTTGACAACCGCGGCGTCCAGGGCTTGCCTGCGCGGTCTGAAACCCTGTCCTGGTGCGCCCCATGTTCCGCTGGTTCGAGCGTCGGCTCGACCCCTATCCCGCTGACGAGCCATCGCTGCCGCCGCGCAGCCTGGTCGGCTTTTGCATGCATTACAGCCGCGGGGCATGGCCCTGGTTGCTCGCCATGGCAACGGCGGCGATGAGCTTTGCGCTGATCGAGGTCTCTCTCTTTGCCTATATCGGCCGGCTGGTCGACGGCATGGAGGGCGGCGATCCGGCCCGCTTCTGGCAGATCGAGGGCCGCGGCTTTGTCTTCATGGCGGCAGTGGTCGTTATCGGCCTGCCGTTGATCGAGTTGTTCGCCTCGCTGATCATGCACCAGACGCTGATCGGAAACTTTCCCCAGCGCATCCGCTGGCAGGCGCACCGCTACTTGTTGCGCCAATCGATGAGCTATTTTCAGGACGAGTTCGCGGGACGGATCGCCACCAAGCTGCTGCAGACATCGCTCGCCGTGCGTGAGGTGGTGATGAAGCTGATGGACGTGGCGGTCTACGTTGTCGCCTATTTCGTCGGCGCCGTCGTGCTTGCCCTGTCAAACGACTGGCGCCTCGCGGTGCCGTTCCTCGTCTGGGGTGTGCTCTACAGCACGCTGCTGTTCGTCGTGATTCCCCGCCTCGGGCGCGTTGCGCAGCAGCAGTCGGACGCCCGCTCGGTCATGACCGGGCGTATCGTTGACAGCTACACCAACATCACCACGGTCAAGCTGTTCAGCCATGCGCAGCGCGAGGAAACCTATGTCCGCGAGGGCATGGATGGATTCCTGCAGACCGTCTACGGCCAGATGCGGCTTGTGACGGTGCTGAACGTGTCGCTGACGGTCTTGAACGCCGGGCTGTGGCTGGGTGTGGTCGGCATCGGCATCCGGCTGTGGACATCGGGCCAGATCGCGGCGGGGGCCGTTGCGGCCGCCGTGCCGCTGGCAATGCGCTTTAACGGCATGAGCCAGTGGATCATGTGGGAAATGTCGGCCCTGTTCGAGAATATCGGGACCGTTCGCGACGGAATCGGCAGCCTGGCACTGCCGCGCACCGTCGTAGACCGCCCTGAGGCGGTGCCGCTGGTCGCCGATCACGGCGCGGTCGCGTTCGAGGGCGTGACCTTCCGCTATGACGCCGGCGAGGATGGGCCAGAGGACGCGCGCCGCCCCGCCGTGATCGACAACCTGACGCTGCGCGTCGCCCCGGGTGAAAAGATCGGCCTGGTCGGCGTGTCCGGCGCGGGCAAGTCGACGCTGGTGAACCTGCTGCTGCGGTTTCACGATCTGGATGGCGGGCGCATCACTATCGACGGGCAGGACATCGCCGGGGTGACGCAGGACAGCCTGCGCGCTGCGATCGGGGTGGTGACGCAGGACACCTCGCTGCTGCACCGCTCGGTGCGTGACAACATCGCCTATGGCCGTCCCGAGGCCGAGCATCACGAGGTCGAGGCCGCAGCCGCCATGGCAGAGGCGCATGCCTTTGTCGGCGGCCTCAGCGATGCGCGGGGCAGGGCAGGCTATGATGCCCATGTGGGCGAGCGCGGGGTCAAGTTGTCGGGCGGTCAGCGCCAGCGGATTGCCATTGCCCGCGTGTTCCTGAAGGACGCCCCGATCCTGGTGCTGGACGAGGCGACGAGCGCCCTGGACAGTGAGGTCGAGGCCGCGATTCAGGCGCAGTTGCAGCGGCTGATGCTGGGCAAGACGGTGATCGCCATCGCCCATCGCCTGTCCACCATCGCCGCCATGGACCGGCTGGTCATCATGGACCGCGGCCGGATCGCCGAGCAGGGGACGCATGACGAATTGCTGGCGCAGGGCGGCATCTATGCGCGCCTCTGGGCGCGGCAGTCGGGCGGTTTCCTCAGCGACGACCGCGAGCAGGCGGGTGCCGCTGCCTCCTAGGTGGTCGGCGCGGTGCTGTCCGAGGGCGCCTGCTGGCCGTTCTTGTGCAACAGCGCGATCAGCGAATCGATCTGGGCCTGCTGACGGGCGATCAGCCCTTCCAACTGGCGCGTCCGCATGTCGTCCATCTTTTCATGCAGGCCCATGATATCCATCTCCGCCTTCAAGTTGACCTCGTAGTCATGGGCGGCGGCGGCACGATCCTTGGCTGCCTGGCGGTTCTGGCTCATCATGATGACCGGCGCCTGGAGCGCGGCCAGCATGGACAGCAGCAGGTTCAGGAAGATGAACGGGTAGGGGTCCAGCGCCCGTGTTTCGAAGGCGAGATTCAGGCCGACCCACGCCACGAGAAAAGCGAGGAACGCCGTGATGAACATCCAGGAGCCGCCGAATCTCGCGACTTGGTCGGCCATCCGCTCGCCAAAGGTGGGCGCGCGCTCGCCCTCGCTCTCGCCCTCGGGCTGGCGGGCGATGGTCTGGCGGCGCAGAAGGTGCTCCACGACCCGGCGTTCGGCAGCGGTCAGATCGCCGTCCTTGCAACTCAACCAACGCAGCGCATCTTGAGGAACGGTCTTTTCAGGCTCGGTAGGCGTGCTGGGGACATCAGTGTCGGTTGGCATGTCACACATCTGGCTTGGGGCGGACAGGGCATTGTGGACCCTCGGGGCTAGCCGTGAAAGCGCCTTGCGTCGCCGCCCAGCCTGCCGTAATCACGCCCTCGGCCTAGGGGTATAGCTCAGTTGGTAGAGCATCGGTCTCCAAAACCGAGGGTCGTGGGTTCGAGTCCCCCTGCCCCTGCCAGCCGCCGCCTTTCCCGCGATCCCGTGACGGGACAAAGGCTTGCCCTGCACGGATGGTCATGCAGCTTTTCCTCCACGTCGGCGCGCACAAGACGGCGACCACTCACCTGCAATCGCGCCTGAACGACGCCCGCCCGCGCCTCTGGCCGCGGCACATTGCCTGCATCTGTCCGCAGCAAACCCGCGAGGCCGAGATCCAGCTGTCGACCATGGCTCAGTTCCCCGGCCGCTGGCCGAAGAAGGAACTTGCCTGGCGCAAGCGACTGGAGCTGATCGAATCCGAAGGCGTGACCCGCTGCGTCATCTCGGACGAGAACCTGATCGGCGAGATCCGGCGCGGCTCGCTCGTCGATGGCGAGGGGACGATCTATCCGCAGGCTGCCAGGCGGCTCGAGTCGCTGCTCGATATCCTGGGGCGGAAGCCGGACCAGATCTTTCTGGGGTTGCGCGAGCCGGCGTCCTTCGTCACCTCGGCCTTTGGCATGTGGATGCGGGCGGGCGAAGGCGTGCTGATCGAGGATTTCCTGGGTGACGCCGACCCCCGCCGTATCCGCTGGGCCGATCTGGCCCGGCGCCTTGGCACGCTGCCGGGCCAGCCGCACCTGACTGTCTGGCGGTTCGAGGATTACCCGCGCATCCGCAACAGGGTGGTCGCCGCCCTGGTGGGCGAGGAAGCCGCGCCCGTCGTCGGCACTTCGCCTCGTCGCCTCGTCGGCTGGTCGCAGGCCGCTTATGACGCCTTTGTGCAGTCAGTGCTGCAGGTCGATGAGTCGGTCCCGCTGTCCACCCTGGCCCAGGCCGCGCTGAAGGCCTTTCCCCGCGGATCCGACGATCCCGCGCTGACCGTGCTGGCGCCCGAGGTGACGGCGCGCTGCGAGGCCGAATATGAGGGCGATGTCGCGGACATGGTCGCGCTGCCGGGCGTGACCCTGATCGACTGACGCTTGATGCGGCGGCCGTGACGCTGTAACCGGACCGCTGCAACCTTGAGGACCGATATGGCCAACCCCGTCCAGTTCATCAGCCAGGTGCGTGCCGAGGCCGCGAAGATCGCGTGGCCGAACCGCCGCGAGGTGGTGACCACGACCATCATGGTCCTGATCATGGCGACCATCACCAGCCTGTTCTTTTTCATGGTGGACCTGCTGATCCGCGGCGGCCTGACCTTCGTGCTGCGCAGCGTCGGCGGCTGAAGCCCGGTGTAGCAGCAGGGTTGCAATCGCGGCGCAAGGGGTCTATTTCCCGGCGACCTGCCCGGCCACGGCGTGCTACCGATTCGGTTCGCGCCGATTTTTATTTTCCGGGCGACATGAATTAGGGGCCGTCTGGCCCGTCGAGGAAACGGACGCAGAACGATATGGCAAAGCGGTGGTATTCGGTCAGCGTGCTGTCCAACTTCGAGAAGAAAGTCGCCGAGGCCATCCGCCAGGCCGCGGCCGAGAAGGGTCTTGAGGACGAGATCGACGAAGTTCTGGTCCCGACCGAGGAAGTGATCGAAATCCGGCGTGGCAAGAAGGTGACCTCCGAGCGTCGCTTCATGCCGGGCTATGTCCTGGTCCACATGGACCTGTCGGACCGTACCTATCACCTGGTGAACTCGATCAACCGCGTGACCGGTTTCCTCGGCGCGCAGGGCAAGCCCTCGCCGATGCGCGACGAGGACATGGCCCCGATCCTGAACCGCACCGGCGAGGGCACCGACGTCCAGCCGCGCAACCTGATCCGGTTCGAGGTCGGCGAGAACGTCAAGGTGACCGACGGCCCGTTCGAGGGCTTCGCCGGCATGGTCGAGGAAGTCGACGACGCCGCCAGCCGCGTGAAGGTCATGGTCTCGATTTTTGGCCGGCCGACGCCGGTCGAACTGGAATTCACCCAGGTCAGCAAGTCGGCCTGAGTGTTCGCGTGGGAGGCGGGCCTGCGGGCGCCGCCGAACCACTAAGTCGGCCCGCATGCGGGCGTGATGAAAAGGAGAAGGCCAGATGGCCAAGAAGGTAGTTGGCAGCCTCAAGCTGCAAGTGAAGGCGGGCCAAGCCAACCCGTCCCCGCCGATCGGCCCCGCGCTGGGTCAGCGCGGCATTAACATCATGGAATTCTGCAAGGCGTTCAACGCAAAGACGCAGGAAATGGAGGCCGGCAGCCCGGTCCCGACCGTGATCACCTATTACGCCGACAAGTCGTTCACGTTCGAGACCAAGACGCCGCCCGCCGCGTTCCTGCTGAAGAAGGCCGCCGGCCTCAAGCCGCAGGGCAAGCGCAACCGTGCCAAGGGTTCGGACAAGCCGGGCAAGTCGACCGCCGGGACCGTGACCGCCGCCCAAGTGCGCGAGATCGCCGAGCTGAAGATGAAAGACCTCAGCGCGAACGACATCGACGCCGCCATGCAGATCGTTCTGGGCAGCGCCCGCTCGATCGGCATTGAAGTGAAGGCCTGATCGCCATGGCAAAGATTGCAAAACGCACCGCCGCCGCCCGCGAAGCCTTCGCCGGCAAGGCGAACCTGCCGCTGGACGAGGCCGTCGCCCTGGTCAAGGCCAATGCCACTGCCAAGTTCGACGAGACCGTCGAGGTTGCGCTCAACCTGGGCGTTGACCCGCGTCACGCCGACCAGATGGTCCGCGGCGTGGTCCAGTTGCCCAACGGCACCGGCAAGACCGTGCGCGTCGCCGTGTTCGCCCGTGGCGCGAAGGCTGACGAGGCAACTGCCGCCGGGGCCGACATCGTCGGCGCCGAGGACCTGATGGAGACCATCCAGTCCGGCAAGATCGAGTTCGACCGTTGCATCGCGACGCCGGACATGATGCCGCTGGTCGGCCGCCTGGGCAAGATCCTCGGCCCGCGCAACCTGATGCCGAACCCCAAAGTCGGCACGGTGACCATGGACGTCAAGACGGCCGTCGAGGCCGCCAAGGGCGGCGAAGTCCAGTTCAAAGCCGAGAAGGCCGGTGTGGTCCATGCCGGCATCGGCAAGACCAGCTTCGACGCGGCCAAGCTGGCGGAAAACCTGCGCGCTTTCGTCGAGGCGGTGCAGCGCGCCAAGCCGACGGGGGCCAAGGGCACCTACATGAAAAAGGTCTCGATCAGCTCGACCATGGGTCCGGGCGTATCGGTCGACCTCGCCTCGACGGCGCAAGCCTGAGGCCAATAATCCGCGCCGCATCCGGTCTACCGGGCGCGGCGGGGGATGGCGGGGGTTCGCCCCCGTCCTGTCCGAGACGGAGGGTGTGCCCCGCATGGGGTGCTTAATGTCCTTCCCGAGGCAGGGACGCGAGACCAGTTTCCGGGCGCATTCATGCCCTCGGGTGATCTCGGGACCTGCAGACGGACCCGACCCTGCGGCCGGCCTGGCTGGACGCAGGGGCAAGTGAGCCGGGGGGAAACCCCCAACGTGGAGTGAACCGTGGATAGAGCGCAAAAAGAGCAAGTGGTCGATGAACTCGGCCAGATCTTTGATGCCTCTGGCGTCGTGGTGGTTGCCCGCTACGAGGGAATGACGGTTGCCAACATGCAGACCCTGAGGGCGCAGATGCGCACCGCCGGTGGATCTGTCCGCGTTGCCAAGAACAGGCTCGCCAAGATCGCCCTTGAGGGGAAGGAATGCGCAAGCATCGCCGACCTTCTCACCGGGATGACCGTGCTCGCTTTCTCCGACGACCCCGTGGCAGCTGCCAAGGTCGCGGACGCCTATGCCAAGACGAACGACAAGTTCGTCATCCTTGGCGGGGCGATGGGCGGCACGTCGCTTGACCCGGCCGGTGTGAAAGCCGTGGCCCAGATGCCGTCGCGCGAGGAGCTTATTGCTTCGATCGTCGGCTGCATCGGTGCCCCGGCCAGCAACATCGCGGGCGCGATCGGCGCACCTGCCAGCAACATCGCGGGCATCCTCAGCACGCTCGAAGAGCGCGCCGAGGCTGCATAAGGCATCGTCTTTCGTCGAGGGGTTGAAATCCCGACGTTGGAACATTTGATGGAAAGAACGGAAACATGGCTGACCTGAAATCTCTCGCCGAGCAGATCGTGAACCTCACGCTGCTAGAAGCGCAGGAACTGAAGACCATCCTCAAGGACGAATACGGCATCGAGCCGGCTGCCGGTGGCGCCGTCATGATGGCTGGTCCTGCTGCTGGCGTCGGTGCGCCCGCCGAGGAAGAAAAGACCGAGTTCGACGTCGTCCTGACCGAAGCCGGCGCCAACAAGATCAACGTGATCAAGGAGGTGCGCGCGATCACCGGCCTGGGCCTGAAAGAGGCCAAGGATCTGGTGGAAGCCGGCGGCAAGGTCAAGGAAGGCGCCAACAAGGCCGACGCCGAAGAGATCAAGAAAAAGCTCGAAGCGGCTGGCGCCAAGGTCGAGCTCAAGTAATTGGCCGCCCCTTCGGGGCTGCGCAACTGACAAGGCAGGGTCCGGGGTTTCCCGGTCCCTGCCGAACCTGTCTTGAACGGCCCTTCCCGTGCGGAGGGTCCTTCAGGGAAGGTTCGCGGCTCGGGAGCTGCCCGGTGGGACGGGCAGCACGGATAGAGCCGGATCACCCCCAGTCTTGCCGCCCCGACCGGGCCCGACGGTCGCAGGGTGGCGCTGACGAAAGGCGATAGACCCCATGGCGCAAGCTTATGTCGGCCAAAAGCGCATCCGGCGCTCGTATGGCAACATCCGCGAAGTTCTCGAGATGCCGAACCTCATCGAGGTTCAGAAATCCTCTTATGATCTGTTCCTCAACTCGGGCGAGGGTGAGGGCCATAACGACGGCAACGGCATCCAGGGTGTCTTCCAGTCGGTCTTTCCGATCAAGGACTTCAACGAGACCGCGGTGCTCGAGTTCGTGAAATACGAGCTGGAGAAGCCGAAGTACGACGTCGAGGAATGCCAGCAGCGCGACATGACCTACGCCGCCCCCCTGCGGGTGACGCTGCGTCTGATCGTGTTCGATGTCGACGAGAACAGCGGCCAGAAGTCGGTCAAGGACATCAAGGAGCAGGACGTCTACATGGGCGACATGCCCCTGATGACGGGCAACGGCACCTTTGTCGTGAACGGCACCGAGCGCGTGGTCGTCAGCCAGATGCACCGCAGCCCGGGTGTGTTCTTTGACCATGACCGCGGCAAGACCCATTCCTCGGGCAAGCTGCTGTTTGCCTGCCGCATCATTCCCTATCGCGGCAGCTGGCTGGACTTTGAGTTCGACGCCAAGGACCTGGTATTCGCGCGCATCGACCGCCGCCGCAAACTGCCGGTGACGACCCTGCTCTATGCCCTCGGCATGGACCAGGAGGCGATCATGGACGCCTTCTACAACACCGTGGACTACCGCCTGCAGCCCGCCCGCAAGGGGCAGGAAGCCGGCTGGGTCACGCGGTTTTTCCCCGAGCGCGCGCGCGGCACGCGCCCGACCTATGACCTGGTGAACGCGGCGACCGGCGAGGTCATCGCCAAGGCCGGCGACAAGGTTACCCCGCGCCTGGTCAAGCAACTGGTCGATTCCGGTGACGAGATCGAGCTGCTGGTCCCCTACGATCAGATCCTCGGCCGCTTTGTGTCCAAGGACATCATCAACGAGGAAACCGGCCTGATCTACGCTGAGGCCGGCGACGAACTGACGCTGGAGCGGGACAAGCAGGGCGAGATCACCGGCGGTCTGCTGAAGGTGCTGCTGGACAACGGCATCACCGATATCCCGGTCCTCGACATCGACCATGTCAACGTCGGCCCCTACATCCGCAACACGATGGCGGCCGACAAGAACATGGGCCGCGACGGCGCGCTGATGGACATCTACCGCGTCATGCGCCCCGGCGAGCCGCCGACCGTCGAGGCCGCGGCAACCCTGTTCAACAGCCTGTTCTTCGACAGCGAGCGTTATGACCTGTCGGCCGTGGGCCGGGTCAAGATGAACATGCGCCTCGATCTGGATGCCCCCGACACGCAGCGTACGCTGCGCAACGAGGACATTATTGCCTGTATCCGCGGCTTGGTTGAACTGCGCGACGGTAAGGGCGAGATCGACGACATCGACCACCTCGGCAACCGCCGGGTGCGCTCGGTCGGCGAGCTGATGGAGAACCAGTACCGCATCGGCCTGCTGCGCATGGAGCGCGCGATCCGCGAGCGCATGTCCGGCGTCGAGATCGACACCGTCATGCCGCAGGACCTGATCAACGCAAAGCCTGCGGCGGCTGCGGTGCGCGAGTTCTTCGGCAGCAGCCAGCTGTCGCAGTTCATGGACCAGACCAACCCGCTGTCCGAAGTGACGCACAAGCGGCGGCTGTCGGCCCTCGGGCCGGGCGGTCTGACCCGCGAGCGCGCCGGCTTTGAGGTGCGCGACGTGCACCCGACCCACTACGGCCGGATGTGCCCGATCGAGACGCCGGAAGGTCAGAACATCGGCCTGATCAACAGCCTCGCGACCTACGCGCGGGTGAACAAGTATGGCTTCATCGAAACCCCGTACCGCAAGGTGATCGAGGGCCAGGTCACCGATGATGTGGTCTACATCTCGGCGACCGAAGAGATGCGCCATACGGTCGCCCAGGCCAACGCCGAGCTGGACGCCGACGGCAAGTTCACGCAGGAGCTGGTCAGCACCCGCCAAGCGGGCGATTTCATGCTGAACCCGGTCGAGGCGGTCGATCTGATCGACGTCTCGCCCAAGCAGCTGGTCTCGGTCGCCGCGGCGCTGATCCCCTTCCTCGAGAACGATGACGCCAACCGCGCGCTGATGGGCTCGAACATGCAGCGGCAGGCGGTACCCCTGCTGCGCGCCGAGGCGCCCTACGTCGGCACCGGCATGGAGGCGACCGTTGCCCGCGACAGCGGCGCCGCGATCATGGCCCGCCGCGGCGGTGTCATCGACCAGGTCGACGCCAGCCGTATCGTTGTCCGTGCCACCGAGGACCTCGGGGCAGGGGACGCGGGAGTCGACATCTACCGCCTGCGCAAGTTCAAGCGCTCGAACCAGTCCTCGACCATCAACCAGCGTCCGCTGGTCAAGGTCGGCGACCGGGTGCAGAAGGACCAGGTGATCGCCGACGGTCCCTCGACCGACCAGGGCGAGCTGGCCATTGGCCGGAACGTGATCGTCGCGTTCATGCCGTGGAATGGCTACAACTACGAGGACTCGATCCTCATCAGCGAGCGCATCCACCGCGACGACGTGTTCACCTCGATCCACATCGACGAATACGAAGTGGCGGCCCGCGACACCAAGCTGGGCCCGGAAGAGATCACCCGCGACATCCCCAACGTCGGCGAGGAAGCCCTGCGCAACCTCGACGAGGCGGGCATCGTCTATATCGGCGCCGAGGTCGGCCCGGGCGACATCCTCGTGGGCAAGATCACGCCCAAGGGTGAGAGCCCGATGACGCCGGAAGAAAAGCTGCTGCGCGCCATCTTTGGCGAAAAGGCGTCCGACGTCCGCGATACCTCGCTGCGCCTGCCGCCGGGTGCCTATGGCACGATCGTCGAGGTCCGGGTGTTCAACCGCCATGGCGTCGACAAGGACGAGCGCGCCCTGCAGATCGAGCGGGAAGAGGTCGAGCGCCTCGCTCGCGACCGGGACGACGAGATGGCGATTCTGGAGCGTAACATCTACGCGCGCCTGAAATCGCTGGTCATGGGCCAGAAGGCGGTCAAGGGGCCGAAAGGCGTCAAGGCCAACTCGGAGGTCACGGAGGAGCTGCTGGACGGGCTGAGCCACGGCCAGTGGTTCCAGCTGGCCATGGCCGACGAGGACACCGCCCGCGAGGTCGAGGCCCTGCAGGACCAGTTCAACCTGCAGAAAAAGGCCCTCGAGGCGCGCTTCGAGGACAAGGTCGAAAAGGTCCGCCAAGGCGACGACCTGCCCCCGGGCGTGATGAAGATGGTCAAGGTGTTCGTCGCCGTGAAGCGCAAGCTGCAGGCCGGCGACAAGATGGCCGGTCGTCACGGCAACAAGGGCGTCGTGTCGAAGGTCGTGCCGATGGAGGACATGCCGTTCCTCGCCGACGGTACCCCCGTCGACCTGGTTCTGAACCCCCTGGGCGTGCCCTCGCGCATGAACGTCGGCCAGATCCTCGAGACGCACATGGGCTGGGCCGCGCGCGGTCTGGGCATCAAGATCGACGAGGCGTTGCAGGAATACCGGCGCAACGGCGATCTGACCCCGGTCCAGGAAGCGATGCGGATCGGCTATGGCGACGACATGTACGCCTCGACCTTCGATGGCATGGAGGCCGACGACCTGGTCGAGCACGCCGAGACCGTGACCGGCGGCGTGCCGATCGCGACCCCGGTGTTCGACGGTGCCAAGGAGGTTGACGTCAACGATGCGCTGACCCGCGCCGGCTTTGACACCTCGGGGCAGTCGATCGTGTTCGACGGCCGCACGGGCGAGCAGTTCACCCGCCCGGTGACGGTCGGCGTCAAGTACGTGCTGAAGCTGCACCACCTTGTCGACGACAAGATGCACGCCCGCTCGACCGGTCCCTACAGCCTCGTGACCCAGCAGCCGCTGGGCGGCAAGGCGCAGTTCGGCGGTCAGCGCCTAGGTGAGATGGAGGTCTGGGCCCTGGAAGCCTACGGCGCCGCCTACACCCTGCAAGAGATGCTGACGGTCAAGTCGGACGACGTGGCCGGCCGGACCAAGGTCTACGAGAGCATCGTCAAGGGCGAGGACAACTTCGAGGCCGGCGTGCCGGAATCGTTCAACGTGCTGGTCAAGGAGGTCCGGGGTCTGGGCCTCAACATGGAACTGCTGGACGCCGAGGAAGAGGAGTGAGGGCCGCGCGCCCTCACCGCCCCTTTCCCCGTCTGATGCAAGGATGACGAGATGAACCAGGAACTCAGCACCAACCCGTTCAACCCGATCGCGCCCCCGCGGCAGTTCGACGAGATCAAGATTTCGCTGGCCAGCCCCGAGCAGATCCTCGCGTGGTCGTTCGGCGAGGTCAAAAAGCCCGAAACCATCAACTACCGCACTTTCAAGCCCGAGCGTGATGGCCTGTTCTGTGCGCGCATCTTTGGTCCGATCAAGGACTACGAATGCCTGTGCGGTAAATACAAGCGCATGAAGTATCGCGGCCTCGTCTGCGAGAAGTGCGGCGTCGAGGTGACGCTGCAGAAGGTCCGGCGCGAGCGCATGGGCCATATCGAGCTGGCCTCGCCGGTGGCGCATATCTGGTTCCTCAAGTCGCTGCCCTCGCGCATCGGCCTGATGCTGGACATGACCCTGCGCGACTTGGAGAGGATCCTCTATTTCGAGAACTACGTCGTCATCGAGCCGGGCCTGACCGACCTGACCTATGGCCAGCTGATGACCGAGGAAGAGTTCCTCGACGCGCAGGACCAGTACGGCGCCGACGCCTTTACCGCCGACATCGGCGCCGAGGCGATCCGCACCATGCTGTCGAACATCGACCTCGCCGCAACCGCCGACCAGCTTCGCGAGGAGTTGAAGGAAGCAACCGGCGAGCTGAAGCCCAAGAAGATCATCAAGCGGCTGAAGATCGTCGAGAACTTCCTCGAATCCGGCAACCGGCCCGAGTGGATGGTGCTGACCGTGATCCCGGTCATCCCGCCGGAGCTGCGCCCGCTGGTCCCGCTGGACGGCGGCCGTTTTGCCACGTCCGACCTGAACGACCTCTATCGCCGGGTCATCAACCGCAACAACCGCCTCAAACGCCTGATTGAGCTGCGCGCGCCCGACATCATCGTGCGCAACGAAAAACGGATGCTGCAGGAGTCGGTGGACGCGCTGTTCGACAACGGCCGCCGCGGCCGCGTGATCACGGGCAACAACAAGCGCCCGCTGAAATCGCTGTCCGATATGCTGAAGGGCAAGCAGGGCCGGTTCCGCCAGAACCTGCTCGGCAAGCGCGTGGACTTTTCGGGCCGCTCGGTCATCGTGACCGGGCCGGAGCTGAAGCTGCACCAGTGCGGGCTGCCCAAGAAGATGGCGCTCGAGCTGTTCAAGCCGTTCATCTACTCGCGGCTCGAGGCCAAGGGTTACAGCACCACGGTCAAGCAGGCCAAGAAGCTGGTCGAGAAGGAGCGCCCCGAGGTCTGGGATATCCTCGACGAGGTGATCCGCGAGCATCCGGTGCTGCTGAACCGCGCCCCGACGCTGCACCGCCTCGGCATCCAGGCGTTCGAGCCGATCCTGATCGAAGGCAAGGCGATCCAGCTGCACCCGCTGGTCTGCTCGGCCTTCAACGCCGACTTCGACGGCGACCAGATGGCCGTGCACGTCCCGCTGAGCCTCGAGGCTCAGCTGGAAGCGCGCGTTCTGATGATGTCGACCAATAACGTGTTGTCGCCGGCCAATGGCGCGCCGATCATCGTGCCGTCGCAGGACATGGTCCTGGGCCTTTATTACGTCACGATGATGCGCGACGGGATGAAGGGCGAGGGCATGGCCTTTGCCAACTCGGACGAGGTCGAGCATGCGCTCGCCGCGGGCGAGGTGCATCTGCATGCCCGCATCACCGCCCGGCTGAAGCAGGTCGATGACGAAGGCAATGTCGTCATGAAGCGGTTCGAGACGACGCCCGGGCGCATCCGCCTCGGTGCGCTGCTGCCGTTGAATGCGAAAGCTCCGTTCGAGCTGGTCAACCGTCTTCTGCGCAAGAAGGACGTCCAGGTCGTCATCGACTCGGTCTACCGCTACTGCGGCCAGAAGGAATCGGTGATCTTCTGCGACCAGATCATGAGCCTCGGCTTCCGCGAGGCGTTCCGCGCCGGCATCAGCTTCGGCAAGGACGACATGGTCATCCCCGACAACAAGTGGGAGATCGTGAACGAGGTCGCCGACCAGGTGAAGGAGTTCGAGCAGCAGTACCTCGACGGCCTGATCACTCAGGGCGAGAAGTACAACAAGGTCGTGGACGCGTGGTCGAAGTGCAACGACCGCGTGACCGAGGCCATGATGGCGACGATCGCGGCGGTGAAAACCGACGAGAGCGGCGCCGAGCTTGAGCCGAACAGCGTCTACATGATGGCCCACTCGGGCGCGCGTGGATCGACCAGTCAGATGAAGCAGCTGGGCGGGATGCGCGGCCTGATGGCAAAGCCCTCGGGCGAGATCATCGAGACGCCGATCACCTCGAACTTCAAGGAAGGCCTGACCGTGCTGGAGTACTTCAACTCCACCCACGGCGCGCGCAAGGGTCTATCGGACACCGCGCTGAAGACCGCCAACTCGGGTTACCTGACCCGGCGTCTGGTGGACGTGGCGCAGGACTGCATCATCCGCGAGCTGGATTGCGGCACCGAGCGGGCGATCACCGCCTCGGCCGCGGTCAACGACGGCGAGGTCATCTCGCCCCTGAGCGAGCGCATCCTGGGTCGCGTCGCGGCCGAGGACGTGGTCGCCACGGGCTCGGACGAGGTCATCGTCGGCCGGAACGAACTGATCGACGAGCGTCGCGCCGACGCCATCGAGCAGGCCGGCGTCCAGCAGGTTCGCATCCGTTCCGCCCTCACCTGTGAGAGCGAGGATGGCGTTTGCGCTTATTGCTACGGGCGCGATCTGGCCCGCGGCACGCTGGTCAACATCGGCGAGGCTGTCGGCATCATTGCCGCGCAGTCCATCGGCGAGCCGGGCACCCAGCTGACGATGCGGACCTTCCACATCGGCGGTATTGCCCAGGGTGGCCAGCAGACCGCCATGGCCGCCAACCAGGAAGGCACTATCGCGTTCGAGGGCGAGAACACGCTCGAGAACGCGGCGGGCGAGCTGATCGTCATGAGCCGGAACATGCAGTTGATGGTCAACAACGCCGCCGGCGAGCCTGTGGTGACGCACAAGCTGTTCTACGGCAGCAAGCTGTTCGTGCGCGAAGGCCACAAGGTCACGCGCGGCCAGAAGATGTTCGAATGGGACCCCTACACCCTGCCGATCATTGCCGAGCGTGCCGGCACGGCCAAGTTCGTCGACCTGCTCTCGGGCCTCTCGGTCCGGGACGAGACGGACGATGCCACCGGCATGACCCAGAAGATCGTGACCGACTGGCGCAGCGCGCCCAAGGGCAGCGATCTGAAGCCCGAGATCATCCTGATGGACAGCGACGGCGAGCCTGTGCGTAACGATGCCGGCAACCCGATCAGCTACCCGATGTCGGTCGACGCCATTCTGTCGATCGAGGAAGGGCAGGAAGTGCGGGCCGGTGACGTGCTGGCGCGTATCCCGCGCGAGGGTGCCAAGACCAAGGACATCACCGGCGGTCTGCCGCGGGTGGCGGAACTGTTCGAGGCGCGTCGTCCCAAGGACCACGCCATCATCGCCGAGATCGACGGCACGGTGAAGTTCGGCAAGGACTACAAGAACAAGCGCCGGATCATGATCCAGCCCACCGACGAAGGGCTGGAGCCGGTCGAGTACATGGTGCCGAAGGGCAAGCACATCCCGGTGCAGGAGGGCGACTTCATCCGCAAGGGTGAGTACATCATGGACGGCAACCCCGCCCCCCATGACATCCTGCGCATCATCGGCATCGAGGCGCTTGCCGACTACCTCATCGACGAAGTGCAGGACGTCTATCGACTGCAGGGCGTGAAGATCAACGACAAGCACATCGAAGTCATCGTGCGGCAGATGCTGCAGAAGATCGAGATCCTCGACAGCGGCGATACCACGCTGCTGAAAGGCGAGAATGTCGAGCGCGACGAGTTCGTCGAGGAGAACGCCAAGATCGAGGCCAAGGGCGGCCGTCCGGCCGTCGGCGAGCCGGTCCTGCTGGGTATCACCAAGGCCAGTCTGCAGACCCGCAGCTTCATCTCGGCGGCGTCGTTCCAGGAAACCACGCGCGTCCTCACCGAGGCTGCCGTCCAGGGCAAGCGCGATCGCCTGCTCGGCCTGAAAGAGAACGTCATCGTCGGCCGGCTGATCCCGGCGGGCACCGGCGGCGCTACCTCGCGCGTGCGCAAGATCGCCGCCGACCGCGATTCGGACGTGATCGAGATGCGCAAGGCCGAGGCCGAGGCGGCTGCCGCCCTGGCCCCGCCCGCGCCGGAGGCGGTGACGCTCGACCCGGTCAACGAGGCTGATATCGACACGATCATCACCTCGCCCGAAGAGTGAGGGCAGGGCGCAAGCGCTTCCTTTCCTCCGCGACAAGATCCGAAAGGCCCGCCACTGGCGGGCCTTTCGATTGACGGTTAGTTGTCCGCGGCGTGCGGGCGCCGGGACTTGCCGTAGTGACGCCGCGCGGGTAGGGCTGGCTGTCCCCACTAGCCGGCTGGCCGCGATGCGTACCCCCCTCATGTCGTCTCAACGCCGGGTCAAGCCGCCTTCGCTGCGGACCCCGCGCCGGGCCGCGACGGAGGCCGAGAACATCCACGGCGCCGCGCTGATGCTGATCGCGATGACGGCCTTTGCCTGCAACGACGCGACGATGAAATACCTCTCGCAGACGCTGCCGTTGTACGAGGCCATCGCCCTGCGCGGCATCCTGGTCATGCTGGCGCTGCCGCTGATCTTTCTCGGCCGGGGTGGGGTGGACCTGCGCGTGCCGCGGGCCGACTGGCTGCCCCTCGCGCTGCGCACGTTTGGTGAGGTCAGTTCGACGCTGCTGTTCCTGAACGCGCTGCACCACATGCCGATCGGCGAGTTGTCGGCGATCATGCAGGCCTTGCCGCTAATGGTAATGCTCGCCGCCGCCGTGTTCTTTGGCGAGCCTCTGGGCTGGCGGCGGATGGCGGCGGTGATCGTCGGGTTGTTGGGCGTTCTGCTGATCCTGCGTCCCGGCAGCATGTCATTCACCGTCTGGTCGATGGTCGCGCTGGGTTCCGTCCTCGGGGTCGTGCTGCGCGATATGGTGACGCGGATTTTCACGCCCGGGTTGAAGTCCAACACCATCGCCTTCTACGCCTCGCTCGCTGTCACCCTGTCCGCCATTCTCATCCCCTCCGAGCCCTGGCGTCTGCCTCATGTCGGCGAGAGCGGCTTGCTGGTGCTGAATGCAGCCCTTCTGGCACTGGGCTACCTGACCGTAGTCGCGACGATGCGGGTGGGCGACGTGGGCTTTGTGGCACCGTTCCGCTATACCTCGCTGGTGGTGGCCATGATCCTCGGCGCCGTGATCTTTGGCGAGCGGCCCGGGTTCTGGACCCTCACGGGGGCGAGTTTGGTTGTCGCCGCCGGCCTCTACTCCATCTGGCGCGAGCGGCGCCTCAGCCGCAGCGGGGCGATATGATGCGCGTTCAGATGCTGGGGTTGTGCCGCTTCAGTTACCTGGGCCTGCGCGGCTTTCAGGTCGAGCATGATGACATGGAGGAGCGGCGCGCCTTCCTCTATGACGAGGGTCGACTGGTTCGCCGCTGGCACTGGTTCGAAAAGATCACGCTGCCCGCGTTGCGGGCGCAGACCGACCCGGATTTCACCCTGGTGGTGATGACCGGGCCCGACCTGCCCGATCCCTGGCTCAGCCTTCTGCAGCAACTTTGCGAGGAAATGCCGCAACTGGAACTGGCTCTCGTCCCTCCCATGAGGTTCCACCTGCAGGCTTGCAAGCATGCCTTGCTGCCGCACAAGGACATGAGCGCCGATGTAATTGGCCACTTCCGCATGGATGACGATGACGCCGTGGCCATCGATTACGTCGCCCGCGCGCGGGAGGATTTCGGGCTTGTCGAGCCCGCTTGGCACAAACGCAAGGCGGCCTCGATTGACTACATGCGCGGCCTCGTCCTCAAGGCGACCGAGTCGGGGGTCTCCGTCGAACCCAGAATGATCTATAACGCAGTCGCGGGCCTGACCGTCTACCTTCCGCCCGGGGACGAGCGTTCGGCGACGCAACTGCCCCACTGGCGCTTGGGGCATCACATGCCGGGGCTGATCCTGCCTGACGAGATCATGTTTTGCCGATTCTTGAACCATGACAATGATAGTGGCGCGATCGGGCCCGGATACGATTTCGATGGCCCTCCGCCCGACGCGGCCCGCGTGCTCGCAGAGCGGTTCAAGATCGACCTTGCAGACATAAACCGTGATGCGCGGGACTTTGGCCTCCCCCAGGCAGGGCGCAAACACTGGGGCGCGACCTGAGCGGAGTTGTCGTTGCGTGGACAACCGCGCGGGCGCCGGGCGTGGAGGGTTGTTGACAGCCTGACCGATTCTGCCTATACGGCCCGCTACCCGGACGGCTGCCCGCCCGGGCCCCAGAACCGTAGTGGTCAAGATCCGGGCCGGCAACGCTCCGATCCTCTGGAAATCCACCGCAGTGTCCTCGCGCTAGGGGGCATGTGCGGTTTTGGCGTTTGCATGTCCGGTGTATTCGGGATAGGCGGCGCCGCGACATAGTCACTGGCGCCCCCTGGGGTGCATGAGCCGAGAAGCAACACGGGGTTTGAAACCGGAATGCCCACGATCCAGCAGCTGATCCGCAAGCCGCGGCAGCCCAAGGTGCAGCGCAGCAAGTCGCAGCACCTCCAGTCCTGCCCGCAAAAGCGCGGCGTCTGCACGCGCGTCTACACGACGACGCCGAAGAAGCCGAACTCGGCCATGCGTAAGGTTGCCAAGGTGCGCCTGACCAATGGCTTCGAGGTCATCAGCTACATTCCGGGTGAAAAGCACAACCTTCAGGAACACAGCGTTGTCCTGATCCGCGGCGGCCGGGTGAAAGACCTTCCGGGCGTGCGCTACCACATCCTCCGCGGTGTTCTCGATACGCAGGGCGTCAAGGACCGCCGCCAGCGTCGTTCGAAATACGGCGCGAAGCGTCCGAAGTAAGGAGAGGCCCAGATGTCCCGCCGTCACGCCGCCGAAAAGCGCGAAATCCTGCCCGACGCCAAATTCGGCGATCGCGTGCTGACCAAGTTCATGAACAACCTGATGGTGGACGGCAAGAAGTCGATCGCCGAGACGATCGTCTACTCGGCGCTCGACCGGGTTCAGACGCGCCTCAAGCGCGAGCCGATCGAAGTGTTCCACGAGGCTCTTGAGAACGTGAAGCCCTCGGTCGAGGTGCGCTCGCGCCGCGTCGGCGGTGCCACCTATCAGGTCCCGGTCGAAGTTCGCCCGATCCGCCGCGAGGCCCTGGCCATCCGCTGGCTGATCGACGCCAGCAAGAAGCGCAACGAACACACCATGGAAGAGCGCCTCGCGGGCGAGCTGGCCGATGCCGTCAACAACCGCGGCACCGCTGTGAAAAAGCGCGAAGACACCCACAAGATGGCCGACGCCAACAAGGCGTTCAGCCACTACCGCTGGTAAGGATCGATCATGCCCCGCGAATACGCCCTAGACCACTACCGCAATTTCGGGATCATGGCCCATATCGACGCGGGCAAGACCACGACGACCGAACGCATCCTGTTCTACACCGGCAAGAACCATAAGATGGGCGAGACGCACGAAGGCGCCTCGACCATGGACTGGATGGAGCAGGAGCAGGAGCGGGGCATCACCATCACTTCGGCGGCCACCACGACCTCGTGGCAGCGCCAGGAGGACCCGACCAACGAAGGGACCGCCCAGACGAAGTACCGCTTCAACATCATCGACACTCCCGGCCACGTCGACTTCACCATCGAAGTTGAGCGCTCGCTGGCTGTTCTGGACGGCGCGATCTGCCTGTTGGACGCCAACGCCGGTGTCGAGCCGCAGACCGAGACCGTCTGGCGTCAGGCCGACCGCTACAAGGTTCCGCGCATCGTGTTCGTCAACAAGATGGACAAGATCGGCGCCGACTTCTTCAAATGCGTCCAGATGATCAAGGACCGTACTGGCGGCACCCCTTGCCCGATCGCTCTGCCGATCGGCGCTGAGGACAAGCTGGAAGGCGTCATCGACCTGGTCAAGATGGAAGAGTGGATCTGGAAGGGCGAGGACCTGGGCGCGAACTGGGTGCGTCAGCCCATCCGCGCAGAGCTGCAGGACGTCGCCGCCGAGTGGCGCGCCAAGATGATCGAACTCGCCGTCGACATGGACGACGACGCGATGGAGCAATACCTCGAGGGCAACGAGCCCGACGAGAAAACCCTGCGCGAGCTGCTGCGCAAGGGCACGCTGTCGCTGGCTTTCTTCCCGGTGACCGCTGGTTCCTCGTTCAAGAACAAGGGCGTGCAGCCGCTGCTGAACTCGGTGATCGACTACCTACCGTCGCCCCTGGACGTGCCCACCTACGAGGGCTTCCTGCCGGGCGACGAGACCGAGACCCGCAACATCGAGCGCAGCGCCGATGACGCGCAGCCCTACTCGGCCCTCGCGTTCAAAATCATGAACGACCCCTTCGTCGGCTCGCTGACCTTTACCCGCATCTATTCCGGCCAGCTCAAGAAGGGCGATCAGATGCTGAACGCGACCAAGGGCAAGCGCGAGCGCGTCGGCCGCATGATGATGATGCATGCGATCAACCGCGAAGAAATCGAAGAAGCGTTCGCAGGCGACATCATCGCCCTGGCGGGCCTGAAAGAAACCACCACCGGCGACACCCTGTGCGATCCCGCCAAGCCGATCGTCCTGGAAACCATGACCTTCCCCGAGCCCGTGATCGAGATCGCGGTTGAGCCGAAGTCCAAGGCTGACCAGGAAAAGATGGGTCTTGCACTGCAGCGTCTGGCCGCCGAAGATCCGTCCTTCCGCGTCGAGACCGACCTCGAGTCGGGCCAGACCATCATGAAGGGCATGGGCGAACTTCACCTCGACATCCTCGTCGACCGCATGCGTCGCGAGTTCAAGGTCGAGGCGAACATCGGCGCCCCGCAGGTGGCTTACCGCGAGACGATCAGCCAGCCGGCCGAGATCGACTACACCCACAAGAAACAGACCGGCGGCACGGGCCAGTTCGCCCGCATCAAGCTGCAGATCTCGCCGACCGAGCCGGGCGAGGGCTACAGCTTCGAGTCCAAGATCGTCGGCGGCGCGGTGCCGAAGGAATACATCCCCGGCGTTGAAAAGGGCATCAAGTCGGTCATGGACTCCGGTCCGCTCGCGGGCTTCCCGGTGATCGACTTCAAGGTGGCCCTGGTTGACGGCGCCTACCACGACGTCGACTCGTCGGTGCTGGCATTCGAAATCGCAGCCCGGGCTGCCATGCGCGAAGGTCTGCGCAAGGCCGGTGCCAAGCTGCTCGAGCCGATCATGAAGGTCGAGGTCGTGACCCCGGAAGAATACACCGGCTCGATTATCGGCGATCTGACCAGCCGCCGCGGCATGGTGCGTGGCCAGGATACCCGTGGCAACGCCAACGTCATCGACTCGATGGTGCCGCTGGCCAACATGTTCGGCTACATCAACAACCTGCGCTCGATGTCCTCGGGCCGGGCGGTGTTCACCATGCAGTTCGACCACTACGAGGCCGTGCCGCAGAACATCTCGGACGAGATTCAAAAGAAATACGCGTAAGGGACGGGCGGTCCTGCCCCCCGATTCCCTTGACAGGAGGCCATCATGGCGAAGGCAAAATTCGAGCGTAACAAACCGCACGTGAACATCGGGACGATTGGTCACGTTGACCACGGCAAGACGACGCTGACGGCTGCGATCACGAAGTATTTCGGCGAGTTCCGGGCTTATGACCAGATCGACGGCGCGCCGGAGGAGAAGGCGCGCGGGATCACGATCTCGACCGCGCATGTGGAATACGAATCGCCCAACCGGCACTACGCCCATGTCGACTGCCCCGGCCACGCTGACTATGTGAAGAACATGATCACCGGCGCCGCGCAGATGGACGGCGCGATCCTTGTGGTGAACGCGGCCGACGGCCCGATGCCGCAGACCCGCGAGCACATCCTGCTCGGCCGCCAGGTCGGCATCCCGTACATGGTGGTCTACCTCAACAAGGTCGACCAGGTGGATGACGAGGAACTGCTCGAACTGGTCGAGATGGAAGTGCGCGAGCTGCTGTCGTCCTACGACTACCCGGGCGACGATATCCCGATCATCAAGGGCTCGGCGCTTGCGGCGCTGGAAGGCCGTGATCCCGAGATCGGCGAGAACAGCATCAAGGCGCTGATCGAGGCGGTCGACAGCTACATCCCAACCCCCGAGCGTGCGGTCGACCAGCCGTTCCTGCTGCCGATCGAGGACGTGTTCTCGATCTCGGGCCGCGGCACGGTGGTGACGGGCCGGATCGAGCGCGGTGCGGTGAACGTCGGCGACGAACTGGAAATCGTCGGCATCCGGGACACCAAGAAGACGACCTGCACGGGCGTCGAGATGTTCCGCAAGCTGCTGGACCGGGGCGAGGCTGGCGACAACGTCGGCGCGCTGCTGCGCGGCGTGGACCGTGACGGCGTCGAGCGCGGCCAGGTGCTGTGCAAGCCGGGCTCGGTCAAGCCGCACACCAAGTTCGAGGCCGAGGCCTATATCCTGACCAAGGAAGAGGGTGGCCGTCACACGCCGTTCTTTGCCAACTACCGGCCGCAGTTCTACTTCCGCACGACCGACGTGACCGGGACCGTGAACCTGCCGGAAGGCACCGAGATGGTGATGCCGGGCGACAACCTGAAGTTCGAGGTCGAGCTGATTGCGCCGATCGCGATGGAAGAAAAGCTGCGCTTCGCGATCCGCGAAGGCGGCCGCACCGTCGGCGCCGGCGTCGTCTCCAAGATCCTCGCCTGAGACGAGGGCCTGACAAAGAGACTGAAAGGCCGCCCCTCGGGGGCGGCCTTTTGCTGTGGACTGGTCCGCTTTGACCGGGACGCTTTGACCAGGACGCTTCGGCCGACCAAGACGTTGCGCACCTGCCCGACCGAACCCGGCCCCACTGGGCGATGCCAAGTTAAGTTGGATAAACCACGCGCTTGTCAGGCTGAACGACCGCGCCGGGGGTCAGCCTCGCCGGTTCTGCACGATCCTCACCCATGATGTTGAAAACCTCCTCACCCTGAGCGATCAGATTGTCGGCGATGAGGCGCCGGTGGCAGCGCCACCATACCGCTTCAGCACACATGATCGCGCAGCGCCTAGCCCGGCCTTCGGCAATCAGCCGCTCCAACCCTTCGTGGAATTCATCGGAAAGGGCATAATCGGCGTAGTTGAGAAAGCTCTTGTTCTCCCACATGCCGTTAACCTCCGGGGCAATCCGGGCCACCCTCCCACGCCGACCGCCGAGGGCCTCATTGCGTTCATAGCTGATTTGGAAGCCAGCCAGGGTTTCGGAGAGGGCCTGCTCGTTGAACTGCGGGTTCGCGCGAGACATCGCGAATTTTCGAACATCCACCAGCATTTCAATCTGCCAGTGCCGCAGCATCCCGATAAACGCCTCGATGCTGCGGTTGGAATGGCCGATGGTGAAAAACGGCAGGGGCACGGCGCTCAGATCTTGTGAAGAGCGCTACCCTTGTGGGCCGCGATATGATCGGTCTTGTCGCTCTTGATCTCGTATTGCGGGTCTTCCGCGCTCGCGCGGTGAGTATGGCCCTTGTAGTCAAAATCCTCGGTATGAACCTTGATGATCTTGCCCGACACCTTGCCGGCCTCGGAATTCCAGCCCACGTGATCGCCAACCTTGAAATTTGCCATCCTTCAGCCTCCTCTTCTGAACTAACCCCGGAACTGGCTCGGGCAGGCGCTTGCGCCTAGTGTCAGGGGCAAAACAGGCCACCCGACGCGTATTGGCGCATAAATCCCCGGAACCACTTGACACGCAGGCGATCTCGGCTCAAAACCCGCCATCGCTCCCATCCTGCAAGGAATCGGTTGCACCTGTCTAGGCCGCCCACTAAGGGGCGGCCTCGCAGTTTTTTTACGGTCCGATGCTGGCCGCACGCGGTGTGCAGTCAGCCTCTCGATCGAAATCCCCATCAGAGGGATGCTTTGATGCAAAGCCAGAATATCCGTATCCGGCTCAAGGCGTTCGACTTCCGCGTGCTGGATGCCAGCACCCAGGAAATCGTCAACACGGCCAAGCGCACCGGTGCGCAGGTTCGCGGTCCGATCCCGCTGCCGAACAAGATCGAGAAATTCACCGTCCTGCGCGGTCCGCACATCGACAAGAAGTCGCGCGACCAGTGGGAGATCCGCACGCACAAGCGGCTGCTCGACATCGTCGACCCGACCCCCCAGACCGTGGACGCGCTGATGAAGCTCGACCTGGCTGCCGGCGTCGATGTCGAGATCAAGGTCTGAGGAGGGCGCACACATGCTTCGCACAGGTGTAATCGCCAAGAAGCTGGGCATGACCCGGCTGTTCCTCGAGGATGGACGCCAGGTTCCGGTGACCGTCCTGCACATCGACAATCTGCAGGTTGTCGCGCAGCGCACCGCCGAGAAGGATGGCTATGTCGCCGTCCAACTGGGTGCGGGCGAGGCCAAGGCCAAGCGCGTGTCCGGCCCGATGCGCGGTCACTTCGCCAAGGCGAACGTGGCGCCCAAGCGCAAGATCGCCGAGTTCCGCGTGAGCGAGGACAACCTGATCCCGGTCGGCGAGGAAATCATCGCCGCCCACTACTTTGCGGGTCAGTTCGTCGACATCGCCGGCATCTCGATCGGTAAGGGCTTTGCCGGTGCCATGAAGCGTCACAACTTTGGCGGCCTTCGGGCGTCGCATGGTGTGTCGGTGAGCCACCGCTCGCACGGGTCGACCGGCCAGTGCCAGGACCCGGGCAAGGTGTTCAAAGGCAAGAAGATGGCTGGCCATCTTGGTGCCGTGCGTGTCACCACCCAAAACCTGCAGGTCGTCAAGACTGACGCCGAGCGTGGCTTGGTGATGGTCAAAGGGTCGGTCCCCGGCAGCAAGGGTGGCTGGGTCACGATCAAGGACGCAGTCAAGAAGGCGACCCCGGACAACGTGATCTACCCCGCCGCGCTGCGCAGCGCCGCGCGTGAGGCCCTGCGCCTCGCCGAGGAAGCCGCCGCCGCCGCCGCCGCCGAGGAAGAAGCCGCGCGTCAGGCTGCGCTGGAGGCCGAGGCCGCCGCGCAGGAAGCCGCGCTCGCCGAGGCCAATGCCTCGATCGAGGCCGACAAGGCCGCTTCCGATCCGAACGCCGACAAGAATGAGGCCTCGACCGAGGCCGCGCCCGAGGAGAAATCCGATGAAAGCTGATGTGATCTCGTTCGCGTCGGCGGACTCCGGGTCGATTGACCTGCCCGACGACATCTTCGGCCTGACCCCGCGCGCCGACCTGCTGCACCGCGTCGTGCGTTGGCAGCGTGCCAAGGCCCAGGCCGGCACGCACTCGACGCTGGGCAAGTCGGACGTGTCCTACTCGACCAAGAAGATTTATCGCCAGAAGGGCACGGGCGGTGCTCGCCACGGCTCGCGCAAGGCGCCGATCTTCCGCAAGGGTGGCGTCTACAAGGGTCCGGTGCCGCGCAGCCATGCGTTCGACCTGCCCAAGAAGGTCCGCGCCCTGGGTCTGATGCATGCCCTGTCGGCGAAAGCCAGCACGGGCGATCTGGTGATCCTCGAGGATCTGAACCTGACCGATGCCAAGACCGCGTCCGTTGCCAAGGCAATGCGCGAAAAGGGCTGGAAGCGGGTTCTGGTGATCGATGGTGCCGAGGTGAACGAGGGCTTTGCCCGCGCCGCCCGGAACCTCGAAGGGGTCGATGTGCTGCCGTCGATGGGCGCGAATGTTTATGACATCCTGCGCCGTGACACGCTGGTCATCACCCGTGCGGGTGTCGAGGCGCTGAATGCCCGCCTGAAAGGGACGGAAGCGAAATGACCACGAAGCCCGAACATTACGATGTGATCGTCAAGCCGATCATCACCGAGAAGGCGACCATGGCGCAGGAGGCGAATGCCTTTGTGTTCAAGGTTGCGCCCGATGCGAACAAGCCGCAGATCAAGGAAGCGGTCGAGGCCCTGTTCGGCGTCAAGGTCAAGGCGGTCAATACCGTCGTGACCAAGGGCAAGACCAAGAAGTTCCGCGGCCGTCCCGGCGTGCGGAGCGACGTCAAAAAGGCCTATGTGACGCTTGAAGCTGGCAACAGCATCGACGTCTCGACCGGCCTCTGATAGACGACCGCGATCCGGCGGCCTGAAGGGCCGCCGGTCGTTATTTTGCTGAACGACAACGGACCTTTGGTCCAAGGCAACGGAAGACAGAAAGCATGGCACTCAAGTCGTACAAGCCGACGACGCCTGGCCAGCGCGGGCTGGTTCTGATCGACCGTTCGGAGCTTTGGAAAGGCCGCCCGGTCAAGACCCTTACCCAGGGTCTGACCAAGACGGGTGGCCGGAACAACACCGGACGTGTGACCTCGTGGCACAAGGGCGGGGGGGCCAAGCGCCTCTATCGCATTGTCGATTTCAAGCGCACCAAGTTCGACGTTTCGGCCGTCGTCGAGCGGATCGAATACGATCCGAACCGCACCGCGTTCATCGCGCTGCTGAAATATGAAGATGGCGAGCAGACCTACATCCTGGCGCCGCAGCGCCTCGCCGTAGGCGACAAGGTCGTGGCTGGTGCCAAGACCGACGTCAAGCCGGGCAACGCGATGCCGTTCAGCGGCATGCCGATCGGCACGATCGTCCACAACGTCGAGCTGAAGCCCGGCAAGGGCGGCCAGATCGCGCGTTCCGCGGGCACCTATGCGCAGTTCGTCGGTCGTGACGGCGGCTATGCGCAGATCCGCCTCAGCTCGGGAGAGCTGCGTCTCGTGCGTCAGGAATGCATGGCCACCATCGGTGCCGTGTCGAACCCCGACCACAGCAACCAGAACCTCGGCAAGGCCGGCCGCAAGCGTCACATGGGCGTGCGCCCGACCGTTCGCGGTGTTGCCATGAACCCGATCGACCACCCGCATGGTGGTGGTGAGGGCCGGACCTCGGGCGGCCGTCACCCGGTCACCCCGTGGGGCAAGGGCACCAAGGGCAACAAGACGCGTACGAACAAGTCGACCGACAAGTACATCCTGCGGTCGCGTCACGCGAAGAAGGGGCGCTGATCCATGGCACGTTCTATCTGGAAAGGCCCGTTCGTCGACGCCTACGTCCTGCGCAAGGCTGAAAAGTCGCGCGAGGGCGGTCGCTCCGAGGTCATCAAGATCTGGTCGCGTCGCTCGACCATCCTGCCGCAGTTCGTCGGCCTGACGTTCGGCGTCTACAACGGCCACAAGCACATCCCGGTCGCCGTGACCGAGGACATGATCGGTCAGAAGTTCGGTGAATACTCGCCGACCCGGACCTACTACGGTCACGCGGCTGACAAGAAAGCCAAGAGGAAGTAAGCCATGGGCAAGGAACAAAACCCGCGCCGCGTGGCCGACAACGAGGCTTTCGCAAAGACCTCGATGCTGCGCACGTCGCCGCAGAAACTGAACCTGGTCGCAGCCATGATCCGCGGCAAGAAAGTCGACAAGGCGCTTGCCGATCTGACCTTCTCCAAGCGCCGCATCGCCGGCGACGTGAAGAAGTGCCTGCAGTCGGCCATCGCCAATGCCGAGAACAACCACAACCTCGACGTCGACCAACTGGTCGTGGCCGAGGCCTGGGTTGGCAAGGGCATGGTCCTCAAGCGTGGCCGCCCGCGTGCGCGCGGTCGGTTCGGCAAGATCATGAAGCCTTTCTCGGAGATCACGATCAAGGTCCGCGAGATCGACGTCGCGGCGGCCGAGGCGGCCAAGAAGGCCGCCCGCGCCAAGCGTGCGACCGCGTCGAACCGTCAGGCGGCTGCAACCGCCTCCGCCCCCGAAGCTGCCGAGGAGCTCGCGTAATGGGACAGAAGGTCAACCCCATCGGGATGCGCCTGCAGGTCAACCGCACTTGGGACAGCCGCTGGTATGCCGATGACCGCGACTACGGGAACCTCCTGCTGGAGGACCTGAAGATGCGCGAGTTCATCCACAAGGAAGCCAAGCAGGCCGGCGTCAGCCGCGTGGTGATCGAGCGTCCGCACAAGAAGTGCCGCGTCACGATCCATGCCGCCCGCCCGGGTGTCATCATCGGCCGCAAGGGCGCCGAGATCGAAGAACTGCGCAAGAAGCTGGCGAACTTCACCAAGTCGGAACTGCACCTCAACATCGTCGAGGTCCGCAAGCCCGAGATGGACGCACAGCTGGTCGCGGAATCGATTGCCCAGCAGCTCGAGCGTCGCGTCTCGTTCCGTCGCGCCATGAAGCGCGCGGTTCAGAACGCGATGCGCATGGGCGCCCTCGGCATCCGCGTCAACGTCGCCGGCCGTCTGGGGGGCGCCGAGATCGCGCGGACCGAGTGGTATCGCGAGGGCCGGGTGCCCCTCCACACGCTGCGCGCCGACATCGACTATGCCCTGTCCGAGGCGACGACCCCTTACGGGATCATCGGCGTCAAGGTCTGGATCTTCAAAGGCGAGATCATGGAACATGACCCGCAGGCCCACGACCGTCGCGCCACCGAGGCGCAAGAGGGTCCTGGTCCGCGCGGTCCGCGCCGTGATCGCGACCGCGACGCGCGCTGAGAGGTAGGAAACCATGCTGCAACCGAAACGGACAAAGTTCCGCAAGCAGTTCAAGGGCCGCATTCACGGCGAGGCCAAGGGCGGGTTCAACCTGAACTTTGGCAGCTACGCGTTGAAGGCCACTGAACCCGAGCGGGTCACCGCCCGCCAGATCGAGGCGGCTCGCCGCGCGATCACCCGCCACATGAAGCGCCAGGGTCGCGTCTGGATCCGGGTGTTCCCGGACGTTCCGGTCACCGGCAAGCCGACCGAAGTGCGGATGGGTAAAGGCAAGGGCTCGGTCGACTACTGGGCGGCCCGGGTCCACCCCGGCCGGATCATGTTCGAGATCGACGGCGTCGAGGACGACATTGCCCGCGAGGCCCTGCGCCTCGGCGCGATGAAGCTGCCGGTGCTGACCCGCATCGTCCATCGCGAAGACTGGTAAGACAGTCCTTCCCATGAAAGAATGCCCCGGCGGAAACGTCGGGGCATTTCCTTTTGGGAGGTGGGGCAATGACCGCGGACAAGGACCCGGACAAAAAGACGCCTACGAAAAAGAAGGCGATCAGCAGCGATGCCAAGTCGGAGGACGGCAAGGCCAAGAACGGCCCCCGCCTGCTGGCTGGCGGTAACCCCCAGATCCCGAAGGCCGATGGGGATGCCCCGGTCCAGGATTGGATCGCGGCGGCGCCAGGTTGGAAAAGCGACGTCGCGCGGCGCATCGACAAATTGATCGTCAAGACTGTTCCGGACGTACGCAAGGCGGTGAAATGGAACCAGCCGTTCTATGGCGCGCCGAATGATCCCGGCTGGTTCCTGGGAATGCACTGCCTGACCCGCTATCTCAAAATCGCCTTCTTCAACGGGACCAGCCTCGATCCGCTGCCCCCTGCGGAATCCAAGAAGGCGACAATTCGATACCTTCACGTATTCGAGGACAAGCCGCTGGACGAGGACCAGTTCGTCGAGTGGGTCTGCCAAGCGGCAAAAAGGCCAGGCATGAAGCTTTAGGCCCACGTCAGGCGCGTCGGCCCAAGTTTACCCTTGCTCTGTGGGCCCCCAAGGTCTATGGGCAGGCCTTCGTCTCGAAACTCCACCGGGAATCAGGGTTTCCCTGCCATTCAGGGGCCCTCCGGTGATGTTGGTAAAGGAACACGCGCAATGAAAGCGCAGGAACTCAACGACAAGACGCCCGAGGCGCTGCGCGAGCAGCTGCTGGCGCTGAAGAAAGAGGCCTTCAACCTGCGTTTCCAGCAGGCGACGGGTCAGATCGCCTCGACTGCGCGCATGCGCGACGTCAAGCGTGACGTGGCGCGGGTCATGACCGTGTTGAACCAGAAAGCGGCGGCCGCCGCGGCTTCGAACTGAGGAAACCGCCATGCCCCGTCGTATTCTGCAAGGCACCGTGACCAGCGACAAGAACGAGCAGACGATCACCGTCCTCGTTGAGCGTCGCTTCAAGCACCCCGTGCTGCACAAGATCGTTCGTTCGTCCAAGAAGTACCGGGCGCACGACGCAGCCAACCAGTTCAAGACCGGCGACACCGTCCGCATCATGGAATGTGCGCCGATTTCGAAAACCAAACGCTGGACCGTGATGACGGACGAAGTGGCGCAAGCCGCCCAGTCCTGAGTCGCCCCAGTCGACGAAACCCTGGGGCGCGGTGCGGTAGCACCTGTCCCCAAAGGTCGGGAGCAGACCAATGATCCAGATGCAGACGAATCTGGATGTTGCTGACAACTCCGGCGCTCGCCGGGTGCAGTGCATCAAGGTTCTTGGCGGTTCGCACCGCCGTTATGCTTCGGTTGGCGACATCATCGTGGTGTCCGTCAAGGAAGCGATTCCGAAGGGCCGCGTGAAGAAGGGTGACGTCCGCAAGGCCGTCGTCGTTCGCACCGCCAAGGAAGTGAAGCGCGAGGACGGTACTTCGATCCGTTTCGACGCGAATGCCGCCGTCATCCTGAACAACCAGGGCGAGCCGGTCGGAACCCGTATCTTCGGGCCGGTCGTGCGTGAACTGCGGGCGAAGAACTTCATGAAGATCATCTCGCTTGCGCCGGAGGTGCTGTGATGGCTGCCAAGCTCCGCAAGGGTGACAAGGTCATCGTGCTGACCGGCAAGGACAAGGGCAAGACCGGTGAGATCACCACCGTCATGCCCAAGGACAACAAGGCGGTCGTGGACGGCGTGAACATCGCCATCCGCCACACCAAGCAGTCGCAAGCCTCGCAGGGCGGCCGCGTGCCGAAAGCGATGCCGATCGATCTGTCGAACCTCGCCCTGACTGACGCCGCCGGCAAACCGACCCGCGTCGGCTTCCGCATGGAAGGTGACAAGAAGGTGCGTTTCGCCAAGACCACGGGGGATGCGATCTGATGCTGGATCAAGCCACCTACACGCCGCGTCTGAAAGCTGCCTACCGGGAAACGATCCGGGCCGCGCTGAAGGAAGAGTTCGGCTACAAGAACGACATGCAGATCCCGCGTCTGGGCAAGATCGTCCTGAACATGGGTGTCGGCGAGGCGGTCAAGGACACCAAGAAGGTCAAGCAGGCCTCCGAGGAGCTGTCGCTAATCGCCGGCCAGAAGGCCGTCATCACCAAGGCAAAGAACTCGATCGCTGGCTTCCGGGTCCGCGAGGAGATGCCGCTGGGGACCAAGGTCACGCTGCGCGGCGACCGCATGTATGAGTTTCTCGACCGTCTGATCACCATCGCGCTGCCCCGCGTCCGCGACTTTCGCGGCGTCAAGGGCACGGCGTTCGACGGCCGTGGCAACTACGCGATGGGCCTGAAGGAACATATCGTGTTCCCCGAGATCAACTTCGACAAGGTCGATGAAGTGCTCGGCATGGACATCATCATCACCACCACCGCGAAGACCGACGCGGAAGCGAAGGCGCTGTTGAAGCATTTCAACATGCCGTTCAGCAGCTGATCGCGAGGGGGAACACATGGCTAAGAAATCCATGATCGAACGGCAGAAAAAGCGCGAGCGTCTGGTGGCCCAATATGCCGCCAAGCGCGCCGAGCTGAGCGCCGTGATCGACGATCAGTCGCTGCCGATGGAAGACCGGTTCAAGGCCACGCTGAAGCTGGCCCAACTGCCGCGCAACTCCTCGGCCACGCGCCTGAAGAACCGCTGCGAGTTGACCGGGCGCCCGCGCGCCTACTACCGCAAACTGAAACTCAGCCGGATCATGCTGCGCGAGCTCGGCTCGCAAGGTCAGATCCCCGGCCTCGTGAAATCGAGCTGGTAAGGGAGGGCGCGAGATATGATGAACGATCCTCTCGGCGATATGCTGACCCGCATCCGCAACGCGCAGATGCGCGGCAAGTCCACGGTCCACTCGCCCGCTTCCAAGCTTCGCGCCTGGGTGCTCGACGTGCTGCAGGCCGAAGGCTACATCCGCGGCTACGAGCGCGTGACCGAAAATGGTCACGAAACGCTGGAAATCAGCCTCAAGTACTTTGACGGCACGCCCGTCATCCGCGAGATCGCGCGGGTGTCAAAGCCGGGCCGTCGCGTCTACACCGGCGCCAAGGGCATCCCGCATGTCCGCAACGGCCTCGGCGTGTCCATCGTGTCGACGCCCAAGGGCGTCATGTCCGATGCAGCGGCTCGCAACGCCAATGTTGGCGGCGAAGTCCTCTGCATCGTGTTCTGAGGAGGGATAGGGAATGTCGCGTATCGGCAAACGACCCGTCGTCCTTCCGCAGGGCGTCACCGCAAACATCGACGGTCAATCGATCGAAGTGAAGGGCCCCAAGGGCGTCCGCAGCTTCGCCGCGACCGACGACGTGACCCTCGCGGTCGAGGACGGTGCCATCACCGTCACGCCGCGCGGCTCGTCCAAGCGGGCGCGCCAGCAGTGGGGCATGTCTCGTTCGATGGTGGAAAACCTCGTGACCGGCGTCACCACGGGCTTCAAGAAAGAGCTTGAGATCCAGGGTGTCGGTTACCGCGCGCAGATGCAGGGCAAGACCCTCCGCCTGCAGCTGGGATACAGCCACGACGTGAACTTCGAGACGCCGGAGGGGGTGACCATCACTGCCCCGAAGCAGACCGAAATCATCATCGAGGGCGTGGACCAGCAGCAGGTTGGCCAGGTCGCCGCGAACATCCGCGAGTGGCGTGCGCCCGAGCCCTACAAGGGCAAGGGCATCCGCTACAAGGGCGAGAGGGTCTTCCGCAAGGAAGGCAAGAAGAAGTAAGGGGCGCTTGAAATGGCACTGAACAAACGAGAGCTGTTCCAAAAGCGTCGCATGCGCGTGCGGAACAAGCTGCGTGACATCTCGAACGGGCGTCCGCGCCTTTCGGTTCACCGCAGCAACAAGAACATCAGCGTTCAGCTGATCGACGACATGGCGGGCAAGACCCTCGCCGCGGCCTCCACGCTCGAGAAGGATCTCGGCGTGGTGGGGCAGAACAACCTCGAGGCGGCCGCCAAGGTCGGCGCCGCCGTTGCCGAGCGCGCGAAAGCCGCCGGGATCGAGGAAGTGATCTTTGACCGGGGCGGTTTCCTGTTCCACGGCAAGATCAAGGCCCTCGCCGATGCCGCCCGCGAGGGTGGCCTGAAGTTCTGATGATTGCGGGCGGCGGCAACGCCGCCCCGATGATCCGGGAACCCTTGGGTTCACCAGGATCGGATTTGATCGGCGCGCGATTGCGCCTGACCTGAAAAGGATGCCGCATGGCAGAACGTGAACAGCGCCGGGATCGTGGTGGCCGTCGTGACGACCGCCGCGAAGAGACCCCGGAATTCGCCGACCGTCTGGTCGCGATCAACCGCGTCAGCAAGACCGTCAAAGGCGGCAAGCGCTTTGGCTTTGCCGCGCTCGTCGTCGTCGGCGATCAGCGTGGGCGTGTCGGCTTCGGCAAGGGCAAGGCCAAAGAGGTCCCCGAGGCGATCCGCAAGGCGACCGAACAGGCCAAGCGCGGCCTGATCCGCGTGCCGCTGCGTGACGGCCGCACCCTGCACCACGACATCGAGGGCCGTCATGGCGCCGGCAAGGTCGTGATGCGCACCGCGGTTCCGGGTACCGGCATCATCGCCGGCGGCCCGATGCGCGCCGTGTTCGAGATGCTGGGCGTCCAGGACGTCGTGGCCAAGTCGCTTGGGTCGCAAAACCCCTACAACATGATCCGCGCCACGATCGACGGCCTCAAGGCCGAGGCCTCGCCCCGCTCGGTCGCGCAGCGTCGCGGCAAGAAAGTCGCCGACATCCTGCCGCCGACCGACAGCCACCGTCCCACGGACGCCCATGCCGAGGCCGAGTCGGCCGCGGTTGAAGCGTAAGAGAGGTTCAGATGGCCACGATTACCGTCAAGCAGATCGGCAGCCCGATCCGCCGCCCCGCGATCCAGCGCGAGACCCTCAAGGGCCTCGGCCTGAACAAGATGCACCGCACGCGCGAGCTTGAAGACACGCCCGCCGTCCGCGGTATGGTCGCCAAGATCCCGCATCTGGTGCAGATCATCGAAGAAAAGGCCTGATTTGCCAGGTTAGATGTGGGAAAGGCCGGGGTATTTCCCCGGCCTTTCTCGTCTGCGGCCCTTGGTTCGCCTCGCTCGCCCGCATCATTCGCTACAAGCGTAGACCGCGCCGCCTACGGCGACGACGGTGACCGCGGCCCCCGCCAGCACTGCGGGTGAGCTGGCGACACCGGCCGCCGCGCCGCCAATGCTGCCGAGCGCCTGGCCGATCATGGCCTTGGTTCCCGTCATCACCACCGCGCCTGCGGCGTTGTTGTTGACCGTCTCGACCCCCTGAAAGGTCCGGCGCGCTGCCCCGCCGGTAATGGCGAGCGCGGCGTCGCGGGTCTGGTTGACCCGCTGGCAGACAGCCTTGCGGCGCGCCTTGCAACGGCCATAGGCGTCACGGTCGCCCACGTCATATCCGATGATGGAATCGCTGGCCTTGTCATGCTGCAGGCAGAACGGCTGACGCTGCTCGTCGCTCAATTCGGGCGTCAGCGCGCGCATGACGACATAGCTGGGGCAGGTGTCGCGCCCCCAGGCGGTAAAGATCGTCTCGCGCAGCGAGTAGTTGGCCGACAAGCCGTCCTCTTCCTTGTCGTAAGCCAGCGGCATGTCGGTGCCATTGACCCGGGCCACGCACAGCACCGGATCGGCCGCCGCCGGAACCGCGAGGCAGGCAGCAGCGGCAGACAGGGTCAGGGCAAAAATAGTGATACGCATGAAACGCCTCCTGCCGGCAGCAGTGTCGTCTTGCCCGGCAGGAGGCAACTCACGTTAGATTTCCCGGCGGATACCGGCGCCATCGCGGGCGCCGGCACTGCCATCGCAATCAGGCGCCGATTTTGCCGCCATTCTCACGGGTGATGACGATCGTGGCCGAGCGCGGCGGCTGCGCCTTGTCGCCATCCGGGAAGGTCGAGCCCATGTCGCCTGCGGCGAACTGCTCGGGTGTGGCATGGGCGCCCGGATGCTGAAAGTTCACGAACATGCTGGTCTGGTCCGGCGTGGTGATGACGCCAGTGCATTCTTGGCCCCAGGGGCCGGTCAGGAAACGCCGGATCTCGCCGGTGGCGGGATCGGCGGCCAGCATACCGTTCATGCCGAATTCCTTCAGCGGGCCCTTATGTTCGGGGCCGATGTCGCCCATGTCGGTCTGGATCCACAGGCGCGAATCGGGGTCGCACCACAGACCGTCCGGGCAGGCGAAGATATTGTCTTCGCCCAGCGCGGCCCCGTCCGCGGTCTCGGAATGCTGGGGCGTTCCGGCGAGCACGAACAGGTTCCAGTCAAAACCGGTCGCCGAGTGGTCACCATCCGCGTACTTCCAGCGGATAATGTGGCCAAAATTGTTCTCGGCGCGGGGATTCATCGCGTCGACCTGGGACTGCTCGCGCTTGGTATTGTTGGTCAGGGTGAAATAGACCTCACCGCTGGTGGGATCGACCGTGCCCCACTCCGGGCGGTCCATCTTGGTGGCGCCGGCCTTGTCGGCCGCGAGGCGAGTATCGACCAGGATCGCCGCCAGATCGGCAAAGCCGTTCTCGGGCGTCAGGCCGTTCTCGCCGGGTTTCAGCGCCAGCCATTTGCCGGTGCCGTCTTCCTCGAAGCGCGCAACATAAAGCGTGCCGCTGTCGAGGATATCGCCCTTGCTGCCGGCGGCGTAGGGGGCGTCCGACACGAACTTGTAAATATATTCGAACCGCGAATCGTCGCCCGAATAGCAGACCACCGGCCGGCCTTCGACGGCGGGCGCGAAGACCACGCCTTCATGCGCGAACCGCCCCAGGCTGGTGCGCTTGACCGGCACCGAGGCCGGGTCCATCGGGTCGATCTCGACCATCCAGCCAAAACCGTTGGCTTCGTTTCGGTAGTCCTCGGCCGCCGACGCGCCCTTGGCCGAGATGTCAAAGCGGATCACCTCGTCCGCAGCACCCTTGGCCAGATGCCAGCCGTAGCGACCGCCCTTGGGATCGTCCGAGATGCCATAGCGCTTCTGCCCAGCCGACATCTCCGCGTCGGTGTTGGCGAAGTAGCCGGCCCAGTTCTCCTCGGCGGCCATGTAGGTGTTCCAAGGCGTCACGCCATAGGCACAGTTGTTCAGCGTCCCACGGGTGCGGGTGCCGTCGGGAGAAAAGCGGGTTTTCAGGTAGTCCGTGCCGCGAACCGGGCCGGCGAGCTCGATCTCGGTCAGGGCGGTGATGCGGCGGTTCATTGGATCTGCGGCGATGGCCCAGGCACCGTCGGCGCCGCGCTTGGCGCGATAGACCGAGACGCCATGAGCATTCATTTCCTTCAGGACGTCGTCGTCCTCGCGGCTGCCGTCCTCGGCATAGACGACGTCGTCTGCGCCAAGTTCCATGCCTTTCCACTTTGCCACATGCAGCAGGCGCGGCTCGATGTATTCGTGGTTCACGACGATCAGCCCGTCGGTGGACGAGCCGTCAATGGCGAAGAAATGCAGTCCGTCGTGGTGCTGGCCGATCTGCATTGCTTGGTCGGCGCCGGTGTTGGCTGGGTCAAAGGCGGGCATCGCGCCCACGATCGGCTCGCCCCAGGCGCCGAGGATCTGGACCTTGTAGCCCGGCGGCACGACCACGGTGTCGTCAAAGCTGACCGGTACCGCGTCGAAACCCAACAGGGCCGAGGGAGCGCTGGTGGCAGCAAAGGCGCCGCGCACGCTCAGCGCGTTTCCGAAGAGGCCCGCGGCCATGGCCGCAATCCCGCCGGCCAAAAAGCCGCGCCGGCGCATGTGGCCGTCCATGACCTCATAGAATGTGCGATTGTTCGAGGTGTTGGTCTGACCCTCGTCACCATGCTCGAAATAGGGGGCGTGGCGGTGGTCGGGATAGTCGCGCTCGAAATCGTCCATGTCTGCTCCTTGCGTGGCTGTCTGGCCGGGTGTCCTGGCCGGGCTGGCACCCCCGCTTGCCACGCCGGTGCGACATCGAGGTGACGGCGGCCGCATTGGGCGCCGCTTGCATCGGGCCGGCGCAGCCGCTATCAGCACGCGGCCGGGCCCACGGGCTGCGGCGCATCATTGATTCATGACATGCCGTGTCCGCCCTGTCCGTCGCTCGGGGGCTGTGTCCGGCGAGAGGGAAGCGACATGAAACTGAACGAACTTCACGACAACCCCGGCGCCAACCGCAAGAAAAAGCGCGTTGCGCGTGGTCCCGGCTCGGGCAAGGGCAAGACTGCCGGCCGCGGTATCAAGGGCCAGACCTCGCGTTCGGGCGTGGCGCTGAACGGCTACGAAGGCGGCCAGATGCCGCTCTACCGCCGCCTGCCCAAGCGCGGCTTCAACAAGCCGAATCGCAAGGATTACGCGGTCATCAATCTCGGCCAGCTGCAGGGCCTGGTCGATGCCGGCCGCCTGGAAGCGGGCACCGAGCTGAACGAGGATGCGCTGCTGGCCGCGGGCGTCGTGCGCCGCAAGCTGGACGGCATCCGCCTGCTCGCCAAGGGCGAACTGACCGCAGCCCTGGTTCTGACCGTTGCCGGCGCCTCCAAGGCAGCCGTCGAGGCGGTCGAAAAAGCCGGTGGCCGCATCACCCTGACCGCTCCGGTCAAGGCCCAACCCGAAGCCGCGGAAACTGCGGCGCAGTAATCTGGCGCAGTAATCTGTTGCGGGCCGCTGCCGTGGCCCCTAAGACACTGACAGGTTTTCCAAGCGCCGCCGGACCTCGGAAACGGTCCGGCGGCGCTGCCATGAAAGAGGCGTTCCCATGGCGTCAGCCGCAGAACAGATGGCCGCTAACCTCAGCTGGTCGGCTTTCGGCAAAGCCACCGAGCTGAAAAGCCGGATCTGGTTTACCATCGGCCTGCTGATCATCTACCGGCTCGGGACCTATATCCCTGTGCCGGGTATCGATGGCTCGGCCCTTCGCAATTTCATGGATCAGGCACAGACCGGCATCGGCGGCATCCTGTCGATGTTCACCGGTGGCGCGCTGGGTCGGATGGGCGTCTTTGCCCTCGGCATCATGCCCTATATCTCCGCCTCGATCATCATCCAGCTTCTGGCCTCGATGGTCCCGTCGCTGGAGCAGATGAAGAAAGAGGGCGAGCAGGGGCGCAAGAAGATCAACCAGTGGACGCGTTATGCGACCGTGGTTCTGGCGACCTTCCAGGCCTACGGCCTTGCCCGCAGCCTCGAGGCAGGCGGTCTTGCGCATGATCCGGGCCTGTTCTTCCAGGCCTCGGTGGTCATTACCTTGGTCGGCGGCACCATGTTCCTGATGTGGGTCGGCGAGCAGATCACTTCGCGCGGCATTGGCAACGGCATCAGCCTAATCATCTTTGTCGGCATCGTCGCCGAGATTCCGACCCATATCGCCCAGTTCCTCAGCCAAGGCCGCACCGGCGCGATCTCGGCCCCGGTGATTCTGGGCGTGATCGTGATGGTTATCGCGGTGATCGCCTTCGTCGTGTTCATGGAACGCGCCTTGCGCAAGATCCGCATCCAATACCCCCGGCGTCAAGTCGGGATGAAGATCTACGAGGGCCAGGCCTCGCACCTGCCCATCAAGGTCAACCCGGCCGGCGTCATTCCGGCGATCTTCGCCAGCTCGCTGCTGCTGCTGCCGGTCACGATCTCGACCTTCTCGGGCGGCCAGGCCGGCCCGGTCATGGCGACGATCCTGGCCTATTTCGGGCCCGGTCAGCCGCTGTACCTGCTGTTCTACGCGGCGATGATCGTGTTCTTCGCCTACTTCTATACCCACAATGTCAGCTTCAAGGTCGACGACGTGGCCGAGAACCTAAAGAACCAGGGTGGCTTCGTGCCCGGGATTCGGCCGGGCAAGCGGACCGAGGATTACCTTCGCTACGTCACCGACCGCGTGCTGGTCATCGGCTCGGCTTACCTCGCCGCCGTCTGCCTGCTGCCAGAGTTCATTCGCGGCCAGTTCTCGGTGCCGTTCTACTTCGGTGGTACCTCGGTGCTGATCGTGGTCTCGGTGGTCATGGACACCATCAACCAGATCCAGAGCCATCTGTTGGCCCATCAGTACGAATCGCTGATCGAACGCTCTCAGCTGCGTGGCCGCCGCAAGGCGGGAACGCCCAAGCCGAAACGCGCGCCGGCCCGGCGCTGACCGAACTGGGGGAGGGGCCGCCGCACCGCGCGGCGGCCGAACGCTGGCAAAGGGGGAAGAATGTCCGTCAACATCATTCTGCTGGGGCCGCCCGGCGCCGGAAAAGGCACCCAGGCGCGCCGCCTGGTCGAGGCGCGCGGCATGGTCCAGCTTTCGACGGGCGACATGCTGCGCGACGCGCGCAACTCGGGCACGGAGATGGGGCGCCGCGTTGCCGAAGTCATGGACCGGGGCGAGCTGGTCACGGACGAGATCGTCATCGGTCTGATCCGCGAGCGGCTCGAAGGCCCCGAGGGCGCCGGCTTCATCTTTGACGGCTTCCCGCGCACGCTACCCCAGGCGGACGCGCTGGAGGAGTTGATGGCCGAGCTTGGCCAGCGCATCGCAGCCGTGATCGAGATGCAGGTCGACGATGCCGTTCTGGTGGCGCGGATCAGCGGCCGCTACACCTGCGGCAACTGCGGCGAGGTCTATCACGACGTGACCCGGCCGACCAAGGTCGTGGGCATCTGCGATGTCTGCGGCTCGACCGACCTGCGCCGCCGCGCGGATGACAATGCCGAAAGCCTGCGGACCCGGCTGCTGGAATATTACAAAAAGACATCGCCACTGGTCGGCTATTACTGGGCCAAGGAACGACTGCGCCGCGTTGACGGCCTGGCCGAGATCGAGGCAGTCGCAGCCGAGATCGCCGCGATCCTCGATTCGGGGCAATCCGCGCAAGGCGCTTGACCTTCGGCAACGCTTTCTTTAGGTCGCGTTATCTCTTAGAGAATCGCCCTGTTCACGGGGTGAGTAGTTGTTGGCCCGACGCCATCGCGCCTCGGGTCCGCAGTTGTGAAAAAAGGTTCCGGGATTACGGAATCGCAACGCAAAGGACTGGACTTTGGCCCGTATCGCTGGCGTCAACATCCCTACCGGCAAGCGCGTTCCCATCGCGCTGCAATATATCCACGGCATCGGCCCGCTCAACGCCGAGAAGATCTGCGAAGCCGTCGGCATCGACCGCTCGCGCCGCGTGAACGAGTTGTCGGACGCAGAAGTCCTGCAGATCCGCGAATTCATCGACGCCAACCTCGCGGTCGAGGGTGACCTGCGTCGCGAGACGCAGATGAACATCAAGCGGCTGATGGACCTCGGCTCGTACCGCGGCCTGCGTCATCGTCGCGGCCTGCCGGTGCGCGGTCAGCGCACCCACACCAATGCCCGCACCCGCAAGGGCCCGGCGAAGGCTATCGCCGGTAAGAAGAAATAAGGGGGCACAGGTATGGCACGCGACAAGACCCGTATGAAGCGCAAAGAGCGCAAGAACATCGCCACTGGCGTGGCTCATGTGAACTCCAGCTTCAACAACACCAAGATCCTGATCTCGGACGTGCAGGGCAACGCGATCGCATGGTCGTCGGCCGGCACCATGGGCTTCAAGGGCAGCCGGAAATCGACCCCATATGCCGCGCAGATGGCGGCAGAGGATGCGGGCCGCAAGGCGCAGGAGCATGGCGTTCGCACCATCGAAGTCGAGGTCCAGGGACCCGGCTCGGGCCGCGAATCGGCTCTGCGCGCTCTGGCCGCGGTCGGCTTCAACGTCACCGCGATTCGTGACGTGACCCCGATCGCCCACAACGGCTGCCGCCCGCCCAAGCGCCGGCGCGTCTGACCCATTGCTCTTCTTGCCGGACCGCGCGTGCGTTACGCGCGGTCCGGGTTTTCGCATTTTACCTCGGGCGTCTTCGGCCACCGGACATGGGCCAAAGACTGGAATGGAGGGCACAGCATGATCCACAAGAATTGGGCCGAGCTTATCAAGCCGACGCAGCTTGAAGTTCGTCCCGGCGCCGACGCCACCCGCGTCGCCACCGTGGTCGCCGAACCGCTCGAGCGCGGCTTTGGCCTTACGCTCGGCAACGCCCTGCGCCGCGTGCTCATGTCCTCGCTCCAGGGCGCGGCAATCACCTCGGTGCAGATCGACAACGTGCTGCACGAGTTTTCGTCGGTCGCCGGCGTCCGTGAAGACGTGACCGACATCGTCCTGAACCTCAAGGGCGTCACGCTCAAGATGGACGTGGACACGCCCAAGCGCCTGACGCTGTCGGCCAAGGGTCCGGGCGAGGTCCGTGCCGGTGCGATCCAGGAAACTGCCGGGATTACGGTCCTGAACCGCGACCACCTGATCTGCCACCTCGATGACGGCGCCGAACTGAATGTCGAGCTGACGGTGCAGAACGGCAAGGGCTATGTCGCCGCGGACAAGAACCGTCCCGAGGACGCGCCGATCGGCCTGATCCCGATCGACGCGATCTTCTCGCCGGTCAAGCGCGTCAGCTACGAAGTCACGCCCACCCGCGAGGGCCAGGTGCTGGACTATGACAAGCTGACCATGCGCGTCGAGACCGACGGCTCGCTGACCCCGGAGGACGCCGTGGCCTACGCCGCGCGCATCCTGCAAGACCAATTGGCGGTGTTCGTGAACTTCGAGGAGCCGGAGTCGGCCCGCGCGGCGTCGGCCGAGGACGGGCTCGAGTTCGATCCGCGTCTGCTGAAGAAAGTCGACGAGCTTGAGCTGTCGGTCCGTTCGGCCAACTGCCTCAAGAACGACAACATCGTTTACATCGGCGATCTGATCCAGAAGACCGAAGCCGAGATGCTGCGGACCCCGAACTTCGGCCGAAAGTCCTTGAATGAGATCAAGGAAGTTCTGTCGGGCATGGGCCTGCACCTCGGCATGGACGTGGTCGACTGGCCGCCGGAAAACATCGAAGACCTGGCCAAGCGTTTCGACGACCAGTTCTGAGCGACGACAGGGGGGCGCCGCGCGCGCCCTCCCGACGACCGGGCATCCGCCCCAAGGAGAGCGGCGTGACACGCAGCACGCTGCCGGACAAAGCAAAATACGCCATAGGAGATTCCAATGCGTCACGCCCGCGGCTATCGCCGCCTGAACCGCACCCACGAGCACCGCAAGGCCCTGTTCGCGAACATGGCCGGCAGCCTGATCGAGCATGAGCAGATCAAGACGACCTTGCCCAAGGCCAAGGAATTGCGGCCGATCATCGAAAAGCTGATCACGCTGGCCAAGCGCGGCGATCTGCACGCCCGCCGCCAAGCTGCCGCGCAGCTCAAGCAGGACCAGTATGTCGCCCGCCTGTTCGAAATTCTTGGCCCGCGCTACAAGGACCGTCAGGGCGGCTACGTCCGTGTCCTGAAAGCCGGCTTCCGCTATGGCGACATGGCGCCCATGGCCATCATCGAATTCGTCGATCGCGACCCGAACGCCAAGGGCGCCGCCGACCGGGCCCGCGTCGAGGCCGAGTTTGCCGCTGAGGACGAGGTCAGCGCCTGACACCTCGGGCATGACGAGATCGTATCCCGCCCGCCTCGAAAGGGGCGGGCGTTCTCATGTGGTCTGCCGGCGTCAGAAAAGCCGTCGCGACCGTGCGGCGGCTCGTGAGTTCAACTGGAGCATGTAAGATTTTTTTGCCGCGTTTAACCTCGGGTAAACCCCAAGGTTGAATAACCATGGCGGACAAGGGGATGGATTCTGCCCCATGAATATCAGAAAAGGGTTGGAATGCCGCTGCTGTTGCCCGATTCGTCTTTTCGAGAACGTATTTGCAATCCCAAGGGAGGCTTTAGGTTCGCAACACCCGGTCGGACCTACCGAGACTGAGATAAGAAATTTACATCGCCTCCGGCGTCTTAGATTGTCGAACCCATGATTGCGCGATCCGAAGTTCAAGCCGCCTTACCAAACCTGGGTAAACTTGCGCCTTCCGGGTATTTTCTGGGCTTTCACATCCGTTTCGCGGCCCCACTCATCCAGTATCAAACCTATAGCCAGGCATGGGCAGACCGCTATGCGATGAACGCCTATGCGTTGCGGGATCCCGTCATCGCCTGGGGCTTTTCGACCACCGGCGCCTGCCGGTGGAGCGTGCTGCCTGTGCCTGACCCCTTCGGCATCTTGAAAGACGCCGCCAACCACGGCCTTAAATACGGGCTGACGGTTTCCTACGGCGCCATCACGTCGCGCAGCATCGCCTGCCTTGCGCATGATGAGCGCGAGTTCACCGACACGGAAGTCGAAATGATTTCCACCACCATCCGGCGGTTACATGATATTTTGACCCCGCCGGAGAGCCTGACGAAGGCTCAGAAAGAGGCCCTTCGGTGCATTGCGGAGGGCGACCGGCATGCGGCAGCGGCTGCCAAACTTGGTATCTCGGAGAGTGCCTTCAAGGCGCGGCTCATCTCGGCGCGCGAGCGGCTGGATGCGCGGACGACTGCGGAAGCACTGCAAAGGGCTAAGGATTACCGTTTGCTGTAGGGGATCGCTCTGGGAAAAGCCGCATGTGCCGAAGGGAAGTTTTCCTTTAGCGCCAGGAACCCACCATGCAGACGACCACCCTGTCCTTCTCGAACCTGCACCAGCATGGCGAATTGTTCGCCAACCTGCTGCGGGCCCGCAAACAGAGCTTCATCGTCCAGAACAACTGGGATCTGCCCGAGGACGAGGGCATGGAGTTCGACCAGTACGATACACCGCAGAGCCGGTGGGTCGCCATCCACGAGCGTGGCCAGGTGATGGCCGGGGTCCGGCTGACGCCGACCACGGCGCGCTGCGGTATCTACAGCTACATGATCCGTGATGCGCAGCTCGGCATCCTAGGTGGCACGATCCCGACCGACCTGCTCTATGACGAGGCCCCGGTTGCCAGCCACGTCTGGGAAAGCTCGCGGGTGTTCGTCAGCCATGCCGTCCCGACCGAGACGCGGCGCAAGGTCCAACTCGCCCTGATCGGCGAGATGACCCGCGCGGCTCGCGATCTGGGCGCGACTCGACTGATCGGCATCATCACCACCCAGTGGCCGATCTGGGCTAAGCGTCTGCATCTGGACATCCAGGGCATCGGCCGGCCGCTGGATTTCGAGGATGGCCAATCGCAGGCCGTGTCGATCAGCCTGGCGACCAAACTGCACTGATCGCGCTTTCCGCCATTGGACAGGCGGCGTAACCTGCCGCCTGCCATGCCAGCCGACCTGTTTGACCAGAACCCGACCGACCCCGCCGTGGGCGGGACCCCCGCGCCCGCAGGCCATAGACCGCTGGCCGATCGCCTGCGGCCGCAGTCGCTGGCCGAGGTCATTGGCCAGGGCAAGGTGCTTTCCAGCGATGGTCCCCTTGGCTCGATGCTGGAGGCGGGCAGCCTCGGGTCGCTGATCCTTTGGGGACCACCCGGCGTCGGCAAGACCACGATTGCGCGGCTTCTCGCTGACCAGACTGACCTGCATTTCGTCCAGATCAGCGCCATCTTTTCCGGCGTTCCCGAACTGCGCCGGGTGTTCGAGGCGGCACGAATGCGCCGCGATCAGGGTCGCGGCACATTGTTGTTCGTCGACGAGATCCACCGCTTCAACAAGGCGCAGCAGGACAGCTTTCTGCCACTGATGGAGGACGGCACGATCCTGCTGGTCGGCGCGACGACCGAGAACCCTAGCTTCGAGTTGAACGCCGCCCTGCTGTCGCGGGCGCAGGTAATCGTGCTCGAGCGCCTCTCGCTCGCCGACCTTGAATTGCTGGCACAACGGGCCGAACGCGAGATGGGCCGGCCGCTGCCGATGACGGCCCCGGCGCGCGAGCGCCTGCTGGGGATGGCAGACGGCGATGGCCGCGCGGCCCTGAACCTGATCGAGCAGGTGTTTGCCTGGCGCCTGCCGGGCCCGCTCGACCCCGAGGGGCTGGCGCAGCGCCTCATGCGGCGGGCGGCCAAATATGACAAATCCGGGGACGAGCATTACAACCTGATCTCGGCCCTGCACAAATCGGTGCGTGGCAGCGACCCGGACGCGGCTCTCTACTGGTTTGCGCGGATGCTCGAGGGGGGCGAGGACCCGCGCTATCTGGCCCGGCGCATCACCCGCATGGCGATCGAGGACATCGGCCTCGCCGATCCCGACGCCCAGACCCATTGCCTGCATGCCTGGGAGGTCTATGAGCGGCTCGGCAGCCCCGAAGGCGAGTTGGCCTTGGCCCAGGCGCTGATCTATCTGGCGCTCGCGCCCAAATCCAACGCCGGCTACCGGGCCTTTTCCGATGCGAAGGCCGAGGCAAAGCGCACAGGCAGCCTGATGCCCCCGGCGCATATCCTGAACGCACCGACCAAGCTGATGAAGGATCAGGGCTATGGCGCCGGCTACGCCTATGACCACAACGCCGAGGACGGCTTTTCCGGCCAGAACTACTTCCCTGAAGGCATCAAGCGCCCGGTCCTCTACAGCCCGGTCGAGCGCGGCTTTGAACGCGAGCTGAAAAAGCGTCTCGACTGGTTCGTGCAGCAGCGGCTGAAGCGCGGCCAGCCCAAGGGCGGTTGACTTTGTTCTGCCGCGGCGGGAAGGGCAGGGGATGAACAACTATCTTCAGGTCGCCGCCGGTGGCGCCATCGGCGCCACGCTGCGCTATGCCGCAACCCGCGCGGTGCCCGGCCATGGCCCGCAATTTCCGGTCGCCACGCTGGGCGTGAACGTCGCCGGTTGCCTCGCCATGGGCCTGCTCGCCGCGCTGTTTGCCCATCGCGGCGGCCAGCATCTCGCGCCCTTCCTGATGACCGGCGTGCTAGGCGGATTCACCACTTTTTCCGCCTTCTCCCTCGACGCGCTGACTTTGTGGGGGCGGGGGCAGCACCCGCTGGCAGCCGCCTATGTGCTGGCCTCGGTCGTCCTGTCGCTGGCGGCGGTGATGGCCGGCCTTGCGCTCGGCCGGGCGATCTTCGCATGAGCGGCGTTCTCAGCCTGACGGTCGGGGCGGACGAGGGGGACCAGCGGCTGGATCGCTGGCTGCGCCGGCAATTCCCGCAACTGAACCAGATCGCCATCGAAAAGATGTGCCGCAAGGGCGAGCTGCGGGTCGATGGTGGCCGGGTCAAGCCCGCCACCCGGATCGAGGCCGGCCAGCAGGTTCGGGTGCCGCCGCTGCCCGACGCCTCGGCTGCGCCCGCAGTAGTCCGCGCCCCGCGTCCCGGCACCCCGTCCGAGGCGGATGCCGCCATGATCCAGGCGGCCGTGCTGTGGAAAGACCAGCATATCATCGCCCTGAACAAGCCGCCGGGCCTGCCCAGTCAAGGTGGCAGCGGGCAGGGCAACCGCCATGTCGACGGGCTGACCGCCGCGCTGATGTTCGGATACAAGGACCGGCCCAAGCTGGTCCATCGCCTCGACAAGGACACCTCTGGGGTGCTGTTGCTGGCCCGCACCGACCGAGTGGCGCGGGGCCTCTCCGAGGCGTTTCGGCACCGTGACACCCGCAAGATCTACTGGGCCGCCGTCGCCGGCGTGCCACACCCGCGCATGGGCACCATCCGCTTTGGACTGATCAAGGGTGGCCACGACAGCGAGCGCATGATCTGCATCCACCCGTCCAAGGTGGACCAGACCGAGGGCGCCAAGCGCGCCACCACCGATTACGCCGTCCTCGACAACCTCGGCTCGCGCGCCAGCTGGTGCGCGTTGGTGCCCATCACCGGGCGCACCCACCAGTTGCGCGCGCATATGGCCGAACTGGGCCACCCCATCGTCGGCGACGGCAAATACGGCGGCTCGGGGCAGGAGAACCTTGGCGACGGCTGGGGCGCGCAACTCGGCGGCGAGATCAGCCGCAAGCTGCACCTGCACGCCCGCTCGCTGACCGTAAAGCACCCGATCACCGGCGAGATGCTGACCATCACTGCACCGCTGCCCGAACATATGGCCCGCACCTGGGAGACGCTCGGCTGGTCCGAGCGCGACGTGCCGGCCGATCCCTTCGCCGAGGTCCTGTGAAGCTGATTCTGTTCGACGTCGATGGCACGCTGGTGGACAGCCAGCATCACATCCATGCGGCGATGCGTCATGCCTTTGACGCCGAGGGTGTGCCCAGTCCTGATCTGGCGCAGGTGCGCGGCATCGTCGGCCTGTCGCTGCCGCAGGCGATGGCGGCGCTGGCGCCGGACTTGCCGCGAGATCGCCAGATGCGGCTCGTCGAGGGCTATCGCGGCGCATTCATGGGCATCCGCCATCAGAAAGAAGCGCTGCTATATGACGGTGCCGCGGCCTGCGTCGCGCAGTTTTCGGGGCGCGACGATCTGTTGCTGGGAATCGCGACCGGCAAAAGTCGGCGCGGTCTGCACGCGATGATCGCGCATCATGGCTTTACGGGCACGTTCACCACGTTGCAATGCGCCGACGATCACCCCTCCAAACCTGATCCGGCGATGATTCTGACCGCGATGGCCGAGGTGGGTGCGGCGCCCGAGGCGACGGTGATGATCGGCGATACCAGCTTCGACATGGCCATGGCCCGGGCCGCTGGCGTTCACGCGCTGGGGGTCGGCTGGGGGTACCATCCACCCGGCGCGCTGCGCGAAGCCGGTGCGGCAGTCGTTGCCGAGAATTTCCCGGCCCTCACGGAGCGCCTGGAGAACTGGACCACGTCGGGGGCCCTTGCATGAGCGAGTGGAAGGCGCGCCGTTTCTGGAAGGTGGCCGATGTCCGCCCGGCTGGGGATGGCTGGGAAGTGACGCTTGATGGCAAGCCGCTGCGCACGCCCGGCAAGGCCGCCCTGGTCCTGCCGACCGAGGCGCTGGCGCGGGCCATCGCCGACGAATGGGACGCGCAGGGCGATCTGATCGCCCCGCTGACGATGCCCCTGACTCGCGCCGCGAACTCTGCCATCGAACGCGTGACGCCTCAGCAGGCCGAAGTTGCCGCCATGCTGTCCGACTACGCCAGCACCGACCTGCTGTCCTACCGCGCCGAGGGCGCGGGCGAGGGCGGCCTCGCGGCCCGCCAGTCTGCTGGTTGGGACCCGCTGATCGATTGGGCCAAGGCACGCCACGATGCGCCGCTTGCGGTCACCGGCGGCGTCATCCCGGTGGCGCAGGACCCTGCGGCGCTGGCGCGACTGGCCGATGCGGTGGCAGCGCTCGACGTGTTTGGGCTGACCGCGCTGCATGATCTGGTAACGCTGCCCGGCTCGCTGATCCTCGGGCTTGCGGTGATCGACGGGCGAATCGACGCCACCATGGCCCATGCCCTCGCCCGCCTCGACGAGGAGTTCCAGGCCGAGCAATGGGGCCGCGACGAGGAGGCAGACGCCGCCGCCGAAGCCCGCCTTGAAGCCATGCAGAATGCCGAGCGCCTCTGGCATCTTTCACGCCGGACGGATGTCGGCGCGCGCGGCTAAACCCCCCTGACTGTTGACGGACCGGTTTCGATCGGCAACTAATCGCGCACGGGGTCGGCAATGGTCCCCATGATTTCCGCCCCCGCAGAGGGGAGAGCGCAGCCCGGCGAAGGCCGGCTACACAGGGAAGGGTCCCCATGAAACTCGCTATTCTTTTTGGCACGGCAACCGCAGCCGCGCTGCTGGCAGGCGGCGCAATGGCCGACACGCTGGCCGACGTGAAGGCCCGCGGCATGCTGAACTGCGGTGTGAACACCGGCCTGGTCGGCTTTGCTGCGCCGGACGCCAACGGCAACTGGCAAGGCTTTGACATCGCCGTTTGCAAGGCCGTCGCGGCCGCCGTGCTGGGCGATGCCAGCAAGGTCAAATACGTGCCCACCACCGGCCAGACCCGGTTCACCGCGCTCTCCTCGGGCGAGGTTGACGTGCTGGCCCGGAACTCCACCGTGACCTTCTCGCGCGATACCGACCTCAAGCTCGATTTCGTGGCGATCAACTACTATGACGGCCAGGGCTTCATGGTCCCCAAATCGCTGGGTGTGACCTCGGCCAAGGAACTGGATGGCGCGACCGTCTGCATCCAGACCGGCACCACGACCGAGCTGAACCTGGCCGACTACTTCCGCGCCAACAATATGAAGTACCAGCCGGTCAACATCGACAGCAACGCCGAGGGCGAGCAGCAGTACCTGGCCGGTGCCTGCGACGCCTACACGACCGATGCCTCGGGCCTGGCGGCGACCCGTGCCGCCTTTGCGAACCCCGACGATCACATCATCCTGCCCGAGATCATCAGCAAGGAGCCGCTGGCGGTTGCGGTTCGCCATGGCGACAACAACTGGGGCGATATCGTCCGCTGGACCTTCTTCGCGCTGGTCGCGGCCGAGGAATATGGCATCACGTCGGCTAACCTGGACGAGCAGGCGAACACTTCGCAGAACCCGGAGGTCCAGCGCCTGCTGGGAAAGACGGACGATCTGGGCAAGATGATCGGCCTCGACGCGGAGTGGGCCAAGCGCGCGATCGCGGCCTCTGGCAACTATGGCGAGATTTTCAACGCCACCATCGGCGAAGCAACGCCGATCAAGCTGGCGCGGGGCCTCAATGCGCAATGGACCCAGGGCGGACTGATGTACGCCCCGCCGTTCCGCTGATAAGTTAAGCGATAAGAAGGCACTGTCCGGGCCGCTAGAGCCCCGGGCGGTGCACGCACCAGACGACGCGGCGCGCAATTCCGGCTGACAAAATACCGGCCGCCGCACAGGGAGAGCCAATGAGCGATTTCGCGGTACCGGCGCATCCGCCGTTCCGACCGATGATGCTGATTAATGACCGGCGTTACCGGGGTTACACCATCCAGGTGGTCGTTTTCATCCTGATCATGGCCGCCGCCTGGTGGCTGATCGGAAACACCATCGAAAACCTCAGCCGTCTCGGCAAAGACTTCAACTTCGATTTCCTGTGGAAGCGCGCGGGCTACGACATTCCGCAGGTCCTGATCCCCTATACCGCCGACAGCAGCCACATGCGCGCGGCCGTCGTGGGGCTGCTCAACACGCTGCTGGTCGCGGTTCTGGGCTGCATCACCGCGACGATCATCGGGGTCACGGCCGGTGTTCTGCGACTTTCCAACAACTGGCTCGTCGCGCGACTGATGACCATCTATGTCGAGCTGTTCCGCAACATCCCGCTGCTGCTGTGGATCCTGGTGGTCTATGCGGTATTCACGGAATCCCTGCCGGCGCCGCGCGCCTATTCGGGGGCCGATCCGGCCGCACATATGATCCTGTTCGACAGCATCGCGCTGACCAACCGCTATACCGCGATCCCGACCCTGAACCTGCTGCACAGCCATGGCAGCCTGAACATCGGCTGGGGGGTGACGATCAACTGGGCGACCATCGCCTATATCGTCGTGCTCGTCCTCGCCATCCTGGCGCATCGCGCGCTGGGCCGCTGGGCGAGGGCGCGCCAGAACCTGACCGGCGTCCGGCCGCGCACCTGGCCGATCTCGGCGGCGCTGTTCGTGCTGCCGCTGGTGGCGTTGTGGCTCTACTTCGGAATCGAGGTAGTGCGCCCGACCCTGAAGGGCTTCAACTTCGCGGGCGGGGTCAACGTCCATAACGCGCTGGTGGCACTGTGGCTGGCGCTGTCCCTCTACACCGGTGCCTTCATCGCCGAGATCGTGCGCGCCGGTGTCCTCGCCGTCAGCAAGGGCCAGTCCGAGGCGAGCTATGCCCTCGGCCTCAGCCGCCGCCGCACCATGAGCCTGGTGGTCCTGCCGCAGGCGCTGCGGGTGATCATCCCGCCGCTGATCTCGCAGTTCCTGAACCTGACCAAGAACAGCAGTTTGGCGATCGCCACAGGCTACATGGACCTCAAGGCGACGCTGGGCGGCACGACCCTGAACCAGACCGGTCGAGAGCTTGAGAGCATGGTCCTGATGATGGGCATCTACCTCGTCCTCAGCCTGATCATTTCCAGCGCGATGAACCTCTTCAACGCCCGCGTCCGCCTGAGGGAGCGCTGAGCCATGTCCGAGATTCATGCGCAAACCGTTCAGTACGTCCGCGACACTATGCTGCCGCCGGCGCCGCCGCCTAACCGGCAGTCCGGCCCGGTCCTCTGGCTGCGCGAGAACCTGTTCTCGGGCCCGCTGAACATCGCCCTGACCCTGCTGGGACTGGCCGCGATCTGGTATCTAGTATCCTCCATCTGGCCGTGGATTGCCCATTCGGTCTGGCATGCCAACAGCCTCAAGGAGTGTCGCGGGATCATTGCCGCGACCTTTGGCGAGGGCACAACGGGCGCCTGCTGGGCGCTGGTGCGCGAGCGTTGGTCGCAGTTCGTCTTTGGTTTCTATCCGTCCCACCTGTGGTGGCGGCCGGTTGCGGCCTTTGGATTTCTGTTCGTCGCCCTGGCACCGGTCCTCTTCTCGGACAGCCGGGGCATCCGCCGCTGGGTGCTGTTCCTCGCCGCCATCCTGACCGTCTGGATCATGGACGCGCTCGGCGCACCGACCGCGCCGCTGACCTGGGTCGCGGCGATAATGATGCTGGCCTGGCTGCTGTCCGAGTTTCGTCCCTCGCTGCTGCTGGTCATGACGGGCCTTTATCCGGCGCTCGGGGTCTGGCTGCTGTGGGGCGGATCGCTTTGGTCCCCGATCGTGGTGATGCTCGGCTTTGGCGTCGCCTACGCGGTCTATCGTGCGCTCGAGCGGACATCGTCGCTGCTGGCGGTCGTCGGCGCCATCGCGGCCGCGGTGGCCTGGTGGTGGTGGATCGGGCCGTGGCTGGTCCCACGGCTGAACCAGACGGTCGATCTGGCCATCACGCGCGTCGCCTCCGACAGCTTTGGCGGGTTCCTTCTGTCCATCACCATCGGCGTCTCGGGCATCGCAATGTCGCTGCCGCTGGGCATCATCCTGGCGCTCGCGCGGCGGTCGGACCTGCCGCTGGTCAAGGGCTTTGCGGTGATGTTCATCGAGTTCATCCGCGGAGTGCCGCTGATTGCCCTGCTGTTCGTCGCCTCGCTGCTGCTCAACTACTTCCTGCCCCCGGGCACCAACTTCGACATCATCCTGCGGGTCATCATCATGGTGACGCTGTTCGCCGCGGCTTACATGGCCGAGGTGATCCGCGGCGGTCTCGCGGCGCTGCCCAAGGGTCAGTACGAGGCGGCGGATTCGCTCGGCCTCGATTACTGGAAGGCGCAGCGGCTGATCATCCTGCCGCAGGCACTGAAGATCTCGATCCCGGGCATCGTCTCGACCTTCATCGGCATGTTCAAGGACACCACCCTGGTCACCTTCGTCGGGCTCTATGACCCGCTGAAGGCGACAGCCGATTCGGTTCGCGCCTCGGTCGCATGGAAGGGCACCTACTGGGAGCCTTACATCTTCACCGGCGCCATCTTCTTCATCCTCTGCTTCGGCATGTCGCGGTACTCGATGTATCTCGAACAGCGCCTGAAGCGCGAAAACTGAGGCCAGCCATGACCTATGTCCCCGAAGCCTTGCCCCGGACCCAGGCGGGTGGTCAGCCCCTCCCGCGCGAGGCGCTGACCGAGACCGCCATCCAGATCGACCGGATGAACAAGTGGTATGGCACATTCCACGTCCTGCGCGATATCGACCTTCATGTCGCCAAGGGCGAGCGGATCGTCATTGCCGGTCCGTCCGGCAGCGGCAAATCGACGCTGATCCGCTGCGTCAACCGGCTTGAGGAACACCAGTCAGGCCGCATCGTCGTCGACGGGATCGAGCTGACCTCGGACATCAAGAACATCGACCGCGTCCGCTCCGAAGTCGGGATGGTATTCCAGCACTTCAACCTGTTCCCGCATCTGACGGTGCTGGAGAATTGCACGCTTGCTCCGATCTGGGTGCGCCGCCTGCCGCGCCGCAAGGCCGAGGAAACCGCGATGCGCTTTTTGGAAAAGGTGCGCATCCCCGAACAGGCCGGCAAATACCCCGGCCAGCTGTCGGGCGGCCAGCAGCAGCGCGTCGCAATCGCCCGCAGCCTGTGCATGGAGCCGCGGATCATGCTGTTCGACGAGCCGACATCGGCGCTGGACCCGGAGATGATCAAGGAGGTCCTCGACACCATGATCGAGTTGGCCGAGGACGGCATGACCATGCTGTGCGTCACGCACGAGATGGGTTTTGCCCAGGCCGTCGCCGACCGCGTGATCTTCATGGACCAGGGCCAGATCGTCGAGCAGAACACGCCCAAGGAGTTCTTCGAGAACCCCCAGTCCGAGCGGACCAAGCTGTTCCTCAGCCAGATCCTCGGCCACTGAGGCCCGCCCTTACCGCACGCGCCCGGCGTGCCGGGGCGCGCGCGAACAGTATGACGTTGCCCGCCATCACCAGGCCCAGCCCGAGGACGGCGACCGGCGTCCAGTGATACCCCTCGAACAGCCAGGACAGCGTCAGGGCGACCACTGGAAAGATTACCGTGGTATATGCCGCGCGAGACGGTCCAATGCGCGCCACGAGGCCGAGATAGGCGGCAAAGCCCGCGACCGATCCGATGATCGCCAGATACAGCGCCGCGCCCAGCCAGGCGGCATCGGCCGGCGGTACAAAGCTGCTGCCGCTGGCCAGCACGGCGACCGCGAGGAAGGCGGTGCCAAAGCTCATGCCCCAGGCATTGGCCCAGACCACCGGCATCCCTGCCGCGCTGTTACGGCGCGAGATCATGTTGCCTAGCGAGAACAGCAGCGTGCCGCAAAGGCCCAGGCCGACCGCCAGCCCGCCCTGCGCGCCCAGCCCATGCGCAAGTTCGTCGCGAAACAGCAGCAGCACGCCCAGTGCGCCGCAAGCACCCGCGAGGATCATGCGCGTCGTGATCCGCTCGCCATAGATCAGGCGGGCATTGACCGCGTTGAACAGCGTCGCCGTGGCGAACAGAACCGATACCAGCCCCGAGGGCACAAAGCGCGAGGCGTGGTAAAAGCAGACGAAGTTGGCGCAGAAAAGGCAAAAGCCCAGGGCCGCCAGCCAGGGCAGCTCGCGCATTCTTGGCAGCCGCAGCCGGCCAAGCGCCGCCATCCCGAGGACGGTCACGACGGCTGCGAGGGCGAAGCGCCAGAACACCGCCGTCAGTACCTCGGAGAATCCGACCTGCATCTTGATGGCGATCCAGGTGCTGCCCCAGATCAGGACGGTGGCGATGAAAAGGATGGCTGTCACGACGCGCGCTCCGGCTGGGTGGCAAATGTACCGCTAGACCCGCTTCACGGCGGGCGCCACCGCGTTCCGAGGGCGAGGGCGAGGGACAGGGCAAGCGACGCGGCCCCTTGCCCTCGCCCCCCTGCGCCCCTAAACCCCGCCCGTCCATTTGCCCTCGGAGAGGTCCATCGCCCATGTCGCTTCTGGTGATGAAATTCGGCGGCACATCGGTCGCTGACCTCGAGCGCATCGCCAATGCCGCCCAAAAGGTGTGCCGCGAGGTCGAGCGCGGCCACGAGGTGATCGTCATCGTCAGCGCCATGTCCGGCAAGACCAACGAACTGGTCGGCTATGTCGAGGAAACTTCCCGGCTTTACGACGCCCGCGAATATGATGCCGTGGTCAGCAGCGGCGAGAATATCACCGCGGGCCTGATGGCCCTGCGGCTGCAGGAACTGGGTGTGCCGGCGCGCAGCTGGCAGGGCTGGCAGGTGCCGATCAACACCACCTCGGCCCATGGCGCGGCGCGGTTCCTGTCGATCCCGCGCGACAACCTGGACGCCAAGTTCCGCGAGGGCATGAAGGTCGCCGTGGTCGCCGGCTTTCAAGGGATCGCCCCGGACGGCCGCGTGACGACGCTGGGTCGCGGCGGCTCTGATACGACAGCCGTCGCCTTCGCCGCCGCGTTCGAGGCCGAGCGCTGCGACATCTACACCGACGTTGACGGCATCTACACCACCGACCCGCGCATCGCCCGCAAGGCCCGCAAGCTGGACCGCATCGCTTTCGAGGAAATGCTGGAACTCGCGTCCCTCGGCGCCAAGGTCCTGCAGACCCGCAGCGTCGAGTTGGCAATGCGCTACAAGGTGCGGCTGCGCGTTCTTTCCTCGTTCGAGGATACCGACGAGACCTCGGGCACCCTGGTCTGCGATGAGGAGGAAATCATGGAATCCAAGGTCGTCTCGGGCGTGGCCTATTCGCGCGACGAAGCCAAGATCACGCTGGTCACGGTCGAGGACCGGCCCGGCATCTCGGCCGCGATCTTCGAGCCGCTGGCGGATGCCGGCGTGAATGTCGACATGATCGTCCAGAACATCAGCGAGCGCGACTACGAGGATCACCCGGGCGCGGTCACCGACATGACCTTCTCGATCCCGGTCAACCAAGTCGGGCGCGCCCGCAACGCGATGGAGCAGGCCCGCGCGGCCGGCAAGATCGCCTATGACGATCTTGCGGTCGATGATGACGTGGCCAAGGTCAGCGTGGTCGGCATCGGCATGCGCAGCCATACCGGCGTCGCCGCCCGTATGTTCAAGGCGCTCGCCGACGAGAACATCAACATCAAGGTTATCGCGACATCCGAGATCAAGATTTCGGTTCTGATCGACCGGCGTTATATGGAACTGGCAGTGCAGGCGCTTCATGATGCCTTCCAGCTGGACAGGCCGGACGTGGGCGCCGATCGGACGCACTAGCCGGTAGCGCGGCATGGCACGGGGAGAGGACCATGGCCGAACGCAAGGACAGCGAATCCCGCAAGCTGCTGAAACGGCTGCGGGACACGCTTGCGGCGCCCGGCGACGGCCAGGCGCGGCTGGACCAGATTGCCCATCACATCGCTGATTCCATGGCGACCGAGGTCTGCTCGGTCTACCTGTTCCGCGATCCCCAGACTCTGGAGCTGTGCGCCAGCGAGGGTTTGCGCCCGGAGGCCGTCCACCACACCCGGCTACGCCTCGGCGAGGGGCTGGTCGGCCGCGTTGCCCGCAGTGGCCAGCCAGTGATGACCGCCAACGCCCCCGCGGAAAAGGGCTTTCGCTACATGCCCGAGACCGGCGAGGAGCGGTATTGCTCGTTCCTCGGCGTTCCGATCCAGCGCGTGGGCGAGCGGCTGGGCGTGCTGGTCGTGCAGTCCCGCGACGAGCGCGAGTTCACCGATGACGAGGTCTATGGCCTTGAAGTGGTCGCCATGGTGCTTGCCGAAATGGCCGAATTGGGCGCGTTCCTTGGCAACGGCGATGCGCTGTCAAAGGCACACCGCGCGCCCGTCCTGATGCGCGGCGCGACCGGGCAGGAGGGCGCGGCCGAGGGTCGGGTCTGGCTGCACGAGCCGCGCGTGGTCATCACCAACCCGGTCGGCGACGACCCGGTGCGCGAGAAGGCCCGGCTCGAGGAAGGCGTCGCGCAACTGCGTGCCCAGATTGACGCGCTGCTGGACCAGAGCGACATAGGCGAGGGGGATCACAACGAGGTTCTCGAGACGTTTCGGATGTTCACCCGCTCCAAAAGCTGGATGCGGCGCATGTCCGAGGACATCGAGCGCGGCTTGTCGGCCGAGGCCGCGGTGGAAAAGGAGCAGTCCACCGCCCGCGCCCGACTGGAGAGTGTGGCCGACCCATATCTGCGCGACCGGCTGCATGACCTCGACGATCTGTCGAACCGTCTGCTGCGGATCCTGACGGGGCAGGGGCGCGACACCGGCGCCCAGATGCCCGCCAACCCCATTCTGGTCGCGCGCAACATCGGACCGGCCGAGCTGCTGGAATACGGCCGCAAGCTGCGCGGCGTGGTCCTGGAGGAGGGGTCGGTCGGCAGCCATGCGGCGATCGTTGCGCGCAGCCTTGCGATCCCGCTGGTGATCCACGCCAGCCGCATCACACGCGAGGCGCTGAACGGCGATCCCATCCTGGTCGATGGCGACACCGGCATCGTCCACCTGCGGCCCGAGGACAGCGTTGCGGCCGCATTCCGCGACAAGCTGGCCATGCAGGAAGCCGCCAGCACGCGCTATGCCAGCCTGCGCGATTTGCCGGCCGAAGCGTTGTGCGGCACCCGGATCGAACTATACATGAACGCCGGCCTGATGGCGGACCTGCCCTCGCTCAAGGGCTCGGGCGCCGAGGGCGTCGGTCTTTTCCGGACCGAATTGCAGTTCCTGACCCGCACCCGCGTGCCGCGCCGGACCGAACTGGCGGGTCTCTACAGCCGGGTCATCGACAACGCGCTCGGCCGCCCGGTGGTGTTCCGCACCCTCGACATCGGCAGCGACAAGGTGCTGCCCTACATGAAGCCCCAGGACGAGCCGAACCCGGCGATGGGCTGGCGCGCCATCCGCGTCGGCCTCGACAAGCGGGGCGTGTTGGGGATGCAGTTGCAGGCGCTGATCCGTGCCGCCGTGGACCGGCCGCTGCAGGTCATGTTCCCCTTCGTTGCCGATCCGACCGAGTTCGTCGCAGCCCGCGCCATGCTGATGTCTTATCTGGAGCGCGAGGCCGCGATGGGCCGGCCCCTGCCGACCGACGTCCGCGTCGGTGCCATGATCGAGACGCCCTCCATCGCCTTTGCCCCGCGCAGCTTTTTCGAGGCCTGCGATTTCGTGTCCATCGGCGGCAACGACCTGAAGCAGTTCTTCTTTGCCGCCGACCGTGAGAACGAGCGCGTGCGCCGCCGCTACGACACCATGAACACCTCGTTCCTGTCGCTGATCGAACAGATTATTTCCCGCTGCGCCGATGCGGGAACACAACTCAGTTTTTGTGGCGAGGACGCGGGCCGCCCTGTCGAGGCAGTTACCCTCGCCGCCCTCGGCATCCGCCGCCTGTCGATGCGCCCGGCCTCGATCGGTCCGGTCAAGAATGTGATCCGGCAGATCGACCTGGCGGCCGTGCGCACGGCAATGGACCTCGCCCGCGAACGCGGCGAGCCCAGCCTGCGCCCGGCGGTGACAGGCGTGCTGAACGAGGCGCTGCGGCTGTCACAGTAGCAGCACCGCGGCAGGCGACTGAACTGGCCGTAGCTCAGAACGGGCGCCGCGGATCGCGGTTCAGGGCAGGCGCGCGATCCGCTCCCTCTGCACCGCTGGGCCGTCACGGCAGGTACTGAGGACGTGCTGTGGTGCGATATGGCGCGCCAGGGCTCCAGCTTTCACGGTGATCTTTCCGCGATGCCTTCCAGCAGCACCGCCCCGACGTTACCTTCCCCGAGCTTGTCGTGGGGGTTGCGAAGCGGGCAATCGCGCGTGGAAAGGCACCCGCAGCCGATGCAGGTGGTCATCTGGTCGCGCAGCCGGACCAGACTCTCGATGCGGTCGGTCAGTTGCTCGTACCACCCTGTCGCAAGTCTCTCCCAATCCTCCTGGGTCGGTATCCGCTGACCGGGCAGAGAGGACAGGGCGGTCTCGATCTCTTTGAGCGGCACCCCGGCGCGCTGCGCGACGCGGACGATGGCGATCCTTCTGAGGACAGAGCGGTCATAGCGTCGGTGATTTGCGGATGTGCGCCAGCCTTGGATCAAGCCCTCCTGCTCGTAGAAATGAACGGTCGAGACAGGCACGCCGGCCCGCCTCGCCACTTCGCCCACGGACAGATCGCGCTTGGGAAGGCGCTGGGTTGCCTGTTCCATTTTTGCCCTTGACCTCAAGTATAGTTGAGGTCCTATCAAGTCATGGAACTGGTTAAAAGGACTGTTCCATGACTTCCTCCAAACTGAAGATAGGCGTGATCTATGGCAGCGCCCGCGAGGGGCGATTCGGCGATGTGATTGGCGCCTGGTTGCTGAGCCGGCTTGAAGAGCACCCCGATGTCACGATTGAAATCATCGACCCACGAGAGATGGATACCTCGGTCCGGCACAAATCCGACACGCCTTCGGCCATCAAATTGCGTGAGGTTCTGGGCCGTTCCGATGGCTTCATCGTGTTGGTGCCGGAATATAACCGCAGCTATCCCGCCGCGCTGAAAGCGGCACTAGACCTGGCCTATGGTGAGTGGCAGGCGAAGGCCGTCGCCTTTGTGTCCTATGGCGGTGTCTCGGGCGGATTACGCGCGGTCGAGCATCTGCGGCAGGTCTTCGCAGAGCTTCACACCGTCAGTATACGCGATGGGGTTAGCTTCCCGAATGCATGGCAGTACCGGGAGGAGAACGGCCAGTTCAATCCGCCCGCGGAGGCGGAAACGGCGCTGGCCCTCATGTTGGACAAGCTTTTCTGGTGGACCCAGGCGCTGAAAGCCGCGCGCGCGGCCCAGCCTTACGACAAGGCGGCGTAATCGTGGAGCAACATCGAACCGATCCATCCTGGGCCCTGAAAGCGACGTTGTTGGCCGTGGCGACGCTGACCATCATGTCAGGAACGGTCGTCGCGCCCGCGCTTCCTGCGATACGGCAGGCGTTCGAGGGTCAGGCGAACGTCGAACTGATGAGCCGCATGGTGCTGACCTTGCCGGCCATTTTCGTCGTGATCTCGGCTCCGATTGCAGGCGCGTTGGCCGACCGTTACGGCCGCAAACGCCTGCTGCTGGTCTCGATCCTGCTTTACGCGGCCGCCGGCCTGGCGGGCGGGGTTTCCCAAAGCCTGCTTGGCATCCTCGTAAGCCGTGCGTTTTTCGGCCTTGCGGTCGGTGCGGTCATGACGGTTGGAACCGCACTGGTCGGCGACAATTTCGAGGGAGAGGCGCGGTCGCGCTTTTTCGGCCTGCAACAGGCGTTCACCCAGATCGGCGGCGTGATCTTTGTCGTGGGCGGCGGTTTTCTGGCCGACCTCGACTGGCGCGCGCCGTTTCTGATCTATGGGCTCGCCCTGCCGATAGCCGTCGCTGTCATGACGGTCCTGCGCGAACCGGCCAGGGCGCAGCGCGCCGCAACTTTTTCCGGCGGAATTGAGGGCGACCAGAACTGGCCCCTTCTGGCCGTGCTGTGCCTGACTGCCTTCCTCGCGAACGCGCTGTTTTATACCGTGCCGACCCAGCTTTCATTTTATCTGAAGGATCTCGGTTATCCCAGTGCGCGGACCGTCGGCATCCTGATCGGGATATTCAATCTCGTGGCGGCAATCGCAGCACTCTCCTACGGGCGGGTCCGCAACCGGGCGAGTACGGTCGAGGTCTTTGCCGGTGCGTTCAGCCTGATGGCAGCGGGCGCGGTCGCCCTGTCCTTCGCCTATTCCTTCGCAGGATTGGTGGCGAGTCTCGCGGTCATGGGCTGCGGCCTTGGGATGATGATGCCGAACATCATGGCTTCGGCCCTGCAGATCGCCCAACTTCGCTTGCGTGCCCGCGTAACGGGCATGACCACCGCCAGTATGTTCTTCGGGCATTTCATGTCCCCCATCCTAAGCCAGCCTTTAATTGGCCAGGTCGGGTATGACGGTCTTTATCGCGCGGTGGGGATTTTCTACGCCGCGCTCGCCGTTATCGCGCTGGGGATTGTGATCGCCAGCATGCGAAGCCAACAAAAGATGGGTTGAGGGGCGGCCGGAGAGACAGTCGGAGGGGCGCAGGACGCCCATCGAAGAAAAACGGGCGGCGCTGTCAGCTCGCAAGAAAAAAGGGCCAAGGCAATTATGCCCAAGCCCTTGTTTCAAATGGCGGACCCGGAGCGATTCGAACGCCCGACCCTCAGATTCGTAGTCTGATGCTCTATCCAGCTGAGCTACGGGTCCGTCGGTGGCGGGATGTAGTGCTTGGCGCGGGGGGGCGCAAGGGCTAATCCACCGGGTATGTCGATTGCAGGTCGCGCGGCAGGTACAACATGAATTGAGTGCCTTCGGCGTCGCTGCGCGCAAGCTCCAGCCGGCCGCCATGGCCGCGCACCAGATCGGCGGCGATGGCGAGGCCAAGGCCGGTGCCCCCCTTGCGGCCGCCCGCCGCGAAGGGCTTGAACAGGGCCTCGCGTGCCTTCTCCGGCAGGCCGGGGCCGGTGTCGCCGACGCGCATCCACCACAGCGCCTCGTCCTCACCGGCGCCGATCTCGACCGTGCCGGGCTTGCCGGTCGCCTCGATCGCTTGGCGGGCGTTGCGGGCCAGGTTCGACAGCACGCGATAGAGCTGGTCGCGGTCGGCGCGGATGTTCAGCCCTGCGGGCACGTCGGTCAGCACCTCGACGCGGCCATCGCTCGCGGCCAGCGATTCCGCCTCGGCGACCTCGGCGACAAGTTTGGCAAGGTTGAAGCGGGTCAGCGTCGGCGCGGGCTCCTCGGCCTTGCCATAGGCGAGGGTCGTCTCGCACAGGCTGATAGCCCGGCGGATCGAATTCACCAGCTTGGGTGCAGCCCGGCGCACCGCGGGATCGGCGCTGTCCTCCAGCCGGTCGGCAAAGATCTGGCTAGTGGCGAGGATGTTGCGCAGATCGTGGCTGATCTTGGCCACCGCCTCGCCGAGGTTGGCCAGCCGCTCGCGCTGGCGCAGCGAGGATTGGACGTTGGTCTGCAATTGCGCCAGGGCGGTCTCTGCCTCGCGCAGCTCGGCGGTAGGGGCATCAGGACGGATGATCGCGTCGCTGGTGCCGGGTGCCTGGGCGAAGGCGACCATATGCGTGATGACGCGCCGCATCGGCACCAGAATCAGCCGCTGCGCCGCGAGGTTCAGCAATAGCGCCGTCAGGATCGAGAACATGGCCGAGATCGCCAGAACCCGCACGCCAAAGTCGATCATCCCGGTGCGCAGCGGGCCGCTGGGCATGGTGATTTCGATCAGTTGCCCGGCGCCGTTAACGGGGGCGCCGATGACGCGGATCACCTCCTCCTTCGAGGTGAGAAGGCGCAGCATCGCATCGCGCGCGCCGGTCCAGAACGAAGTGCGGCGCAGATCATACGTCGCCGCAACCGGCGCCGGGATGGGCGAGGACAGCACCAACTGGCGAACGTCATCGCGCCGCAGCACGACGTTATAGACGCCAGCATTCTGCAGCAGCTCCTGCTCCAGATCCGCGGCGAGGGCATCGTCGGTTGTCAGCAGGGCGAGGCTGGCGATCTGCGCGCGCTCGAGCCGCGATTCGAGGTAGTCGATCCGAAAATTCGACAGCGAGGGTATGAGGATCAACACCTCCGCCAGCATGACGAAGGCGGCGGTCAAAACCGCAAACCGTCCCGAGAGCGTGTTGAATCTCATCGTTCTCTGGCGCGTCTCCATGGCACGCGGCTGCCGGGCCGTGGTGCCTTCCAAACTGCCGCGATCTCGCCCGGTTCCGGGCGGATGTCGCGCTTGACTTATCTGCGCCCTCTGACTATCTGCCGGGCTTCGTTTATTCGCGCCTGCGTGGGCGATCCCCTATTCGCGCCTGCGTGGGCGATCCCCAGTGGTCCATGCCCAGACCTCGCGCCGCCGCACTGAGTTACCGGAGTAAGACAGATGAAACGCACTTTCCAGCCGTCGAACCTGGTGCGCGCACGCCGCCACGGTTTTCGCGCCCGCATGGCGACCAAGGGTGGTCGCCGGGTTCTGAACGCCCGCCGTGCCAAGGGCCGCAAGGTCCTCAGCGCGTAAGGCCTGCTGCCGAGCGGCCCCGTGCCCCGGCGCTGTCAGCGAGACAAAAGATGCCCCCGATTCCGCCGCTCCATGCCGATGACCCCGAAGGTCCGGCTGGCCCGGCCGGAGCGGGGGCTTTCGCATTGACCACCCTGACCATGCGGGCCGATTTCCTGCGCGCGGCCTCGGCCCGCCGGCAGGGGACGCCCGGTTTCCTGTTGCAGGCCAGGCAGCGCCGCAGCGACGAGGCTGCGGGAAGTGGCGTTCGGGTGGGCTATACCTGTTCGAAAAAGATCGGCAACGCCGTTGTCCGCAACCGCGCCAAGCGCCGCCTGCGCGAGATTGCGCGGGCGATCCTGCCGCGCGCCGGGCAACCGGGCTGGGACTACGTCCTGGTCGGTCGCCCCGGCGCGACGGTGGATCGCGAGTTTGCCGCCCTGCGCACCGATCTCGATACCGCTCTGGCACGCATCCACGGCGCGCCCGCGGCATGAGCCCGCTCGCCCGTATCTTGGCCGCCCCGGTCCATGCCTACCGGCTGCTGCTGTCGCCGTGGCTGGGCCATGGCTGCCGGTTCCAGCCGACCTGCTCGGCCTATGCCCTCGAGGCGCTGCGGCTGCATGGCGGCCTTTATGGCGGCTGGCTGACCTTGCGGCGGCTGGCGCGTTGCAATCCTTGGGGCGGATCAGGGTTCGATCCGGTCCCGCCGCTTCGCAAGCCGGGGGCATGATGGACGATCTGGCAGGCGATCTGGACGAGGGCAGGGGCGAGATTCACCCGCTGTTTCGCGGTGCCCCGACCTCGACCGAGTACCGCAAGCTGCGCAAGCGGCTGGTGCGCGAGGTGCGCTCGGCGATCGATACCTACGGCATGGTTCGCCCCGGCGATCGCTGGCTCGTGTGCCTGTCGGGCGGCAAGGACAGCTATACGCTGTTGGCGATCCTGCACGAATTGCAGTGGCGCGGGGTCCTGCCCGTGGATCTGTTGGCCTGCAACCTCGACCAAGGCCAGCCCGGCTTTCCCGCGACCGTGCTGCCGGCGTTTCTGACCGACCGCGGCGTCGCACACCGGATCGAATACCAGGACACCTATTCCATCGTCATGGACAAGATCGCGCCGGGCGGGACGATGTGCAGCCTGTGCTCGCGTCTGCGCCGCGGCAACCTCTACCGCATCGCCCGCGAGGAGGGGTGCGCGGCCGTGGTTCTTGGCCATCACCGCGATGACATCCTCGAGACGTTCTTCATGAACCTGTTTCACGGCGGGCGGCTGGCGGCGATGCCCCCAAAGCTGCTGAACGAGGAGGGCGATCTGACCGTGCTGCGCCCGCTCGCCTTCGTGTCCGAGGCAGATTGCGAGCACTTCGCCCGCGCGATGGGCTATCCCATCATCCCCTGCGATCTTTGCGGCAGCCAGGAGGGGCTCCAGCGGGTGCAGGTCAAGCGCCTGCTGGACGAATGGGAGGCGCGCACCCCCGGGCGACGTCAGGTCATGTTCCGGGCCCTGATGAACGTGCGGCCCTCGCATCTGGCCGACCCGTGCCTGTTTGATTTCGCGGCGTTGATGGGCGCGGCGCAGCCCACGGCAGCGATGCCCGCCGGCAGTGACGGCCAAACTTCGCTTGACCTTCCGCCCCCCCTTCTGTTGAACGGCGCGGATTCCCCAGACATGAAGGCCGTTCGTCAGGATGGATGACAATAACCGCAATCTGATCCTTGCGACCGTGCTGTCGTTTCTGGTGGTCGTCGTCTGGTACACGATGTTTGCCCCACAGACGCAGCCGCCGGTTCCCGCACCGACCCAGACCGCGCAGACCGCCGGGACCGAGCCTGCGGCGCCCGCAGCGACCACCACTGCGGCACCCGGCACCGTTGCCGCGACCCCCGGCACCGTTACTGCCCCCGCCGGCGCAGCCGATCCCACGGCCACCGCACCGCGCGTGACCATCGACACCCCATCGCTCAGCGGCAGCATCTCGCTGGCGGGCGGGCGGCTCGACGACCTGCTACTCAAGAATTACCGCGAGACGCTGGATCCCAATTCGCCGCTGGTGCGGCTGCTCTCGCCGACCTCGGGCCCGCGCGAGCCTGCGGCCGTTCCGGCCCTGGCCCCCGATGCGCAGCCGGATGTGCCGCCGACGAAGCCCTACTATGCCATCTATGGCTGGCTGCCGGGTCCCGGTGTCGATGCGGCTCTGGTGCCGAGCCCGGCCACTCTGTGGCAGGTCGAGAGCGGCAGCACCTTGGCCCCAGGCAAGCCTGTTACGCTGGTCTGGGACAACGGTGCTGGCCAGATCTTCCGCCGCACCTTCGAGGTCGATGACCGCTACCTGTTCACGGTCACGCAGTCGCTGGAAAACAAGGGCGATACCGCGTTCTCAGCCTCGCCCTACGGCATCCTGGCCCGGCACGGCAAACCCGACACGCAAAACTACTTTGTCTTGCACGAGGGCGCGGTCGGCATGGCCGATGGCGAGCTGATCGAGAAGAAATACAAGAACATCGTCAAGCTCGATCCGGTCGGCGCCGAGGGCCCGGCCGACGTGCGCGAAGTCAAAGAGAACGGCTGGATCGGCTTTACCGACAAGTATTGGATGACGACCCTGGCCCCCGCCCCGGGGCAGGGCTTCACCCAGGTGGTCAAATACGCGCCCGGCGCGGACATCTTCCAGACGGAGGCGCGGCTGCCGATGCTGACGGTCGAACCGGGGACCCGGACCGACAGTGCAGGCTATCTGTTCGCCGGGGCCAAGGTGGTGGACGTTCTGCGCGCCTATCAGGCCTCGCCCGGCATCGACCGCTTTGTCGATGCGGTCGACTGGGGCTGGTTCTTCTTCCTGACCAAGCCGATCTTTGCCGTCCTGCACTGGCTGCACGGCTTCATCGGCAACATGGGCTGGTCGATCATCGCCCTGACCTTCGTTCTGAAGCTGCTGGTCTTCCCCCTGGCGCGCAAATCCTACATCTCGATGGCGCGGATGAAGGAATTGCAGCCGCAGATGGAGGCGATCAAGGAGCGCACCGGCGACGACCGGATGAAGTATCAGCAAGAGGTGATGGCCCTCTACAAGAGCCAGAAAGTCAACCCGGCGGCGGGCTGCCTGCCGGTGGTGCTGCAGATCCCGATCTTCTTCAGTCTCTACAAGGTGATCTTCGTCACGATCGAGCTGCGGCAAGCGCCGTGGATCGGCTGGATTCGCGACCTGTCGGCGCCCGATCCCAGTTCGGTTCTGAACCTGTTCGGGCTGCTGCCCTTTGCCACGCCACAGCCAGGCAGCATGCTGCACATGCTGTCGCTGCCGGCGCTGGCCATCGTTCTTGGCATCAGCATGTGGGTGCAGCAAAAGCTGAACCCGGCCCCGGCCGACCCGGCGCAAAAGATGATCTTTGCCTGGATGCCGTGGCTGTTCATGTTCATGCTCGGCAGCTTTGCCAGCGGGCTGGTGCTGTACTGGATCACCAACAACACCATCACGATCCTGCAGCAGTACACGATCATGTCGATGCACGGGCACCCGCCGGACCTGTTCGGCAACATCTTCGGCAATCGCAAGAAAACCGCACCAGCCAAGGCACCCAAGAAGTGAGCCTGCCGGCCGCCCGACTGGAACGGATCGCGCGCTATCCGGTCAAGTCGATCGGCGGCCAGACTCTCGACCGGGTGACGCTGACCGCCGGGCAGGCGCTGCCCGGCGACCGGCGCTTTGGCGTGCTGCATGCCGATGCCGCTAATCATCTGGATGGCGAGGTGCTGACCAAGTGGCTGCCCAAGTCAGCCTTTCTGCGCGGCGCGGCGAGCCCCGAGTTGCAAGCCATCCGCGGCGGCTGGGGTCCGGACGGCAGACTGCATCTGACCCATCCCGACCTGCCGCCGCTGGTCTTTGATCCCGATGGCGACGAGGCGCCGCTGCTGGCTTGGGTCGCCCCGCTGTGGGCGAGCACGGGCAAGGCGCCGCCCGTGCGCCTCGTCAGCGGGCCGCTGCCGCTGACCGACACCAAGAAACCCTGGCTGTCGCTGCTGTCGCTCGACAGCCTCGACGACCTTGAGGCGGGACTCGGCCGTCCGCTGGGTGTGGACCGCTGGCGCGCCAACCTGTGGGTCCGCGGCTGGCCGGCCCAGGCCGAGCGCGACTTGCGCCTGCATCAGATCCAGATCGGCCCGGTGCGGCTGAAGGTTGTTGAGCGGATCGGCAGATGCCCCGCAACCTCGGCCGACACGACGACGGGGCGGCTGGACGGAGACATGCCTGCCGCGCTGGAGGCCGAGTTCGGCCATCAGGACTTCGGCATCTATCTGGAGGTTCAGGCAGGCGGCGAGATCGCGCTCGGCGATTCGGTGGTAGTGCTGTGAAGGTCGCCTTTCCTCTCGCGCCCCAGCCTGATCCCGCCGAGGAGGAGGCTGCGCGCCTGCTGTTCGCCGGGCCGGTCGATTTCGTCAAAGGTGTGGTCGCGATGCCGGGCCTGCCGCCGGCAGACCGCCCCGAGGTCTGCTTTGCCGGTCGAAGCAACGTCGGGAAATCCAGCCTGATCAACGCCCTGACCGGCCGAAAGGGGTTGGCGCGCGCATCCAACACCCCGGGCCGAACGCAAGAAATCAACTACTTCGATCTTGGCGGGCGTGGCTTTCTGGTCGACCTGCCGGGCTATGGCTATGCCAAGGCGCCGCTGCCGGTGGTCGCCAAGTGGCAGGCGCTGCTGAAGCAATACCTTGCGGGCCGTCCGACCCTGCGCCGCGCCTTTGCGCTGATCGACAGCCGGCATGGCGTCAAGGATGTCGATCACGAGATCATGCGCCTGCTCGACCGCTCGGCAGTGCCGTTCCAGGTGGTGCTGACCAAGGCCGACAAGATCGGCCCCCAGGCAATGGCCCAGACCGTGGCGCAGGTCGAGGAGGCGCTGCAAAAGCACCCGGCCGCCTTCCCCGAACTGATCGTGACCTCGTCCGAGAAAGCCGACGGCCTCGCTACCCTGCGGGCGACCATCGCCAGCCTGCTGTGACGGTTGCACCCCCCGCGGTGCGCCCCTAGGGTCCGGCCCCGATGCAAGGGGCACCGGCGATGAAGGCTCAGACCATGGACCGCGACTTTATCTCGACTGCGCGCACGCTTTCCGAAGCGCTGCCCCATATCCAGCGCTATGCGGATGCCGTGGTGGTGGTGAAATTCGGCGGCAACGCCATGGGCGATGACGAGGCCATGGCCGAATTCGCCCGTGATATCGTCTTGATGAAGCATGTCGGCATCCACCCGGTCGTGGTCCATGGCGGCGGGCCGATGATCAACGAACTGCTGGGCAAACTGGGCATCGAGAGCCGATTTGTCCGCGGCAAGCGCGTCACCACCCGCGAGACCGTCGAGGTGGTCGAGATGGTGCTGTCCGGCCTCGTCAACAAGCGCATCGTCCAGGCGATCAACGACGCGGGCGGCCGCGCTATCGGCATTTCCGGCAAGGACGACGACATGATGGTCTGCGAGGCGGACGACCCCGAACTGGGATTTGTCGGCCGCCCGATCGAGATGAACGTGCAGATCATCCGCGACCTTTACCTCGCCGGCCTGATCCCGGTGATCGCGCCGGTGGCCACCGGAATGGCCGATAACGAGACCTTCAACGTGAACGGCGACACCGCCGCCGGCGCCATCGCTGGCGCGCTGCGGGCCGACCGCCTGTTGCTTCTGACGGACGTCGCCGGGGTCAAGAACGCCGAGGGCGAGGTCCTGACCCAGATGCACCCGGACCAGGTCAAGGCGATGATCGCCGACGGCTCGGTGTCCGGCGGGATGATCCCCAAGACCGAGACGGCGCTGAAGGCGCTTGAGGACGGGGTGCGCGCAGTCGTGATCCTGGACGGCCGCGTGCCGCATGCCAGCCTGCTGGAACTCTTCACCGAGCAGGGCGCGGGCAGCCTGATCCGCTCGTCCGAGCCGCGCGCGAAGCCGCATGGGCTGCGGCAAGGGGACCGCGGGCTATAGTCGCCCGGGCGCAGGTTTTGCCCAGTCGCGGGACGCGCAGCACCTCGGCGGTGGTCTCTATGGGTGGGTCCCTCATCGTCAACCAAAGCGTAACGCAGGGCGCGCTTGCCCCTTGGTGCGAGGCTGTGGCAGGCTCGCGTCTGCAAGCCATTTCTCTTCAACATGAGGCAGTTTGATCCATGACCCCAGCCGGGCACCGCCGCCTCATCCTGACGCGCCACGCGAAATCCGACTGGGACGATCCCGCACTGTCTGATGAGGACCGGCCGCTGAACCGCCGCGGCGCACGGGCGGCCCGGGCGTTGGGTGACTGGCTGGCCAGCCGCGGCTACGAGCCGGAGGAAGTGCTGTGCTCGCCCTCGGCCCGCACCCGCGAGACCTGGGACGGTGTTGCCGCCGCTGCGCTGGGCGTGCTGCCTCAGATCCGGCACGAGCCCGCGCTGTATCTGGCCGACCCAGACACCATCCTGAACGTGTTGCGAACCGCCAGTGCACCGACCGTCATGGTGATCGGCCACAACCCGGGCATCGCCGCTTTCGCTGCCAGTCTGCCGGCGCGCCCGCCCATGGACCCTGACTTTCGCCGCTATCCGACCGCCGCGACGCTGGTGGTCGATTTCGAGGCCGAGGACTGGGGCCAGATCCAGCCGGGGCGGGGCAGCGTCCTCGATTTCGTGCGCCTTGATGAACGCGGCTGACCGGCTGTGACCTGACTCCGCAGGGGCCCTAGTTCATCCGCTTCTTCGAGCGGAAGGGTAGCGGCATGACCGGCAGCCCCTCGGTGATCATCCGCCGCGCATCCTCGATCCGCGCCTCGCCATGGATCGGCCGCGGGTCGACGCGGCCTTCATGCATGGCCCGCGCTTCCTGGACAAAGCGCATCCCGACATAGTCGGAATTCGCCTCCACATGGGCCCGCAGTTCGGACAGGGCCCGCTCGATCCGGTTCGCCGGCTCCGGGCTCGCGGCCTCCGGAGGGGCTGCTGGGGCGGCGGCAGCTTCGGCGGCGACGGCCGGGGCCATCAGCGCACGGTCGACCTTGGCGCCGCCGCAGTTCGGGCAGGTCACCTGCCCGGAATCGCGCAACTGCACGAATACGTCCGAGGACCGGAACCAGCCTTCGAAATCATGCCCATCGGGGCAATGCAGCGCATAGCGGATCATGACAAACCTGACTGGTCGGATAGTTGTCCATCATCCAGCTATCCGGCCGGCGGAACAAGCCTCAACCCGTGGCAAATGTGTCGATCATTTCAATCAATTGTGACGGATCGCCCGCGCTCTCGATCAGAATGGCGCGCGCCTTTGCGCCGAGACTTGTCTGCAGTTGCGGTTGGCCCAGCAGGCGCCCCAGAACGTCGGCGAGCGTTGCCGTCGTGACCGGCACCGCCGCCCCCGCACCGTCGAGCGTCGCATAGTCGCCGGCGAAATTCGCGACATGCGGACCGTGCAGGATCGCGCAGGACTGGGCCGCCGGCTCCCACGGGGTGTGGCCGCCCTTTTCCACCAGAGAGCCGCCCGTCAGGCAGATGCCGGCTGCGGCGTACCATTGTGGCATCTCGCCCATGCTGTCCGCCAGCAGCACCGGCGCCTTAGGTCCCGCACCGGCAGAGCGGCGGGCCGGCGGCAGACCGCGGGCCGCCATCAGCGCCGTGACCTCGTCAAAGCGCTGCGGGTGGCGCGGCGCGACGATCAGGCGCAGTGGCACCCCGCGCGCGCGCAGCGCTGTAACGGCATCCAGGATCAGCGCCTCCTCGCCAGCATGGGTCGATGCCGCCAGCACTGTCAGTGCCCGCTCCGGACCCGGCGGCAGAGGCATGGTCTGCGCCGGCGCCATCAGCTTTAGGTTGGCGCGCGGCAGCAGGGCCGCGTGCGGCAGGCCCAGTGCCAGCAAGCGCGCCTCGGACGCGTAGTCCTGGACCGAGACAGCCTTAAGGCGCCCCAACATCGGCCGGATCAGGCCGTCCAATCTTGCCCAACGCTGGGCTGAGCGTTGCGACAGACGCGCCCCAAGGACCACCTGCGGCACCCCCCGGCGCGCGAGGGCGGCCGAGCGATTAGGCCAAAGCTCGTTCTCGATGGTGATCGCGAGGCGAGGTTTCAGGCGATCGAGAAAGGCGGCGACGGCTTGGGGAGTATCCAGCGGCGCGAGGCCTGCGCGGACCCCCAGCGCCAGCGCCGTATCCCAACCGGTCGGCGTGTTCGCGGTGACAAACACCTCGTGACGCTCTCGTAACCCCGCAATCAGGGTCGCCGCAGATGCGATCTCGCCGACCGAGGCGCCATGCAGCCAAATCCCGCCCGCAGGCAGGGCCGGCAGTCCGAGCCCCAGCCGCGCACGAAAATTTTCGCCCGCCACCGGCGCCAGCAGGCGCGCGCCCACACCGGCGATCTGCGTCAGGCTGCGGTAGATCATTGAACCCCGGTCTGCTGCGTCCGCGGTTCGACCGGTAGTGGCAGCACCGGGGCAAAGCAAGCATGGTCCCGGGTGGGAGGATTTAGGGGAATACGCCGGCGCTCGAACGTAGCGTCATTTCATGGGGGTGGGGAAGCGCACGCTGTGACCCCGTGTGGCAAGCCAAGCGACCCCATGGTCTGGGCATGCGGTGCAATGAAATCCACCGCGCTCACCGTGGCACTTTCAGGAGATCGCCAGAAAAGAAGGAAATTGGAGGTGGGTACCGGAATCGAACCGGTCTTCACGGATTTGCAATCCGGTGCGTAACCTCTCCGCCAACCCACCGCCGTCGAGGTGCGGCACGGATAGAGGATGCACCGCCGCCTTGCAAGCGGACCTTGCACCTGTACCGAATTGTGGGCGCCGGAACCGTCCACCTTCCGTTGCCGACCCACGGAAGCTGTGGCACAACAGGGGCCGAACTGCCGGAGACCGCGACCGATGCTCGATTTCGCCCAGGCCCGCACCACCATGGTGGACACCCAGGTGCGGCCCAGTGACGTCACCCGCTTTCCGGTGATCGAGGCGATGCTGGCTATCCCGCGCGAGTTGTTCGTGCCCGCCCCGCGCCGATCAGTCGCCTATGTCGGCGAGAACCTGTCCCTGCCGGGCGGCCGGGTGATGCTCGAGGCGCGCACGCTCGCCAAGATGATCGACGGCCTCGATCCGGGGCCCGAGGATCTGGTGCTGGATGTGGCCTGCAGCAACGGCTATGCGGCAGCCGTTCTAGGCCGGATCGCCGGCGCGGTCGTGGCGCTGGAGGACGAGGCCGGGGCTGTCGCCACGGCCGAAGGGGCGCTGCGCGAGGCGGGGGCCGAGACGGTCGCCGTGGTCCAGGGTCCGCTTACCGAGGGCTGGGACGCCCAGGCGCCCTATGACATCATGATCGTCAGCGGCGGCGCAGTCGAGGTGGTGCCCGATTCCTTGACATCCCAGCTGCGCGAAGGTGGCCGGATCGCCGCGCTGTTTCACCAGGGCGCCCTCGGGGTGGTCCGCATCGGCCTGAAATCGGGCGGCGAGATCACTTGGCGCGATCAGTTCAATGCCCATGCACCGTTGCTGGCCGGCTTTGCCCGTCAGCGCGGCTTCACGCTGTAACCGCGGCGAGGTCGCCCAGTGTCGCGACCCAGCGGAAAGGAAAGAACGATGCCAGAAATCCGTCATCGGGTCGCCGGCGCGGCGCGCCGCCTGCGCAAGCTCGCCCTCGGGACGGCATTGGCCGTCGTGGCTGCGCTGCCCGCCAGCGCTGATAGCCTTGCCGATGCGATGGTTGCGGCCTATCGCCATGCTGCGCTGCTGGATCAGAACCGCGCCGTCCTGCGCGCTGCGGACGAGGATGTCGCCAGTGCCATGGCCGCCCTGCGGCCAGTCATTGGCTGGACCGTCCAGCATCAGTTCCAGGAAGTGCAGAACGCCGAGAGTCGTTCGTTGACCGCCAGCCTGGTGGCCGAAATGACCCTCTATGACTGGGGCCGCAGCCAGCTGGCCATCGACGCCGCGAAAGAACTGGTACTTGCCACCCGCGCCCAATTGATCAGCGTCGAGCAGAACATTCTGTTGCAAGCGGTCGAGGCCTATCTGAACGTGCGCAGCCAGCGCCAGCAGGTTGCGCTGCAGGAAAACTCGGTCCGCGTGCTGTCCGAGGAGGAGCGCGCGGCGAACGATCGCTACGAGGTCGGGGAAATCACCGTGACCGACGTGTCGCTGGCCGAGGCGCAGCTGGCCCAGACGAGGGCCCAGCTTGCCACTGCAAAGGGCAATCTTGCCGTCGCGGTCGAAAGCTACAAGGCCGCGACCGGCAAGGCGCCGGGTGATCTCAGTGCCCCGCCCAAGCTGCCGACCCTGCCGAAATCGGTGACCGCAGCCCAGGCGATTGCCCAACGCAGCCATCCGGCCGTCGAATTTGCCCAGCGCAATGTCGCCGCGGCCGAGGTGCAGGTTGCAGCCGCCGCAGCCGAGCGCCGGCCCGAGCTGAAGGGCTCGGCCTCGGTTTATGCGCAGGATTCCTCGCAGTCGCGCGATGACGAACTGATCAAGGGCGCCAATGTCGGGCTGACCCTTTCGCAGACCATCTATTCCGGTGGACGTCTGTCGTCCGCGCATCGCAAGGCAATGGCCAACCGCGATCGTGCGCGCGCCGCCCTGCTGCAAAGCGCGCGCGACGTCGCCCAGTCGGTCGGGGTCTCCTGGGCCAATATCGACGTGGCCCGTGCGCAGATCAGTGCCATCAACGAACAGATCGTCGCTGCGCAACAGGCCTATGAGGGCGTGCGCGAGGAGGCGACACTGGGCGCGCGGACCACTCTGGACGTGCTCGACAGCGAGCAATCCCTTCTCGAGGCGCGGGCGAACAAGATTACTGCAGAAGCCAACCTGCAATTAGCTCATTATCAACTATTGGCTGCTATGGGTCTGCTGACGGTAGAAAACCTGAAGCTGGGAATTCCCACCTATGACCCATCGGCCTACTACAGCGCGGTCCGCGACGCCCCCTACACCAGCGTGCAAGGCAAGAACCTCGATCGAGTCCTGCGCGCCATCGGCAAGTAATCCTGCGCTTCGTGTCACGCCCGGGTCGCGGGCATGACCGAAGCTGCCGCGCCGCGCGGCCCCTCGGCCAGCCAGTTGTCCGAGAATATCGGTGACGTTCTGGCCTCCATCCGCAGCATGATTGCGCAAGACCCGGTGCCCGACACGGACCGGGCGGCCGTCCTCCGTTTGGAGGCGGTGGGCCCACGGCCGGCCGCGTCGCCCGAGGTTCCTTCCAGCCGATCCGGCCTCGGCTGGGTGAGCACGCCCCCCGTTCAAGCTGACCGTGACGAGCTTCTGGTGCGCGCGCAAAGCTGGACGCGCCGTCAACCGCCGGGCCCTGGGCCGTTGCGCCTGGGGCGCAGCGAATTGGTGGCGCCCTTGAGGGAGGTGGAGCGCGCGGGGGCGTCGGACCCAACGGAGTCTGATCAATCGGCGACCCTCCTCTCGACGCGGGAGGCCGCGGCGGAGGCCTCCGCGCAACTGGCTGATACCAAAGATTGTGTCGAGACGATCGCGGATCGCCCAACCAATCCTTTGCACGGCGTCCCCCCGGCCGAATTGCCGCAGTTCAACAGCGATGCCCTGCACCCGTCCGTGTCCGCCGAGAGGGCGGCTGAGCCCATTCCCGCCCTGAGCGAAACCGTCTTGCTGGAGACTGCGATGAACGCCTATGCCCCCACCCAGCCGACCGGCGATCCAATCAACACGAACGGCGCCGAGACTGAAGATGCCGTGAGCGGTTCGATCCTTAGCGGCATGATCCGCGAGGTTATCCGTCAGGAACTGGTGGATCCCGGGATGTCGCGCGAGCTGCGTGCCATGGTCCTGCGTGAGGTCGCCCGCGCCATCACCGGCGAGGCGAGCAAGGCGAGCTAGAGGTATTCAGCCGAAAGGGAAAGGCGGCAGGGGAATATCCCCGCTCGCCAATCAGCGCAGATAGCTTTCGGGATCGACGCTTTCAAAGCCCTGGCGGACCTCGAAATGCAGCACGCCGCTCTTGCTGGACTTTCCGATCGCCTGACCGGCCGACACTTTATCGCCCTTGGCGACGCTCAGATTGTCGAGGCCGGCATAGACGGTCATCAGCTCGCCGTCGTGGCGCATCACCACGATTGGAACGCCATCGGTGTCACGGGTGATCGCGGCGACCGTGCCGCTGCCGGCGGCCTTTACGGGGGTACCGGTCGGGGCGGACAGATCGATCCCCTCGTTCTTGCCCTTGGAATAGGCCCGGACGATCGAGCCCGTGACTGGCATCTGCAGCTTGCCCTTGCCGCCGGATGCGGCTGTGCGCGTGGCGCCGAGGTCGGGCGCGCTCGGACGGTCCACCTTGGCCGAGGCAGGGGTCGTGTCCTCGCGCGGCAGCGCGCGCGACGCTGACGGCGGCCGCGGGGTCGGGCTGCCGACGCCGGGCGCGGTGACCTGGGCCGTCGTCGAGGCGGTGGCCGCGGCGCCGGGAATGGCCAGCTTCTGGCCCGTCCGAACTGTCATCGTATCGGCTGGCAGCGCGTTGGCGCTGGCCAGGTCGTTGACCGACACGCCATATTTCCGGGCAATCGACCAGGCGGTCTCGCCCGCTGCAACGGTGTGGCTGGTCGGCGCCCGGCCCGGGGTGGTGGTCGTGGTCGTCGTGGTGGTGGTTGTCGCGGCGCCAGTGGGCGTCGTCGCGGCCGGCGTCGTCACAGTGGTCTTTGTCACGGTGCCGCCCTGTGGCACGTCGGGTTGCTTGACGCCCTGGCCGGCGAAGGGGTCAGTGACCGCACCCGTCGCGGCCGTGGCGCCCGCACTGCCTGCCGTGCTGAACGGCCCGCCAATTCGGCCGCGCAGGTCGGGGTCGACCCCGGCCGCGCCCGCACCGCTGAACGGATTGTTGAGGCCGGCGAACGGGTTTTGCAACCCAGCGAGCGGACCACCCGACGCGCCACCGGTCCCGGTGGCCGTTCCGCCGGCGCACGAGGCCAGCGCCATCGCCGCGCCGCCCGCCAGCAACCAGCGGGAGAGGCGCGCACCGCCGGCGCCCAACGCCGGCGCGCGCGCCGCAGCGCGGCCCGCATCCAAGGCCCGAGAGGCCGTCCTGATCGCATTCATTTTCTGCCCGTCCTCGCCTCGTATCCGGGGGTCATGTCTGGCCCAACCCCTCGACCAGCGGCACGAAACGCACCTGCCGGAGTTCGTCATATTCGTAGCCGTCCGAATGACGGGTCACGCGCAGAAGCGTCTGCACGGCATCCGACTGCCCGACCGGCAGCACCATGATACCGCCGATCTTGAGTTGCGACAACAGCGGCCCGGGCGGGTCCTCCGCCGCGGCGGTCACCAGGATGCGATCGAAGGGCGCCTGCTCGGGCAGCCCGCGACTGCCATCGGCGACGCGCGCGGTGATGTTGGTGAGGCCCAGGGCCGCGAACTGCGCCTCTGCCTCGATCACCAAACGACGGTGGCGGTCGACAGTATAGACGCGCCGGCACAGCAGCGCCAGGATCGCCGCCTGATAGCCAGAGCCGGTCCCGATCTCGAGGACGGTATCGCGCGGCCCGACGGCCAGGGCCTGGCTCATCAGGCCGACGACCGAGGGTTGGCTGATGGTTTGGCCGCACGGGATGGGCAGCGGCGTGTCATCATAAGCCCGGTCCTCGAACAGCCCGCGCACGAAGCGGCCGCGGTCGATCCGCTCCATCGCGGCCAGCACGCGCGCATCCGTCACCCCGCGCGAGCGCAGGGTCAGCAAAAAGCGCATCCGCGCCTCCTGCGGATCATCCTGCAGATGGGGGGCGGGCTGCGCCTCGTCGGTCATGCGGGCTCCCACTCCCTTTGCAGCGCGGCCAAGCTGGGGTGGCAGGTCAGATCTGCGCGCATCGGGGTGACGGACACATAGCCGTCCATGTTCGCTGCGACATCGCTGCCCGGCCCCGCGGGCACATCCTGCGGACCGCCGCGCGCCCACAAGAACCGCCGTCCCGTGGGCGAGACGAATGGCTCGACCGAGAAATTCGCACCCTGCCGCCGGCCCTGCGGGGTCAGGCGAATGCCACGCACCTTGTCGGCGGCGACAGCCGGGAAGTTGACGTTGTAGAACAGCGCGTAATCAGCGTTCAGATCCCACGGCGCGCGGTCGAGCAGGTTGCGGATCAGGGCCGGGCCGTGCTGGCGCGCTGCCTCGAACGGGTCCACGAGATCGCGGCTGCCCGGGCCCATGTATTGCGAGAGGGCAATGGCCGGTATGCCCTGCAGGGCGGCCTCCATCGCGCCGCCGATGGTGCCGGAATAGACCGCGTTCTCGCCCGAGTTATTGCCGCGGTTGACGCCTGAAAGGACCAGGTCGGGGCGCAGATCGCCCATCGCGTCCGAGAGCGCCGCCATGACGCAATCGGCCGGGCTGCCCTCGGCCGCAAAGCGGCGCGGGCCGAGCGCCGCGATCATGGTCGGGTGGGTGTAGCTGATGGCATGGCCGACGCCGGATTGCTCGAATGCCGGTGCCACGACCCATATTTCCCCCTCGGGACCGGCGAGCTCGGCCGCAATAGCCTCGATCGCCGCCAGACCCGGGGCGTTGATGCCATCGTCATTGGTCAGAAGAATACGCATCGCTGGCCTTTCGTTGCCAAGGTGATACCGGCGCGGGCCGGTCCCGGCAACGGGCGATGCGGCCTTGGGCGCTAGCGAGCCCGCGTCAGGCGCGCGCCGCGATCACCGCGGTTGCGGCGTCAAGGCCACCCTGCCCGTGGGCGATGCCAAGCGCGCGCATCCCCGCCTCCATCACCGCCAGCACGCCGAGCGTCATATGCGCCGAAGCATGGCCCATATGCGCGATCCGCAGCGCGTCATCCGGCCGCTCGGCGCCGATCGCAACGCCCAGCGTGACACCGGCCTTCGTCGCCGTCCACTCGCGCAGGGCCGCTGCGCCCGGCAGATGCGCGGCGGTCACGGGCAGGCCGCGCTGCGCCGGATCGGCGACGTTCAACGCGATTCCGTTGCTACCTGCGCCCCAGGCATCGAAGGCCGCCCAGACCGCGGCGGCAAGCCCCGCGTGGCGGGCGAATGCGGCGTCCAACCCCTCCTCGTCCAGGAGCAGGCGCAGGGCTTCGTCGAGCGCGAACAGCAACTGGACTGGCGGCGTGCCGCCCCAATAGCGCCAGGCCTCGCCTGGCCCGGCGCGCATCGACCAGTCCCAATAGGGCGTTGCGAGGTCGCTGCGCGGCAGTGCCGCCGCGCGCTCTGACTGCCAGACGAAGGCCATGCCGGGCGGCGTCATCAGCCCCTTCTGGCTGGCGGAAACGACAACGTCGACGCCCCAATCGCCCATCCGCATCGCCTCGGAGCCGAGCGAGGCGATGGCGTCGACCGCCAGAAGGGCAGGATGATTGCCCATTGCCGCGCGCAGCGCCGGGATGTCGTTGCGCACGCCGCTGGCAGTGTCTACCTGGGTGACCAGAACTGCATGGATCGCCCCCTCGCGGTCCGCGCGCAGGCGGTCGGCAAGCCGCTGCGGATCTGCGGCGCGGTTGTTGCCGAAGTCGATCATCTCGACGTCGATGCCAAGACTGCCAGCGCTCGCCGCCCAGCCCAGGCCAAACGACCCCGTGGCGAGGACAAGGGCCTTTTGCCGGCGATTGAAGAGATTCGTATTGGCAGCTTCCCAGCCAGCATGGCCATTGCCGGCATAGCTCGCCAGCCGGGCGACCCCGCCCCCGCCCAGCCGGGTCAGTTGGGCGTGGACGCGCTGGACCAGTTCCTCAAGCTCGGCCCCGTAAATGTCTGGCGAGGCGCGGTGCATTGCGCGCAGCACACTGGCAGGAAGGGGGCTGGGACCGGGAATGGCAATAGCCTGCTGCCCTTGGGAAAAACTCATCGACGCGCACCCCGTGAAACCGTTGGGGCAAGTCGTAATCCGGGGTTCTGGCGCCGGCAATGGCAGTTCGCTCAGTCGCGCAGGCCTTCGATCGGGCGCAGGATACTGAGGACCTTGAAACTTGATTTATCCACCCGCGCCAAGGTCTTGCCGATGACGGCATAGGCCTCGCCCGCAGGGGCATCGGTCAGGCCATAGCGGCCGGGTTCAGTTATGATATGCGCGTCAGGGTAGGTGTTTCCGACGATCACGCCCGCAGGCGCGGTGGCCACGTTTCCATCCTTGGCCGCGCAGGGCGCGCCGGCCTCGCAGGCGGGCACGCCGCCGCCAAGAAACGGGGCCACGACGCCGGTGTTGGCGGCGAGGGCCGGCAGCAGCACTCCAAAGCTCAGGGCCGCCGCAATGGCCGCTGGAACGGCAAGCTGGCGCATCTTTGTTGCCTCTCTTTCCAGCGAATGAACGTCCGCCGGACCATGACGTTCCCGCATGGCACCCTGCCCGGGTTCACGCGTGTCGCCGCGGATTGATGCGCAGCCGGATCCCATCGCGCCCCCGCACCGTCAGGCGCGCTGTGGGGACCGGGTCGACGCCGCCCCGTTCCAGATGCAGCGAACGGCAGATCATTGCCAGCAGCAGCGGCCCCTCGATCATGGCAAATCCCGCGCCGGGACAGACTCGCTGGCCGGCGCCAAAGGGGAAATAGGCCGTGCGGGCGCAGGTCTTGCCGTTGTCTGTGTCCCAACGGTCGGGGTCGAATCCGTCCGGATCTTCCCACAGCCGCTGATGGCGGTGCAGGTGCCAGGGCGAGACAACGATCTGCGCGCCGCGCGGCACGGGCCGGTCGCGGAACGTCTCGGGGCAGGCGGCCTCGCGCACGAACATCGGCACCGGCGGATAAAGGCGCATCGCCTCGCGGAATACGGCACGGGCTGCTTTCAGGCGCCCGGCGGCGGCGAAGTCGGGGGCCTCGCGCCCTGGCCCCAGTTCGGCAAGCGCCTCAGCCGCGACACGGTCCTGCCAGTCAGGCGCGGCGGCCAGCAACCACAGCGCCCAGGCGAGCGCCGAGGCCGAGGTCTCGTGCCCCGCCAGAAAAAATGTCGCGACCTGATCGACCATCTCGCGCGCGTCAAAGCAGGCGCCGGTCTGGGGATCTGGCGTGGTCATGATCTTGCTCGCCAGATCGTCCGGGGCGGTGCCGGCGGCAATGTCGCTTGCGCGCTGGCGCACGAGTGCCTCGATCAGCCCGCGGATGCGGGCGGCGCTGGCGCGAGTGCGGCGTGAATGCGGCCGGAACCATGCCGGTAGCGGCAGAATCGCCGCCAGGTTGACCAGCGGCTGCGCGTCCTGATGTGCGCGAAAGGCCGAAAAGACCTGCGCCGCCGTCCGATCCTCGATCGGCAGCGAGAACAATGTGCGAAAGATCACGTCGGCGGCGGCGTGGCTGGTCTCGGGCTCGACGTCGATCTCGGTTCCCGCCTGCGCGGCGAGGCGATCCTCGGCGGCGAGGCCGGCGGCCCACATGGCGGGGAATTGCTGGCGCAGGCGGCCGCCCTCGAAGGCCGGGTCGATGATCCGGCGTGCGCGCGCCCAGTCCTCGCCATTGGCGATGAACACGGAATTGCCGACAAGCGGCGCCAGGCCGGCCGCCAGACGGCGCGATTTAGGGAAATCATTCGGCCGGGTTTTCAGGATCAGCTCGACGAGCGAGGGATCGTTGCAGATGAAGCTGTGGATCACCGGGGTGCGAAACTCGGCCATCCAGGCGCGGAAAAGGCGCGTCGGCAAGGCCGAGAGCAAATCGCGCCGGAAGGCGCGCGCGAGGCCGAGGACCGTGCCCCGGTCGTCGCCGGTGACGGGTTTGGGCGGGATCATGGCGCTGGGGCCATGCCGGTGTGGCGGTTGACTGGCCGGGTGATGCGGCCCGGCGAGGGCGGCCGTCCGGCAAAGCGCGACGCCAGGCTACGCGGCCCGGCTGTGATCGCGAAGTAATCGTAATCGCCGGGCCGGTCGAAGGCACAGAGGTATTGGAAATGCAGCCGGAACCAGCGATTTTTTAGCTCGGCCTGCCGCTGTGGCGACAGGGTCTGGGTGAATGCCGCCGACATGACCAGCGGAAGGTGTTGCGGGTCGGGGGCGACGCCACAGACCGCAACCGGATCACACAACCCGAACGAGCAGGCGTCTCCCGGCGCGGTCACATCGACCCAGGCGATGTCCTGGCGCCCTGCCAGTTCATGCAGATCGCGCCGCAACTGCGCCGCGCGCGGAAGGAACGCGGCCATGGGCACGACATGCCCCAATGTCAGCAGGCCCAGCGCCGGTCGCTCGGGCGGCGGCCCGGCACGCAGATGCGCCGCCATGACCGAGATGGCCAGATAGGCGCCGGACGAATGGCCGATCAACAGCACCTCGTCCCAATCCTCGGCCGCAATGGTGCCGAGGCGGTCCGTAAACCGGGTCAGCCGGTCCTGCAGGGCGGGGGGATAGGCGCCGCCGTCGCCCGCGGTGAAGGCGTAGTCATGCATCAGGTAATAGGCGAGGAGGCGGCCATCCAGCCGGCGAAACCCGGCCAGAATCCCCCATAGCGCGCCGGCCGCGGGGATGATGCCGATGGGCCAGAACCGAGGCAGGACGCGCGCCACCAGCCACCAGACCACCCCCGCGACGATCAGCGCCAGCAGCAATTGCCCCAGCAGCACGGCGACGGGATAGAGCGCGGCGATCACCGGACCCCGCCGAAGGCGCATCAGCCGCCACAGCGCACCGCTGCCGATATAGGCCCAAGCCGTCTTGGCGAGTTGACCGTAGGTCGCGAGGATCGAGCGGCCCATCGAGGCTGCGACCACGTCCGACCAGGCCAGAACCTCGATCTCGGCCTCGGTGATCTGGCCGTCGAATTTGCCTGTGACCCCCCAGCCGAAGCCGGTGCGATCACGGCGTGCACCGAGGGTCAGGGCATAGCCGCTGATCGCCGCCTGGTCGGCGCCCTCGCGCCGGTAAAGCTCGCGGTAGCGGCGCGGGGGGATCGGGTCATACCCCGGCAGGTACAGGACCTTGCGGCGGCGGACCGGCGCATCCGCGCCCGGCGGGATCACAGGACCGCCGCGTCGCCGTCGCCCCGTCCCTTCGGCTGACGTTTTTGCAGCCGGGCATCGCGGTGCGGGCGCAAGATCGCGTGGACATGGCTGTAGAGGGCAACGTCCAGCGGGTTTTTCTCGCGGATTCGGGCAACGATTTCGGGCGTGACCTCGACCTCGGTCTCGCGGGTCGCAGGCGTGCGGCGCAGATGTTCCCGCGGCATCCGGCCCGGGTTGCCGGTCAGGGCAAAAAAGGTCGTGAAGGAAAAGGCGTACATTTCCAGCAGGCCGATGAAGGCGAATTTCTCCATGGCGTTGCGCAGGACGGTGGCGCGGTCGGCCTGTGGGCCGGCCACGAAGCGCGCCATCTTGTCGTGCGAGGCCGGGTGCTCGACATAGCTCAGTAGGGTCGGAAACTGGGCGATGAACTGGCGATGCGGGGGATGCATCTCGGTGCGCTGGTAGCGGTAGTCCGAGACAACGCGCGCCACCGGCGCCCGCAGGATGGTCATCAACTGCAGCTCCGGGCGCGCGGCCTGGATGCGCGTTGCCAGCGGGAACGGGATATGCCCCGAGGCCGACCGGACCCGCGCCAGATCCGGCGAGGCGATGAACTGGTCGACGCAGTCGTTCAGCTGCTGATCGTGGGTGCGATCGCGGTTGGTGTAGTCGATATGGACGTTCTTGTAGGGTTTAAGGACCGCGCGCAGTTCGTTCGAAAAGGACGAGCCTGCCGTCTTGGGGATATGGACAAAGAACCAGGGCGCGGCGGGCGGCGCCGCAGCGAGATAATCGTCCAGCGACTGGGTCTTGAGGTCCCCGAAACGCACATCCGGCCCCCTTGCGCCAGTGCCGCGCGACCTGCTGTCTGCGGCTGAATGGGGCTTAGCATCGCCGTTTCGCGCTGCCAAGCGCGGGCAGGCCGGCCGATCAGGTCGCGCGGTCGATCAAGATGGTCACGAACAACCCGACAAGCGCGAAGATGAGGGCGAAGACCAGGATGTAAAGCGCCCGGTCTTTGACGTTGCCACCCAGTGCCGCGGCCCGGCGCCAGCCGAGCAATCCACCGATGACGAGTGCTGCGAGAATGATCATGCGGCGCGGTGTAGTCCGCCGCCGCCGCAAGCGAAAGCCCCCGTCGCACAAGGGCCGCCGCGCATGACGCGCCGCTTGATCCGCGCCTGTGGGCACACTAGTGTTAACAGCAACACTACATCGGAGGGCGTTTCGGAATGACGCCCATGCGTCCCGCGGGTGCGGACGCGTTCCCGAAACCTACGGTCGAGCCTGCCGCGACCCGCACATCTCCCGACGAGGGCGCGCTTTATGCCGCCCTCGATCTCGGGACCAACAGTTGCCGGATGCTGATTGCCCGACCTAGGGGCAGTCAGTTTCAGGTCGTGGACAGCTTCTCCAAACCGGTCCAGCTCGGGCAGGGCCTGGAAGCGTCTGGCCGGCTGTCGCGCAGCAGCATGGCGCGGACCGTTCACGCCCTGCAGGTGTGCCGGCGCAAGCTGGATCAGCACGAAGTGACACGCATGCGCCTGGTTGCGACCGAGGCATGTCGCCGCGCCCGCAACAGCCGCGATTTCCTGCGCGCCGTGCGGCGCGAGACCGGCCTGCCGCTGGAAATCATCGAGGCCGAGGAGGAGGCCCGGCTGGCCGTGATCAGCTGCGCCCCGCTGGTCAGCCTGCGGACCGAGCACCTGCTGGTGGTCGACATCGGCGGCGGCTCGACCGAACTGGTGTGGATCGACCTCAGCGAGGTCGAGCCGCGCGAGCGTCCGCGCTCGATCATGAAGCTGTCGGACGGCTTCACCAACGCGTTGCCGGGGCAGGCGCGGGTGGTCGACTGGATCAGCGTGCCGCTGGGCGTTGCTACCCTGCGCGACCAGTTTGCCGACGTCGAGGACGAGCCCGGCCGGTTTGCGCTGATGAGCTGGTATTTCGAGGAACGGCTGGCGAACTTCGCGCCCTACGCGCTGAACACCCCGCCCGAGGGGTTCCAGATCATCGGCACCTCGGGGACGGTGACCACGGTCGCTGCCAGTCACCTGGGGTTGCGGCGCTACGACCGGACGAAGGTCGACGGGCTGGTGATGACCACCGACCAGATCGACCGGGTGATTCGCGACTACCTGCTGCTGGGCCCCGAGGGGCGCCGTGCCGATCCCCGCATCGGGCGCGAGCGGCATGCGCTGATCATGTCGGGCGCTGCGATCCTGCAGACGCTGATGCGGGTCTGGCCGACCAATCGCCTGTCGGTCGCGGATCGCGGTCTGCGCGAGGGTATCTTATATGCGCAGATGGTGCGCGACGGGGTTGTGACGCCCGAAGGACTGGAAGGGGTGGCATGATGCCGACGACAGGAGGGCCGGGCAAACCCGGCGGGCGCAAGGGCGCGGCGGCGGGCAAGACGGCCTCGGGCCGGGGCGAGCGAGACCTGCGGGTGCGGGTCAAGACCGCCAAGGGCCGCAAGCTGAGCAGCACGCTGTGGCTCGAGCGCCAGTTGAACGACCCCTATGTCCAGCGGGCCAAGCGCGAGGGCTATCGCGGACGCGCGGCCTACAAGATCCTGGAGCTGGACGAGAAATATCGCTTTCTCGTGCCCGGCGCGCGGGTCGTCGATCTCGGCTGCGCGCCGGGCGGCTGGTGCCAGGTCGCCGTCGCACGGGTTAATGCGCTGGGCGAAAAGGGCGGCAAAGCGCGCGGCACCGTGCTGGGGGTGGACCTGCAGGAGGTCGATCCCATCGCCGGCGCCCAGATACACCAGCTGGATTTCCTGTCCGAGGATGCCGACGTCAAGGTCAAGGCCTGGCTAGGCGGCCCGGCTGACGTGGTGATGTCGGACATGGCTGCCGCCGCCTCGGGGCACAAAGGCACCGACCACCTGCGCATCATCGCGCTGCTGGAGGCTGCGGCGGAGTTCGCCTTTGACGTGTTGGAGGAGGGGGGTACCTTCGTCGCCAAGGTGTTGTCCGGCGGCGCCGAGCAGAACCTGCTGGCGGTGCTGAAGCGCAATTTCGAGAAGGTCGTGAATGTCAAGCCGCCCGCGAGCCGCGCGGATTCTTCGGAGAAATTCGTGGTCGCCATGGGTTTTCGCGGGCGGCAGGGACTCCCCAACCGGACGCCAGAGGTCGAGGCTGACGAACATGACTAGGCGCCACGGGCTTTAGCGGAGGTTAGTCTCACGCCTGCCGCCGTGAGGAAGGCCAACGTGGAAGGTCCAGGCCCCGAGTTGAGTGGGTTGCTCAGCGACTAGACCTCGACCGGCACCGGCGTCCAGTCACCCATCCGATTGCGAAACCAGCTGCGCTGCGCCTTGGCATAGCGGCGGGTCGCGATGATCGCCGCCTCGCGCGCATCCGCCAGCGAGGTTTCGCCGCGCAGATGCGCGAGCAGTTCCGCTGCGCCGATCGCCCGGGCCCATTGCGCCTGCGGCTGCCAGATCGGGCGCAGCGCCGCGACCTCGGCCAGTGCGCCGCCAGTCAGCATGGCGTCGAACCGACCCTCGATTCGAGCGGCGAGGCGGTCGCGGTCGGCCTGCAGCACCAGCCGATGCACCCCCGCAGGGTCGATCAGCGGCGGCGGCGTGTCGGCCTGCCAGTCCGCCAGCCCACGCCCCGTCGCGCGCAGCACCTCCCACGCGCGCTGTACGCGCATCGGGTTCAGCCGGTCCAGTCCCGCCACCGTGCCGGCGTCCACGCCTGAAAGAAGGTTGGCAAGGCCGTCCGGCCCCAGCCGGATTCTGTCGGCCTCGGCCCGGACCTCGGGGGGGACCGGCGGGATAACCGCCAGCCCTTCCGTGAGGGCGGTCAGGTAGAGGCCGGTGCCACCGGCGATAATTAGCCGCTCGCCGCCTGCCAGCAACTCGGCGATTTCGGCCAGCCATGTGCCAACGGAATAAGTCGTGCCGGGCGCGACATGACCATAAAGGCGATGCGGCGCCGCGGCCTCGTCCTCGACGGAGGGGCGGGCGGTCAGTACGCGCCAGCAGGACCACACCTGCAGGGCGTCAGCGTTGACGATCAGGCCGCCCTGTGCCCGCGAAATCGCCAGTGCCAGGGCCGATTTTCCGGCCGCCGTCGGCCCCGCGATCAACACATGCCGCGCCGGGTCCAGCCCCGCGATCAGCGGTGCGAATTCCACCGTCATGACGGGTGCGGCTTGTGCGCTGTCCATGGCCACCAGCCCTCGGTTGTGCCCGCGGCTCTTTTGCGACATTCATCGCGGAAATGTAACTGCCGGGGGCCATGATGACCGAAACCACCTCTTCCTCGGCCGGCGACGGCGTGCCCGCCCCGACCAAGCCGGTCCTCGCACCCGGCGTCAGCTACCGCCGCGTGCTGCTGAAGATCAGCGGCGAGGCCCTGATGGGCGACCAGAGCTATGGCCTGCATCCCCCGACCGTCGCCCGCATCGCCGACGAGGTCGAGGCGGTCTACAAGATGGGTGTCGAGATCTGCATGGTCATCGGGGGCGGCAACATCTTCCGCGGCCTGCAAGGCAGCGCCCAGGGGCTGGAGCGGACCACCGCCGACTACATGGGCATGCTGGCGACGGTCATGAATGCACTGGCGATGCAGGCGGCGCTGGAGGCCAAGGGCATTCACACTCGCGTCATCAGCGCCATACGCATGGACGAGGTGGCAGAGCCCTATATCCGCCGTCGCGCCGTCCGCCATCTGGAGAAAAAGCGAGTCATTATCTTCGCCGCCGGCACCGGAAACCCCTATTTCACCACTGATACCGCGGCGACCCTGCGCGCCTCCGAGATGGCCTGCGAGGCGATCTTCAAGGGCACCAAGGTCGACGGCGTCTATGACAAGGACCCCGCGAAGTACCCCGACGCGGTCCGCTATGACACTGTTTCCTATGACGAAGTCCTGCAAAAGCACCTTGGCGTGATGGACGCCTCGGCGATCGCCTTGGCGCGGGACAACAACCTGCCGATCATCGTCTTTTCCCTGGACGAGCCCGGCGGCTTTTGCGGCATCCTTGCGGGCAACGGCACCCACACCCGCGTCGGCGACTGACGCGGGGGCGGCCCGCCGCCGTGCCCGGCCGAACCCTTTGCCATGTGCCGCGTTCGGCGCTAAGAGGCTGGAAAACACAGCGAGCAGAGGCAGGGGCAGGCATGGCTGAGGCTATTGAGATCGACACCGACGACCTCGAACGTCGGATGAAGGGCGCGATGGAGTCCCTGCGTCACGAATTCGCGTCTCTGCGGACCGGCCGCGCCTCGGCCAGCATGGTCGAGCCGATCACGGTCGACGCCTATGGCACCGTGACCCCGATTAACCAGGTGGGGACGGTCAACGTCCCCGAGCCGCGGATGGTCACCATCAATGTCTGGGACAAGGCGCTGGTGAACAAGGTCGAAAAGGCCATCCGCGAAAGCGGCCTCGGAATCAATCCGCAGTTGAACGGCACGATCATCATGCTGCCGATCCCCGAATTGAACGAGGAACGCCGGCGCGAGCTGACCCGCGTTGCCGCGCAGTATTCCGAACATGCCCGTGTCGCGATCCGCAACGTCCGCCGCGACGGCATGGACCAGGTCAAGAAAGCCAAGGCCGCGGGCATGGCCGAAGACGACCAGAAGTTCTGGGAGCAGGCTGTTCAGGAGCTGACCGACCGCATGATCGCCGAGGTGGACAAGGCGCTCGAGGCGAAACAAGCTGAAATCATGCAGGTCTGAGGCGATGGCCGAAACCGCGCTGGACCTCAACGCTGCCGCTGCCATCCCCTCGGGCACTGAGCATCGTCCCCGCCATGTCGCCATCATCATGGACGGTAACGGCCGCTGGGCCACGCAAAAGGGCTGGCCGCGCCTCGTCGGACACCGCCGCGGCGCCGAGCGGGTCAAGCAGATCGTTCACGCGGCCCCGGACCTCGGGGTCGACTGGCTGACGATCTACGCCTTCTCGACCGAGAACTGGAAGCGTTCGACCGAGGAAGTGCTTGGCCTCATGGGTATTTTTGCCCGTTATATCGAGCGCGAGGCGGTCACCATGTCGCGCGAGGGCGTGCGTATGCGGTTTATCGGCGAGCGCGAACGGCTGAACTCGCGCCTGCGCAACCTGATGAACAGCATTGAAGATCGCACCGCCGGCAACACCCGCCTGAACCTGACGGTGGCGATCAATTACGGCGGGCGGGACGAGATCCTGCGTGCTGCCCGCCGCCTGTCCGAACGCATGGCCCGCAACGAGGTCGATGCCATTACCGAGGAAAGCTTTGCCGCCTGCCTCGATACCGCCGGCCACCCGGAGCCTGACCTGGTGATCCGCACGTCGGGCGAGACGCGGGTCTCCAATTTCCTGCCCTACCAGGCGGCCTACGCGGAATACGAGTTCACGCCGGTGCTGTGGCCGGATTTCACGCCCGACCATCTGGCGGCGATCCTGGATCGCTTCGGGATGCGAGCCCGGCGCTTCGGGGGCGCATGACGCCCCCGGCCGGCGAGCCGGCGGGCGATCTGCCACCGCCTCCACCGCGCAGATCGTCGGCCCCGGCCGCCGGTAAGTCGGGCGGAGGGGCTTGGTCCGACCTGTCGCGGCGCGTGGCCTCGACCGTGGTTTTGCTCGGTATCGGCGTCGCGATTGCGCTGGCGACGGGCATCTGGCTGCGCCTGTTCATCTCGGCCATCGTGGCGATCACCTTCTGGGAACTGGCCCGCGTGACCGGATGGCGCCACCCCGAGATGCACGCGACCCTTTTCGGTCGCATGCGCCCTGTCGTGCTGGCGTTGCTTGCCGGCCTGACCCTGATGGCGGTGCTGACCGGCGGTGCGCCGGGGATGCTTGCTATCCCTATCGTCATCGGCCTGATCGGCGCCGCCGACCGCGACCGGGTCAGTTATGCAATCTTTGGTCTCGCAATCCTGCTGGTCGGCGACGGGTTGGTCCATCTGCGCGAGGGCCTCGGCCTCGGCGCGGTGCTGTGGACCATGGGTGTTGTCGTCATCTCGGACACGCTGGGTTATTTCGTCGGGCGCACCGTCGGCGGCCCGAAGTTCTGGCCCGCACTCAGCCCGAAAAAGACCTGGTCCGGCACCATCGCTGGCTGGATCGGAGCGGCGCTGTTCGGTGCGCTGCTGGTGGCGCTGGCGCGCGGCGGAATACAGCTGATATTGCTGTCGCCGTTGGTCGCGCTGGCCGGGCAGATGGGCGACATCGCGGAAAGCTGGCTGAAACGCCGGGCGGGGGTCAAGGACAGCTCGAACCTGATCCCCGGTCATGGCGGGTTCATGGACCGCTTTGACGCGGTCTGCGGCGCGGTGCTGATGGTCAGCCTGCTGGACCTGGTCGGCCTGGTTCCGATCGAAGGATAGCCGATGCGAAGCGTGACGATCCTCGGCGCAACCGGCTCGGTCGGTGAGAGCGCGTTTGACCTGCTGGTTCGCGCCGGCGGGGCAGGGGCGTTGCGCACCGTTGCGCTGACCGGCGGACGGAATATCGCGCGCCTCGCGCAGATGGCGCGCACCCTGCGGGCCGAGGTTGCCGTCACCGCGCATGAGGACGAATTGCCCGCCCTGCGCGCCGCGCTTGCGGGCAGCGACGTAGCTGCCGCTGCCGGAGTCGCCGCGCTGGTCGAGGCTGCCGCCCGTCCTGCCGACTGGACGCTGTCCGCCATCGTGGGGGCCGCCGGCCTCGCCCCCGGTCTGGCCGTGCTGGAACGCGGCGGAACTCTTGCGCTTGCCAACAAGGAAACGCTCGTCGCCGCCGGCCGCCTGGTGATGGCCACCGCTACCCGCACCGGTGCGCGCATCCTGCCGGTTGACAGTGAACATTCGGCGATCTTCCAGGCCCTTGGCAATGACGATCTGGCCTCGGTCGCGCGGGTGACGATCACCGCCTCGGGCGGGGCGTTTCGCGATTGGCCGATGGAACGGCTGGCCCGGGCAACGGTGGCCGAGGCCTCGACCCACCCCAACTGGGCCATGGGCCAGCGGATCACCATCGACAGCGCCAGCATGTTCAACAAGGCGCTGGAAGTCATTGAGGCGCATGAGTTCTTTGACCTCGCGCCAGACAAGATCGCAGTCCTGATCCACCCCGAAAGCATCGTGCACGCCCTGGTCGCCCATATAGATGGCGGCGTCATCGCCCACCTTGGCGCGCCGGACATGCGCCACGCCATCGGCTATGCGCTGAACTGGCCGGCCCGCGCTCCGCTGCCGGTGGCGGCGCTGGACCTGGCCGCGCAAGGCAGCCTCAGCTTTGCCGCGCCCAGCGAAGAGCGCTGGCCCGCCCTGCGCCTTGCGCGCGAGGTGATGGCGTCAGGGGGCGCCGCCGGGACCGTGCTCAACGCCGCCAAGGAAGAGGCGCTGGACCAGTTCATCGCCGGCCGCCTCACCTTTCCCGCCATGGCCGATGCGGTCGAGGCGGCGCTGGCCGCCGCCGCCGGGCAGGCCGGCTTTGCAGACAGCCCAACCGACCTCGACACCGTTCTGCACTGGGACGCCTACGCCCGCCGCATTGCCGCAAAGGCCCTTTCATGACCGACCTGCTTCCTGCCTTTGGCAGCACGCTGCACACAGTGCTGGCCTTTGTCATTGCCCTCAGCGTGATCGTCGCGGTGCACGAGTTCGGCCATTACATCATCGGCCGTTGGTCGGGCATCCGCGCCGAAGTGTTCTCGATCGGCTTCGGGCCGCGCCTTGCGGCGCGCCGCGACCGGCACGGCACATTGTGGCAGATCGCGGCGGTTCCGCTGGGCGGCTATGTCCGGTTCCTGGGCGATACCAACGCCGCGAGCGCCGGCACGGCCAAACCGGTGCCCGGCCGCGCGCGGGAGACGCTGGAGGGCGCGCCGCTCTGGGCGCGGATGGCAACGGTCGCGGCCGGGCCGGGCTTCAGCTTTCTGCTGGCCATCGTGATTTTCGCCAGCTTTGCCCTGATCCGCGGCGTGCCGCTGGACCAACCAACCGTCGGCGCGCTGTCGCCAGTCCCGCCCGGGGTAACCAATCAGTTGCGCCCAGGCGACCGAATTACCGCCATCGCCGGCCAGCCGGTCAAGGAGTGGGCGGACATCGACCGGATCGCGGCAGACCTGCCCGCCGCGCCCGGTCAGGATTGGCAAGTTGCGCGTGACGGGGCCGAGATCACTGTTCCCGGCCCCGACCTGATGCCGGCCCGGATTGGCGGCGTGGCACCCGGCGGGGCGGCCGCTGACGCCGGCCTGCGCCCCGGCGATGTCATCGCTGCCATCGATGGCGCGCCGATCAGCCGCTTTGATCAATTACGACCCAAGGTCGAAGCCGCAGCGGGCGCTCCACTGACGTTGACGGTGTGGCGTGAAGATCGGGGTCCATTCGACGTGACCCTGGCCCCGCGCGAACAGGATCTGCCGCGAGCCGGCGGCGGCTTTGAAAAGCGCTGGCTGGTCGGCATCACCGGCGGGGGCAACTATTTCGCCCCCGCGCTGCGCCGCGCGGGCCCGGTGGAGGCGATTGGGCTCGGCCTCTCGACGACCTGGGGCGTGGTCGCAAGCTCGATCACCGGGATCGCGGCGATGGTCACCGGGCAGATCAGCAGCTGCAACATCGGCGGCGCGATCTCCATCGCCGAAAGCACCGGACAGGCCGCCGCCGTCGGCATCCCGGATTTCATCTGGTGGATCGGCATCCTGTCGGCCGCCATCGGTTTTCTGAACATCCTGCCGATCCCGGTTCTGGACGGCGGGCACCTCGCCTTTTACCTCTACGAGGCCGTCACTGGGCGCCGTCCGTCCGACCGCGTGACGCGCTGGCTGACCAGTATTGGCCTTGCCCTCGTGCTCGGACTGATGATTTTCGGCCTCTCTAACGACCTTTTCTGCGGCTGACCTTTTGACAGCCAAGCCTAATCAAGGCTACATCTCGCGGCAAAAGACGGGTCTGCGCCAATGATGCGACAGCGCCCACAAGCGAGGGACCGGCAATGACGAACACGACACTCGATACGCGGGGTCTGGGCCGGGGCGCTGTGGCGCTGGCGTTGACCTTGGCACTTGGGGTACCCGCTGCGGTCCTGACGGCGACGCCCGCCGCCGCCTACAGCTTCAGCGATGTGCGGATCGAAGGCGCCGACCGGATCGAGCCCGAGACGATCCTGTCCTATGCCAACCTCAGCCGCGGGGTAGATGTCAGCACGTCCGAGCTGAATGCCGCGCAGCAGCGCCTGCAGGCCTCGGGCCTGTTCGAGCGGGTCGAACTGGTTCCGAGCGGCAAGACGCTTGTCGTGCGCGTCAGCGAGTTTCCGATCATCGGCGCCATCAGCATCGAAGGCAACCGCCGCATCAAGGACGACAAGCTGACGCCCGTTGTTCAGTCCAAGTCGCGCCGCGTCTATTCCCCCTCGCAGGCCGAGGCCGACGCCGCCGCCATCGCCCAGGCGTATGCCGCCGAGGGGCGCCTGGCAGCGCGGGTCGAGCCGCGCATCATCCGCCGTCCGGGCAACCAGGTGGACCTGGTGTTCGAGGTCCGCGAAGGCGCCGTGACCGAGATCGAGCGCATCGGCTTCTCCGGTAACCGCGCGTTCAGCGACCGCCGCCTGCGCAACGTGCTGGCCACCAAGCAGGCCGGCATCCTGCGCGCCTTCATCAAGCGCGACACCTTTGCCCCCGACCGGCTGGAACTGGACGAGCGGCTGCTGACCGATTTTTACCGCTCGCGCGGCTTTGCAGATTTCAAGGTCCAGGCCGTTGCGCCCGAGATCGCGCGCGAGCGCGACGCGTTCTACATCACCTACCAGATCCAGGAAGGCCCGCAGTATCGGTTCGGCAATGTCTCGGTCACCAGCGAGATCCCGAATGTCGATGCGGCGCAGTTCAATGCCCAGAACCGGGTGCGGCGCGGGCAGATCTATAACCCGCAGGTGATCGACACCTCGATCACGCGGATGGAAAACCTTGCCTCGTCGCTTGGCCTCGACTTCGTCGCGGTCGAGCCGCGGGTGACGCGCAATCCGGCCTCCTCGACGCTGGACCTGAACCTGGTGCTGACCCGCGGCCCGCGCGTGTTCGTCGAGCGGATCGACATCGAGGGCAACACCACCACCCTCGACCAGGTCATCCGCCGTCAGTTCCGCACCGTCGAGGGTGACCCCTTCAACCCGCGCGAAATCCGCCAGGCGGCCGAGCGTGTGCGTGCGCTGGGCTATTTCTCGAACGCCGACGTGAGCAGCCGCGAGGGCACTTCGCCCGAAAAGGTCATCGTCGACGTCAATGTCGAAGAGCAGCCGACCGGCAGCCTCAGTTTTGGCGCCAGCTACGGCGCCAATGCCGGCGTCGGCCTGAACGCCTCGCTGACCGAGGATAACTTCCTCGGGCGCGGCCAGCAGGTGGCGCTGGGCTTTACCACCGCCAAGGGCTCTCGGGCGCTGAACTTCAACTTTGTCGAGCCGTTCTTCCTGGGCCGCGATCTGCGGTGGCGGCTGTCGGGCAACTACCGCGAGACCAAGAACCTCGAGTCCGCGACCTATGACAGCAAAGGCCTCTACCTCGGCACCGGCGTAGATTTTCCGGTGTCGGCCAATGGCCGGTTCGAGTTGCGCTACAGCTTCCGCTCGACGGATCTGAACGGCATCGACCCGCTGACCGTCACGCCCAGCACCACTGATCCTGGCAACTACCTGGTCACCGGCAGTTCGCCCCTGATCGAGGCAGACGAGGGGCGGCGCATCAGCTCGGCCCTCGGCTACGGCTATACCTATGACAGCCGGCGCGAGCGGGTGGACCCGCGCAATGCCTGGAAGCTGTCCTTTAGCCAGGACTTCGCCGGCGTCGGCGGCGACGTGAAATCGGTCCAAACCAACCTCGCGGCCGGGATCGAGAGCACCGCCTGGCGCGAGGACGTGACCATGCGCGCCGAGATCGAGGGCGGTTCGGTCAACATGCTGGACCATCAGGTCAGCCGCATCAGCGACCGTTTTGGCGGCTCGGCCATCCGCGGCTTTGAATCAAATGGCTACGGCCCGCGTGATTTCGTCGACCTGCCGAATGGCAAGCGCAAATATATCGACGCGCTGGGGGGCAACTTCTACTGGGTGGCGCGCGCCGAGGCGCAGTTCCCGCTGGGCCTGCCCGAGGAGTACAACATCACCGGCGGCGTGTTCGCCGACGTCGGCTCGGTCTGGGGCCTTGACCGCAAGTCGGTCGAGGCGCGTCCCAACTCGCCCGCGCATGACGTTGATGACGGCATGAAGCTGCGGGCCGCTGTGGGCCTGTCGCTGTTCTGGACGACCCCGGTCGGCCCGCTGCGGTTCAACTTTGCCAAGGCGCTGAAGAAAGAGGATTACGACAAGACGCAGACCTTCGATCTGACGATCTCGACCAAGTTCTGATGCGGGGCGCGCGGCCCCTTGGTTTTGCTGTGGCCGCGCTACTCGCATGGCCCGCGTTGGCTCAGCCCGTGGGGGCACCTCAGCCGGTGGCGCCGGCTCAGGCCGCTCCGCAGGCCACCATCCTGACGCTCGATCAGGAGGCGCTGTATCGCGAATCGCGCTGGGGCAAGCGCGCACAAGCCGATCTGGAGGCTCGCTCCCGCGAATTGGCAGCCGAGAACGACCGCATCGCGGCCGAGCTGGAGGCCGAGGACGACACGCTGACCGCCCTCCGTCCGACCCTGCCCGAGGACGAATTCCGCCGCCGCGCCGACGCCTTCGACGCCAAAGTACAGAAGGTGCGGCAGGACCGCGATCAAGCCGGGCGCGAGTTGCTCGCCTCGGCCGACACCGACCGCACGACCTTCCTGAACGCGGCGCTGCCGGTCCTGACCGACCTGATGCGCGAGCGCGGCGCAATCGCCCTGCTGGACCGGCGCACGGTGTTCCTGTCGATCGAACAGATTGATGTGACGGGCGCGCTGATCGCCCGGGTCGATGCGGCGTTGGGCGACAGGCCGGGGGCTGCAGCGACCACGCCGGGAACTGCGCCCGCTGCGCCGAGCGGCGGCGCCAACGCGCCCGCTGGCGGTGCAACCGCGGCGCAAGGCCAAGCGGACGATCCCAGCTCTGCGACGCAGGGTGTGACCGAGGGTGCAGTGCGGAGCCAGCCGGATGATGCGAACACGGCGACGCCAGATGCGGCCGGGGGCGCACCACTAGGCCAACCGGCTGAGGCCGGCATGGCAACATCAACTACGGCTGTGAGCGTGCCGCAGGCCCAACCGGGTGAGGCGGACCCTGCGACGCCAGGTGCGAATGGGGGCAGGGCGCAGGGCCAACCCGGCGAGGCGATCGGGGCAACGCCCGGCGCGGCCGCCAATCCGCCTAGTCCAGGTCCGGCCGCCGCCCCGGATGCGACGCCCTCCGAGCCCATGCCCATGGCGCCAGTGCCTCAACCGGCGCAAGGCGCCGCACATGGTCCGGCCACGAACTAACTAGGCGTGCAAGTCGACCATGGGGAGTAACCACGGCGCAGGGTGGCCGAGAAGGCGGGTCAGAGCGGTGCACCACCCTGACCGACGCCCGATGGATCACCTGCCGCTCTTACCATCGAGTGCGACCTACAAGACCTCCGCCCGACCCTTTCAGCCTCGCCCCAAGCGACCGATCCGCTCGGTCAGCAGCGCGAAGAACCCCTCGCGGTCGACGTCGCGGATGAACATGGCGTTCGGCTGGCGTTCGGTCACGCCCCACCAATCGGCGACTGTCATCCCGGCGGTAAACTCGCCCCTGGTTTCGACCACCACGTTGATCTTCTTGCCGGAAAACAGCTCGGGCTTGATCAGCCAGGCCACGGCGCAGGGGTCATGCAGGGGCGCGCCCTCGCTGTTGTATTTCGCCTTGTCGTAGCGCTCGAAGAAATCGGTCCAGCTTGCCACTGCTTCGCCGACGCGGGTGCCGACGGCGCGGATTCCGTCGACCCACGCGCGGTCGGTCAGGGCGCGATGGGTGACGTCCAGAGGCATGATGGTCAGCGGAACGCCGGCGCGAAACACCAGGTCCGCCGCCTCGGGGTCGACGTAGATGTTGAACTCGGCGGCCGGGGTGACGTTGCCGACCTCGAAATAGGCGCCGCCCATGATCACGACCTCGGCGACGCGGGGAATGATGTCTGGGGCGCGGTCAAAGGCAGTCGCAACGTTGGTCAGCGGGCCGACGGCGACCAGCGTGACAGTGCCCGCAGGCTCTCGCCGCAGGGTGTCGATGATGAAGTCGACGGCATGCCCCTCGGCCAGGGGCTGGCGCGGCGGGCGCAATTCGATCCCGTCGAGGCCGGTCGAGCCATGCACGTTTTCGGCCGTGACCAGCTTGCGCGCCAAGGGCGCGTCGCAGCCCGCATGGACGGGCAGGTCGGGGCGACCGCCAAGCTCGCAGATGACCCGCGCGTTCCGCGAGGTTAGGTCCAGCGGCACGTTGCCCGCGACCGTGGTCACCCCGAGGATTTCGATTTCCGCCGGCGAGGCGATGGCCAGCAGCAGCGCGACGGCGTCGTCCTGCCCCGGATCGGTGTCAAAGATGATCTTGCGCGTCATGGGCGATCCAAAGGCTGATTTCGGATCGCTGTCTAGCGCGCCGGTGCGAAACATTCCAATCACCAACGGTCCAACTTGCTAAACTTGAACCCATGTCGCGGCGCGCCGGTTGACGAGGGCGGGGCGCCCGACTAGCTGACCGGCATGGCGCCCGCACCCCTTTTGCAGCTTTCGGAAATCTCGCTGACCTTCGGCGGAAATCCGGTTTTCGACGCCCTGTCGCTGAACGTTCAGCCGGGCGACAGGATCGCGCTTGTCGGGCGCAATGGCTCGGGCAAGTCGACCCTGCTGAAGGTCATGGCCGGCCTGATCGAGCCTGACCGCGGCGCGCGGGTCGTGCCGGCCGGCATCCACGTCGGCTATATGGAGCAGGACCCCGACCTCAGCGGCTTTGAGACGCTGGGCGAATTTGCGGCGTCGGGCCTGCAGCCCGAGGAGGCGTACCGGGTCGCTATGGCGGCCGAGGGGCTGAAGTTCGATCCCGACCGGCCGACCGCCACCGCCTCGGGCGGCGAGCGGCGGCGCGCGGCGCTGGCCAAGCTGCTGGCCGAGGCGCCCGAACTGATGCTGCTGGACGAGCCGACCAACCACCTCGATATCGAGGCCATCGCCTGGCTGGAGGCCGAGCTGTCGCAGACCCGCGCCGCCTTCGTGCTGATCAGCCACGACCGCGCCGTTCTGCGCAACCTGACCCGCGCGACGCTGTGGCTGGACCGCGGCGAGGTTCGCCGCCAGGACCGCGGCTTCGAGGGGTTCGAGGACTGGCGCGAGGCCGTCTGGGCGGCCGAGGACGAGGCCCGGCACAAGTTGGACCGAAAGATCAAGGCCGAGGCCCGCTGGGCGGTCGAGGGCATCAGCGCGCGGCGCAAGCGCAATCAGGGCCGGGTCCGGGCGCTGGCGGCGCTGCGCGAGGAACGCTCCGGCCAGATTCGCCGGCAGGGTACCGCCGCCATGGCGCTGGACGCCGGGCAGCAGTCGGGCAAGCGCGTCATCGAGGCGCGCGGCATCAGCAAGGCATTCGGTGCGCGGCAGATCCTGGCGCCCTTCGATCTGCGCGTGATGCGCGGCGACCGGATTGCCTTTGTCGGGCCGAACGGCGTGGGCAAGACCACCCTGATCAAGATGCTGACGGGCGAGATCGCGCCGGACACCGGCTCGGTGACGCATGGCACCAACCTCGAGGTGGCGGTGTTCGACCAGGCGCGCGTCGGCATCGACGATCGCGTCAGCCTGTGGGATGCACTGACCGGCGATCCTGGAATGCGGGTCAGCGGACGGGCCGATCAGGTCATCGTGCGCGGCCAGCCGCGCCACGTAGTCGCCTACCTCAAGGACTTCCTGTTCGACGACTCGCAGGCCCGGGCGCCGGTTGGCAGCCTGTCGGGCGGCGAAAAGGCGCGACTGCTGCTGGCGCGGATCATGGCCAGGCCGTCGAACCTGCTGGTGATGGACGAGCCGACCAACGATCTGGATATCGAGACGCTCGATCTGCTGCAGGACATCCTGGGCGATTACGACGGCACGGTGCTGCTGGTCAGCCACGATCGCGATTTCATCGACCGCGTTGCCGACACCACCATCGCCATGGAGGGTGACGGCCGCGCTGTGACCTACGCCGGCGGGTGGAGCGATTATCGCAGTCAGAGGGCCGCCCGGGACGAGGCGCCCGCGCCTGCCTCACCCGCCGTGCGCAGCGCCCCGGGGCCGGCAGCATCGGGGGGCGCTCGTGCGAGCGCCAGGTCCGCCGGTCTCAGCTTTACCGAACGCCACCGTCTTGAGGCGCTGCCGCAGGCCATCGCCCGCTTTGAGGCCGAGATCGCCAAGCTGCACGAGTACATGGCTGCGCCTGACCTTTACGCTACCGCACCGGCCCGCTTTGCCAAGGCGACCGAAGCCCTGGCCGAGCGCCAGGCCGCACTCGCCGCTGCCGAGGAGGAGTGGTTGGCGCTGGCTGAACGGGCTGAGGCCGCCGGCTGATGGGTGCGCTGGACGGGCTGCGCGTGGTCGAGATCGCAGGTCTCGGCCCGACGCCCTTTGCCGCGATGTGGCTGGCCGATCATGGGGCGGAGGTGATCCGCCTGACGCGGCCGGGCACCGCGCATGTGCTGGGGATGCAGCGCGATCTGCTGGACCGTGGCCGCGATTGGGTCGAACTGGACCTGAAATCCCCCGCCGGACGGGATGCGGCGCGGGCGCTGATCTGCGCCTCCGACGCGCTGATCGAGGGTATGCGCCCCGGCGCGATGGAGCGGCTGGGGCTCGGGCCACAGGATTTTCCGGACCATCCGGCGCTTGTCTATGGCCGCATGACCGGCTGGGGACAGACCGGCCCGCTGGCCCAAAGTGCGGGGCATGACATCACGTACCTCGCCGCGACCGGGATTCTCTCGGGTCTGGGGCCCGCCGAGCAGCCCTTGCCGCCGATGAACCTGCTCGGTGATTTCGGCGGCGGTGCGATGTATCTGGTTGCGGGGATGCTGGCCGCGCTGCTGTCGGCGCGCGTGACAGGGCGCGGCCAAGTGGTCGATGCCGCGATCACCGACGGCGTGCCGCATCTGGCCACGATGATCTGGGGGATGCGCGCCGAGGGCCAGTGGTCCGACGCCCGCACCGCCAACCTGCTGGACGGGGCGGCGCCCTTCTATACCACCTACCGCTGCCGCGATGGCGGCTGGATCGCGGTGGGCTCGATCGAGCCGCAGTTCTGGGCGCGCCTCTGCGCGGCGCTGGACCTCGATCCGGTGGCGTTGCCGGACCGGATGGACCGCGGCAACTGGCCGGCCCTGCGCGGCATCCTCGCGACCATTTTTGCCACCCGCGACCGCGACGCCTGGGCGGCAGAGCTGGAGGGGACGGAGGCCTGCGCCGGGCCGGTGCTGTCCATACCGGAGGCCGCGGCGCATCCCCACAACCTCGCCCGCGGGGTGCATGGCCCTGATGGGCCTGCCCCGGCCCCGCGATTGTCGCAAACGCCGGGCGCTATCGGTCCCGGTTCGCTCCTGACCATTGACGCGGCGCTGGCGCGTTGGGCGACACCACGGCGTTGACTTCGGCGGCGGGATACGCCATATCCCCCGGACCGGCCGGGCGATCGCCCGCAGCCGGCAATTTATTTTTCAATGACACCGACACGGTGCGCAGTCCGACGGCGAGGCATCTGCCTCGACAACAGCCGGTCATCCGGCGGCCACAGGGCGCGGCAAATGAAGGAAGACCGCGACATGTTCGCAGTGCTCAAGACCGGCGGCAAGCAATACCGCGTCCAGGCAGGGGATATCCTGCGCGTCGAAAAGCTGGCCGCCCTGGCCGGTGACACGGTGCAGTTCAACGACATCCTGATGGTCGGCTCGACCATTGGCGCGCCGCTGGTGGCTGGTGCCGCCGTGCAGGCCGAAGTGATCGAGCAGATCAAGGCCGACAAGGTCATCACCTTCCACAAGCGTCGCCGCAAGCACAGCTCGCAGCGTACACGCGGCCACCGTCAGCAACTGACCCTGCTGCGCGTGACCGAAGTGCTGGAAGCTGGCGCCGACGCCTCGGGCGTCGCAGTCGCGGTCGGCACCCGCGCCACCCGCCGTGCTGGCGGCACCGATCCGACCCGCGGCGCCGGCGACGAGCGTTATGCGCTGAACAAGACCGATCAGGCCGAGATGAAGCGCCGCGTTGCCACCGGCAAGGCCAAGGCGAAATCGGTCGAGACCGGTGCCCCGGTGGCCGACGTCCTGGCCGCTGACGACACCAACACCACTGCTGCGACGGAGGCCTGATCCATGGCACATAAAAAAGCAGGCGGCTCATCGCGCAACGGCCGCGATTCCGCCGGTCGGCGCCTCGGCGTCAAACTGTTCGGCGGGCAGGAAGCCATCGCCGGCAACATCATCGTGCGTCAGCGCGGCACCCAGTGGTGGCCGGGCCAGAACGTCGGAATGGGCCGCGATCACACGCTGTTTGCCCTGACCGAGGGCCGCGTGACCTTTAAAAAGGGCCTCAAGGGCCGCACCTTTATCTCGGTTATGCCGACCATCATCGAGGCTGCCGAATAAGCCGGGAAAAAGACAGAAATGTCTGTGGGGCCGGCATCAAGCCGGCCCCTTTTCGTTTCGGACCACGAATTCGTGAAGAAAGTGTAAATCATGAATGCCGCGCTGGATCTCGCCCTCGCCACCGATCCCGGAAACGAGCAACCGATCATCCGAACCGAGCGTCTCGTTTTGCGTCCACTGCGCCGATCGGATGTGGGTCTGATTGAACACTACACCGCCGACCGCCGCTTGGCGGAGGGCACCCGGACCATTCCCAACCCGCTGCCGCCTGGTGCCACCGAAGCTTGGGTCATTCGTGCCATGGCAGCGTCGGCTGATCCTGATGGGGCGCATGTCTGGGCGATCGACGGCACCGACGCCGGGCTGGCCGAGGTTCTTGGCACCGTGTCGCTGCACCGCGTCGCGCCGGAGCAGTGCGAGCTTGAGTTCTGGATCGGGCACGGCCTGTGGAACACCGGCTTTGCGACGGAGGCGGTGGCAGGGCTGCTGGCGGCGAATCCCTGCAAATGCCGCAGCTTCGTAGCCGAGACCTTCCAGGACAACCCCGGCTCGGCCCGTGTCCTGACCAATTGCGGTTTCGACTATCTGGGTGACGCGGAAAGCTGGTCGGTGGCGCGCAACATGCGCGTGCCGACCTGGACCTACGCGCGGCCGGTAGGCTGAACCCTCAGCCGCCGCCACTTAACGGTCTGACGGCTGATTGGTCGGCGGCGACAGGAAGGGTCGGGGCACATGCCCCGGCCCTTTCGCGTCAGCGGCTGACGGACAGGCTGTTGCTGGCGCCGCTGATGACGATGCCGCGCAGCCGGGCGAGTTGCGGGGTCGTGATCGTCAACGCCGTGGTGATCGTATCCACCCGCGGGTCGGCCTGCATCCGTGCCTCGGGCTGGTCGGGCAGGGGAGGCGAGCCGACCATGCGCAGGCGCAGGATACCATCCGGGCCGGCGCGCAGCCGGCCTGCCGGCATGACCTCCTCGGTCACCAAGGCGACATCCCACCAGCCCTTGGTCGGGGCGACGCCGCTGACGACCAGCATCCGGCCTTCGGGGACGTCCTCCCAGCGGGCCGCCAGCAGGTGCGGGAAGGACTGGCGGCGGTCGCCGATGGCATAGCCCCCGTCCGGCTCCAGCGTCGTCGGTCCGGCCCTGCGGCCGCCGCCGAACCACCTGAAGGGGTTGAGGCTGGAATCGCCGCAGGCCGACAGGCCGAGGGTTGCGGTCAGCAGGATCGCAATGCTGCGTGTCATCATGGCCGGACCGTCCCCGAAAATTTTGCATCACCCGCGTGATAGGCGATCGCCCGGCGCGGATAAAGCCCCGCGTCAATAGCCGCGCGTGCGGTCGACCAGATGCAGCGGCGGCTCGCCCGCTTGCACGCGGCGCAGGTTTTCAGCCACGACCTGCGCGCCGGTGGTGGGGCGGGTGTCGGCGGCGACATGCGGCGTGACGGTGACACGGCGGTTGCGCCAGAAGGGATTGCCCGGAGGCAGCGGCTCGGTCCGGAAAACGTCGAGGACGGCGTGGCCCATCCGCTCGGCATCCAGTACGGCGAGCAGGGCGTCGTCGTCGATCAGTGTGCCGCGGCCGGGATTGATGAGCGCGGCGCCTTGCGGCAGCAGCGCCAGGCGGGTCGCGTCCAGCAGGTTCTGAGTGTCAGGCGTGTCGGGCAGCAGGGCGATCAGTATCTCGGCCCGGCCCAGCGCCTCGGGCAGGGCATCGGCGCCGCCGAGGATGCGCAGCCCCTCGACCGGGCGGCCACTGCCCGACCAGCCGACGACGTCGAATCCGACACGGGCCAGGGCGCGCATGACCTCTGATCCCAGCGCGCCTGTGCCGAGAACCGTCACCTTGCGCTCTGCCGCCAGCGGGGGGATGCAGGTGTTGCGCCAGACGCCGTCCTGGGCGTAGCGGTCCATCCGCAGATGCAGCCGCAGTGTCCAGCCGAGGCAGTATTCCACCATCCCCGCGGTCAGCCCGGGATCGACCATCCGCGCCAGCGGCTGGGTCAAGGTCGGGTTGCCGACGATGCGCTCGACCCCGGCCCAGAGGGACTGGACCAGCCGAACATTGGTGAAGGGGCTGAAGTCGCTGATCTGGCCGGTCGGCGCATGCAGGATCGCGTCGATGGCGGCGGGATCAGGGGCGTCATGAACGATATTGGCGAATCCTGCCGTCTCGCGCAGCAAGGGCCCTTCCCATTTTGGCCAAAGGTCCGCGCGGGCGTTCCACAGGACGTTCATCATCACGCTCACCTCTTGCTCAGCGCGGCCGATGGACATGGGCGGACTGCACCATGCCAAAGGCCATCAGTAGGATCATCAATTGGGTGCCGCCATAGCTGACCATTGGCAACGGGACTCCGACAACCGGCATCAGGCCCATGACCATGCCCATGTTGACACCGAAATACAGGAAGAAGGTCGCGGCGATGCCGACCGTCATCAGGCTGGCGAAGCGGTCGCGGTTGGTCAGCGCCGAGTGCAGGCAGAACCCGACGATCAGCGCGTAAAGGGCCAGCAGCGACAGGCTGCCGATAAAGCCGAACTCTTCGGCCAGAGTAGTGAAGATGAAGTCGGTATGCTTTTCGGGCAGGAAATTCAGCCTCGACTGCGTCCCCTGCATGAAGCCGCGGCCCGACCAGCCACCCGAGCCGAGAGCGATCTGCGCCTGGGTGATGTTGTAGCCTGCCCCGAGCGGGTCCGAGGTCGGATCAAGGAAGGTGTCGATACGTTTGAACTGATAGTCGTGCAGCAACTGCCAAGGCGTGCCGCGGCTTTCGAGGACGGTGAACACCGCGCCGACGATCAGGGCGATGACGAAGGCGAAATACCACAGGCTTACCCCGGCGACGAAGGCGGTAAGCGCGCCACCCAGCGTCAACATGATCGAGGTGCCGAGGTCGGGCTGGATCATCACCAGCCCGGTCGGCAGCAGGATCAGGAAGATCGGGATCAGCACCCACAGCGGGCGCGAGACCTTTTCCAGCGGCAGCCAGTCGTAATAGGCGGCCAGCATCAGCACGAGCGCGATCTTCATCAGCTCTGACGGCTGCAGCCGGATCGGGCCGAGGTCCAGCCAGCGTTGGGCGCCCATGGTGGTGTGCCCGAACATATCGACCGCGAAGAGCATGAGGACGCAGATCACATAGGCCGGCACCGCGATCGAGCGCCAGAACCATATCGGCACGAAGGACAGACCCACCATCGCGACCATGCCGACCGCAAAGCGTTCCATCTGGGGCTCGGCCCAGGCCTCGAGGCGGCCGCCGCCGACTGAATACAGCATCAGAAAGCCGGTGCATGCGACCGCCGTGATCAGCAGGACCAGCGGCCAGTTCAGATACAGGATCTTGCGCCAGCCGGTAGGCGTCGTTGTGACCTGATAGTTCAGATAGCTCATCGCGAGGCCTTTCAGGCGCGGCTGGGGCCGGCGGGCGGCTCGGCTGCGACGGTCGCGGGGGCAAGGCGCATCTGCTTGCGCTGTTCATCGATCTTGCCCCGCTGCCCCGGCGGGTATGCGGCCAACGGGGGCAGGCCGCCCGCGAGGGCGAACAGCAGGATGTCACGCGCAACGGGGGCCGCGACAGCGCTGCCGCCGCCGCCATGCTCGATGATCAGCGACACGGCGATGCGCGGCGCCTGGACCGGGGCGTAACAGACGAACAAAGCGTGGTCGCGCCGTCCCCAGGGCAGTTGCTCGTTGCGGATGACGCCGCGGGCACGCTCGGCCGCGGTGATGTTGCGCACCTGCGAGGTGCCGGTCTTGCCCGCCATGCGCCAGTCGTCGAGCACGATCTTTGCCCCCGCGGCAGTGCCGTGCTTGCCGTTCATCACCGCGTCCATGCCGCCGCGGGCGACGGCGAGGTGGCGCGGGTTGATCCCGAGGTCGGGGAAATCGGGCACAGGCACCGGTACGCCGTCCTTGGCGCGGATCAGCCGCGGCTCGATCGCGCGGCCGCTGGCGACACGTGCCGTCATCACCGCCAGTTGCAGGGGCGATGCCAGCACATAACCCTGACCGATCGAGGCGTTCAGCGAATCGCCGACCTGCCATTCCTGATCGTAGCGCGCCCGTTTCCAGGCGCGGTCGGGGGCGATCCCCTCGGCCACGGCGGACATCGGCAGATCATGGCGCACGCCGATCCCGAGGCGCTTGGCCATGGCACCGATGCGGTCAATGCCGACCCGCTGGGCCAGTTCGTAGTAGTAGACGTCGCAGGAGTGCTCGAGGCTGCCGACGGCATTGACGCTGCCATGCCCGCCGCGACGCCAGCAGTGGAACTTGCGGCCGCCGACCTCCAGGTGACCGGGGCAGTAAAAGTGATCGTTCGGCCCGATCACCCCGGCGTCGAGCCCGGCCAGCAGCGTCACCGGTTTGAATGTCGAGCCGGGGGGATAGACACCCTGCACCGTCTTGTCCGTCAGGGGGCGATGGTCGTGCTCGATCAACGCCTTGTAATCTCGCGAAGAAATGCCACGCACGAACAGGTTCGGGTCAAAGCCGGGCGACGACGCGATGGCGAGGATATCGCCGGTGACGATGTCCATCGCCACCGCTGCACCGCTTTCCTCGCCAAGGCGGGCCATAGCGTAGTTCTGCAACGCGGCGTCGATGGTCAGCTGGACTGTCGCGCCCTGCTGCCCCTCCTGGCGCGACAACTCGCGCATCTCGCGGCCGGCGCTGTTGACCTCGACGCGGCGGGCGCCAGCCTTGCCGCGCAGCGTTTCCTCCAGTTTGGCTTCGATACCGACTTTGCCGAACTGGAACTCGGGCAGCATCAGGACGGGGTCGGGCGCGGTCATCTTGGACAGGTCGTAGTCCGAAACCGGGCCGACATAGCCCATGGCGTGCGCGAAATCGCTGCCACGAGGGTAGACACGGCTGAGGCCAGCCTCGGTCGCGACGCCGGGCAGCGCGGGGGCATTGACCGCGATGGCCGAGAACTCCTCCCAGCTGAGGCGGTCACGCACAGCGATCGGGGTCGATGGGCTGCGTTTGGCGATCTCCTCCAGCAGCTTGTCGCGCTCGGCTTGCGAGATCGGGATCAGGCGTGCCAGCCGGTCCAGAACCGCGGGAACGTCGCCGGCTTCCTCGCGGGTAATGGTCACCCGGTAGTTCGCTTCGTTGCCGGCAATCACCAATCCCGCGCGATCAAGGATCAGCCCGCGGGCTGGCGGCAGCAGCCGGATCTTGATCGAGTTGCCGTCCGACAGCATGCGGAACTCGTCCGCCCGGCGCACCTGAAGCGAGCGCAGGCGTGCCGCGAGAATGCCGACCACACCCAGTTGCAAACCGCCCATCATCATCGCCCGGCGCGAGATGACGCGGTTGCTGTCGATGATATCCTTGGGCGAGCGTCTCATCGATATCCCATGGCGTCGGAATCGCCTGGCGTGCCGCGGCGCAGGCCGAACAACAGATGTCCCGCTAGAACCACCGGCGGGTAGGCGGCGACAGTCGCCAGCAATTGCAGCATCGTCTGACCCAATGCCGGCAGCGGCAGCACGAACAGCGCCATGGCAATGCGCTGGGCAAGGATCATGACGGCGATCAGCACGCCGACGCGCAGCCATTCAACCATGAAGGCATGCTCGCGCCAACGCACTTCGCGATGACGGGCGGCCTCAGTCCCCAAGACGGCGATGGCGGCCCAGAGGCCGATGGGACGCTGCAGCAGCACATCCTCGATCAGGAACACGGCGGCGATCAGCACCACTGGCACTTGTTCAGGACGCCGTAGCACCCAGGCGAGGGTCAGGCACAACAGCAGGTCGGGGCCGGGCCAGGTGACGGCGCCGGGATGCAGCGGCAGCAGGCGCAGGAACAACAGCAGCAGGGCAGTGCACACATAGATCGACTGACCAATCAGCCGCCGCCGGGTCGGAGCCTCGATCATGGTCGGGGCGCCGGAGGAGCAGGGTTGGCCGCAGCGGCTGGCGCCGCCGGGAGCTGCGGGCCGATCTGCTGCTGGGGCGGAGCGATGACCGATGCCTGATCCGAGATCGCCTCGGAGGGGTGCGAGCGCAGCACGCGCAGGAATTCCAACCGGCCGTAATCAGCTGCCATGCGCACCCGCAACCGCCCGTCGCTGGCCTGCGCCACCTGGCCGACCACCAGGCCCGCCGGGAAGACGCCCCCGTCGCCGCTGCTGATGACCCGGTCGCCTGGGCGGACATCCTCGGGACGCTCGATGAAGTCCAGGACGGGAAACTGGGTGTTGTCACCCGCCAGCAGGGCGTGCTGGCCCGACGGCAGAATCCGCACGGGAAGGCGCGAAGAGGGGTCGGTCAGTAGCATCACGCGGCTGGTGCGCTGGCCGACGCCGCTGATGCGGCCCACCAGTCCCAGACCGTCCATAGTCGCCCAGCCGTCCAGCACGCCATCGCGGGCGCCGACGTTCAGCAGGACCGACTGGCGGAAGGCCGTGCCCGAATCTGTCAGCACCACGCCCGAGACCGAAGTCAGGGCCGGGTCCAGCCGCACGTTGTTCTGGGCCAGCAGCTTGGCGTTCTCCTGCTCCAGTTGGACGGCGGCCTCTTTCCAGGCCGACATTTTCTGCAACTCGCGGCGAAGCTCCTGATTCTGCTCGTAAAGGCGGGAATAGGACTGAAAGCCCTCGACCATGGTCGACAGTTTTGCCGCGGGCAGCAGCGCCCATTCGAACGAAGGGACGAAGCGGTCGATGAATGCGGCGCGCAACTGCTCTGCGCGCGGGCTGTCGATGCGCCAGACCAGGAACAGTCCCAGCAGGATCAGGACCAGCAGCGCGACCAGCACCCGACGCACGGGCGTCGCGAAATCGTGGCTGGCCCGCGCCATTCAGCCTGCCTCAGCTTTCGTAGTCGATGACGTGTCGCAGCTGTTTTTCATATTCCAGCGCCTTGCCGGTCCCGAGTGCGACACAGGACATCGGCTGGTCAGCCAGGCTGATCATCAGGCCGGTCTGCTCGCGCAGCGCCAGGTCCAGTTCGCCCAGCATCGCCCCGCCGCCGGTCAGCATGACGCCCCGGTCGACGATGTCGGCGCCCAGATCGGGGGGCGTCGCCTCGAGAGCGGTCATCACGGCCTCGCAGATCTGCTGGACAGGCTCGGCAAGGGCCTCGGCGATCATGGCCTGGGTGATCTCGATTTCCTTGGGCACGCCGTTCAGCAGATCGCGCCCGCGCACCATCATGGTAGCGCCCCGACCGTCGTCGGGCATCCGCGCCGTGCCGATGTTGGTCTTGACGCGCTCTGCTGTCTGCTCGCCGATCAGCAGGTTGTGGTGGCGGCGCAGGTAGTTCACGACGGCATCGTCCATCCGGTCGCCGCCGATCCGCACGCTGCGGGCGTAGACGATATCGCCGAGCGAGAGGACCGCGACTTCGGTCGTGCCGCCGCCGATGTCGACCACCATGCTGCCGGTGGGATCTGTGATGGGCATGCCCGCACCGATAGCCGCGGCGATCGGCTCGGCGATCAGGCCCGCCTTGCGGGCACCGGCGGACAGCACCGACTGGCGGATCGCGCGCTTTTCAACCGGGGTCGCCCCATGCGGCACGCAGACGATGATCTTGGGCTTGCTGAAGGTTGTGCGCCGGAACACCTTCTTGATGAAATGCTTGATCATTTCTTCGGCGCTGTCGAAATCGGCGATCACGCCGTCGCGCATCGGCCGGATGGCCGAGATGCTGCCCGGCGTACGACCCAGCATCAGCTTGGCATCCTCGCCCACCGCCAGAACCTGCTTTTTGCCGTCCTTGACGTGATAGGCGACGACCGAGGGCTCGTTCAGGATGATGCCCTTGCCCTTGACGTAGATGAGCGTGTTGGCCGTCCCGAGATCGATTGCGATGTCGGTCGAGAAAAGACCCCAGAATGCCATGATGTACTGCCCGTTGCTTCTTGGGCCGCTGCCCGCGGCCGGTGCCTCATATAGGCCGCAGGCGCACATGGGGAAAGCCTGATTCCGCCCCACCCGGAGGCCGCCGGACCATCCCTGCCGACATGTGGCGGACTTGCCCGCCTGCCGGGGAAGGCGCATCCTGCCGTTTCAGGAAGGTGCGCGCTCGCACGACAGGCGGATGGAGGATCACCTCATGGCCCAGACGGCAAAGGACATGGTCGCGGCGGCAAACGCGGCGATCCGGAAGGTCTCGGCGGAGGAGGCGCAACGCCTTGTCGCAGAGGAGGGGGCGCTACTGGTCGATGTTCGGGACGCACCCGAGCTGGCGAGCGCGGGCAAATTGAAGGGCGCGACCCATGTATCGCGCGGCATGCTGGAGTTTAAGGCCGACCCGACCAGCCCCTACCACGACGCGGACTTCGATCCCTCGCGTCCGGTGGTCCTCTACTGCGCCTCTGGTGGCCGGGCGGCACTGGCGGGCAAGGCCCTGACCGACCTTGGTTATACGCGGGTCTATAATCTGGGCGGCTTCAAGGACGCGACCGAAGCGGGGGCCAAGACCGAGCCGGCGTGATGCCGGCCCGGTCCCGCCCGGCGGTCAGACCGAATACATGCCGATCTGGCGCGAATCGGAATCGGGCGCGGTTTTTTCACGCCGCACCCGCAGGCGGTTGAGCGCCCCGACATAGGCCTTGACGCTCGCCAGGATGGTGTCGGTGTCCGCGGCCTGGCCGGTGGCGATGCGACCATCCTCCTCCAGCCGGACGCTGACGGTGGCCTGCGCGTCCGTACCCTCGGTCACGGCATGAACCTGGTAGAGTTGCAGGCGCGACTGGTGGGGGAACAGCGCGTCCACCGCGTTGAAGGCGGCATCCACCGGACCGTCGCCCTGCGCCTCGATGGTCTTTTCGGCATTATCCACGATCAGGGTCAGCGTCGCCCAGGCGGGCTCGCCGCCGCCGCAGACCACGCGCAGCTCGCGCACCTGCAGGAAGTCGCTGTCGGTGTTGGCCGCGCTGTCCTGCATCAGCGCCACCAGGTCGTCGTCGTAGACCTCTTTCTTGCGATCGGCCAACGCCTTGAAGCGGACGAACACATCCTTCAGCTGGTTGTCACCAACCTCGTAGCCCAGATCGCTCAGTTTCGAACGCAGGGCGGCGCGGCCCGAGTGCTTGCCCAGCACGATATTGGCGTCGTTCAGTCCAATGTCGGCCGGGCGCATGATCTCGAACGTCTCGACGTTCTTCAGCACGCCGTCCTGATGAATGCCGCTCTCGTGCAGGAAGGCGTTCTTGCCGACAATCGCCTTGTTGAACTGCACCGGAAAGCCGCTGACCTGGGCCACGCGGCGAGACAGGCCCATGATCTTGCGGGTGTCGATGCCAGTTTCGAAAGGCATGATGTCGTGGCGCACCTTCAGCGCCATCACGACTTCTTCCAGGGCAGTGTTGCCGGCCCTCTCGCCGAGGCCATTGATGGTGCATTCGACCTGCCGCGCGCCGGCCTCGACCGCGGCCAGGCTGTTGGCAGTCGCCATGCCCAGGTCGTTGTGGCAATGGGTGGCAAAGACGATCTCGTCGGCCCCGGGCACGCGCTCCAGCAGCATGCGGATCAGTTCGGCCGATTCGCGGGGCGCGGTGTAGCCGACGGTGTCGGGAATGTTGATCGTGGTGGCCCCGGCCTTGATCGCGATCTCGACCACGCGGCACAGGTAGTCATGCTCGGTCCGGGTGGCATCCATGGGCGACCACTGGACATTGTCGCACAGGTTGCGCGCGTGGCTGACCGTCTGATGGATGCGGTCGGCCATCTGGTCCTGGTCGAGGTTCGGGATCGCCCGGTGCAGCGGCGAGGTGCCGATGAAGGTGTGGATGCGCGGCCGGCGGGCGTGACGCACCGCCTCCCAGCAGCGGTCGATGTCGGGGATCTGGGCGCGGGCCAGCCCGCAGATCACGGCGTTCTGGGCGGCCCTCGAGATTTCGGATACGGCGGCGAAATCGCCTTCGGAGGCGATGGGAAAGCCGGCTTCGATGATGTCGACGCCCATCTCGTCCAGCATTTGGGCGATTTCCAGCTTTTCGGCATGGGACATGGTGGCGCCCGGCGATTGCTCGCCATCGCGCAGAGTGGTGTCAAAGATCAGCACGCGGCTGGGGTCACGGGTCATGTCGGACATGGAATGCTCTTACGCTTGGGGTTCGGAAAAACGTGCCGGGCGCGTCCCTGCTGAGCGGCGGCCCGGAGACCCGCTCAGCGAAGCGTAAGAAGCAGAATGCCGCAGGAGGCGGCAAAAAGCGGGCAGGTCTGGGTCTGGACCATCGACATATCGAAGTTATGGCAAAGCGTCCGGGGCTTGGAAAGGGGGGTCATGCAGTGGGTGGCCTTTGGTCGGGCGACGGCGGTTCGGTGGGCTCGGGACGCTTGCGCGCACGGCGCAGGGCGCGGCGGCGCTGGTAGGTCTGGACGATGCTGACGGTCAGCGCGTGCGCCACGATTGCCGCGGCAAAGCCCGGCAGTAGGCCGCCGATGAAATAGGGCCAGATGATCTGCTCGAACACGGCCCCCAGATGTCCCCATTGGGGCGCGCGGTCCGAAGTGAGCGTCAGAAGGTTGGTCGCCACCTCGCCGATGGCGCGGCCGACCTCGGACAGGATCACCTGCGGCCCGACATGACCGTCGATGCCCAACATGCGGCGACCCAGATCGACGGAGAGCACGGCGATGAAGGGAAACGTCAGCGGGTTGCCGACCAGCGTGCCGATCAGCGCCGCCAGCACGTTGCCGCTGACCGCCCAGGCGAGCAGCCCGGCGGCGACGAAGTGCAGGCCGAAAAGCGGGGTGAACGAGACGAACACGCCCGCCCCCACCCCCGGCCGATGCGGTGCGGCGCGTCCGGCAGGCGGCGCAGGCGGTGCAGCACATAGCGTCCCGCTCGGGTCCAGCCCCCGCGGGGATAGACCGCCTCCTGGGCAATCTGGGTATAGCTGCGCGGGGTGCGGCGCTTGAACATCGGCGATACCAAGGTTGCGACGGCCCTGGCACCCTGCGGCGTAACGCCCGTGGGGGCAACCCGGCGGCCGAAACGTGGGAAATGACGAGGCGCCCGCGGCTCAGGGCTGCAGCGCGGGGTCCCGGGTGCGGGCCACCTGCGCGACATCGCTTTCCGCCTCGAGCGCGGTCAGCAGCGCGTGCAGATGCTCGCTGTCGCGCAGCGAGACCTCGATCCGCAGGCGGTAGAAGTCCGGCTTGCGCTCAAGGAACTCCAGATCCGCGATGTTGGCGCCTTGCGTGCCGATCAGCGTGCAAATCCGGCCGAGAACGCCGGCATCGTTGCGGATCGTCAGCGTCAGCGTGGCGGAATACACCGCGGGATGGCGTCCCTCGCGCCAGCGAAGGTCGACCCAGCGGTCAGGATATTCCTCGAAATCGGCCAGCACCGGGCAGTCGATGGCGTGGATGACCACGCCCTTGCCGCGGTAGGTGATGCCGACGATGCGCTCGCCCGGAAGAGGCTGGCAGCAGGGGGCGCGGGAAAAGCTCTGGTCGGCCTCCAAACCGGCGACCGCGTGATCGGCCGGGATCTCCTCCGAGGTCTGGACAAGCTCGGGATAAAGCGCGCGCAGCACCTCGCGGGTGCTGATCTCGGCGCTCCCGATGCGGGCCAGCAGCTCGTCGGTATCGGGCATGGCCAGCGTGCGCGCGGCGGTGCGCAGGGCCTTGTCGGTCAGCTTGCGGCCGACATGCTCGAACGCAACGCGGGCCAGTTCCTGCCCCAGCCGCACGAAGCGCGAGCGGTCCTCCTCGCGCAGGCTGCGGCGGATGGCGGCCTTGGCGCGGCCGGTTTCGACGATGTCCAGCCAGGCGGTCTGCGGACGCTGTCCGGCGGCGGTGATGATCTCGACCGACTGCCCGTTCTTGAGCCTGGTCCACAGCGGAACACGGATGCCGTCGACCTTGGCCCCGACTGAGGAGTTGCCGATACGCGTATGGATTGCATAGGCAAAATCAATCGGGGTCGCCCCCTTGGGCAACTGGATGACGTCGCCCTTGGGCGAGAAGCAGAACACCTGATCGGAATACATCTCGAGCTTCACATGCTCGAGGAAGGCGTCGTGATCCTCCTCGCCCAGCCGCTCATTCAGCTGCTCCAGCCACTCGCCCGGATCGACCGCGAACGGATTGCGGGTGCGCACGCCGTCGCGATAGGCCCAGTGCGCCGCGACCCCGGCCTCGGCGACCTCGTGCATCTGGCGGGTGCGGATCTGTACCTCGATGCGGGTGCCGTCGCGGCCCGAAACGGTCGTGTGGATCGAGCGATAGCCGTTCGCCTTGGGCTGGCTGATGTAGTCCTTGAACCGCCCGGGGACCGTCCGCCACCGCTGGTGGATGACGCCCAGCGCGCGATAGCAGTCGGCCTCGCTGTGGGTGATTATGCGAAAGCCGTAGATGTCCGACAGACGCGAGAAGGCGAGCTGCTTTTCCTGCATCTTGCGCCAGATGCTGAACGGCTTTTTCGCGCGACCAAAGACGTCAGCCTCGATCCCCGCCTTTTCCAGTTCGCCACGAATGTCGGCGGTGATGGTCGGGATGACGTCGCCGGTTTCCTTTTGCAGCGTCACGAAGCGCCGGATGATGCTGTTACGGGCCTCGGGATTGATGACCTTGAAGGCCAGGTCCTCAAGCTCCTCACGCATCCATTGCATGCCCATCCGCCCGGCCAGCGGGGCAAAGATGTCCATCGTCTCGCGCGCCTTCTGGACCTGCTTTTCAGGCCGCATCGAGCGAATGGTGCGCATGTTGTGCAGACGGTCCGCCAGCTTGACCAGAATCACGCGAAGATCGCGCGACATAGCCATGAATAGTTTGCGGAAATTCTCGGCCTGCTTGGACTGCGCGCCGGACAGTTGCAGGTTGGTCAGCTTGGTGACGCCGTCGACCAGCTCGGCGATGTCGCGTCCGAACAGCGCCGCGACATCGGCCCAGGTCGAGCGCGTATCCTCGATCGTGTCGTGCAACAGGGCCGTGATGATGGTCGCGTCGTCAAGCTGCATCTCGGTCAGGATGGCGGCGACGGCGGCAGGATGGGTGAAGTAGGGCTCGCCCGAGTGGCGGAACTGACCCTCGTGCATGCGCTGGCCGTAGGCCCAAGCCTGCCGGATCAGCGCCTCGTTGGTGCGTGGATTGTAGTTGCGGATCAGCGCAACGAGGTCGTCGGCGTCGATCGAACCTGTCTGCCCCATGGCGCTGATGCCGGTTGCGTTCGGGATGGCGGACTCAGCCGCGTTCCTGCGCGTCGAGCATCATGCGCAACATCCGCTCTTCGTTTTCGTCGTCGAGGGGCTTGGGACGATCGACCTCGGCGCCGATGATCAGCGCCATCGCGTCTTCCTCAGGCTCGTCGACCTCGATCTGGGTCTGGGTGGTGACGATCATCCGCTCGCGCAGGTCATCGACCGGCTGGGCCTCGTCCGCGATTTCGCGCAGGGCCACGACCGCGTTCTTGTCGTCGTCGCGCGCAACCGTCAGCGGCGAGCCGGCAGCGATCTCACGCGCGCGATGGGCGGCAAGCATCACCAGATCAAAGCGGTTCGGCACCTTGTCAACGCAATCTTCGACCGTAACGCGGGCCATGGGTCACCTTTCAAAGGGGATCGGACACAGGGAAACACGGCAGATGGGCCGCGCAGCGGCGGTTGTCAAGGAGTATCGCCTGCGCTTGTCAAGCGTTTTCGCGGCCAATCGGGTGCAGACCGTCCGTCGCGGCGGGTGGTAGGTCGGCCAGCATCTGGGCCACGTCTGCCCCGAGGCGAGGATGCCGCCAACCCGGCGCGATGTCGGCCAGCGGGCGCAGCACAAACGCGCGGTCCTGCAGGCGCGGGTGGGGCAGGATCAGCCGGTCAGGCACCTGCACGCGCTGGACTGCGTCGGGCAGGGCGCGCCAGGCGTCCTGCGTGGCGCCGTCGGGCAGGACTTGCGTTTCCTTCGCCAGTAGGTCGATATCGATCACCCGCGGCCCCCAACGGCCGCTTGCCGCGTCGCGCACGCGGCCTAGCGTGGCCTCGATTCCATGTAGCCGCGCCAGCAGCGCCTCGGGGGGCAGCGGCGTGGCGATTTCGGCGGCTGCATTGACGTAATCCGGGCCGCTGCCGGCGGGATAAGCAGGGCTCACGAAAAATCGACTGACCGCCGTCAGCGTCATCTCGGCATCGCTCGCGAGGGCCGTGAGTGCAGCAATCAAGGCCTGTCGCGGGAATCCGAGCGCTGAGGGGAGGTTAGCCCCCAGCGCCAGCAGGGCGCGCGGATGCTTGACGTATGGATTGGTTAGTGATTTCCCCATTCGCCTGTGCCTTTCACGCCGACCTTGCGGCCCGCGCCAATCCCGCCCGTTCGCTATCGGCAAGCTACCCCTGAAAGGGAAGCCATGTTCTATAAGGACGACAGGCTGGCGTTGTTCATCGACGGTGCCAGCCTTCATTCCGCCTCCAGGGCGCTGGGATTCGAGATCGACTTTCGCCTCGTCCGGCAGGAGTTCGAGCGGCGCGGGCGGCTGGTGCGCGCCAACTATTACACCGTGCTGATGGAGACCGAGGATTATTCGCCGGTCCGGCCGTTGGTCGACTGGCTGGCGTACAACGGCTTCAACGTGGTGACCAAGACGGCGCGCGAATTCACCGACGCGGCTGGCCGCAAGCGCATCAAGGGCAACATGGATGTCGACCTGGTGGTCGACGCCATCGATCTGGCGCCACGGATCGACCATGCGGTGCTGCTGTCAGGCGACGGCGCGCTGCTGCCGCTGGTCACGGCGCTGCAACGGCGCGGGGTCCGCGTCTCGGTCGTCTCGACCACCCGCAGCCAACCATCGATGATTGCTGACGAAATGCGCCGCCAGGCCGACAACTTCATCGAGTTGGATGCATTGCGCGAGGTCATCGGCCGGCCGGCGCGTGAGCCGCGCGAGGGTGACCGTGCCGACTCTGCCCCCGTCGAGGCCTGAGGTCCGGCATTCTGGACGCCGCGCCTGCGTCGGGGTAGGGCAGGGACATGAGTGACAAGCCGCCCCTGACCCTGTTCCTGGCCGCGCCGCGCGGGTTCTGCGCCGGCGTTGACCGTGCGATTCGCATTGTCGAGCTGGCGCTCGAGAAATGGGGCGCGCCGGTCTATGTGCGTCACGAGATCGTGCACAACCGCTTTGTCGTCGACCGCCTGCGCGATCTGGGCGCGGTCTTCATCGAGGAGCTGGGAGAGGCCCCGGACGACAGGCCGGTGATCTTTTCGGCCCATGGCGTGCCCAAGTCAGTGCCGGCCGAGGCGCGGCGCCGCAACCTGGTCCACGTCGACGCCACCTGCCCGCTGGTCAGCAAGGTCCATATGGAGGCCGCGCGCCATGCCGAGGCGGGCCTCCAGATGGTCATGGTCGGCCACGCGGGACACCCCGAGGTGATCGGGACCATGGGCCAGTTGCCCCCCGGCGAGGTCCTGCTGGTCGAGACCGTCGAGGATGTTGCCAACCTGGCGCCGACCGACCCGACGCGCCTCGCGTGGATCACGCAGACCACATTGTCGGTGGACGACACGGCCGAGATCGTCGCCGCGCTTCAGACGCGGTTTCCCGGGATCGTCGGGCCGGGCAAGGATGACATCTGCTACGCCACCACCAACCGCCAGGCGGCGGTCAAGGCCATCGCCGGCCGGATCGATGCGCTACTGGTGATCGGCGCGCCGAACAGCAGCAACTCGCGCCGGCTGGTCGAGGTCGGGCGCGCAGCCGGCTGCAACTACGCGCAACTGGTCCAGCGGGCGACGGACATCGACTGGCGCGCCCTGCAGGGTATTCAAGCCGTCGGCGTGACCGCGGGGGCGAGCGCCCCCGAGGTGCTGGTTAACGAGGTCGTCGACGCATTTCGCGAGCGCTACGCAGTCAGCGTCGAGCTGGTCGAGACAGCGCAGGAAGCCGTGGAATTCAAGGTGCCGCGCGCACTGCGCGAGCCTGCATGACCCGGCGCCCGCGCTGGGGCGAGACAGACTGAAGGTCGCGGTGGGGGCGCTCGTCGCGTCACTACGGCCGGAAATTGGCTTCATATCGGGGACGGACATGAAACTCTGGTCGATGCCCTCGTCGGGCAACAGCTACAAGGTGCGGCTGGCGCTGGCGTTGCTGGGACGGGAGGCGGAGCTTGTGGATATCGAGGCCGGCTCGCCCGAGATCGTGGTTGCGCACGCGACCGGGCGGCTGCCCTTTGGCAAGGCACCCGTACCGGAATTGCCGGGCGGTGACATCCTACCCGAATCCAACGCCATCCTGAAGTGGCTGGGCGAGGGCAGCGCGTTGGTGCCATCGGATCCGGATGACCGTGCCATGATGCTGGCCTGGATGTTCTGGGAGCAGAACCAGCACGAGGGCACGATCGCCGTACGCGGCGCGCTGCGCCACTACCCCGACCGGCGCCACCTTGCGACGCCAGAACGGATGGCGGAACTGCTGGACCGGGGCCACGCCGCGCTCGCGGTGATGGAAAAGCGCCTCGCCGAACATGAATGGCTGGTGGGCAGCAGCGTGAGCCTCGCGGACATTTGCCTTTACGCCTACACGGACAGCGCAGACAGCCGCGGCGGCTTTGACATGGCCCGCTACCCTGGCATCACCCGTTGGTTGGACCGGATCGCCGGATTGCCCGGCTATATCGGGATTGACGCATGACAGCCGCCGCCGACGTCACGGCTGGCACGACGCTGCACGCGTGGACCGATGGCGCCTGCAGCGGCAACCCGGGGCCGGGCGGCTGGGGCGTGCTTATGCGCGCCATGGACGGCGCCCGGGTGGTTCGCGCGCGGGAGTTGTCGGGCGGCGAGGCCATGACCACAAACAACCGGATGGAGTTGATGGCCGCCATCGCGGCGCTGGAGGCGCTGAGCCGGCCCTCGGCAATTACTGTCACCACCGACAGCATCTACGTGAAGAATGGCGTGACAGCCTGGATTCACGGCTGGAAGCGCAACGGCTGGCGGACCGCCGACCGCAAGCCGGTCAAGAATGACGACCTGTGGCGGCGGCTGGACGAGGCCGCCGCCCGGCATCAGGTCACTTGGACCTGGATCAAGGGTCACGCCGGCCACCCCGAAAACGAGCGCGCTGACGAGCTTGCCCGCGCCGGGATGGCGCCGTTCAAGGCTGCCCGGTGATTGCCGGAACGCAACTCTCGGCGCTGGTGTGGACGCTGGACTATGCCTCGGTGCTGGTGTTCGCGCTCAGCGGCGCGCTGGCCGCCAGCCGGGCGCAGCTGGATCTGGTCGGCTTCGTCTTTATCGCCGCGCTGACCGCGGTCGGCGGTGGCACCGTGCGCGATCTGGTGCTGGCCCGCGACCCGGTATTCTGGGTCGCGCAGCCCGGTCTGGTGCTGCTGGCCGCGGCGGGCGCCTTTGTGGTGTTCTGGACCGCGCACAGACTGGAAAGTCGCTACCGGGTCCTTCTGTGGCTCGACGCCGCGGCACTGGCCGTCGCGGTGCCGGCCGGGGTGGGCGTCGCGCTCGGCGGCGGGTTCGGGCCTGTGATCATCATGATTGCCGGCGTCGTGACAGGCTGCATGGGGGGGCTGATGCGCGACGTTGTGTGCAACGAGGTGCCGCTGGTGCTGAAGCAGGGCGAGCTCTACGTCACCGCCGCGCTGGGCGGCGCGGTTGCCGCGGTGCTGGCGATCGCCGTGGGATTGCCGCGCACCGAGGCCTTGGTCCTGTGCGGCACCGTGGCCTTCGTGCTGCGCGCCGGCAGCATGCGCTGGGGCTGGCAACTGCTCGTCTACCGTCCAAGGCCGCCACGCCAGAGGTAGTGCGCCATCATTTGCCGGGGAATGACATCGGCAGCGGCACGACCTCGCCCAAGCCCGACGGGGGACTGGGGTCAAGTCGAAAGGTATCCGGTGTGCCCAAGTCGGCAATCGGCGGTTCGGACGAGATGGAATGGTTCACCTGAGGCGCCGTGGCTTGCAGCGTGACATCGGCGGTGAAGCTGCCAAAGGCGACCGCGTCAAAGGCATCACTCGGATCGGCGGAAACGCCCGAGCCGGCGCTGGCCCCTACAGCCGCGGCGTCGGGCAGCGCACCTATCGCGCCCGCCGCCACGGAATCGCTTCTTAGCCGGACGGCATAGAACCCGTCTGCCTCGCCCAGCCGCCCGCTGCTGAGGGCCTGTCCTGTTGCGGTCTCGATCTGGACGGCATCCAACGCGGCACGCGGCAGGTTGAGGATTGCGCCCGGCCGCAGCGCCCGCAACTCGCGCAGAGTGATGGATCTCCGGCACAGGATCGCTGCCAGGGGTACAGGTGCCTGCGCCACTGCGCTGGCCAGGTTCTGGCGTGGCGTGGGCAGGCTGACCGCCCCACTGCCGGCGGGAGGGGACAGCGCGGGCGCGTTGTCGGCAACTCGCGCGTTTTCCACGATAGGAGCGCCCGGCACGGCCAGAAAGATCTGGCCTGTCCGCTCGCCCCCGGCGCCGAGGCGCAGGGTTATGTCCAGCGCATGAAAACCTCCGTCCTCCAGCATGAGGGCGAGGGGCCGGGGATCGTCGAGGTAGCTTGCATAGCGAAAGTCGCACAACGCCTCGCCCAGCGGCCGGCTGGCGAGGGAAGCGCCCAGTTCCGCCAGCAAAGCGTTCACGAAATCCGCCGCAATGGCGGCGTCGGTGCGCGTTGCCCGGCGGGGCGCGGCGGCGCGGGCAGAGATCCGGCCAATTGCCTGCATCTCGATCAGCGATGCGATCATCGCCGGGCAGAGCGCGATCACGCCGAGCCGCTCGGCTGGACCCTCGATCACCGCGATCAGCGCGCCCTCGGGCAGCAATTCCGACAGTTCCGCGAGTGTAATGCTTCTGACGGTCACCGTCTCTGCGCTCGCCTGAAGGCCGCTGGCCCGCGCGGCGGCGCGGCCGCTCGCGAGGGCTACGACGCGTTCCAGCGAGGGCGGCAGGGCGGGCGCCAACGGCGCGGGCTGGACGACCGCCCCAGGCAAAACGCCAGCCGCGATCAACCGGGCCCGCAGAACGCCCCCGACGCGCCCATGCGCCGCGTCCGCCTTGCGTCCCTCCGGCATTGCGGTGTCGGCAGGCTGCGCCGTATCTGCACTGGCGTCCATCTGCCGTCGTCCGCCCCTTTTGACACCGATTCGACCGTCTCTACCTCGCTCTCATACCTGGATCAGGTTGACGAAACCCTAATCCGGCAGCATTTGCTGCTCTTGGTTCTTGAAACTTGTGCGCGCTCGGCGCATCTGTCACCGGCCCCGCAGTTTGGCGGGGCGGATTAAACGGAGTGACCATGGCCAAGGAAGAAATGCTCGAATTCCCAGGCGTCGTGAAGGAACTCTTGCCGAATGCGACATTCCGGGTCGAGCTTGAGAACGGCCATGAGATCATCGCGCATATGGCGGGAAAGATGCGCAAGAACCGCATCCGCGTTCTGGCCGGCGACAAGGTGCAGGTCGAAATGAACACCTATGATCTGACCAAGGGACGGATCAACTATCGCTTCAAGTGATCGTCCGACCCCCGTGCCGCGCCTGATTCTCGCCTCGGCCAGCCCCCGGCGCCTTGCGCTGCTGGCGCAGATCGGACTTGTCCCCGACCTTGTGATTGCCACTGACATCGACGAGGCCCCCCGCCCCGGCGAGCCTGCGCGCGACTGCGCGCTGCGGCTTGCGGCCGGAAAGGCGGCGGTCGTCGATGCGGGCCCGGACGACGTTGTCCTTGCTGCCGATACTATCGTCTCTGCGGGACGCCGCATCCTGGGAAAACCCGAGGACGCGGCCGAGGCCGAGGCCTTTTTGCGTCTGTTGTCGGGCCGTCGGCACCGCGTCGCGACCGCCGTTGCCGTGCGGCGCGGCGCGCGGGAATCGCTGCGCCTCGTGGAGACGACGGTGCGCTTTCGGCCCCTGACGCGGACCGAAATCGAGGATTACATCGCCTGCGGCGAGTGGCAGGGGAAGGCCGGCGGCTACGCAATCCAGGGCCGTGCTGCGGCCTTTGCGCCATGGCTGCAGGGATCGTTTACCGGCGTGGTCGGTTTGCCGCTGGCCGAAACGGCGGCCATGTTGAGGGCGGCCGGCATTCGACCGCGGGGGGACGCATGAAGGGCAGACAAGTCGTTCTGGGCCAGTTGTTCGGGGCCGAGGCCGCGGCGCTGATGGTCGACGGCCAACTGGAGGACCTTCTGGTCGATTCATCGGCTCTGGTCCCGTTGGCGCCCGGAGCAATCTGCCGCGGCATCGCCGACAGGCCGATGAAGGGGCAGGGCGGTCTGTTTCTGCGCCTGCCGGGCGGGGCCAGCGGGTTCCTGCGCGATCGCAGCGGCATCGCGCCGGGCCAGCCGGTGCTGGTGCAGATCGCCGGCATCCCCGAGTCCGGCAAGGCGATTCCGGTGACCGCGCGCCTCTTGTTCCGCGGCCGCGCCGGTATCGTGACCCCCGATGCGCCGGGCGTGAACGTCTCGCGCCGCATCCGCGACGAAGAGGCGCGCGTCGCCCTGACGGCGATGGGAGAGGCCGCGCTGTCCGGTTGCGATCCCCGCACCGGCATGGTTATCCGTAGCGCGGCCGAGGTTGCCGATCCGGCCGAGGTTTCGGACGAGTTGACCCAACTCGCCCAACTGGCGGCTGCCATCGCCGATGATGTGGACGGGAAAGAGGAGTTGCTGCTCGATGCTCCCACCCCGTGGGAGGCCGCGTGGCGCGACTGGTCCGAACCCGAGGACAGCGTGTTGCAGGGCGAGACTGCCCTCGCCGACAGCGGTGCCGAGGCCGCGATCGCCGCGCTGCTCTCGCCCGAGGTTTCGTTGCCGGGCGGCGGCTCTGCGGTGATCGAGCAGAACCGCGCGTTGGTTGCGATCGATGTGAACACTGGTCGCGACAGCTCGCCCGCCGCCGGCCTGAAGGCGAACATTGCCCTCGCGCGGGATCTGCCGCGCCAGTTGCGCCTGCGCGGGTTCGGCGGCCAGGTGGTCGTCGATTTTGCGCCGATCCCCAAGCGCGACCGCGGGACGTTGGAGCAGGTGCTGCGCGCCGCTTTCAAGGGCGAGGCGGCCGAGACCGTGCTGGCCGGCTGGACTGCCATGGGCCTGTTCGAGATGAGCCGCAAGCGCGACCGCGTCCCATTGGCGCGCCTCGCCGCCGCCGCCGGATGGCAGCTATGAGCGCCGCGCGTACAGCGGCCCCGCAAGGTGGCAATTGTCCAATCTGCGGCAAGGCCACGGTGCGCGCCTTCCGCCCGTTCTGTTCCGCCCGCTGTGCGGACGTGGACCTGGCCCACTGGCTGCGCGGCGACTATCGCATCCCGGCCGAGCCGGTGGATCCCGAAGCACAGGATCCGGCGTCAGAATAGCTCTGGACAGGGCCGCGTGCGGCGGCTAATCACGCCCGCACCCGGCCGGAAACGGCCCAGTGCCCGGATAGCTCAGTTGGTAGAGCAGCGGATTGAAAATCCGCGTGTCGGTGGTTCGAATCCGCCTCCGGGCACCACTTTTCCTCAGTCCTAACGTCGAGCGCGGCAGGCCGGTCGTGGTACCGGCAGCCTGGGATGCAGATGTCGTTACCCCTGCGGCGGCGGTCCTATGCGCTCTCATACTGCGCCCGCGCCGCAGCGATAAATGCCGCAACGACGCCCAACTCGGACACCTCCTGGCGGCAGACGAGGTATTCGGAGGCGGGCGAAGAGTCGCGGATGGGGACGCCGACCAGACGCTCATCGGCGCCGAGTTCGGCGTCGAATACGACCCCGATGCCCAGCCCAGCGGCCACGGCTTCCTTCATGGCCTCTCGGCTGCCCATGACGAACTGCTGGGGAAAGACGACGCCCAGACGTTGCGCGGTGCCCTCGAACAGTTGGCGGGTGGACGAGCCGACCTCGCGCATGATGATGGTCTCGTCGGTAGCCTCGGACAGGTCGATCTCGGCGCGGTTCGACCAAGGATGCCCTGCGGGCAGCACGAACATCAGCCGCAGCGCCACCAGCCGGGTGCAAGCGAGATGCGGCAGAGGTTCCGTCAGCGTCAGCATGGCGATGTCGATCCGCGACTGCTCGACCATCTCCAGCAGGCGGGCCGAGTTGTCGAACAAGACCTCCAGGCGGACGGTAGGGCAGGCGGCCATGAATCGCCCCAGCACCGGCATGACGAGGTGCGGGGCGCATTGGCCGATGGACAGGCAGCCTCCCTCGGGCGAAGCGCGGCCGAATAGCCGCATCTCAAGATCGTCCAGCACCAGCAGGGCTTGCCGGACGCGGGGCAGCAGCGCCTCGCCCTCGGCCGTCAGCACCGCACCGCTGGCTTGTCGCAGCAGCAAGGGACGCCCGCTGTCCCGCTCCAACGCCTTGATGTGCTGGGTCACCGCCGGCTGGCTGATCCCGAGCGACTGCGCTGCTGCAGAAAGCGAGCCATGCCGCGCGACGGCGTCCAGGCTGCGCAGAAACTGGGCGTTCATCCTGTTCCTCCCATCGGTGCGAACAACGGCCCGCGTCACAAAGCCGACACGGACTTCATCTATCCTTATAGCAGAAGGCGAAAAACGCGCCATCACTTATGGCCAGAAATCTGCCTGACAGCAAAAGGATAGACCATGACACGCATCCAACTTCGTCCCGGCCTGTCGGGCCTCGCCGTTACTCTTGCGCTGACTGCGGCCGGCGCGGCGAGCGCGCGCGAGCTGGTGATCTACAATGCGTCGGACAAGGTGAACACGGTCATGATGGCCGCGTTCAAGGAGAAGCACCCCGATATCGAGGTGAAATTCGTGGACGGCTCGACCGGCCCGATCACCGAGCGCGCCATCACCGAAAAGAGCAATCCACAGGCGGATATCGTCTATCTGGTCAACAACCTCGCGCTGGAGCAGCTGAAGCAGGCGGGCGTGTTCGAACCCTACGAACCGGTGGATTCGAGGATCGCGCCCGACTTTCGGGATCCCGACAATTTCTTCAACAAGTACTTTGCCACCACGATGTGCATGGTCGTGAACACCGAGCGACTGGGTCAGAAAAACCTGCCCATGCCGACCACCTGGGAAGACTTGGTCAAGCCGGTCTACAAGAACGAGATCTCGCTGCCCTCGCCGCTGAAGTCGGGCACGGGCGGGGCGGTCCTCACGACCTTCGTGGACGCATTCGGCTGGCCCTTCGTCGAGAACCTGAAGGAGAACGTCTATCAGTGGTCCGAGGGTGGCAGCGGCGGCGCGAACCTCGCCTCGACCGGCGAGGTCGCGGTCGGCATCAGCTTCGACACGACTTGCCACCAGATCAAGGACTCTGGCCGCCCGGTCGAGGTTGTCTATGGCCGCATCACCCCGAACGTGACTGAGGGAGGCGGGCTGGTCGCCGGCGGCCCGAACCCCGAGGAAGCCAAGCTTTACCTCGACTTCATGGCCAGCGATGACGCCGCCAAGGCGCTGGACGATCTGGTTGGCGCGACTGCGGCGCCTGGCTACGGCCTCGTCGATCTGTCCGAAGTCTACCTGTGGCAGATCCGCCGTCCGGTGGATATGGTCGAGTTCCGCAAGGAGTTCTCGACCCGGATCATGGGCGAATGATCCACGAACGGCGTCCCGAAGCCGCTATCGCCGTCGGGCCGCTGCTGCGGCTCGACGGGATTTCGCGCTCCTTCGGCCAAACCAAGGCAGTCGATGGGGTGTCGCTGGAGATCGCCCAAGGCGAGTTCGTGACACTGCTGGGCGATTCCGGCTGCGGCAAGACCACCCTGCTGCGCATTGTCGCGGGCTATGTCGCGCCTGAACGCGGCCGCGTGCTGCTGGTGGACCGCGACATCACCGCGCTTGCCCCGGCGAGGCGGCGCATGGGATTCGTCTTTCAATCCTACGCGCTCTTCCCGCATCTCGACGTCGGGGCGAACATCGCCTTCGCGCTGAGGCTGGCGGGCGAGCCGATGTCGTTGCGCAGATCCCGCACCGCCGAACTGGCCGAGATGCTGGAGATCGCGCACCTGCTGGACCGCTTTCCGCACGAGCTTTCGGGGGGTCAGCAGCAGCGGGTGGCGATGGCCCGGGCGCTCGCCTCGTCGCCGCAACTGCTGCTGCTGGACGAGCCGATGTCGGCGCTGGATGCCCGCATCCGTACCCGTCTGCGCGACGAGTTGAAGGCCCTCATCACGCGCATCGGGCTGACGGCGCTTTACGTCACCCACGATCAGGAGGAAGCGCTGGCGATGTCGGACCGCATCTGCGTGATGCACAGCGGCCGGCTGGAGCAGGTCGGCACCCCAGCCGAGATCTATCATCGCCCCGCCACGCGTTTCGTCGCCGAGTTCGTGGGGCTCTCCAATATCATTGACGGGATTGCCGACGCCGGCGGCTTTGATGCGGGCGGCGAGATCTGGCCGCTGCCCAGCAACGAGGCGCGCCTGGGCGCCGCCACGCTGGTCTATCGGCCCGAAGCGATTGACCTGTCCGCTTTTCGCGGCGGGGGTGACCCCCGCCTTGTCGGCCGGATCGAGCGCATCGCCCTGCTGGGCGCACTGCAACGGCTCTGGGTCCGCACCCGCGCGGGCCGTCTGGTGCTGGTCGAGCGGCCCTCGGTTGAAGTGGAATGGCGCGCCGGGATGGCGGTGTCGCTGGCGCCCGATCCCGAGCGTGGCCGCTTGCTGGCCGTGGCCGCCTGATGAAAGCCCGTCAGAAGCAGACGGCCGCGGGAGCGTTGCTATCGCTGGTCGTGGCAGCACTGCTGGTCATCTTCATCGCCGTTCCCTTCGCGGCGGTGCTGCGCGAGAGCGTTGTCGTCTCGCAGCCGATGTCGTTGCAGCGACTCGACCGCATCACCCGCGAGGCCATCGCCGAGATTCCGGACGCCGAGCGGGACGTCGCTTTGGCGCGCTGGGCTGGGCAGATCACCCCATCCGAGCGCGTCGAGGCGATGGCCGCAGCGTTCCATTTGGCCGATCGCGACGTGCCATGGGACCGCAGCCGTCCCTATGAAGAACAGGACCGCCGAGCCCAGGCAGCGCACGCGGCGCTCGATCCGGTCGCGCGCTCCGAGGTCGATGATTTCTTCGCCGTCGCGCATGTGATGCTGCACAAGCGCACGGCGCTCGCCTTCATGGTCCGCGAGGAGATCGGGAAGGCACGATTCGACGGCATGCGCAGCGGGGTCGAGCGCCAGTTCGGGCTGGCCAACTATGCCGAGGTGCTGGCGACCCCGCACTTCCAGCGCGCGGCGATCAACTCGCTGACCTTGGCGTCGGTAACGACATTGATGACCGTCAGCCTCGCCTTCGCGTTGGCCTATGGTCTGAACTCAGGCGCGTTGCCGCGTCCGGGCCTCATGCGCGGTGTGCTGCTGTTGCCGCTGGTCGCGCCTCCGGTCCTGATCGCGACGGCGACACTGATGCTGTTCGGGCGGCGGGGGCTGATCACCAACGGCCTGCTGGATGGGGCGCTGGGGCTGGTCGACGCCGACCAGGTCAATATCTACGGCCCGGTCGGCATCGTCGTCGTGCAGATGCTCGCCTTCTTGCCGGCTGCGCTGATCGTGCTGGACAACGGCTTTCGCGACAGCGACCCGCGCCTGGTCGAGGCGGCGCCAGGGCTGGGGGCGGGCTACGGGGCGCAGATGCGCAGCGTGGTCCTGCCGATGAGTTTTCCGGCGCTGAAGCGCACTATCGTGCTGGTCTTCATCATGGCGCTGACGGATTTTTCCAACCCGATGCTGCTGGGGGGCGGGTTTCCGGTGCTGGCCGAGGTGATCTACGACCAGATAACCGCCTACCGGAACATGCCGCTCGCCGCCGCGGTCTGCATCATCCTGCTGATCCCACCACTGCTGCTTTATGTGGCGCTGGAGCAGATCGGCCGTCGCCGCCGCTTTTTCGTGCCGGGCGCCGCCCCGCGAGGCGTCCTGCCAGTGCCCGCACCGGCGCGTCGGCTGCTCGCCGGCCTTGCCCTTGCGGCCGGAGGTGCGATCTTGCTGGTCTATGGCACGATGATCCTCGGCGCCTTCACGCGGATCTGGGGCGTCGACCGGGGGCTGACGCTGGGCTATTTCATCCCCGCGCTGCAACCCACCGGGCTGCCAACCAACGTCGCGGGAATGAGCGAAGTCGCCGACAGCCTGCGACTGGCTCTGGTCGCCGCACCTCTGGGCGGCCTTCTGGCCGTGCTGGTCGCCTATGTCGTCGAGAGGCTGCGGCCGCCGGGATCGGGCGTGATCTTCTTCATCACGCTGATGCCGGCAATCCTGCCCGGCATCATCTTCGGCATTGGCTATATCCTCGCCTTCAACGCGCCCTTCGGCATTCCGGCTCTGTCTCTTAGCGGGACCTTTGCAATCCTCGTGCTGAACGTGATGTTCGGCAATCTTTTCGTCGGCGTCCTGGCGGGACGCGCGGCGCTGCAGCGGCTCGACCGCAGTGTGGACGAAGCGGCGGAGGGTCTGGGCGCGGGTATCGGTGCCCAGATCGGGCTGATCATGCTGCCGCTGCTGCGGGTGCCGATCCTCCTCGGGACGCTTTATGTGTTTATCGACGCGCTGACGACGCTTTCGTCGGTCATCTTCCTGGTCTCCGGCGATCACAAGCTGGCGTCGATCGCGATCTTCAACGCTGCGAATGGATCCTCCTTCGGGCCGGCTGCGGCCAAGAGTGTCGCGCTGCTGGTTATTGCGCTGACAGCGATGGCGCTGCTGCGCCGGATGGAGCGCCGCGCCGGCACCGGATTTCGCAAGGAAGTGGTTCAAGCATGACTACTCTTGCTGAACGCGATGCGCGCGTGTTTTTGCATCAAAGTTCATCCTCGCCCGTCCGCAGCGGGCTGCGGGCGGTCGAGGGCATGTGGATCGAGGATAATGACGGCCGCCGCCTGATTGATCTGCACGGCAACACTGCCCATCTTCTGGGCCACGCGAACCCGGAGATTCGCGCTGCGCTGGCCCGGCAACTCGACGAGCTGGCCTTTTGCCCGCGCCGCTATACCAACGCACCCGCGGTTGAGCTGGCCGAGGCGCTGACCGCCCGGTGGTCGGGTCGGGGCGAGGCCGGGGTGCTGTTCGCCCCCAGCGGCTCTGACGCTATCGAGATCGCCATGCGCCTTGCCCGCGCCGCGACCGGAAGGTTCGAGACGGTGTCGCTGGACGGCTCGTTCCACGGCAGCGGCTTTGGCGCGCTGGGCCTTTCAGAGGCCGTGCTGGACCCCCGCCTCGGCCCGCACCTGCCTGGTCTGCAGCATGTCGCGCCCTATTGGGGTGAGGGCGGCGCCGAGCGCATGCTGGATGGGCTGCGCCAAGCCTTCGCGACAAGTGCCACGGGTATTTCCGCGGTGATCGCCGAAGCGGTGCGCTCGAACTGTCATATGCCGCCACCCCAGCTGTGGCCCGAGGTCCGGCGCGTCTGCGACGATCATGGCGCGCTGCTGATTTTTGACGAGATTCCCTCGGGCCTCGGCCGGGCGGGCAGGTTTTTCGCCTTCGAACTGTTCGATGTCCAGCCAGACATAGCGGTGCTGGGCAAGTCGCTCGGTGGTGGGGTTCTGCCGCTGGCCGCCGTGATCGCCGACCGCCGGCTGGACGTCGCCCCGGACCTCGACATCGGGCACTACACGCATGAAAAGAACCCGATGCAGGCGCGCGCGGGGCTGACGACCGTGCAGATGGTCCTGCGCGACGATCTCCCCACCCGCGCAGTCGAGATTGGACATCGCCTCGCCGAAGGTATCGCCGAGATTGCTGCGCGAACTGGCCGCCCCGCTGGTCTACGCGGCCCCGCCGCGCTTCTTGCGCTCGAGTTGCCGGGATGCGGGCTCGCAACGGCCGAGTTGGTCGCGCGCTGCAGGGATGCCGGTCTGTCCACTACCGGCAAGGGTCCCCAGTCGGTCGGGCTGAGTCTGCCCTTGACCGTCAGCGATACGGATATCGACGAAGTGCTGAGCCGGATCGAAACGCTGATTGCGCGTCTCTGACCCGGCTCGCGGCTCGGTCAGGCGCGCCCGGCCTCAATCCGCTCGATCAGCGCGGGTAGATCGGCGACCGTGTCGATCACGTGATCGGCGCCGGCATCGCGCAAAACCGCCGTCGCTTTCGCCCGTAATGCATCCCGCTCGGCGGCCGGAAGGGCGGCGAGTTCAGAGGCAGACAGCGCCGCCTCGTTGCCCGACAGGGAGAGTCCGACGGTCACGCAGCCCGCCGCAATTCCCTCGGCGATACCGGGGGCCGTGTCGTCCACCTTGATGACCGACTGCGGCGGATGGGCGACAAGGTCGATAAAGCAGCGATACATCATCAGCGGGCCGGGACGACCCTCGGCCAGATCGCCCGAGCAGACCAGGTTGTCGGGCGCATAGCCCTGCGCTGCCGCGACGGGCAGGATCCGCTCCATGATCGAACGGGGATAGCCCGTGGTCGACCCAATCCGGATGCCGCGAGCACGAAGCCAGTTCACCGTTTCCAGCGCGCCCGGAACCAGCGTCGCGTGGTCAGCGGCCATCGTTTCCATAAGCGGCACGAACTCGGCATGGATGGAATCGACATCCGCGTCAGCCGCATCAGTGCGGCCGCCGGCATGCCATTGCGCCGCGATATGCGGCTCGTCCAGCATTTCCCGGATGTGATCCCATTTCCGCGCACCCATTGGCTTGCGTGCATCGGCGGCAGAGACCTCGATCCCGAAGCGGCCGAATGCCGTGATCACCGCGTCAACGGGCGCGAAGGACCCGAAATCGATCATCGTGCCCGCCCAGTCGAACACGACCGCCTTGAATTTGCTCATCGCCACAAACCTTTTTGTCTTAAAGCTCGAGCTTGTCGCGTCGGAGGGTAACAGTTTGATGGAACCGGCGGCCCTCGGTGAATCGGCGAGCATCGGCCTCAGCAGCGCCTGTTGCTGCTCGCAGGCGTACAGGAGTCAAATCCGCAGTGGGACCGGCCGGGTATCGTTCCCTCTCGACGCCGAGAGGTCCGGTTGCCGGGTAGGACGTGCCCTCGCTGTCACGGAAGCGCGATAGAACGGCACTAATGTCCAAGTCGCTGGAAACAGATATGGAGCCTTGGGCGGTGGGCAGTCACTGCGATGGCGAGGCTCCGTTTACCGTCGCGAAGGGCCGGCGGGCGGGACCTCTGGAAGCTCAAGGCGCATTGAGCATCTCCTGCCCGGAGGACTCTCGCACCCGAGCTGCCCCTCGGGCGCCATGTGGCCGGGCCTCGTTGCAGCTCTGCGCGCCGCAGGCCGCAGCGCCGGTCAGCCTGCCGCCCTGCCCGTTTCGCGGGTCGCCCCCCCAACCCAACCCGAACCCGGAGAAAAACCGATGCGCGTCGTCACCTACAACATCCAGTACGGCAAGGGCCGCGACGAGCGCTATGACATCGAGCGCACCGCCGCCGCCTTGGACGGCGCTGACATCATCGGCCTTCAGGAGGTCGAGGCCTTTTGGGACCGCTCGGGCAACATTCACCAGTGCGAGCGGATCGCCGAACTTCTGGGCCTCCATTCCGTCTATGGCGTGACCGTCGACATCCACAAAGGCCTGGCCCTGCCGGACGGCAGGACCCGCGACGTGCGCCGCCAGTTCGGCAATGCCGTGCTGTCGCGCTGGCCGATCCTTACCAGCCGCACGTTCCTCTTTCCCAAGCTCAGCCCCGCCAACGCGCATGCCATCCAGCGCGGCATCACCGAGGCGACCATCGCGACACCGCTCGGACCCGTCCGCGTCTACAGCACCCATTTCTCGCATCTGTGCGAGGAGGAGCGGCTGGATCATGCCCGCATCGCGCTGGAGCTTCACCGGCGTGCCCATGCAGACGGTCCAGTGGCGAGCGGCGGGCACGCGGACCCGAGCTGGCTGGAGGATAGCCCGCCGCCTGTGCCCGCCGAGGCGATCCTGCTCGGCGATCTGAACTTGACCCCGGACAGTCCCATCTATGCGGTGCTCACCGGACCGGTCAGCGAAATGTATGGCCGGCTGCACCGGCCCGATGGCTTTGTCGATACCTGGACTGCCGCCGGGCATGACGAGGCGTCCGGACCGACTTTCTATCACGGCGACGAGGGCTGGCAGGCCAGGACGGGCGAGCGCATCGACTATGTTCTTGCGACGCCCGGCCTCGCCAAGCGGGTCACGGCGGCTGAGGTGCTGACCGGGATCGACGCCTCGGATCACCAGCCCCTCGCCGTCACTTTCGAGGTCTGAGCCGAGGCTACATCCGCGAACGATCCGCCCTGTCCATAGCGCGAAACTCAGGCGCTGTATTTCTCGATGAAGGCATCGATGGGCAGTTCGCGAATGTCGGGCAGCGCCGCGCGCAGACTATCGTGGCTCCAGTCCCACCATGCGATCTGCTGCAATGCGGCGCCCTGCGCCTCGGTGAAGCGGCGCTTGATTTCGCGTGCGGGCACGCCGCCGACGATGGTGTAGGGGGCGACGTCCTTCGACACCACCGCCCCCGCGCCGATCACCGCCCCGTCGCCAATGGTGACGCCCGCCAGCACGGTGACGCCGTGGCCGATCCAGACATCATTGCCGATCGTCACCCAGTGGCGCTTGCGCCAGGCGAAGAACTCGGCGTCGTCATCGCCCAGCCCGTATTGCGCGGCGCGGTAGGTGAAATGATGCTGGCTTGCCCGCCAGGTCGCGTGATTGCCCGGGTTGATCCGCGCTCCTTCCGCGATCGAGCAGAACTTGCCGATGGTGGACCAGATGACATCGCCATGCTGGACGATGTAGGAATAATCCCCGAACTCGACCTCGCGCATCGACACATGGGCATAGATCTCGGTCCAGCGGCCAAGCTGGCAGTCCACGACGCTGGCGGTGGGATGGACGTTCGGCGCTTCGTTCAGGGTCTTCATGCGGTAGCTCCCACAAGGCGGCTGCGGATCAGGCCAGAAAACCAGTCGATCAGATAGACCATGAGAATGATCAGGATGATGATCGACCAGACCTCGTCCCAGCGATAGGCGGCGATACGGTCCGACAGCAGGAAGCCGATGCCTCCCGCGCCGACGATGCCCAGGATGGTGCCCGAGCGGACATTGGATTCGAAATTGTAAAGCAGGATCGAAAGGATCACGGGCATGACCTGCGGCATTACGCCAAAGCGCACTGCCTGCAGCCCGGAGCCGCCCGCAGCTGTCACCCCCTCGACCGGGCGGCGCGAGGTGTTCTCGATCGCCTCGGAAAACAACTTGGCAAAGGTGCCGACCTCACTGACGGCGATCGCCAGGATCCCGGCCAGCGGGCCTAGTCCGAAGGCGCGGATGAAGATCAGCGCGAGGATCAGCGTCTCGACCGCGCGGATCAGGTCGTAAAGGCGGCGGGTCGAAAAGCGCAGCAGGGGCAGGCGATTGATGTTGCGGGCGCCGAGGAAGGACAGCGGAAAGGCGGCGAGCGCGCCTAGCACGGTGCCGAGGAAGGCCATCGAAAGCGTCTCGCCCAGGCCCTTCAGCACCTCCGAGAACTCACGCCACGTGGTCCAGACATGGGGCGGGAACATGAAGCTGAAGATGTTTCCCAGCCGCGAGAGCCCCGTCGCAATCCTCTGCGGGGTGATGTCGAAGGCGATGAGGCACCACAGGAACAGTGCCGCGGACCCCGCCCAGAACAGCGCGCGGATAAGGCGGTGGCACAGCGGCTTGCGGAAGGCGAGCGGTGCACGCGCCCTCGCTGCGTCGATGCGGGCGGCGTCGGGGGCAGAGGGGGCAACGGTCATGTTTCGGCCTCGATCACGCGGTGGCGCAGCTTGCCGGACAGATGGTCGATTACGATGACCGTTACGAGGACGATCACGAACAGCGCCGACAGGTCGGTGTATTCCTGCAGGCTCATGGCGGTGCGGATTTCCTGCCCGAGGCCGCCGGCGCCAACATAGCCGACGATCGAGGACGAGCGGACGTTGATCTCGAATCGCAGCAGCGTGTAGCTGATAATGTTCGGCAGCACCTGCGGGACGGCGCCATAGCGGATCTGGTCGAACCAGGTCCCGCCGGCCGCCCTCACGCCCTCCAGCGGGCGCATGTCGATGTTCTCGTTAACCTCGGAATAGAGCTTGCCGAGCGAGCCGCAGCTATGGATGCCGATTGCCAGCACCCCGGCCATCGGCCCGACCGAAAAGGCAAAGACAAAGATCAGGGCCCAGACCAGTTCGGGCACGGTACGGGCGATTTCCAGCCAGCGACGGATGAACCAGGTGACGGCCGGATGTGGCGAGAGGTTGCGTGCCGCGGGAAAGGACAGCAGGAAGCCCCCGGTGACGCCAACCACCGTCGCCATCCAGGCGATCAGGATGGTTTCCCACAGAAGTTCCAGCCAGATCCGCCAGCGCCAGAACCACGCCGCCAGATCGGCACCAAGGCTGGACCAGCGCAGTTCGGGGATGGTCTTGGACAGGTATTCGCCAAGACGCGGCAGTCCCGCTGGAATGATCCAGCGCCAGTCGCGGCTGCCGTCGGGCATCGTGACCTGCGTGACCTTGAAGAATTCGCCCAGCCACGCGGTCAGCAGGCACAGGGCGGCAAAGACGCCGAGCCCGGTCCACCAACGCAGCCGCGCCCGCGTCCTCGCCTGGGCGAAGTCGGTGCGAAATCGCGCCATTGCTGGCGCGCCGTGCAGCGGTGGATTGATGTCGGCGAGGGTCATTGCGTGTCCGGCGCGAAAGGGCAGGCGAGGGGTCGCCTGCCCGTGGAGGATGAGGGTCAGCTGCGGCGACGCTGCTCTTTCAGCCAGTCGCGCATGTCGATGATCCACTGGTAGTGGTCGTGATCGACACGGGTGTAGCCCGCGACCGGATTGTCACCGCCGATCTCGTTGCTGACCATCGCGTCGAACGCCGCCTTGTCGGCGGTCGGAAAGGTCTCGAGCGCGTCGCGCATGTCGTCGATCAGCGCCTCGGGCAGGTTGGCGCGCGCGGTGAAGGGGCCGTTGGTGATCTCGGGCGATTCCCAGATCTTGCAGATGACGCCGTCCTTCAGCATGCCCTTCAGAACCATGCGCTGCGGGATGCCGCGGGTGTCGCTGTTCTCGTATGTCGCGGCGGCATCGAAGGTGCCGTTGGCAACGCCCTGGACGCCCGCCTCGTGGCTGCCCGAGAACGGCGTTGCCGAGAAGAAGCCGTCGCCGAAGCCCTGCTGGACCAGGTTGTAGAACGGCACCGCATAGCCCGACGTGCTGTCGGGATCGGCAAAGGCCAGCACCTTGCCCTTGAGATCCTCGACATTTTTGTAGTCGTCGGCGCAGCGCGTGACGATCGTCGAGTAATAGCCCGACGTGCCATCGGCATCCTCCGCCGCCAGCAGGGGGATCACCCCGCCCTTGGTCTCGGACCAGGCGGCGGCATAGGCGGACGAGCCGAGGAACGAGAATTCGATCTGGTTGGCCGCGAGCGCCTGCACGACCCCGTCATAATTGCCTGCCGTGAACAGCTCGACCTTCACGCCCAGCGTCTTTTCCAGATAGCTCTTCAGGCCGTCGTACCGCTGCACGCGGTCCTTTTCGTTCTCGCCCGAAAGGACGCCGAACCGGACGACCTGATAGTCGGCCTTCCAGTCCTGGCCCAGGGCCGGGGTGGTCGTGAGCGCGGCAAGCGCGAGCATCGCAAGGCTGCGGGTGGGAATCATCGGAAATCTCCGTTGTGGGGGGATCAGGCGTAGGCCGCCACGCCGACATGGCGCGGGGCGGTCGAAGTGACGTCGTGATCGAAAGCCCCGAAGGCGTCCGAGCCATAGATGTCTCGGACCACGTCGTCGGTCAGTTGGCGCGGCTTGCCGTCAAAGAACACCCGCCCATCGCGCATGGCGATGATGCGGTCTGAATAAGCCCGGGCAGTGTCCAGCGTGTGCAGGTTTACCAGCACCGTGATGCCGTCCTCGCGGTTGATGCGGCGAAGGCTGTCCATCACAAGCGTCGCGTTGGCCGGGTCGAGCGAGGCGATCGGTTCGTCCGCGAGCATGATGCGCGGTCGCTGAACCAAGGCGCGGGCGATGGCGACGCGCTGCTGCTGGCCGCCCGACAAGGTGCCGGCGCGCTGCAGTGCCTGCGGCACCAGCGACAGCCGGTCCAGTGCCTCGATCGCCATCGTCCGCTCGGCATCGGTAAAATGCATCAGCATCGACGAGACAAAGCCATGCTCGGCCAGCCGCCCGACCAACACGTTGGTCAGCACGTCCAGCCGGTCAGACAGGTTGAACTGTTGGAAGATCATCGCGCAGTCGCGCCGCCATTGCCGCAGCGCTCGGCCGCGCAGGGCGCTGACCTCGGTCCCGCCGAAATGGATCTTTCCCGAGGTCGGCTCGGTCATCCGGTTGATCAGGCGCAGGAGGGTGGATTTCCCGGCGCCGGAGCGACCGATCACGCCCACGAACTGTCCGGCGGGGATGTCCAGCGAGACGTCGTCGACGGCACGGGTGACGCCGAACTGACGGGTAAGGCCGGAAAGGGAGAGTTGTTCCTGTGTCATGGCGGCACATTCGACCGAAGCTGTGACAGGGCAACTTCATTCGGATGAATGTTGAACGACAATCCAGATGCGAGGTAAATACATGTAATTCAAGGGTAAAACTCCCGCGCCACGCTGTGCGGGCCGGGGAAGGGCTTCGTGGTAAAGCGCGTAATCAGGCGGCCGCGCGGCCGCCCATCATTCCGTCCGAAAAGATCAGCCGTCCGCCGCGCAGCGTCGCGCGGACATGGCCGATGCCGTTGTCGTCGGCGATCACCAGATCGGCGGCGAGCCCCGGGGCGATCCGGCCGCGGTCGACGAGCCCGAGCGCATCTGCGGGATTGGCTGTCGCGAGTCGCGCGGCGCCCGCCAGACCCTCCGGGTCGGTGGCCGCCAGGGCAAGCACCGCGGGCAGGATCGCCGAAGGATGGTAATCCGCGGCGAGGATATCGAGCAGCCCGGCGGCATGCGCCTCGCGCGCAGACAAGTTGCCTGAATAGGAAAGCCCACGCAGCGCATTCGGCGCGCCCATAGCATTCGCCATCCCCGCCGCGCGTGCGGCGCGCGCGGCATCGAGCGTTACCGGGAATTCGCTGATTGTCGCGCCCAGATCGCGCATCAGCGCAACCTTTTCCGGGCTGTCATCGTCATGGCTGGCCAGCGGCAGGCCATGTGCGCGGCAGGCCGTGGTCATCGCCCGCAGCACCGCCTCCAGCTGGTCGGGGGCGACGGACTTGCGCTCGATCCGCTCGGCAACCGCGACGCGTGCATCCGCTTCGGAAAGATTGGCGTTCTTGGCCACGTTGCGGATGTGGCGCTCGAGGTCGCGATACTGGCCTTGGCCCGGGGTGTGGTCCGTCAGCGAGACGAGGTCCACCGTGCCCTCGGCGATCAGCTCCTCAACCACGGACAACGCGTCGGGAAAGGTGATCTCGAACCGGGCATGGACGCGGTGATCGACCCCGAGGTGCGGGCGCATGGCCTTGAGGCCGCGCAGCATGTCCTTGGTGTTGTCGAAATGGCGGATATGACCATAGGCCGAATGGGGGTTGAAGCTGACCGCGGCATAGGCGGTCGTGACCCCGGCCACCTTGAGCCGCTGGTCCAGATCGCGCAGCCCCAGTGCCAGCGGCATCCGCACCCCGGGGCGGGGTTCCACCTCGCGCTCGATCATGTCGCCATGCATGTCGATGAAGCCGGGCATGAGGATCAGCCCATGGCCCTCGACCGCGGCGCCGGGCACCGGGATTTCGCGGACCTCGGCGATGTGGCCGTCCTCGACGCGCAGTGCGCCGAGGTCGATCACCCGGTCGGGCAGCACCAGTCGAAAATCAGACAGCCACATCGGCATCCTCGCGTGCGGTCAGGGAAAATTCGCGGTCGATCAGCGCAAGCACATCGCCCGGGTGGTGGAATACCCCGATCATCGCCGTGCCCTGCGCCTTCAGTGCCGATAGGCGCGCGATCAGGGCCGCCCTTGCGCCAGCATCCAGCGAGGCGGTGGGCTCGTCCAGCAGCAGCAGCCGCGGTGGCAGGATCAGAGCCCGGGCAAGGTTCACCTTTTGCTGCTCGCCGCCCGAAAAGGTTGCGGGATAGGCGGGCCAGAGGTCAGGCTTGATGCCATAGGATGCCAGCGCCGCGCGGGCGGCTGCCCGTGCCTTGACCAGCGGCTGGCCGGCGGACAGCAGCGGCTCGGCCACGATGTCCTCGGCCGGAACGCGGGGACGGGCGGTCAGGAACTGGGTGACAAAGCCGATCTCGTGCCGCCGCAACAGCGCGATGTCGACGTCCGCCGCGCGAGCAAGGTCGATGCGGCCGCCATCCGCCCGGGTAAACACCACGCGCCCGGCCTCCGGCAGGTAGCTGCGCCAGATGGTCCGCAACAGGGTGGATTTTCCGGCCCCGTTTGCCCCGGACAGCAGCAGGAACTCTCCCTCGTCCAGCGTGAAGCCCAGGTCCTCAAAGGCCGGCAGGGTCCGGCCCAGGTGATGCATGGTGAAGGATTTGGAAAGGTCCGAGACCTCGAGCACCCGGCGCGTCATAGCTTTGCCTGCACCAGTTGCTGCGAATAGGGGTGCTGCGGGTCCTGAAATACCTGGTCCGCCAGCCCCTGTTCGACCACCTGGCCGCGGCGCATGACAACCACCCGGTCGGCCATGGTGCGGATCACCCCCAGATCGTGGCTGACCAAGATCATCGTGATGCGCCGGTCGCGCTGCAGGTGTTTCAGCGTGTCCAGCACCAGTGCCTGCACGGATACGTCAAGCCCGGTCGTCGGCTCGTCCAGCAACAGGACGGCCGGCTCCAGCGCAATCGCCTTGGCGAGTTGTACACGCTGCTGCATCCCGCCGGAAAGCTCGACCGGCGGCGCATCCATGCGGGCCAGCGGGAACTCGGACGCCTCGAGCGCAACCTGGCCCCGTTCGCGCAGGGCGGCGAAGCGGCGCTCGCCGGCGATCAGCAGCCGCTCGGCCACGTTGCCCGAGGAGGAGTTGTGCATCAGCAGGCCCTGATGCGGGTGCTGGTAGACGATGCCGATGTGCCGGGCACAGAGTTGGGCGCGGGCAAAGCGGCCAAGGTTGAACAGGTTGCCGTCCGCCCCCGGCACGCCCGGCAGCGACAGGCGGTAGTCGCCCGCTTCCGGCACCTCCTGCAGATTCAGCATCCGCAGCAGCGTCGACTTGCCGGAACCGCTTTCGCCAACGATGCCCAGCACCTCGCCCGGCCAGACGGTCAGTCCGACATCCTGCAGCGCCACGACCTCGCCATAGCGATGCGACACCCCGTCGAGCCGGATCAGGGGCTGGTCGGTCACCAGCCGCGGCGGGTCCAGTCCTAGAGCGGGGCGGCCATCAAGCACGACGAAACTCCCCTGCGCGGTACCACGTCGGGGCGGGAGCGGGGCCCGAACCCTCCGCGGCGCGGATCGCCTTGATGCCCAGTTCGCTGTCCGAGACCTCGTGCATGACCCCGCCATCCGCCTGAGGCAGTTCGTTCATGAAATAGCCCCGCAGCCCGCTGCGCCCGCATGTAAGGACGGCGTGATCCTCGACCCGGAAGGGAATGTCGTCGAACACCAGTGGCTCGACCGTGGTATGGGGCGGTACGGCGTAAAGGCGCTTCTCGCGTCCCGCCGACAGGATCGTCAGATGCTCGGCCATGTGCAGCTTGGGCAGGTCCCAGCGCGGAATGGGCGAGGGGGTCATGACATGGCGGCCATTGACCAGCGCCGGATAGCCCGCCCCCTGCATGATCCGGCCCGCGCGGACGACCTGCTCGTACAGGATCAGCCACAGCCGCGCATAATCGGCGTCGGCATGCATCTGGCGGGCGCGGGACATGTCGGGCTCGACCGGCCGCAACGGCTCGGGGTTGGGCACCTGCAGGACCAGCATCTGGTCCGCCCGCAAGACTTCCTCGGGGATGCGGTGGCGCGACTGGATCAGAGTGGCAGCAGTGGTATCGCACGTGCCCGCCGCGCCCGAGACGCGGGTGACAAAGCGCCGGATCGAGGCGGCGTTGACGCTGTCATCCGCGCCCTGATCGATGACCTTGACGCACGAGCGCGGGTTCACCAGCGTCAGCGTGACCTGAAGGCCGCCGGTGCCCCAGCCCCGCGCCATCGGCACCTCGCGGCTGGCATAGGGGATCTGGCAGCCGGGCACGGCGACGGCCTTGACCATGGCCCGCCGCAACTCGCGCTTGGCCGAGGCGTCGAGGAAACCATAGCTGTGGTCGGCACGCTTCCGGGTCAGTGCGGCGAGGGTCATTCCGCGGGCTCCAGTTCAGGTGCGACGCCGGGCTCTGCCTTCTGGCGGGCTGCGCCGCGCAGGTTGTCCAGCGCCGATTGGAAGGTGACGTAATGGGGCAGCTTGAAGTGGATGCAAAAGCCCGAGGCCTCGACCGGCTCGGTGTGATAGAGGAAGAATTCCGGGTTCGTCGGGCTTTTTGGCGCCGCGTTCGGGCTGTTGAGGTCCAGCGTCGCCCCGGCGATGGTCTTGACCTCGTTCCAGCCGAAGCTGGCGCAGAATCCCAGCTTCAGCTGGGCGCCCTTGGCGTTGACGACCTCGGCCTGGCCGACGCGGATTCTGCCCGCGCTGAAGATCGTGCCGCAGGGGTGGGTGACGCGCAACGGAGCCTCAGTCAGGCGTAACTCGTTGACAGTCGGATGCGCCTGCCCGTAGCCCCGCATTGCCGAATATCCCAGTGCCAGCATCCCGCCGGTGTCGGCGCGGGCGAGGCTTTGCAGCGTGTGCGCGCGGCTGGCGGGGAACAGCAGCGGCTCGCGCGTGACATCGGGGATGGCGTCGGGCGCGATTTCGGGGGCGTTCAAGGGCGCGAGCAGCCCTTGCGCCCGCTGCCAGTCGGCAAGCGGCGGCGGGCTGGCCGGCGCAGGACGGGCAGCGGGTTCCACCGGCCGAGGCGTCACAGTCGCGCCCGACAGCACGGCGGTCGCGAGCATGCGGTGGCTGTAATCCAGCGTCGGGCCGAGGATCTGGCCGCCGGGGATATCCTTGAACGCGGCCGAGACTCGGCGATGGGTCAGCCCCTCGCCGGTCTGGATCGGCTGCGCGATCGCCAGCCGCGGCTGGGTGGTGCGCCAGGCCCGCAGCAACATCACGGCCTCGTAGAGATCGCCGCCGGTCTGGGCCAGCGCCAGCGCTGCAAGGTCGGGCGCGTAGAGCGAGGCCTCACCCATGACGCGGTCGATCAGCAGGGGCATCCCGTCGCGGATTCCCGCCACCCGCTCGGGCGTGATCGGGCCGAGCGCGGCGCGATACAGCCGCTCGGCCTGCTCGATGGCGCGCTCGCCGCCCCGGGTCGCGACATAGGCCATCAGGGCACCTCCACCCGCGTCGATCGCGGCAGTGCCAGCACCCGCGCGCCGTCGACGAGGATCAGTTCGAACCCCAGAGGATAGGTGCAGGCGAGTTCGCGCAGTGACCAGAAGGCGGGCGCGATACCGTCCAGCGCGATCTGTTGCGCCTGGCGGATGCCGGGGCCGGTCAGGCGCAGCCGCTCGCCTGCGCCGAGGCGCGCGGGTGCGATGATGGTAGCGCCACCCTCGGGGTGAAGCTCGCTGCCGACCGATAGTTGGGCGACATCCACCAGTGCGACAGGCGTCAGTTGCATGATGGCATGGTCAGCCGTGCCCACGGGCGAGAGCCGCGCGCCCGTGGCCTGTACCGCCGCGGCATGTTCCGGCGCGTAGACCCGACATTCGCGGTCGATCAGCGCCTGGGCCGCGGTCATCACGCCGCCTTCGGGCAGCTCAAAGATATCGCCCGGCAGCGACAGCGCCCTCAGGATCGCGTCGAAAGCGGCGTTGTCGCGGGCTTCCTCCGCATCGGGCAAAAGGGTCTCGGACAGGGCGCTTGCCTGCATCAGAACGTCTCCATCTCGACGCGCGTCGCCTCGATCCGGCGCAGGGTTTCTGTGTCCGCATCGGCCTGCGCGCGGGCCTCGGTCGCCGCAAAGCGGGCGACGGCATCCGCGCCACGGCCCGCCTGATAGGCGGCGTCCAGCACTGCCATCGCCATTGCCTGCTCCAGGTCCATGCCGATGATCAGGCCATAACCCTCGGTGGCCGTTCCGGGCAGGCGGATATGCGCCTCGGCCACCAGCACCTCGCCCAGATGAAAGTTAGTGCCCTGCGCCGTGTCCCGCATTGGCGCCATGACCAGCCCGCTGCGCGATGCAATGACCTCGACCGCGCCCAGTGCAGGCAGCAATTCCGAGGCCAGCGCCTTGAGGGGGCCGGGTGCAGCGCGGGCCAGCGTCTCAAGCAAAGCGGCGTGCCCTGTCATCCGGCAGCCCCTTCGTTGTCGTCCAGCATGTCGATCGAGAACTGGATGCGGTGCGCGGACCAGATCGATTCGGAATAGCCGATGGGCTTGCCGGCGTGGTCGGTGTCGGTCTTTTGCAGCACCATCACCGGCTGGTCGGGATGCTGGTCCAGCAGCCGCGCCTCCGCCTCGTCGGGCCGGCGGGCATAGATCGTGGTGTTGCGGCGCAGGTAATCGGCGACGCCGTGGGCGCGGTAGACATCAGTGACCGAGCGTCCGGCCTCGCGCTCGGCCGCCAGGTCGGGAAAGCGTGCGGCGTCATGCCAGCTTTGGTTGAGGTTGATCGGAACGCCATCGGCAAGTCCGCGGCGCAGGGTGTGATGGACGGGCGCGCCCTCGGCCAGCCCCAGTGCCTCGGCGATGCGGGCGGCGGCGGGCAGGGTTTCGGCGATGATATGCTCGCCCGAAGGCGTGCGGCCTGCCGCCAGCAGGTTTTCGCGAAAGCGGGTGCGCTTGCTGATGCGATAGCGGATCAGCGGCGCCGAGCGGACGAAGGTGCCGCGCCCCTGCTCGATGCTCAGCAGCCCGTCCACCGCAAGCGCCGTCATCGCCCGCCGCACGGAATGCCGGCCGCTTCCGAATTCGGCGCAAAGCTGCGATTCGGTCGGCAGCTGCGTCCCATCGGCGTAGTCGCCCGCGGCGATCCGTTCGGCGACCCGGTCGCGGATATTGGTCCAGTTGTGCTTGTTCATGGTCGTCCGGCAATCGTTCGGACGTTTCATGAAGACGCCGCGTGACGACGGAGCGAAGGCTGGTTGAAAGATTTGTGATGATACCGGGGCGGCGTAGACTTCAGGCATGCGGAGGGGCTACCGCACGTGCCGCTGTGCCCAGCCGTCGCGGTCGCGCCTAACTCCGACCGGGAGCGTCAACAGACAAAGCTTGCCTCCCGATACCTCGGGCGGGCAACGTCATGACGATGACCCCGGCTACCACGCATGCGAGGCCGATCCATGCCGTTGGCGATAGCGCCTCGCCAAGAAACATGACGCCGATGCCGACGCCGATCGGCACGCGCAGATAGGCCTGCGCCATCGTTCCGACCGAGCCGAGCGTCTGAAGCAGCCGGAAATAGATCACAAAGGCCAGCGCCGTGGAAAAGACGGAAAGTGCAAGCAAGGCGCGCACCGAGGCAGCGCTGGGCGCGAGGGTCCAGGGTCGATCGAAAGCCAGGCTGATCGGGATGAGGATGGCCGCCCCGCAGACCAGTGAGCCGGCGGCGGGTATCATGGGATCGAGACCCTTGAAGTTTTTGCCAAAGATCGCGGCGCCCGCATAGCAGATCGTGGCCGCGACAATGGCCAGTTGCGCCCACATCTCTCGTCCAAGGCCGCCCAGCGCCTCGGTCCCGACGATCAGGCATGTCCCCAGCAGCCCGGCAGCGATGCCGAACAGCTTGCGATTTGTGACCGTCTCATGCCGCGTGATCAGCAGCGTCAGCAGAAACGTGAAGATCGGCGAGGTTGAACTGAGGATCGTCGCAAGGCCTGCACCGGTCGTCTGCTCGGCCCATGCGATCAGGGTGAATGGCATGACGCTGTTGAGGCAGGCCTGGACCAGAAATCGCCCCCAGACCCGTCGACCGGTGGGCAGCCTCAGCCCGCGCAAGCGAAGAATGACGACGAGGATGCCGCCGGCGATCAGGGTTCTGGCGGCGATAAATGTCACCGGCGGAATGGTTCCGACGCCGATCTTGATGAAGGTATAGGACGCGCCCCAGAGCGTCGACAGCAGCAGGAGCAACGCCAGCTCGGTTGGGAGATTTGCCTTGGAATGCATGTTGGTCCCATTTCGTGACGTGGCTCTCGCTTTGTGACTAGCCGCAAATGGAACACGGATGTTTCGGTCGCGGCCGAACTGTCGAAGGCTGACGGCGCGGCATTTGTTTGCTAGGCTTGCCGCATGTCCAATTTCGCTTCGGGAAACACGATTGCCGAGGTCGCGAGCCTGATAGGCGATGCGGCGCGCGCCAACATCCTGTCCGCCCTGATGAGCGGGCAGGCGTTGACGGCGGGCGAGTTGGCGCGCCACGCCGGTGTCACCGCGCAGACCACCAGCGGCCACCTTGGGAAGCTCACCGAGGCTAAGCTTATCGCGGTCGAAAAGCAGGGGCGGCATCGCTACTATCGGCTTGCAACGCCGCAGGTGGCTCAGGCCATTCATGCTTTGATGGCGGTCGCAGCGAGTGGACCGACGCGCTATCACCCGATCGGTCCCAGGGATCAAGCACTACGGCTGGCCCGGACCTGCTACGACCATATGGCTGGGCGGCTGGCGTTGACGATTGCCGACAGCCTCGTGCGCGAAGGCCATGTCGTCCTGTCGGATGGGGCAGGGATGGTCACCGACGAGGGGCGCCGCTTTTTCGCGGACCTCGGGATAGACACCAAGTCGCTTCGCGCTCGCCGGCCCTTGTGCCAGACCTGCCTCGACTGGAGCGAGCGCCGGCCCCATATCGCCGGGCAGCTTGGTGCGGCGCTCCTAAGCAGTGTGTTGGCCCGAGGATGGGTTACTCGGTCAGCTGAGAGCCGCGCCCTCAAGCTGTCGCGGGCGGGCGAAAGCGGTCTTGCGACGGCTTTTCAACTGCCGGCGGATTGGCGCAATGAAGGCCCTTTTACGAGGGACGTTCTGGAGCCTGAGGTCCGGGGCGGCCCGTCAACCGATGTTCTCGCAGCGCGCCAGCCTGCCGGGTAACGCCGGGGCTCTACGTCTTGAACAGGGCCTTAGCGGGGACCGCTGCCCCGGCGATCGGGTCTTCGCCGTCCGCTCCAGTTCTGCCGGGCAAAGCTCGGATATTGCTCTTGTCAGCCCCGCCCGCATTCAAATGCAGCCGTCTATCTGACCTTCACTTCGCATCGTGAAAGATGATCCCGACCGTGTGCCGCTTTCCGCTGCGCAGGCGGCTGACTCCGTGGCGCAGGTTCACGCGGTAGGTGCCGCGGGTCCCCTGCACTGGCCGGTTGTGGACGGCGAACGCTACGGCGTCGCCCTGCATCAGCGGCACGACCTCGGCGCGGCTCTGCATGCGCGGGCGCTGTTCGGTCAGGACGAATTCGCCGCCTGTAAAGTCGCGACCCGGCTCTGACAGCAGGAAAGCCACCTGCAGCGGAAAGGCCAGATCGCCGTAGAGATCCTGATGCAGGCAGTTGAAGTCGCCCTCGACGTATTGCAGCAGCAGCGGTGTCGGACGCGTCTGGCCGGCCTCGTGGCACTGGCGCAGGAAATCCGCATGGGCGTCGGGATAGCGCTCATCGATGCCCATGCGCGCATTCCAGTTGTTGGCGACGACCGCCAGCCGCGGCCACAGCGCCGTGCGCAGCCCGCCCAGCAAGTCGGGCAGCGGGTACTTGAAATAGCGGTACTCGCCCTTGCCAAAGCCATGCCGCGCCATGTGGATATGGCTGCGGAAATGCGCCTCCTCGGGGTAGAGGGCCGCCAGATCCCGGCATTCCTGCGGGGTCAAGACACCCTTGAGGGTGGCGCAGCCGAAGCGGTCCAGGTCCTCGGCAAAGGCGTCCCAATCATATCGGGACAAGCGCTCCTCGGCGGACTTTACCGCTGGTCCTGCGGGGGTGAAATCGCTGGGCGCGTTCATGCCGCGGCCTCTTTGTCCAGCAGGGCACGTTTGCGTTCGACCCCCCAGCGATAGCCGGAAAGCGCGCCGTCGCTGCGCACCACGCGGTGGCAGGGAATCGCGACCGCGATCTGGTTGGCGGCGCAGGCCTGCGCCACGGCGCGGACCGATTTCGGCGCGCCGATCCCTCGGGCGATGTCTGCATAACTGGCCGTCTGGCCGGCTGGAATGTCCCGCAGCGCCTGCCACACCCGTTGCTGGAAGGCGGTCCCCCGGATGTCCAGCGGAAGGTCCAGTCCAGTTCCCGGCGCCTCGACAAAGCCCACGATCTGGGCGACGCGCGATTCGAACGCGGCATCGCCGCCGATCAGATCGGCGTGGGGAAAGCGGTCCTGGAGGCCGCGAACCAATGCCTCGGGGTCGTCCCCAAGCGCAATCGCGCAGATCCCCTTGTCAGTTTCGGCGACGAGGATCGGGCCGAGCACGCTCTCGCCCACGGCAAAGCGGATATGGCTGTCCTTGCCGCCTTGGCGAAAGGCCGTGGGTGTCATCCCCAGGACGTCGCGGGAGGCCTCATAGAACCGGCTGTTCGCGTTGTAGCCGGCCTCATAGATCGCTTCGGTCACGGTATTCTCCATGTCTTGCAGTCCGGCGCGCAGCTTGCGGGCGCGATGCGCCGCAGCCCAGGCGCGCGGCGTCAGGCCGGTGAGGGCCTTGAACTGGCGGTGGAAATAATGGCTGCTGAAACCGACCCTTGCGGCGAGCCTGTCCAGCTTTGGCATCTCGTCCGACGCCTCGATGATCCGGCAGGCCTCGGCGATGATCGCGGCGTTGGCCTCGGTTGCAGATTGTCCCTTTGGGTTGCAACGCAGGCAGGGGCGATAGCCCGCCCCCTCGGCCGCAGCCGGCCCGTCGTAGAAGTTGACATTGGCCGGTTTGGCCCGACGCGACGGGCAGGAGGGGCGGCAGTAGACACCGGTCGTTCGCACGGCAAAAACGAAGCTGCCGTCTGCGGTCGCGTCGCGGTCGACGACGCGTTGCCAGCGGGGGTCTTGCTCGGTCTGGGTAGGTTCCATGGCTGTCCCTCCGTATGTCGGGTGTCTTGCCTGGATATAGGCGAAGCTTGGACCCGGTCACTCCGGAGCTTGCTTTCAAATCCGACGCGAGCGAGCAGTTCTGTCGTTGGCCCCGCGGGGCCATAAGCGTCCCACCGACCGGAATCGGCTGAACAGGGTCCCTCTTCTCGCCAGAAACCCGACGTCAGGCGGGAAGGTGCCCCAGACAGATATGACAGGCGGGCACCAAGGGCGGCGGCAGCTGGATCGCGGCAACCGTTGCCTCGTCATGAAAGCCGGCGATCAGCGCGGCGCCGAGGCCCGTCGCCGTCGCCGCCAGCAGGGCATTTTGCGCGGCGGCGCCCGCCTCGATCCATCCATAGCGCAGGCCCCGCTCGCCATAGGGTGGCTGGTCTGCGAAATGGGTCGCGGCGGCCATCATGTCGACGCAGACCGTCAGGATGGCGGCGGCGTTCGCCAGCCACGGCTGTGGGCCGATCGCCGCCGCCTCGAGTGCGGGGCCATGATCGCCGGTCGCAAGCTTTTGCCACGGATCGGCGCAAGGATCGTAAATCCCGGTCTCGACCCCCGCGACGGCGCGCACAGCGAGGCGCAGGCGGAGGGGGTAAAGCGCATGGGCCGACGGCGCCGTGCGTCCCCCTTCCTGCCCGGTCGCGCCTTGCGCGGCCCAGATGACTTGGCGCACTACTTCGGCGGTGAGCGGCGCGTCCGAATACTCGCGAACGGTGCGCCTCAAGCGCAGGGCATCGAACAGGTCCATGTCGGTTTGCCTCGCGTCGTTAGAGCGGGACACCTTACCCGCAGCACCACCGAAAGCGATCATTTGTCTCGCCGCAGACGCCGGAACCTAGGGGTTTCCGCTTTCGTCGAACTGCACGCTCACGCGTAGCCCCGGTTTATTGTCAGCCAACTCCAGCTGGCCGCCGTGCAGCTTGGCGATGGCATCGACCAGCGACAGGCCAAGCCCGCTGCCGGGGGTCGAGCGGCTGCGGTCGAGGCGGTAAAGGCGGCGCAGCACAGCCTGGCGCTCGGTCTCCGGGATGCCGGGGCCGCGGTCGGCAACGGTAACCGTCGCTCCTTCAACGCTCAGCGCGACGGGGCAGGGTGCACTGTGTCGCAATGCGTTTTCGAGCAGGTTGGTCACGAGTTGCCCCAGAAGGGTGCGGTCGCCGCGGATTGTCGCGGGGCGATCCAGCGACAGTGTCAGGCTATGGCCGCTTTCCTCGGCCGCCGGCTCGAAAAGCTCGGCCATCGTCGCGACCAGCGGGCCGAGCGCGACCGGGGCGAAGCGGGCGCGGGGGCTGCCGCCCTCGATCTGGGCGATACGGAGCAGCGCCTCGAAGGTGGCGACGATGCCCTGCATCTCGTCCGCCGCGCGGTCCAGCGACTCGAGGTCCGGAGCCTCGGCCCGTGCGCGGTCCAACAATACCGATAGCCGCTGGATCGGTGTTTTCAGATCGTGGGCGATGTCGGCCGAAACCTGGCGCAGGGCGGCGCTCGACGCCTCTTGCGCGGCCGCCAGTCTGTCGATGCCGGCGCCGACCCGGCTGAGATCGTCGGCCGGGCCGGGCATCGGCGGCAGGCGCGCAGCCAGATCGCCCGCCGTCAGCCGCGCCAGGGTGGCCTCGATGGCGGTCGAGCGGTTGGCCGCCCTTCGCGCGATCAGCAGGCCGCCGGCCAGCACGATCAGCGCGGTCGGCAGCATGGCAAAGGCCAGCACCCGCGAGAAGATCTCGCGCAACTCGTCAAAGGCATCGGCTCCCTGGCCCACAGTTAGCGTCCCGCCGGGCACCGGCTCGCTCAGCAGGACATAGGCGCCGTCGACGTCGCGCACCTCATCCTCCAGCACTGCCTGGCGGATCCGGCCGTCGGGCAGGGGGCCCTGGTAATTACCGACCGCACCCTGCGCTCCGTCATACCGAACGATCAGGTGGTCGGGATCGGCGGTTGCCGCTACGCCCCGGACCGCGGCTGCAATGCCCTCGGGCTGACCCGAGGCAGTCAACTCGCCAATCTCCTGCTCCAGCGTGGTTTCGATCGCAGCGAGCAGGGTCTTGTTGGTCAGCCACCAGGCCGCGGCAAAGGCCAGCAGGCTGACCAGCACGAACAGCGCGACCAGCCGCATCGTCAGGCGCATTGGCGTGGTGCGCCAGACTGCGCCCCAATGGCTCACGGGTCGATCCGATAGCCGGCACCGCGCACCGTCTGGATGATCTCGGTCGCGAATGGCTTGTCCACCTTGGCCCGCAATCGCGAGATGTGGCTTTCCACGACATTGGTCTGCGGGTCGAAGTTGAGGTCCCAGACCGCCTCAAGCAGCATGGTACGGGTCTGCACCCGGCCCTTGCGGCGCATCAGGCATTCGAGCAGCGCAAACTCGCGCGGTAGCAGGTCGATCCCCTCGCCTGCCCGCGTCACCCTGCGGCGGATCAGGTCCATGCGCAGATCGCCTGCGGTCAGGATGGCCTCGGTCTCCTGCATCTGCGGGCGGCGGGCGAGCGCATTGATCCGGGCCGAAAGCTCGCCAAAGGCGAAGGGCTTGACCAGGTAATCGTCGCCACCGGCGTTCAGCCCCTCGATCCGGTCATCGACGCCGCCGAGCGCGGTCAGAAAGATCGCGGGCGTCAGATTCTTTGCCGCTCTCAAGGTCCGCACCAGCGACAGCCCGTCCAGGTCGGGCAACATCCGGTCCACTACCAGAACGTCGAAATCATTGGTCTGCGCGGTGATCAACCCCTCGCGACCGTTTTGGCTTAGATCAACTGCATGCCCTTCCTGGCGCAGTCCCTGCACGAGGTAATCGGCGGTGGTGCGATCATCCTCGATAACCAGAATGCGCATCGCTGTCCTTCCAGTTGGGCCGGCCCTGAACGGGCCGGCAGTCATTTGCGCGTCACGTTCAGCCTTCAGCGTCGTTTTCGCCACCCTCGTCGTCGCCCTGACCTTCCACCACCGGCGTCAGCTTGTGGTCAGCGGGGTTCATGAGGAAGTCGTGGATGGTTCCGTCGGCTTTGACAATCTCGACCGCGATGCCGAGGTTCTTGCCGTCCTCACGCTCATAGTCGATCGACATGACCTTGCCGTCGCCAGCGGTCTCTGCCGCGGTTGCCAGATCGGACAGGGGCGCCCCCAGGAGTTCGGGCGTGACTGCCTCGGTCTTGTCCTTGTCGCCCGTATCCTGGTCCTTGACGACTTGCCCGGTCGCGGCGTCGACTTTGACCTCCGCGCTACCAGCAGCGGTGAGAGTCATGACGTCCCACGATCCGGTGCCGTCGTGGTCGTCGAACTCTGCCTCGACTGCCTTGCCGCCGGTTGCACCTTCGGCAGATGCGATTGCGGCGTGGACGTCTTGCGTGGCCTTCTGGAACAGCGCGACCTCGGCCGGATCATTCTTGCCGCCAGCCCAGGCCGCGCCGACTCCGAGGGCGGCGGCCGACACCATGGTTCCGGTGAGAAGCGTGATGATGCTGCGTTTCATTCCTGTGTCTCCTCAGTGGGCGGCCGGCGTTCTGCCTGCCGCTGAGGGAAAGATGAGATGCGTGACTGACGCGCAAATCGCGGGAGCATTATCTGTGCGTAACCTCAGATATCGCCGGCGGGCCCGGCTCTAAAAGTGCGCGATGGGCGGTCGCCGGTGCGTTCGGTGGACCGGGCGCCGGCCGTCCGTGAACTCCGTAGCCCAGTCAACTTCGACCATCCTGCGCCCTGAAGGCCGCCGTAACCGATGGATCGGCCACAAAAATTTCACCTTTCATTACAGAAATACAATCTTCGCCCGAACTGCCCGTCACATCGGACATCCATTCTGCGGCTTGGCGGCATCCTGCTGCGGATGAGGTTCATCATGTCGAATATGCGGGCAACCAGGCCCTTCGCGCGCACCCTTTTCAACAAGGTGCCCGAGGTGACGGCCATCTTCTGGGCCATCAAGATCATGGCGACGACCCTCGGCGAGACCGGGGCCGATTACCTGATCTTCAAGATGAAGCTCGGCCTGCCGGTGACCTCGGCGCTGATGTTGGGCGTGCTGGCCCTCGTTCTTGCCCTGCAGTTCAGGACCGACCGCTACCGCCCCTGGGTCTACTGGCCGGCGGTCACGATGATCTCGATCGTCGGTACGCTGATTACCGACAGCCTTGTCGACACCTATGGCGTGCCGCTGACGGTCACGACCGCCGCCTTTGCGGCGGCGCTGATCGCCACCTTCGCGATCTGGTATCTGCGCGAGCGCACCCTGTCGATACATGCCATCGACACCCCCGCCCGCGAAGGGTTCTACTGGCTGGCGATCCTGTTCACCTTCGCGCTGGGCACGGCGGCGGGCGATCTGATGGCCGAGCGTCTGGGCCTCGGCTACCTGCCCTCGGCGCGGATCTTTGGCGCAGGCATCGCGGCAGTCTTCGCGGCATGGCGCATCGGTGCGATCGGTCCGGTGCTGGCCTTCTGGATCGCTTATGTGCTGACCCGGCCCCTGGGCGCGAGCTTCGGCGACTTCCTGGCCCAGCCGGTCGCGAATGGCGGCCTCGGCCTTGGCACGGTGCTGACCAGCGAGACGTTCTTGGTCGCCATCCTCGGGCTGGTCGCCTATCTGGCGATCAGCCGCATCGACCTTGAACAATCCCGCCGGGCCTGAGCGCATGGGCCCGGACATTCTCGCCCGCCGGCTCATCGCCGGCTCGATCATCGGACTGCTGATTGCCGTGGCCTTTTTCGCGGCAATGCCGCAGGCCGATCTGGCGGTCAGCAACCTCTTCGGCACCGTCAAGGGCTTTCCGGTCGCGCATCAGCCATTATGGGTCGCGATGCGCAACGGCTTCATCCTGACGACCGACGGCACGATGATCGCGCTGCTCCTGATACTGGTTCATAACTTGGTGCGCCCCGCCCGGGCGCGGCTGGAAAATCGCGCGATCAGCTTTGCCTTGCTGTCCTACGCCCTCGGGCCTGGGTTGGTCGCCAATGGCATCTTCAAGTCGTTCTGGGGCCGGGCGCGCCCGCGCAACATCCTGGAGTTTGGCGGACAGCACCTCTATTCCTCGCCGCTGCTGCCGTCCGACCAGTGCAGCGTGAATTGCAGCTTTGTTTCGGGCGAGGGCAGCGCGGTGACCGCACTCGCGCTGGTCGCCCTGTTGCTGGCCTGGCCGCGGCTTGGACGAGACCAGCGGATCTGGGCGGTGGTGGCCGCCCTCCTTTATGCGGGCTGCGGCTCGATCCTGCGGGTCGTCTTTGGCGGCCACTTCCTCAGCGATGTCATCTTTGCCGCGCTGATGATGGGGATCGTCGTGCCCACCACCTACATCGTCGTGTTCAGCCGCGAGACGGATCGCAGTGCCTTCCGGTTTGGCAGACGGGTAAAGGCAGACGCCCGGCTGGCTCGGCCGGAAACGGCCGCCTAGCTGGACAGATCGGCCAAGCCTGCCCTGACCGACGGCCGGATGCGCGTCGTTCGCAGCGTCCGGCGCATCAGCATTGGGGTCAGCAGGCGCCCGATGAGTCCCTGCGGGATCGGCGCCACCAATGCGCGAGAGGCGAGCGTGCTGCGGCGGACCTGTCCGGCCAGATCGCGCGCCAGCTTTCGCTGGTAATCCTCTGCGCTGCGCCCGGCCTCAAACCATTCTACGGCGTGTCGGGCGCTGTGCAGGGCGAGGGACATTCCTTCGCCGGTAAAGGACGGAATTACCGCCGCCTGATCGCCAAGCCGCCACACGCCCTCGCTGTGCCGCTGGACAAGGCCGTAGGGAATGGCGGCGATTGCCAGGGGCCGGGGCAGGCAGGGTGCCGCCCCGCTCAGCCGGGCGGCGAGGCTGGGGCAGGTCTCGCGCAGATGGGTGACAAGCGCCTCCCATTTGCCACCCAGCGCAGCGAAGGCCGCCTTGTGCACCACGAGGCACAGGTTGGCGCGGCCCCCCTCGACCATTTGCAGGCCGGCGTAGCCGGAGGGAAAGAGGTGCAGTTCCACCGTACTGCCCAGCGAGCAGGGCCCGGCCAGGCGCCAGTAAATCTTGAAGCCCAACAGGTCCGGTTGCGGCCCGGACGGCCGCCGCCAGCCGCGAAGGTCATGCTTGCCGGTTGCGAGGAAAACCGCCTGCGCCTTGATTGTTTCGCCTGTATCGGTTGTGACCGACCAGCCGCCCCCCGACCGCTCCAGCGTGGTCGCGCGAACGCCCCGCCGGACCTGCGCACCTGCTGCGATGGCCCGGGCCAGCACCGCCTCGTCAAGAACGCGGCGCGACAGGCTGAGGCCGGTGAAATCGAGCGGCGTTGCAGTCTCGGCCTGCTTGTAGGCTAGCGCGACCCGATTGATCGGCACCGCGCCCAGCGCCTGCAGATCGACGCCTAAATCACGCAACTCGTCCTGCGCCTCGAAGCTGAGGAACTCGCCGCAGACCTTGTCGTGCGGCCCACGCTCACGCTCCAGAAGCAGCACCTCGCATCCGGCGCGGGCCAGGTGGGTCGCGGCGGCAGCGCCGGCAAGGCCGCCGCCGATGACCAGCACCGAAGGCATCAACCCGCCTTGATGCGGCTGAGGCAGAGGCGGAACGGAAACCACCGCTGGATGCGGACCTCGCCGGACGGAATCCCCGCCGCGTGGATCAGCCGCCGCCAGTCTTCGGGTACAAAGGCGCGGGCAATCGACACCGGTCCGTCGTGCCGAACGAAGGGATGCATGCGCAGGGCGGCCGCCAGCGGCCCGAATGCGGCATGGGACAGGCGGTGGCGGTGCAGGTCGTTGATAAACCAACCAACGGAGGCCCGATCCTCCATCCAGCGAAGGAAGCGTGTTACTAGAGCATCGTCCAGATGGTGGGTGAAAAGCGAGCTCACCACGACATCTGCCCGGCCCGCGTAGTCGAACACGTCCCCCGTTTCCCAGCGGATCGTGTCGCTGCCCGGCACCTCGCAGGCCGCGCGGGCGGACCACGGACTGAGGTCCAGCCCCGTCAGGCGGACCGGAACGCCGCGCCGCGCCGCCCAGCGGTCCACCGCGCGCAGCAGATCGCCGTAGCCGCTGCCCACGTCCAGCACTGCGAGCGGCCGGTCCGCTGGGAGGCGCCCCCCGTGCCTCAGCGTATCGAGCAAGGCCAGCGTCGGCCGGTGCCCGAGCGACAACACATTCACCCGGGCCAAGTCCTGCAGGCAGCCGCGCAGGGTTTCGTAATCGACGTCCTCCCCATCCATCAACTCAGGTTCGTTCGACCGGCGGGACAGATCACGTGCCATGACAGTCCTCAGGCTGCAGTGAAGAGCATCGTCTCGGCTGTGAGGCCCGGTCCAAAGGCCATGGCGCAGCCACGCTCACCGGGCCTAGCGCGCTTCATTATGCGGTCCAGCACGAAAAGGATGGTTGCGGAGGACATGTTGCCGAACCGGCGCAGCACCTCGCGCGAGTCTGCAAGGGCTGAAGCGTCCAGTGCAAGCGCGGTCTGGACCGCATCCAGCACCGAGCGGCCGCCGGGATGGACTGCCCAAAGATCGATCTCATCAATGGCCGCATTGTCGAGGATCCGGCCGCGGTCCAGCCGCAGGGCCGTGCCGACCGAGGCGGGCACCTGCCCGGACAGGAACATGTCAAAGCCCTGATCGCCAACCGTCCAGGTGATCTGCTCGCCCGCCTCCGGCAGCAGGGCCGCGTGAAAGCTGTCAAGATTGAGGCCGGACGGATCGGCCGAGATCAGGGCCGCCGCGCAGCCGTCGCCGAACACCAGAAAGCTCAGTACCTGCTCGAGGTTGTTCGTCTGCTGCAGGTGCAAGGTGCAAAGTTCGACACAGACCACCAGAACCCGCGAGGCGGGCTCCGAACGGACGATATGCCGCGCCAGCTTGAGGGCGTTGATTGCGGCATAGCAGCCCATGAAGCCCACTACGGTGCGTTCGACGGACGGATTAAGGCCGCAGCGCTCGACCAGTTCCAGATCGAGGCCGGGGGCCGACAGGCCGGTGCAGGAGACCGCGATGACATGGGTCACATCGCGCGCACCTGCGCCCAGTTCCAGTCCGGCAACGGCCTTTTCAGCCAGGTCAGGGGCGAACCGCTCGAACAGGCGCATGCGGGTGGCGGTGGAAGGAAACGCGCCGCGCCGGTAGATTCCCTCGGAATCGACCGCATCGGGCTGATCGCTGCCAGCGGGGGTCAGGACTGACCAGCGATGCTCGATCTGGCTGCGCTGGACCAGCCGCTGAAACACCGGAACGGTCCTTTCGTCCAGCTGGCCCATGGCAAAGTCGATGAAGGTCTTGTGCACATCGTTCGGCGGCACGACCGTGGACACGCGATTAAGGAAAACACCCATTAGCCTCTTTCCATCTGCAGGAAGTTGGTCGCCACGCGAGAACCCCTGTCATCCGAGGCTAACCGTCCCCAACGCGCAGGCGGTGCTTTTGGCCCCATCCCGTTCGCATCACGCCTTGCTGAGGAGGTTTGCCCCTGAAGCTGCTGTCCGGGGGACCTTCGTTTCTGGGCAGGATCGTCCCTGTCACTGCGCAGCGTCCCTGTCCCGTTTGTCCACCGGAGCAGTCCGACGCTTGAGCCAAAACCCATAACAATCCACCGGATTGTCTTGCATCTGCCGACAGAGTGGGTAGCACCGGTGCATGAACCCCTGGTTGCCCGATGCCGCCGCGCTGAGCCGGCCCGCCTATCTCTCGCTTGCCGAGCAGTTTGCCCAGGCAATCCAGCGAGGCGCCTTAGCGACCGGGGAACGGTTGTTGCCGCAGCGCCAGCTTGCCGATCTGCTCGGGCTGTCGCTGCAGACCGTATCGCGCGCCTATGAAGAGCTTGGGCGGCGCGGGCTTGTCGCGGGGCAGGTGGGACGCGGAAGCTTTGTCCTGCCGGCCGGGGCCGAGCCGCGGGCGCCTTATCTGGCGCAGCGTAGCCGCGAGGCGGTGGACTTGTCGATCCTCAAGCCCGTCACCGACCAGATGCACCTGGACAAGATGCGCGAGGGGCTCGGCTGGCTGGCCGATAACCTGCCGCCGCCCGCTGCCCTGTCGTTCCGCGTGAACTCGGTCCTGCCGGCGCACCACCAGGTCGCCGCCAACTGGCTGGCGCGCGGCGGGATCGACGTGCCGCCCGAACGGATCGTCATCACCGACGGCGCGACACCGGCGATCACCACTGCGATCATGACAGCGGTCCCGCCAGGCGGCACGCTCGCCGCTCCAAGCCTGACCCACCACCTGCTGTTCCCGCTGGTCCGCTACCTGGGCCTGCACCTCGAATCGCTGCCGCTGGACGACGAGGGCATCTCGCCCGCCGGGCTGGACAAGCTGGCGCGGCGTGGAAACCTTCACGCCGTCTATCTGCAGCCGGCAGGGATCAACCCGCGCGCGATTGTTGCCGGGGCCGATCATCGGGCCGAAATCGTCGCGATCTGTCGCCGCCACGATCTGACGATTATCGAGAATGACATGCTCAACTCGATCATCGTCGACCGGCCGCCGCCCTATGCGGCGCTGGCGCCCGAGCGAGTTTTGCATATCAACGGCTTTACCAAGACTACACTGCCCGGCCTGCGCGTGGCCTATCTGGTAGTGCCCGAGCGGCTGGCGACCGCCGCCTCGAACCGGCATCTGGTCACCAACTGGATCGCGACTCCGGTGATGGTCGAGTTGCTCAGCCACTGGATCCTGGATGGCACGATCTCGGGGCTGATCGACTGGCAGTGCAAGGCGCTGGCGGTCCGGCACCGGCTGGCGGCGGAGCTGATGTCCGGCCTCTCGGTCCGAACACATCCGCAGGCCCTGCATCTGTGGGTCGAGCTGCCGCCCAACCTTGCCGAGGACGAGTTCGTGACCCAGGCGCATAAGCGCGGGGTCGCCATCGCGTCCGGCCGCTCGTTCCGGCCATGCGACCGCCCCGGCGGCGGCGCGGTGCGGATCGCGCTGGGGGCGGCGGGCATCGACGACCTGCGTCGCGGCCTGCTGCTCGTGCGAGGAATGTTGAACCAGACAGCCGAGCCAATGCTGCCTTTGATCTGAGTAATCGTCTAAATTGTCATGATACGATCATAATGATTGACATGACAATCTGGCAGGCCAATCCTGCGCTCAACAGCACGGTGAGCACGGCCTTGGATCAACCGATCATTCGCGTCCGCGATGCACAAAAATCATTCGGCACCCTGCGTGTCATCGACGGCCTGTCCTTCGATGTCCGCAAGGGCGAGAAGCTGGCGCTGATCGGCCCATCCGGATCGGGCAAGACCACCATCCTGCGGATGCTGATGACGCTGGAGGCTTTGTCGGGCGGTCGCATCGAAGTCTGCGGCGAGCCGCTGTTCCACATGCAAAAGAACGGCGCCGAAGTGGCCGCGGACGAGGCGCATCTGCACAAGATGCGCCGCCACATCGGCATGGTCTTTCAGCATTTCAATCTGTTCCCGCACAAGTCGGTGCTGGACAACATTACGCTGGCGCCGATCCTGACCACGGGCGAGAAACGCCCCGCAGCCGAGGCGCGGGCGCGCGAGTTGCTGGAGATGGTGGGCCTTGCCGACAAGGCCGACGCGATGCCCAGTCAGCTGTCTGGCGGCCAGAAGCAGCGCGTCGCCATCGCCCGCGCCCTGGCCCTGCGTCCAGAGATCATGCTGTTCGACGAAGTGACCTCGGCGCTGGATCCCGAACTGGTCGAGGAGGTGCTGGAGGTGATGAAGCGCCTCGCCTCCGAGACCGACATGACCATGTTGCTCGTGACCCATGAAATGGGCTTTGCGCGTGAGTTCGCGGATCGCGTGCTGTTCTTTGATCGCGGTCGGATCTGCGAGGAAGGGCCCCCCGACGAGATCTTTTCCAATCCGGTGCAGGACCGGACCCGGACCTTCCTGCGCAAGATCATCGCCGCGGGCCACCGCGTGTGAGCGACACCGAACAACAAGACCAAACAACAAGACCAACAGCGGAGAAGACCATGAAAACCTGTGTGCTGGCCGCAATGATCCTCGCCGCGCCGGCGATGGCCTGGGCCGATAAACTCGACGATCTGAAATCTGCGGGCAAGGTGACCATCGCCATCGGCAACGAGCCGCCCTTCACCGCGATCGATTCTGCCGGCAAGGTTTCGGGCGCCGCGCCCGATGTCGCCCGCGCGGTGTTTGAAAAGCTGGGCGTGCCCACGCTCGAGGCGCAAGTGATCGAATACGGCGCGATGATCCCCAGCTTGCAGGCGCGCCGCGTTGACGCCATCGCGGCGGGCCTGTTCATGAAGCCCGAGCGTTGTGCCGCGGTGCTCTACTCCGAGCCGGTGCTTTGCGATGCGGAGGCCCTGCTGGTGCCCAAGGGCAATCCCAAGGCCTTCCAGTCCTATGCCGATTTCGCGACCAACGCGACCGCCCGCCTCGGGGCGCCAGGCGGCGGCACCGAGGAAAAGCTGGCCCTCGACGCGGGCGTGCCGCGCGACCGGCTGGTTGTCGTGCCCGATCCGCAATCCGGCCTGAAGATGCTGCAGGACGGGCGGATCGACGCCTATTCGCTGCCCGTCCTGTCGCTGAACGACCTGCTGGCCAAGTCCAAGGACGCCAACCTCGAGGTGTTTGCCCCGGTCAAAGGCGCGCCGGTCTATTGCGACGGCGTTGCTTTCCGGCAGGGCGAGGAGACGCTGCGTGACGCGTTCGACGTCGAACTGGCGGCCCTCAAGAAGTCCGGCGAATTCGCCAAGATCATCGAGCCCTATGGCTTCTCGGCCGATGCGGCGCTGTCGACCAACCGCGAGGCGCTCTGCGCGCAGCAGTGACCAAGGCGCCGCGGGACCGATCCCGCGGCCGCATTTCCTGAGTGAAACACGCAAGCGCGGGGCCTTATGGGCGACTGGGCCGGATATCTGACGCTCATCCTGCAGGGCGCATGGGTCACCGTGCAGTTGACGGTGATGGGCTGCGCGCTCGCGCTGGTGGTCGCATTCGTCGCCGGCATGGGCCGCATTGCGCCTTGGGCGCCGGTGCGCTGGCTGGCTACCGCCTATATCGAGTTCTTTCGCGGCACCTCGATCTTCGTCCAGCTGTTCTGGATCTATTTCGTCCTGCCGTTGACCGGCCTCGCGCTGAGCCCGATGCAGGCCGGGGTTCTCGCCCTCGGCCTCAACGTCGGCGCCTACGGGGCGGAGGTGGTGCGCGGCGCGATCCTCGCGGTGCCCAAGGACCAGTACGAGGCGACGGTGGCGCTGAACCTGACCGGCTGGCAGCGGATGCGGCATGTGATCCTGCCGCAGGCGCTGCCCTTGATGCTGCCGACCTTTGGCAACAATGCGATCGAACTGCTCAAGGGCACGGCGATCGTCTCGCTGATCTCGCTGTCGGACATGACGTTCCAGGCGCAGGTCGTACGCTCGCAGACCGGCAACACGATGGTCCCGTTCCTGACAATCCTCGTCCTCTACTTTGTCCTGTCGCTCGTGATCTCGCGCCTGATGCGCTGGGTCGAGCGTCGGGCGACCCGCGGCCTGGACGGGGTGCGCTGATGGGTTGGGATTGGGCTTTCGCCTGGCAGATCCTGCCGGTCCTGCTGCAGGGCCTGAAGGTCACGATCATCGCCACCATCCTCGGCGCGGGCGTCGCCGTGGTGCTGGGCCTGGTCTTTGCCATCCTGCGCCGGTCGTCCAACCGGATCGTGGCGCGGGTGACCGGTTTTATCGTCGAGTTCATTCGCGGCACGCCGCTGCTGGTCCAGCTCTACTTCATCTTCTACGTGCTGCCCGACATCGGCATCCGGCTGCCCGCGCTGGCCGCGGGCGTTATCGGCATGGGCCTGCACTATGCGACCTACTTCGCCGAGGTCTATCGCGGCGGCATCGAATCCGTCGCCCGCGGCCAGTGGGAGGCCGCGCGCGCCACGAACCTGACCATGCGCCAGACATGGGTGCATGTGATCATCCCGCAGGCCGTGCCGCCGATGATCCCGGCGATGGCGAACTACCTGCTGGCGATGTTCAAGGAAACGCCGCTGCTGTCGGCCATCACCGTGCTGGAAATGATGAACCAGGCGAAATCGGTGGCGAACACCCATTTCCGCTATGTCGAGCCGATGACCATGGTTGGCGCGCTGTTCCTGATCGTCAGCGTGATCTCCGTCATCGGGCTGCGCTGGCTGGAGCGCCGGTATGGGAGGCGCTCATGACCCCGCGCCTGTCCCCCTTGCCGGTCGTCCTCGACCGCGATCCGACGCCGCATCGGATCGGGCTGATCGCACTGTCGACCGACATGACGACGGAACTCGATTACGCCCGTGTGCTGGTGCCGCGCGGCATTGCGGTTCATGTCACCCGCATTCCCTTTGCCAATCCCGTGACGCCGCAGACGCTGGCCGCAATGGCGCCGGATATCGGCGCCGCAGCAGGTCTGATCCTGCCCGGCGAGGCGCTGGATGCGGTCGTCTATTCCTGCACCTCGGCCTCCGTTGTCATCGGCGACGAACGCGTGCGCGCGGCGATCGAGGGTGGCCGGCCGGGCGTCACCGCGATCACGCCGATCTCGGCAGGGTTCGCGGCGCTGCGCGCGCTCGGCGCGCGGCGGATCAGCCTGCTGACGCCTTACCTGCCCGAGACGACCGCGCCGATGGCGGCGCTGTTCGCCGAAGCCTTCGATCTCGCCGGCGTCAGCTGCATGGGCCAGACCGATGATCGCGCCATGGCCCGGATCAACGGCGTCACGCTGGCGGTGCAGGCACGGGCTGCCGTCGAGGCCGGATCGGACGCGCTGTTCATCGCTTGCACCGCGTTGCGGGCGGTCGAAAGCATCGCCGAGATCGAGGCGGCGGCGGGCGTTCCAGTCGTTTCGGCCAACCTCGCCACCGCATGGGCGGTGCTGCGTGCTTGCGGCGATACCGGCGCCGCTGCGCCCGGCGCACTGATGGCGACGCCATGAGCCTGCCGGTCGATCTTGCGGATATCCGCGCCGCGCATGACCGCATCGCCGGCCGGGTGCGCCGAACGCCGCTGCTGCGCGACGAGGTGCTGTCCGCGCGGCTGGGCGTGACCGTGCTGATGAAGGCCGAGCATCTGCAGGACACCGGCTCGTTCAAGCTGCGCGGGGCGAGCAACGCGGTCCTCTCGCTGTCGGCCGACCAACTGGCGCGGGGCATCGTCACCGCCTCGACCGGCAACCACGGCCGGGCCTTGGCCCATGCCGCGCGCCTGTCCGGGGCGCGGGCCGTGGTGTGCCTGTCGCGGCTGGTCCCGGCCAACAAGCTGGCTGCGATCCGCGATCTGGGGGCAGAGCTGCGCATCATCGGCGCCAGCCAGGACGAGGCGATGGCCGAGGTCGCCCGCGCGGTAGCCGGCGAGGGAATGGCCCCGGTCGCGCCCTTTGACGACCCGGCCATCGTGGCGGGGCAGGGGACGCTTGGCATCGAGATCGCCGAGGACGCGCCGGAAGCTGAAATCGTGCTGGTTCCGCTGTCGGGCGGCGGCCTTGCCGCCGGCGTCGCCCTCGCCGTCAAGGCGCTGCTGACTCGGGCGCGCGTCATCGGCATCACGATGGAAAGTGGCGCGGCGATGCACGCCAGCCTTTCCGCCGGCAGCCCGACGCTGGTGGCCGAGCAGCCCAGCCTGGCGGATTCGCTCGGCGGCGGCATCGGCCTCGACAACCGCGTTACCTTTCAGATTTGCCAGGCGCTGCTGGACGACACGGTGCTGGTCAGCGAGGCGGAAATCGCCGCCGCGCTCCGCCACCTGCATGCCATCGGCCACATTATCGAGGGCGCTGCCGCCGTCGGCCACGCTGCGCTGCTGGCGGGCAAGGTCCGCCCGCGCGGCCCCGTCGTCACCATCCTCTCGGGCAGGAATATCGACCCGTCCCTGCACGCCCGCGTCATCGCCGGCGCAAACGGGGTTGCGGCATGAGACCGCCGATCATCATCTTGACCGAGGCCGAACTGCGCGCGCTGGTGCCGCTGGACCTCGCCGCGATCGACAGCATGGAGGGTGCCTTTCGCGCGCTGGCGACCCAAGCTGTCGTCATGCCGCCCGTCATGCGCCTCGACATGCCGCTGGGCGAGGTTGACGTGAAAACCGCCTATCTGCCGGGCTTGCCGCATTTCGCGATCAAGATCAGCCCAGGCTTTTTCGCTAATCCGGCGCGGGGCCTGCCGTCCACGAACGGCATGATGGTCGTGCTGTCGGCCGAGACCGGGCTGGTCGAGGCGTTGCTGCTGGACAACGGCTACCTGACCGACCTGCGCACCGCCGCCGCGGGCGCAGTGGCCGCCCGACACCTCGCACGCGCGGATGCCGCGAGCGCCGCGATCCTTGGCGCCGGGATGCAGGCGCGCATGCAACTGCGGGCGCTGTCGCTGGTGCGGCCTATCCGGGCGGCGCGCGTCTGGGCACGCGACGGCGCGAAGGCGCAGGCCTTTGCGGCCGAGATGGCGCAGGCGCTCGATTTTCCCATCGCGGCGGCGGCGAGCGTCGAGGCGGCGGTCGAAGGGGCGGACGTGATCGTCACGACCACCCCCGCCAGCGAGCCGATCCTGCACCATGCGGCCGCCGGGGCGCATGTCACTGCCATGGGCTCGGACGCGCCGCACAAGAACGAACTCGCCCCCGCGCTGCTGGCGGGGGGCACCTATGTCGCCGACCGCCTCGCCCAGACACGCATTCAGGGCGAGTTGCACCACGCCATTGCCGCCGGGCTGGCCGCCCCCGACGCGATATTTCCGGAACTGGGGCAGGTCATTGCCGGACTCGCGCCCGGCCGCACCGATCCCGCCGCCATCACCGTGACCGACCTGACCGGCACCGGCATCCAGGACACCGCAATCGCCGCCTTTGCCCTGACGCGCGCCCGCGCGGCCGGGGCGGGCCAGACCTTCACCGCCTGAGGACATCATGCCCGACATCGAGCTGAAATTCACCCGCGCCGAATATGCCGACCGCCTGCGCAAGACCCGAAGCGCGATGGAGGCGAAAGGCGTCGATCTGCTGATCGTCACCGACCCCAGCAACATGAACTGGCTGACCGGGTATGACGGCTGGTCCTTCTACGTCCACCAGTGCGTGCTGGTCCCGCCGCAGGGCGAGCCGATCTTTTTCGGCCGGGCCATGGACGCCGTGGGCGCGCGCTTCACCGCCTATCTGGATGAGGTCAATATCATCGGCTACCCCGATGATTACGTGATGAACACCCAGAAGCATCCGATGGATCTTCTGTCCTCGATCCTGACCGACAAGGGCTGGGGCGGGCTGCGCACCGGCGTCGAGATGGACAACTACTGGTTCACCGCCCGCGCCTTTGCCGCGCTGCAGGCGGGCCTTCCGAACGCGCGGTTCTCGGACTGTACCGCGCTGGTCAACTGGCAGCGCGCGGTCAAGTCGGCCACCGAACTCGACTACATGCGCAAGGCCGGCGCGATCGTGACCAGGATGCACGAGCGCATCTTCGATGTAATCGAACCGGGGATGCGCAAGAACGACCTCGTCGCGGAAATCTATGATGCAGGCATCCGCGGCACCGACGGTTTTGGCGGCGACTACCCGGCCCTCGTGCCGCTGCTGCCGTCGGGGCGCGAGGCGGCCGCCGCGCATCTGACCTGGAACGACAAGCCGATGAAGCCGAACGAAGGCACCTTCTTCGAGATCGCAGGCTGCTATCACCGCTATCACTGCCCGTTGTCGCGCACCGTCTTTCTGGGCAAGCCGCCCAAGGTGTTCGTCGAGGGTGAAAAAGCCGTGCTGGAGGGTATGGAGGCGGGGCTCGAGGCCGCACGTGCCGGCAACACCTGCGAGCAGTTCGCGGGCGCGTTCTACGCCGTCCTCAAGAAATACGGCATCATCAAGGACGGCCGAACCGGCTATCCCATCGGCGTCAGCTATCCGCCGGACTGGGGCGAGCGTACCATGTCCCTGCGTCCTGGCGACCAGACTGTGCTGGAACCCGGCATGACCTTTCATTTCATGACCGGCCTCTGGTCAGACGAAATGGGCCTCGAGATCACCGAGTCCATCATCATCACCGAAGGCGCGCCGGAATTGCTGGCGAGCGTGCCGCGCAAGCTGTTCGTGAAGGACTGACCGACATGTCCGCCCCCGCCCCGTTGCGCGCATCGCCGATCCTCGCCACCGTGGATTTCGACCGCGACGGCATCCAGCATGGATTCCTGCGCCTGCCTTACAGCCGCGACGACAGCGCTTGGGGGTCTGTCGTGATCCCCATCACGGTGGTCCGCAACGGCACCGGACCCACCGCGCTGCTGACCGGCGCTAACCATGGCGACGAATACGAGGGTCCGCTGGCGCTGTTCGACCTCGCCGCCAGTCTGCGCCCGGAGGATGTGACCGGCCGCGTCATCATCGTGCCGGCGATGAACCAGCCGGCCTTCGCGGCCGGCACGCGCACCTCGCCGATCGACCGCGGAAACCTGAACCGCAGCTTTCCGGGCCGGCCGGACGGCACGGTGACCGAAAAGATCGCCGATTACTTCCAGCGCGTGCTGCTGCCCATGGCGGACGTGGTGTTGGACTTTCATTCCGGCGGCAAGACGCTGGACTTCCTGCCGTTCTGCGCCGCGCACATCCTGCCGGCCGAGGGCGAGGAAGTCCGCGCGCAAGAGGCCCGCGCCTTTGAACTGGTCGAGGCCTTCGGCGCGCCCTTCAGCGTGCGCATGCTCGAGATCGACGCCATCGGCATGTACGACACCGCCGCCGAAGAAATGGGCAAGGTCTTTGTCACGACGGAACTGGGCGGCGGCGGCACCGCCACCGCGCGCACCATTCGCATCGCCCGCGACGGCCTGCGCAACCTGCTGGTCGCCGCCGGGATCCTGAAGGGCGAGGTGCCCAAGGCCGCGACGCGCTGGCTCGACATGCCCGATTCCGATTGCTTCGTCTTTGCCGAGGACGGCGGGCTGGTCGAGTTCTGCGCCGATCTGGGCGATCCCGTCACCAAGGGCGAGCCAGTCGCGCGCCTCTGGCCGACCGGCCGCACCGGGGTAGCGCCCGCGATCCTGCCAGCCGGACGCAGCGGCATCCTGTGCGCGCGCCACGTCCCCGGCATCGTCAAGCCGGGCGACTGCCTGGCCGTCGTCGGGGTGGAGGTCCCGGGCGCCGAGGACATGGAAGGCCCGGGCCCGCGCGAGATCGAGGAGATCGCCTGATGACACTCGACCTTGCCGACCCCTCGCTGCTGCGCACTGACGGCTATGTCGGCGGCCAGTGGCTCGCCGGCTCGGGCCGCTTTGACGTGACGGACCCGGCCACGGGCGAGATCGTGGCCCAGGTTGCCCGGCTGGACGCCGAGGCCGCGCGCGAGGCGGTCGAGATCGCCTACCGCGCCTTTGACGACTGGGCGTGGGAGCTGCCGCAGAACCGTGCCGAGGCGCTGTGGCGCTGGTTCGAGCTGATCGTGCAGAACCGCGAGGACCTGGCGCAGATCATGGTCGCCGAGCAGGGCAAGCCCCTGTCCGAAGCCCGCGGGGAGATCGACTACGCCGCCAGCTTCGTCGAGTTCTACGCCGAGGAAGCCAAGCGCCCGAACATCGAAAGCGTGACCTCGCATCTTGCGACAGCCGAGATGGAACTCTGGCGCGAGCCAGTCGGCGTCGCCGCGCTGATCACGCCGTGGAATTTCCCCAGCGCCATGCTGACCCGCAAGGCCGCAGCTGCCATCGCCGCGGGCTGCACGGTTGTGTGCCACCCCTCGGCCGAAACGCCGCTGTCGGCTTTGGCACTCGCCGAGCTTGCCGACCGCGCTGGATTGCCGCCCGGGGTTTTCAACGTCCTGCCCGGCGTCGCGCCGGAGATCGTCGGCGCCTGGACCGCGCATCCCCGCGTGCGAGCCTTGTCCTTCACCGGGTCGACGGAAATCGGCAAGCTGCTCTACCGCCAGTCGGCCGACACGGTGAAACGGCTGGTGCTGGAGCTGGGGGGCCACGCGCCCTTTATTGTGTTTGCGGCATCGGACTTCGATCAGGCCGTCGACGAGGCCATCAAGGCCAAGTTCGCAACCAGCGGCCAGGACTGCCTCGGCGCCAACCGTTTCCTCGTTGAGCGCCCGATCTACGAGCGGTTCTGCGCGGCGTTTGCCGAACGCGCCAGCCAGCTGACGCTGGGTCCGGGGGCACTTGACCGCGACCTTGGCCCGCTGATGAACGAGGGCGCGGTGCAAAAGCAGGAACAGCACGTCGCCGACGCGCTGGCTCGCGGCGCGCGCGTCCTGACGGGCGGTCAACGGGCGCCTGAGGGGCCGCTGTTCTACCAGCCCACGGTGCTGGCCGACGTGCCGACCGACGCGCTAATCTTTCACGAGGAAACCTTTGGTCCCGTGGCCGCCATCGTCCCCTTCGATACCGAGGACGAGGCGGTGCGCATCGCCAATGACACCGAATACGGGCTGGTGGCCTATGTCCACAGCCAGGACCCGCGCCGCATCTACCGTCTGACGCGCGCGCTCGATTTCGGGATGGTTGCCGTCAACCGCACCAAGGTGACCGGCGCGCCCATCCCTTTTGGCGGCATGAAGCAATCCGGACTGTCGCGCGAAGGCTCGCGCCACGGTTTGGAGGCCTTCACGGACATCAAATACGTCTGCCGCGACTGGTCGTAGTGAGGAGATTACCATGCTGAGCAACGATGAATTGGGCCTGTGGGACCGCGAAAGCTTTTTCCACCCTTCGACCAATCTCGGCCAGTTCGCGCGGGGCGAGGCGCCGCAGCGAATCGTGACGGGCGGCGAGGGCGTCCACATCACCGACCGGGACGGCAACCGCCTGCTGGACGGTTTTGCCGGGCTTTACTGCGTGAACGTCGGCTATGGCCGCCAGGAGATCGCCGAGGCCATCGCCGAACAGGCGCGCGAGCTGGCCTATTACCATGCCTATGCCGGCAACGGGTCCGAGGTCGCGATCACGCTGGCCAAGATGGTGATGGACCGCGCGCCCGAGGGCATGGCGCGGGTCTATTTCGGCCTTGGCGGATCTGACGCGAACGAGACGAACGTCAAGCTGGTCTGGTATTACAACAACATCCGTGGCCTGCCGCAGAAGAAAAAGATCATCAGCCGCTGGCGTGGCTATCACGGCTCGGGCCTGATGACGGGCAGCCTCACTGGGCTCGAGCTGTTTCACAAGAAGTTCGACCTGCCGCTGGCGCAGGTGATCCATACCGAGGCGCCGTATTACTTCCGCCGCAAGGACGCGGGAATGACCGAGGAGGACTTCAGCGCCCATTGCGCGGAGCAGCTCGAGCAGCTGATCGTGGCCGAGGGGCCGGACACCATCGCTGCCTTCATCGGCGAGCCGGTGCTGGGCACGGGCGGGATCGTACCGCCGCCCAAGGGCTACTGGGACGCGATCCAGAAGGTGCTGGCCAGGCACGACATCCTGCTGATCGCCGACGAGGTGGTCACCGGCTTTGGGCGGCTGGGATCGATGTTCGGCTCGGATCATTACGGGATCAAACCGGACCTGATCACCTGCGCCAAGGGCCTGACCTCGGCCTATGCGCCGCTGTCGGCGACCATCGTTGGCCAGCGGGTCTGGGACGTGCTGATGCAGGGCACCGACGAGAACGGGGTCTTTGGCCACGGCTGGACCTATTCGGCCCATCCCATCGGGGCCGCCGCCGGCGTCGCCAACCTGAAACTGATCGACGAACTAGGGCTCGTCGCCAACGCCGGCGAGGTGGGCGCCTATCTGAACGCTGAAATGACCAAGGTTCTGGGCGATCACCCCAATGTCGGCGAGGTGCGCGGCGAAGGCATGCTCTGCGCGGTCGAACTGGTCGAGAACCGCGATACCCGCGCCTTCTTTGACCCCTCCGCCGGGGTCGGCGGCAAGGCGGTTGCGGCGATGCTGAAGCGCGGGGTTATCGCCCGTGCCATGCCGCAGGGTGACATCATCGGCTTTGCCCCGCCGCTGTGTCTGACGCGGTCCGAGGCGGACACCATCGTCTCTGTCACCGCCGAGGCGGTGCGCGAGGTGCTGGGTGGCTGACATCCCGGCAGTGATGCAGGCCGCCGTGCTGACCGGGCACGGCGGCCCCGAAATGATCGAGATCAGGTCCGACTGGCCCGTCCCGCAACCGGGACCGGGCGAGGTGCTGGTCCGCGTGACCGCGACTGCCAAGAACAACACCGACCGCAAGGTGCGCCAGGGGCTCTACGATACCTCGGCCGATGGGGCGGTGGCATCGTTTCGGATGGCCGGGGACACGCTGCAGTTTCCGCGCATCCAGGGCGCCGACGTGGTCGGCCGCGTGGCTGCCGTGGGCGCGGGCGTCGATCCGGCGCGGATCGGTCAGCGCGGGCTGCTGGATTTCAACATCTATCCCGACGCGCGGCGCGATCTGAACCTCGCTCCGGACTATTACGGCCACGGCGCGGATGGCGGCTTTGCGGAATACGGCGTTTTTCCGTCGGGCCAGTTCCACCATGTTCCGAACGCCGACCTCAGCGACGCGCAGCTGGCGACGCTGGGCATGTGCGCCTGGCACACCGCGCTGCACATGCTGACGTCTTCAGCAGTCTCGGCCGGGGACCGGGTGTTGGTGACCGGGGCCAGCGGAGGGGTCGGAACGGCGCTCATCCAGCTGTGCCGCGTTCTGGACGCGGTGCCGTTTGCCCTCGCCAGTCCCGGCAAGGACGAGGTGCTGCGCGATCTGGGTGCCGAGGCGGTCATTCACCGAGGCGCGGGGGATCTGGAGGCGGCGGTGCTGGACGGCGCCGGCCGGATCGATGCCGTGATGGACCTGGTGGGTGGCGAGATGACCGTGCCGCTGCTGCAGGCGATGTGCCACGACATGCCAAGCCGGGCGACGCCGCCACGGATGTCGATCGCCGGTGCGAGCAACGGCAACCTGACGCAGATCCCCTGGACGCTGGTCTACCTGAACCAGATCCGCATCGCTGGCGTGTCCCACGGCACGCGCGCCGAGGCGGAACGGCTGATCAACTGGATCCGTGAAGGCCGCCTGCGACCGGTTCTGGCAGGAACCGTCCCGCTGTCCCGGCTGCGCGAGGCCGAGGTCGCCTTTGCCGAGCGCTCGTCCGGTTTCGCCGGCAAGATGGTGATCGTGCCGGACAGCCAATGGGCTGAACACGGCGCCCCAACGGCGATGGCCGTTTGAGAGGCATGCAACGCCGGCGGTGCGGCATGCGGCACGGGCGAGGAATCAGCCGATTCCGGCGGGGGCGATGTCGGTGCGGAACAACGCTCCGGACCCCGCATCGAAGGTCTCAGAACAGCGAGCCCTGGGCCGGCGGGTTTGGAAGCACGACGGGCGGCTCATCCGCCTCGATCAGGGTCGGGTCATCCACCTCGACCAGGCTGTGATCAGGCAGGGGCCGCTGCAACTGCCGCGCGTCGGGCCACGGCAGTGTCAGCCAGTCCTCGCAATCCTGCGGGTCGGTCAGGATCACCGGCATCGCCTTGGGATGGACGGCCGCGACCTCGGCATTCGGTGCGGTCGTCAGGAAGGCGTAGAGGTCGTCCACCGTCTCGCCATCCTTGACCTTGCGGATGCTGCGCCAGTTGGGAACGTGCAGGCCTGCAAAGAACATCTGCTGGCCCGCCTCGGCCGGGCCGAACCAGACATTCCCGGACCCCCGGCCGGCGGTGGAGCGTGGCTCGGCAAAGGCGGTCAGCGGCACCAGGCAGCGATGCGCCGGGCCCAGCCAGCCGCGCCAGTGGGGCGAGGCAGTGTTGCGCACATTGGTGACGCCCGGATCGCGCCGCGTGGTCAGGTGCTGGGGCGGCGTCGGCAAGCCCCAGCGGGCCATTGCCAGTTCGCGCACGCCGTCAGCGCCGGCGCGCACGATCGGCGCGCGAGTGTCGGGCCAGATGCCGGGCAGCGGCGGCAGGTTTCCGGTCAGATCGCGCATTGCCTTAGTCACCGCGACGATCGCCGCCTGACCCTTGGTCTGGGAATAAAGGTTGCACATGCGGCGCGGTTCTACCGAAGCCACGGGACCGCTGCCAGTGGGGCACGCTCGCTAGTGTTGCATGTAACCATTGGAGGCCTTGAGGCTGGCGGCCGCCCCGGCATAGGTTGCGCGGATGAAGATCTTGTTTCTCGGCGACGTCATGGGTCGCAGCGGACGCGCCGCCATCGCCACCGGTCTACGACCCCTGCGCGACGCGCTGCGCGCCGATTTCGTGGTCGTCAATGGCGAGAATGCCTCAGGCGGAATGGGCCTGACCGGCCCGCATGCGCAGCTGATCCTGGACGCTGGGGCGGATTGCGTCACCCTCGGCGATCATGCCTTCGACCAGAAGGACATGCTGACCTTCATCGAGCGTGAGCCCCGGGTCATCCGTCCGCTGAACTTCGCGCGCGAGGCCCCTGGCCGCGGCGCACGCGTGTTCGAGGCCAGCCGCGGTCGCAAAGTGCTGGTCGCGCAGTTGCTGGGGCAGGTGTTCATGCGCCGTCCCTTCGACGACCCTTTCTCAGCCATCGACACCGTTCTGCGGGCGCATGTCGTCGGTGGCGGGGTGCAGGCGGCCGTGATCGACGTGCATGCCGAGGCGACCAGCGAAAAGATGGCCTTGGGCCACTACTGCGACGGCCGCGCGAGCCTGGTGGTCGGCACCCACACCCATGTGCCCACTGCCGACACGATGATCCTGTCCCGCGGGACAGGCTATCAGTCCGATGCCGGAATGTGCGGCGATTATGACAGCGTCATCGGCATGGACAAGGCCGAGCCGATGCGCCGTTTTCTGACCGGCATGACCCGCGAGCGGTTCACCCCGGCGGCGGGTGAGGCGACGCTGTCAGGCGTGCTTGTCACCACCGACGACCGCACCGGGCTGGCAACGGCCGTGCGGCCGGTGCGGCAGGGCGGGCGGTTGGCCCCGACGCCGCTGGACTGACCCGGAACGGTCGCCTTGGCACGTCGACCAACGGAAGCTGCGCGAATAGTTGATCGCCAACGCCAATCTTCGGAGCGTCGGCTTTCCCGCTGTGCGTATGAGGCTCCGGTCGATCTGCAGCCCCAGGTTGCGGGCCAATGCGCGGCGAGGGGCCGCCCCGACACATCTAGGCGACAGCATGCTTGCGCCCCCGACAAACGCCGCGATAGATGGCCGTCGCCGGTGCAGAGCCGGAGGCGTCTGACAGGACCATAATGTTCGGAATTGAAGTGCCCAGTCCTTGGGGCGCATATCTGTCGCTGGCCATCGTCGCCGTCATGTTCATCATGTTCATACGCGAAAAGCAGCCTCCCGAGGTGATCGCCATCGGCACTGCCGCGGTGATGATGATTCTCGGCCTCGTACCCTACAAGGAGGCTGTCGGCGTTCTTTCGAACAACGCGCCTTGGACCATCGCCTTCATGTTCATCATCATGGGCGGCCTGATGCGAACGGGCGGGCTGGACATCCTGTCCCAGTTGGTGGCCCGACGGGCGGATACGCGTCCGATCCTCACGATCTGCGCGATGTTCGCCTTCGTGGTCTTTGCCTCGGCCATCATGAACAACACGCCGGTCGTCGCGGTGATGATCCCGATCGTCATACAGGTCGCGCATCGCAGCGGCATCGCTCCATCCAAGCTGTTGATGCCTCTAAGCTATTTCACCGTCATGGGGGGCATGATCTCGCTGATCGGCACCTCGACCAACTTGCTGGTGGACGGGGTCGTGCAGGAAAAGGGCATGGCGCCCTTCGGCATTTTCGAGATTGCACCGGTCGGCCTTGCGGTCACCGCCGCGGGCGCGCTGTTCATCGGACTTGTCGGGCACCGGCTCTTGCCGGTCCGCAACTCCATGGCGTCGCTACTGGGTGGACGGCGCGAGATGAAATATTTCACGGAGGTCGCCGTACCCGAGGGCAGCAGCCTGGTCGGCCAGAACGTCAACGACGTCCCGATGTTCAAGCGCGAGGCGGTCCGGGTCGTGGACGTCCTGCGCGGCGACAACTCGCTGCGCCGCAACCTGTCGGAGGTCATGCTGTCGCCCGGCGACAGGGTGGTGCTGCGCACAGAGATGGCGGACCTGCTGGAAATGCAGCAGTCCAAGGATTTCCAACTGGTCGACAAGCTCAGTTCGGTCGCGACCGCGACGGTCGAGGTGCTGATATCGCCGGGCGCACGGATGATCGGCCGGCGTCTAGGCGATCTGCGCTTGCGTCGGCGCTACGGCGTCTATGTGCTGGCCGCGCACCGCCGCAACCAGAACATCGGCCGCCAGTTGGACGATCTGGAGGTCCGCATCGGCGACACGCTGCTGCTGGAAGGTGCGCCCGAGGACATTGCCCGCCTCGCCGCCGACATGGACCTGGTCGACATCAGCCAGCCCGTGGCAAAGCCGTTCCGCCGCAAACAAGCCCCGCTCGCCATCGCCGCGCTGTTGCTGGTGGTGCTGCTGGCTGCGCTGGACGTGGCGCCAATCATGGCGCTGGCGCTGGTCGCCTCGGCGATCGTTCTGATCACCGGCTGCGTCGATGCCGACGAGGCCTTCGAATTCATCGACGCGCGGCTGCTGGCGATGATCTTTGCCATGCTCGCGGTGGGCGCGGCCCTGGACCATACCGGCGCGGTCGAGGTCGTGGTCGACGCGGTCGAGCCTTTCCTTGGCGGCTTGCCCGCCTTCTGGACACTGGTCTGTGTCTATCTGCTGGGACTGGCCTTGACCGAGGTGCTGTCCAACAACGCCGTCGCGGTCATCCTGACGCCCATCGCCATCGAACTGGCGCAACGGCTGGACCACGATCCGCGGGCCTATGTGGTGGCGGTGATGTTCTCGGCCTCGGTCGCGTTCGCGACGCCGATCGGCTATCAGACCCACATGATGGTCTATGGCCCCGGCGGCTATCGTTTCAGCGACTTTCTTCGGCTCGGCATCCCGCTGGACATCGTCACAGCAATTGCCGCCTGCCTGACGATCCCGCTGTTCTGGCCGCTGTGACGGTTGAACCGAGGCCCGCGGCTGTCTAAGACGCCGCGGCATGATACTGGCGCGCCCTGACGGTGCGCCGGCTTTCCATTCAACGAGGTTCCCATGGCCGGCCATTCCAAATGGGCCAACATCCAGCATCGCAAGGGCAAGCAGGACAAGCTGCGCTCGAAGCTGTTCTCGAAACTCTCGAAAGAGATCACGGTCGCGGCCAAGATGGGCGATCCCGACCCCGACAAGAACCCGCGCCTACGGCTGGCGGTCAAGGAAGCGCGCTCCAGCTCGATGCCCAAGGATGTGATCGACCGCGCGATCAAGAAATCGCAGGCTGGTGATGCCGAGAGCTACGATGAGATCCGCTACGAGGGTTACGGCCCGAACGGCATCGCCATCATCGTCGAGGCGCTGACCGACAACCGCAACCGCACCGCCAGCAACGTGCGCAGCTATTTCACCAAGTATGGCGGTGACATGGGGCAGACCGGCAGCGTGGCCTTCATGTTCGATCGCAAGGGCGAGATCATGTATCCGCTGTCCGCCGGAGACGCCGACACAGTGATGGAGGCGGCAATCGAGGCCGGGGCCGAGGATGTCTCGACCGACGAGGACGGCCACTGGATCACGACCGGTGATACCGATCTGGGCGAGGTGTCGGCCGCGCTCGAGGCCGCGCTGGGCGAGTCCGAAACCGCAAAGCTGATCTGGCGCCCGCAGGCCGCGACCGATGTCGACCTGGAAACGGCGGTCAAGCTGATGAAGCTGATCGACGCGCTGGAAGAGGACGATGACGTCCAGAACGTCACCGGCAACTTCGAGATCAGCGACGAGGTCGCGGCCGCGCTGGAATAAACCCCGGTCAGGCCGCGCGTGGCGGGGCCGGCGCTTTTGATCGGCGACGGGGTCGCAGTCGCGGCGGAGTAATCCGGCCGGGCAGGGGGGACGCCCCGCGGCGCCCCGCCTTTTTCTCAGCCGCGCACGGCGTCCAGCACGCGCACCCAGCTGCGCGCGCCCTTGGCAAAGCTCGCGACGTTGTATTTCTCATTCGGGCTGTGGATGCGGTCGTCGTCGCGCCCGAACCCGATCAGCATCGAATCCATCCCCAGCAGCGTCTTGAACGACCCGGCCACGGGAATCGAGCCGCCGGCCCCGATGTAGGCCGCATCCCGGCCCCATTCCTCGCTGAGCGCGGCCTTCGCCGCGGCAAAGGCCGGGTCCGAGATGTCCATGACGCTGGCCGGCGAGGCGCCGTGAGCCTCAAATGTGACCGTGCAATCATCGGGGATCATCGAGCGGATACGCTCGCGGAACGCTTCGCGGATCGGCGCTGGGTCCTGCGTGCCGGTCAGGCGGAAGCTGACCTTGGCATGCGCCTCGCCCGGCAGCACGGTCTTGAAGCCGTCCCCGGTATAGCCGCCGATGATGCCATTGATCTCGAACGTGGGGCGGGCCCAGGCCATCTCTAGCCCGGTCCGGCCGCGCTCGCCCACGGGATTGCGCAGGCCGACGCGGCCGAGGAACTCGGCCGGATCGAATGCCAGCGCCTCCCAGTCAGAGCGCATCTCGTTGCCGATCTCGGGCACGCCGTCATAAAAGCCGGGCAGTGTGATACGGCCGTCCTCGTCCTTGATGGTGGCAAGGGCGTTGACCAGCAGCTGGATCGGGTTGGCGGCAAGGCCGCCGAAGCTGCCCGAATGCAGGTCGCGGTCGGCGGCGCGCACGGTGATCTGATCGCCGACCAGCCCGCGCAGTTGGGTCGTGATCGCCGGGCGGCCGTCGGCATACATGCCGGTGTCGCAGATCATCGCCAGATTGCAGCGCAACTCGTCCGCATTGGCGCGCAGCAAATCGTCAAGCGAGGGCGAGCCGGCCTCCTCCTCGCCCTCGATCAGTAGCGTCAGGTTCGGCGGCAGGCTGCCGTGGACATCGCGCCAGGCACGGAATGCCTCGACAAAGGTCATCAACTGGCCTTTGTCGTCCGCCGCCCCGCGCCCGCGGATCACCCTCCCTTCGGGCGTATCCTCGATCTGCGGCTCGAACGGGGGGCGGTCCCACAGGTTCAGCGGATCGACCGGCTGGACGTCATAGTGACCGTAGAACAGTAGCTTGCGCCCCTCGCCGGGTTGCGAGTGGGCGACGACGGCCGGGTGACCCGCGGTTTCGCGCAGGCTGGCGTCAAAGCCCAGCGAGGTCAGTTCGTCCCGCAGCCATTCCGCCGCCCGGCGCACGTCGCAGGCATGCGCCGGTTCGGTGGAGACTGAGGGGATGCGCAGGAACGCCTGCAACCTCTCCAACGCGTCGGGCAGGCCCGTGTCTAGGCGCTCCAATACCTGCGTGATGCCTTGGCCAGCTGCCATGGTTCTTCCTTTCCTGACTGTTTTAGTCGGTCAAAAATCCAACGTTGTCCGTGGGATGCGACAATATTGACCTGTCCTTCTGTGTGCCTGATCCTTATCAAGGCACGACACCGCGCGGTCAGCATGATCGCCCCCAGCAAGCCAGGCAAGGGAGCCCGCGATGGATTTTGACGCCGCCTTAGATCAGGCCATCGGTCGTCTCCATGAAGAAGGGCGCTATCGCACCTTTATCGATATCGAGCGGCGCAACGGCCAGTTCCCGCAGGCCGTCTGGACCCGTCCCGACGGCGCCGAGGCCGAAATCACCGTCTGGTGCGGCAATGATTACCTTGGCATGGGCCAGCAGCCCGCCGTGCTGGCGGCGATGCACGAGGCGCTGGACGCCACCGGCGCTGGCTCGGGCGGCACACGCAACATTTCGGGCACCACGGTCTATCACAAGCGGCTGGAGGCCGAACTGGCCGACCTGCACAGCAAGGAAGCTGCCCTTGTTTTTTCGAGCGCTTACATCGCCAATGATGCGACCCTGTCGACGCTGCCCAAGCTGTTTCCGGGCCTCATCATCTATTCGGACGCACTGAACCACGCCTCGATGATCGAGGGTATCAAGCGCAATGGTGGGGCCAAGCGCATCTTTCGCCACAATGACGTCGCCCACCTGCGCGAGTTGATCGCCGCGGATGACCCGGCGGCGCCCAAGCTGATCGCATTCGAATCGATCTATTCGATGGACGGCGATTTCGGCCCGATCCGCGAACTGGTCGAACTGGCCGAAGAGGTCGGCGCGCTGACCTATCTCGACGAGGTCCATGCAGTAGGCATGTACGGCCCGCGCGGCGGCGGCGTGGCCGAGCGCGACGGCCTCTCGGACCGGATCGATCTGATCAATGGCACGCTCGGCAAGGCATTCGGCGTGTTCGGCGGCTATGTCACGGGAAGCGCCAAGATGGTGGACGCGATCCGCAGCTATGCGCCGGGCTTCATCTTCACCACGTCTCTGCCGCCGGCGGTGGCTGCGGGCGCGGCGGCGTCGATCGCGCTTTTGAAGACGGCCGAGGGCCAGCGTCTGCGCGATGCGCAGCAACTGCATGCGCGGATCCTCAAGATGCGTCTCAAGGGCCTTGGCATGCCGATCATCGATCATGGCAGCCACATCGTGCCGGTCCATGTCGGCCATCCGGTCCACTGCAAGGCCTTGTCGGACATGCTGCTGGAGGAGTTCGGCATATACGTCCAGCCGATCAACTTCCCGACCGTGCCTCGCGGGACCGAGCGTCTGCGCTTTACGCCCTCGCCCATCCACACCCCGCCAGAGATCGACCGCCTTGTCCGGGCCATGGACGCATTGTGGTCACGCTGTGCGCTAAATCGCGCTGAAGCGGTCGCCTGATCGGCAACTTCAGGCTGTGGCACTCTCGGCGCTGTGATAACCTCTGCTTAATCATTAGATGGCAGCCTCCGATTCGGGGGAACTAGCCCAAGGGGCAGAGGATTGAGCAGTCGTATGAAGCTGAGGGCGGATTCCCCGGCGGAGGATGAGGTGCAGGCTGCGCCCGGATTTGATGACTTCGAGCTGAAGCTCGGTGACGTCATGCGCGGCGAGCGGGCCACATTGGGCAAGAGCCTGCTGGATGTGCAGCGCGAGCTGCGCATCCGTGCATCATATATCGCGGCGATCGAGAATTGCGATATTTCGGCCTTTGACGCCCCCAGCTTCATCGCCGGTTACGTGCGCTCGTACGCGCGCTACCTCGGCATGGATTCCGACTGGACCTTTCGGCGGTTCTGCGAGGAATCGGGGTATCAGCCGGTCCACGGCATGGCACCGGCCGCGTCGGGCCCCAAGCCCCAACGCCGCCCGACCGATGTCGCCGAGGCGCTGGCCAACCCGCGCGCCATCTACCTGCCACAGCCCGAATCCTTCTGGTCGCAGATCGAGCCGCGGGCGATAGGCTCGTTGGCCGTGCTGATCGCACTGGTCGGCGGGCTTGCCTATGGCGGCTATGCCGTCCTTCAAGAGGTGCAGAAGGTCAACCTGACTCCGGTCGATCAGGCGCCCGGCGTCGTCGCGGCACTTGATCCTGCGCAAGACGTGACCCTGCCGGCGGGTGGTGAGGGCGAAACCGAACTCGCCGTGAACCTGCCGCGCCCTGAAGTGTCGGACCGGGTCTATCGCCCCCAAGCGCTGGAGGTTCCGGTCCTGACCCGGCGCGAGAGCCCAATCGCTGCCATCGATCCCGGCCTGACCCAGCCCGAAGCCCCCTCCCAGGCGGCGGATCCCGCGGCTGCCCCCGGCCAGCAAGCGGTGGCCAGCGGCCCGCAACTCCCCGAGGGGGGCGCACCGGGCACGGTTGCCGGAACGACACTCGCCGCCGGCGAGGTCCGCACCGTGGCGCCCGACGCTGCGGAGGTTGAAATTCTGGCGGCGCGGCCGGCTTGGGTGCGCGTCACTTCGGCCGATGGCACCGTGATCCTGGAAAAGACTCTGGACGCTGGCGAGCGTTTCGCACTGCCCAAGCTGGAGACGCCGCCGGTTCTGCGCTCGGGCAACTCTGGCGCAATCTATTTCGCAGTCAACGGCCAGACTTTCGGTCCGGCTGCGCCCGGGCCCAATGTTGTGAAGAACATCGAGCTGTCGCCCACTGCGTTGACCACCAAATACGCCGCGGCGGATCTGGCCAAGGACCCCGAACTGGCCTCGATGGTAGCAATCGCCTCGGTCGCGCCCTTGGCGGGTGACGGAACAGCCGCGCCGGATGCTGTCGCCGACTAGGCCGGACCGGTCATCACGTCCGGGGGGCCGGGTGGACGGGCGGGTCGGCACAACCTATCTGTGCCCAAAGCGAATAGCTGCCGCGAGGTGCCGTCATGTCCCTGAACCCGATCCGTCCATGGCGGAACATCGTCCGGCGCAAGTCGCGGCAGATCATGGTCGGGCGGGTTCCGGTAGGCGGGGATGCCCCGATCAGCGTTCAGACCATGACGAACACGGATTCGGGTGACGTGCGCTCCACCTTGGCGCAGGTCATTGCGGCTGCAGATGCAGGGGCCGACATCGTCCGCATTTCTGCCCCTGACGAGGCGGCGACCCGCGCGCTGCGCGAGATCTGCCGCGAAAGCCCCGTGCCGATCGTCGCCGACATTCATTTCCACTACCGCCGCGCCATCGAGGCCGCCGAGGCGGGTGCCGCCTGCCTGCGGATCAACCCTGGCAACATCGGCGATTCTGCTCGGGTGCGCGAGGTGGTGCGGGCTGCCAAGGACCACGGCTGTTCGATGCGCATTGGCGTGAACGCGGGCAGCCTTGAGCGGCATCTGCTGGAAAAATATGGCGAGCCGTGCCCCGACGCGATGGTCGAAAGCGGCATGGACCACATCAAGCTGCTGCAGGACAACGACTTTCACGAATTCAAGATCAGCGTGAAGGCATCAGACGTGTTTCTCGCCGCTGCCGCCTATCAGGCGCTGGGGGAGGTGACGGATGCGCCGATCCACCTCGGCATCACCGAGGCCGGGGGCCTGCGCGGCGGCACGGTGAAATCCGCCGTCGGCATGGGTTCGCTGCTCTGGGCCGGCATCGGCGACACGATCCGCGTCAGCCTGTCGGCCGATCCGGTCGAGGAGGTCAAGGTCGGCTTCGAGATCCTGAAATCGCTGGGGCTGCGCACCCGCGGCGTGCAGATCATCAGCTGCCCCAGCTGTGCGCGCCAAGGCTTTGACGTCATCAAGACGGTCGAGGCGCTGGAGGTGCGGCTGGAACACATCAAGACCCCCATCAGCCTGTCGATCATCGGTTGCGTGGTGAATGGCCCCGGCGAGGCGCTGATGACGGACGTCGGTTTTACCGGGGGCGGGGCGGGCAGCGGCATGGTCTATATGGCCGGCCGGCAGAGCCACAAGATGTCGAACGCGCAGATGATCGACCATATCGTCGAACTGGTCGAGGCACGGGCCGAGCAGTTGTCGACCGCACCCGCCGAGACCGCAGCCGAATAAGCTGGGGGCGCGCGGGGCCGCGGAGTGAGCCGAGCGACGGCCAAACCGGTCGAGGCAAGCAGAGGAAGGGTGAGCCGCCCCCGTCCGAACCGCCGCCGAATGAGCAGCTGTCGAGCAGTCCGCTGAGACGCCAGCCGAGTGAGCCCGTCGCCGCCCTTCTCAGCCCGCCTTGGCACCCTTGCGCACCGCCTCGACAACCGGCTCCAACCCACCATGCGGAACGCCGCGCAGCAGCTCTGGGCCGACGACGAACGTTGGGGTCCCCGCGATCTTCATCTTTTCCGCCAGCTGCAGGTTCGCGCGGATGACGGCTGTGACCGCCTCGGTATTCATCGCGTCGATCACCGGCTTGGGGTCGACCCCGATCTCGGCCGCCAGCTTGCTCAGCGCATCCAGCGTAACATTGCCGCGCATGGTCATCAGCTTGTCATGCGCCTTCTTGTAGGCCTCGTCGCCGGCTGTCTGCTTGACCGCGATCGCAAAGCGGGCGGCCGTGTCGCTATCTTGGCCGAGGATCGGCAAGTCCTTGTAGATGATGCGGATATTGCCGTCGCTCTTGACCAGATCCTCGACCGAGGCGAACACCTGCCGGCAGACGCCGCAGCGGTAGTCGACGAACTCGACCATGGTCAGATCGCCCGACGGGTTGCCACCGACCCAACTATGACCGTCTTCCAGCAACTCGTCTTGGAAGTGCTGCACCAGCAGGCGGTCGTCCTTGGACTCGTCGGCCGCACGGCGCTCCTCCAGCACGTTGATCGATTCGATCAGCACCTCGGGATTGGCCATCAGGTACTCGCGCACCGCCTGACCAAAGGCCTCGCGTTCCTGCTCCGACATGGCGGCCGGATCGAAGGCGGCGGCGGGCAGGGCGGTGGCGGCGGTCAGAAGGACGGCGAGCGCCAGGCGTTTCATCGGAACAATCCTCAGTTTCAGGGGTCGGGGGACAGTGACGCCGACGCCCCGCGATGACAAGCACACGGCTGCGTGAGCGCTTGACCGGCGCGGGCGCGGCTGGGATAGACCGGAAAACGGCAAACTCGGGCAAACGCGGTGTTAAGGGCATTGATCGGGGGATTGGCTGCACTCGCGGCCGTGCTGCTGTTGGCGGCAGCGCCGGCTCGCGCCGCACCGCCGCGTGACACCGCCCCCGTGACCCTGGACGGTGCAGCCTCTTCCGTCATCGCCGAGGGCCGGCCTGGAAAGCCCCGGCCGCTGCTCATCGAGTTGCGCCTGAACCGGTCGGCGCCTTGGCGTGTCGCCTTGCTGGCTGACCCGGTGCGGCTCGTGGTTGACCTGCTTGCCCCCGGATCAGGTGCCGGCGACGCCGAGGTCATTCCGGGCGCGGCCGAAATCGTGCCGGGCCTGCGCTGGGGGCCGGCGGGGCCGGGACGCATGCGCGTGGTCGTGCCGCTGCCGGCGCCGATGGCGGTGACAGCGGCCACCATGACCGACGCCGCGCCGGGCAAGACCGCGCGCCTCGCCGTGCGCCTTGCGCCGGTCGCGGCCGATCTGTTCCAGCCCCAGGGCCATGGCTCGGCGCTGCCGCAATTGTGGGATCTGCCCCAGCCGGCGGCGGTCGCACCGCCCTCGGTCAGGCGACCGGGGCCGCTGCGCGTGACCCTCGATCCCGGTCACGGCGGCCGCGATCCGGGTGCCGTCAGCGGCAACATCACCGAGGCTGCGATGATGCTGCAAGTCGCGCGCGAGGTGCAGGCGGCGTTGCAGCAACGCGGCGTAGAGGTGACCCTGACCCGCCCCGACGACCGCTTCATGCCGCTCGAGCGGCGGATGACAGCGGCACGGGGGGCCGGGGCGGACGCCTTTATCTCGCTGCACGCCGATGCGCTGCCTGCGGGCGCGGCCGCGGGCGCGGCAGTTTTCACCTGGACCCGCGAGGCCGACGACCGGGCCGCACGCGAGTTGGCGGCACGTCACGACCGGGACGATCTGCTAGGCGGCATGGACCTGGCCGGGCAGGACGACGAGGTCACCGGGGTTCTGATGGACATCGCGCAGACCGATACACTGCCGCGCAGCCAGAACCTTGCGCAGTTCGTGCTGAGCGAGTTGGCGCTGGGCCGGATCGCGATCCGCAAGCGGCCGGTCAAGGGCGCGGCTTTCAGCGTGCTGAAATCGCCCGACATTCCCTCGGTCCTGATCGAGACGGGCTTTCTCAGCGATTCCGCCGACCGGGCCAACCTGACCGATCCCGTCTGGCGCGCGGAACTGAGCGGGGCCATCGCCCGCGCCGTCGTCGCCTGGGCCGAGGACGACAAGCTGCGCGATCCGCTGCTGCGGCGCTAGGGCTCAGGCCAGCAAAGACGGGGCCCCAATTGCGCGAAAGGTTGTTTTGACGCGCCCGCCCCCCGCGTTTATAGCGGCCCTATCGCGCTGGGGGCCTGGTCTGTTGTTTCGTTTTGTACTGTCCTTCATCGGGGCGATCTTTTCATGGTTCGTCACCGGCGCCGTATTTCTGGCGCTGATCATCGGCGCGATCTTCTGGATGTTCTCGCGCGACCTGCCCAGTCACGAGCAGTTGGCGCAGTACAGCCCCAAGACCATCAGCCGGATCTATTCGGCCGAGGGCAAGCTGATGGACGAATTCGCCGAGGAACGGCGGATCTTCCAGCCGATCGACGAGATCCCTGATTCAGTCAAGCAGGCCTTCGTCAGCGCCGAGGACAAGAACTTCTACCACCACCACGGCTATGACCCGCGCGGCATGGCGGGGGCCTTTGCGCAGGCCCTGCGGGGCGGCGCGATGCGCGGCGCCTCGACCATCACCCAGCAGGTGATGAAGAACTTCCTGCTGTCGAGCGACCGCAGCATCGAGCGCAAGGTCAAGGAACTGATCCTCGCCACCCGGCTGGAGCGCACGCTGTCCAAGGACCAGATCCTCGAACTGTACCTGAACGAAATTTTCCTCGGCCAGAACAGCTTTGGCGTGGCTGCCGCCTCGCAAAGCTATTTCAACAAGACCCTCGACCAGTTGGCGCCGCACGAGGCGGCGATGCTGGCGGCCATGCCTCAGGCCCCGTCGCGCAGCGTGATCCGCGACCGCGAGCGCATCACCGAACGGCGCAACTACGTGCTGCGCGAGATGTGGCAGAACGGCTATTTGACCCAGGCGACCTACGAGGCCGAGGCCCGCCTGCCGATGCGCACCGTCCAGGCCGGCGATTATCCCGCCTTCCGTGACAGCCTGCCGCCACGCGATTATTTCACCGACGAGATCCGCCGCCAGTTGAGCCAGCAATTCGGCGAAGAGGAATTCTTCAGCGGCGGCCTGCAGATCCGCGCGACGGTCGAGCCCGAGTTGCAGCAGATCGCTGCGGACGCCCTGCGCACGGCGCTCGAGAGCTATGACCGCGGCCTCGGCGTCTGGCGCGGGACCGGCCGGGCCATCGCCGCCGACAAGCTGGGCCGCGAGGAAAGCTGGCGCGGCGCCCTCTATGCGACGCCGGTGCCGCGCGACATTCCCGGTTGGCACCCGGCCGTGGTGCTGGCGCTGAACGACACCGACGCGCGCCTCGGGATCGAGGGGATCGAGGAGGACGCAGACGGCCACTGGCTGCCCGCCAAGGACGTGCAGTGGGCGCGGAAGCGGGGTGCCAACGGCAAGCTGGGGCCGCGCGCCAAGACCGCGAGCGATCTGCTGTCGGTCGGCGACGTGGTCCTGGTGCGCGCCATGACCGAGGACGGCAGCGGCAAGTTCATCCGCTGGACCCTGCGCCAGGTACCGGCGATTCAGGGCGGCTTCATGGCGATGGACGTCAACAGCGGCCGCGTTTACGCGATGCAGGGCGGGTTCAGCTACCAGTCCTCGGTGTTCAATCGCGCGACCCAGGCCCAGCGCCAGCCTGGCAGCTCGTTCAAGCCGTTCGTCTATGCCGCGGCACTCGACAACAACTACACCCCCGCGACCATCGTTGCGGACGAGCCGATCACCGTGAACACGCCCCAGGGCCTGTGGGCGCCCAAGAACTCGGGCGGCGGGTTTTACGGACCCACGCCGCTGCGCACCGGCATCGAGCAATCGCGCAACCTGATGACGATCCGCATCGCGCAGGACATCGGGATGAAGGTCGTCGCGAAATATGCCGAAAAGTTCGGCGTCTACGATCACCTCTCACCGTTCCTCGCCAACGCGCTCGGGGCGCAGGAAACGACGCTGTTCAAGATGGTCGCGGCCTATGCCATGTTTGCCAATGGCGGCGAGCGGGTCGAGCCGACGCTGGTTGACCGCGTGCAGGACCGTCGCGGCCGCACCATCTATCGCCACGACAAACGCGTGTGCCAGACTTGCGATCAGCCGGCGCTGCCGCCCGGCATGGCGCCACAGATCACCTCGGACCGCGAGCGGGTGATGGACGCGGTGACCGCCTACCAGTTGACCTCGATGATGGAGGGTGTGGTCAAGCGCGGCTCGGGCAAGGGCGTCCGCCTTCCGGTTCCTGTTGCCGGCAAGACCGGCACCACCAACGACGCCAAGGACGTATGGTTCATCGGCTATACCAGCAACATGGTTGCGGGCTGCTACCTTGGCTACGACCAGCCGCGCAGCCTGGGCCAGCACGCCTTTGGCGGCACGCTGTGCGTTCCTGTGTTCAACGCCTTCATGAAGAAGGCCATACAGAAATATGGTGGCACCCGATTCCGCGTCCCGCCCGGCGGTCACTTCGTCAAGATCGACCGCCACAGCGGCGCGCGTCTGTCCGACAACGCCACCGGCGACAACGTGATCGCCGAATATTTCCGCAACGGCAGCGATCCCAACTGGTCAGCGCCGGCGCGGATCGTCGATGGCGGATTCCAGCGAACACCCGGGGTGCTACCGGCGCGTGCCGATGGCGACGGCGGCGCGCAACAAATCACTACCTCGACGGGGAAGAAAAAGGTCATCCCCAAGAAGGCCGATTTCGGGACAATCTCCTCGGGTGGCTTGTACTGATCCGCGGCCCGAGAGGGTGGGCGGATCAGCCTCCGCGGCAGGAACTGGCGGCGGACGCGCGAGGATTGCGCCAGGCCCCTCATCCTCTTCATTAGCGCGAAGCGTTGGCGGGTGCCCTCTGCCGGCCACTGCGCCTGTCTTGCCCCGTCCCGCCGCGCGCGTTATCACCCGCCGTCCGTTTTTCCGCCAGCGAAAGCCCCGCCCATGCGCGCCGAGACCGAAGCCACCGTCGATGCCATCGAAAAGTCGCTCAAGCTTCTGGCGCAGCGGATGGACTGGGACACCGCGCCCCACCGTCTGGAAGAGATGAACGCCATGATCGAGGATGGCGATCTGTGGTCCGACCCGGCCCGTGCGCAAAAGCTGATGCGCGAGCGCCAGATGCTGCATGACGCCGTCGAAACCTATCGCCGCATTGGCCAGAACCTGCGCGACAATGTCGAGCTGATCGAGATGGGCGAGGTTGAGGGCGACGCCGAGATCATCACCGAGGCCGAGGCCTCGCTGAAGGCCCTGGCCGCCGAAGCCGCCCAGAAAGAGCTGGAGGCGCTGCTGAACGGCGAGGCCGACGGCAACGACACCTTCCTTGAAATCAACGCCGGCGCCGGCGGCACGGAAAGCTGCGACTGGGCCTCGATGTTGGCGCGCATGTATGTCCGCTGGGCCGAGAAAAAGGGCTACACGGTCGAGTTGCAGTCCGAAACCGCGGGCGACGAAGCCGGCATCCGCAGCGCCTCCTATAAGATCAGCGGCCCGAATGCCTACGGCTGGCTGAAGTCTGAAAGCGGCGTGCACCGGTTGGTCCGCATCAGCCCCTATGACAGTGCAGCGCGCCGCCACACCAGCTTTTCTAGCGTCTGGGTCTATCCGGTTGTCGACGACAATATCGAGATCGTGGTGCCCGACAGTGAGATCAGGATCGATACCTATCGCAGCTCTGGCGCGGGCGGGCAGCACGTCAACACCACCGACTCGGCCGTGCGCATCACCCACCTGCCGACCGGGATCGTCGTGACCAGCAGCATGAAATCGCAGCACCAGAACCGCGAGATCGCGATGAACGCGCTGAAATCGCGGCTCTACCAGCAGGAGCTTGATCGCCGCAACGCCGCCGTCAACGCCCAGCACGAGGCCAAGGGCGATGCCGGCTGGGGCAACCAGATCCGCAGCTACGTGCTGCAGCCCTACCAGATGGTAAAGGACCTGCGCACCTCGGTGGAAACCTCGGACACGCAGGGCGTCTTGGACGGCGACCTTGACGCTTTCATGGCGGCGACACTGGCGCTGGACGTCTCTGGCAAAAGCCGGGCCGAGGCCAACGCCGAGGACTGACGCTGGCGCTAGCTGCGTCGCCGCGGACCTTGGCGCGGCGGGAAGAGCCGTTGCCAGGCAGCATTCACGACCGCCTCTGCCGCCCAGCCGACCATCGCCCCCGCCACCACGTCGACTGGGTGATGCGCACCGCGCGGTACCTGGATTGCACCGATTCCGACTGCCGCCGCGCTCAGCAGCGGGGCGTTTTCCGGGCTGACCCGTGACAATGCGCACGCCGCCGCGACAGCGTTGGCAGTATGTCCTGACGGAAAGCTATTCCACGGCCCGTCATTTGGCCCGTTCAGGCCGGTCTCGTAATGTCCACGCTCCATCAGCACGAAGGGCCGGGTGCGGACAATGAACGCCTTGAGAACAGCCTTGCTTGCGGTCGCAACGCCAAGGGAGGCGAGGCAGCGAAAGCCAGCCTCGGCCAGCCGCGGGCGACCGGCCAGAACGCCGCCGACGGCCGCGAGACCGGCAAGCGTGAAGGCCGGCGGCTGGTCGCTGATCTCGCTGAGAAACCCGAGGCCCTTGATCAGAGGAGTTTCGCGATATTCGCCGGCCGTGACCGAGGCCGCGACATCGGCGGCATGGACGCGCTCGACAATGCCGGCGTCGTCGTCGGTCTCCGTCACCTCCTCGACGGCAGCCTCCACCTTTTGCTGGCTCGCCTTGGGTGGCAGCTTTTCCTCATCGCTCATCGGCGGACCCCCTCGTGCTGTCAGGGAACGCCGGGCAACGGGCTGGGTTCACCGCGACAGCTGCAGAATGTCCAGCGTCGATTCCACCATCGGCAGCGGGAAAAGGATGCGAGCGCTGCCGCCGCCTGTGACTTCGACAACTCCGGGCGCGGCGAGGATCTGCGGGGAGGCGGCCGGGTCGATCTCGGCCGGCAGAGCGCCATATTCCGGCGGGGTGTCGCCAGCGATATAGCCGACGCCAGCCAGCAACAACGCGCCATCCGGGCCACGCTGCACCAGTCCGCGCACACGCTGCGAGCCGGTCAGTTTCTCGAACATGACGCCGTCTTCCGCCGGCGTGCCCCGGCATTTGAACGGCGGGTAGGCGACAAGTCCCAGATCGCCGCCCAGCTTGAAGGTCCGGCAGGTCCAGTCGCCGGCCAGTGCCTCGGCGCCGGAGTTATCGGCCGGACCGCGCAATGCCTCGACCAGATCGGCCACATCGGCTGGCGCCCCCTTGGCGAACGCCTCGCGCAGGGCTTGGCCCGATGCGGCATCCAGCTGTTCCAGCCTGCGCAGGTCGTCGGCGCGCCAGGTGACCTCTGCGGCATGGACGGGCAAGGCGCCCAGCAGCGCGGCAGCAAGGGGCATCAATTTCATGTCTCGTCCTTCGCATTATCGCCGGCAGAGGGCGTAGCATGGGCGCGCAGCAACTCCATCGGCAGAATGTCCAGCGCCCTTGCGTGTGTCGCCTCCAGCACCACCTGGGGCGCGGCGAATTCCTGCGCGGCCTGCAGGAAGCGCGAGGCGCACAGGCACCAACGGTCCCCCGGCTGCAGTCCCTCGAAGCCGAAACCGGGCTGCGGGGTGCTGAGATCATTGCCCAGATAGCGCGAGACGGCCAGGAACTCGGCCGTGACGGTCACGCAAACCGTATGGCTGCCGTGATCGCCGGTGCCGGTGTCGCAGCAGCCGTTGCGGTAAAATCCCGTCAGCGGCCGGTTCGAGCAGGGCTGCAGCTGGCCGCCGAGCACATTGATTGAGGGTTCGATCATGCGGCCTCCTCGATTGGCTGCCGGCGAACCCAGCGCCCGTGAAAATCAACCCGCGCCAAGTGCCATTGGCGGACCGCGCCATCCCAGAGGCGCAGCCGCAGCGCTGCGCCATCCGGCTGACCATCGGCCTCCATCGACAGATGCGCCAGCGGCGTGTCCGGACCCGCCGACAGGCCGGCAGTTTCCAGCGCAGCAAGGGCGCGATCGCGCGTGGCCGGGGCGAAATATTGCCAGGCAATGGAATGCTGAACGAGGCGAAGAGCGCCTGGTTCTGCTGGCACGGCCAGTTGGTCCTGCAGCCACTGACCGGCATCGGCCTGCGCGATCTGGGGCGGGCGGGCGCGCGCCTCGTCCGCGGCCGCGCGCAGGCGCGCCATCCGCTCTGGCTGATCCGCCCAGCAGTAGGCCAGCAGGTTCTCGGGATCGCGCACCGGGTTAAGGTCGACCCCGGCGGCGCTGACCACCTCGATGGGTTGCGGCGGTGGCGCATCGCCCTGCCATTCCGGGCGCAACACGACCGGTGCGTCTGGCGGGCCATAGGCTGCGGCGCTGCCGACCGGCGCCACGCGAAACCGGGGCCAGCCGAGGTTCAGGCCGGCACTCGCGCCAAGCTCCATGATCGCCAGCCGCAGCGGCCGGTCCAATTGCCCCAACGCGAAATGCGCGGCGGGCACGAGGGCGCCGCTGCGCGCGACTTCGTTGGTCTGCGGCGGGCTGTCCAGCATCTTTAACAGCGCGGCTTCGTGGTCGCGCAGCGCCGCCCGCAGGGTCCCCCATTGCACGGCCCCGGTGGCGTACTCGGCGGCAAGGTCGGGGGCGGCCCCGTCCAGCACCAGCCGGTGCAGCCCGCCGGCCAGGCGCAGGGGCAAGGCGGTCGCGGTGCCGCGCGGATCGCCGGGCCAGTCCAGCACACGCTGAGCCACCGCCCCGTCGGCCGGGGCCAGATGCTCTGCCATCAGGTCACACACCGCCGCTGTCAGCGGCGAGCCGAGCTTGCGGCAGGCCTGCGCCTGCTCGGCAAAGGCCTCGCGCGGGGTCACCGGAAACGCTCGCGCAGCGCCTGCAGCGGATCGACCGGGGCAGGGGTATCCGGCGTTGCGGCCGGAACAGGTCGCGGCGCTGCGTGCCGGGGTTGGCCCTCCGGGAGCGCGTCCCGCGGCCCGGCGTTTCGCGCTGGCTTCAACCGCGCAGCGACGGCGGTCTGGAACCGCGCCGGATCGTCCTGCGCTAACCAGCCGACTTCGCGCGCGATCGCATCGAGCAGCGGCTCCAGCCAGTCCCCCTCCGCCTTGGCGAAGTCCGACAGCACATGGCCGGTCACCCGCGCCTTGTCCCCCGGATGGCCGATGCCCAGCCGGACCCGGCCGTACCCCTCGCCGATATGCTGGTGGATCGAGCGTAGGCCGTTGTGGCCGGCATGGCCGCCGCCGAACTTGACCCGCATCTGCCCGGGCGCGAGGTCCAACTCGTCATGGAACACGGTCACGTCGGCGGGCTGCAGCTTGAGATAGCGCATCGCCTCGCCGACCGACTGGCCGGAGAGATTCATGAAGGTCTGCGGCTTGAGCAGCGCGACGCGCGCATCGCCCACCCGACCCTCGGCCAGCTGCCCCTGAAAGCGCGGCCGCCAGGCGGGCAGGGAGTGGTGGGACGCAATCTCGTCCAGCGCCATGAACCCGATGTTGTGACGTTGCCGGGCATAGGTCGCGCCAGGGTTTCCAAGGCCAACGATCAATCGCATCTCGAACCTTCCGCAATGCCGCGCCACCGGGATAGCCTGCCGCGCCGCAGTGTCAAATCGCCCGGCCGGATGGGACAAATTCGATCCATCCTTGCGGCGGGGCAGTGGCGTTACTAAGACTCTGGCAAGATTTTCCGGTTAAGGGTGGGCCGTCGGTCCGCGCCGCAGATCGGCGACGTTTGACAGGGGCCAAGGACAGGCATGACGACTCCGGCAGAATACTACATGAACAACCTGGTCCCCATGGTCGTCGAACAGACCAGCCGGGGCGAGCGCGCCTATGATATTTTCTCGCGCCTGCTGAAGGAGCGGATCATCTTTCTCGCCGGTCCGGTACATGACGGCATGGCGACGCTGATCTGTGCCCAACTGCTGTTTCTTGAGGCGGAAAACCCGTCCAAGGACATCAGCATGTATATCAACAGCCCCGGCGGTGTGGTGACGGCGGGCCTGTCGATCTATGACACGATGCAATACATCCGGCCGCGCATCTCGACCCTGGTGGTCGGGCAGGCCGCGTCGATGGGCACCCTGCTGCTGACCGCCGGCGAAAAAGGCATGCGCTACGCACTGCCCAACAGCCGGATCATGGTCCACCAGCCCTCGGGCGGATTCCAAGGCACGGCGCAGGACATTCTGATCCACGCGCAGGAGACGGAAAAGCTGAAGCGGCGCCTGAACGAGATCTATGGCCAGCACACCGGCCGCACCCTCGACGAGATCGAGCAGGCGCTGGACCGCGACCGCTTCATGTCCCCGGAGGAAGCTAAGGAGTTCGGCCTGATCGACGAAATCCTGGCCGCCCGCGGCAAGGCCGAGCCTGACGCGAAGTAACTAATATTGTAGGCGTGCCGCCAGCGGCGGCTGCCTTTGCGGGTTGTGGCCTCGCTAGGCCAACCTTAAACTAGACCGACCGGCCGTACGAGACAGCCCGGCCCGGACTGCAGCGGATGGGGCGATCCCCCTCGGCCGAGCGGAAGGAACAAACGATGGCCAGCAATTCCGGCAGTGACAGCAAGAACACGCTCTATTGCAGCTTTTGCGGCAAGAGCCAGCATGAGGTTCGAAAGCTGATCGCGGGCCCGACCGTATTCATCTGCGATGAATGCGTCGAGTTGTGCATGGACATCATTCGCGAGGAAACCAAGTCCTCCGGTCTCAAGTCGGGCGAAGGCGTGCCCACGCCGCGCGAGATCTGCGGTGTTCTGGACGATTATGTCATCGGCCAGGAACATGCCAAGCGCGTGCTCTCGGTGGCCGTCCATAACCACTACAAGCGCCTGAACCACGGCAGCAAATCCGACATCGAGCTGGCCAAGTCGAACATCCTGCTGATCGGCCCGACCGGCTGCGGCAAGACGCTGCTGGCGCAGACGCTGGCGCGCATCCTCGACGTGCCCTTCACCATGGCCGACGCCACCACCCTGACCGAGGCGGGCTACGTCGGCGAGGATGTCGAGAACATCATCCTCAAGCTGCTGCAATCGAGCGAATACAATGTCGAGCGCGCGCAGCGCGGCATCGTCTATATCGACGAGGTCGACAAGATCACCCGCAAGTCGGACAACCCGTCGATAACCCGCGACGTGTCGGGCGAGGGCGTACAGCAGGCGCTACTGAAGATCATGGAGGGGACCGTTGCCAGCGTCCCACCCCAGGGCGGCCGCAAGCATCCCCAGCAAGAGTTCCTGCAGGTCGACACGACCAATATCCTGTTCATTTGCGGTGGCGCCTTTGCCGGGCTGGAGCGGATCATCGCCCAGCGCAACAAGGGCACGGCGATGGGCTTTGGCGCCTCGGTCAAGGAGAACGACGATCGCGGCGTGGGTGAGCAGTTCAAGGAACTCGAACCCGAGGACCTGCTGAAATTCGGCCTGATCCCTGAGTTCGTCGGCCGCCTGCCGGTCATCGCAACCCTGACCGACCTGGACGAGCCCGCCCTGATCACCATCCTGACCGAGCCCAAGAATGCCTTGGTCAAGCAGTATCAGCGCCTGTTCGACCTCGAGGACGTCAAGCTGACCTTCACCGACGACGCCCTGCGCGCCATCGCGCGTCGCGCGATCAAGCGCAAGACCGGCGCCCGGGGCCTGCGCTCGATCATGGAGGACATCCTGCTGGAGACCATGTTCGAGCTTCCGGGCCTCGACAGCGTCGACGAGGTGGTTGTCAATGAGGAGGCCGTGGACAACGCTTCTGGCAAGCCGCTGTTGATCCACGCCGACAGCAAGCGAGAAGCCTCCGCCGGCTGATCGCATACAAGCATGACAAAAAAGCCGCGCCTTGGGGCGCGGCTTTTTTGTGTGCGAGCGGAAACCTGCGACGGCGGCGTTGATCAGGGAATGGCGACGGCCCGCTCACTGTACTTCGGGGCCGGAGGCCGCTCGTCCGTCAAAGCAGGGAGTTCCTTCGGCGCTCCATAAGGTGCAGCCCGATCTTTGCCGCCGCGGCAGCTGGTTCTTCATCGGATTGAACAAGCTGGCGGCGCGTCCACCACGTGGGGGGCCGCTGTTCCAAACCGTGATCAGCGTTGCGGCGCTCAGCTACTTTCGAGATGTCATGGCGCTCTCGTTCGCCCCCGCCTAAAGCCCCAGCTTGCGCGTCACCATCTCCGTCACCGCAGCCGGGTTGGCCTTGCCGCCCGTCGCCTTCAGCACCTGCCCGGTGAACCAGCCGGCCAGTTTGGGATTCGCCTTGGCCTTTTCGACCTGAGCCGGGTTGGCGGCAATGATCTCGTCCACGGCTGCCTCGATGGCACCCAGGTCGGTGACCTGCTTCATGCCGCGCGCTGCCGCGACCTCGGCTGGATCGCCGCCCTCGGTCCACAGGATCTCGAACAGGTCCTTGGCCATCTTGCCGGAAATCTCGCCCGAGGCGATCAGATCTACCACGCCGCCCAACTGTGACGCGCTGACCGGCGAGGTCTCGATCGTCAGGCCTTCCTTGTTGAGCCGGCCGAACAGCTCATTGATGACCCAGTTCGCGGCCTGCTTGCCGTCGCGTCCAGCAGCCACCGCCTCGAAGAAATCGGCGCTCTCGACCTCGGCGGTCAGCACGCCCGCATCATATTCCGACAGGCCCAGGGCGGCGACAAAGCGCGCCTTCTTCTCGTCCGGCAGTTCGGGCATCCCGGTCTGGATGTCATCCACCCAGGATTGCTCGATCTCCAGCGGCAGCAGGTCGGGGTCGGGGAAGTAGCGATAGTCGTGCGCCTCTTCCTTGGACCGCATCGAGCGCGTCTCGCCCCGGTCGGGATCGTAGAGGCGGGTTTCCTGCACGACACTGCCGCCATCCTCAAGGATGGCGATCTGCCGGCGGGCCTCGAAGTCGATGGCCGCCTGGATGAACCGCAGCGAGTTCATGTTCTTGATCTCGCAGCGCGTGCCGAGATGCGAGAAATCCTGGGTTTCCTGGTATTTTTCATAGGCGCCGGGCCGGCAGACCGACACGTTTACGTCGGCGCGCAAGTTGCCGTTCTGCATGTTGCCGTCGCAGGTCCCGAGGTAGCGCATGATCTGGCGCAGCTTCGCAACATAGGCGGCGGCTTCCTCAGGGCCGCGGATGTCGGGGCGGGACACGATCTCCATCAGGGCGACGCCGGTGCGGTTCAGGTCCACGAAACTGAGGGCCGGGTCCATGTCATGGATCGACTTTCCGGCGTCCTGCTCCAGGTGGATGCGCTCGATCCGCACACGCCGCGCGGTGCCGGGACCCATGTCCACGATCACCTCGCCCTCGCCGACGATGGGGTGGTACAGTTGGCTGATCTGGTAGCCTTGCGGCAGGTCCGGATAGAAATAGTTCTTGCGGTCAAAGGCGCTGCGCAGGTTGATCGCGGCCCGCAGGCCGAGGCCGGTGCGCACGGCCTGTGCGACGCAGAACTCGTTTACGACGGGCAGCATCCCTGGCATCGCGGCATCGACGAAGGCGACATTGCTGTTCGGTTCGGCCCCAAAGGTGGTCGAGGCGCCCGAGAACAGCTTGGCGTTGCTCGCGACTTGGGCATGAACCTCGAGGCCGATCACCAGTTCCCATTCGCCCGTGGCACCGTGGAGGACCTTGGGCGCGGGCGGGGTGAATTCGAGATGATCGAGCATCGGCGGACTTTCCTTCGGCGAACCGGCACGGTGTAGGGCAGGGGCGGGCGCCGGGCAAGGCTGGCGGCTTTTCGCCGAGGGAAATTGCGCCCCGTTTCAGATCGGAACCCTTGCCGCTAAGCGGGTGCCAACGAGAAACAACGCTGGACAGTGATATGTCGAATCCTCGCCGACTGCGCCATGCGGCGCTTGCACTTGCTTTGATGATGCCGGTGGCGCTGGGCGCAACTGGCGCGATGGCGGCAAACGGCGAGGATTCGACCACGGCCATGACGCGGCAGGCAGCCGAGCGCGCAGCTGCGCAAAAGGCGGCCGCCGCCCCGGCGGTGCAACAGCAACGTCTGGCGCTGCGGCAGGCACCGGCTGGGACCAAAGCTCAGCCCGCTGCCACGGGCCGCGCGCCCAGCATGCGCTGGGGTAGCCGGCGCGGGTCGGACGCCTGGACCAGCGAGTTGCTGGCGGCACTCGAATCGCATGGCGGGCGCCTTGTGCAAGTCGTGCCGGCCGATGTCTCGGCCTACTGCCCCAGCTACGTCACCGCAGGCGTCGAGCAGCGCAAGGCATTCTGGGCTGGCCTCGTCAGTTCGATCGCCAAGCACGAGAGCACCTGGAACCCGGGTGCCCGCGGCGGCGGCGGCAAGTGGCTCGGCCTGATGCAGATCGCGCCCTCGACTTGGCGTGCCTACGGCTGCGATGGCCAGATCCTGGACGGGGGCGACAACCTGTCCTGCGCCGTGCGAATCATGGCCAAGCAGGTCGGTCGCGACGGTGTGATCGCTGGCGGCGGCGCGCGTGGTGTTGGCCGTGACTGGGCGCCGATGCGCTCGGGCTCAAAGCGGGCCGACATCGCCGGTTGGACGCGCCAGCAGAGTTATTGCAACGGCTAAGCCTGGCAGGATGACGTGACCTCGGCCTTTGTCTCGGGGTTTCTGACGTCGCTGTCCCTTATCCTCGCGATCGGGGCGCAAAACGCCTTTGTCCTGCGCCAGGGGCTGATGCGTCAGCACGTGTTCGCGGTCAGCGCGTTCTGCGCCATCTCCGATGCGATCCTCATCACACTGGGCGTCGCCGGCGCGGGCCGACTGATTGCCGCTGCGCCCGGCCTCATTTCCGCCATGCGCTGGGGCGGGGCGGCCTTCCTGATCTGGTATGGCGCGCGCAGCATGTTGTCAGCCTGGCGTGGCGGCCAGTCGCTACAGGCGATGGGTACGAACCCGCCCGCGCTGTGGCCGACGCTCGGCACGATCGCCGCGCTGACTTGGCTGAACCCGCATGTCTATCTGGATACCGTGATGCTGCTGGGTGCGATCTCGGCCAGGCACCCGCCGCCGCAGGCATTTGCTGCGGGTGCGATCCTCGCCTCGGGCGTGTTCTTCATGTCGCTGGGATATGGCGCGCGGCTGCTCGCGCCAGTATTCGCGCGACCGCGGTCCTGGCAGGTCCTAGACCTGCTGGTCGGGTTGGTGATGTGGGCGATTGCGGCGACGCTGATCGCCGGTTGACAGGCGGCGTCAGAACAACTCGCACATCAGGGCGATGATCTGCGCGGCGCGCGGATCGGCCACCGAATAGACGCGTGCCTTGCCATCGCGCCGGCAGCTGACGATCCCCTCGGCACGCAGGCGGGCGAGCTGCTGGCTGACCGCGGCCTGCCGCTCGTTCAGCAGATGCTCCAGTTGGTTCACTGACTTCTCGCCCTCGGAGAGGTGGCACAGGATCATCATCCTGCCTTCATGGGCGAGGGCCTTGAGCAGTCCCGCTGCCTCGGCGGCACGCGCGGCCATGTTGGCCGCCTCCTGGACATGCGGGGCGGGCGCCTTGATCGGCTGAGTGTCCAGTGGCAGCATCTTCACCCCCCGGGTTCGGCGCTCGCAAGCGCAATGCCGGCTTCCTTGATCATCTTGTCGAGCAGCGGGAAGAAGTAGTTCTCGCCCACGTAACCTTCCAGCCGGCCGACCTCCTTGCCATCCTGCAGGAGAATGAAGGTTGGCGTGATGTTGGGCCTTCGCGCAAGCGCTATCCCGTCGGGCCAGGGTCCGTTGATCTCGACCCGGCGCAGCGGGGCGGTCTTGCCTTCTGTGGTCAGCGGATATTGCGGCATGATCTCGTGATGCCAGGCTTCGCAATAGATGCAGCCCTTTTGCTCGACCATCAGCAGTTCGACCGGGCCGATCACCTGGTCTGTCGAGGCTGCTTGAACGGGCGCCGCATCGCCGACCGCGGGGGGCACAGGGGTCTGCGCCGCGCCCGCGAGCGGGCCGCAGAGGGCAAAGGCGAGGGTCAGGGCAGTGAGTGCAGTAGGGCCGTTCATCAAGGGTCTTTCCGCCGGATTGGCCTCGAAGGAAGCTCTGTGTTTCTCGTGGAAACATAGGTGCCGCTGGCCTGCGCTGCAACGTAGGGATGCGAATCCAGACAGTACGGCGGCCCGGATGTTGCGGATGTGGACTGTGTACACATCGCGAATCAGGCATTTATTACTTGCGCAGGACGCGCCGTTTGGGGCTTACTGCCGCGCAGGGAGCATATGCATGGGAAAGCGCGTCATGAATCGGCCAATCTCCGTGTCCGTCTCTGTCCTTGGGGCGATCGCGTTCTGCACCGTCGGGGCGGCCTTTGCCGCCGAAGTGACGCCGCAGACCGTTGCCTTCGCAGAGGATGGCTCGATCGCCGAATCGCTGACGGGAACGCCTGGCGATCCGGCAGCCGGCGCCAAAACCATGGTCGAGCGTAGCCTCGGCAACTGCGCCGCATGCCATGTCATCGGCACCATGCCGGACGTGCCGTTCCAGGGCACCATAGGCCCGGCCCTCGATGGCGCGGGCGACCGTTATTCCGAGGCGCAGCTGCGCGGCATAGTTGCCGACGCCAAGCACACCTTCCCCGACAGCATGATGCCCAGCTTCTTCAAATCCACCGGCTTCATCCGTCCGGGCGAGGGCTTCACCTCCAAGCCCGCGACCGAACCAGTCAAGCCGTTGCTGACCGCCCAGCAGGTTGAGGATATCACAGCCTACCTGCTGACCATGAAATGAAGACTGTGAGGGAGTTACTATGATCGACCGACGTGAGGTTCTGACCTCGGCGGTGGTGGCCGCGGCGCTGGCCGCCGTGCCGCTGCGGGCCTTGGCCCAGACTGCCGCGGCACCCGCTGCGGCGCCGGCCGCCGCTGCTGCACCCGCTGCTGCCGCAGCCCCCGCCGCCGACGCCAAGACCGCCGACCAGCTGATCGCCGACTTCACCGGAGGGGCCGAGGCCGCTGAAGGTGGAATCACCCTGACTGCCCCGGAAATCGCCGAGAACGGCAACACCGTGCCGATCTCGTTCGACGCGCCCGGCGCGACGTCGGTCCTTCTGGTTGCGTCCGGCAACCCCTCGCCGGAAGTTGCGACCTTCAACTTTGGCGAACTGGCCGGCAGCCAGGCTGCTTCGACGCGTATCCGGCTGGCCACGACCCAGGACGTGATCGCCGTCGCCAAGCTGCCCGACGGCAAGTTCGGCAAGGCCACCTCGAACATCAAGGTGACCATCGGCGGCTGCGGCGGCTGATCGTCATCACGAAGGATATCATTCATGGATAACGTCAAACCCCGCGTCCGCGTGCCCAAAACCGCCAAGAAGGACGAGGTCATCACGATCAAGACTCTGATCTCGCATCCGATGGAATCGGGTCAGCGCAAGGACAAGGATGGCAAGCTCATCCCGCGCGAGATCATCAACCACTTCACCGCGACCTTTAACGGCAAGCCCGTTGTCGACGTCGCGCTGGAGCCGGCGATCTCGACCAATCCCTACATCGAATTCGACGTGAAGATCCCGGAATCGGGCGAGTTCGTTTTCACCTGGCAGGACGACGACGGCTCGACCTACGAGGACAAGCAGTCGATCGAAGTCGCCTGAGAAACCTACCTGTGCAGGCGGCCGAGAGGCCGGCTGCATCCTGCACTGAACAACGACAGCCCACGCAGCCGGGCGCCATGCTTCGGGCCATGCCCACACGGAGGACACGACTATGAGGAACGCGATCCGGCTCGCCGCCACTCTTGGCTGCGCCTTCGCTATGGCGGTGCCGGCGCTGGCCGTGACCGAACCCGAAAGCGCCCCGCCAATCGTCATCAACGGGGGCGAGATCGAGCTGCCGACCAGTGCGCCGGCGCCGGAGTTTCTGAAGGGCGTGTTCGACACCATCTATTCCGGCTGGCTGTTCCGCGATGCGGACACCCAGGCGATGCAGACCGACGATTTCTCGAACCCCGGCATGATCTTCGTCGACCAGGGCGTTGACCAATGGTCCAAGGTTGATGGCACCGAGGGCAAGTCCTGCGCCGACTGCCACAAGGACATCTCGAGCATGAAGGGCGTGCGCGCCTCGATGCCCAAGGTCAATCCCGACGCCAAGGAGCTGTGGTCGGTCGAGAACTACATCAACGCTTGCCGCACCGAGCGGATGGGCGCCGAGCCGTGGGAATGGTCCAGTGCCCCCATGGAGGCGATGACGCTGGCGATCTCGCTGCAGTCGCGGGGCGAGCCGGTGAACGTCAAGATCGACGGCGATGCCGCCCCCTACTGGGAGCAGGGCAAGGAAATCTACTACACGCGCTACGGCCAGCTGCAGCTGAGCTGCGCCAACTGCCACGAGGATCACTACGGGGACATGATCCGGGCTGATCACCTTAGCCAGGGCCAGATCAACGGCTTCCCGGTCTATCGCAACAACGGCGCCGGTGTCGTATCGATCCACGAGCGTTTCTCGGGCTGTATCCGCGATACCCGGGCCGAGCCTTTCAAGCAGGGCAGCCCCGAGTTCCGCGCCCTGGAGCTCTACGTCGCCTCGCGCGGCGCGGGCTTGCCGGTCGAAGGCGCCAGCGTCCGCCACTGACAGTTGATTCCGCGCGTGCCAACAGGGCACGCGCGGTTTCCTTTTTTTGATAGTTGCAAATATCTTTATATGAAGGGACAGGGCCAATGATCAGCCGTCGTGGTTTCATGCAGGCGTCTCTGGCTACCTCGGCGCTGCTCGCGGGTTTGGGCGTGACCAACCCCATGCGCGCCTTTGCCCAGCAAAAGCTGACACAGGACCAACTGCTGCAGTTCGATGATTTCGGCAATCTGACGCTGATCCACATCACCGACTGCCATGCCCACATCAAGCCCGTGTACTTCCGCGAGCCCGAGATCAACATCGGCGTCGGCGACGCCGCCGGACGGCCGCCGCATGTCGTGGGCGAGGCGTTCCTCAAGATGTTCAACATCGCCCCGGGCAGCCCCGAGGCCTATGCCCTGACCTATCCCGACTTCGAAGCCCTGGCGAAAAGCTATGGCAAGATGGGCGGCTTTGACCGCATCGCCACGGTGGTCAAGGCGATCCGCGCCGCGCGTCCTGACAGCATCCTGCTGGACGGCGGCGATACCTGGCACGGCAGCTACACCAGCTACGAAACCAAGGGCGAGGACATGGTCAAGGTCATGAACCTGCTGGGTTCAGAGGCGATGACCGCGCACTGGGAGTTCACCTTCGGCACCGACCGCGTCAAGGAATTGACCGAGATGATGGACCAGCCGCTGCTGGGCGCCAATATCTTCGACGTCGAATGGGATGAGCCCGCGTTCGAGCCCTACAAGATCTTTGAAAAGGGCGGCGTAAAGGTCGGCGTGATCGGACAGGCGTTCCCGTACTTGCCGATCGCCAACCCCAAGTGGCTGTTCCCCGAATACAGCTTCGGCATCCGCGAAGAGCGGATGCAGGCCGTCGTCAACGAATTGCGCGACACCGAAAAGGTCGATCTGGTGGTCTGCCTGTCGCACAACGGCTTTGACGTGGACCACAAGATGGCCGGCCGGGTGAAGGGCATCGACGTGATCCTGTCGGGCCACACCCATGACGCCATCCCCGAGCCGGTGCTGGTCGGCGAGACGATCATCATTGCCTCCGGCAGTCACGGCAAGTTCATCAGCCGCGTCGATCTCGACGTGCGCGACGGCCGGATGATGGGCTTCCGCCACAAGCTGATCCCGATCTTCTCGGACGTGATCGAGCCGGATGCCGAAATGACCGCGTTGGTCGACGAGGTGCGCGCGCCCTACGTCGAGAAACTGGACGAGGTCGTGGGCCACACCGACTCGCTGCTGTACCGCCGCGGCAATTTCAACGGCACCTGGGACAACGTCATCCTCGACGCGCTGATGTCCGAGCGGGACGCCGAGATCGCGCTCTCCCCCGGCGTGCGCTGGGGCGCCAGCCTGCTGCCGGGCGAGATCCGGCGCGAGGACGTCCATTCGGTCACGACCATGACCTATGGCCAGGCCTACCGCACCGAAATGTCCGGCGAGACGCTGAAGACGGTCATGGAGGATGTGGCCGACAACATCTTCAACAAGGACCCCTACTACCAGCAGGGCGGGGACATGGTCCGCGTCGGCGGCATGGGCTTTACCATCGACCCGCGCGGCGAGATGGGCGGGCGCATCAGCAACATGACCTTCCTCAAGGACAACAGCCCGATCGACCCGGCGCGCAATTACGTGGTCGCGGGCTGGGCCTCGGTCAACGAGGGCACCGAAGGCCCGCAGATCTGGGACGTGGTCGAGGAATACCTGAAAAAGCAAGGCACCGTGTCGGCCGCACCCGCGACCAACATTGCCGTCACGGGACTATAAAGGAGGTCCGCAATGGACGATCTGACTATAGCTAAGGCCGCCGGGCTAAGCGGACGCATCGGCAGGCGCGGATTTCTGCGATCCGGCCTGGCGGGCGGCGTCGCCGCTGGCGCGCTGCTGGGCAGCGCGGCGGCCCGCGCGCAAGAGGCGCCCCCCGGCCCCGATCCGCTGATCACCGAGGTCCAGGACTGGGCGCGCAGCCTTGGCGACGGCGTCGATGCCGTGCCCTACGGCATGCCGATCGAGTTTGAATCCGACGTCATCCGCCGCAACGTGTCCTGGCTGACCGCCGACACAACCAGCAGCATCAACTTCACCCCGATCCACGCGCTGGACGGCACGATCACGCCTCAGGGCTGCGCTTTCGAGCGTCACCATTCGGGCGCGATCTCGCTGGCAAAGCCTGACTACCGCCTGATGATCGACGGCCTGGTGGACCGCCCCCTGGTGTTCTCGTACGAGGACCTTGAGCGGTTCCCGCGGACCTCGGGTGTGTATTTCCTGGAATGCGCCGCCAACACAGGCATGGAATGGGCGGGTGCCCAGCTGAACGGCTCGCAGTTCACGCACGGCATGATCCATAATATGGAATACATCGGCGTCCCGCTGAAGACGCTGCTCGACGAAGCCGGCATCAAGCCCGAGGGCAAATGGGTCTATGTCGAGGGCGCCGACGCCTCCTCGAACGGCCGCTCGATCCCGATGGAAAAGGCGCTCGCCGACTGCCTGGTGGCCTTCAAGGCCAATGGCGAGGCGCTCCGCAAGGAGCATGGCTATCCCGTCCGGCTGGTCGTGCCGGGTTGGGAAGGCAACATGTGGGTCAAGTGGCTGCGCCGCATCGAAGTCACCGATGCCGCCGTCGAGAGTCGCGAAGAGACCTCGAAATACACTGATACGCTGGCCGACGGCGTCACCCGCAAGTGGACGTGGGTCATGGACGCGAAGTCGGTCATCACGGCGCCGTCGCCGCAGATGCCGATCAAACATGGCAAGGGTCCACTGGTCATCACCGGCCTCGCCTGGTCGGGTCGCGGCGCGATCAAGCGGGTCGACGTCTCGGTCGATGGCGGCAAGACCTGGCGTGAGGCCCGTCTGGCCGCGCCGGGCGTCGCGATGGCGGTCAGCCGGTTCTACCTCGACCATGATTGGGACGGCAGCGAGATGCTGCTGCAGTCGCGGGCGATGGATGACACCGGTTATGTCCAGCCGACCAAGGACGCGCTGCGCGCCATTCGCGGCGTCAATTCGGTCTATCACAGCAATGGTATCCAGACCTGGTGGGTCAAGCCGACGGGAGAGGCTGAAAATGTCGAAGTTTCCTAAGCTTCTGTTCCTCGGCGCGATGCTGGCACTGCCGGCCTCGGTGAGTGCCCAGACCTTCGGCCTCGGCCGGCCGGCGCTGCCGGAGGAGATCGCGGCCTGGAACGTGCGCGTGATGCCCGACGGCCGCGGCCTGCCCGACGGGCAAGGCAGCGTGGAGGATGGCGAGTCGCTGTTCTCGGACCGCTGCGCCATGTGCCACGGCGAATTTGCGGAGGGTGCCGGCCGTTATCCGGCGCTTGCGGGCGGCGAGGGCACGCTGGCCAATGACGATCCGGTAAAGACCGTCGGATCGTTCTGGCCGCACCTGTCGACCGTGTTCGACTATGCCCACCGCTCGATGCCGTATGGCGATGCGCAGTCACTGACGCCGGACGAAACCTACGCAATCGTGGCCTACATCCTCTACTCCAACGATCTGGTGGACGATGATTTCGTCCTGTCGAAGGACAATTTCCTCGACGTGAAATTGCCCAACGCGGACGGGTTCATCGAGGACGACCGCGATGCGAAGGAACTGCCCGAATTCTCCAAGGAGCCGTGCATGGACGGCTGCAAGGAGAAGGTCGAGATCACGATGCACGCGTCGAACCTGGACGTGACTCCGGGCGAGGCGGACGACGGCGACGCCGGTGCCGTCTCGCTGGAGGGCGGCGCAGCGCCGGCAGGTGAGGCCGCTGCCACCGACGCCGCGCCTGCCGATGCGGCAACCCCGGCGGATGCTGCCGCCCCGGCCGAGCCTGCTGCTCCCGCCGCGCCTGCCGACGCTGCTACGGCCGCTGAGGCTCCAGCCGCTGATGCGGCCGGCGCGCCTATTGGGACTGCGGCCGATCCCGAGCCCAAGCCGGCAAGCCCCGAGGCGGTCGATCCCGGCGCGGCGCAGATTCCGGCGACGCCGGAGGCCCCGGCGGCAAAGGAAACTGGCGACGCCGACAGCTCGGCAGCTGCTGCTGCGCCTTCGGAGCCGGCCGCCGCCCCGGCAGAGCCCGCACCGGCTGCCCCGGCGGCTGATGGCGCGGCCCCCGCTGCCGCTGCGGCCCCTGCTGCTGCCGCGCCGGCTGAGGCTGCCGCGGCCGCACCGGCTGCGGACCCGGAGATGATCGCCGCTGGCGAGAAGGTGTTCGGCAAGTGCAAGGCCTGTCACAAGGTGGGCGAGGGCGCCAAGAACGCTGTCGGCCCGCAGCTGAACGGCATCGTCGGGCGGCAGGCCGCGACGGCCGAGGGGTTCAAATACTCCAAGGCAATGGCTGACGCCGGCGCCGGGGGCCTCGTCTGGGACAGCGCCGCGCTGCACGGCTATCTCGCGGATCCCAAGGCCTACATGCCCGGCAATAAGATGAGCTTTGCCGGCCTGAAAAAGCCCGCCGACGTCGATGCCGTGGTCGCGTACCTGGCCTCGCATCCCTGAAAATCCGGGCGCGGCAGCAATGCCGCGCCCGATCCTCGTGCACGCCGGGCATGGCGGTTTGGTAGAAGCCGGGTCATGATCTGACCATGAGGCACATCATGCTGGACCTTCTGCCCGACCGCGACGCGCTCTACCGCGCGCTTGTGGATCGCAACCCGAAATTCGAAGGGCGTGCGCTGGTTGGCGTGACCACCACCGGCATTTTCTGCCGCCTGACCTGTCCCGCCCGAAAGCCCCTGCCCGAAAACTGCCAGTGGTTCGCCGCCCCGGCCGAGGCGCTTGCCGCGGGCTTTCGCCCCTGCCTGCGCTGCCACCCGCTGGTCCCGGCCGAGGCTGATGGCGACCCGACCATCCGCCGCCTGACCCACGCACTGTCGGCCGACCCTGCCAAGGTCTGGACCGAAGCAGATGTCGCCGCCCTCGGCCTCGACCCCTCGACCGTGCGCCGCGCCTTTCGCCGCCATTTCGGCATGACCTTCCTCGAGCTATCGCGGCAGACCCGCCTGCGCGGCAGCGTCGCCCGGATCGGCCGGAGCGAGCCGGTGATCGAGGCGCAGTTGGATGCCGGTTTTGATAGCGCCTCGGGCTTTCGCGCCGCCTTTGCCCGGCTGTTTGGCCATCCGCCCGCGGCGATGCAGGCTGCAGATGCCGGGCTGATGGCCGACTGGATCGACACCCCGCTGGGCGGCATGATCACCGTCGCCGACAATCGTAGCCTGCATCTGCTGGAGTTTGTCGGCCGCCGGGCGCTGGGGACCGAAGTGCGGCGCCTCTCCGACGGGGCAGGCGGGCGCATCGGCGTCGGCCGCACCGCCGCCATCGACCGGACCGAAGCCGAACTGGCGCGCTATTTCGCAGCCGAGGCGGCCGAGTTCACCGTCCCCCTGGTCCTGCACGGCACGCCGTTTCATCGTCAGGTGTGGGCGGCCCTGCAGGAAATCCCGCCGGGGGAGACCGTCAGCTATGGTGCGCTGGCCCAGAAAATTGGCCGGCCTACCGCCAGCCGCGCCGTTGCGCGTGCCAACGGCGCCAACCAGATCGCGATCATCATTCCCTGCCACCGCGTGATCGGCGCGGATGGCAGCCTGACCGGCTATGGCGGCGGTTTGTGGCGTAAGCAGATGCTTATCGATATCGAGCGGCGTCTTGGGGGACGCCAGACGGCCTAGTCGGGGGGCCGGAGGTGGCGTCAGGCGGCCGTCGCGTGCGGGCCGCCGGCGTCGGTGTCGCGGCCGCCCCAGGGACGGGCGAGCAGGCGCGACCAACGCGGCGCGGCGCGGGTGGGCAAGTGCCGGCGCAGCAACCACAGCGGCAGCGCCTCAGGCTGGCGCAACGCGGCGGCATAGAGTTCGAACAGGCCATCGCGCAAATAGGGCGACCAGTGCGAGTAGCGTTGCGCCTGCCCGCTGATCGGAAAGCCCATGCTTTTCAGCGCGGCCAGGGTGTCGGATGCGTCAATCTGGAGGTCAAGCCAACGGTCGGTGCGGCGCGACAGTCCAAAGCCGAGCGCCGGGCGCCGTCCGGCTGACAGCGCGATTTCCATTGCGAAATCATAAAGATCGTTCTCGCGGCTGGTAACGTTGATTACCTCGGCCAGCTGCCCGGCGGGGCTGGCGATGGCGACCTCGGCGCGGTCGCGCATCTCGGCGGCGGCCAACAGGATCAGCCGCCCAGCGGCGCCGGGGGCAGTGTGGCCCAGCGCCTCTAGCGCGACGCGCGCGCCCAGCGAGTGGCCGATCATCGCGACCGGCCGGCCGGCCGCGGAGGCCAGGGCCTCGACCAGCGGACCCAGATCGGCGCCCGCCGCAGCGGCTTGACCGTAGGCGGTGCGCAGCCTGCCGCGCGCCTCCCAGCCAAAGGCGACGGCCAATCCCTCGCGCGGATCATCGGCGTTGCCAAAGCCTAGGGCGCGCGGCCAGGAAACCGCACGGCGGCAGTCGGCGGGCGGGTGCAGGCCCAGGATGTGGTTGTGCGGGTCGTGGATCGAATGCGGCGAAAACCGGTAGCCGTGGATCATCACCACGATCGGCGCCCCGGCCGGAAGCGCGGCCGCGATCTGCCAGGTCCGTTCGGGTGGGGCTTCGCCTGCATTAACAACGACCAGCGCCATGCCAGACCGTCCTTTCCCAGTAATTGCGGGCAATGTGCCGGATGGTCGCGACAGCCGGATGTCCGCTGGGTTACATGAAGGTGACGCCCGCGCGCGCTCGCCGGTTCCCGCGTCGCTGCTGCGCGAAAAACTTGCAGCAGCATCTGCGGCCCGCTAGGGACAGGCGGTCCCCCATGAGGCCCGCCATGACCGACAGCCCCACCGAACGTGATCGCAAATCCATGGGCCGCCAGACCCGCGCGGTCCATGCCGGCGCGCGCCGCAGCCAGTATGGCGAGCTGGCCGAGGCGATCTTCATGACGCAGGGCTTTCTCTACGACTCGGCCGAGCAGGCGGAAAAGCGGTTCCTGGGCACCGGCCCGGACGAGTTCATCTATGCCCGCTACGGCAACCCCACCTCGCGCATGTTCGAGGACCGGATCGCCAGCCTCGAAGGGACCGAGGATGCGTTTGCGACCGCCTCGGGCATGGCCGCGGTCAACGGCGCGCTGTTCGCCTATCTGCGGCCCGGTGATCGCGTCGTTTCCGCGCGCGCGCTGTTTGGCAGCTGCGCCTATGTTCTTGACCTGCTGGCGGGGTATGGTGTGCAGGTCGACTGGGTCGATGGGCTGGACCTGGCCCAGTGGCGCGCGGCGCTGGCGCAGCCGGCCAAGGCCGTCTTCTTTGAGAGCCTGTCCAACCCGACGCTGGAGGTGATCGACCTTCCGGCCGTCGCGGCGCTTGCCCATGAGGCGGGCGCGCTGGTCATGGTCGACAACGTTTTCGTGACCCCGACATTCTCGCGCGCCGTCGAACAGGGCGCCGACGTGGTGATCTATTCGGCGACCAAGCACATCGACGGCAGCGGCCGGGCGCTGGGCGGGGTGATCTGCGGCACCCGCGATTTCGTGCGCGGCATCGCCGAGCCCTATCTGAAGCATACCGGCGGGGCCATTAGCCCGTTCAACGCCTGGATCATGCTGAACGGCCTCGTGACCATGGATCTGCGGGTCCGCGCACAATGTGCCAGCGCGGCGGTGATCGCGCAGGCGCTATCCGCGCGCGGCGATGTGCGGGTGATCTATCCCGGCCTTCCCGAGCATCCGCAGCACGATGTCGCGATGAAGGTCATGGGCACCGGCGGGACGATGATCGCGCTCGACTTGCCGGGCGGCAAGGAGGTGGCGTTCCGCGTGCTGGACGCGCTGCAGGTCATCTCGCTCAGCAACAACCTGGGCGATGCGCGCTCGATCGTAACGCACCCCGCGACCACCACCCATCAGCGCCTGGCGGACGAGGCGCGGGCGCGCCTGGGGATCGGTCCCGGCCTGTTGCGCCTCTCCATCGGGCTGGAGGATACGGCAGACCTGCTGGCCGACCTCGAATCGGCGCTGGCGGCGGCCTAAGCGCCGCCCCCTCGCTTTTCGACCGCACCTACCCCATATCCCTTGCGAGCATTATCCGAGGTGCCGCGATGAATGACACGCGAGAGATCACCGCGACCTATCCCGTGCTTCGGCGCGATTACCCGGCCGACTTCGTGGTCGACGACGCCTATCGCGCGGGCCTGCCGGACCTGCAGAATGGCCCCGCCAGCCTGATCGTCGGCGCGCGCGCGCCGATCCAGCACGTCGGGATCTCGAACTTCCGCCTGCCGATCCGCTACCAGACCAAGTCCGGCGGCGAGATGACGCTGGAGACGAGTGTTACCGGCACCGTCAGCCTTGAGGCGGACCGCAAGGGCATCAACATGAGCCGCATCATGCGCTCGTTCTATGCCCATGCCGAAAAGCAGTTCAGCCTGTCGGTGCTTCAAGCCGCGCTGGACGATTACCGCGCAGATCACGAAAGCCTCGGCGCGCGGATCATGATGCGACTCAGCTACCCCGAGCGGGTGCTTTCGCTGCGCTCTGGCCTTGAGGGTTGGCAGTATTACGACATTGCCATGGAACTGGTCGAGCAGGCAGAGCGCCGGTTGCGGATACTGCACCTTGACTACGTCTATTCATCGACCTGCCCCTGCTCGCTGGAATTGTCCGAACACGCGCGGGCCCAGCGTGGCCAACTGGCGACGCCGCATTCGCAGCGCTCGATCGCGCGCCTGTCGGTGGTCATGCAGGGCGAGGGCAAGCTGTGGTTCGAGGACATGATTGCGCTGGCCCGGCGCGCCATCGCGACCGAGACTCAGGTCATGGTCAAGCGCGAGGACGAGCAGGCCTTCGCCGAGCTTAACGCCGCCAATCCGATCTTTGTCGAGGACGCGGTGCGCGCCTTTGCGCAGCAGTTGCAGGCCGAACCGCGGGTCGGCGATTTCCGGGTGGTCGCGAGCCATCAGGAATCGCTGCACTCTCATGATGCCGTCAGCCTGCTGACCGAGGGGCCCACCTTTGCCCAGGTCAGCCTCGACCCGCTTGGGTTCGCGGGCCTCAGCGCCTGACCCAGGGCGCACGGGCTGCCGCGCGCCGATATTTCCTTTGTCCTTCGGCTTGAAGGCTCGGTGCGCCGCCCTATCTGGGACAGGTGGACCGGGCCCCTCTGGCGGCGCTTGCCGTGATGTCGGCCACGCTAAACGCGGCCGCGTGCGGCTGCCGAACGCACACAGAGAGGGGTCATGGAACCTTCATTGCTCGGAACGATGTTTCTGGGTCAGCCCGCATGGATGTGGCTGACCTTTCTGGCTGCGGTCGTGGTCTTGCTGGTCTTCGATCTCGGCATCCTCAACCGCGGCAACCGCGAGATCGGGGTGCGCCGCAGCCTGTCGCTGTCGGCCATGTATATTGCCCTCGGCGTCGGTTTCGGCGGCTTTGTCTGGTGGCAACTGGGGCAGGAACGCGCCCTCGAATACCTGACCGGCTTCGTGGTCGAGAAATCGCTGGCGATGGACAACGTGTTCGTCATTGCCATGATCTTTGGCGCGCTGGCGATTCCGCGCGCGCTGCAGCACCGCGTGTTGTTCTGGGGAATCCTCGGGGTCATCGTCCTCCGCGGCATCATGATCGGTGTCGGCGCGACGCTGGTGGCGCGCTACGAATGGATCCTGCTGGTCTTTGCCGCCTTCCTAATCTTCACCGGCGCGCGAATGCTCTGGTCCGACGATCATGAGACCGACCTTTCCAAGAACCGGGTGTTTAATTGGTTGCGCCGCAACCTGCGCATCACCAACCGCCTGCATGGCGAGCGCTTCTTTGTGCGCCGCGCCGACCGCAATGGCCGTCGCCACCTTTATGCCACGCCCCTGTTCCTGGCGCTCGCGATGGTCGAGGTCGCGGACGTCATCTTCGCGGTCGACAGCGTGCCGGCGATCTTTGCCATCACCACCGACCCCTACATCGTCTATACCAGCAACATCTTTGCCATCCTGGGACTGCGGGCCCTGTATTTTGCGCTAGCTGCGATCATCCACCGCTTTGCCTACCTCAAGCAGGCGCTGGCGGTGCTGCTGGTATTCATCGGCGGCAAGGTGTTCGTGGCCGAGTTCATGGGTATCGAAAAGGTGCCGCCGGTCGTCTCGCTGGGCGTGACCTTCGTCATCCTCGCCGCGGGGGTCGGATATTCGCTGTGGCGCACGCGCGAAGATCATGCCACGCCCGGGGTGAACAAGGCGTGAACACGGCCTTCCCACATGCCCCGGACTAGCCTATGTTCGGGGCATGAGCGGATATGACGACAACGATGCCTTCGAGGCGGCGGTAGCCGCGGCCCAAGCCCCGCGGGTGCCCTTGTCCCAGCGGGCGACGGGGGTCGCGGCCGCGCGTCCGGCCGCCGATTACATGGCCGGTCTCAACGCTGCCCAATGCGCGGCGGTCGAGGCGCTGGACGGGCCCGTCCTGCTGCTGGCGGGCGCCGGCACGGGCAAGACCCGCGCCCTGACCACCCGCATCGCCCATCTGATCGCCATGGGCCGCGCACGCCCGGGGGACATCCTGGCGGTGACCTTTACCAACAAGGCCGCGCGCGAAATGAAAGAGCGCATCGCCCGCCTGATGGGCGAGACAGTCGAGGGGATGCCATGGCTCGGCACATTTCACTCGATCAGCGTCAAGATCCTGCGCCGCCATGCCGAACTGGTCGGCAGCGGGACGATGCACCTGAAGCCCAGCTTCACCATCCTCGATACCGACGATCAGCTGCGCCTGCTCAAGCAACTGATCGCGGCCGAGAATATCGATGAAAAGCGCTGGCCGGCGCGGATGCTCGCCGGGCTGATCGACGGCTGGAAGAACCGGGCGTTAACCCCCTCGCGCGTGCCCCCGGGCGAAAGCCACGCCTATGACGGCCGAGGCGCAGCGCTGTATGCTGCCTATCAAGAGCGGCTGATTGCCCTCAACGCGGTCGATTTCGGTGATCTGCTGCTGCATTGCGTGACCATCTTCCAAGCCCATCCCGACATACTGGCGCGCTGGCAGCAGCGGTTCAGCTATATCCTGGTGGACGAGTATCAGGACACCAATGCCGCCCAGTATCTGTGGTTGCGGCTGTTGGCGCAGGCGCATCGCAATATCTGCTGCGTTGGCGATGACGACCAGTCGATCTATGGCTGGCGCGGGGCCGAGGTCGGAAACATCCTGCGCTTCGAGCAGGATTTCCCCGGCGCGCAGGTCATCCGGCTGGAGCAGAACTATCGCTCGACCCCGCATATCCTCGCCGCCGCCTCGGGGCTGATCGCGTCCAACAAGGGCCGCCTCGGCAAGACCCTGTGGACCGAGGCCGAGGGAGGTGAGCGCGTGCGCCTGATCGGTCACTGGGACAGCGAAGCCGAGGCGCGTTGGATCGGCGAGGAGATCGAGGCTTTTCACGGCGGCCACCGCGCTGCCGTCGGCAAGCGCGACCTGAACGACATTGCGATCCTCGTGCGCGCCACCCACCAGATGCGCGCTTTCGAGGACCGCTTCCTGTCCATCGGTCTGCCCTATCGCGTCATCGGCGGCCCGCGCTTTTACGAGCGCCAGGAAATCCGCGACGCGCTGGCTTATTTCCGCCTCGCCGTGAGCCCGGCCGACGATCTGGCGTTCGAGCGGGTGGTGAACGTGCCCAAGCGTGGCCTTGGCGAAAAGGCGGTGCAGACCATCCAGCGTGAGGCCCGCGAGCGCGGGCTGTCGCTGCTGGAGGGGGCGGCTGCCGCCGTGCAGGCCGGGGCGCTGTCCGGCAAGGCGGCGGCTGGGCTGCGCGAATTCGTGCAGGGCATGGGCCGCTGGCATGCCGATGCCATCGACAGTCAGTCCAGCCATGTCGAGCTGGCCGAACGGATCCTCGACGAATCGGGCTATACCGCGATGTGGCAAAACGACCGCTCGCCCGACGCCCCCGGCCGCCTCGACAACCTCAAGGAACTGGTCAAGGCGCTGGAAGGATTCGAGAACCTTCAGGGTTTTCTGGAACATATCGCGCTGGTCATGGACGCCGCCGAGGGCGAGCAGTCCGACGAGGTCAGCATCATGACCCTGCACGCCGCCAAGGGGTTAGAGTTTCCGGTCGTATTCCTGCCCGGTTGGGAGGACGGCCTGTTCCCCTCGCAACGCAGCATGGACGAGAGCGGGCTGAAGGGCCTCGAGGAGGAGCGGCGGCTCGCCTATGTCGGCATCACCCGGGCCGAAGACCTGGCGACCATCAGCTTTGCCGGCAACCGGCGGATGTATGGCCAGTGGCAGTCGTCGCTGCCCTCGCGCTTTGTCGATGAGTTGCCCGAGGATCATGTCGAGGTGCTGACCCCGCCTGGCCTTTATGGCGGCGGCTTCGGCGCGGCGATGGCGCAGGCCGGCACGACCTCGATGCACGAGCGCGCGGCCCGGGCCGACGTCTACAACTCGCCCGGCTGGAAGCGGATGCAGGACCGCGCCGCCGAGCGCGCCGCGCCGGTGCATCGCACCCCGATCGTGATCGATGCCGAGCCGGGCGCGCGCTTTTCAGTCGGTGACCGGGTCACGCATCCCAAGTTCGGCGAGGGCGAGATCATGGGCATCGCCGAAGATACGCTGACGGTCCAGTTCGAGGCTGGCTTCAAGACCGTTAAGGCTGCCTATGTGCAGATGGCAGGCGAGGTCGGCGATGACGTTCCGTTCTAGCGGTCGGCTACCCGTTCAGGCGATGCAGGCAGTCAGCCGCGCCGCTTCCTCCGCCAGCCCATAGGGCGGGTTCACGACGAACATCCCCGAGCCGATCATGCCGTGGCCTTCGCGAGCCGGCGGAAAGGCCAGTTCGTGGCGCAGGGCGTCGGGGTGCGCGGCGGCAAGACTGTCCAGCATCTCGGCATGACGGGCTTCCGCCAGAAGTGGGTACCACAGCGCGATCACGCCGACATTCCACTTGCGGGCGATGCGGTCGACAAAGGCGGGCATGCGGGCGTAGTCCGCCTTGACCTCCCAACTCGGGTCGATCAGCAGCAGCCCGCGCCGCGGCTCGGGCGGGGCCAGGCGATTTGCCATGGCAAAGCCGTCCTCGAGATGCACATGCGCGCGGCGGCCCATGGTGCGGTTCAGGGCCTCGGCCTCGGCCGGGTGCAGTTCGGCCAAGTGGATCGGATCGGTGCGCCGCAACAGATGCGCGGCGATCATGGGCGAGCCGGGATAGGCAGTCGCGCCATGCTGCGCGCGGGTGGCGGCGATGGCCCGGGCCAGCGGGTGATCTACGGCCAGCCAACCGCGCGCCAGGGCGCGGGTTATGCCAGCCTCGGCCTCGCCGGTCCGGAGGGCCTCGGGGCCGGCCAGGTCATACAACGCGCGCCCGGCATGGGTTTCCAGATAGCTGAGCGGTTTTGGCTTGACTGTCAGGTAGTCCAGCATCCACGCCAGCAGCGCATGCTTGTGGAGATCGGCGGCATTTCCGGCGTGGTAGGCATGTTGATAGGACAGCATATCCCGCCTTACCCCCTTGCACGGCAAAGAAAAAGCGGCGGCGTCTGGGGGAGGACCAGACACCGCCGCTAAACGCTGATCCGGGGGGAGGACCCGGGCCGCGTAGAGCCGCGACACCGGCCTATGGGGGGAGGGGCCGGGGTCGCTTGGGTGCCGGACCTCAAGGGGGGAGATCGGTCCGGCGGCACCGGCTTCAGGGGGGAGGACCCTTCAACCGGCGATCTTTTGAGCGGCTACCCCTACAAGGGGGAGGAGTGGGGCGCCGCCCATGCCCCGGTCCAAGGGGGAGGAGAGTGGACCGGGAAAACTGTTCAGAGGGCGAGGCCGTCGGCGGCGTCGCGGGCAACCTGCCGGATCGAGCCACGGCTGAGGCCGAGGTCGGCGAGGTCGCGATCGCTCAGCGCACCAAGCTCACGCACTGTCTGGCGATAGATCGAACGACGTGCACGGGCGACCCGCAGGTTCTCGAGCATGACGCTGACGCGCGAGGCGACGCCATGCTGGGCGGTGTGGGCGATATTCTGGTCAAACGCGGACATTGGAGCGGACTTTCAAGTAAAGTTCTGCAGGCTGGCGTTGCCCTCGGGCTTGCTGCTGCGTTGGATCATAGATGGCCTATTTGCTGCAGCTGCACAATGCCCGTTCAGGCAAAACAGATATGCATTTCACGCACAAACACTGCGACAAAATGCAGCACGGCCTATCGAAATTGTTATTGAACCGCTCGGTTCCGTCACTATTCCTTCACAAGCCATGCAATTAACGCAACGTCAGGTGTACCTGTTGCTGCGTTGCGGCATGGGGTCGAGTGCGCGCCGTTTGCGCCCCTGCACTTGTCGTTGTCGGGCCATGGGCACAAGATCGTCCTGAACAGATGTAGGGGTGCGACATGACGATCAGCCGCGACGAGGTGATGGCCGTGCTTGATCAGATCGCGGTCGAAGGGGGCGGCACGCTCGCCTCGCGTGATCTGGTGCGCGCACTGTCCGTAGAGGGCGGCGCGGTCCGCTTTGTGATCGAGGTGCCAGACGCCGCGGCGGCAACCGCCATGCAACCGGCCGAGGCCGAGGCCCGCGCCCGGCTAGAGGCGCTGGCGGGCGTTTCGCAGGTCAGCATTGTGACCACCGCCCCTACCGTGCGCGAATCCGGACGCGGCGCGGCGCCCGACCTCAAGATCGGCCGCCACCCGACCCCGCAGACGGGTCCCGAGCCCGTGCCGGGCGTCGGTCGCATTTTGGTCGTCGGCTCAGGCAAGGGCGGGGTCGGCAAGTCGACGCTGACCGCCAACCTCGCCGTTGCTCTGGCGCGGCAGGGGCGGCGGGTGGGGCTGCTGGACGCGGACATCTATGGCCCGTCGCAGCCGCGCATGATGGGCGTATCTGGTCGGCCCGAGGCGCCGGACGGCAAGACCATGCAGCCGCTAGTCGGGCATGGCGTCAAGGTGATGTCGCTTGGGCTGCTGGTGCCCGACGGGCAGGCCATCGTCTGGCGCGGCCCGATGCTGATGGGTGCGATGCAGCAGATGCTGGGGCAGGTGGCCTGGGCCCCGCTGGACGTGCTGCTGATTGACCTGCCGCCGGGGACCGGCGACGTGCAACTGACGCTGTGCCAGAAGACTCGACTGGACGGCGCGATCATCGTCTCCACCCCACAGGACGTGGCCCTGATCGACGCGCGTCGCGCTGTGGACATGTTCCGCCGCCTCGGCACCCCGATCCTCGGCCTGGTCGAGAACATGGCCAGCTACTGCTGCCCGAACTGCAACCACGTCACCCACCCCTTCGGCCACGGTGGCGTGCGCGACGAGGCGGCCCGCATGGGCTCGCCCTTCCTGGGGGAGATCCCGCTGGACCTGGATGTGCGGATGTCGGGTGACCGCGGCGTGCCGGTCGCGGCAGGCGAGGGACCGATTGCCGATGCCTATGCGCATCTGGCGCGCGGGCTGATTACTTCAGGTGCCGCGTAAGCCCGGAGGGCTACCGGTTCGCCTCTGGTACGACAACTTCGTCGGCGCGGGCGAGGCCCAGTACCTCGCGCGCCTGCTGGTCCAGGAGTTCCAGGTCGAGATAGTCGTTCGACAGCCGCCGAGTCAGGTTCGCCATGCGATCCACCTCTGCCTGCAGGCGGTCACGCTCGGCCTCCAGCTCACGGGTCTCGGCGTCCAGCTGGACGCGCCTCAGGATGCCCGACGGGCCCTGCACCGCAGCGAAGGCGAAGTAGAGCCCCATCAGCAGCATGAGGGCAAAAATCACGAGGGCGCTGATCGATAGGCGGGACTGGGTCATGGGCCTGCGTCTGTCTGGTTGAGGCCATCATGCCACGCCGAGGTCGGGCGAGAAAGTAGGCGCTGAAATGATTCGTGCGGCGCATTCCTGGTCCGAAAAGCACGTGTAAAGCGGCAAAAATCCACAACCGGAAATTGTATCTACTTATCGCTTTGAAAGTACATTCGTGCTAAAATAGTTTGTCTCGAAAATGTCTAAAGCCTTGAGTTGAGCTTGCTTGCCACTCCCTGACCCCATCGCCACGCAATCTCCGGAAGAGCCAAAGGGACCATTTCCCCTCGGCTTGGCGGCTCATGCAGGAGGCTATGATGACGACAGGACCCGCGCAAATCGCCTATGGCGGATTTCTCGGTTTATTGGGCAGCGCAAGCGACATCGATGCGACGATCAACGTCGATCAGAGCGCCGGCGCGCAGAACATCTCGATTGAATTTCACCGTTCGCTGCTTGGCGCGATCTTGCCCGATCCGCTGAACACCGAATGGGACCTGTACACCCTGACCGAGGTTTCGGACCCGGGGAACGTCGGCTCTGCCGTCCTCGGTAACGGCACGGGCGATACGGACGCCCTGCAGCCTGACGGGACGAGCCTGACCAACCGTAACGACTGGCAGCACGACACCTTCAAGTTCACCTTCGACACCTCGGCCCAGGCTTGGAAGGACTTGGCCATCGGCGAGAGCCTGACGGTCGAATACCGGGTCGACGCGGTAGAATATGGTGCCATCGGCGGCGGCACGGATGAGTTGACCATCAAACTGACCTTCGTGAAGACCTGCTTCACTGCAGACAGTTTGATCCTCATGGCCGACGGGACCGAGCGCCGCGCCGGTGACATCAACGTCGGGGACATGATCGCGACCGTCGACAATGGCGCGCGCCCTGTGCGCTGGGTCGGCAAGACGGTCGTCGCAGGTGCCGAGCTGGAGCACTTCCCCAGCTGGAAGCCGGTCATTATCCGCGCAGGTGCGCTGGGCGGCGGCCTGCCGGCGAGCGACCTGCAAGTCTCGCAACTGCACCGGGTCGTGGTGCGCGGCGCGGTGGCGCGGCAGCATTTCGACAGCAATGAGGTGCTGGTCGCCGCGCGCTTCCTGACGGCGCTTGACGGGGTCGAGATCGTCGAGGACGCCAGCCACGTCGACTACGTCCACTTCATGTTCGACCGCCACGAGATCATCACCGCCAACGGTGTGCAGAGCGAAAGCTTCTGTGTCTCGCCGCTGTCGCGCAACCAGGTGGGCGCGGCCCAGCTGGTCGAGCTGGAAGCCTTTTTCCCCGACCTTGCGGCGATCGTTCGCACCGGCCGGCAGGATCTGGTTCGTCCCGTCGCGCGCGGCCCGCTGGCCGAAAAGATCATCGCGGGCCACCGGACCCAGGGAATCGCGCTGCAATAACAGCTGCCAGCCTCGGCTGGCCTGTTGATGAAACGAGGGCTGCCCGGGGGCGTGGACCGGGCAGCCATTCGCTTTGGAGGCTGACGGCAATGCCATGTCGCGCAACCGACAAAGTGCACGATCAGGCTTACCCAAGGGGTCGGCCTGATGACTTCCGAACTGATCTTTTGCGAGGAGAATCAGCATGAACGTACAACCCGAAGGGACTTCCACTGGCCGGGACGCCATCATTGGCCGTTTGCCGGGTGATCCGCCGTTCGGCATGCCCGAGGCGCAGGCCGAGACCTGCGCCACCGTACGTGACATGCTATATCTCGCCGCCCATGACAGTGCCTTCTCGCAGCTCACCGGGCTGCGGCTGGTCGAGATGCTGACCCATCACGCCGCGAACGAGCAGGTGATCCTGCTACGCAGGGGCGAATACCCAGTCGCTTTCGGCATCTGGGCGCGGATGTCCGAGGAAGCGCTGCGCAAGCTTATGAACAAGGGCTACGAGGCACTGGAGGCGGCGGACCTCGCAAGCGGCGACAAGATCGTCATGGTCGGCATTTGCGCGCCGTGGCGGCGCGAGGATTTCGACTTCATCTTCACGCGAAGCGGCAACACCCTCGACGACGGCTCGGGCGAGGGCGGCTGGTATCTGGTGCTGCCGGCCGTCAAGAACATGCGCAAGCGCCTGACCCGCTTCAGGCGCACCAGCCCGACCAGCGGCGTGTTGGAGGAGGCCCGACTGTAACTTGGAAATGCCGGGAGGCGATGCTCCGGCGTCGCCCGCCACTGTGGCCCGCGACGTACCTGAAGACGCAAGCTCTAGCTCGCCAAGGCGGGGCGCGACGCTGCCAACTCAGCCCGCGTGCAACAGCCGGTGCAGGACCAGGGACATCACCTTGGCGCTCTCCTCCATGTCCTGCACGCCGATCCATTCATCCGGTTGGTGCGCGAGGTCCAGAACACCCGGACCATATGCAATGCAGTTCTTCAGCTTGCCGATGCGGTCGATATGCTTTTGATCGTAGGTGCCGGGGCTGACGACATACGCGGCCTCACGACCCAGCACCGTTTCGATGGCGGCGGCGGTGGCGGTGACAACTGGAGCGTCGCGATCGGTCATTGAGGGGATCACCTCGAACAGATCGCGCACCTCGTAGCGAAAGGTCGGGCGCTCGGCGCGCACACGCTCCAGCAGAGCTGTAACCTCGCGCTTTACCTCGGTGAGGTCCTCCTCGATCAGATAGCGGCGGTCGATCACGATGCGGCAGCGGTCGGGCACACAGGCGGACGGCAGGCCGGTGTAGTCCTCGGCCTGCTCCACCGCGCCGCCGTGGATGCTGTTGATGTTCAGCGTGCTGGACCGGGCGCCATCCGGGATCACCGGCATCGCCGTGCGGCGGCTGGCGAGCAGCGGTATCAGGTTCGCCTCGATCTCGGCCAGCACGGCACCCATGTGGCGGACGGCGCAGTCGCCCAGGAAGGGCATCGAGCCATGGGCGATCCGCCCCTCTGTCTCGATCTCCGCCCACCAGACACCGCGATGGCCGAGGCAGATGCGGTCCTTGTGCAGCGGCTCGGGGATCAGGACGTGCTGGACACGGTCGAAATGGCCCTGCTGGGCGAGATAGGCGACCCCGCCAAAGCCGCCCGATTCCTCGTCGGCGGTGGCGCTGATCTCGATGCTGCCGGCGAAGTCGGGACAGGCGGCAACGAACGCCTCGGCGGCGATGATGCTGGCGGCGAGGCCGCCCTTCATGTCGCAGGCGCCGCGGCCATAGATGCGCCCGCCATCCTCGTCCGTCAGCTCGCCCCCGAACGGATCGCGGGTCCAGCCGTGGCCGACCTCGACCACGTCGTGATGGCTGTTGAAATGAACGCAGTCACCGGACCCTGTGCCCTCGCGCCGCGCCACGATATTCCAGCGCGGATAGGCCTCGCTGTCACCGGGCGCGCCGACCGCCCGGATCAACTGGCAATCCCACCCCTGCGGCGCCATGCGTGCCGCGATAGCGTCGCAGATATCGCGGTAATGCAGCCCCGGGGGGTTCAGCGTCGGGATGCGGATCAGCTGTTGCGTCAGGGCGATCAGCTGGTCGCGGCGGGATTCGATCTGGGAAAAAAGGCGGTCCATCGCATGACGCTAGGTGCGGCGCGCAGACTGTGCAAGGAACCCCCTGCGCGCACATCGTGTTCGGTGCTGAAGCGCTGACGCCGCGCCATTTTTCAAGGGGACCCCATGGCATCGTTGGACCAGCAGATCGTCGAAAGCCAGCAGCAGGTGGCCGAGACGCAGCGCAAGCTGAGCGAGCTTGGCAACCGCTTTGACCAGGCCGCCGCCAGCCAGACCGAGGCCGGCACCGGCATCGACGTCGCCACCGCGACGCTGGAGGATGTGAACCGCCACACGCAGGTGATGAACGCCAATATCGCCGAGCTGATCATGGGGCTGGACGATATCACCTCGGGCTTTTCCAAGGATTTCGAGGAGATGCGCTCGAAAACCGGGTGGGAGAGCTTTGTTGGCATGTTCGCCCGCGGCAAGTCCGAGGCGATGCGCCAGGAACGCCTGCGCACCGCCAGCATCGACGACAAGCTGCAGGATCTGATCGGCAAGTCCGACGTGATCACCCGGCTGCTGCAAGGCCAGCTGGACCAGCTTAACGAGCAAAAGGCCAAGGTTGAGGCGAACCTGTCCCAGACCCTGACCGACCGCGAGACCACGGTCGACACGCTGGAGACGCTGCGCGAGCAGATCAAGGCGATGGACCCGCAACTGATCGAGCTCGAGGGCAAAGTTGCCAGCACCACAGACCCCAGCGACCGTACCCGGCTGGAGAGCGAGTTGGCGCAGGCCAACGCCCGCCACAACGCGCTTGTGCAGGACGAGCAGGTCGCCCTCGCCAAGTCGCAGACGCTCGAACGCTATATCGAGGCTGGCAAGACCTGGGTCGACAGCCTTCAGAACCAGGCGGCCACGCAGATGGTGCTGATCAACAAGCTGCAGACCGACACCCGCCAGCGGGTGGTGCTGTACGACGCTCTGACCAAAAGCCTCAAGACCGCGCAGCAGCAGGACATTGCCCACCGCATCAACGAGATCGGGGTCAAGACCGACCAGGAGGCGCAGGCCCAGATGGCGGCTATCGGCACGGCCACCAACAGCCGGATGGCCGACATGCTGGAGGCCCATGGCGAGCATATGGTGTTCGCCCGCAAGGTGCTGGAGGAAAAGCAGAAAGCCGACGAGCGCTTTGCGCGCCGCTTTGCCGAGATCGTCGAAAAGCACGACAAGAACCTTTATGGCGGCTGACGGCGGCCGGGCGGGCAGGGGACGTCGCTGATGGCCAACACCGGAACCCTCGATGCCGACCATCGCCGGATCGAGGATGACCTCGAGACGCGGTCCTACGTCGCGCGTACGGCAGGGGTTATGGCGGCGCTGCCCGCCGTCACCCGCGAGATGGTGCGCGACCGGCTGCTGGGCGATGCCGATGTCCGGGTGATCGGCGGCTATCTGGCGGCGTTGCAGGCGAGCCTTGCTGCATTGGGAATGAAATACCTCGTCGCTGGGCGAATCGAAGGCCCGCTGCGCAGCTGGCTGACCATCGATACCCATGAAAGCGGGTTTCCGGTCTGGCAGGAGATTGCCCAGACCGCCGCGGACGCGGCGCAGGCAGCGACCGAACTGGGCCGCACGCCGCCGGCCGAAACGATCAAGGATGACATGATCCGACAGATCGTCGGCGATCGGGTCCTGCCGACCCGGCTGCAATATGCCCTGTCACAGCGCTATTACTACGAGGCGTTGGCGGCGGGCGGGCTGTTCTGGCCGCAAATGCACCCGCAGGCCGAGGGGCAGGGCCAAGCCGGCAGCCGCCGCCGCTGGCTGATCCACTGGGCGATCTACGACAGCCAGTTGAACGTGCCGGTGATCTACCTGCTCGACTGCGACGACAGCGGCCGCAAGCCGCTGCCCGAGGATTCGCGCCGCTGGCCCGAGGCGAGCGCACATCTGTTGGCGCAGTCGGTGACCGCGCTGCAACTGGTCACCATAGCGCAAGGGTTCGACCGGGATTTCGACACCCTCCACCCCCGTCGCCTGCGGCGCCTGACACTCGGCCCGATATATTCGCGCCTCTTTACCGTGCAGGAAGGCCCGATCCGCCAAGTGCTGGACGATGCACACGCGCCCCAGGGTGAGGATTGGGCGTTGGCCATGACCATCGAGGAGTTGCGCGCCGGACGCGCGGTGATGGAGGCCTCGGGCCTTTTCTCGGTGGTCGAGCGCCAGATCTTTGACCTCGACCCGCTGAACCAGCACGGCGCGGGGCAGGGCGCCACGTCGGCCGCGCGTGTGCTGGTGCTGCCGGCGCGGCCGTTTCAGGCGTTGTCCGAACTGGACCCGGAGGGGTTTCGCAACGTGCGCAAGTACGTCGTGGCCCCGGGCGATACGGTGCGCGGCTATGCGTGACGGCGCAGGATCAGGGCCGCTGGGCCGGGAAGGCGAATGATGGATACCCGTGACGCGATGGAACTGCCCGAGGCGAAGATTCGCGCCCAGTATCCGCAGGCGCTTTCGCTGCTGCGCGGGTTTGACTACGCGCCGCGCATTGCAACGGCGCAGGCGCCGGCGCACGGCCCAGAGCGCGCGCCCGGCTTCCCGCCCCCGGCCCGCTTTCGCTCGACCGTGCCGGGGCTGGCGGGGCGTTCCACCGCCCGGCCGGGCAGCGTCAATCTGGCTGAGCGGGTCGAGGCGATCTCCGGCGACGATCTGCCCTCCGCGGCGGCGGCCACCGTGTTGCGCGATCTGCGCCGGGCGCTCGCCATCGCGTTGGCCCTGGGCGATGAAGTCTCGCAGCGCAGCGGCGCGGCCGAGTTGAAGCGGCTGAACCTCGACGGCCGCCTCACGCTCGATCGCAAGCCCGAGTTCACCGAGATGCTGGCCGTCGAAAGCCTGGCGGTGCTGGCGACCTTTGCCAATGCGGCGGCCTTCCTGCTGGCCGATCAGGCCGGGCCCGAAGCGCCCGACATCGGGCCAGTGTCCGAGGTGCTGACAGACGCCCCGCACACCGCCCTGCACGGCGCGCTGTGGGAACTGGACCAGAAGCTTGCCACCCATGCCAGCGACGACAAGACGCTGGTCGCCGTCACCCTGGCCTATGCCGAGGCGCTCGCCGCTGCCGTCCGCGCCCGCGCCGAAAGCGCGCCGCGCACCGAGGTATTCACCGGCGCCAGCTGGCGCGTCGCCGCCGACGATTTGCCGATCACGGGCTTTGCACCCGCCGCGCGCAGCCGCGGCAAGCCGCTGGCGATGGCCTTCAAGAAGCCCGAGGAGGTGGTCGGCAACGCCGCCGCCAAGCACCAAGCGATGCGCCTGGCGCGGATGATCGTCGCCTATGATTTCGACCGACGCCTCAACCCCTTTGTCGAGCTTGGGGGCTTCATCTTCACCTTTCTCGGCGACGGCAAGCCGGGCACCGGGAAGACCACGCTGATCCAGATGATGGCCGGGCTGATCAACGATTACTGCACCGTGGCCGGCTATCCCTTCGTCTATCGCAACCTCGGCATCGACAATGTCGACAGCTACCAGGGCAAATCCGGCCAGAACGCGCGGGCTTTCATCGACGCTGTAATCGACCCGGCGGTGATCGGCTTTGGCACCGTGGACGACATCGACCAGGTCGCTGGCCGGCGTGGCGATCGCCAATCCTCCAGCGGCCAGCAAGAGATCACGGCGGTGCTGATGGACGCCTTCGCCGGCGCGTCCACCGTGGTGCGCGGCAATGCCACCTTCGGCATGTTCTCGAACTACGCCGAGGCCATCGACGACGCGCTGCGCCAGCGAGCGGGGGCGCGCTTCCTGATCGACGGGCCGAAGTCGCGCGAGGATTACATCGACATCTTTGCCCTTCTGCTGGGCAAGCGCCACGACATCCCGGTCGGCGAGCATGACCTGATGAAGGCGCAGGCGATCAGCACGGCGGTCTCCGAAGGCTACGAGCGTCACGCCCGCCCGCAGGAGGCCGGCCTTGCCAAGGTCTGGTCGCAGGTCGAAGCGCAGCTTGGCCCGATGGACACGCTGGCCGACTTCGGCACCTACCTGCACGCCATCGCCGAGGCCGAGCCGCGCTTTACCGGCCGCGCGGTCAAGAATATCACCGACGCGATTAAGCTGCGGGCCATGGATTTCGACATGCCGGACGAGTGGTTTGCCTCGCCCGAGCCATTCCTGCACCAGCCTTACGACGTGAAGCTGCAGATGTTGGAAGCATTGCGCCAGCCGATCACCCCGGAAATGGTCCTGCAGGAGATCAACCGCTACGCCGATAGCGAATGGCGGTATAGCGGGACCAGCGACGAGACCGCGATCGAGGATGCGGTGCGCGGCATGGAGCGCGCGGCCGAGGCGCGGCGGCGGTTCGAGGGGGCGGCGCGATGATGCATTGGAGCGCCGATGTCTGGTCGGCCGTCGCCAGTTGGATCATGGCCGTTGCATCGGTCGGCGCCTGCGTCGTTGGCCTGTTCGGCCTCTGGACCTGGAAAAAGCAGGACATGTGGAAGGCCGACAAGGACCTTGCACGGCGCATGCTCTTGACCCTGTCGCATTACGAGAATGCCGTGCGCGCCGCCGTCAACATGCCGGCGACCGCGGACCCCTCGACCGACCGCCGCGCCGTTGCGCAGGCGAGGGCCGAGGTCCTGCCCCTGTCGCAGGAGGCCGAGGCGGTCTGGGGCAAGGACTTTCCTGCCGACCGACTGGCACAGGCGCTGCGCCTTGAGGGCGAGATTTTCGCCACAAGCGCTGATTCCCCCGACCACGCGTTAGGCGCGAGTCCCACACATTCCGGCATCCTCGACCTTCTGCACCGCGAGTTGCAGCACATAGAGGCGGTGCTGCGCGGCAAGTTGGGGACGCGCAGATGACCGGTGTTGCCACGCTCATCGAAAAAGGCCTGATGTTCGGCGGTCTGATCCGCGTCGATTCCCCGGCATGGGTCGCGCGCTATAACCGCGCCTTGCAAAAGCTGATCGGCAAGCAGACCGCGCTGAGCGAGTTTCACATCGACCTCAGCGGCACCTCGCCCGAGATCGGGGACGAATTGGGCGATCTGGACTACCTCGACCCGCAGGGCGGCACGCGCCAGTTCATCCTGCTGACGACAGAACAAAAGACCGCGCCGCTGCTGAACGTCGATCTGTCGGTCGAGCGCGAGATCCTGCGCCGCTTTATCGTCGCCAATGAAAGCCAGCTTTTCACCCTGACCGCCCGCGATGCGGTCGTGGGCGAGATGGACGAGGGCGTATGGCAGATCGCGTCGCCCGCCGATCTGCTGGGCATCCGGCATTTGCGGGTGACTGCCGACACTACCGGGGACCAGGTGGCGCAAAGCGCCCGTCTGACGGCGATGATCGACCGCTTTCGCACCGAGCGCGATGCCTGGTGGGACGACGTGCTGATCGCCCAGATGATCGAGCAGGCGCAGAAATCGGGCGATGTCACCCGCAACCCGGTCCGCCTCGGTCAGACCGAGTTCGAGGTCGGTGATTTCTGGACGGCCGAATTCGGGGGCGTTTATGTCATCCGCTCGGCGCGGGAGCCGGCGGTGATCTTTTCGGACAAGACAAAGCTTCGCCCGCTGCAGGGCGCGCAGTCGTTGAGCGTCGATCAGCCCCATGCGATCGCCGCCTGGCTGGCGCGCAACGGGCTGGCGGATTCGCTGGCCTCGACCCGCTCGGCCGGAACAGCGGCACTGCTTCGCCAGAAGATCGACTTTATCCTCGTCGATGCAGCGGTGCGGCTGGAGATCGACACCGGCGCTGGTACGCGTGCCGACCTGCGCCGCGCCGTCGGGCGCATGGGCGACGCGCTGCCGCCCGAGGTGCGCAGCCTGTCGGCGCTGGCCAGCTATATCGAGCATGGCGGCGACTGGCCCGTGATCGACAGCGCCGATCCAGCCTATTTCTATGCCGTCCGGGCGACGCCCGGCCCGGCCCGCGACGTCATCAACATGCTGTTGGCGGAACTCGCCCCGCATGACGTTCGGGCGCTGTTCATTCTCAACAAGCCCTTGTTCTACCGCCTCTATCGCGGCTGGGACGCCGCCAAGCAGACCTACGTCGCGACCCAGCTTGAGCAGGAATACATGCTCGACAAGCAGGGCACCCGCGCCGCGCTGTTCGGGCCGGAGCCGGGGATGGCCGATCCGGTCGGCGCGCCGGCGGCCCCAGCCATTGTCGGCCCGTGGGGCGCCCGGCAGGCGGCTGCCACCCCATCGCCCTGGGGGCCGGCGCGATGAAGTTCGTGCGCCTCGCTGCACTGGTCATCGCGCTGGAGGCGGTCCTCTACGTCGTCCTGTCGATCTATCTGCGCTCGCTGGAGCGAGAGCGGCTGGAGGAGGCATGGGATGAAGTCAACCCCGGCCGCGGCGGCGACAGCCCAGCCAGACAGGAATTTGTCGAGCGGCGGATGACGGCGTTTCACAAGACCCTGCGCGCGCGGCTGGTAGTGCTGGCGGTGCTGCTGCCCATGGTGGCGATCTCGGTAATCGTCTACTTCGTGAACTATCGGTGATCAGAGGGGGCGCGCGATGCGATATGCAGGTTGGGTGCTGAAGGGGCTGTTTGCCCTGTTGGTGTTCCTGTTTCTCGACTACTCGCTACCCAGTCGCGAGACTGTGCGGATCACCAATACCTACAACAAGCTGACCGACCTCGGTGCCAACAGCATCTTTTATGCGGGCGCCGATACCGGCACGGTCGAGAACCAGCAGGGCCTGCGCGACATCCGGTATATCGACACGATTAAGGCCAATGGCCGGCCGCGCGTCTATCGAAACGAGGATACCGGCTGGATCTGGCCGCCATATTTCAAATACGACAGCTCGAACCTGCAAGCGCGCGCGACGGACCTGAAATCGACTGCCGAAGCGCCCAAATGGGTCAGCGTGACTGCATATGGTTGGCGCGTCGGCTGGCTGACCATCTTTCCAAACGCCATTTCGCTCAAGCCCGTGGCCGGGCCGGACGTGCGCCCGCTGAACTGGGCGGCGCTGGTGATCCTCGGGGTTCTGGGGCTGTTGCTGGTGCTGTTGTGGCGCATTTGGGCGCAGTTCCGCGAGCGGACGATCGACCCGGCGGTGCGCCGCGCAGACGAGACATGGGACCGGCTCGACGCCCGGGCCGACGCCGCACGGGATCGCCTCTCGTCCGAGGCGGGCGAGGCGCGGGGCCGTATCCGCGGCTGGCTGGACACCTGGCGCGGCAAGCCGCGCCGCTGAGGCGCCCGCTTGCCGGCGTCCGGACCCGCGGCTAGGTTTTGCCATCCGCCGCGACGTCCCGTTGCAACCGCATTCGGCCTGCCGCCCCCCAATGCTGCGACCCGAGGCCCCATGTCCAATCTACGACGCAATCCCGGCACTCCGTTCAGCACCGACGCGTTCGAGGGGCTGCGCATCAATACGCCCGCGGTCGAGCGGCGGGCGGCCACCATCCCCACCCGGCGTAGCCTGAAAAAGGAATGGCAGGCGGCTTGGCTCTGCAACGCCGTGCGCTGTATCGACCTGACCACGCTGGCAGGTGATGACACCGAGGCGCGGGTCGCGCGCCTCTGCGCCAAGGCGCGCCAGCCCATCGCCCCTGACATCGCCGAGGCGCTGGGCGTGACAGGCCTCACCACCGGCGCGGTCTGCGTCTATCCGACCATGGTCCGCGCCGCCGTCCGCGCGCTCGGCAACAGCGGCATCCGGGTGGCTTCGGTCGCCACCGGTTTTCCCGCCGGCCTGATGCCGCTGCCGCTGCGCCTCGCCGAGATCCGCTATGCCGTGGACGAGGGCGCGTCCGAGATCGACATCGTCATCTCGCGCGGCCTCGCGCTGCGCGGCGAATGGGCCGCCCTTTACGACGAGATTTGCGCCATGCGCGAGGCTTGCGGGCCGGCGCGGATGAAGGCGATCCTCGCCACGGGCGAACTCAAGACATTCGACAACGTGGCCCGTGCCAGCCATGTGGCCATGCAGGCCGGCGCCGACTGGATCAAGACCTCGACCGGTAAGGAGGCCGCCAACGCGACCCTGCCTGTCAGTCTGGTGATGCTGCGCTGCATCCGCGATTTCGCCGCGGGGACGGGTATCAAGGTCGGCTTCAAGCCGGCGGGCGGGCTGCGCACCGCCAAGGACGCGCTGAACTGGCAGGTGCTGATGCGCGAGGAACTGGGCCCCGACTGGCTGCGCCCGGACCTGTTCCGCATTGGCGCCTCGTCCTTGCTGGGCGATATCGAGCGGCAGCTGCACCATCACGTCACCGGCCGGTACGCCGCAACCCACCGCCTTGCAATTGCCTGAGGAATACCCATGCCGAGCGTGAAGGAGATCATGGACAGCATGGAATACGGCCCCGCGCCCGAGGATGCCGGCGCGGTGCGCGCCTGGCTGGCAGATCGTCCCAGCTTTGGCCATTTCATCAACGGCGCGTTCACCGCGCCCGGTGCGACCTTTGACAGCCGTGATCCCTGGACAGGCGAATTGCTGGCGCAGGTTTCGCAGGGGACCGAGGCGGATGTTGCCGCCGCTGTCGCCGCGGCGCGCGCGGCGCAACCGGGATGGGCGGCGTTGGACGGCCATGCCCGCGCCCGCTTCTTGTATGCCATCGCCCGCACCGTGCAAAAGCGCGAGCGGTTTCTGTCGGTCCTTGAATCGCTCGATAACGGCAAGCCCATCCGCGAGAGCCGTGACATCGACGTGCCGCTGGTCGCGCGGCATTTCTATCACCACGCGGGCTGGGCCGAACTGCTGGCGAGCGAGATGCCGGGCTTTGCTCCCCTCGGCGTCTGCGGGCAGATCATCCCGTGGAATTTTCCGCTGCTGATGCTGGCGTGGAAGATCGCCCCGGCACTGGCCGCTGGCAACACCGTGGTGCTGAAGCCGGCCGAATATACCCCGCTGTCGGCACTCGCCTTTGCCCAGATCTGCGCCGAGGTCGGCCTGCCGCCCGGCGTCGTGAACATCGTGACCGGCGACGGCGCCACCGGTGCGGCGCTGGTCGCGGCCGAGGTGGACAAGATCGCCTTCACCGGCTCGACCGAGGTCGGCCGCCAGATCGCCGCCGCGACAGCCGGGACGAGCAAGCGCCTGACGCTGGAACTGGGTGGCAAGTCGCCCTTTGTCGTCCTTGAGGATGCCGACCTTGATGCGGCGGTTGAGGGCGTGGTCGATTCGATCTGGTTCAACCAGGGCCAGGTCTGCTGCGCCGGATCGCGCATCCTTGTCGCCGAGGCGGTGGCCGATGCGTTCGAGGCGCGGCTGGCCGCGCGCATGGCGGGGCTGCGGGTGGGGCCGCCGCTGGACAAGTCGACCGACGTCGGCGCCATCGTCGATCCGGTGCAAAAGGCCCGCATCCTGTCGATCTGCGCCGATGCGGTGGCCGGCGGGGCCGAACTGGTCGGCGGCGCGGCGCTCGATTGTTGCGCCATCGCGCCGGGCTATCTGCGCCGCGTTGCGCCGGCCAACCCCGGCTGGCAGCAGGAAATCTTTGGCCCCATCGCCACCCTGACAACCTTTCGCACCCCTGACGAGGCGGTCGAGTTGGCGAATACGACGCGCTACGGCCTCGCCGCCTCGGTCTGGTCCGAGAGCGCGACGAACGCCACCGATCTGGCCGCGCAGCTCAAGGCGGGGGTGGTGTGGGTCAACTGCGCCAACATCTTTGACGCTGCTGCGCCCTTCGGTGGCGTGCGCGAAAGCGGCTTTGGCCGCGAGGGTGGCCGAGCGGGTATGTTGGATTATCTGCGCGAGCCCACGCCCACGGCGCAGGCCGCCAAACCGGAAAAGTTGCCTGCGCCTGCCGCCGCCGTGGCACCCGATGCCATTGACCGCACGGCCAAGCTGTATATCGGCGGCGCGCAAAAGCGCCCCGACGGGGGCGCAAGCTATGCGGCCGAGGGGCTGCTGGTCCCGGCCGGCAACCGCAAGGACATCCGCAACGCCGTCGAGGCGGCGCACAAGGCCGGCAAATGGGCCGCCATGGGCGCGCATGCCCGCGCGCAGGTGCTGTATTACCTTGCCGAGAACCTCTCCGCCCGGCGCGACCAGTTTGCAGCCCTGACCTCGGCGGCCGAGGCTGATGCCGCCATCCGCCGCTGCTTTTTCTATGCCGGTTTCGCCGACAAGTTCGACGGCGCGACGGTCCAGACCAAACCCGGCCATCTCACCATGGTCCTGCCCGAGCCGCATGGCGTCATGGGCCTGATCGCACCGGCGGAGGCGCCGCTGTTGGGCTTCCTGTCGCTGGTGCTGCCGGCCATCGCCATGGGCAACGCGGTCGTCACGGTGCCTGCGCAGGCGCGACCGCGCGCGGCGCTCGAGCTTTATCAGGTGCTGGACACCTCGGATGTGCCGGGCGGCGTCGTCAACATCGTGACCGGTGGGGCGCGCGATCTGGCGATGACACTGGCCGCGCATGACGATGTTGCGGCCCTGTGGTTGGCAGGGGCGGGTCAGGATCTGCAGGTACAAGCGGGTGCAGCAGCGGCAGGCAACCTCAAGCCGGTCTGGGCGGTACCGGATTGCGACTGGCTGGGCACGGGCGGCGCTGGGCGCGATTATCTGCGCCACGCCACCCGCCTCAAGACCGTCTGGTTGCCCTATGGCGCCCTGCCGGCGGGGACCGGCGGGGCAGCCTACTAGTCGGACAGATCAGCGGCCGAGCGCGAAGCTCTGGCCTTCGCGGCCGCTGAGGATGGCGCCGTTCGCGTCGGCGACCACGGTCATCGGCAAGCTGAGTAGGCGCATGCCGTGGCGGTTCTGACGCTCGGGCGCGCCGCTGCAGGCCATCGGCGAACCGGCGATGTTGGTGATGAACAGCACGTTGCGGTCATAGGTGTAGTTGCCGGTAAACTCGCCGCAGCCGAACGAGCCGGTGACGGTGGTCAGCCCGGTAAAGGTCATCATCGTGGCGTTCGCATCCTCGACCTTGGTGCCGCCGATGCTGAGGATGCGCCAGCTGCCCGACATCGGGTCGGCACCGGAATCGGCCGAGGTCGTGCCGGTAGGCTCGCATGCGGCCAGCACCGCAACCGCGGCAAGGGTGGAAAGGATCGGTTTCAGCATCGCGGCACCTCGGGTCAGGTCAGGGGGTGATGAGACGGTAAATGAGGGGCTTGTGCACAAACTGGGACAATCCGCCAGAGTTCCGTGTCAAAGATGTCGCGTGACGATGCAGGAAGGTCGCACCCCGCCGTCAGTCCCCCGCCGCATCGTCCTTGTGCCAATAGCTGGTAACGTGGAACCGGTCCTTAGGAAATTGCAATTCTGACAAATGGTTACGAAGGGTGGCGATGGCTTCGCGTTCGGCCCCGGCCCAGATGAAGCCGTCGCCTGCGGGCAGCGGCGTGGCCGACAACAATTGCGTCAACAGCCCGGCATCGGCGTGATCAGTGACGTGCCAGCGGATATCGGCGTCGCGCGGCGCGGCCAGCGGGATGATCGCGGCCTCGTCCTCGACCAGGATCAGGGCGCGCACAGCGGCATCCTGCGGCAGCATTTCCAGCCAGTTGGCGATTGCCGGCAGGGCGGTCTCGTCCCCGGCGAGCAGATACCAGTCCGCCGGCGAGATCAGTGCCGATTTCTTGGGTCCGGCGACGAACAGGTGCTGTCCGACCTGCGCCTGTGCCGCCCATGTGCCTGCAATGCCGTGGCCGTGAAGCACAAACTCCAGCGCCAGCGTTCCTCCCGCCGGGTCGTGGCTGCGGGGCGTATACTCGCGCGAGACCGCGGGCGGGTCTTGCGGCCAATGCAGATGATCGCTGAGTTGGTCCGGCAACGACAGGATGCCGGTATCCGGGTCGGGAAAGAACAGCTTGACGTGATCGTCCGGCCCTAGGCTCTGCAGCGGCGGCTGCGGATGGCCCTGTCGCTCGAACGCACCCATCTGGGGGCCGCCAAGGGTCACGCGTCGCAGCCGGGGCGAGATATCCTCGACGTCCAGAACCTCAAGTTCGCGCAGCGAGATGGGAAAGCGATGGGTCAGGCTCATGGGGGCGACCTTTGCGGGGAATGGCGGGCAGATATCTGAGTAAAACACATAGGTATGTCAAGGCGGCCCCAGCTTCGGTTGTCGACCCCCGCAACCTGACGTTGCGTTTCAGGATCGCTTGCGCGACGCGGATCACTCTCTCACAGGTTTGTTGGGCAGGCTTAAGGTCGGCTTAAGGTGGCTTCCCTAGCCAAGCCGGCATGATGACAAGATTTTTTTCCCTATCCTTCGCGACGCTGTCGCTGCTGATTGTGGTCCTTGCCGCAGGCTGGGCGGGCGCCCAGACGCACAAGCCACCACTGCAACCAGAGGACGCCTTTGCGCTGAGGGTCAGCCAGGACGCCGACGGCGCGCTGAACCTCAACTGGGATATCGCGGACGGCTATTACCTTTACCGCAGTGAGTTGAAGGCCGAGGCCGGCGACGGGCAGGAGCTGTCGCTGTCGCTGCCCGAGGGCGAGACCTATGCCGACCCCTATTTGGGCGAAGGGCAGATTTACCGCCAGAATGTCAGTGCAATGCTGGATCATCCGGTCGACGGAATGACCCTGCATTGGCAGGGCTGCCAGCAGGACGGCATCTGCTACGCGCCGCAAAAGGTCAGTCTGGGTGCCGACGGCAGCGTCCTGCCGGTCGCGAATCGGACCCCCGCGCAGGACGATGGCGGCGTGTCTGCAGGGTCGGGTTGGACCCCGCAGACAGGCATGGTCGACCAAGCAGAGGCTGGCAAAGTTGATGTGGGGCAGGTAGATGCGGGGGCCGGTGGGGCGGAAACTGCGCGGCGGGGGACAGGCACCGGCGTGATCCTCGCGCAGGACCAGGGCCTCGTCCAAGGCCTCGCCGCGCGCGGCGGCGGTGCGCTGGTCATCCTTGGCTTCCTTGGCTTTGGCCTGCTGCTGGCTTTCACGCCCTGCGTCTTTCCGATGTTTCCCATCGTCGCCGGGATGCTGGCCGGGCAGGGCGAGGCCCTGACCGCGCGGCGTGGTCTGGTGCTGACCGGCGCTTACGTTCTGGCGATGGCGGCGGCCTTTGGCCTTTTGGGCATCGCCGCGGCCTGGTCCGGCGCGAACCTTCAGATGGTGCTGCAATCGCCGGCCGCCATCGCCGTGATCGCCGTGCTGTTCGTTCTTCTGGCGCTGTCGATGTTCGGATTTTACGAACTGCAGATGCCCGAGGCGCTGCAGCGCCGGCTCGGTCGGGTCGCGGGCAAGCGTGGCTCGCTGGGCGGGGCGGCGGTGCTTGGCTTTACCTCGGCGTTGATCATCGGGCCTTGCGTCACCGCGCCACTGGCGGGGGCGCTGCTTTATATCGCGCAGACCGGCGACGTGGCGCTCGGCGCGGCGGCGCTGTTCGCGCTGGGGCTGGGGCAGGGCGTGCCCCTGCTGGTCATCGGTCTCTTCGGGCCGCGGATACTGCCGCGCAGCGGCGCTTGGATGGAGGGCGCCAAGCAGGTGTTCGGCGTCATCTTCCTCGGCTTTGCCATCTGGCTGGCGAGCCGCGTGCTGCCGGGACCCGCGACACTGGCGCTGTGGGCGGCGTTGCTGGTCGGGACCGCGGTCTTCCTCGGTGCGCTCGACCGGCTCGACAGCGGCGCGACGCGCGGGCGGCGGCTGGCAGCAGTGCTGGGGGTGCTGCTGCTCTTTACGGGCGTGGTGCAGGGCCTTGGTGCCGCCCTCGGGGCCGTCGACCCGCTGCGGCCGCTGGCGCCCTTGGCGGGCCGCGCGGCGCCAGCAACGGCAGGGGCTGAAGCGCAGTTCGCGCACGTCACCACCGGCGCGGGCCTCGAACAGGCGCTGGCCTCGGGAAGCGGCAAGCCTGCGCTGGTCTATGTCACTGCCGACTGGTGCGTGACGTGCCGCGCCATCGAGCGCGGGCCGCTGGCGGATCCCGCAGTCACCGCGGCCCTCAGCGGCTTGGACGCGATCAAGGTCGATGTCAGCGATTTCAACGCCGAGGCGCAGATGCTGATGAAGGATCTGGCCGCGGCGGGCCCGCCGACCATGATCTTTCTGGACGCGGCCCGGGCCGAGGCCGCGGGCAGCCGGCTGATTGGCATGGTCGACAGCGGCGCGATGCTGTCCTCGATCGGCAAAGTCGGGTCGTGAATGCCGTCTCGATAGGACCGCTGGTGTTTGACGGCGCGCGGTTCGCGGCGATCTTCGCGCTGCTGCTGTTCTTTGCCGTGGCGGAAATCGTCGCCCGGGGCCAGCGGGGGCAGGTCCTGCGCGGCGATCCCGCGCGCTGGACCTGGCTGGCCGCCATCGCCTGGATCATGGGCGCTCGCATTGGCTTTGTCGCCATGAACTGGGCCGAGTTTTCCCCCCATCCTTGGGACAGCGTCAAGTTGTGGCAGGGCGGCTTTCTGCCGGCCGGTGGCTGGGCAGCCGGCCTCGCAGTGTTTCTGCTGGCGATGCTGCGCGATGTGCGCGGCGCGCTCGCGCCGCTGGCCCTGGGCAGCGCCGCGGCACTGGTCACGCATCTGGCGATCCCGGTCGCGTTTCCCATGACCAAACCTGATTTGCCTCCGATGCAACTGATGGCTCTGGACGGCGCCCCGGTCCAGTTGACCGGGCGCGAGCGGTCCGTGGTGCTGAACCTCTGGGCGAGTTGGTGCCCGCCATGCCGGCGCGAGATGCCGATGATGACCGACCTCGCCGCGCGAACGCCGGGGGTGGACTTCATCTTCGCCAATCAAGGCGAGGGCGCGGACCAGATTGACGCATTCCTGCGCGGCGAGGGGCTGCCGCCAGCCGGAATGGTCCGCGATCCGCAGAGCGGGCTGATGGCTGCGCTTGAGGCGATTGGCCTGCCCTCGACGCTGGTTTTCGACGCCGGTGGCCGGCTGATCGGAGCACACACCGGCGAAATTTCACGAGCGGCCCTGGGCCGCATGATCGCTGACGCAGCACCGCGAAGATGAGCCGGACCGGCGCTCTCGGCCAGACAGTAGAAACGAGATGAGCATAACCCGACGCGACATTCTGGCGGGCACCGTCGGCCTCGGTTTGGCCGGGATCGCCGGCGGGGCCTTCCTGCTCAGCATGGACCGGGGCGCGAGCAAGGCCGCCGCCCTCAGTGTCCAAGATGTCCTGCACGATCCCGACAATCCCGTCCTCGGAAACCCCAAGGGTGCGCTGACCATCGTCGAGTATTTCGACTACCAGTGCCCGTTCTGCAAACGCGGCCATTCGATGCTGACGCGCGTGGTCGACGAGGACGGCGATATCAGGCTGGTGATGAAGGACTGGCCGATCTTTGGCGCGCCCTCGGTTCGGGCCAGCCAACTGGTCCTCGGGGCATCCTCGACCGGGGAATATGAAAAGGCGCATTCGGCCCTCATGGCGACCGAGGCGAAACTGTCCGAGGGGCAGATCCGGCAGGTGCTACGCGATGGCGGTATCGACCCCGACGCCTCGCTGGCCGCCTATCGCGCGGATCGCGGAAAATGGGACGGCTTGCTGTCGCGCAATTCCGCCCAGGCGGGCGAGTTGGGTCTGCAAGGCACGCCGGCCTTCATCGTCGGCGCCAAGATCTATCCCGGTGCGCTGGACGAGACCGGACTGCGGGCGATCATCGCCGATGCCCGCGCCGCCGCCTGAGGTCTTAAGGCTGCCTTAAGCCGGCGCCCGTAGCCGTTTCGGGAAACGAGGCGACCGACCAGCCGGGCCGCGCCTGCGCCCGCAGGTTGGCATCAGCCGAAAACACGTCAGGGCGGGGCAAGCCCCGCAAGCCCCACGCCATGAACCATGAAGGAAAAAACATGCATCGTCGAAATCTTGTTCTCGCGGGCGCCAGCCTGCTTGTGCTGCCGACCGTCGCCCTGCCCGCCGCTGCCGCTGCGGCCAGCAATCCGATGCCGGCCGCCCTGCGCAAGGCGCTGGAGCGCGACCCGACCGCCCCGGTACTGGGCAATCCCAATGGCGATGTCACCCTGACCGAGTTCTTTGACTACAACTGCCCGTTCTGCCGCAAGATGGTCGGGCCGATGCACAGCCTGATCGTCGAGGACAAGAACCTGCGCGTCGTGTTGCGCGAATGGCCGGTGTTCGGCGAGGATTCGGAATTCGCGGCGCGCGCCTCGCTGGCCTCGCTGCAGCAGGGCAAATACTGGCAATATCACACCGCGCTGTTCCGCACGAAGGGCCGCGTGACCGAGAAGGCCACGATGCAGGTGGCGCGCGACATCGGCCTCGATATCGCGCGCCTGGAGCGCGACATGGACAGCGAGCAGGTCGAGCGGCACATCACCTCAAGCCACATGCTCGGAGAGCACATGGGCCTTGTCGGCACGCCCAGCTTCATCGCAGGCGACGAGGGCGCCTTCGGGCAATACAGCCTCGACGAGTTGCGCGGCATGGTGAAACGCGCCCGCGCGACCTTGGCCTGAAATATCAGTCCGGCGGCGTCAGAACCGCGCCGCCGCGCAGATAGAGCCTTAGCCAGCCTAACCGGCGGGCAGGATCACATCGGCCTGCTCGCCGCCGCCTTGACGCGGCGACAGGCGCAACTCGCCGCCCATCGCCTGCACGGCGGCCGCCACTATCGAGAGGCCAAGCCCGCTGCCCCCGCCCGACGCGCTCGCCGCGCCGCGATAGAAGCGCTCGGTGACATGCGGGCGATCCGCCTCGGCGATGCCGGTCCCCCGGTCCAGCACGCTGAAGCGCACCGCGTCGCCATCCTGGACAAGCCGCGCCTGCACCACCGCACCACGGGGCGAGGCGAGGATCGCGTTCTCGAGCAGATTGCGAAGCGCGGGCGCCAGCAGCGCCGCCTGCGTGGTGCGCCATTTCGCTTGACCGGTTTTCAGCCGCAACTCGACGCCGCGCGATTTCGCCAGCCCGGCCAGTTGGCCAGCCACGTCGGCAAGTACGCTCGCGCCGTCTTGCGCGGGGGCCTGTGCACTGTCGATGGTGTTCTCGGCCGCCGTCATGTCCAGCAGCTGGCGCACCATGCGGTCGGTGCGATCGACAGCCAGCGTGATCTGCGTCAGCGCCCGCTCGCGCGTCGCGGCATCGGGCGCAAGAGCGGCGATCTGGGCCTGCGTCTTCAGCCCGGCAAGCGGGGTCTTCAACTCGTGGGCGGCAAAGGCGGTGAAGCTGCGCTCGCGCTCGCGTAGCCCCTCGACGCGGCGGAAAAGGCCGTTCAGCGCCTCGGTCATCGGTCGCAGTTCGGCCGGACCGCGGGTCTGCGTCAGCGGGCTGAGGTCGGTCGCCGGACGGCGCGACAGCGCATGGGCGAGGCGGTCCAGCGGCTCCAGCCCGTGGCGCACGGCCAGCCAGATCATCCCCGCCAGCAGCGGCAGGATCAGGATCGCTGGCGCCAGCAGGCCGATGGCAACGCCCCGCACCAGCCTCTCGCGCACGCTGAGGGCGTCGCCGACCATGACGCGGACCCCCAGATCCTCATCGACATGGGTATAGACCCGCCACACCTCACCATCGATGGTGTTTTCGCTGAAGCCGGCCTGCGCCGACAATTGCCCCGAGGGCGCGCCGGCGGATTCGCTCTTCAGCTGGCCGTCAAAGCCCCAGACCTGACAGATCAGCTGGCGCGCGACGTCGTGCCGCCCAGTCTGTGACAGGGCCGGGACCTCGTCCACCAGCCGCGCGGCGTCGGGGCCGGCGATGCCGCCGTTGCGCTGGATCAGCGAAGCGACCATCTGCGCCGATTCCTGCAAGCGCCGGTCCAGCACATGGCCGACCTCGCTGCGGGTGGAATGCTGGATCCAGGCGACGGCCGACAGCCAGATTGCCCCGGTGGCAAGCAGCAGGATGACAAACAGGCGCCCGCGGATCGACGTCATGGCGAGCCACCGTCGGCCGGGTTCAGCAGGCGGTAGCCCGCGCCGCGAACGGTCTGGATGAAGTCGCGGCCCAGCTTCGCGCGCAATTTGTGAACGTGAACCTCGACCGTGTTGCTCTCGACATCCTCCTGCCAGCCGTAAAGCCGCTCTTCCAGCTGCGCCTTGGACAGGATGCGGCCGGGATGTTCGGCCAGGGCGTGCAGGACGCTGAATTCCCGGCGCGAAAAGCTCAACTCACGCCCGCCGATGCGACCGTTCTGCGTGGCGGGATCGAGGCTGAGGCCGTTCCATTCGATCACTGCCGTCGCCCGCCCCTCCTGACGGCGCAACATGGCGCGGATGCGGGCGGCAAGCTCGGTCAAATCGAACGGCTTGCCGAGGTAGTCATCCGCCCCCGCGTCGAGGCCCGAGACACGGTCGCGCACCTCGTCGCGGGCGGTCAACAGCAGGACGGGAATCCGCGATCCCGCCGCGCGGAGTTCGTTCAGCAGATCGAGGCCCGAGCCGTCCGGGAGCATGACGTCCAGCACGACCCCGGCAAAGCCGCCCCCGAGGAGTGCCGCGCGCGCATCAGCCAGCGTTCCGGCGGTATCGGCGGTAAAGCCCGACAGGCGCAGCCCGACGCTCAATCCGTCCAGCAGCAGCGGGTCGTCCTCGATAATCAGCAAGCGCATGGGATGATTTCCTTGCCCGAGATGATCACAGTCTCGCCGCCCATGCTTAAGCGGGGCTTAAGCTCGCGTCTCTAGCTGGTCGGGCGTGATGACAAGATTGTTCCGCCGCTGCTGCGTCGTTTTGTCGGTGGCGAAGGCCCGTGGCCCTCGGTAAACGCCTGATCCCGAGATTGTCCGAGGGGGCGGCTCGGGACGCAGGCCGGACCTTAAGGCTCGCTTAAGGTTTGCCGCCGATAAGCCGGCCGCTCGAGATTCGCGTGAATCCGGGCGGGCCGTTTCCGACCCGCCATGGCTCCGCCGGGACGCACAGAAGGACCGTCCGCAATGTTGATTACCATGGGCCTGCTTCTGGCCCTCAGCTTCGTTGTTTCGCTGCTTGCCCTGACCTTCCTGATCTGGGCGATCGCGACGCGGCAGTTCGCGCTGGACCGCGCCCAGGCCAAGACGGTCTTCGGCAAGGAGGCAGCCGAGCCCGATACGGACGGCACGCATCTGTTCGACACCACCGGGATCGACCGCGTCTCGGCCCGGCCAGTGCGGCTACTGATCCTGGGCGCGATCTTCTGGCTGCTGCTGGCATCAGCCTTCGGAGTGATCGCCTCGCTCAAGCTGCACTGGCCGGACTGGCTGAACCAGGCCGCGCCCCTGACCTTTGGCCGGATGCGCGCGCTGCACCTGAACCTCGTGACCTACGGCTGGCTGTCGCAGATCGGCATCGCCTGCATGTACTGGATCCTGCCGCGCATCTTCCGCACCCAACTGCGCTCGCCACAACTGGCGGTGATCGGCTTCTGGCTGTGGAACATCGGCGTCACGCTGGGCGCCGTGACCTTCGCCTGGGGTTGGACCGATGGCGAGGAATGGCTGGAGTTCGCCTGGCAGTTTGACATGCTGCTGGTCCTCGCCGGGGTATTTTTCGTCGTGCCGCTGGTACGCACGGCGCGGGCGCGCGAGGTCGACCATATCTACGTCACCGGCTGGTATTTCCTGGCCGCAATGGTCTGGTTCCCCTGCCTTTTCTTCATCGCCAACTTCCCGGGCATTCACTACGGGGTCGAGGAGGCGACCGTGAACTGGTGGTTTGCCCACAACGTCCTCGGCCTCTGGCTGACGCCGCTGGGGGTCGGGACGGCCTATTATTTCATCCCCAAGATCATCGGCAAACCGATCTATTCCTATTCACTGTCGTTGATCGGCTTCTGGGGGCTCGCGCTCTTTTACAGTCAGGTTGGCATCCACCACCTGATCGGCGGTCCGTTGCCGACCTGGGTGGTCACGCTCTCGATCGTGCACTCGATGATGATGTTCATCCCGGTCATCGCGGTGGCGATCAACCAGCATGTGACGGTGGCGCGCAACACCTGGGCACTGCGGGAATCGCTGCCGCTGCGCTTCATCGCCTTCGGAGCGGTGATGTACACGCTGGCTTCGTTCCAGGGCTCGATCGAGGCGCTGCGCTCGGTCAACACGATCACGCACTTCACCCATTACACCGTCGGCCATGCCCATCTGGGGGCCTATGCCTTTGTCTCGATCGTCATGTTCGGCGCGGCCTACCACATCATGCCGCGCATGGTGGGGCGCGAGTTCGCCTATCCCGGCCTGATCCGCCTGCACTTCTGGTTGGTGGTGCTCGGCTTTGCGATCTACTTCTTCGCGCTGACCATCGGCGGCGTGCTGCAGGGCCTCGCGATGCTTGATGCGACCCGCAGTTTTGCGGAAAGCGTGATGGTAACGAAGCCGTATCTGGAAGCGCGGTCGGTCGGCGGCACGATGATGGCGCTGGGCCATGTCGTCTTTGCCGCCAACATCATCGGCATCCTGCGCGCCCCGCGCCGTGCCCTCCAACCCCAAAGCAGCGTGCCGGCAGAATGAACCGCTATCTTCCCCTCGTGCTGATCTCGCTCGGGATCCTCGCATTTGCGACCCTGTTTCTGGTGATCGCGCCGGGCATCCAGATTGCCCAGCGCGCAGTCTCTGAAGGGCTGCGCCCCTATACCGAACAGGAGGCGCGCGGCCGCGCGCAATATGTCAGTCTTGGCTGCGTCTACTGCCACAGCCAGCAGCCCCGCTCGCCCGACCAGGCCCCGGACGGAGAACGCGGCTGGGGCCGTCCTGCCGTCGCGGGAGATTATGTCTTCGACCGTCCGCACCAGCTGGGGACGATGCGCACCGGCCCGGACCTGCTGAACGTCGGCGCGCGCCTGCCCTCGGCAAGCTGGCAGCTGACGCATCTCTATCAGCCCCGTGCAATCTTTCCGTGGTCGATCATGCCGGCCTATCCGTATCTGTTCGAGAAAAAGGCAAAGGCAGCCGAAGGCGACACCGTTGTTGTTCTGCCCAACGGCGTCGGCCCGGCGGATGGCGGCGTCATTGTCGCCCGTCCCGAGGCGCTGGATCTGGCTGCTTACCTGCTGTCGCTCGACCGGACCTATCCGGTGCCCGCAAACTCGCTCCGGGACGACGGTTTCGCCCGCCGGGGAGCAAGCTCATGAACCGGCCCGACAAGCAGCCCGTCAAATCCCGGCTTGCCGACGAGGGCTACGAGCCGTGGGAGAACAACAGGCGCATCCCGCTGCCGGTGATCTGGGTCGCCGTGGCGCTGGCCGTCTGGGGTACGGCAACGCTGCTTCGCGATAGCGGCAGCTACGCGGTCGCCCAGAACGAGCGCCAATCCGGCGAGACTGTGGCCGCCGAGGCGCCGGAGGGCGGCGAGGCGCTGTTCCTCGCCCGCTGCTCGACCTGTCACCAGCCCAACGGCGCCGGCGTCCGGCTGGCTGTTCCCCCCCTGCACGGGTCTGACTTTGCAAAGGCAGGCCCGGAGGTCGTCGCCCAGATCATGCTGCGCGGCATCGACGGCCCCATTCGGGTCTCGGGCTTTGCGTATGACGGGCGCATGCCAAGCTTTGCCGCGGCGCTGAACGATGGTGATATCGCGCAGATCGCATCTTTCGTTGCCAACCGCTTTGGCGGGACCGGGGCCGCGCTCGAGGCCGGGCAGGTGGCCACCCTGCGTGCCGCGCAGGCGAACAAGGGCAGCTGGCAAGGCGGCGCCGAACTGGCCGCGCTGGTCCCCGATCTACCCACGCAGCCACCGATGCCGGCAGAGGCAAAGCCTGCGACCGATCCTGCCATCTCGGCCCTGGTCTTTGCCGGCAAGAGCGATGCCTGGTCCTGCGCCAGCTGTCACGGCGATCTGGGGCAGGGGACCGAGAACACGCCGCGCCTCGCCGGTCTCGCGCAGGGCTACATCGCCCGCCAGCTGCGCGATTTCCGCCAAGGCGAGCGCCATAACGAAAGCATGAATTCGGTCGCAAAAGCCCTGAACGATCATGAGATCCACGGGCTGGCCGCCTATTACGCCCGCCAGCGGGTCGCCTCTGCCGCGCAGCCCGCGCTTGGCGGCGATCTGGCGCGGGGCGAGCAGATCGCGCTGCAGGGCGATTGGAGCATCGGCGTTCCGGCCTGTTTCAGCTGCCATGGCCCGTCGGGCTTTGGCGTGGCACCCGATTTCCCGGCGCTGGCGGCGCAGCAGCCAGCCTACATCGCCAGCCAGCTCGCTGCCTGGGCGGGCGGTCATCGCAACAACTCGCCGCTTGGTCTGATGGACCGGATTTCCGAGGCGTTGCCCGAGGCTGACCGTCGCGCCGTGGCCGACTACCTCGCCTCGCTGCCGGCAGTTCCGGCGCCCGAACAGCGGGCCGAGGCAAAGATTGATGGGGGTAAGGATGAGCTCTGAAAAACACGAGGACCCGGGCCAGGGCCGCAGCGTGAAGCGGCTGATCTATTCTGTCGGCGGGGGACTTGTTCTGGTGGCCATCGGCGCCCTGGCGCTCGAGTCGGATCTGCTGCCGACATGGATCAGCGGCCGCACGACGGAGGCGCCGGCCGCCCAAAGCGCCTTCTTTCAGCCCCCCTCCGAGGATGAACTGCCTGAAGGCCCCTTTGGCGAGGCCGTCAAGCGTGGTCGCGATATCTTCATGAACACGTCCACCAATGCCGGGGAATACGTCGGCAACGGGCTGTCCTGCTCGAACTGCCACCTCGACGGCGGCCGCCAGCCGATGGCAGCGCCAATGTGGGCGGCCTGGACGCGCTATCCGATGTATCGAAAGAAGAACAACCAGATCAATACGATGGAAGATCGGGTGATGGGTTGCTTCAGCTATTCGATGAACGCCCAGCATTCGGTCTCGGGTGGCCCGCCGCCGCATGGCAGCGACATCTACCGCGATCTGGACAGCTATTTCTACTGGCTCGCCACCGGCGCGCCGACCAACGTCCCGATGGAGGGCAACGGCTTTGGCAAGGTCGCCAAGACCGAGGCCGGCTATTCCTCCGACCGCGGGGCCCAGGTCTTCTCGGCCAACTGCGCAGTCTGCCACGGCGAGGACGGGCAGGGCCAGACCGATGCCAACGGCCGGATCGTGTTCCCACCGCTGTGGGGACCGAACAGCTATAACTGGGGCGCGGGCATGGCCAAGATCGACACCGCCGCCGCTTTCGTGCAGCACAACATGCCGCTCTCCCAGCCGGGCAAGTTGTCCGACCAGGAGGCCTGGGACGTCGCCGCATATATCGACAGTCACGAGCGGCCCAAGGATCCCCGCCAGGGCAAGGGCACGGTCGAGGAGAACCGCAAGAAGTCCCATGACGGCGACGCGACCTATTACGGCCAGGTGCTTAATGGCACCCTGATCGGCGTCGGCACGCCCGACCCGGCGCGGCCGGTGGGCGCGCCCGATGCCCCGGCCGGGGTCACGCCGCCGGAATGACCCGGCAGCTGTTCGGCATCGACGGGCTGGCCTGCGCCGGCTGCGCGCGCGGGCTGGAAAAGCGCCTGCAGTCGCTGCCCGGCGTGCGCGCCGCCGGGGTGCATTACCTGACCGCCTCAGCGCTGGTCGACTGGGATGAAAACCAGGCCAGCCGCGCCGACCTTTCGGCTGCCGTGGCCAAAGCCGGCTATGTGATGGCGCCGCGGCACCGACCGGACGAGGTTTCCGCCGCGATGGGACGCGATCTGCACCGGCTGGGCATCCGCCTTGCCGTCGCCGTCTTTGCTGGCATGTGGTCGATGGTGCCGGCGCTGGTGATCTATTTCACGGCGCTGGGTCCCGATGTCGCCTTCTGGCTAGCCGTTGCCTCAGGCCTTTTCGCGCTGCCAGTCGTATTCTGGGCCGGTTCCGGCATCCTGTGGATGGCCTGGCGCTCGGTCCTATTGCGCGCGCCGGGGATGGACCTGCTGATCGGCCTCGGCGCGCTGTCAGCCTGTGCGGTCTCGGCCTGGTCGCTGGCGCAAGGCCGGTCCGAGGTCTGGTTCGATACCGCGACAATGCTGATCACGCTGCTGTTGTTCGGGCGGCTGGTCGATACCGCGACCCGGCGCAGCGCGGTCGATGCCCTGCGCGCGATGGAGGACGCCTCGCCGGAAACCGCCTTGGTCGAAACCGATGCCGGCTGGCAGCCGCAACCCTGCGCCGATGTGGCCATCGGCAGGCGCATCGCAGTCGATGCCGGCGCGCCGGTCAGCATGGACGGGGTGGTCCTTTCCGGGGACAGCCAGATCAACCGCGCTGTCCTGACGGGCGAGACGGCGCTGGTTGCTGTCGGATCGGGGGACCGGGTCGAGGCAGGTGCCATCAACCTCGGCCGGCGCCTGATCCTGAGGGTCGAGCGCGCTTTCGGCGACCGCGAGATCGACCGCATGGGCGGGGCCATCGCGCTGGAAGTGGCGCGGCGCGGCACCCGCGCCTCAGCCTCCGACCATTGGGCGGCGCGTCTGTCCGTGGCGATCCCGGCGCTGGCCGCGATCACCGCGCTGGTATCCTTTGGCCTGGGACTCGGGGCCGAGGCCGCGCTGCTGCGCGGGCTGACCCTGCTGGTCGCGGCCTGTCCCTGCGCCTTGGCGATTGCCCTGCCACTGGCGCAGATGCGCGCCGCCCAGACCGCCGCTGCCCAGGGCATGCGCCTGCGCGATCCCGACGCCTTCGGCGCGCTCGGCCATCTCGGCAGCATCGTCTTTGACAAGACCGGCACGTTGACCACCGGCCAGTTGCAGGTGGTCGAGCTACGCCCGGCCGAAGGGATCGATGCCGCCCAGCTGTTGCAACTCGCTGCACTGGCCGAGACCGGGATCAGCCACCCCATCGCCCGGGCGATCATCGCCGCGCATGGCTGCGAGGCTGGGGTGGGCGGGCGCCGCCTGCCGCGCGGCGCCGAGGCCGAGGACGACGCAGGGCGCGTGGTCGAAATCGGCGCTGCCGGTCAGGCCGATGCGCAGGGGCGCAGCTGGCTGGTCGTCCGCCGCGACGGGCGCGAGGTCGGCCGCATCGCGCTGGCAGACACGCTGCGGCCAGAGGCGGCCTCCGTTCTTGCAACGCTGCGGGAACAGGGGATTGTCCTGCACATGGCAACTGGCGACAGCGCGCCCGCGGCGCTTGCCCTGGCAGACCGGCTGGGGCTTTCGGCCGGCTCTGTCTCGCATGACTGCACGCCCAGCCAAAAGGCGGCGCTGCTGGGAAGCCTGCCGCGACCCGTGGCCTTCGTGGGCGACGGGGTCAATGACGGACCCGCGCTCGCCGCCGCTGATTGCGGGATCTCGGTCGCGGATGCCCATTCGGCCGCGGTGCAGACGGCGGCGGTCGTGATAACCGCCGGCGGGCTGACCCATATCGCCGGGGCCATCACGCTGTCCCGCGGCACCCGGCGGATCGCGCATCAGAACCTGGCCCTGGCATTGATTTATAACGCGTTCATGTTGCCGGCCGCCGCTTTCGGGCTGATCGGTCCGGCGGTCGCGGCGGCGGCGATGCTGGCGAGTTCCGTCTCGGTCATCCTGAATAGCCAGAGGCTCGGCCGGCGCGCCGCCGGCGAGGATCGGCCGGCCGCCCCCCGGGCCGGCTGGATTTCGGCCGGCGTGGCCGATAAATTCGAAACGCTTTGAGGGTTCGAGATGCAACATGTCACTCGCAGAACGGTCACGTTTGCCTTGCTCGCGCTGCTGGCCGCGTGCAGCCAGACAGATCCAAAGTTCAAGACCTACAACGGCCCGCCGGTGACCGAGATCGTCGTCAACAAGGGCGAGCGCCGCATGTACCTGATGAGCGGCCAGACCGTCCTGAAGGCCTATGAGGTCGGGCTCGGCAACGAGCCGGTCGGCACCAAGCATTTCGATGCCGACGGCAAGACACCGGAAGGCGTCTATTTCATCGACCGCGCCAACCCGAACAGCGAGTTTCACCTGTCGCTCGGCGTGTCCTACCCGAACGCGAACGACATCGCCTATGCACAGGCGCAGGGTCGGCACCCCGGCGGCGATATCTTCATCCACGGCTGGGGCGATGAGGGTCACCGCCTGGCGCCCACCAAGCGCGACTGGACCGCAGGCTGCATTGCTGTCCGGGACGAGGAGATCGAGGAGGTCTACGCCATGGTAAAAGGTGGCGTGCCGATCGTGATCAATAGCTGAGCTATCGCGCGGACCTCCCTGCGGAGCGCGCGAAAAGCGCCGCGCCCACCCTCACCGCTCCCTGCAAAACGCCTCGTAAAGCGCTGACATCAGCACCTGAACGTCCGGGTCGCAGATGCTGTAATAGATCGCCTGGCCCTCGCGGCGCGTGTCCACCATCCGCGCCTCGCGCAGCTTGGCGAGGTGCTGGCTGAGCGCGGACTGGCTGAGACCGACTGCTGCCTGCAGGCTGCCGACCGACCGCTCGCCGGTGGCGAGTTCGCACAGGATCAGCAGGCGCTTTGCGTTCGCGACCAGGGCCAGTCGGCCCGCGACGTGGTCTGCGCGCTGCTGAAGGGCAGGGATCGAGGGGGCAGACTTTGCATCCATGATATTAGGATTGCCTTATATAGAATGTGCTAATATATAAGCCGCTGTCCGCCCAAGGCAAGCGGGACGATGTTAGCGAGGCAAGACGCATGGAACTGGCGGTTGAGACAGCGTTCACGCCCTGGGCCTCGCTGGCTGGCGGGGTTCTGATCGGCCTCAGCGCGGTGATGGTGATGGGCCTTTTCGGTCGCATCGCCGGGATTTCAGGGATCACGGCCGGTTTCCTCGGGGCCATCGCGCCCATGACCCGCGCACCGCGAGACCGGGACTGGCGCATCGCCTTTCTGCTGGGCCTGATCGCTGCGCCGCCGCTGGTGATGCTGCTGGGCGGGACGGTGACCCAGTCGGTGCCCCGCAATCTGCTCCGGATGGTGATGGCCGGGCTGCTGGTCGGCGTCGGCACGGCGCTAGGCTCCGGCTGCACGTCGGGGCATGGGGTTTGCGGACTCGCCCGGCTGTCCCGCCGCTCGCTCGTCGCCGTGCTGACCTTCATGGCGGCGGGAGTTGCGACGGTTTTCGTCCTGCGCCACGTGGTGGGGGCTGTGTGATGCGCCTGGTGATGGGATTTTTCAGCGGCCTCATCTTTGGCCTCGGCCTCGTGATTTCGGGGATGGCCAATCCGGCCAAAGTGCTGAACTTCCTAGACCTTGCCGGGACGTGGGATCCCAGCCTAGCCTTTGTCATGGCTGGCGCGATGACCACGGCCTTCATCGGCTACCGGTTGGTCTGGCGGCGCAAGGCCCCGGTCTTGGACGCCAGCTTCGATCTGCCGGCGCAATCGCGGATCGACCGTCCCCTGATCCTGGGCGCTGCATTGTTCGGCATCGGCTGGGGCATCGGTGGGTTTTGCCCCGGACCTGCTTGGGCCGCGCTGCCGCTGCTGGCCCCCGGCACGCTGGTTTTCCTGCCGGCCATGCTCGCCGGCCTCTGGATCGGCGCGCGCGCCAGATCGAACAACTTCCTCGCGGCCAAAGGCGCCTTGCAATGACCGACTCGAAACTGAAACAGCGCCTCGTGCGTCATTCGCCCTCGCGCGGGGTGGGCAGCCCCGACGTTTGGGGCATCTACGAGCCTGACACCGGCTCGATCCAGTATATCTGCGCCGACCCGGTGACCAGAATGGCCGCGCTAATCGACGTCGCGTGGAATTTCGATCCCAAGAACTACCGCTTTTCGACCGGAAGCATGGACCAGGTGCTCGATCTGGTGCGCGCCGAGGGTCTGACCGTGCAATGGGTGCTCGACACCCACCCCCATGCTGATCACGTCATGGCCTCCGCCCATCTGGCGGAGCGGACCGGCGCGCCGAACGCGATTGGCGAGAAGGTGCCCGAAATCGCCGCCATCTGGGCCGAGATCTACAATCTCCCCGGCGTTTTCGAGCCAAAGCGCGATTTCGCCCACCTGTTCGCCGAGGGCGAGACCTTCCGGATTGGCGATCTGGAGGCGCGGGTCATGCTGTCCCCCGGGCACACGCTGGGCTCGGTCACCTATGTCTGCGGCGATGCAGCCTTTGTGCATGACACGCTGATGCAGCCGGACGTCGGCACCTCGCGTGCCGATTTTCCGGGCGGCAACACGGCGCAACTGTGGGATTCGATCCAGGCCATCCTGGCGCTGCCGCCGGACACCCGCCTTTTCGTCGGCCACGACTACGGCACTGACAGCCGCGACGAGCCCATGTGGGAGGCGACGGTCGCAAGGCACAAGGCCGAGAACCCGCATGTCAAGGACGGCACCCGACGCGAGGACTGGATCAAGCGCCGCGACGACCGGGACGCGACCCTGCCGCTACCGGACCGCATCCTCGCCGCGCTGCAGGTCAACCTGCGGGGCGGTCGGCTGCCTCGGGCCGAGGATGACGGCCGGGTCTATCTGAAGCTGCCTGTCAACCGCTTCTGACGCGGGGGGGCAGGTTCTTGAACTTGCGGATTGCTCCGCGACATTCGGCCTCCGGGGGTTGCCGATCTGCATAAGATCGCCTTTATGCAGGCGATCCGGCCCTTAGGTCTGCGGCCCCTCCCAATATGCTCGCATGCGGTTGCCCGTCCCTCTGGAAGGCGCGCCCGCGCGCTCAAGAAAGCCATGACCGAATACCCAGCGCATAGATTCTCCGTCGCGCCGATGATGGACTGGACCGACCACCAGTGCCGGGCGTTTCACCGGCTGCTGAGCCGCCGGGCGCTGCTTTATACCGAAATGGTGACCGCCGCTGCCATCGTGCATGGCGACCGCGACCGCATGCTGGGCTTCGACCGCGAGGCAGAGGGCCAGGTTGCGCTGCAACTGGGCGGCTCGGACCCCGCGCTGCTGGCAAAGGCGGTTCTGGCGGCGCGGGCATGGCCCTATGTCGAGATGAACCTGAACGTCGGCTGTCCCAGCGACCGGGTGCAGTCAGGCTGCTTTGGGGCCGCCTTGATGCGCGATCCCGGATTGGTTGGCGATTGCGTAGCTGCCATGCAAGACGCGGCAGGCGGGGTCGAGGTCACCGTCAAGTGCCGCATCGGCGTCGACGACCAGAACCCCGACGAGGTGCTTCCCGCCTTTTTGCAGATGCTGTCGGACCGTGGCGTGCGGCGGGTCACGATCCATGCCCGCAAGGCATGGTTGCAAGGCCTCAGCCCGCGCGAGAATCGCGAGATCCCGCCGCTCGATTATCCGCTGGTTCATGCCATGCGCGAGGCGTTTCCGGATATGCACCTGTCGATCAACGGCGGCATCGCCAGCCTCGCGGCTGCGGTTGAACACTTGGGCGTCATGAACGGGGTGATGGTCGGCCGGGCCGCCTATCACCAGCCATGGGACGTCCTCGGCGCAGCCGACACGCTCTGGGGCGAGGCGCCCCCGCTGACGACGCCGCTGTCCGCCGCTGAAGCGATGCGCCCGCGGATCGCGGCGCATCTGGCGGCGGGCGGGCGGCTGCATCAAATCACACGCCATATGCTGGGGCTGTTTCACGGCCAGCCCGGCGCGCGCGGCTGGAAGCGCACCTTGTCCGAGGCCGGCCCGACCGGCGATCTGCGGACCTACGACTTCGCCATGGCGGCTGTCGCCTAGCGGACGTCCGCGCTGCCGTTCAGGCGCGCTCTGCCGCCTTGGCGGCATCCCATAGCGCGTCCATCTCGGCCAGATCGCTATCCTCGGGGCGCTTGCCGCGGGCGGCGAGCGCCGCCTCGATCGACGCAAACCGGCGCGTGAACTTGGCATTGGCGCTACGCAAGGCCTCCTCGGGGTCGATGTCGAGATGGCGGGCGAGGTTGGCCACGACGAACAGCAGATCGCCCATCTCCTCCGTCAGGTGGGCCTTGTCGGCGCTGTCGCGCGCGGCCACCAGTTCGGCGGCCTCCTCCTGCAACTTGTCCAGCACCTGCGCGGTCTGCGGCCAGTCAAAGCCGACGCGCGCGGCGCGGTTCTGCAATTTGACCGCGCGGGTCAGCGACGGCAGGCCCAAGGCGACACCGTCCAGCACTCCCCGCTCGGCCTTGGCGGCGCGCTCGGTGGCCTTGATCGCCTCCCAGTCCTTGACCTGCTGGGCGGCGGACTTGTCGCGGCTCTCGTCGCCAAAGACATGCGGGTGACGCGAGATCAGCTTGCCGTTGATCGCGGCGGCGACCTCGGTCAGGCCGAACATGCCGGCCTCGCGTGCCATCTGGGCGTGAAAGACCACCTGCAACAGCAGATCCCCCAACTCGCCCGGCAACTCGTCCCAAGCCTGCCGGGCGATGGCGTCGGCGACCTCATGCGCCTCCTCGATGGTGTAGGGGGCGATGGTCGCGAAGGTCTGCTCGATGTCCCAGGGACAGCCGGTGCTGGGGTCGCGCAACCGGGCCATGATCTGCGCCAGCCGGGCGATCTCGGCCCCGGCGGCCTCGTCGTCCCGCGGGTCGCCTGTCGGAAGGGTGGCCTCGGTCATGGACAATTCCCCGGCAAATGCTGACTGTGGCCCGAACTGCCATAGCCCCTGCCGCGAGTCCATCATGCCCGTCCTGAACCGCATCGCCGCCTTCGAGAGTGACATGACCGCCTGGCGGCGGCACCTGCACCAGCATCCCGAACTGGGATTCGAATGCCACCAGACCGCGGCCTTCGTTGCCGAGAAGCTGCGGGAATTCGGAGTGGACGAGGTGCATGAGGGCATCGGCCAGACCGGGATCGTCGCGATCATCAGCGGCAGTGGCGGCGCTGGCCCGACCATCGGGCTGCGCGCCGACATGGATGCGCTGCCGATGGACGAGGCGACGGGCGCGACCTGGACCTCGCGCGTGCCGGGGCGAATGCATGCCTGCGGCCATGACGGCCACACCACCATGCTGCTGGGCGCTGCGCGTTATCTGGCCGAGACCCGCAACTTTGCCGGCCGCGTCGCGCTGATCTTTCAGCCTGCCGAGGAGGCTGGCGGCGGCGGCGAGGCAATGGTCCAGGACGGCATGATGGACCGATTTGACATCGGTCAGGTCTTTGCGCTGCATAACAATCCCGGTCAGGACCTTGGCAGTTTTCGGACCACGCCCGGGCCGATCATGGCGGCGGTCGACACGCTCGACATTACCGTCAGGGGACGCGGCGGGCATGGCGCCATGCCGCATCTGACCGCCGATCCGATCGTCTGCGCCGTCGCCATCGTGTCCGCGATCCAGACCATTTCCAGCCGCAACCATTACGCGCTGGACGATCTGGCGCTGTCCGTGACCCAGATCCACGCCGGCAGCGCCGACAACATCATCCCTGACAGTGCCTGGGTGAACGGCACCATCCGCACCTTCGATCCGCAGGTACGCGAGATGGTGCGCCGGCGCCTCACCGACATCTGCGAAGGCGAGGCCCGCGCCTATGGCGTCGAGGTCGAACTGGTCTATTCCGAGGGCTACCCGGCGACGGTCAACGACAATGCCGCCGCCGCCTTTGCGGCCGAGGTCGCGCGTGACGTTGCGGGCGAAGCCCAGGTCGATGCCGCTGCCGGGCGCGAGATGGGGGCCGAGGATTTCAGCTACATGCTGCAGGCCCGGCCAGGGGCGTATCTGTTCCTCGGCACCGGACCCGGGGCAGGGGTGCACAACCCCGGCTTTGACTTCAACGACGCCGCATCGCCGGTCGGGGCCAGCTTTTTTGCCCGCCTGGTCGAACGCGCGCAGCCCGCGCGGCGGGTCGAGGCGGCTGCTTCGTAACCCAGCCGCCCCGCCCCGGAATTCGCCCTGCTGCGGACCGCATCATGACCCTGTATCCGCTCGCCCCCGCGCCGCGAATCGGCGCGGGGGTTTCTTGTAATCCCGGTCCTTGGCGAATAGGGTGCGCGCCAATCCGCGCCGCGGCCCCTCCGCCGGCGCACGTCGCGTTCGACCAAAGGACACCCGATGTTCGTCAGCCCAGCCTTCGCCCAGACCACCGCCGCCGCCCCCGGCGGGGCCGCCGCCTTTGCCCAGTTCGTGCCGCTGGTCCTGATTTTCGTCATCATGTATTTCCTGATGATCCGCCCGCAGCAGAAGAAGGCCACCCAGCACCGCGCCATGGTCGAGGCGCTGAAAAAGGGTGACACCGTGGTCACCTCGGGCGGAATCATCGGCAAGGTCATCGCGGTGCGCGAGAATGAGCTCGAGGTCGAGATCGCGCCGCAGGTCCGCATCAAGGTTGTCCGCGCGACCGTCGCACAGGTGGTGACGCCGAACGCGCCCGCCGCCGCGAACAGCTGAGGTCACGATGCTCGACATCGCGCCGTGGAAGCGCATTCTCATCCTGCTGGTGACCCTGATCGGCATCGGCCTGGCTGTCCCGAACCTGTTCTACGGCCGCGTCGAGGCACATAACGACGCCATCTCTGCCGCCGAAAAGGCCGGTTTTGCCACGCCCGAGCAAAAGGCGGCCGAGGCCGGCTGGCCCGGCTTTCTACCCTCGACCCTGATCAACCTCGGGCTCGACCTGCGGGGTGGGGCGCACCTTCTGGGCGAAGTTCACGTCCAGGAAGTCTACAAGTCGCGGATGAACAGCCTGTGGCCGGAACTGCGCCGCGTGCTCTCCGAGGCCCGCGATCAGGTCGGCGCCGTACGCCGCGTGCCCTCGCCTGAAGGAACGCTCGCGGTCGAGATCGGCAATCCTGACCAGATGGCCCGGGCGGTCGAGCTGGCGCGCACGCTGGCGGTGCCGGTCGCCTCGATCTCGGGTGCCGGTCAGACCGATCTGGCCATCACGGCCGAGGGCAACCGCCTGATCGTCACCCTGTCCGAGGCTGAGCGGGTCGCCACCGACGATCGCACCATGCAGCAGTCGCTGGAGATCATTCGCCGCCGCGTCGACGAGGTCGGCACCCGCGAGCCGACCATCGTGCGGCAGGGCAAGGACCGGATCCTGATTCAGGTGCCCGGCATCGGTAGCGCCGCCGAGCTGAAATCGCTGATCGGCACCACCGCAAAGCTGACCTTCCACCCGGTCGTGGGCCGCGGCACCGATCCCAACGCCCGCCCGGGAATCGGCAATATCCTCGTACCCTCGCTCGACGAGAAGGGGGTGTTCTACACCCTTGAGGAAACCGCCGTCGTCACTGGCGAGGACCTGACCGACGCGCGTCCGTCCTTTGACCAGAACGGCCAGCCGGCGGTCGAATTCCGCTTTGGCCCCTCGGGCGCGAAACGCTTTGGCGCCTTTACCGCCGCCAATGTCGGCCAGCCCTTCGCCATCGTGCTGGACAACCAGGTCATCTCGGCCCCCGTGATCCGCGAGGCGATTCCGACCGGATCGGGCCAGATCAGCGGGTCGATGAACATTGACCAGTCGACCCAGCTCGCCGTCCTGCTGCGTGCGGGCGCGCTGCCCGCGCAGATGACCTTCCTCGAGGAGCGGACCATCGGTCCCGAACTCGGCCAGGACAGCATCGACGCCGGGCGACTGGCGGCAATTATCGGCACTGTCGGCGTCATCGCGTATATCGTCGCCAGCTACGGCCTCTTTGGGGTCTTTGCCTCGATCGCCGTCTCGGTGAACGTCATCCTGATCCTCGGGATCATGTCGCTGATGGGCGCCACGCTGACGCTGCCCGGCATCGCCGGCATCGTGCTGACCGTCGGCACCGCCGTCGACGCCAACGTCATCATCTACGAGCGCATCCGCGAGGAACTGCGCAAGGGCAGGCGCGTCGGTCCGTCGATCTCCACCGGCTTTCAGGAAGCGATGTCGGCGATCATCGATGCCAACATCACTACCTTCATCGCTGCGCTGGTGATGTTCTTCCTCGGGTCCGGCCCGGTGAAAGGCTTTGCCGTCACCCTGACCATCGGCCTTGTGACCTCGGTCTTCACCGCGATCTTCCTGACCCGTCTGATGATCGCCGTGTGGTACGAGCGCACGCGCCCCAAGCAACTGATCCTGTAAGGGGGACCGACGCATGGCCTTTCGTCTCAAGCTGGTTCCCGACGACACGCGGATCAACTTCTTCCGCTGGCAGTGGCTGACCTTCGGCATCTCGGCGGCGGCGATGATCGCCTCGATCATCATCACCCTGACCATGGGGCTGAACTTTGGCATCGACTTCAAGGGCGGCACCACCATCCGCACCGAGACGACGACCCCCGTCGATGTCGGCACCTACCGACAGGCACTGGACGGCCTCGGCCTTGGCGATGTCGCCATCACCGAGGTGTTCGATGCCAGCTTTGGGGCCAACAAGCACGTCACTCAGATTCGCATCGGCCCGCAGACCAATGCCCAGGCGGTCACCCCGGAAGAATTGACCGAGGTCGAGGCGGCGTTGAAGAAGGTCGACCCGAACGTCACCTTCGCCGCGGTCGAGTCGGTCGGACCCAAGGTCTCGGGTGAGTTGATCAAGACCGCCTTCTACTCCGTCGGCGCGGCAACCATCGGCATCCTGCTCTACATCTGGCTGCGATTCGAATGGCAGTTCGCGATCGGCGGGGTATTTGCGCTGGTCCATGACGTGGTGCTGACGGTCGGGATCTTCTCGCTGTTCCAGCTGAAGTTCGACCTGACGACCATCGCCGCGCTGCTGACCATCCTTGGCTATTCGATCAACGATACCGTCGTGGTGTTTGACCGGCTTCGAGAAAACCTGATGAAGTTCAAGTCGATGCCCTTGATCGACGTGATGAACCTGACGGTGAACGAGACCCTGTCGCGGACCATCATGACCGCTGTCACGACCGCCATCGCGCTGACTGCCATGCTGGTCTTCGGCGGCGACGTGATCCGCGGCTTCGTGTTTGCAATGCTCTGGGGCGTCTTCGTCGGCTGCTATTCGACGATCTATGTCGCCAAGAACATCGTGCTGTGGCTGGGCGTGAAACGCGACTGGTCCAAGAAGGTGCGCACCGATGCGGCCACCGAGGCCGAGGGTCATGGCACGCCGTTCTCGGACATGCCCTGATGGCGATGGCGCCGATCGACTTTGATGGCGCGGTGCCAATCGACGGCTACGGTCCCGGCTTCGTCCGCCTGGGCGGGCAGGTATATCGCGGCGCGATGCTGATCCTCGGCGGTCAGGTGCTGCCCTGGGGCGGCCTTGATGACAGCAAGGCAGTGGCCGCGCTGGCAGGCCGCGCCGACCTGCTGCTGATCGGCCTCGGGGGCGAGATCGGTCGCGCCCCGCCGGCGCTGCTCGACGCGGCCGAGGCCGCGGGCCTGCGCACCGAGGTGATGGTTACCCCATCTGCCGCGCGCAGCTACAATGTCCTTTTGTCCGAGGGGCGGCGCGTCGCCGCCGCGCTGATCCCGGTATGACGGCCCTGCTGACGGCGTACGGCCTCGCCGTGGCGCGCGGCGGCGCCCGCACGCTTGAGGGCCTGGACCTCACCCTCCATCCCGGGCAGGCGCTGATCCTGCGCGGGCCGAACGGGGTCGGCAAGACGACGCTGCTGCGCACAATCGCCGGCCTGCAGCCAGCGGTCGCCGGGCGGATCGATGTCCAGCTCGACTCGATTGCCTATGCTGCCCATGCCGATGGCCTGAAGTCGGCCCTGACCGCAGCCGAAAACCTGCAATTCTGGCGCGAGGTCTTTGCCGGCCCGGCGGTCGCACCGGCCCTTGCCGCGATGGACCTGGCTCACCTCGCTCAGCGGCCGGCCCACACCCTGTCCGCCGGGCAAAAGCGCCGCCTGGGGCTCGCGCGCCTGCTGGTCAGCGGCCGCCCGATCTGGGCGCTGGACGAGCCGACCGTCTCGCTCGACGCTGGCTCAGTTGCATTGTTCGCGGGGGTAATCCGCGCCCATCTGGCGCAGGGCGGCGCGGCGCTGATCGCGACCCATATCGACCTCGGCCTGCCCGAGGCGCGAGAGCTTGATCTTGTGCCCTACCGCGCCGTCCCCGGCCGCCGCACAGCCGCAGCGGCCAGCTTTGACGAGGTTTTCGCGTGACCGCCGTGCTGCTGCCTTACCCCAGAGTCGGACAGCGCACATGATCGCGCTGCTGGTCCGCGACTTGCGCCTTGCCGTGCGCGCCGGCGGCGGCTTTGGCCTTGGCCTCGCCTTCTTCCTGATCACCTGCACGCTGGTACCGTTCGGCGTCGGCCCCGACGGCGCGCTGCTGGCGCGCATCGCCCCCGGTATCCTCTGGGTCGGCGCGCTGCTGGCCTGCCTGCTTTCGCTCGACCGCATCTTTGCCCTCGATTGGGAGGACGGCAGCCTCGACCTGCTGGCGACCGCCCCGGTTCCGCTGGAGGCCGCGGTGCTGATGAAAGCCGCCGCGCATTGGCTGGTGACCGGCCTGCCGCTGGTGCTGGCGGCGCCCCTTTTTGGGCTGCTTCTGCATCTGCCCGGCGCGGCCGTCCCGTGGTTGGTCGCGTCGCTGGCGCTCGGCACCCCCGCACTGTCGATTCTCGGCGCGTTTGGCGCGGCGGTTACGGTGGGTCTGAGGCGCGGCGGGCTGCTGCTCTCGCTGCTGGTGCTGCCGCTCTACGTGCCGACGCTGATCTTTGGCGCCGAGGCGGTACGACGCGGGGGCCTTGGTGCCGATCCCACTGCGCCGCTGGTCTTCACCGCCGCGATTACCGCGGCGAGCCTTGCGCTGGTGCCATTTGCCGCAGCTGCCGCGCTGCGGATCAACCTTCGGTAATCAGACTTGAGGCGCATCTGCGCCCGCCTTACGACGATGATGGGAGGACGAGCCATGACCTCGCTTTGGGAATATGCCAATCCCGTCCGCTTCATGCGGACGTCGGGGCGCGTGCTGCGGTGGCTGGCGCCGCTCACCGGGTTGGTGCTGGTCTGCGGGCTGGTCTGGGGCTTTCTGGTGCCCGACGACTACCGACAGGGCGCGACCGTCAAGATCATGTATCTGCATGTCCCGGCGGCGATGATGGCGATCAATATCTGGGTGATGATGCTGGTCGCCTCGCTGATCTGGATGATCCGCCGCCACCACGTCAGCGCCCTCGCGGCGCGGGCCGCGGCGCCGGTCGGTGCGATGATGACCGTCATCGCCCTGATCACCGGCGCGATCTGGGGCCAGCCGATGTGGGGCACCTGGTGGGAATGGGACCCGCGGCTGACCAGCTTTCTGATCCTGCTGCTGTTCTACCTAGGCTACATGGCGCTGTGGTCGGCGGTCGAGGATGCCGACAGCGCGGCCGACCTGACTGGCGTTCTGTGCCTTGTCGGATCGGTCTTTGCCCTGCTCAGCCGCTATGCGGTGAACTTCTGGAACCAGGGGCTGCACCAGGGCGCCTCGTTGTCGGTCAAGTCTGGCGAGCGGATGAGCGCGGCCTACAAATACCCACTGTATCTTTGCATGATCGGCTTTGCCCTGCTGTTCTTGACCCTGCTGCTGATTCGCACCCGGACCGAGATTCGCACGCGCCGCCTCGCGGCGCTGCACGCGCGCGAGGCCCGGGCGTGATCGAGCTTGGAAAATACGCCGCCCCGGTGCTTGCCGCCTGGGCGATTTCGCTGGTGCTGCTGGCCGCGCTGATCGCGCGCACGTTGATGCGCAATGCCGCCGCCCGCCGCGCCCTGGAATCCGAAGAGGCGCGTCTGGCGCGCCCCGCCGCCACTGCAAAGGGGGAACAGCCGCATGGCTAGATTGTCGCCGCTTGTGCTGTTGCCGCCCGCCGTGTTCGCCGCGCTCGGCGTGGTGTTCTATCTGGGCCTCGGGCGTGATACCCAATTGCCCTCGAACCTGATCGGACAGCCCGCGCCGGGTATCCAGGTCCAGCCGCTGGGCGCCCTGCCGCCGCTGACCCACGAGACGCTGCGCGACGGCCAGCCCAAGCTGGTCAACTTCTTTGCCAGCTGGTGCGCGCCCTGCCGCGTTGAACATCCGAATCTGGCGGCGCTGCAAGCCGCCGGCGTTCCGATCTACGGCATCAACTACAAGGACGATCCCGCAAAGGCCGAGGCCTTCCTGGCCGAACTGGGCAACCCCTATGCCGCGATCGGCACCGATCCCAAGGCCAAGACCGGACTCGATTGGGGCGTCTATGGCGTGCCCGAGACTTTCGTCATCGATGGCGCCGGGCGCATTACCTATCGTTTTGCCGGCCCGCTGACCGCGCGCACCATCGACAGTCAGCTGAAGCCCGCCATGGAGGCCGCCGGCCTGAGGCCGGGGCCGGTCCCGGCCGCGGCCGCCGCGCTGCCGGCAGGCGGGGCAGGGGGTGCTTCCGCGTCTCGGGGCTGAAGCGGCCGACGCCTCCGGGAGGCTGGAGCTGGCATCTTGATTTCCACCGGAACTGACGTTATCTTGCGTCATATCCAGTGGAAGGAGGCATCCATGTCCCTTGCATCCTATGCCGATCAAGGCGCTTTCTCGCCCCGGCGCATCGCCGAGGCGCTGCACACCACGCAGGACGAGGTTGCACGCTCGACCGGCCTCGGCCGCGATGCACTGGCGCGCAAGGGCCGGGCGCTCAGCGCGCGGACCCAGACTCGCCTGCGCGAGATGGTCGAGATCCTCAACCGCGTCACGCCGCGCTTTGGCTCTGATCTGATCGCCTTTGCCTGGTACCGGTCGGAGCCGCTGGCCGGCCTTGGCGGGCTGACCGCAATGGCGCTGGTGCGCGACGGACAGGCCGAGGCAGTGATGGACTACCTCGACGCCGTGGACGATGGCGTCTTTGCCTGAAACGGCGGGGGACGCTGCCGCGCGCCCCCCACCGCCCGACCCCACGATCTGGCAAGGCACCCTCTACCGCGCGCTGAACCCCCGTTGGATGCGCGAGCCCCTGTCTGGCGAGGGCGCGCGCCGCCACGGTGGACGCTTCAACCTCAAGGGCCGGGCGGCGCTCTATACTGCGCTTGACCCGATGACGGCTGTGGCCGAGGCCTCGCAGGTCGGCCAGCCTCTGCAACCCGTGACGCTGGTCAGCTACGCCGCGGCAGTGGGGCCCATCTTTGACGCCACCGAACCGGCGCTGCTGGCGAAATGGGCGGTCTCGCCCGCTGATCTGGCCGCGCCTGACTGGCGCCTGCGCATGGGCGCGGCCCGGCCCCCCGCTGGCACAACCGCTCCGGAGGGTGGCGCACCGGGCCAGATCCTGGCAGAGCGGCTGATCGCGCATGGTTATGCCGCGATGCTGGTGCCGAGCTATGCGCGCACGGCCCAACCGGGCGCGCGTAACATGGTGCTGTGGGATTGGGACGGACGGATCTCGGTGAACGACACCGAAGGGCGGCTTGCCTGACGCCTTACGCGGGGCGGCGCGTCCGCAGCCGGGCCAGCGGCTGCGCCAGCAGCATGGCGAGGCCGAGAGCAAAGCCCAGCACCCCGACCGCCGGTCCGCAAGCATAAGTCAGCCAGCCGAGGATCGGCACGCCCGCGGCTGTCAGCGCCATGACGGCGGTCCTGCAACGGCGTTGGCTACGGATCGCCGGCATCAGCCCCGCCACGATCATCCACAGCGCCGCTGCGGCCAGCGGCGCCCAGGCGCTGTGCAGCAGCCCGGTCTGCACCGCGTCCATGGCGCCCACTTGCTGTGCCAGCTTGCTCACGCGGCCTTGGCCCTCAGCCGGTCGGGCAGGCCATGCGCCCAGCCCGAGATGGACCCCGCCCCGAGGCAGACGACCATGTCGCCCGGCCGCGCCTGCTCGCGTACGAGCCGCGCCAGATCATCCTCGTTCAGGATAGCGCGTGCGTGGCGGTGGCCGTGGGCGATGAGGCCCGCGACCAGATCGTCGCGCTCTGCCCCGGCAATCGGCTCTTCGCCGGCGGCGTAAACATCGGCGATGGCGACGACGTCCGCCTCGTTGAAGCAGGTGCAGAAATCGTCGAACAGGTTCGAGAGCCGCGAGTAGCGGTGCGGCTGATGCACGGCGATGATGCGCCCGGTCGAGGCCTGCCGCGCCGCCTTCAGCACCGCCGCAATCTCGACCGGGTGGTGGCCGTAGTCGTCGATGATGGTCACGCCGTCGACTTCGCCGACCCGGGTGAAGCGCCGATTGACGCCGCTGAAGCTGGCGAGCGCCTCGCGGATCTCGGCCTTCTTCATCCCCAGGTGCCGGGCCACGGCAACCGCCGACAGCGCGTTGCTGACGTTGTGGTTGCCCGGCATCGGCAGGGTGCAGCCCTCGATGATGTCATCTTCGGCCTGCAGGGCGACGTCGAAATGTGCAACGCCGCCCTGATAGGTCAGGTTGATCGCCCGCACGTCCGCCTGGGCGTTAAAGCCGAAGGTCACGATCCGCCGGTCGGTGACTCGGCCGACCAGGGCCTGCACTTCGGGGTGATCGGTGCAGCAAACCGCGAGGCCGTAGAAGGGGATGTTCGACACGAAGTCGGTAAAGCCCTTCCGCAGCGCGTCGAAGCTGCCCCAATGCTCCATATGCTCGGGGTCGATGTTGGTCACGATGGCAATCGTCGCGGGCAGGCGGTTAAAGCTGCCGTCGCTCTCGTCCGCCTCGACCACCATCCACTCGCCGGCGCCTGCGCGGGCGTTGGAGCCGTAGGCGTGGATAACGCCGCCATTGATGACGGTGGGATCAAAGCCGCCCTTGTCCAGCAGGGTCGCGACCATGGTGGTGGTGGTGGTCTTGCCGTGGGTTCCGGCGATGGCAATGTTGCTGCGCAGGCGCATCAGTTCGGCCAGCATTTCGGCCCGGCGCACGACGGGCAGGCCGCGGCGACGCGCCTCCTCCAGTTCGGGGTTGCCGGTGCGGATGGCGGTCGAGGTGACGATCACGCCGGCCTCGCCGATATTCTCGGCTCGCTGGCCCTCGAACACGGTGGCGCCGAGGGTCTCCAGCCGGTCGGTGATCTTGGATTTCTTGGCGTCGCTGCCCTGGACCCGGTAGCCGAGCGTCATCAGCACCTCGGCGATGCCGGACATGCCGATCCCGCCGATGCCGATGAAATGAATGGGGCCGAGTTCGCCCGGCAGTTTTGTGGCGGCGTTCATGTGCTGGCTAGGTCCGTGACGAGATCGGAAAGTCTGCGGGCCGCATCAGGGCGGCCCTGCGTAAGGGCGGCGCGCGCCATGCCGTCGGCGCGGCTGGCATCCGACAGGATGGCATGCATGTCCCGCGACAGGCTCGTCGCGTCAAGTACCGATTCCGGAAGCACCATGGCTGCGCCCGCCTCGGCCAGGGGGCGGGCATTGGCCATCTGATGATCGCCGGCGGCGGCAGCAAAGGGGATCAGGATCGCGGGACGGCCGATCACCGTGACTTCGGCCACGGTCGAGGCGCCGGCGCGGCAGACGATCAGCTGCGCCGCGGCCATGCGCTGCGGGATGTCGAAAAAGAAGGGCGCCACCTCGGCAGAGATGCCAGCGTCGGCATAGGCCGCGCGGACGCGGTCCACGTCCTCGGGGCGGGCCTGATGGGTAACGTTCAGCCGCGCGCGCATGGCGTCGGGCAGGGCGGCCGCGGCCTCGGCCACGCGCTCGGACAGGATGCGGCTGCCTTGGCTGCCGCCGACCACCAGCAGGTTCAACGGCCCGTCGCCGGGCGCAACATAAGCCTCGCCGGTGCGGTCCAGCACTGCCTGTCGGACCGGGTTGCCGACATGGATGCCCTTGACGCCCGGCGGCAGGGTCGTGGGCCAGGTGCCGCAGGCGACAACGTCCACGCGCCGGGCAAAGAGGCGATTGACCCGGCCCATGACACCGTTCTGCTCATGGATCATGCGGGGCACGCCCAGCATGGTGGCTGCCGCCATCGCGGGGATCGCCGGATAGCCGCCAAAGCCGATCACCACCGCGGGGCGGTCCGCGCGCAGGTCGCTGACCGCGCGGCCGATGCCGACGCCGATCTTGCCCGGGGCGGTGATCTTGCCGACCAACCCGCCGCGGGCAGTGGTGGCCGAGGCGACCGTCTCGCGCCGGACAGCGTCGGGAAAGCCCGTTGCATAGCGCGCGCCGCGGGCGTCCGTCGACAGGGTGACGCGCCAGCCTTCGGCGAGCAGCACCTCGGCCAGGGCCTGGGCGGGGAACATGTGCCCACCGGTGCCGCCGGCGGCAATCAGCGCCAGCTTGCCGCTGGCGCGCCGTTGCGAACCGGCGGCCATCAGCGGCCGGCCCGCCCGAGGACGTCCCCGATCTCGCCCTGCGGGCGGGTTCGGGTCAGCGCCAGCAGCATCCCGACCGCAATCCCCGAGGCAATGACGGACGAGCCGCCATAGCTGACGAAGGGCAGTGTCATGCCCTTGGCCGGCAGCAGCCGCACGGCGACGCCCATGTTGATCAGGGCCTGCACGCCAAATGCGCAGGCAAGGCCAGTGCCGGCGATGCGGGCAAAGGGATCGCGCTCGCGCATCAGGCGCGTCAGCGAGCGGATGACGATAGTCGCATAAAGGGCGATGATGACGAGCACCAGCACGAGGCCATACTCCTCGGCCGCAACGGCGATGATGAAGTCGGTATGCGCATCGGGCAGGGACCATTTCACCGTGCCCTCGCCGACGCCGACGCCGAAAAAGCCGCCCTCCTGGATGGCGTTGGTGGCATATCCGAGCTGCGTGCGCGGGTCGACATCGGCGGCCATGAAGCCATCAATCCGGCGGGCAAAGTGTTCCGAACTGTGGTAGGCGAGATACCCGCCGGCGGCGGTCAGCCCACCCACGGCCGCCAGCAGCGTCATCGGCGCGCCGGCAATGAAATACATCACGCACCAGCTGAAGAGGATCAGCGAAGCCTGGCCAAAGTCGGGCTGCATCGCCAGCAGCAGCACGATCACGGCCGTTGCGATGAAGCTGTAGGTCTTGCCGGGCGGGCCCCCAACCTCCTGGCTGGAGGCCATGAACCAGCCGGCCAGACACACGAAGCAAGGCTTGAGGAATTCAGACGGCTGCACGCTGGCAAAGCCGAGGCTGATCCAGCGGACCGCGCCCTTGCCGAAGTCAGTGCCGATCACCGGCAGCGCCAGCAGGGCGGCGGCCGCGAAAATGAATCCAAGCACGCCAATGCGCCGCACCTGGCGCGGCGACATCATCGAAATGACCAGCATGGCGATCAGTGCCATCCCGCCAAAGGCAGCCTGCCGCGTCACGTAATAGAATGCCGGCAGCCCGTTCTTCTCGGCGAGTGGAACGGACGCTGCCAGTCCCAGCAGCAATCCGGCGGCATAAAGGCCCAGGATGCAGGCCAGCGACCAGCGGTCGACGGTGCGCCACCATCTGGGCAGAATCGGCTCGCCCGCCCGCGTGGGCGCTGCGCCAAAGACCATCTCCGTCATCGGGGTCCTGCTGTCACTGCCTCGGGTCCGCCCGGTTGACCGGGTCTGAGGGGCAGATTAGCGCGGATTATTGCATCGCGCCACCGCTGATTGACTTGGTAAGGCTAGGACTGATGGGCGCTGTGTGGCCCCTGACCAGCGTCAGATGATTGGGAAGCGACGATGTATGGCGGGGGGCTATTGGCGAGTTTCGCCCGGCCGCCAAGCCAATGTGGACAGGAAAGAACGGCGAACGGCCCTCCCGACCATTCAGATACCGTCACCCCCGGGCTGTCGGCGACTCGAGCGCCGCGACCAGGGCTGCGAAATGCTCGCCCCGCTTCTCGAAATTCGGATACTGATCGAAACTGGCCGCCGCAGGGGCAAGCAGGACCGTCTCGCCTGGCTCGGCCTCGGCGGCAGCGTGGGCGACGGCGGCCTCCATCGTCTCGGCGATCTCATGGGGGGTGTCCCCCAGTTGCAGGGCGAAATCGCGCGCCGAATGGCCGATCAGATAGGCTTTGACCACCGATCCCAGATGCGGCGCCAAGGCGGCGATGCCGCCATCCTTGCCCATCCCGCCGGCGATCCAGCGGATCTTCGGAAATGCCTGCAGCGCCTTGGCGGCGCTGTCGACATTCGTGGCCTTGCTGTCGTTGACCCAGGCCACGCCGCCGATCTGGCCAAGGTGCTGGCTGCGATGTGGCAGGCCGGCGAAACTGGACATCGCGGCCTCGATCTCGCGCGGGGCGAGGCCGAGGGCGCGACAGGCGGCATAGGCCGCGCAGGCGTTCTGGTGGTTATGCGCGCCGGGCAGCCCCTTGACCTCGCGCAGGTCGATCGAAGCGACCTGGCGCCCCTTGCGCCATTCGGACAGAAAACCCTTTCGGGCCATGACCGCCCAACCGAACGCCTCGGGCTTGCCGGCCGACAGCACGCGAATGACGCGGTCGTCGGCCGGCCCTTCAGCCAATTGGTTCGCCAGATAGCGGCCCTCGACCTCGTCCACGCCGACCACGGCGCGGTCGGGTCCGCCCTCCGCAAAGAGCCGGCGCTTGGCCGCGAAATAGCCGCCGGGCCCGCCGTGCCGGTCCAGATGATCGGGCGAAAGGTTGGTGAACACCGCCACGTCCGGGGTCAGCGCGCGGGCCAGGTCGGTCTGATAGCTCGACAGCTCCAGTACAACGATCTGGCCATCCTCGGCCGGGTCCAGCGACAGAACGCCCCGGCCGATGTTGCCGGCCATGACCGCGTCACGCCCGGCCTCCAGCAGAATGTGGTGGGTCAGAGCGGTGGTGGTGGATTTGCCGTTGCTGCCGGTGATCGCGACAATCCGCGGCGCGGTGTCGAACCGGTCCCAGTCGGCGGTGGCATAGCTGCGAAAGAACAGGCCGATGTCGTTGTCGACGGGCACGCCGCGGGCCAGAGCCTGCGCAATCGCTGGGTGCGGCGCGGGATAAAGATGTGCGATCCCGGGCGAGGTGACCAGCAAGCTGACGCCGTCCCAGGCCGCATCGCGGGTCAGGTCGGCGAGCACCAACCCCTCGGCCTCCGCGGCAGCGCGCGTTTCGGCGCTGTCGTCCCATGCGACGACCCGGGCCCCGCCCGCCACCAATGCCTCGACCGTGGCCTGCCCCGAGCGGCCTAGCCCCAGGACCGCGACGGTCCGATCTGCGACGTCCTGGACCGGGATCATGCCATCACTCCGCGAGGTTTCGGCGAGGGCTACACCGCCCCAAGGGCGGGCGGCAAGCAGACTTAGCGCAGCTTCAGCGTCGCCAGCCCGATCAGCGCCAGGATCACCGAGATGATCCAGAAGCGGATCACGATCTGGGGCTCTGCCCAACCCTTTTTCTCGAAATGGTGGTGGATCGGCGCCATCAGGAACACACGGCGGCCGGTGCGCTTGAAATAGAGGACTTGGATGATGACCGACAGGGCCTCGACCACGAAGAGGCCGCCGACGATGCCGAGGACCAGTTCGTGCTTGGTGCATACTGCGATGGCGCCCAGCGCGCCGCCCAGGGCGAGCGAGCCGGTATCGCCCATGAACACCGCGGCGGGCGGGGCGTTATACCACAGGAACCCGAGGCCGCCGCCGATCAGCGCGGACAGGAAGACCGCGATCTCGCCGGTGCCGGGGACGAAGTGCACGCCGAGGTAGTTGGCGAAATTCGCATTGCCGACGAGGTAGCTGATAAGGGCAAAGGTCCCGGCGGCGATCATCACCGGTCCGATGGCCAGTCCGTCCAGCCCGTCGGTCAGGTTCACCGCATTGGCGGCGCCTACTATCACGAACATCGCGAAGGGCACGAACAGGATGCCGAGATTCAGCGTCGCCTCTTTCACGAAGGGAAAGGCCAGGCGCCAGCTGAGGGCCTCGGGGTGCAGCCATGCGGCGGCGGTGGCGGCGAGCGCGGCGATCAGGAAGCCAAGGCCCAGCCGCACCCGGCCAGAGACGCCGGCGTGGTGCTGCTTGGTGACCTTGGCGTAGTCGTCGGCAAAGCCGATGGCGGCAAAGCCGAGGGTGACCAGCAGCACGATCCAGACATAACCGTTGTCCAGCCGCGCCCACATCAGCGTCGCGACGGTCAGCGCGGACAGGATCAACAACCCACCCATGGTCGGCGTGCCGGCTTTGACGAAATGTCCCTCGGGGCCGTCGCTACGGATCGGCTGGCCGCGCTTTTGCTTGACCCGCAGCCAGTCGATCAGCGGCCGGCCAAAGATGAATCCGAACGCCAGCGCGGTCAGGAACGCGCCGCCGGCGCGAAAGCTGATGTAGCGGAAAAGGTTGAAGATATCGCCGCCGTCCGACAGCGAGGTGAACCAGTAGAGCATCTTTAACCCTGTTCGTGAGAGGGCGGGCTTTGCCGCGCCTGCCGCAGCGCGTCAACCACCGACGCGACGCGCGAGGATTTGGAGCCCTTGATCAGCACGATATCGCCGGTCCGGGCCAGATCGCCGGCGCGCGCGCGCAACTCGGCCGCATCCTCGGCCCAGATACCGCGCTTGGCCGGGGGCAGGGCGTCCAGCAGCGCGCGCATGCGCGGCCCGCAGGCATGGACCAGATCGACCGAGGCCATGGCCGGGTCGCCCGCCATCGCGGCATGCATCGCGATCTCGTCCGGCCCAAGCTCCAGCATGTCGCCAAGGATGGCGATCCGCCGGGCACCGGGCAGGCGGGCCAGCATGGCAAGGCCCGCGGATAGCGAGGCCGGATTGGAATTGTAGCTGTCGTCGAGCAGGGTCACCCCGGCCAGACCCTCGATCGCGCCGCGCCCGGCATAGGGGCGCCAGTTCGCAAGGCCGGCCGCGGCTTGCAGGGGATCGACGCCCAGCGCATCCAGCGCCGCCAGAACGCCGACTGCGTTCAGTGCGAAATGCTCGCCCACCGATGCCAGTGAGAACGTGATCGGGCGGCCGCCGATCTGCGCCTGCACCTCGGTCTGGCCGGCCCGCGCCTCGGCCGCGATCAGACGGTTGTCGCCCCTGTGGCCAAAGCTGCGGACCTCGGCATTCGCCGCGCCCTCGCGCAGGATCGGCGTGACCGCCAGTCCCTCGGGCAGAACGGCGATGCCCGCTGGCTCCAGCCCGCGAAAGATGGCGGCTTTTTCGACAGCGATCTCGTCGATGCTGGCGAAAGCTTCCAGATGGGCGGCGGCGACGGTGGTGATCAATGCGACATGGGGCCGGGCCATGCGGGCCAGCGGCTCGATCTCGCCGGGGTGATTCATGCCGATTTCGAGGACGGCATAGGAGGTATCTCGCGGCATTCGTGCCAGCGTCAGCGGCACGCCCCAGTGATTGTTCAGGCTGGCCTCGGCCGCGTGCACGCCTGCGGGACCGGTCGGCAGCTCCTGCAGGGCTGCCACCGCCATGTCCTTGGTCGAAGTCTTGCCGACGCTGCCGGTGATCGCCAACACCCGCGCGCCGGTTCGCGCCCGCCCGGCGCGCCCCAGCGCCTCCAGCGCGGGCAAAACCTCGGGCACCAGCAGCAGCCGGCCGGGATCGCAGCCCTCGGGGACGCGCGAGACGAGGGCCGCTGCGGCGCCTTTTTCCAGCGCGGCGGCGACGAAATCATGGCCGTCGCGGACGTCGGTCAGGGCGACAAACAGATCGCCCGGACGCAGCGTGCGGGTGTCGATGCTGATGCCACTGGCTTGCCATTCGCCGGTGACCCCACCGGTCGCGGCTGCGGCGTCGGCCGCGGTCCACAGCACGCTCATATGCGGCCATCCAGCGCGGCGACGGCGACCGATGCCTGTTCGGCATCGTCAAAGGGATAGACGTCCTGGCCGATGACCTGTCCCGATTCGTGGCCCTTGCCGGCGATCAGCAGGGCGTCCCCGGGTTCGAGCGCATCGACGCCGCGCAGGATCGCCTCGGCGCGGTCGCCGATCTCGACCGCGTCGCGGCCGGCGCCGGCCATGACCTCGGCGCGGATTGCCGCCGGGTCCTCGGTGCGGGGATTGTCGTCGGTGATGTAGACGACGTCGGCATGGGTGCGCGCGGCCTCGCCCATCAACGGGCGCTTGCCCCGGTCTCGATCGCCGCCGGCGCCCAGCACGACCACGATCTTGCCCATGACATGCGGACGCAGCGATTTCAGGGCGGCGCTGACTGCGCCCGGCTTGTGGGCGTAATCGACAAACACCGCCGCGCCATTCGCCCGGCGGGCCGCAAGCTCCATCCGGCCGCGCACGGTGGTGAGGCCCGGCAGGGTGCGCACCACGGCCGCCGCATCCTCGCCCGATGCGACCGCGAGCGCCGCCGCGGCCAGCACATTCTCGGCCTGAAAGCCGCCGATCAACGCCAGCCGGACCATGTGGGTGCTGCCCCAGCCCGCAAAGCGCAACTCTTGCCCGGTCGCGTCATACCGCTGCCCGAGGATGCGCAGATCGGCATCCTCGGCGGTCCCGATGGTGGTCAACATCAGCCCGCGCTCGCGTGCCAGCCCGGCAATCTCGCGGCCGCGGGTGTCGTCGATATTGGTGACGGCGGCTTGCCCCGGCTCCAGCAGGCGGGTGAACAGCTGCGCCTTTGCGGCGAAATAGCTTTCGAAATCCTTGTGATAGTCCAGGTGGTCTTGGCTGAAGTTCGTGAATGCCGCAGCCTCCAGCCGGACGCCGTCGAGGCGGTGCTGGTCCAGCCCGTGGCTGGAGGCTTCCATCGCGGCATGGGTGATACCGGCATCCGCCGCCTCGGCCAGGATGCGGTGCAGCGTCACCGGCTCTGGCGTGGTGTGGGCCAGCTTTGCCGTGAAATCGCCCTGCACGCCCATCGTGCCGAGGCTGATTGCCCGCTGACCCAGGGCCTGCCAGATCTGGCAGGTGAAATTGGCGACCGAGGTCTTGCCCGAGGTGCCGGTCACGGCCACGACATGCGCCGGCTGGCGCGCGAACCATAGCGCCGCCGCGCCCGACAGCGCGGCGCGCGCGTCCTCGGCAACGATCAGCGCGGCGTCGCTCAGATCCGCCAGTTGGGCGGCGCCGGCGCGGTCGGTCAGGATCGCCGCCGCGCCTTGGCGCAGCGCATAGGGCACGAATTCGGCGCCATGCACGATGCTGCCGGGCAGCGCTGCGAAAAGATGACCCGGGCGGACCTGCCGGCTGTCGGTGCTGATCCCGGTAATCAAAGGATCGGCCCCGCCTCGCGCCCTCAGTCCCAGCGTCCCGAGGCTGCGTGTCGTTTCGGTCATCTCTGGGCCTTCCTGTGGTCAGTCGCGTGTCAGCCGCGGGGCGGCCTCAGTTCGAGACCAGCTTTAGACCGTCATCCGGCGCGCGTTCAACGGTCGGCAGCGGCGCCTTGACCTCTGGCTGCAGGCCAAGAAGGGGGGCGACGCGGCGGACCAGCTCGGCGGCGACGGGCACGGCGGTCGTGCCGGCGACGCGGCTCTCGCCCCCGCCCGCGGCGGACGTCGGCTCGTCCAGGGACAGCACCAAGGCGTATTTCGGCCGGTCGACCGGAAACACGCTGGCAAAGGTCGAGACCACCTTGTTGCCGTAGTAACCGCCGCCTGGGCGCGGCTTGTCGGCGGTGCCGGTCTTGCCGGCGATGGCGTAGCCCTCGACCTCGGCCTGGCGGGCGGTGCCGCGTACCACCACCTGACGCAGCAGGCCCAGAGCGGTGCGGGCCGCGCCTTCGGAAAGGACGCGCGGCCCCTCGGCGCGGTCACGCCCGGCAATCAGCGTCGGGCGCACCTGACGGCCGCCATTGGCGAGCGTGGCATAGGCCGAGGCGAGGTGCAGGGGCGATGCCGCGAGGCCATGGCCGAACGCGACCGTGGCCGAGGTGACGGCCGGCCAGCGGCTCGGCACCAGCGGCTTGCCGGTCGGCGCCTCGACCATCTCGACCGGCGTGGCCTCGAAAAAGCCCAGCTTGCGCAGGAAATCCTGCTGCCGCTCGGGTCCAAGCATCTGCGCGATGCGGACCGTGCCGACGTTCGAGGACTTGACGATGATGTCGGTCACCGACAGCGCCGCGCCATAGTTGTGGAAATCGCGGATCAGGTACTTGCCGATCTTCATCGGCGTCTTGGTGCTGACCATGGTGTTGGGGTTCAGCAGCTTCAGGTCCAGGGCCTGCGCGACCGGAAAAATCTTGAAGGTCGAGCCAAGCTCGTATTGCCCCTGCACCGCGCGGTTGAACAGCGGGCTGTCGCTGGCATCACCCTTCAGCAGCGGGGCGGGACGATTGTTGGGATCGAAATCGGGCAGGCTGGCCATGGCGATGATCTCGCCAGTGTGGACATCCATCAGGATGGCGGCGGCACCCTTGGCGCGCATGACCTTCATGCCGTTGCCGAGCACTTCCTCCATCGCCTGCTGGACGGTCAGGTCCAGCGACAGCTGCAGGGGTGAGCCCTCGTTGCCGGGATCGCGCAGCCAGGCGTCGAACGCCTTTTCGACGCCCGCGACGCCGACCACCTCGGCGCTGCTGACGCCCTCGGCGCCAAAGCCGGCGCCGCCGAGAATATGGCTCGCCAGCTTGCCGTTGGGGTAAAGCCGCATCTCGCGCGGGCCGAACAGCAGGCCCGGATCGCCGATGTCATGCACCGCCTGCATCTGCTCGGGCGACATCACTTTGCGGATCCAGACGAACTTGCGCGTGCCGGTGAAATCCTTGGTCAGCCGGGCGACGTCGAGGTCGGGAAAAACCTTGCCCAGCTCGCGTGCGGCGCGGGCCGGGTCGACCATCAGCGGCGGCTGCGCATAGAGCGAATGGGTCGTCAGGTTGGTTGCCAGCACCCGGCCGCGCCGGTCGGTGATGTCGGCCCGCTGCGAGATGATGCGTGCGCCGCTGGCCTGGGTGCGCGGCTCGGATGGCTGGCTGGCGGCAAGGCTGCCCATCCGCACGCCCACCGTGCCGAAGGCGATGACAAAGCACCCGGCCATCACCCCGAGGCGTGTCCGGGCGCGCCGGCGGGCGTTGGTCTGGATCTCGGCATGGCGGGCGGCGCGGTTCTCGGCCTCGATCGCATCGGGGTTCTCGCCCTTGTCACGGGCGCTGAGGATGCGGGCGAGGGGGCGCAGCGGGGTGCGGATCATGGCTGGCTCTCCGGGTCGGCGGCTGGGGCGGGTTGCGAGGCGGTCTGGTCGGGTGCTGGGGCTAGATCGGGGTTTGGCTGCGCGCTGACGGAGGGACGGCGGGGCGGTGCGCCTGGGTTCTGCGATGGCCCTTGCCATGCCTCTGCGGGTGCCCCCGGGTCAAGCGCCGGGGCACCTGCGGGCGGAAAAGTCACCTGCTTGGGCGTCACGAACTGACCCGGCGTCAGCGGTGCCAGATGCAGCTTGTCGAAGTTGAGGTTCACCAACTGCGCCAGCCGGTCCGGCCGGTTCAGATAAGCCCATTCGGCACGCAGGACACCCAGCCGCTCGCGCAGGCCGGCGATCTCGGTCTGGACTGCCTGCATGCGGTCGATCTGCGCCTGCGTGCTGTAGTTTTCGCGGTAGGCCCAGAAGGCGAGGACCATGACCACCAGCGCCGTGACGAGGAACAACAGTGTGCGCATCAGCGGCCCCTCCGGCGGGCGCCCGACTGCTGGGCGGGACGATGATGGCTGGGCCGTGCATCAGGCAGGCGCGGGACGGCCAGCGCATCGGGGTCAGTGCGCCCCGCTGAGGCATCGCTGCGGATACCGACGCGCAGCAGCGCGCTGCGGGCGCGGGGGTTGGCGGCCAGCTCGGCCTCGTCCGGGCCGATGGCGCGGCGGAAGGGCAGGGTAAATGCCGGGGCGACCTTGGCGGCCTCGGGGGCGTGGCGACTGCCGCCGCCCACCGCGCCCGCGCGCTCGGCGAAAAACCGTTTGACCACCCGGTCCTCGAGGCTGTGAAAGCTCACCACGGCCAGCCGGCCGCCGGGCTTCAGTGACCGCTCGGCCGCCTCGAGGCCGGCCAGCAGTTCGCCGAACTCGTCGTTCACCCAGATGCGGATGGCCTGAAAGCTGCGGGTCGCGGGATGACTCTGCCCGGGCTTGGGCCGTGGCAGGCAGCCTGCGACCACCTCGGCCAGCTCGCTTGTGCGGCTCATCGGGCCGGCCCGCTTGATGGCGCGGGCGATGCGGCGGGCGGCGCGCTCCTCGCCGAAATGGTGCAGGACGTCTGCGATCGCCGCCTCGTCAGCTTCGGCCAGCATCTCGGCCGCGGACGGCCCGTCGCTGCCCATGCGCATGTCCAGCGGCCCGTCGCGCATGAAGGAAAAGCCGCGCTCTGCCTCGTCGAGCTGCATCGAGCTGACGCCGAGGTCCAGCACCACGCCATCCACCAGCCCGCCCGCGAGCCCGTCGAGGTCCGAAAAAACGCCCTGCACCAGCTTCAGGCGCACGCCATATTCGCCAGCCCAAGGCTGGGCGAGGGCCAGGGCGGTGGGATCGCGGTCGATGCCGATCACCTCATCCGCGCCCGCCGCCAGCAGCGCGCGGCTGTAGCCGCCGGCGCCAAAGGTGCCGTCGACCCAGCGGCCCGCCACCGGCGCGACCGCGCGGATCAGCGGGTCGATCAGGACAGGGACATGCGGCGCGTCCAAAGCCTCAATCCCCGGCCGGCGCGGCAGAGGGGGGCGCCGCCGACAGCAGCGACAACGGATCGGCCCCCGGCGCAAAGGTCGGCATGGATGCCTCCATCTCGCGCAGGTCGGTCTCGTATCTCTCGGGGGTGGAGAGGCGCAAGTAATCGCCCAGCGCGACGAACAGCGCCCGATCCCCGAGGCCGATCTTTTCGCGCAGCTTCTGGGGCAGGACCAGCCTGCCGTCGCCGTCGATCTCGGCTTCTTCGGACAGGCCGAACATCATGGTCTCAAGGTAGTTACGCTCGGGAGAGCCGATCGCCTTGGTCGCGATCAGCGCGTCGATCTGGTTGATCGCCTCGATGGTGTAAAGGCGCAGCTGGGTCCAGTTTTCGAACCCGTACACGATGACCAACTGGGCGCGGCGACCGGCCTCGAACTCGGGATCGCAGGCCTCGAACACGCGGCGAAACTTGGCCGGGATCGAGAGACGGCCCTTGCCGTCCACCTTCACCTCTTCCGAGCCTCTGAACCTGCGCGCCACCGCAATCCCTCGTCACCGTCCGCCCTATCCGATTGCCGGATAGAGAAAGGGCGGATCGGGCCGCTGCCACTGCCCGATCCGCCGCCCTCGTTCCCATTCCTGGGGCCCGGTTGTTCCGGGCTGGTCCGACCTCGTTGCGCCACCTGGGGGAGGTGCTGCTCGCGCGCGGGCCGTCCTTTTGCGAAAACGGGTTGCCTGTATGAAGCTGCCTGCTTCGGGGTCTTTGACGCCCCTTATTCTCCCGTCCTCGTGAGGAAGGGATGCCATGGGATTTCATGGGTAGCAACGGAAAATTTTGCGACAGTCCTTCGATGCAGCGAAGGGTCGCTCGTGAACGAAGATCGAACATAAGCGAGACGGCCGAAATTATGTCCACATATAGTCGAGTACCACCCATACCTCTCTAGGTGTGGTAGTAGAAAACAGTGACTTTTTTGACCCATGTTTTCCCAGATCGTAAGCGGCGGTCTCCGTGCCGACCAGTCGAGGCCTGTCAAAGCTCCATCCGCCGTCCCTCCTCGAATCGGAATCACGGCGCCTCACGGCCACGTGAATCCCGAAATTTCCCTTTAAACGGGTGATTTCTTCTCCCGACGGCAGTTCGCGCCGCCCGCACAGTTCCAGCCCAGTCCCATGATTTCCCAGGGGTCGCCGCTCGCGCGATTCGCCGCCGCCCGCTTGCCGCATCCACCGATTATGGCTAAGGCGGCGACATCTCGGTTCCGGGCGTGCCCGGTGAAAAGGGAACGCGGTTCGACGCCGCGGCTGCCCCCGCAACTGTAAGCGGAGAGCGAGGCCGGACAACGCCACTGCCGCAAGCGCGGCGGGAAGGCCCGGCCAAGCATCGACCCGCAAGCCAGGAGACCTGCCGAGGTCGATCACCCAGTCCGGGCGCGGGGCGCGCCGGGGGCGCGGACAGGTCCGTCGCGGTGGCGCCAAACGAACGTCCGCAAGCGGCCCTCGGGCCGCAAGCCGGACGGCCACCGCAACTTGCGCCGGAACGTCCGGCGCCCGACCGCAAGGACGCGATCCGTCATGCCATTCCATCCCGGCCCCCGCCCCGCCACCGCCGCACTGGCCTTGCTGACGGCAATGGCGGTCCCCCTCGCAAGCCATGCCCAGACCGCTGCCGAAGCCAAGCTAGGCGCGACGCTCACCCTCGATCCGATCATCCTGTCCGCCGGCCTGACGCCGGTGCCGCAGGACGAATATGGCCGCGCCGCGACCGTGCTGGACGGCGATGCGCTGCGTGAAAAGGGCGTTCAGACCCTGACCGAGGCGCTGCGCGAAGTTCCGGGCATCAGCCTGGTCGGCAGCGACCCGGCGACCAACACCGCCCGTATCCGCGGCCATTCCGGCGCACAGACGCTCGTGCTGATCGACGGGGTCGAGCAGATCGCCGACCTCGGCGGCACCGCGCTCGGCCGCTTGCCGATCGCCGACATCGCCCGGATCGAGGTGCTGCGCGGCCCGCAGGCGGCCAGTATCGGCACCGGCGCCGCGGCCGGCGTCATCTCGATCGTGACCCGCCAATCCGCGCCCGGGCTGCACTACGGCGGCAGCGTCGAGGCGGGCGGGGCGCGCGGCGCCTCGGCCTGGGTCTCGCAGCGCGGCGCGCGGGCTGGCATCCTGATGGCCACCGAATGGCGCGAGGATCTGGGCTGGGATGTCTCGGGCGACGGCGGCGAAAAGGACGGCGTCATCAGCCGCGGCATCCGCCTCGCCGGGGACGCGGCGCTGACCGACGATCTGACCGTCGGCTTCAACCTGCGCCGCGCGACCGAGAGCTATGACTTTGACACCACCTCCTTCGGTCCGACCAGCGAGTCCGACTACATCGTTGACGACCGCTATCCCCATGGCCGCGCCGACCGCCAACAGGGCCAACTGTGGCTGGAGTGGCGCGCCACCCCGGCGCTGACCCACCGGCTGTCCTATGACGATGCCCGTTACGAACGGACCAATGCCTTTTCCGCCGCCTTCCCGGCGACAGAAACCGACGTCTCGCGGCGCGCGCTGCGCTATCGCCTCAGCTATGCGCTGGACGGTCGCGCGGCGCTGGAATCGACCAACCTCGTCAGCCTGATGGCCGAGCGGGTGGTCGATGACAGCCCGTTGGACGACCGCTTTGACCGCGCCACCAACACGCTGGCGCTGGAATACCGCGGCGAGGTCGCGCCCGGCCTCAGCGTGCAAGGCGCGGTGCGGCGCGATGCCAACGACGCCTATCGCGATGCAACCTCGTGGAATGCGGCGCTGGCTTATGTGATCCCGGGCCGTGACATCAAGCTGCATGCCTCGGCCGGGGATGGCCGTCGCAAGCCGGTATTCTACGAATTGTTTGGCGACGGCATCTACACCATCGCCAATCCCGACCTGGCGCCCGAGCGGGTGCGCAGCCTCGATGCCGGCGTCACCCTGCCGCTGGGCGGGCGCGGACAGGCCGACGTGACCCTGTTTGCCGAAAACGCGACTGACCGCATCGCCTACGTCAGCCAGCCGGATTTCACCGGCCAGTACCGGAACGTGCCCGGCACCAGCAAGCGGCGCGGGGTCGAGGCCTCGTTCCAGTGGGAGGCGAGCGATCAGTTGGCCCTGCGCGGCCACGCCACCTGGCTGCGCAGCACCGATCCGCAGGGCGAACAGGAACTGCGCATCCCGCGCAGCCAGATCGGCCTTGGCGCGACCTGGACCACCGCCGACGGCCGCGGCAGCCTCAGTGCCGATCTGCGCCACCTCGCGGGGCTGCGCGACATGGACCAGGTGCGTTTTGCGCCAGTCAAGCTGGACAGCTTTTCGGTGATCGATGCCGCTGGGCGCTGGGCGCTGAATGATGCCGTGGCGCTGACAGCGCGGGTCGACAACCTGACCGACAGCGCCGCCGTCGATGTCTGGGGATATGCCTCGCGCGGGCGCACGGCCTATGTCGGACTTGCGGCGAATTTCTGATGCTGTCGCGGCGGCGGGGCTGGCCCTCGCCGTTGCGGCCGGCGGTATCCCGGCCGCCGGCCCGGCCGTCCCGCAGCGCGTGGTTTCCATAAACCTTTGCACCGACCAGCTTGCGCTGATGCTCGCGGCGCCGGGGCAGCTCGCCTCGGTCACCGCCTTTGCCCAGGACCCGCGGCAATCGGCCATGGCAGACGCCGCGCGCGCGCTGCCGGCCAACCATGCCCGCGCAGAGGAGGTGTACCTTCTGCGCCCTGACCTGGTCCTCGCCTCGGACTTCACCAGCCCGGCCAGCCTTGCGATGTTGCGCCGGCTCGGGTTGCGGGTCGAGGCATTTCCCGCCGCGACGTCGCTTGCCGATGTCGATGCAGCCATCGGCCAGATGGGCCGCGCGCTGGGACGGCAGGACGCGGCGGCGACGATGCAGGCTCGCTTTCGCGCCGACCTTGCCGCCCTGCGCGCCGACATTCCCGCGCGGCCGCCGCGCTCCGCCCTCTATGAGCCGAACGGCTACAGCCCCGGCCCGCAGTCCCTCGCCGGCGAGATCACAGCCGCCGCCGGGTTCTCCGACATCGCGGCGGAGGCCGGGCTGCCCTATGGCGGCACCCTGCCGCTGGAGCAGTTGGTAATGCTGGCGCCAGAGGCGATCATCTCGCCCGGTCCCGCGCCTGGCACTTCGCGTGGCTACGAGTTGTTGCAGCACCCCGCCCTGCGCAATCTGCGTGCCCGCGGCATTCCCATGCCGCGCAGCGACAGCGACTGGGGTTGTGCGGCGCCGCAGGTGCTGGACGCCGCAGGGCGCCTCGCGGCTGCCCGCAAGGCCGCCGGGCGATGAGCGCGCGCGGGTTTCTTCGCGGCGCTGCCGCGCGCCTGACGCTGGTCCTAGCGCTGCTTGTCGCGCTGCTGTTCGCGGCCAGCCTCGTGATCGGTCCCGCCGGAATCGCGCCGGGCGCCGGGCTGCGCGCGCTGTTCCTCGGCGGCGACGGCCCCGCGGCGATGGTCATGCGCGAGATCCGGCTGCCGCGCGCCCTGCTGGGCTTGATGGTCGGCGCCGGCCTCGGCCTCTCGGGCGCCGCCTTGCAGGGCTATCTGCGCAACCCGCTGGCCGAGCCGGGGCTGATTGGCGTCAGCGGCATGGCGGCGCTGGCGGCGGTGATTGCGATCCACACCGGCCTTGCCGCGGCGGCGCCGCTGGCATTGCCGGCGCTGGCGTTGCTCGGCGCGCTGACAGGTGTCGCGCTGCTAATGGCGCTAGCGGCTGGGCAAGGCGGCCCGCTGCTGCTGATCCTCGGCGGTATCGCGCTGTCGCAACTGGCGGCGGCGCTATCGGCGCTGGTGCTGAACCTGTCGCCCAATCCCTATGCCGCGCAGGAGATCGTGTTCTGGCTGATGGGCTCGCTCGCCGATCGCAGCATGTCCCATGTCTGGCTTGCGCTGCCGCTTATGGTGATCGGCTGGGCGCTGCTGCTCGGCACCGGCCCGGATTTGGATGCGCTGACGTTGGGCGAGGATGCGGCGGCGGCTATGGGCGTCAACCCGTCGCGTCTGCGCTGGCGGATCGTCCTCGGGACCGCCTTTGCCGTCGGCGCCGGGACAGCGGTTGCAGGCTCGATCGGTTTCGTCGGGCTGGTGGTGCCGCATCTGCTGCGACCTTTAGTCGGGGCGCGGCCGGGGCGGGTGCTGGCGGCCTCGGGCCTCGGCGGGGCGGCATTGCTGCTGATCGCCGACATCGCGGTGCGCCTGGTGCTGCCCGAGCGTGACCTGAAGCTCGGGGTGGTGACTGCCCTGATCGGCGCGCCGATGTTCCTGAACATGCTGCTACGCGCCCGACGCGAGGGCATGTCATGAACCTGCTCGACCTGCGCGATCTGACCGTCCGCCGCGGTGCGCGCACGGTGCTGGAGGGGGTCAGCCTGACCGTCGCTGCCGGCGAGGTGGTCGGCCTGATCGGTCCCAACGGCGCCGGCAAGACCACCCTGCTGCGCGCCGCGCTGGGACTGATCCCCGCCGCCAAGGGTAGCAGCAACCTCGCCGCTATGCCCGCTCGCACCCGGGCGCGGGCCGCCGCCTGGCTACCCCAGGCGCGCGAGATTGCCTGGCCAGTCAGCGTCACGACGCTCGTCGCCCTCGGCCGCCGGCCGCATGCCCCGGGTCCCGCTGACCAACCGGCGATCGAGGCCGCGATCGCCGCCATGGATCTGGACGCCCTGCGCGCACGCCCGGCCACGCAACTGTCAGGCGGCGAGCAGGCGCGGGTGCTGATCGCCCGCGCGCTCGCGCAGGAGGCACCACTGCTGATCGCGGACGAGCCGACCGCGGGCCTCGATACCGCGCATCAACTGGCGCTGATGGCACTGTTCGCGGACCTCGCGGCCAGCGGGCGGGGTGTTCTGGTAACGCTGCATGACCTGGCACTGGCGACGCTGACCTGCCACCGCGTGGTGGTGCTGTCTGCCGGCGGGCGCGTCATGGCCGACGGCCCCCCGTCCGAGGTGCTGAGCGACGCCCTGTTGGCCGAGGTGTTCGCGGTGGAGGCGGTGCGGATCGCGCGGCCGCAAGGCACCATCTTGGCCCCGGTGCGCGCGCTGCGCTGAACGGCTACCGCGCCGGCCCGGTCGATTCGCGGACCACCAGATGAACGGGCAGGACGTGATGCCGACTCGCCGGCTCGGTCCCCGCGGCGAGGGAGAGGACGGTTTCCGCCGCCAGTCGCCCGATCTGCCGGCGCGGCTGGTGGATCGTCGTCAGGGACGGCAGCAAGTGAGGGGCAATGTCGATATCATCAAAGCCCATGACCGACACGTCCTGCGGCACGCGTAGCCCGGCGCGTTGAACCTCGGCCAGAAATCCGCAGGCCATCGCGTCGCTGAAGGCCAGCACCGCGCTGGGGCGCGGCTCCAGCGCGGCCCATTCGCGCGCCGCCGCGGCGCCCGAGGCGATGCTGAAATCGCCGGCGATCCGGGTCAGGGTAACGCGCGCCTCCAGCGCCGCCTCGCGCGCGCCGCGGTCCCGCTCGCGTGACAGCACGTTCTGGGCCGGCCCGCCGATCAGGGCGATTCGCTTATGCCCCAGGCTGGCCAGATGCTGTACCGCCAATCGTGCGCCGGCGGCGTTGTCGATGGTGACCGAGGGCAGGGCGGTGCCGTCGATCCATTCGCAGGCGACGACGAGTGGCGGTGTGCCGCGCCGGCCAGTGAGGTGCGCTGCCTCGACCCCGCCGTCGAACAGCACCGCGCCATCGCAGCGGGTCGGGTTCAGGAATGCCTCCAGCCCCGGGCGTGCACCGTCCTCGCCGGGGCGGGTATCGGCGATGATGAGGCCGGTTCCCGCCTCGGCGAGGGCCTCGCCCAGACCGGCAAGGATGCGCGAAAAGAATGGGTTGGCGAGGTTTGGCACCAGAGCCACGACCATGCCGCTGCGCTGCTGGCGCAGGTTGCGGGCGGCGTGGTTGACCCGGTAGCCGGTCGCGGCCACCGCATCCATCACCGCATCGCGCGTCGCCTGCGTGACCACCTCAGGCCGCGACAGCGTGCGGCTGACCGTCGCGACCGAGACCCCCGCCCGGTCGGCGACATCGCGGATTCGGGGGGGCACAAGGCTCTTGCTCATGGCGCAGGCATAGCCATCGCGGGTCAGGAAAAGAAGCCTTGTAATCGATTACATTGCGGGTCAGCATGTCGGATAACCGCCCCCTTGCAACCAGGGAATCCGCGCTCGTGATGCAGACGCTGAAAGGTCCGGCCCTGTTTCTGGCGCAGTTTGCCGGCGATGTCGCGCCGTTCAACAGTTGGGACGGCATCACCCGCTGGGCAGCAGACCTCGGCTATCGCGGGGTGCAAGTGCCCACCACCGATGCGCGGCTGTTCGATCTGCAATTGGCGGCCGAGTCGCAGGATTGGCGGGACGAGTTCCTGGGCATCGCACGCCAGAACGGCGTCGAAGTGAGCGAGCTTTCGACCCATCTGCAGGGCCAACTGGTGGCCGTCCATCCGGCGTATGATGCCGCTTTCGACGCCTTTGCCCCGGCCGCCCTGCGCGGCCGCCCCGCCGCCCGGCAGGAATGGGCCGTCGCGCAGATGGCACTGGCGATTCGCGCGTCGGCCGCGATGGGTTTGCGGGCGCTGCCGACCTTTTCCGGCGCGCTGGCCTGGCCCTATCTCTACCCTTGGCCGCAGCGCCCGCCCGGACTGGTCGAGGCGGCGTTCGATACCCTCGCCGCGCGCTGGCGGCCGCTGCTGGACCTGGCGGACACCCATGGCATCGATCTGGCCTACGAAATCCACCCCGGCGAAGATCTGTGCGACGGCGCCAGCTACGAGATGTTTTTGGACCGCGTGGACCAGCACCCGCGCGCCTGCATGCTGTACGATCCCTCGCACTATGTCCTGCAACAGCTTGATTACCTGGCAAACATAGACATCTACCACGACCGCATCAGGGCGTTTCACGTCAAGGATGCCGAGTTTCGTCCCAACGGGCGGCAGGGCGTCTATGGCGGCTTTCAACCTTGGGTGGACCGCGCCGGGCGATTCCGCAGCCTCGGCGACGGGCAGGTCGATTTCGGCGCGGTGTTCAGCAAGCTGACCCAATACGGCTTTGACGGCTGGGCCGTTGTCGAATGGGAGTGTGCGCTGAAGCACCCCGAGGATGGCGCGCGCGAGGGCGCGGCGTTCGTGCGCGATCACATCATTCGCGTCACCCCGCACGCCTTTGACGATTTCGCTGCCGGCTGTGTCGATTCCGATGCCATCGCCCGCGCCCTGGGCCTTGCGGAGGAGGTCGCATGAGCGCGCCGATCCGCCTTGGGATGGTCGGCGGGGGCGAAGGCGCGTTCATCGGAGCCGTCCACCGGATCGCCGCGCGCATGGACGGTCAGTTCCAACTGATCGCGGGGGCGCTGAGCGGCGATCCGGCCCGCGCCCGCGCCTCGGCCGAGGCGCTAGGGCTGGCGCGCAGCTATGACGACTGGGCCGCGATGGCCAAGGCCGAGGCGGCACGCCCCGACGGAATCGAAGCGGTCGCCATCGTCACCCCGAACCACCTGCATGCCGGTCCAGCGGCGGCGTTCCTCGCCTCCGGCATCCATGTGATCTGCGACAAGCCCCTCGCCGCGACCGAGGAAGGCGCGCGGCAGATCGCCGAGGCCGCCGGCGCCTCGGACGCGCGGTTCTTTCTGACCCACAACTACGCCGCCTATCCGATGATCCGCGAGGCGCGTGCGATCATGGCCGAGGGCGGGATCGGAGACCTGAGGCTGGTGCAGGTTGAATATCTGCAGGACTGGCTGGCGAGCGATCCCGGCTCGAAACAATCGGAATGGCGGCTCGACCCGGCGCGCGCCGGCGCCGGGGCGCTGGGCGACATCGGCACCCATGCCTGGCAACTCGCCGCCTTTGTCACCGGCCAGTATCCGAGCCAGATCGCGGCCGAGGTCAGCGCCCTGGTGCCGGGACGCGCGGTCGACGACGATGCCCGCGTGGCGCTGCGCTATGCCGGTGGCGCGCGGGGCGGAATCTGGGTCAGTCAGGTCGCGACCGGCTGCGAGAACCGCCTGTCCCTGCGCCTTTACGGCAGCACCGGCGGTCTCGAATGGTCGCACGAGGTGCCGGACCGGCTGATCCGCACCCATCTTGGCCAACCCTCGCAAATCCTGACCCGGGCGCAGGATCGCAGCGCCAGCAGCCGGACTCCGCCCGGACACCCCGAGGGGTATCTCGAAGCCTTTGCAAATCTTTACAGCGATATAGCTGCGGTTATTCGTGGCGACTCAACGCCTGCCGCACGCCTGCCGGGACTGGCCGACGGGCTGTCAGGAATGGAATTCATCGCTGCCGCACGCCGCTCCTCCGAGGCGGGCGGCGCCTGGGTTGCGACCGGGACGGGGACCGCGACATGAGCGCCGCCCCGATCCTTGCGCTGACCGGGGTGCGGCGCAGCTTTGGTCCGGTCGAGGTGCTGCACGGCGTCGATCTGCCCCTGCTGCCGGGCGAGGTTCACGCGCTGATCGGCGAGAATGGTGCGGGCAAGTCCACGGCGATGCGTATCCTCGCCGGTTACCTGCCGCCCAGCGCGGGCGAGGTGCGGCTGGCGGGCGCGCCGGTCGCCTTCAGCGGCGCGCCGCAGGCCGAGGCGGCCGGGATCGTCATGATCCACCAGGAGTTCAACCTCGCCCCCGACCTCAGCATCGCTGCGAACATTTACCTGGGGCGCGAGATCGGGGGCTGGCGGCTGGATCACCAGGCCATGCGCGACGGCGCCGCGCGGCTGCTGGCCGATCTGGGCACGCCCCTCGATCCCCGCACGCGTATTCAGGACCTGACCGTCCCGCAGCGCCAGATGGTCGAGATCGCAAAGGCCGTCAGCCGCGCACCCAAGGTGCTGATCATGGACGAGCCCTCGGCCGTGCTGACGCATCGCGAGGTGGGTACGCTGTATGACCTGATCGACCGGCTGCGCGGGCAGGGGGTGGCGATCCTTTACTGCTCGCACCGCTTGGACGAGGTCGAGCGGCTGGCCGACCGCATCACCGTGCTGCGCGACGGCACCGTCGTGCGCAGCGCGCTGCGCGGCGAATTGACCCCCGATGCCATGGCCAACGCCATGGTCGGGCGCGAGCTGGAGGACATGTTCCCGCCCCGTCCCGCGGCGCCCACCGCGCCCGAGATTGCCTTGTCGGTGCGAGACCTTTCGGTGCCGCCGCTTGTCAGCGGCGCCAGCTTTGATCTGCACCGGGGCGAGATGCTGGGCATTGCCGGGCTGGTGGGCGCTGGGCGGACCGAACTGGCGGAAGCGCTGGCCGGGCTGCGTCCGGCGCAGGGCGTCATCTCGCGCGGGAACGGCCGGGCTATCCCCCTTGGCGATCCGGCCGCCGCGACCCGGGCGCGCATCGCCTACCTGACCGAGGACCGCAAGGAAGCAGGATTACTGCTGGGAAAATCCCTGCGGGTGAACCTGACGCTGGCGGCGTTGCATCGCTTTGGCCGCGTGCTGATCGACCGTCCGGCCGAGGATGCGGCGCTGGCGCGCGCCATCCGCGATTTCGACATTCGCGCTGCGGATCCCACTATGACGGCCGGCAACCTGTCCGGCGGCAACCAGCAAAAACTGCTTCTTGCCAAGATGTTGCTCAACGAACCTGAGGTGATCATCGTGGACGAACCGACACGCGGCATCGACGTTGGCACCAAGCGGCAGATCTACTCCTTCCTGCGCGGGCTAACCGCCGCCGGGCGCAGCGTGATCGTCATTTCATCCGAACTGCCCGAGGTGATGGGCCTCGCCGATCGCATCCTGGTCATGCGGCAGGGCCGCATCGCGGGCGAGGTGCCCGGCGCCGGCGCGTCCGAGGCCGCCATCGTCCGGCTGATGATGGGTGTCGAAGGGGCCGCGGCATGAACTGGCGCGCGCTCCACTCGCTCGGCCCTGTCATCGCGCTGATCGCGCTGGTCATCATCGGCTACGCCTTGAATCCGGCTTTTCTGGCGCCGGGCAACGTCGTCAACGTCCTGGCACGCTCGGCCTTTACCGGGTTGATCGCGGTCGGCATGACCTTTGTAATCACGTCGGGCGGGCTGGATCTGTCGGTCGGCGCCATGGCGGCCTTTCTTGCCGGAATGGCAATCCTTGCCATGAATGCGCTGGCGCCGGTCACCGGGGTGAACTGGGGCACCGTGTTGCTCGGCATGTGCACGGCCCTGCTGGGCGGTCTGGTCGCCGGACTGATCAACGGGTTGCTGGTCACGCGCGCGGGGATCGAGCCGTTCATCGTCACCCTCGGGACCATGGGCATCTTTCGCAGCCTCGTCACCTGGATCGCCGACGGCGGCACGCTCAGCCTAGATTCACAACTGCGCACGCTCTACCGGCCGGTCTATTACTCCGGCATCGGACCGGTCAGCTGGCCGATCATTGTCTTTGCCCTGGTCGCGGTTGGCGGCCATGTCCTGATGCGTCACACCCGCTTTGGCCGCCACGTCGAGGCCATTGGCAGCAACGAGCGCGTCGCCCGTTATTCCTCGGTCGACGTCGGGCGGGTGCAGCTGATGACCTATGTGCTGCTCGGCCTGCTGGTGGGGCTCGCGACGGTGATCTATGTCCCGCGCCTCGGCTCGGCCTCAGGCAGCACCGGCATCGGCTGGGAGCTGGAGGCGATTGCCGCTGTCATCATCGGGGGCACTGCGCTGAAGGGTGGGCACGGCGTTGTCTGGGGCACTGTCGTCGGCGTCCTGATCCTGTCGCTGATCGACAACATCCTGAATCTGGCGGATCTGGTCAGCCCCTATCTGAACGGGGCGATCCAGGGCGTCATCATCGTTCTCGCTGTGATCCTGCAGCGGGACAAGCGCGCCGCGCGGGACTGACCCGCGGCAACCCTTGGGGAGGGAGAGCACATGCTTCGCAGGAATATTCTGGTCGCGCCGCTGGCGGTCGCGGCAGTCGCAACGCTCGGCAGGGCTGGCAAGGCCGCGGCGCAGGACGCAGCACCCGGTGGCGCGACCAGCGGCAAGGCCGTGATCGGCGTCGCCATTCCGTCGGCGACCCACGGCTTCATGGGCGGCCTGAACTGGCACGCCCAGCAGACGATCGAGCGGCTGTCCAAGGTCTATCCCGACCTGACCTTCGTTCTTTCCACCGCGGGCGACGCTGGCAAGCAAGTCAATGACATCGAAGACATGATGGCGACCCGCAACATCGACGGCCTTGTCGTGCTGCCGTTCGAATCCGAGCCGCTGACCGGCCCGGTCAAGGCCGTCAAGGACGCCGGGAAATGGGTCACGGTGGTCGACCGGGGCCTGTCCGAGGAGGGGATCGAGGATCTTTACGTCGCCGGCGACAACACAGCCTTCGGCAGGGTCGCGGGCGAGTATTTCAAGAACAACCTCAAGCCCGGCTCGAAGTTGGTGGTATTGCGCGGCCTGCCGACGACCCTCGACAACGAGCGGGTCGATGCGTTCCAGAAGGCGCTCGAGGGCGGCCAGGTCGAGGTGCTGGATATGCAGCACGGCAACTGGAACCGCGACGATGCCTTTAAGGTGATGCAGGACTACCTGACCAAGTATCCGCAGATCGATGCCGTATGGGCAGCGGACGACGATATGGCCATGGGCGTTCTGGAGGCGATCTCGGCCGCGGGCCGCGACGGCAAGATGGTGGTCGTCGGCGGCGCTGGCATGAAGGACATCGTCAAGCGGATCATGGATAAAGACCCGGCCCTGCCGGTCGACGTGACCTACCCGCCGGGGCTGATCTCGGCCGCGATCGAGATGACTGCGCTGCACTTCACCTCTACCGCCCCGGTCATGGGCCGCTTCATCATCGGCAGCCAGCTGATCACCCCGGAGAACGCGGCGCAGTTCTACTTCCCCGACAGCCCGTTCTAAGCCGGACAAGCGTGGGCCGCGCGCAAGGCGCGGTCCCGCCTTTTGACTTGGGTGTTGAACAAGGGAACGCCGCCGGAGCCTGTGGGCTCGGCGGCGTTCGTTTTCAGTCGCTTGCTCGGCCTATCCGATCTGCAACCTAAGTTGCGTCGGTTGGACCGACGGCCTCACCCTGTGCGCGGATGAAGCTGACCGCAAGCGGCGACCGTCAATTACTCCGACTTGCGTGCCTTGCGCTTGGTGGCGGCGCCCTCGACCGGGTTCTCGCGAAGATAGCCGCGGACGATGCGGCCGATCTGGTTCACGACCTTGGTCGCGCGCCCGCCCATGGGCTTGGGCCGATCGGCCATCTTTGCGGCGATGCCAGACAGGATCGCGTCCGTCCGCTCCAGCGCGCTCCTGCCGGCGGGGGTCAGCTGCGCGGTTTCCGGCTTTTCGGCCATCGTCACGAGGCCGAGGTCGGCCAGCGCGGCGAACATGGTGGCCTCGCGGCGCGGGCCGAGGGTCTGGCCGCCAGCGCCGGCATCGGCGAGCCCACGCAGGGCAGCCAGATGCTCCAGCGTCATGCGGGGCACGACCTGGCGCAGGCCCTTTTGCAGCGCGTCGGCCAGCGAGCGAGCGCTGATCGCCATGTCCAGCAGCGCGGCACCGTCCAGCGGCGCGGGCGGCGCCTTGGGCTCGGTGCCCACAGTGGTTTCGCTCTGGGTCTTGATGTCGAAGTCACTCATCACGGCTCTCCTCTGGAGGGTGCAGCCATCGGTCACGGCTGCACGAATAAATCCCGCAGCAGAGTCTGCCCAACTGCGGAATAAGTCAAGTCCGTTTACTCGCGGAGTGTAATCCCGCAAGCGCTCGCCCATTCATTAAGTACCTGATCGAGGCTTGCTGGCGGTGGGACTGCCGCGGCCAAGGCCGCCCAGCGCGCACCGTCGCCGGCGAGCGTGGCGATCAGACTCGCCAAGGCGCCGGCATCTCCGACCGGGAACTGCAGCCCCCAGCCAGCGGTCTTTTCCGCCATCCCGCCGATATCCGAGGCGATAACCGGGCGCCGTGCCGCGCGCGCCTCGTCGATCACCACGGGGGCGTTTTCCCACCAGGTCGAGGGCACGATCACCCAGCCCTGCCGCGCCATGCGTGCGGTCGCCTCTGCCGGGCGGTAGCGCCCGCGCAGGGCCAGCGTCGGCGGGACGGAAAATCCCGGCAGGGCGCGGGCAAAGCCGGCGGCATCGACGCCATGCGCCTCGATCGTCACCTGGCCGGCGGCAGGGTCGACGGCCAGCCGGGCCGCCGCGTTCGCCAACACGTCGAGGCCTTTGGTCGGCGTGGCATTGCCGAAAAACGCAAAGCGGCGCGACAGGGCGTCCGCCTCTGCGCCTTGCGGGATCGGCGCGGGGTGGGGCGCGCCGTCGGACGGCAAGCCATTCTCGATCACCTGGATGCGGCCGGCCGGCACGCCCCAGTCCTCGTACCGACCGGCCAGAAAGCGGCTGGGCGCGATCAGCACGTCCATCAGCCCCAGCACCTCGAGCATCCGCGCCCGGCGGATGGCGAAGGACAGAGGGGCATGGGCCGGCAGGCAAGCTGCGCAATCGAGGGGCGTTGCCGCATCGCAGAGGCCGCCGTCTGCGCGCACCATTTGGCCCCAGAGGGCGCAGATCGGCGCCATCTCGTGCAGGGTCAGAACCAGGCGTGCCTGCGGCCGCTGCACGCGCAGGCGGCGGATCACCCCGGCGCCGATGTTCCAGACATGGTGAAAATGATAGATCCCGGCGTCAAACCGCAGGATCGTCGCCAGCAGACGATCCTCGGCAGCGGCGTCGGGCTGCTCCATCAGGAACGGGTCCATCGCGCCGGTGCGCAGGGCCAGATCGCGCGGGTCAAAGGCGGTCACGTCGCCCATCGTGCCGCCGAGACGCAGGCCATCGTCCCCCGCGACTACTCCGAGGAACCAGGCGTCAACGCCGCGCGCGCGCAGCCGGTCGAACTGGCGCCAAGCCGCGATCTCGCCGCCGCCAGCGCGCAGGCGGGGGTGGGAATGGGCGATGATGGCGACGCGCGGGGCCGTGGTCATGGCGCGGCCTGCAGGGCGGCGTCGATGCGGGCCGCCGCAATGCCGGAATAGCGCCCGGGCCAGAACTCCGTCGTCGCGGCCGTGGCAATCTCAAGACGGCCTGCAGCGGCCAGCGAAGTTGCGGCGATGGCGAGGCTGCCTTCGGCGGAAAGAAGGCCGCGCGGAAGGGCGGCGAGCGCGGGGCCGAGCAGGTCGGAGGACAGGCGCAGCGTGAAGGGCAGCCCGGCGAGGTCAGCCGCGCGCAACTCGGTCTCCGCTGACAGGGCGCCGAGCGGGTTGTGGACTAGCGCCGCCGCCATGTTCGGTGCGGCTGGCGGCAGACCAAGCTGGAACAGCGCGGCGGCGCTGCCGGCGGCGACCTCGGTCCCCGGGGGCAGGTGCAGGTCTGGCAGGTCCGCGGCAGCGCAGGGTGGGGTCAGCGTACCGTCGCCGCGCCCCTCGGCCAAGGCGGCGCGCAAAGCGGCGGCTGCGGCGGCCGGCAGTGCATCCGACAGCGGAACGACCGTGACGGGCGGCGGAAGGTGCGGTAACAGCCAGCGCGGGATGTCTCGCAACTCGCGCGGTTCCGTGTCGGGGATCAGCAGCAGCGCGCTGCCGGCGCGGGTGTCGGTGACTTGGGGCAGCGGCGCCAACTCACGGCCAGGGCGCGGCGCGAGTCGGGCCAGCAGCGCCCGCGCGGCATCCCGCGGAAGACCGCGCAGGCCGGCAGCGAGCGAGGCGGTGACGACCGTCCCTGGCGCGCGCACCAGCGGGGTCGTCATCAGGCCAAAGCCGTGCGCCCCGTCGCGCGGCAGCAGGATCAGTTGCGCCGGGCGATTATTTGCAGAGGGCAGGCGAAACACGGCCTGGTACCCGTCCGCGCCAGTGAGGGAGTAGCGCTCGCCATAGCCGGCGAGATCTGCCCGCTCGATGGAGCCGGTGTTGATTGCGACAGGGACCAGCGAAGTGCCATCGCCGACCAGCCCGACCAAGGGCGCGTCGGCCGCGTCATCGGTCAGCACCCAGCCGAGGACAAAGCCGTGCCCGCCGGGCGCAACCATCGCCTTGTCTGCGGCGGCGGCGATGCGGGTGTAATGCGCGGGCAGGGGCGCCGCCGTGGCCCGCGTACGGTCCACCAACCGGGCCACAGCGTCGGCCGGCAGCGGCCCGATCTGGCCCATGGCAATGGCGCGCAGCAGGGCGGCAAAGGTTTCGTCGAGGCAGGCGGAGATCAGTGCGTTGGCGCCGTCGGCTATTGCCTCGGCGTCCAGCACAGTGCGCGTATCGCCGGCCAGCAGCGCCGCGGGCATGCTACCCGGGGAGGCCACGGCCAGAATGCCTAGCGCGGCCTCCGTGCCCAGATCGCCGCGGGCAAAGCGCGCGAGCACCGTCACGGGCTGACGCTTCCCCTCGGCGTCCTCGACTTGCAGGTTCAGAGGGCCGGCCTCAGCGTCCCAGCCGGCCAACACCAGCCGGCCGGCGTCATCGAGAAAGCCGAAATCGAGGTTCATCCGCCCAACCCCCAGGCGAGGTGGGAGAGTCCCCCATCCGGCTGGTGCCGGCGGCAGGGCGGGGCGCAAGTCAGACCGGCACCAGTGCCAGTTGGCGCAGCGTGATCTCGGCCGGCGGGCGGCGCAGCAGGACCACAATCTTGCGCGGGCGGCTGTCGTCCGGATCAAGCGGGACCTCGGCGACGGAAATCCCCCGGCCATCAAGCCGCCAGCTTTGCGGCGGCTGGTCCAGCCCGGTGCCATCGGCCTCTATGATACGCACGAATACCTCGGCGGCGATGGCGCGTTCGGCCAGCATCTCAGCCTCGATCACGCAGCGATCGGCAGTCGAGCCGGTTGGCAGCCAGCCCTCGAGGCTGAGCCAGTCAGGGAAATCGCTGTCGAGCGCGACCGCCGCCTGTTGCGGTCGCAGCGAGCGGACCTGCGCCCGTGCGCCCTGGGGCACACAGACGGCGAACCGCTCGCCCAAGTCGTGATAGCCGGTGATTTCGACCCCCGTCCCGGGCGCGGTTTCGTCCAGCGCCTCGGAAAGCAGGTCGATGCGCACATTGGTCAGGGTCGCCAGCAGGCGCGCGGCGGTGCGGTAGGCAGAGAGGGCGTCAGCCGTGAGGGTCATGTGGCGAGGGCTCCAACGGAAATGGGCTCGGGCGAGGCTTCATCCCGCATATCGGCGATTGCGGCGCACCAGTCCAGCAGGGGTTGGGCCGCTTGCTGCCAGTCGCGGCTGGTGGCGGCTGCGGCCTCCGACATGGCCGCGAGGCGCGGCCGGTCTTGCGAGAGGTGCAGGATGTGGTCGGTGATCGCGGCGATGCAGTCATCCTCGGGCACGACAAAACCGGTGCGGCCGTGGTCGATGGCTTCGCGCACCGCGCCGACATCGGTCGCGATGGGCACGCAGCCGACGCGCTGCGCCTCGAGCAAGACTAGCGGCAGCCCCTCGTAGCGCGAGGGCAGGATCAGGATATCAGCGCCGGCAAAGGCAGCGGTCAGCGCCTCGGGGCCCTCGACTGCCCCCAACACTTGCGTGCCGGGGGGCCAGTTCACGGGCTCAGCGCCGCCGACCACGGGCCGTCCGCCGACCGTCAGGCGGAAATTCGCGCCGCCGGCCCCAGCTAGCCGGGCAAAGATCGCGGCGACGCGGTCGATGCCTTTCTGCTCGTCCAGCCGCCCGAGGTAGAGGACCGACAGCGGCCGTTCCGCCAGGGGATCGGCTCGCCCCGCGAGCGCGGCTGCGACATCGGCCGGGGCGAGCGGATAGCCGGGGGCGTTGACCAACGGCATCAGCTTGGCCTGCGGCACGCCGTGCGCGCCGAGCCAGTCGGACAGCGAGGTCGAGCAGGTCAGGATGCGGTCGTAGGCATTCTCATAGGCGAGGGCCAGCATGGGCGGGCCATAGCTGCGGCCATACTGGCTGACCTCGAGCAGGTGTTCGTGGCTGGCCATACGGGTGCCGCCCCGGCGCAGCGCCGCTGCGACCTTGTGGACCGCTGCAGCGTGGGCGTTGATGACCAGGTCCATCGGCCGCAGCAGCCCTTCGAGGTCAGAACGCTCCGTCGGATTGCCCCAACTCGGCTCGGCGGTGCCGAGGTAGGGTGTTCCGTGCCAATCGCCGGCGCTGGGATCGGGCAGGAAGCTGAGCGAGGCGAAAAGCGCCAGCTCGTCCGGATGCAGATGCGCTGGGCGGCCGCCGATGACGAACAAATGGCAGGCATGGCCAGCCTCATGCAGCGTGCGGGCCAGTTGCAGGACCACCTTTTCGACGCCGCCTTGGTCAAAAATCGGCACGGTAAAGCCGATCTCCAGGCGCGCGCCGGGCGTGCCGAGGAACGGCAGCACCACGCCACCATGAGCCACCTGGCGGGGCGCGGTGATCGCCGCGGCGCGGGAGCGCGCGCCGCCCGGCTCGCGCCAGTCCCAGCGCTCGGCCAACGTGGCGCGGTAAGGGTGGGCGGCGAGGCCGGCCAGCAGGTGTTGGGCCTCGGTCGCACTGCCATCACCAGCGGGGCCGGTCGCGATGCTCGTCGGCAAGGTCAGCTGCGCCCGCGCTGCACCGGCGCGCAGGGCCGCGGCATCGGCCGGCACCTCGCCCTGCGCGGCGGCGCGGGCGATAATGGCGGGGCTTAGCGCGGTGATTGCCGGCGCGTCTGCGGCATCGCCAGCCTCGGTCCAGCCGAAGGTCGCATCAGAGGCAGCGATGCCGACGGTCATCGCTTCGCAGTCCGGATCGCGGGCAAAGCGGCGCTCGATGTTCCACAGGATGCCGCTCAGCAGACCGGCGTTTGTAAGGGCCGCGCGCAGGGCGTCTGGCATGACGATAACATAGGGCGGTGCGTGGTGGCGCAGCGGGGCGCCGAGATGGCGGAACAGCGCCGCCTGCAACTCGCCCGCAGGCCATGCGGCCATCAGGGCGGGATCGCTGCCCACCACGGCCGGGCCGGTGGCCTGTGCAGTCAGCGCGTAGCGAGGGAAATCCGCTGCCTCGCGCGCCAGCAGGCCGCGCGGCTGGAACAGCCAAGGGTGGCGCTGGCGCAGATCCGCCCTCAGGCGGCTGTCGAGTTCGTGGCTGGCGGCCAGCATCGAGGCGGGACGCTTGCGATACTGCATCAGCGGCCGGCCAGCCGGCAGGCCAACCAGCCCGCGGCCGGTCGCGGCGAGGAAAAAGTCCCAATCCTCATAGCCTTGGCGCAGGTCCTCGGCAAAACGCAGGCCCGTGGCAAAGACGCGGGTGCGGATCAGGCTGCCGGCCTCGGAATGATTGGCGAGGATGTGCATCAAGGCCGAGGGCGCCGCCTCGCCCGCGTAGCTGCCGTCCTGGCCGAAGAAATCGAACGGTGGATAGAACCAGTCGCCCTCCGGGTGACCCTCCAGCAGCGCCGCGAAGGCGGCGCCAGCGCCAGGCGCAAAGCGGTTGTCGGCATCGAGCAAAAACAGCGCATCCGGTGGTCCTACGGGGTCCGCCAGTGCAACCTCGATCCCGGCGTTGCGCGCGGCACTGAGGCCGCGGTTGACCTGCGGCACGACCTTCAGCCGGTCCCGCCCGAGCGCCGCCGCCCAAGAGGCCAGCGCATCGCGCGTCTCGGCAAAACCGCAGCCGTCGTTGACGACGATGATGCGGCTGACCGTCCCCTCGTCGAGCAGCGCTGCCGCCGACGCAATCGCGTCGTCGACCAGTACCGGGTGACCCATGACGGGGATGACCACGCTGACACGCGGCGCCCCGCCGGCGGCGGGGCCGCCGCGAGGGTCGGGCGAGCTCACGGCTCGAACCTTCCGACCGCCCGGAAGGCACGGAACAGGGCCCAGGCGTTGTCGTTGCTGGCGCCGCCGGCGACTGCGGTCGCCAGCGCCACGTCGCACCGCTCGCCGGACATTGCCGCGGCCTTGAGAGGCGCGTGCACCTCGCCCCAGCCGCCCGGCGGCAGCGTTACCCAGGGGCCGAGGTGGTCAGCCCAGTTATCCTCGGTGATGTTGCCCGATTGGCTGACGCCCAGCGCAAAGGCCACGGGCGGTCCGTCGCGGCGGGCGGCGTGGACCACCGCGGACAGGCGCGTCAGGCCGGCCAGCGGCACCCGTTGCAGCAGCGCGCAGACGGGACCTCCAGCCGAGGGGTGGACGAGGATGGCGTCCTCGCCAGCCCAAAAGGCAGTCGCGACGTAGTCTTTGGCGCCCCGCGGGGTGGCGAGCAGGCTGGGCCGGGGCATATCGGCGGGACGGATGCGCTGGGCGAATGCATTGCCGGGTCGGCCTGCGCCGCCCTCCGTGATCGTCAGGCCGGCCCCGCCGGTCGCGCGCCAGACGCGCAGGGCGAGGGTCCGGTCGCTGTCCTCGCCGTCTTGGGTATCGGAGCCGTGCAGGGCAAAATCCGGGTCTGGCACCGCCGGGCCGAGGCCGAGGGAAAGCTTGGGGTCCGCACCAGACAGTTGCAGGCTGCAATCCTGGCGATCGCCTGCCAGCGGGGCAGGTGCGAGGAAACGCAGCCAGCCGTCGTCGCGGCGCAGGGCGCCGTCATCAAGCCGCAAGGCATGGACGGTGCCCTCGCTGTCGAGGATTGCGACCGACAGTTCGCGCGCCTCGGACTCGCCGGCATCTGGCAGCCACAGATCGACAGCGGCGATGCCGGGGCTGTCGATCGGCAACCGCTGGGTAAGGACCGCGTCCGCCGCGGGCGCATGGGCGATGCGATCGGCAGGGGGCCAGTGCAGCGCCTGCATTTGCCGCGGCCCGCCGAGGCCCCAGATGAAGGCCTCAAGGGTGTTCAGGCGGCGGCTCACTTCCTCGGTTTCGCGGCGCAGCAGGGCGGCACTGCGGCGCGCGATGCCGGCGTCACGCTCGGCCGCGGCCAGTCGCGCGGCGAGGGCGGCCGGCACGGCAGTGATGGCATCCTCCAGCGCCGCGACGGCGAGGTCGGGCAGGCCGGCCGCGTCGGCCAGATCGCGCGCCTGGGTCAGACTGGCGCGCGGCGCCAGCAGGAGGCGGGCTGGCGCCATGGCCGCGCGCAGGTTCGGATCGTCCGGTGCGGTGTCGAGGGCGACGGGCAGCAACTCAAAACCCGGCAGCGATGCGGCCAGATCTTCCGGCACGGATCCTGCGACCAGAAGCAGCGGCAGGGGCGACGTGTCCTGTCGGGCTGGGTCGGGGTCGATGGGGGCGGCTTCACTCATGGTCGAACTTCGTGCGGATCGGGGCGGGATCTTTCCATGGCATCGCCCCTCCCTCGGGCGCGGGCGGTGGCTGCGGGGTCACGCGTTTGCGGCGCGGGGCGGGCGATTCGGCCGGCGCATCTGGGCTGTCAGCCCCGGCCGCCGTCTCGGCCTCGTCCTGCAGCGCGCCGGCGGCATGGGCCAGCAGGCGTAGGCCGCGCCGGGTCGGATGCGGCTCGAAGCGCTCGCCCTTGGCGCCAGGCTCGCCGAGGCGTTCGGCGAGGCGATCCAGCAGCGATGCGATGCCGTCCAGATGCGCGGCGCCCGCCGGGGTGGCCGTGACCTCGACCCCGCGCTTGCCGGCCTCCATCCCCTCGAAGGCGACAAGGCCGAGGCTTTCCAACCGCTTGCAGGTCTGCCACGCCAACTGTCGGGAGATGCGCTGCTGGCTTGCGAGGCGGAACGGGCGCAGCCGGCCGGCGCGATTGATCGCCTCGAGCGCGGCATACTGGCTGAGCGTCAGGCTGGGATCGAGTTGCCGCAGCGCGCCGTCGAAGCTGGCGGAGACCAGCGCCACGAAGCCGACGATGCGGCGGACATCGGCGGCATCGACATGGCTGCGACCCCGCGCCTCGGGTTGCCCGTCGTCATGTCCGTGCGGGGTACCGGTATGGCTATGATCGGTCCGCTGCATGTCCAAACTTCTTCGTGTCCAAACCGCGGGACCCCATTGTTACATGGGCTTAGCCGCAACAACTCCGAAGTCAACCCTGACGGGTAAAGCGGCGCTCTCAACCTGCCGCAGAGAGCAGGGCGGTATTGCCTCCCGCTGCGGTCGTGTCGATGCAGATATGCCGCTCAATCCGGCAGCGGGGCGTGATGTCGGCTTCGGTCAGCAACGGTATCAGCGGGCCGTGGCGGCTGGCAAGCGCGCGTCGCAGGGCTTGGGCTGCGGGATCATCTGCAGCACGCCAGGCAACCGCCGCCAGATGTGGCAGTCCCGCAACCAGCGCCGGGTCCAGCCAGCCGTCGATGGCGTGCGGGCCGCGTGCACCGGGGGCGACGATCAGCGCCGGCGCGCCGGCGGCGCGGGCCTGGGCTGCCTGCGCCTCTGCCTCGGCCAGCGTCGGGCCGAGGCAGAGCACGGGGCCCCGTCCATGGCGGGTCAGGCGGTTCGCCTCGCCGGTGGGGCCGGGCATGGTCTCGGCCTGAAGGTTACCAGCCTCGTCTGGCAGGGCAGCTAGCGCGGCTGCGACGGCGTCGGCGTCGGCGGGCACACCTTGGGGCGAGGTGAGCGCCTCCGGTTTCGTGTCGTGTGGCTGGACGAAGGCGGGGACGTAGGACGGGCCGCCGGCCTTGGGGCCGGTGCCGGACAGGCCCTCGCCGCCGAACGGCTGGCTGCCGACGACCGCACCAATCTGGTTACGGTTGACGTAGATGTTGCCGGCGCGGATCTTGCTCGCGACCGTCTCGACCCGGCCGGCCATCCGCGAATGCAACCCGAAGGTCAGCCCGTAGCCCGAGGCATTGATCGCAGCGATCACCGTGTCCAGGTCGCGCGCGCGGAAGGTCGCGACGTGCAGGACCGGGCCGAACACCTCGCGCGCCAGATCGGCGATGCCGCCGACGCGGACAAGCACCGGGGCAACGAAATGCCCCTCGGCCGGCGCGTTGAGGCGGTGCAGCACGCGACCTTCGGCCTCGGCCGCCGATACGTAGTCGAGGATCGTGGCCCGCGCCTTGGCATCGATCACCGGGCCGACGTCCGTCGCCGCATCCCAAGGATCGCCGATCCGCAGCTGGTCCATCGCGCCGGTCAGCATAGCCAGCACGGCCGGGGCGACGTCCTCTTGCAAATAGAGGCAGCGGAGCGCGCTGCACCGCTGGCCGGCCGATTGGAAGGCCGAGGCGATTACGTCGCGCACCACCTGTTCGGGCAGGGCGGTGCTGTCGACGATCATCGCGTTCAGACCGCCGGTCTCGGCGATCAGGGGCGCGTCGGGCGCGAGGGCGCCTGCCATGGTCCGGTTGATCGACTGCGCCGTCGCGGTCGAGCCGGTGAAGACCACGCCGGCGACGCGCGGATCGCCGGTCAGCACTGGGCCTAGGACGCTGCCCGCGCCGGGTAGCAGTTGCAGCGCGCTGCGCGGCACGCCTGCCTCGTGCATCAGTTGCACGGCGCGGTGTGCGATTAGCGGCGTTGTCTCGGCCGGTTTGGCCAGCACCGCATTGCCCGCCGCCAGCGCTGCGGCGATCTGGCCGGTAAAGATCGCCAGCGGGAAGTTCCAGGGGCTGATGGCGCTGATGATGCCGCGCGGCGCGGCGTCACCTAAGGCCTCGGCTTCGGCGGCGTAATAGCGAAGGAAATCGACCGCCTCGCGCAACTCGCCCAGCGCATCGGCCGGGGTCTTGCCGGCCTCGCGCGCCAGCAGGGCCGCGATCTCGCCGCGGTGGGATTCATAGAGGTCGGCTGCCCGGCGCAGCGCGTCGCCGCGCTCGGCCACCGGGGCGGACCAGGGCCAGGCGGCGGTCAGTGCGGCGTCCGCGTCAGCGGCGCTTGCCTCGCTCACGGTGCCCGGCCGGTCGTTCGGACGGGCCGGGTTCTCGACCGGCTGCGCGGTTGCCTCGGCACCCTCACGGGCCGTGGCGAGGATCGGGGCTGCATGCCATTCGGCCTGGGCGAAGGGCGCGCGCGCGGCCTCCCATGCGGCCAGCATCGCCGGCTCCTGTAGGTCGGCGCCGGCCGAGTTGCGCCGGCGCGGCGCGAACAGATCGCCCGGCGGGATCACGGCGGTATTGCGCGGTTGCGCGGCGAGGCGGGCGAAGGGGTCGGCCGCTGCCTCGGCCGCAGGCACGTCGGGATCGACCACCTGATTGACAAAGCTGCTGTTGGCCCCGTTTTCCAGCATGCGCCGGGCAAGGTAGGCCAGCAGGTCCTTGTGCGGGCCGACAGGGGCATAGATGCGGCAGCGCGTGCTCTCGGCCCGGCGCACGATGTCGTGCAGCGCCTCACCCATGCCGTGCAGGCGCTGAAACTCCCACCCCTTGCGGTCGGGGGTCATCGCCAGGATCGCGGCAACGGTATGGGCATTGTGGGTCGCGAACTGCGGATAGATGCGGTCGGTCATGCCCACCAGCTTGCCCGCGCAGCACAGGTAGCTGACGTCGGTTGCGGCCTTGCGGGTGAAGACCGAAAAGCCCGGCGCGCCGTCGATCTGGGCACGCTTGATCTCGCTGTCCCAGTAGGCGCCCTTGACCAGCCGCACCATCAGTCGCCGGCCGCGCGTGCCGGCCTGATCGTAGAGCCAGTCGAGGACGGCGGGCGCGCGCTTGCCGTAGGCCTGCACGACCACGCCAAAGCCGTCCCAGCCTTCCAGTGCGGGATCGTCCAGCACGGCTGCGATCACGTCCAGCGACAGCTCCAGTCGGTTCTGCTCCTCGGCGTCGATGTTAAAGCCCATGCGCGCATCGCGCGCGGCGCGGGCGAGGCGGGTGACGACCGGCACCAGCTCGGCCATCACGCGGTCGGACTGGGCGGTCTGGTAGCGCGGGTGCAGCGCCGACAGCTTGATCGAGATGCCGGGGTTCTCGCGGATGTCGTCGCTGCGGCAATCGCCGGCCAGCCGCGCGATGGCGGTGCTGTAGGCCTGGTCGAAATGCTGCGCGTCGGCGGCCGTCATCGCGGCCTCGCCCAACATGTCATAGCTGTAGGTGTAGCCCTGCGCCTGCGGGCCGCGGCCGCGGCGCAGCGCCTCGGTGATGTCGCGGCCCAGCACGAAGGCATCGCCCATCTCGCGCATGGCGCGGGTCACGGCGCGGCGGATCACGGGGGCGCCGAGGCGGCGGACGGCGGCGCGCAGGGCGCCCGCGTCCTCCATGTCAGGGGCGAGCACGCCGCGCGTCAGCACCAGCCCCTCTGTCGCGGCATTGACGAGAGCCGAGCCGGAGCTGCGGCGATGCGCGCGCCAGTTGCCGGTGCCCACCTTGTCCGCGATCAGCGCATCGGCGGTGGCGCGGTCAGGCACGCGAAGCAGCGCCTCGGCCAGGGTCATCAGCGCGACACCCTCGCGGGTCGACAGCCCATATTCGGCGAGGAACATTTCCATCAGGCCGGGACGCGCGCTGTCGCGGATCGCCTGCACCAGTTCGGCCCCGCGGGCGGTCGCGGCCAGCCGCTGCGCGGGGGTCGGGCCGAGCGGCGCCAGTGCTGCCAAAAGATCGGATTCCGTGGCAGCGTCAGCGGCGGTCATCACCGGGCGGGACTGGACGCAATGGGGCTGGGGAATGTCGAACATGGCGGCCTCGGGGTGCAATGGGTTGGCACAGCCATATGGCGGATCGAGCAGGAAAAGGGCCTGTCTTAGCGCCGGTTGCAGGCTTATGGTGCGAAGGATGGCGCAGGCTCAGGTCGAATACGCATGAAACAGCCAAAGCACAGGCCGATCGACCGGATCGACGCCCGCATCCTGCGCGAGTTGGCGCGGGACGGCCGCATGGCGGTCACCGACCTTGCCGCCCGGGTCGGGTTGTCCAAGTCGCCGACGCAGGTCCGGCTGGCGCGCCTGATCGAGGGCGGGGTGATCCGCGGCTTTCGCGCCATCCTCGACCCGGTGGCGATGGAGCGCGAGCATGTGGCCTTTGTCGAGGTCAAGCTGAAGGACACCTCCGAGGCCGCGCTGCGCGCCTTCAACGCCCGCGTGCGCGAACTGCCCGAAATCGAGCAGTGCCACATGATCGCCGGCGCGTTCGATTACCTGCTGAAAGTCCGCACCCATGATATCCGCGAATACCGCGCGGTCTTGGGCGAGACGATCAGCGCCCTGCCGCATGTCGAGAGTACCTCGACCCATGTCAGCATGGAGGCGGTGAAGGATGTGTTGCTTTAGCGTTTGGGCTGGGGAGGAGTTGGGGTGCGCGGCTGGCGGTACCTGATTACCACTCCGCCGCGCGCCCAGTGGCCTTTGGCCGCTACCCATTGCCGAGGGCCACTGGCGCTGGTCATTGGCCACACCCGCTGACGAGCACAGTCTGCTGTTGTTAACCCGTGGCGTCCTGTCGTCAGGCTCGGGGTGCAGTCGGTTGGTCGTCTACCACCACACCGGCGGCCGGCCCGGCACAGTCGGAAATCACCCTCTCAACCTCAGCCCCAACCTCAGCCGCGCGCGTAAGCATCCTCGTAGCGGATGATGTCGTCCTCGCCGAGATAGGCGCCGGTCTGCACCTCGATCAGGACCATCGGCACGCGGCCCGGGTTTTCCAGGCGGTGCAGCGCGCCCAAGGGTACATAGATCGACTGGTTCTCGGCCATCAGGGTGACCTGCTCGCCGACCGTGACCCGGGCGGTGCCGCTAACGACGATCCAGTGCTCGGCCCGGTGCATGTGGCTTTGCAGTGACAGGGACGCGCCGGGGTGGACGACGATGCGCTTGACCTGGAACCGCTCGCCCAGCACCAGCGTCTCGAACCAGCCCCACGGGCGGTGGTCGCGCAGGAAGGCCTCGGCCTGGCGGGCGCCCTTGTCCTTGAGGGCGGCGACCGCGCGCCGCACCTCCTGCGCGCGGGACATGGGCGCGACGAGCACGGCGTCGCCCGTGGCGACAACCATGGTATCCTCGAGGCCGATGCCCACGACCTCGACCCCGTCGGCCTCGGATCGCAGCAGGACGTTCGTGCAATCGATGGCGGTCGAGCGGGGGTCGGTCACGCTGCCGCCAGCCGCGCCAGCGGGCAGTTGCTCGCGCCAGACGGCGTCCCAGCCGCCAAGGTCCGACCAATGCCCGGAAAAGCGAACGACGCTGAGGTTGGGTGCCTTCTCCATGACCGCGTAGTCGATCGAGAGGTCCGGCAGCCGTGACCAGGCCTTCGGGTCAAGGCGCAGGAAGCCCAGGTCGGTGGTCGCGCCCTTCAGCGCCGCCTCGACCGGCGGCAGAAAATCGGGCGCATGGGCGCGGAACGCATCAATCATGGTGCGCGCGGTGAAAAGGAAGATCCCCGCGTTCCACAGATAGCGCCCCTCGGCCAACATGGCGGCTGCGGCAGAGGCGTCGGGTTTTTCGACGAACCGGCGCAGCGGTGTCGGCCCGTCGCCGGGCGGCCCGTCGAGCTCGAGCCAGCCATAGCCGGTCTCGGCCCGGGTCGGGGCGATGCCGAAGGTGACGATCTGTCCGGCGCGCGCGGCCGGAACCCCGGCGGCGATACTCGCACCGAACGCCTCGGTATCGGGCACGACATGGTCTGAGGGCGCGACCAGCATCAGCGCATCCGGGTCGGTAGCGGCGGCATGGAGGGCCGCGGCGAGGATCGCGGGCGCGGTGTTGCGGGCCGATGGCTCGATCAGCACCGCCTGCGGGGCGATGTCGATCTCGGCCAGTTGCTCGGTCACGATAAAGCGGAAATCACCATTGGTGGTGACGATCGGTGCATCGAAGTGGGTACCCGACAGCCGCAGGGCCGAGGCCTGGAACAGCGATTGAGCCCCGAGGAGCGGCGCGAACTGCTTGGGAAAGGCCTTGCGCGAGACCGGCCACAGGCGTGTGCCGGCGCCGCCGACAAGCAGGACGGGAATGATCGCGGGCGTCGGATCGGACATGGGCGGCCTCACTTGCTGCGGCTCGGTGATAGCCCGCGGCGCGGCGCGAGGCGAGGGGGTGCGGAGGGCGCGAGGGATTTCGGCGCTGGCGGTCGGTGGCCGCACCGGGAGGTTTCCCGGCGGTGGCAGATCGCAGGTCGCTGCCAATGCCCGCGCTGCAGCACGGCTGATGGTCGCCCATGCCGGGCCTCACTGATCTCCGGGCCGCCGCGCGGTTCGGCTCCGTCGCCGGCTGCGGTGCCCGGCAGGTTCCCGCGGCACCCTCGTTTGTAGGGCGCCGCAGCCGCCGCGCTTTGCCAGCCGTCAGACGACCACCGCAGCCCCTTCGGTTGCCGGCCCCGCCACCGCGCGGAACGCTGCGAAAAGATCGCGCCCGACGCCATGCGCGGAATGCTCGGGGTCATATGCGACGGGCGGGCGGTCGGCGAAATCGGGGGCCAGATCGTCGATGGTGCCCGCCACCGCATCGACGCGGATCACGTCGCCGTCGCGCACGCGGGCCAGCGGGCCGCAGTTGGCGGCCTCAGGCGACAGGTGGATCGCCGCAGGCACCTTGCCCGAGGCGCCCGACATGCGCCCGTCCGTGACCAGCGCAACGTTCAGCCCGCGATCCTGCAGAACCGACAGGGTCGGGGTGAGGGCGTGCAACTCGGGCATGCCATTCGCGCGCGGGCCCTGAAAGCGGACCACGACCACAGTGTCGCTGGTGAACTCGCCCGCCTTGAATGCCGCCTTGACCGCGTCCTGGTCGGCGAACACCCGCGCCGGCGCCTCGACGATATGATGGCTTTCCTTGACGGCCGAAATCTTGATCACCCCCCGCCCCAGATTGCCGGTCAGCGCCTTCAGGCCGCCGGTCTGCGCAAAGGGGTCGCTGGCGGGCCGCAGGATGCGGTCGTTCAAGCTGGCCTTGGGACCGTCGACCCAGACCAGACCACCCTCGGCATCCAGCCGCGGCTCGGCGGTGTAGCGGGCGAGGCCAGGGCCGACGATGGTCTGCACGTCCTCGTGCAGCAGCCCGGCCTCCAGCAGGTTGCCGATCAGCCAAGGCAGCCCGCCCGCCGCGTGGAAATGGTTAACGTCCGCAAGGCCATTGGGATAGACCCGCGCCATCAGCGGCACCACGTCCGACAACTCGGCAAAGTCCTCCAGATCGAGGTGGATGCCGGCCGCCCGCGCCATGGCCGGCAGGTGAATCACGAGGTTGGTCGACCCGCCGGTTGCCATCAGCCCGACGATGCCGTTCACGAAGGCACGTTCATCGAGCACGGCGGCTGCGGGGATGTAGTCGTTCCCCAGCTGGGTAATCGCGGCGGCGCGGGCGACGGCCGCTGCAGTCAGCGCCTCGCGCAGCGGCGTGTTCGGGTTCACGAAACTGGCGCCGGGCAGGTGCAGGCCCATGATCTCCATCAGCATCTGGTTGCTGTTGGCGGTGCCGTAGAAGGTGCAGGTGCCGGGCGCGTGGTAGGATGCCATCTCGGCCGCCATCAGCACGTCGCGGCCAACCTCGCCCTTGGCGAACTGTTCGCGGACCTTGGCCTTTTCGTCATTGGGCAGGCCCGAGGGCATCGGCCCGCCCGGAACGAACACCGCCGGCAGGTGGCCGAAGGTCGCGGCGGCGATCACGAGGCCGGGCACGATCTTGTCGCAGATCCCCAGAAACAGTGCCGCGTCAAAAGTGTCATGCGACAGCGCGACCCCGGCGGCGAGGGCGATGACATCGCGCGAGAACAGCGACAACTCCATCCCCGCCTGGCCTTGGGTCACGCCGTCGCACATGGCAGGCACGCCGCCCGCCACCTGCGCGGTGGCGCCCGACTGGTGGGCGGCGGCTCGGATCAGGTCGGGGTAACGCTCGTAGGGCTGATGCGCCGAGAGCATGTCGTTATAGGCCGTGACGATGCCGAGGTTCGGCTTGCGGGTCAGCGCCAGGTCCTGCTTGTCGGGCATGGCGGCATAGGCATGCGCCTGGTTGCCGCAGGAGAGGTGCGCCCGCCGCGGGCCTACCTCGGCGGCGGCGGCGGTGCGCGCCAGATAGGCGTCGCGATCCCGCTGCGAGCGGATGCGGATGCGGTCGGTGACACGGGCGATTGTGGGGTGCAGCGACATGGCGGGCTTCCTTTGGCGGCTGCGAGAAGGGCGAGGCGTCAGCGGTTAATAAGGTAAGTCGTTAGCGGTAACGGGGCAAGGGCAGGCGACAGGCATCCGCCTCGCGTCGGCGTATGGTCGGCCGCGTCGAAACCGGGGGCGGGCAGGTGCGCAATTTTGATTTCAGCTCGATGCATGGGCTGCTGACGACCCTGATGGGGCTGGCGCTGTTCACGCTGATCGGGGTCGGCGTGCGAGTCCTGGTGATGCTGACGATCCAGGCACGCCAGCAGCGGGTGAACCGCCAGATCAACGAGCGGCTGCGCACGCTGATCGCCGCCTACAAGACACTCGGCGGATCGTTTACCGGCGAGTTGACGGTCAGCCCGCGACATTTCCGCGAGGTGCGCGCCGCGGCGGGCGAGGATGGCGCGCCGGCCGATGCCGAGGCGGGAGATCGCGCCCGCCGCATTCGCGACGCGGTCGAGGCGGCACTGTCCGACATCCTGCTGCTGGGCACCGAGGATCAGGTACGGCTGACCCCGTCGTGACGGCTTGGGGTGGTCGGGCCACGGTGACAACTTGCGCGCCCGCTCGTGCCGCCTGACGCCGCAACCGCGCGGTCCGTGGTCCGAGGCGTTGGGCCACACGACGCGGCGCCCTTCTTGGGCTCCTCCTCCGGGCAGCACCGGTGTGGCCGAGGCCTCCTGTGTGCGACGGGCGCCCCCGTGCGGCGAGCATTGGATCCGGCGCGTCGGCCCGCTTTCACCGCACTCCGCCGCGCTCCGGTCCCACGGCACCGCGCCTTGCCCCCCGGACCCGGACCGTGGCACAGGGACGCGTTCCATGTTTCAGCCAAAGGCCGCCATGCTGCCCATCTTCCGCCTGCGCCCCAAGACCAAGCCTCAGGCGATCCGGCACGGGTTTCCATGGGTTTATGCCGATGAGGTCGTCCTCGACCGCCGCACGAAGGGCATCGAGCCGGGCAGTTTCGCCGTCCTTCAGGATGATGCTCAGCGGCCGATGGGGGTCGTGACCGTCAACCCGGTGTCAAAAATCGTCGCCCGGATGATGGACCCCGACCCGGAAGCGGTGATCGACCGGGCCTGGCTTGCCGGCCGGATCAGCCGCGCGCTGGCCCTGCGCGAGCGGCTCTACGACGCGCCGTTCTACCGTCTGGTCCATGCCGAGGCTGACGGGTTGCCGGGCCTGGTGATCGACCGCTTTGGTGATCTCGCCGTGATCCAGCCGAACGCCGCCTGGGCCGAGCGCATGTCTGGGGACATCGCCGCGGCGCTCGTGGATGTCTGCGGCCTTGGCACGGTCATCCTGAACGGTGCCGGCCGGGCCCGATCGCTCGAAGGCCTGTCCGAACGGATGGAGGCGTTGATTGGCGACGCGCCCGCCGCCCCGATCGAGGTGCCGATGAACGGCGCGATCTATCTGGCGGATGTGATGGGCGGGCAAAAGACCGGCCTGTTCTACGACCAGCGGCCCAACCACGCCTTTGCGCAGCGTCTCGCGGCCGGTGCGCGGGTGTTGGACGTGTTCACCCATGTGGGCGGCTTTGGCCTTGCTGCGCTGGCCGCCGGGGCGATGCATGCGACCTGCGTCGACGGCTCGGCCCCCGCGCTAGCGCTGGCCGAGGGCGGGGCGGCGGCCATGGGCGCCGCAGACCGGCTGACCACCCGGCGCGAGGATGCCTTTGCCGCGATGGAGGGGCTGGCGTCCGAGGGCGCCAGCTTTGAGCTGGTGATCTGCGATCCGCCCGCCTTTGCCCCCGCCAAGCCCGCGCTCGAGGCCGGGTTGCGCGCTTACGAGCGGGTCGCCCGCCTTGCCGCGCCGCTGGTCGCGCCCGGCGGATACCTGTGCCTTTGCTCTTGCAGCCATGCGGCCGATCTGGCGGCCTTCCGCAACGCCTCGGCCCGCGGCATCGGTCGAGGCGGCCGGCGGATGCAGCTCATCCACACCGGCTTTGCCGGGCCCGACCATCCGATGCTGCCGCAACTGGCCGAGAGCGGATATCTGAAGGCGCTGTTCTTTCGGCTGGACGGCTGATGCGGGCGGTGCTGGACGCCTGCGTCCTTTACCCCACCGTCCTGCGCGAGATCCTGCTTGGCTGCGCCTCGCGCGGGCTGATCGAACCCGTCTGGTCGGCCCGCATCCTCGGCGAATGGACCCGCGCCGCCGCCCGCCTCGGACCCGAGGGCGCGCGCGTCTCGGGGGTCGAGGCGGCGCTCGCGCAGGCCGCCTTTCCTGCCGCGATGGCCGCCGATGACGGCAGCCGCGCCATCGGCCTTGACCTGCCGGACCCGGCCGACCGCCATGTGATCGAAGCCGCCCTGGCGCGCGGCGCGCCGCTGATCATCACCGCCAACCTGCGCGATTTCCCGCGCCACGCGCTGGCCGCCGTGGGGCTGGAGTCGCGCCACCCCGACGAGGTGTTGTCCTCGCTCTGGCGTAGCGCGCCGGAATCCGTCACGGCCGCGGTCCACGACGCCCATGCCCGGGCCGAGGCCGCGGGGGGGCCGCTGGAATTGCGCGATATGTTGAAACGCGCGCGCCTGCCCCGGCTGGCGAAACTGCTCCGGGACTGATGCGGCCCCCGTCCCGATCCGCAGGCGTGCCTTGCCGCTGACACGCCGAGGGCTTATCCGCTGGACCGCCCGCTGTCAGAACGGAGGCAACATGGTCTCGCGCGTCATTCCAGTCGATGAGTTCGACCTCGTGATCTTTGGGGCGACCGGCGATCTGGCGCATCGCAAGATCCTGCCGGGACTGTTCCGGCGCTGGCTTGCCGGCCAGATCCCCGAAGGGGCGCGGATCATCGGCGCCGCCCGCACCCAGCAGGATGCCGCCGCCTTTCGGGCCGAGGCGATCGCCGCCATCAAGGAATACAGCGGCACGCCGCCCGATGCAGCCAGCCTCGACAGCTTTGCCGCGCATCTGGATTACATCGCCGTCGATGCCACCGGCGAGACGGGCTGGGACACCCTCGCCAAGACCATGCGGCCGGGAGTCATCCGGGCATTCTACTTTTCTGTCGCGCCGGCGCTGTTCGGCGCCATTGCTGAGCGTCTGGCGAGCCATGGCATCGCCGATGCGGACAGCCGGATCGTGGTCGAAAAACCCTTCGGCCGCGATCTGGAAAGCGCCCGGGCGCTGAACGGGACCCTCGCCCAGCACTTTGCCGAGGGGCAGATCTACCGGATCGACCATTACCTGGGCAAGGAAACGGTCCAGAACCTGATGGCCGTGCGCTTTGCCAACATGCTGTTCGAGCCGCTGTGGAACGCGCAGAACATCGACCATGTGCAGATCACGGTGGCCGAGACTGTGGGTGTTGCCGGGCGCGGCAGCTATTACGACCAGTCGGGCGCGATCCGCGACATGGTCCAGAACCACATGATGCAGCTGCTTTGCCTGATCGCGATGGAGCCGCCGTGGCATTTCGACCCCGACGCGGTGCGTGATGAAAAGCTGAAAGTGATCCGCGCACTGGCCCCTATTGGACCGGAGGACATAGTGCGCGGCCAGTATCGCGGCCCGGCCGAGGACTACCGTGCCGATGCCGAAAACCCGGACAGCCGGACTGAAAGCTTTGTCGCCCTGAAGGTAGAGATCGCCAACTGGCGCTGGACCGGCACGCCCTTCTATCTGCGCACAGGCAAGCGGCTGCGGGCCCGCACTTCCGAGATCGCGGTGATCTTCAAGGAGCCGCCGCATTCGATCTTTGACGAGAGCGACCCTCCCGCCAATGCGCTCGTCATAAAACTGCAGCCCAACGAGGGCATGACGCTGCGCGTGAACATCAAGGAGCCGGGACCGGGCGGTATGCGCCTCGTGCAGGTGCCCCTCGACATGAGCTTTGCCGAGGCGCTGGGGCCGGACGGGACCGACATGCCGGACGCATACGAGCGGCTGATCATGGACGTGATCCGTGGCAACCAGACCCTGTTCATGCGCGGCGACGAGGTCGAGGCCGCCTGGGCCTGGACCGACCCGATCATCCGCGCCTGGGACGAGGCCGCCGCCAGTCCCGAGGCTTATGATCCTGGCTCTGGCGGGCCCGAGGAGGCTTCGCGGTTGATGCACCGCGACAACCGCCGCTGGCGCGAGATCCGCGCCTGACGACTTTGGGCCGCCGCGCCGAACCTGCGGCAAAGAAGGAGCGTGGCTATGTCCTTGGGAGGTGAGATGCGCCAGATCGATTATCCGGACCGTGCGGAACAGGCCGAGGGTCTGGCGGCGAGCGTTGCCGACACTCTGCGCGCCGGCATCGCGGCGGAGGGCCGGGCCAGCCTCGCCCTGCCGGGCGGCACAACGCCGGGCCTCTTTCTGGAGGCGCTGGCACGCCAGGAGCTGGATTGGGCGCAGGTCACCGTCTTTCCGGCTGACGAGCGATGGGTACCGGCCGATCATCCGCGCAGCAACGCGGCGCTGATCCGCCGCCACCTGCTGCGCGACGAGGCGGTCATGGCAAAGCTGATCGACCTCTACGATGGCGAGCCGACGCCGCAGGCGGCGGCGCCCGGCCTGAGCGCGCATCTCGCCCCGCACCTGCCGCTGACCGCGCTGGTGGTCGGCATGGGGGACGATCTGCACACCGCCAGCCTCTTTCCCGGTGCGCCGGGGATCGTGCAGGCATTGTCGCCCGATGCCCCGCCGCTGATGGCGATGGAGGGCCCGGCGCCAGAGCGCGAGCCGCGCGTGTCCCTGACCCTGCCGGTGCTGCAGGCGGCGGGCGGGGCGCATCTGCTGATCGTCGGCGATTCCAAGCGCGCCGCCCTCGCCCGGGCATTGTCGATGCCCGAGGGCACCGACCCGGCCGAGGCGCCGATCCTGGGGCTGCTCGAACACCTGACAATCCACTGGGCCCCGTAATGACGGGCGTCGATCACATCTGGTCCGACCTCAAGGCCCGCCGGGCGACCCAGGGCGCCCTGCGCATCGAGGATCTGTTCGCGGCGGACCCGAGCCGGGCCGAGGCATTCTCGACTACAGCCGACGGCACGCTGCTGGATTGGTCAAAGACCGCGATCGACGCCCCGGCGCGCGATCTGCTGTTGGCGCTGGCGGAGGCCGCGGGCGTGCCCGCCCGGCGCGAGCAGATGTTCACCGGCGCCCCGATCAACGAGACCGAGGGCCGCGCGGTCCTGCACACCGCGCTGCGCGCGCCCGAGGGTGCGGCCCCGGTCATGGTAGACGGACATGACGTGTTGCCGGACGTGCGCCGGACGCTCGCACGGATGCGGAAATTCGCGAATGCCGTGCGCGGCAGCGATTTCACGGTAACCGGCGGTCCGGTGCGCGACGTGGTCAACATCGGCATCGGCGGCAGCGACCTGGGCCCGGCGATGGCGGCGCGCGCGCTCTCGCCCTATGCGGATGGCCCGCGAGTCCATTTCGTCAGCAACGTCGATGGCGCGGATATTGCCGACACGCTGGCAAGGCTTGACCCCGCGACGACTCTGGTCGTCGTATCCTCGAAGACTTTCACCACCATCGAGACGATGACCAATGCCGCGACCGCCCGCGCTTGGCTAGCGGCCGCGGTGCCGGACCCCGCGGCCCATTTCGCCGCCGTCTCGACCGCCGAGGACAAGACCGCCGATTTCGGCATTCCGCCGGACCGGGTGTTCGGCTTCGCCGACTGGGTCGGGGGGCGCTATTCGATGTGGGGACCCATTGGCCTCTCGCTGATGCTGGCGATTGGCCCGGATGATTTCGACCAGCTCCTCGCCGGTGGCGCGGCGATGGATACGCATTTCCGCACCGCACCGTTGGCGCAGAACATGCCGGTGATCCTCGCCCTCGTCGGGCTGTGGCACCACCAGGTCTGCGGTTATCCCACCCGCGCAGTGCTGCCTTACGACCAACGCCTCGGCCGTCTGCCGGCCTATCTGCAGCAGCTGGAGATGGAGAGTAACGGCAAGAGCGTCGCGATGGACGGAACCCCGCTGGCGCTGCCATCGGGGCCCGTGGTCTGGGGCGAGCCGGGGACGAACGGGCAGCACGCCTTTTACCAGCTGATCCACCAGGGCACCCAGATCGTCCCGGCCGAGTTCATCCTGCCAGCTCGTGGCCACGAGGCCGCGTTGGACCACCATCACCTGCTGCTGGCCGCCAATTGCCTCGCCCAGTCCGAGGCGCTGATGCGCGGCCGCAGCCTCGACGAGGCGCGGGCCCTGATGGCTGCCAGGGGCCTGACTGGTGCCGAGCTTGAGCGTCAGGCCCGACACCGGGTGTTCCCGGGCAACCGCCCCTCGACCACGATGCTGATAGAGCGGCTGACGCCGTTCGCCCTTGGGCAGATCGTCGCGCTTTACGAGCATCGGGTGTTCGTCGAGGGCGTGATCCTGGGGATCAACAGCTTTGACCAGTGGGGGGTCGAACTGGGCAAGCAACTGGCGCTGCAGGTCGCCCCGCTTCTTGAGGGGCAGCCCGCGCCGGGACACGACCCCTCGACGGTGCGGCTGGCCGCCTGGGTCCGGGACGCCTAGGCCGCCTGCCTGCGGCGCTGCATCAGCCAGACCAGTGCCGCGCCGGCGAGCAGCAGGAACGGGACCATCGCCAGATTGACCGCGTTCCAGCCGGCGACGGTGCCGCCCCCGGTGCAGTTCAGCAGCCCGCCCGAGCCGAGCGACGCGAAGAACACCCCGCCAAACACGAAGGAATCGTTGATGCCCTGGATGCGCTCGCGTCCCTCGCGCCCTTGGGCACGGGTCAGCATGGCGGTCGCGCCGATATAGCCAAAGTTCCAGCCAAGCCCCAGCAGGACCAGCGTTCCGAAGAAGTTGCCAAGGGTGATTCCCGACAGCGCCACCGCGCCGGCCGCGGCGAGGATGACAAGGCCCATCGCCACGATCCGCGGCGCGCCAAAGCGCGCGATCAGGTGGCCAGTGAAGAAGCTTGGCACATACATCGCCAGCACATGCGATGAGACGACGCCCGCCACGATGTCCGGGGAAAATCCGCAACCGACCATCGCCAGAGGGGTCGAGGTCATGACCAGGTTCATCAGCGCATAGCTGACCATGCCGCAGATGATTGCGACCACGATCTGCGGCTGGCGGATCAGCGGTGTGGCCGAGGGTGCACCCGCGGGGCGCGGGGGCGGCGGCGGCCGGCGCGGAATGTCGAGGAAGGAAAAGATCAGCGGGCCGGCCAGGTTCAGGCCGATCACCGTCGCATAGGTCGCCAGAAACGGCGTCGCCATCAGCGAGCCGGTCGCGGCGACGATGGCGGGCCCGGTCAGCGCCGAGACAAGGCCGCCGGCCAGCACAAGACTGATCGCCTTTGGCTCGAGCTCAGGCGGGGCGGTGTCAGTGGCGGCAAAGCGGAAAAACCCCTGCGCCGCCATATAGCAACCGCAGAGGGTCGTGCCGGCCATGAACAGCCCGAAATTGGCATAGCGCACTCCCAACGTCGCGAGCACCGCGCCGGTGCCGGCGACGGCGCTGGCAAGGGTAAAGCCGGCCCGGCGGCCGTGGCGCGCCATGAAACCGGCGAGCGGCCGCGCCGAAAGGGTCGAGCCGAGGATCATCATCGACAGCGGCAGTGTCGCAAGGCACGGCGTCCAGGCCAGTTGCTGGCCGACGAGGCCGCCGGCGATGAACTGGATGGTCATCTGCGCGCCGAGGACGGATTGGGCGAGTACCAGGACCGCGACGTTGCGCCAGGTGCGGCGCGCCTCAGGCGTCATGATTGGGCAACTAGGGCGGCGGCGGCGCGGGCGCGGGCCTCGATTTCGGCCCAGTTGCCGGCGGCCTGATCGGCCACGGGCGCGATCCAGCTGCCGCCGACGCAGGCGACGTTTGCCAGCGCCAGATAGCGCGGCGCATTGGCGAGAGTGATGCCGCCGGTCGGGCAGAAACGCGCCGCCGGCAGCGGGCCGCCAAGCCCGGCGAGGGCGGCCGGCCCGCCGGCAGGCTCGGCCGGAAAGAACTTGAGCATGTCGTAGCCCAGATCGAGCGCTGCCATCACCTCGGACGCGGTTGCGGCGCCGGGCAGCAGGGGCAGCCCAAGCTCGGTGCAGCCTCGGGCCAGTGCCTCGGTGAGGCCCGGCGAGACGGCAAAGCGCGCCCCGGCATCGAGCGCACGGGCCGCATCATCGCGCGTCAGCACGGTGCCCGCCCCGACCTCCGCCCCCGGCACATCGGCCATCGCCCGGATTGCCGCCAGCGCGGCCGGCGTGCGCAGAGTCACCTCCAGCACCGGCAAGCCCCCGGCAACCAGGGCCGAGGCCAGATCGACCGCGCGCGCGGCATCGTCGATGACCAGGACCGGAATGACAGGGGCGAGGGCGGCAAGGGCGCGGGTCGCGCGGGACTGATCGGTCGGCGTCATGCTCGCCCCTCTGACAGGTCGTGTTTGCTGGCGCGAACCTGGCGCCAAAACCTGACTAGTCGCAAGACCCATGCGAAATTTTCGATGTTACCGGGCGGGATGGCAGCACCGTCGCCACATATCGGACCTCCGCCGAGGGGAACCGCTTGAGGCGGCCGCTTGCGCTAAGCGGCGTTCTCTCGTCCGCGGCACCTGCACGCGGCGCGGCATGTCGGCGGCCGCACCAAATTCGGGGCGCGCTAAGAGGGCAGTTGGCCTTAAGCGCCGGCCCTTACCCGCCGTAGCTGCGCGCGCCGCCTGTGCTGCGGGTCACGCCTGTGCCACGCGTGGCCGAGCTGCCAAAGCCGCCGCGCTGACGCACCTGCGCCGCGCTCATCGGGGCCTTGCCGATCGTCGCGGGGGCGCGGTTGAAGGTCGAGGGCGCGACCTTGCCGGTGCCGCGGTTGCTGGCGAAGCTCTGATCGCCATTCGGTGTGGTATATCCGTTCGCGCTGTTGCGGATCATCGGCTGGCTGAACACGCCGCCGCCCCGGCCGAGCATCGAGCCGAGCATGTAGCCCATGAAAAGCGGCATGAACGAAAACCCGCCACCCGGCTGCGCCACCGGATCGCCGCCGCAGTTGCCGACCCCGTGCTGCTCCTCGCAGACCGCCTTGCTGTCGTAGCGGGGGGCCGTCTCCTCCCAGTTCTTCTTGGCGTCGGCGAAGGCCTTGTTGCAGTCGTCGGCCGTAAAGAACAGTGAATCCTTCTTGGCCGCGGCAAGGCAACTTTCGAGGTCCGGAAACGCCTCGGCATCGACCTTTTTGTCCTCGCAGGCAGCCAGCGTCAGGATGGTTGCGCCAGCCAGCGCCAGCGCCACCCGGCGCGAGCGCATCCGGCGGGGACGCTCCGGCGCGGCCAAAGCGTCGGGCATCGCATCGTCGGCGGGGCCGCGGGCGGCGATCTTGGTCGGGACGGTCATGGCGCTCACCCTTCGATGAAATGCGGTTTGAACCGCGACAGGTTCTGCGTGATGCGGCTGCGATCCTCGCGCATCCCCAGGCCAACACAGGCCTCGCCCACCATCCATGCCCCGAGGACGGGATGAAAGCCATCGAATGACGGCAGCGGCGCCAGCGCCTGGATGATCATGGGGTGATGCACGTAATCCTGGTCGGGCGAGGTGTCGGTCGGCTGGCCGCCCTCGACAAAGGTAACTCCGGCCCCTTCGCGCGAAAAGATCGGCTTGCGTACATGGCCGCGTCGCAACGCGCCCTCAGCGGCGGCAAAGGCCTTGGCGACCTGCGGCGCGGGCGCGCCGCCGGCGAGCGCATCTTCGATATCGGCGGCAAAGAACGCCGGCAGCAGGTTGGGATGGCCCGGCTCCATCTCCCACAACAGGGGCAGCAGGCCCTTGTTCGACACAAGCGCCTTCCACGGCGGCTCGATGAAGCGGCAGCCCGAGGGGGCGAGGTAGGGCGCAAAGTCGTCGCGCAGCATGTCCTCCCAGGGGTAGAGCTTGAAGAGGGCGCCGATGACCCGGTCCTCGCTGTCCGCGAACTGGCCCTCCTCGGTGACGCCGATGGCCGAAAGATCGGTGAAATGCGCGCCGAGCCCGGCCTCGCGCGCGGCCCATGCCAGCGCCTCGACAGTGGCGTAATCCTCGGGGTTTTCCTTGTCGGCGGCGAAGTGGACGTCAGTGTCGGGGGCCGCGATCTCGGCCCAGCGGTCGACCAGCGCCTCGTGGATCGAGTTGAACTGGTCGGCATCGGGCGGCAGCAGGCCGGCGGCCCGCGCCTCCTCCAACCAGAGCCACTGGAACGAGGCGGACTCATAAAGGGATGTCGGGGTATCGGCGTTGTATTCCAGCAGCTTCGCATGGGTCTGGCCGCTGGCGCCCCAGGCGAGGTCGAACCGGCCGTAAAGCTCTGGCTCGCCGGCGCGCCAACTGGCGGCGACAAAGTCGCGCTGCGTCTGTGGAATGGCCAGGCGCTCCATCCACTCCTCCGAGGTGATGGCGCGTTCGACCGCGGCGCGGCACAGGGCGTGCAACTCGCCGGCGGGCGCTTCGATGTGCTGCTCGATCTCCTCCAGCGTAAAGCGGTAAGCGCTCGTCTCGTCCCAATAGGGCTCGCCGCCCATGTCGGCGAAGGTGAAGCCGAGCGTCGCGGCCCGGTCGCGCCAGCCGGCCCGTTCAGGCAGGGTGATCTTTTGCATGGCGTTCCCTTACGGCTGTTGTGTCCCGGACATGGCAAGCGGGGTCCGGGGATGCAAGCTCGGGTGGCCGCAGCCGGCGTCGAACATGCGCGCGCCAGGCTACATCGCGGCCGCGATCTGGCCGGCGAGGCGGGCATTGTTCAGTACCAGCGCGATGTTGGCTTCCAGCGAGCGGCCCTCGGTCAGCTCGAAGATGCGCTGCAGCAGCCATGGCGTCACGGCTTTCGCGGCGATCCCCGCCTCGGCCGCCTCCCGCAGGGCGCGGGCGATGATCGGGTCGATTTCGGCCCGCGGGATCTCGGCCTCGGGTGGGATCGGGTTGACCACCAGCTGGCCACCTTCGATCCCGAGGCGGGCGCGCATCCGCGCCGCACCGGCGATTTCGGCCGGGCTGTCCATGCGCAGCGGGGCGGGCAGGCCGCTGTCGCGCGACCAGAAGGCGGGAAACGCGTTCTGGCCATAGGCGATGACCGGCACCCCACGCGTCTCCAGCACTTCGAGTGTCTTGGGCAGATCCAGGATCGCCTTCGCGCCCGCGGCGACCACCGTGACCGGCGTGCGCGCCAGTTCCTCAAGGTCGGCGCTGACGTCAAAGCTGGCCTCGGCGCCGCGATGAACGCCGCCAATACCGCCGGTCGCGAAGACCCGGATGCCGGCCAGATTGGCGCAGATCATGGTCGCGGCGACGGTGGTGGCGCCGGTGCGCCCGCTGGCCAGGGCCACCGCCAGATCGGCGCGCGACAGCTTCATCACCTCGGCCGCGGGGGTCTGCGCCAGCGCCGTCAGGTCAGCGTCGGGCAGACCGATGCGGATGCGGCCGGCCATGACGGCAATGGTCGCGGGCACGGCGCCGGCCTCGCGCACCGCCGCCTCGACGGAACGGGCCATGTCAAGGTTACGCGGCCAGGGCATGCCATGGGTGATGATGGTCGATTCCAACGCAACGACCGGCTGGCCCGCGGCCCGGGCGGCCGCAACCTCGGGCGACAGGTCGAGAGGCAGGGCGGTCTGGTCGGGCTGCATGGGCGGTCCTTGCCGGCGGGAGGGGTGGTCGGTGCCGTCACGCCGTCGGCGCGAAGGTCAGGCTGCCGGCCGAGATATGGGCCGAGGCTGCGGCGACCGCGCGGGTCAGCGCGGCCTGGCGGCTGGCGCCGGCCATTTCGGCGGCGATATGGGCAGCGAGCGCGGTGTCGCCCGCGCCAGTCACATGGGCGATGACACTAACATTGGGCGGGGTTGCGGTCACCGGCGCCTCGCCGCTGGAGGCCTCGGCCGCTGGGCGCGGGCCATCGGTGACAATTGCCCGGCGCACCCCGCGCGAGAGCAGCGCCTGGACCGCGGCGGCGGCGCTGGGCAGTGTCTCGCCGCAGATCGCCTCGGCCTCGGCGCGGTTGAGGCACAGGCAGGCATGGGTGCGGCCCAGCAGCGGGCGCAGGCGTGCCGCCTTGGCCGGGCTCGCCGAGGCGACACGCAGATCGGCGCCGCGCAGCCCCGGCTCGGCCACGACCCGAGCCAGCAATTCGGGCGACAGGTTGCCGTCGATCACCGCCACACCCGCGAAAGGCCGGCCGGCCGAGGCGAGGCTGCCATCGCGCAAAGGCGTCAGGATGCGCGCGCCGGCGGCCTCGAGCGTCGTGGTATCGGCAATGGCAGCGATCAGGCCCGAAGGGTCCTCGACCGCGACATAGCTGCCGGTGGCGTGCCCGGGCAGGCGCAGGAGGAAAGTCACCCCGATCCCGTCGGCGCCTAGTGCCTCGCCCAGTTCCGCGCCGGCGCCGTCATCGCCGACGGCTGACAGCAGCAACGGGCTGATGCCGGCCCGGTTCAGGGCGCGGGCGACATTGACAGCGACACCGCCCGCCCGGCGGGTGACGGTGCCGGTCAGATCATCGCCCGGCATGACGGTAGCGGCACTGCGGCCGATCAGGTCCCAATGGGCCGCGCCGATACACAAGGCCGAGCACGCGAGGCCCTTTTCAGCCACCCGTATGGCTCATGTGGCGGCTGACCTGGCCTGCGACCCGCTGGCGCGAGTAGTCGAAGTCATGGCCCTTTGGCTTGCGGGCGATGGCGGCCCGGATCGCCTCGCGCACGGGCGCATCATCCTCGCTCGCGCGCAGCGGCGCGCGCAGGTCGGCGTTGTCCTCCTGCCCGAGGCACATGAACAACTCGCCCGTGCAGGTTACGCGCACGCGGTTGCAGCTCTCGCAGAAATTATGCGTCAGGGGGGTGATAAAGCCGATGGTCTGGCCGGTTTCGGCAACGCGGACATAGCGGGCCGGGCCCCCGGTCCGCTCGGCCAGCGGGATCAGGGTGCGGCTGGATTCCAGGCGGGCGCGCAGGTCCGACAGGGGCCAATACTGGCCGAGGCGCGCGTCCTCGCCCATCTCGCCCATGGGCATCACTTCGATGAACGTCAGGTCATGCCCATCGGCAGCGCACCAATCGACCAGCCGGTCCAGTTCGTCCTCGTTGAAACCCTTCAGGGCGACGGTGTTTATCTTCACTCGCAGTCCGGCGGCGCGGGCGGCGTCGATGCCGGCCAACACTTGCGGCAACCGGCCCCAGCGGGTGATCGCGGCAAAACGGTCGGGATCAAGCGTGTCGAGCGAGACGTTCACACGCCGCACGCCGCAGGCCGCGAGGTCTTGGGCAAAACGCGCCAGCTGGCTGCCGTTCGTGGTCAGCGTCAGCTCGTCGAGGCCATGCCCCAAGCGGTCCGACATGGACTGGAAGAAGGACATGATGTTGCGCCGCACCAGCGGCTCGCCGCCCGTCACGCGCAGCTTGCGCACGCCGAGATCGACGAAGGCGTTGCACAGGCGCGTCAACTCTTCGAGGGTCAGCAGTTCCACCTTGGGCAGGAACTGCATGTGCTCGGTCATGCAATAGGTGCAGCGAAAATCGCAGCGGTCCGTCACCGAGACGCGCAGGTAGGTAATCGGCCGCGCAAAGGGGTCGATCAGGGGCGGGGTGTCGGCGAGAACCGGGGTTACCATGGGGTCAAGATAAGCCCGGGGCCAGGCAGGCACAAGCGCAGGTGAGCGTGGGGATCGGGGCGAAGGCCGCTCCGCCTGCGGCGGTGGTTGCTTGGCGCAGTCGGGCGGCTGTTCCGATCGATCGGCGTAATTGCTCGCATCGGTCCAAGGTGGCGTGGACTGACAGCACGCCAGTCCCTAACCTCGGCTCACGGCCAATTTATCGGAGAATGCGATGCCTCGTCTGAAGATGCTGCCGCCGCTGGCGGCCTGTGCGGCGATCCTGACCCTGTCCGCCTGCGATGGAACCGCGCTCGGGGGCGGGGGCTATACAGGCGGCATGAACGGCAAGACGCCGCCCGCCGCGCCGACGACCACGGCCTCCGTCCAGACGACGGCGACGGCGGGTGCGGGCACGCCGACCCCGGTCGCGCCGGAAAATGGCGCTGCGGCTGCGGCCGCCGGTGCCAAAGGTAGTCTCGGCAAGACCGTCGCCTCGCTGGGGGCCGCCGGCGAGGGTGGGTTGTGGCTGAAGACGCCGCTGGTCAAGGCCCGCACCAATGGCCGCGTGGTCAATCCCGAGACGGGCAAGACCGCGCAGGTCGTACTGCTGCCGCTCAGCAGCGGCGGCTCGGGCAGTCAGGCCTCGCTCGGGACCATGCAGGCGCTGGGGGCCGATCTGACTGATCTGCCGGAAGTCGAGGTCTTTGCACTGTAAGCCTGCGCGACGCGGGAGGGGGCCTCAGTCCTCGTCCGCGTCGTCATCCTCGTCGTCACCCCAGCCGAAATCGGGGGCCTCGTCGGCGAACAGTTCGGGAAAGCTGGCCTCGGCGCGGGCCATATCTACCCGCAGCAGTTGCTCGTAGCTGGTCGGGTCCAGCTTGCCGACCGCCTGGACCTCGCGGCCCAGCAGCCAGGAAAGACGGCCAGCGTCGAGGTTGCCACGCTCGAACGGCTCGTCGCCGAAATGTTCGATCAACGCGGCCAGAAACGCGGTGTCAGCCCGCCGTTCCTGGGCCGAGCGGTCGCGGAACCGCTCACGCGCGATCAGCTTGGTCGCGCCCTTGGGGTTGGCGCGGCGGATCACGAATTGCTGGTCGGACGAGGGCAGGCGCCCCGGAAAGCGTCGGTGCTTGAGCATGGCCGGCCTTGGCGGATCGGTGGACAATGGCGCCCGCGAGGAGGCGCAACGGCGCGCGGGAACCATGACGGTTCCGCGCGCCGGGCGAAAGGGGCCTTAGTTGGCGCCGTATTTGCCCTGGAATACGGGCTCGGTGGTGACGGTGGACGTGGTGGCGACGACCTCGGGCTGGCGCGGCTGGCAGGCGGCGAGAACGCCGAGGATGAGGGCGGCGGCGGCAATGCGCTGGAACATGAACTTTTTCTCCTGTTGGGCGGGGTTCGTGCGCCCCGGCTGCTCGATCTGCCACGGCGACATGCCCCGGCTGTGACAGTCTATGGGCCGCGGCGGGGTGCCGACAGTCAGGGGCCGCCGGGAAAGCCCCATGCGGACGGTCCCTGTGGCCGGCCTGCATCAGGCAACACGCGAATTAGAGCGGTCAAAAACCCTGCCAGATGCAGCTCTTACGGTCCGGCGCGATGGCGAAGGCCTCGAACAGCTGGATCGCCTGCAGGTCGGCTTCGCCAAAGGTCGTCGGACGGTCGGCGAGGCTGATGACCACCTGTCCGGGCAGCGGTTTCGCCGGATCGAGGCGCGGCAGGACCCAGTTGTCGCACAGCCAGACGATGTCGCCATGTACCGGGTCCTGCAGCAGCAGATCGGGATCGGGCGGCAGGGCGCCGGGCTGGTCCGCGTCCGCCTCGGCCCCTTCGGCGAAATCCTCGGGGCGGAAATCGGGCAGGTCGAGGTCCTCGGGGTCGACCAGTTCGGCCTCACCCAGTTCGCCCACCTCTGTGCCCGACCCGCCGTCGATCGGGGCCATGTCCATCATCTGGCCCGGCGTCGCGGGGGCGCTGCCCAGCCCGTCCAGCTCCGCCATGTCTTCCTCGGTCAGTTCCTCTCCGGCCGGGCCGTCGGTGGCGGGGACCAGCTTTGCGAGGTCGGGCATGACAAAGCGGTAGCGATAGGTCAGCCCCGCCGGTCCCGGCACGTCGTTGACGGTATCGAGCCACCTCGCCTTGTGCCCGGAAGGGACCGAGATTTCCTCGGAGGTGGTCGGCAGCGGTGCCTGCGCCGCCGCGGACTGTGCGCCCAACAGCGCCACCGTCAGCGCCAAACCGGCGGCAGCGGGGCAGTGCAGGGCAGGTGTCGGCTTGTAAGGCAAGGCGGGTCAAGCTTTTGGTCAAGCGCGGCAGGCACCCGAAGGGTGATCCCTTGTCGGCCCGGACGCCGCCGGGTGCAACCCGCTGCGCCGCCGCCTCGTCACAGTGTGATCGCATGTCAACACTGGCGGCGGCCCGACTGGCGGGTCTTGACCCGCGCCCGCCGCGGGGCCAACAGACGCGCATGGGATTGACGATCGACCTTTCGGCCATCGCGGCCAACTGGCAGGCCCTGGCGGCAAAGGCCGGGCCTGGCACGCGCACCGGCGCGGTGGTCAAGGCCGACGCCTATGGCCTCGGCGCCGCCCGCGCGGTGCCCGCGCTGCAGGCCGCCGGCGCGCAGGATTTCTTTGTCTATGGCGCGCACGAGGGGCAGGCGATTCGCCCCGTGCTTGGCACAGGGGCGCGCATCTTCGTGCTGGAGGGGCATGTCCCCGGCGCGCCGATGGAGGGGCTGATCCCCTGTCTCGCCAGCCCCGAGCAGTTTTTCCGAGACCGCAGCACGCGGCCGAGCGGCCAGTTTGCGGTCCAGATCGACACCGGCATGAACCGGGTCGGCTTTGCGCCCGCCGCCTGGGCCGATCTGCGGGCCGAGGTTCTGGCCGCCGGGCCGGTCCTGCTGATGTCGCACCTCTATTCGGCGGATGTGCCGGAGGATCCGACCAATGCCCGTCAACTGGCGCTGTTCCGCGAACTGACCGACGGCACCGGGGTGCCACGCTCGCTCGCCGCGACGGGGGGCGTGCTGCTGGGGCACGAGTACCATTTTGACCTGACCCGGCCGGGGGTGGGCCTTTTCGGCGGCCTGCCCTTTGCCGATGCCATGCCGGTCGTCACGCTCGATTTGCCGGTCATCCAGACCCGATGGATCGAGCCGGGCGAGACTGTCGGCTATGGTGGGGCGTGGACTGCCGCGCGGCGAACCCGAATCGCCACCGTCTCGGGCGGATATGCCGACGGCATCCCGCGCGCGGCGGCGGGACGGGGGCTGAAGCTGTGGGCGGGCGAGACGGCGGTGCCCGTGGTCGGGCGCATCTCGATGGACACGATCACCTGCGATGTCACCGACCTGGCCGATGTGCCGGCCGAACTGAGCCTGATCGGTCCCGCCGAGCCAATCGACGCCTATGCCGCGGTCTTTGGCAGCATCGGATATGAGGCGCTGACCGCCCTCGGCCGCCGTTACGCGCGGCGGTATGTGGACAATGCCTGACGCCGCGACGGCCACGCTGCGCAGCATCGGCCGTCCCACCCTGCGCCTGCTGCGCGGGATCGGCGCGGCGGCCCTCTTCGCATGGCGCGGGCTGGCCGGCCTTTCCCCCTTTCCGGGACGCGCGATTGCCGTTCAACTGCTTCAGGTTGGCTGGCTGTCGCTGCCGGTCGTCGGGCTGACCGCGCTGTTTACGGGGGCGGCCCTCGCGCTGCAGATCCACGCCGGGGGCGAGCGATTCCAGGCCGGCGACGTGGTCCCGGCGATCGTCGCCATCGGCATGGCGCGCGAGTTGGGGCCCGTCCTCGGCGGGTTGATGGTCGCCGCCCGCGTCGCCTCAGCCATCGCGGCCGAGATCGGCACCATGCGCGTGACCGAGCAGATTGACGCACTCGTCACGCTGTCGGCCGACCCGGTCCGCTGGCTGGTGACGCCCCGCCTGTGGGCGGCGGTGCTGACGGTGCCGGTGCTGGTCGGCGTTGGCGATACCGTCGGCATCATGGGGGGCTGGCTCGTTGGGACGCAGACCTTGGGTTTCCCCTCGGCCACATGGCTGCGCGTCAGCTGGCAGTATCTCGAGGGCTGGGACGTCGCCTCGGGCCTGATCAAGGGCGCGGTCTTCGGGTTGATCGTGGCGCTGTCAGGCTGCTGGTTCGGGATGCGCGCCGGGCGCGGTGCCGCGGGCGTCGGACGGGCCACTACATCGGCCGTCGTTGTCGCATCGGTCGGCATCCTCGCGGCCAACTTCCTGATGACCGGGCTGTTCTTCTCATGAGCGACGCGCCGCTCCTCGAAGTGCGCGGCCTGACCAAGGGCTTCGGCCCCAAGGCGGTGCTGCGCGGTGTCGATCTGACGCTGGCCAAGGGTGAAAGCCTGGTGGTCATCGGCGGTTCGGGGACCGGCAAGTCGGTGCTGCTTCGCTGCATCCTGGGGCTGGATACGCCGGACAGCGGCGATGTGCTGTGGCACGGCCGGCCGCTGTCGGGCGCGGCGCGGGCGCAGTTCATGGACCGCTTTGGCATGTTGTTTCAGGGCGGCGCGCTGTTCGACAGCCTGAACGTCTGGCAGAACGTCGCCTTTCGCCTGACCCAGCCGATGGGCGCCCGCGCCGCGCGCGAGGTCGCGGTCGAGCGGCTGGCACGCGTCGGCCTGGGCCCCGAGGTGGCGGACCTTTACCCGGCCGATCTGTCGGGCGGAATGCTCAAGCGGGTGGCCCTGGCGCGCGCCATCGCGGCCAGCCCCGAGGTGATCTTCTTTGACGAGCCGACGACCGGCCTCGATCCGCTCCGGGCGGCACGAATCACGGCGCTGATCCGCGGCATCGTCAGCGATACCGGCGCCAGCGCCATCAGCATCACCCATGACATGGCCTCGGCTCAGGTCATGGCCGACCGGGTGGCGCTGCTGCAGGACGGCCGCATTGTCTGGACCGGCCGCCCGGCCGAGATGCAGGCCGCGGCGACTCAGGTGCCGGCCCTGGCCGCGTTCCTCGACCCGGTTGCGGCCCTGGCCGCAACGCCGGGGCACTGAGGGCTGGGCGCCCTTGCGTTGACGCAGCCGGACTGCAAGCATGGGCCCATGCCCCTCCGCCCGGAGGGGGCAACACTGACACGGAGCGCCCCTTGGGCTTGACCCCAGCCGCCGCCGGCCCGCGCGACACTGCCGCAACGACCGAGACCCTGATCGAATTTCCCGACAACCGCCTGCTGATAGAGCTGTGCGGCCCCCACGACCGCAACCTGGCGCGGATCGAGGCGGCGACCGGCACCCATGTCCTTCGCCGCGGCAACCTGCTGGCCGTGGTCGGGCCGGCCGATGCCCAATCCGATGCCGCTTCCGTCTTGAACGGCCTTTATGCCCGGCTCGAGCAAGGGCGCCCCGTCGAGATGGGCGATGTCGATGCTGCGCTGCGCATGGGCGCCGAGGGAGAGGCGCAGCCCAGCCCAACCGAGCAGCTGGAAATGTTCTCGCACGGCAAGATCGAGCTTCGCACCCGCAAGAAGACGGTCGAGCCGCGCACGGAGGCGCAAAAGGACTATGTCCGCTCGCTGTTCGCGAACGAGCTGGCCTTTGGCATCGGCCCGGCAGGCACCGGCAAGACCTATCTGGCCGTGGCCGTCGGCGTGACCATGCTGATCGGCGGACATGTGGACAAGATCATCCTGTCGCGGCCGGCCGTCGAGGCGGGCGAGCGGCTGGGTTTTCTGCCCGGCGACATGAAGGAAAAAGTCGATCCCTACATGCAGCCGCTCTATGATGCGCTGAACGATTTCCTGCCGGCCAAGCAGATGCAGAAGCTGATGGAGGAAAAGCGGATCGAGATCGCCCCCCTGGCCTTCATGCGCGGCCGCACCCTGTCCGGCGCCTTCGTTGTGCTGGACGAGGCTCAGAACGCCACCACCATGCAGATGAAGATGTTCCTGACCCGCCTTGGCGAGGGCTCGCGCATGGTCATCACCGGCGACCGCACGCAGGTCGACCTGCCGCGCGGCGTGGCCTCGGGGCTGCAGGATGCCGAGCGGATTTTGAAAGGCGTGGCGGGCATCAGCTTCAACTATTTCACCGCCAAGGATGTCGTGCGCCACCCGCTGGTCGCCCGCGTCATCGAGGCGTGGGAAGTTGACGACGCCGCAATGCTGGCCGCCGGGCAGCAGGCCGATCCAGCGGCGGCGCGGCGCGGCGACTGGCGCGAGCGCGGCCGTGGCTGATACCGGCCCCGAGGCTGACGAAGCCGGCGCAGACGTCGTCATCGAGGACGAACGCTGGGAGGATGCCGGCCTTGAGCGGCTGGCGCTGATTGCCGTGACAGCAGCCCTCGACTGGCTGGATCGGCGCGAGTCCAGCGTTGTCGTCCTCGGTTGCGACGATGCCCGCATCGCCGGGCTGAACGCCGATTTCTGCGGCAAGCCCCGGCCGACCAATGTGCTTAGCTGGCCGGCGGTGGAACACGCCCCCCGCGCACCCGGCGCGCAGCCGCAGGTGCCCGAGGTCGATGAACTGGGCGACATCGCCCTCGCCTTTGAGACCTGCGCCGCTGAGGCCGCGGGCCAGAACAAGACCTTTCCCGACCATGTGACGCACCTGATCGTCCATGCGGTGCTGCACCTGGCCGGCTACGATCATATCAACGAGGCTGACGCGGAAACCATGGAGGCGGCAGAGCGTTCAATCCTCGGCCGGCTCGGTATCGCCGATCCTTATCTCGACCACGGAACCGCATGAGCGACGATCGCCCCAGTCCCGCCGCTGCCCGCGAAGGCAGCATGTCCTATTCGGAAAGTCCGACAGACGACCCCGCCTCTAGTGGCGAAGAGGGCCGCGAAGTCCCGTCTTCGCGCGGGTTCCTCGGCCGGCTCCTCGGCGCGTTCAGTGGCGATGTCGCCGACGAGACCGCGCCAGACGACATCGCACCTGGCAGTGGCGCGACCGCACCCGGCATCCAGAACCTCCTGCGCTTGCGCGTCGATGACGTCGCCGTGCCTAAAAGCGACATCGTCGCGGCCTCCGTTGAATCGGCGCTGGACGACATTCTGCAAATGTTCCGTGATCACGGCTTCTCGCGCCTGCCGGTCTATCGCGGCACGCTCGACACGCCGCTGGGCCTGATCCACATGAAGGACCTGGCGCTGAAATACGGTTTTGGCGCCGAGGCGGAATCGCCGTTCGAGATGCGGCCGATGCTGCGACCGCTGCTCTATGTGCCGCCGTCCATGCCGATCGGCGTACTGCTGCAGCAGATGCAGCAAAAGCGCATCCACATGGCCTTGGTCATCGACGAATATGGCGGCGTTGACGGGCTGATCACGCTGGAGGACCTCGTCGAGCAAGTCATCGGCGAGATCGAGGACGAGCATGACGAGCTGGAAACCGGCCATTGGGTGGTCGAACGTCCCGGCCAGTGGCTGGTCGATGCCCGGGCCGATCTGCACGAGATCGAGGCCGCCACCGGCCTGCGCCTCGCCATCGACGAGGGCGACGAAGAGGTCGACACCCTGGGCGGGCTGATCGGCCTGATCGCCGGCCGGGTGCCCGCGCCGGGCGAGGTCGTCACCCATCCGGGTGGTGCACGATTCGAGATTGTCGAGGGTGACCCCCGCCGGCTCAAGCGCCTGCGCCTGCGCTTTCCGGGCACCCCGGACACGCCGCGCCGGCCGATTGCCTCACCCGCGCCCGAATGACCAAGCGCGATTGCGTCATCGTCGGGGGCGGCCCTGCCGGGCTTACGGCCGCGATCTATCTTGCCCGGTTCTGCCGTAGCCTGACGGTGATCGATGCCGACGAAGGGCGGCTGGCGATGATCCCGCTGTCGCATAACCACCCCGGCTTTCCCAAGGGCATCGCCGGCTGTGATTTGCTGGACCGTATGCGCGCACAGGCGCGCGAATACGGAGCCGAGGTGACCTCGGGTCGCGTCACGGCCCTCGCCGGGAAGGTGGACGGTTTTACCGTAACGACGGAGGACGGAACGGTCCTGACCGCCCGGACCGTCCTGCTGGCGACCGGCGTCGTCAATCGTCGCCCGCCGCTGGCCGATGACGTCCATGCCGACGCGGTCGCACGGGGCCTACTGCGTTATTGCCCGATCTGCGACGGGTTCGAGCAGCAGGACAAGCGGATTGGCGTCCTGGGCGCGGATTCGCATGGTATGGCCGAGGCGCTGTTCTTGCGGGGCTATTCCAAACACCTCACCATGCTCACGCTGATCGAGACCGATCTGGATGCGGGCGAACGCGCCCAGTTGAAGGGCGCCGGGATCACGCTGGAGGAACGTCCGCTTGCCGGTCTGACCTTTGCCCCGCCGGGCGAGGACGAGAGCGGCGGCGTGCGCGTCAGCCTGCAGGACGGCGGGCAGCTTACCCTCGACACCCTCTATCCTGCACTGGGTTCAGAGACGCGCAACACCCTCGGGCTGATGCTGGGGACGGAGGTCGCAGAGGGCGCGTGCTTTGTCACCGACGACAGCCAGCGCACCAGCGTCGCGGGCATCTATGCTGCGGGCGATGCCATCGAGGGGCTGGACCAGATCAGTGTCGCTACCGGCACCGGGGCCAAGGCCGCGGTCGCGATCCACAACGACCTGCGCGAGCGTGACGGCCAGACGGCGGACTGAGGCCTTCAGGTATTGAAGCGACGACCGTTGTCGCCGATCAGCGGGCGCACGGTTTCCTCGACCTCATCCGACAGGAACAGATAGCCGCGGCTATGTTCGCCCACGCGGAACAGGCGCGGCAGGTCGAGGATGTCCAGCCGGGCGTTCGTAAAAGTGCAGATCCCGTCGAGGCGCAGTTCGGCCAGCAGACGGTTTACATGGACCGGGGTCACGCCGCAGATCTCGGCCAGGTCCGCCTGCGAGGTCGGCAGGGCAAAGCCCTCGGGCTGGGCGAGGCCACGGGCGAAAAGGCGCAGGAACATCTCGCAGAAGAAATTGGCGAGGCGCGCCTTGCCCGCCAGCCGGCCGACCCGAAAGATCCAGTAGCGGTGGATCGCGCTGTCGATCATCGTGATGCGCCACAGCTTGCGATATAGATCGGGAAATTCATGCCCGACCATCTGCAGCCGATCATGGCGCGTCAGCCGAGAGATGCTCAGGCCGAGCGAATCGACGTCATAGTCGAGCTTCTTGAGCAGATAGGCCGGCAGGTCGACGTAATCGCCGGGCACCTGCAGTGCGACGAATTGTCGCCGCCCAAGTCTGTCGCAGGAAAAACGGCCCATGAAGCCGTCGCACAGGTACAGGCTGACATCCAGCTCGACCCCGGCCCGGATCACACGCGTTCTGGGCCGGTTGCTTTCCGGCGGCTCCATCAGCTCGCGCATGAGCCGCGCTTCTTCGACGTTGAAAAGGTCCGGATACGCGCGATCGAGGGTCATGTCGCTGCTGGCGAGGGGCATTTCACGGTCTCTCAGGGCGGCACTTGGCAGGCAGGCGACTGCTTCGCATCGGGCCATTTTCACGATCGGTGCGCGCCTGTCCAGAGCCCCGCAGCCTCAGCATTTCGTCGCAATAGGCGAGGGAGCGTTGACGATCCCTGCGCTCAAGGCGGCGGAAGGGCCGGACAAGCCATCGCCGTAGAGCCCGTCTCAGTCACGCGAAACGCCGCGCCCCAAGCGGGAACGCGGCGACGGATCGCGACAGTGGCCAGGGGCAGGCCGATATTCGGCCCGCCGTTTCTGGCCGTGTTTACTTGATCTTGCCTTCCTTGAACTCGACATGCTGGCGCACGACGGGGTCGTATTTGCGCACGGTCATCTTGTCGGTCATGGTGCGTGCGTTCTTCTTGGTGACGTAGAAGAAACCCGTGCCCGCCGTCGAGTTCAGGCGGATCTTGACGGTGGTCGGTTTCGCCATCGCTCTTGCTCCTGGTACGGGCATATGGCGCGATGCCGCGCAGCCCTGAAATTGCTGAAGGCGCTTTCTAGCCGCTGCGGCTGCACTGTCAACCGGCAAAGCGGCCGCTCTGGCGCCGACGAGGGGCATTTTGCGCGGATGGCCTGTAAGCCGGGTTCTGTCCGGGGGCATCGCTGCCCCTTGGATGACCATTCATCTGGACGCATCGTTGCCGATGCGCCTCGAGCTGCCAACCCGGGGTCCTCGGGTCAGGCCACCCTGCCGTCGTTGCCGCCGGCGCGGACCCCCTATTTAGCATTGCTCCCGGTGGGGCTTGCCGTGCCGGTCCGGTTGCCCGTCCCGCGGTGGGCTCTTACCCCACCGTTTCACCCTTGCCGGCGGCCGGTTCCGCAAGCGCGGGACCGCAGGCGGTCTGTTCTCTGTGGCGCTTTCCCTGGGGTTGCCCCCGCCGGGGGTTACCCGGCACCGTTGCCTTGTGGAGCCCGGACTTTCCTCGGGCGTTGCCGCCCGCGGTCATCCAGCCATCCGCGCGAAGCGGATATGGACTGTGGGCGGCAGGCGGTCAAGCGGAGCGACCTCCCCCTTGGGACGGCGCGCCGGCTCGTGGAACATGGCCTCCGCGACGGTGGTTGAACTGAAAACGGAGGAAAACCGCATGAAATATCTGTTGCCACTCCTGGCACTCTGCGCCGCGCCAGCCGCCGCCGCAGAGGTCGCTTGCTCGATCACCGCGGGCGACCAGACTATAGAGGGGCCGTGCGCTTTCGCCGCCAAGAAGGACGGCAGCTTTACGGCGGCGTTGAAAGGCGGGACCTCGGTCGGTGGCGCGAACCAGGTCATGCTCGATCTGTCCGGGGCGAGGCCGCATCTGAGCGCATCGGGAGCGGATGGAGCAAAACTTGACTGGGGCGATGCGCGGCGCGATCCGGTGGACAAGGCTTGTTGGGTGAGCCTCTCGGCGCGGGTGTGCGCGCGCGAGGTTGCCGCAGTCGCAGGCACGACCGCCGGGGGTCCCGCCCCAACCGCCTCTGCGGGCGATCGCCCACTGAACGTCGATTTCACCGGCCGCTGTCATATGGACGCCTGCACCTGGTATCGCCAAAGCCAGCCATGGCAGGTGGGCGAGGGCAGCGCAGCGGTGCCGGGCAGGGTCATGGCGGTCATGCAGACCACCGCCCAAACCGGCCATCCCACGGGGGATTATCCCGATTCGGCGCCCGCGGACGCGAAATGGCGCCCACCGGTTGAGGCGCGGTACTTCTGTTCGATGAAGCGCCCGGCTTTCCAGTCCGAGGTTGGCTCGTGGACGGTCCTGCCGCTGCCGCAGGTATTCGGCGCGACTGAAACGATAACGGCAGCCTATCTGCACGTCTGCCACCCCGATGTCGCTGGCGGCGACCCCTACGACCTGCCGGGGACGCTGGGATACACGGCTGGCGGGGACGTGATGGGGGTCACCTATCCTGATCTCGACGCGCTGCTGCGCTGAGGCTCTAAAGGCCTGAAAGGATCGCTGCGGCCAGGGCGCGGTCCGCCGCCGCCTCCTCACCACGTCCCCAAGGCCGGTGGCGGAGGCGAAAGGCAGTCAGCCGCGCCGCCGCTTCCGTGGGGGGATAGCCGAGAGCGTCCAGCGTCTCCGGCAGCGGCGGCCCGTCCGCTGCGACGGCGCCATGCTGCCCCGCCGCCAGCCCCTGCCGCGCCAGCCGCTCCCAGTCAAAGCGCGGGCCGGGATCGTCCTTGCGCTCTGGCGCCATGTCGGAATGGGCGATCACCGCCGCCGGCGGCAGATCCCAACGCGTCAGGATTCCGCGCAACAGCCCCTCCAGTGCAGCCATTTGCGGCTCCGGGAAGGGGCGGTCCATGGGGTTGGCGAGTTCGATACCGATCGAACGGCTGTTGACATCAGCCTCGCCGCGCCACGCGCCGGCGCCGGCGTGCCAGGCGCGGCGTTCTTCGGGGACCATGGCCAGCGTGGTCCCGTCTTCGGCAATCAGCCAGTGGGCGCTGACCTCGGCCGCAGGGTCACACAGCCTGTCGCGCGCGGCTGCGAAGCTGGCCATGTTGGTGGCGTGCAGCACCACCAGCTCCACCCGCCGGCCACGTCGATCGCCATGGTTGGGCGAGGGCCAGTCCACCGCCGGATCAGCCCCGTGCGGGGCCGCCGTCACAGGCCGGCGCTGCGCCGCCACGGCCGGGGGTCCCAACCACAGACAAAGCCGTCGCCGTCGGGGTCCATAAGCGCCGGATCAGCCTCGGGGCCGCCTTTGGCAAGAAAGGCGATCTGCGCCGCGTCGGGCGTCGCGTAGCTGCGGCAGATGCGGGCGGCGGCGGCCGGATCGGCGGCACTGCGGCGCCAGACGGTCTTGCCCGGCTGATGCACCGTGGCCGAGGCATAGCGCGACAGCACTGCCGCGCCATCTGCCGGCGCCGCGACGACGGTGGTGGTCCGAACCGTTCCCCCCGGCTGGATCACGGTCTGGCCGGTCACGGCGCGGGCTTCGCCGCTGATGATCTGCCACAGGTTGGGGCCGGCGATCTCCTGCGCGGTCGGGGCCTTGAACGGGCGCGCGATCGGCACGGTCTTGGGCGCGGCGCGCTGACCGATCAGCGCCTTTTCGCGCTGCACCTTGTACTGGGCATAGGGCGTGGTCTCGTCAAAGACGGTGCCGTAGGGCCGGTCCGCCACAACATAGTTGGGATTCCAGCCGTTGTTCTCGCCGCAGGCGGCAAGCGCCAGAACCATCAGACAGATCGCCTTGCGCATCGCCGTCCCCATCGTTTTCACCAACCTACCACCAGCGATCCGGCTTGGCCACGAAACCTGCCGCCTGTTCGACGACCATTGCGGTATTCAGCAGCGCGCCTTCCTGGAACGGGCGGCCGATCAGCTGCAGGCCCAGCGGCAGCCCATTGGCATCGAGGCCCGCCGGCACACTGATCCCCGGCAGACCGGCCAGGTTCACCGTCACGGTAAACACGTCGTTCAGATACATCGCAACCGGATCCGCATCGGCCATCGTGCCGAGGCCGAACGCGGCCGAGGGCGTTGCCGGCGTCAGGATCGCGTCGATCCCGTCGGCAAACGCCAAGTCGAAATCGCGCTTGATCAGGGCGCGGACCCGCCGGGCGCGGTTGTAATAGGCGTCGTAAAACCCCGCCGACAGCACATAGGTGCCGATCATGATGCGACGCTGCACCTCGGGGCCAAAGCCCTCTGCGCGGGTCTTTTCATACATCTCGGTCACGCCATCACCCGCATCCAGCGCGGCGCGGCGGCCATAACGCACCCCGTCATAGCGCGCGAGGTTCGAGGACGCCTCGGCCGGGGCGATGACGTAATAGGCGGGCAGGGCGTATTTCGTGTGCGGCAGGCTGATGTCGACGATCTCGGCCCCGGCGTCGCGAAGCATCGCGGCGCCGTCATGCCACAGCGCGTCGATGGCCTCGGGCATGCCCTCCATGCGGTATTCGCGGGGGATGCCGATGCGCTTGCCCCGGATGTCGCCGGTCAGCGCCGCCTCGAAATCCGGGACAGGGACATCGACCGACGTGCTGTCCATCGCATCGACCGAGGCCATGGCGCCCAGCATGATCGCCGCATCGCGCACGGTCTTGGTCATCGGTCCGGCCTGGTCGAGGCTGGAGGCAAAGGCGATCACGCCCCAGCGGCTGACGCGGCCATAGGTCGGCTTGAGGCCCACGATGCCGGTAAAGGCCGCCGGCTGGCGGATCGAGCCGCCGGTGTCGGTTCCGGTCGCGCCAAGGCACAGGTCCGCCGCCACCGCCGCGGCGCTGCCGCCGCTGCTGCCGCCAGCGGTCAGGTCGGCATTCACGCGCCAGGGGTTCACGACCGGGCCGTAGACGCTGGTCTCGTTGCTGCTGCCCATGGCGAATTCGTCCATGTTCAGCTTGCCCAGCATCACCGCGCCGGCGTCCCACAGGTTGCGGGTGACGGTCGATTCATATTGCGGGCGAAATCCTTCGAGGATGCGGCTTGCGGCCTGGGCCGGCACCCCCTCGGTGCAGAACAGGTCCTTGATGCCGACCGGGATGCCGCACATGGCGGGCGCATCGCCCGCGGCCAGCCGGGCGTCGGCCGCGGCGGCCATGCTGCGCGCGGCATCGGGCGTGTTATGGACAAACGCATTCAGCGCGCCGGCGGCGTCGATGGCGCCGAGGCAGGCCTCGGTCAGCTCGGTCGCGCTCAGCTTGCGGGCGCGCAGGGCGTCGCGCGCGGCGGCGATGGTCAGGCTGTTCGGCGCGCTCATTCGACCACCTTCGGGACGGCAAAAAAGCCCTCGCGGGCGTCGGGTGCATTGGCGAGGATCTTGTCCTGCATCCCGCCGGCGGTGACCACGTCCTCGCGGCGCTTCAGGCGCATGGGGGTGACGCCTGTCATCGGCTCGACTCCGTCCACGTCGACCTCGTTCAGTTGCTCCATGAACTGCAGGATGCCGTTCAGCTGGTCGGCCAGTCGCGGCAGCTCGGCCTCGGGCACGGCGATGCGCGCCAGATGGGCGACCTTGCGGGCTTCGTCGCGGGTGATGCTCATGGGCTTCCTTTCGTCTCGCGCGCGGGTGTAGCGCCGTGGCCGCGGCGCATCAAGCGCGGCCCTTGCGCCGGGGCGCCCCGGCTGCAATCCAAGTCCGATGGATCAGGCCCCGCCACTCCCACTGCGCATCCTGGACGGCATCGTCAGCGACCGCGGCAGCCGCTATGCCGCCGCTGGCGGTCCGGCGACCAGCCGCGCCGAGGTTGACGCGCTGCTGGCCGAATTGCGGCGCAACAAGCGCTTCGCCAAGGCGACGCACAACAGTTGGGGCGCGATCCTGGACGGGGTGCCGGTCAAGGGTGATGACGGCGAGGCCGGCGCCGGGGCTATCATCCTGGCCGAATTGCAGGCCGCCGGGCGTCCCGACACGCTGCTGGTGGTGACCCGCTGGTATGGCGGCAAGCAACTGGGCGGCGACCGCTTTCGTCACGTCCGCACCGCGGCGCGCGCCTGGCTGGAAGGCGAGGCCGCGAGATAGCGGCCCCGCCCCGCGGCCTAGTTGGTCGGCGGTGTGATGGTGCTGTCGATCTGGTCGTTGACCTTGCTCTGCACATAGGTCTGGAAGTTCTCGCCGGTGTCGTAGCCATGAGCGAGGACCCATTCCAGCAGGTCCAGCGTCGTTCCCTTTTCGAAGGCGCCGGGCATCATGGCGACAGCGGCGTCACGCACGCCCTTACCTTCGGGTACCTCCTCGGGCAGGAAGATCATGGTCGGTGTGAACATCACCCCCCATTTGTTGGCCATCTTCTTTTCCGGCAGCGCAGTGCCGTCGAAATCGGTCACCTCCGTGTCGCCGAACAGGTTCACCTGCACGACAAAGAACTTGTCGGTCAGCAGCTTGGCGATCCTGTCGTCGGTAAAGACCTTCTCGTGCATGCGCGTGCAGTAGATGCAGCCGCGCTGCTCGACGATCAGCAGCAGGCGCTTGCCCGAGGCGTTTGCCTCGGCCAGGTCGTCGGACAGGTTGCGGAACGTGTCATGCATCCACGTCGCGTGGTGGAGCCCATCATCGCCCAGCGGCGCGGGCGCCGCGGCCATGGCGGGCAGGCCGAGGCCGGCAGCAGCCACCAAAGCGGCTGCGGCGGTGAGGAACAGGCGGCGGGGCAGGTGGCTCATGCTGCGTCCTTTCAGGTGCCGGTCATGCCGAAGGTGTCGATCATCCATTGGGCGATGGTGTTGACGCTGTTGGTCGCGATCAGGATCGCGAACACGATCAGCATCACGCCCATGATCTTTTCAACGTAGCCGAGATAGCGGCGGTTGCGCGCGACCCAGGCGAGGAACGGCTTGGCGAACAGGGCGGCGATCACGAAGGGCAGCGTCATCGCCAGGCCATAGATCAGCAACAGGGTGCCCCCGCGGACCAGATCGCCGGTCCCCGAAGCGACCATCAGGATCGCCGCAAGCGCCGGGCCGACGCAGGGCGTCCAGCCGAAGCCAAAGGCGAGGCCCATGACATAGGCGCCGATGATGCTGGTCGGCTCGGCTTTCGATTCAAGGCGCGCCTCGCGATAGAGGAAGGGCACGCGGATCACGCCCAGGAAATGCAGGCCGAACACCAGCAGGACAGCCGCCGCGACATAGCTCAGCGGATCGCGCCAGGCGATGAAGGCCTGTCCCAGTGCGGTCGCGCCAAGGCCAAGCAGCACAAAGATCGTCGTCACGCCCAACGCAAAGGCTATGGCCGAGACGACCAGCCGTCGATGCGCGCCGGGCGCGATCTCGCCCGAGGCGCGCAGTTCGGACATCGAGATGCCCGCCATGTAGCTGAGGTAGAACGGTACCATCGGCAGGATGCAGGGCGACAGGAACGACAGGATGCCGGCGACAAAGGCGCCCCAATAACTGATATCGAGCATGCGATCTCCTGTGGTCGGGGCGATGGTCGGCGGCGTTCCCGCGATTGTCAATCGCAGTTCTTGAATATGTCACGCGCTGTCAAGCGGGGCCGGCCTTCTTGCGCGGCGGCTTCCAGCGACGATGCACCCAGAACCACTGATCCATGTGAGCGCGGGTCAGTGCCTCCAGCCCGTCGTTCAGGCTCTGCATCATGGTCTCGGCGTCCGAGGGGGGGATGGGGGCGAGGGCGTGGACGCGGAACGACAGCCCGTCCGGTTGGCGGACGGCGTGGACAGGCACCAAGGGGGCGTCATGGCGCAGGGCCAATTCAGCCGGGGTCAGGACCGTCTCGGTCGGCAGGCCAAAGAAGCGCAGCGTGGCACCATCACGAATATACTGGTCAAAGCCGAGGCAGAGCCAGCCGCCGCCGCGCAGATAACGCAGCATCTGGCCGACGCCCTGACGGCCGCGCGGAAAGATCGGCTGGGCGATTGCCTCCATCGCGGGGATGTAGTGGCGGTTGAAGGCGGCGTTGTTCATTGGCCGGTAGAGGGCGCCGACCGGCCAGCCCCGCGCGCTGAGGGCGGCGCGCATGGCGTCGTAATTGCCGAAATGCGCGCAGGCGATGATGACCGGGCGCCCGTCTGCGGCGGCGGCCTCGAGCGTCGGCACGCCCGCGCCCTCGAGGATGTCCGCGGCGCGGATGCGGCTGGTGAACTCGGCCCCGGAATAAATCTCCGCCATGGCGCGGCCGGCGTTGTCGGGGACAGCGCGGCAGAGGCGGGCGACCTCGGCCGGGGCAAGATCGGGGCGCGCGAGGGCGAGGTTTGCGCGGATGCGCGCGGGCCAGCCGGCGAGGGGGGCGAGCAGGCGGGAAAAGACCCAGCCGACCATCGGAATGCGCCGCTCGTAAGGTATCAGCCGCGCGCCGGCCATCAGCCCCTGGAAGAGGGCGGAGGCGGCGCGGTCAACAAGGCCGGGCCGGTCGTCATCGCCGGCCCCGCTCATGCAGCCGCGGTTCTTTGGCTGGCGCGGGCGGATTGTGCCTCGCGCGTCCAGATGTAGAGGCCGGCGCCGACGATCAGCGCCGCCCCGATCAGGGTCCATGCGTCGGGGATCGTGCCCCAGAACAGCCAGCCCCAGACCCCGGCCCAGATCAGCCCGGTGTAGCCGAAGGGCGCGATGGCGGATGCCTCGGCCATCGCAAAGGCGCGGATGATCATGGTCTGGGCGATAGTCCCAAAGACGCCCAGCAGCGCAAAGGCCCACAGATCGCCAAGGGCGATCGGCTCCCACACGAAGGGCAGGATCAGGGTGGTCGCGGTGGTGCCGATCAGGGCCGACCACAGGACCGAGGTGCGGGTCGAATCGGCCCGCGACATGCGGGTCAGGATGGCGCCGGCGGCATAGCTGACCGCGCCGATCATCGGCAGGATGGCCGCCGGGTGCAGCACGCCGCTGCCGGGGCGAATGATGATCATCGCCCCTACCAGGGCCACGGCGATGCCGGCGATGCGGCGCGGGCCAATGCGCTCGCCCAGGAACAGCGCCGCAAAGAGGGTGATGAGGACCGGGTTCACGTCCATGATCGCCGTCGCCTCGGCGAGGCCGATGAAGGTGATCGCGGTAAAGAACATCACGACCGAGACCAGCTGCGTCAGCCCGCGAAAGAGCTGCACCCAAGGCCGGACCGAGCGAAGCGTGCTGCGCAGCCGCGGGCCAAAGATCGCCATCACGATCAGGAAGTTGCCCGCAAAGCGGGCCCAGACGACCAGCCCGGGATTGTAGGTCTGGGTCAGATGCTTGGCGGTCGCATCCATCATGGTGAACACGAACACCGAGCCCAGCAGCAGCAGCAACCCCGCCATCTGCGTGCCGCCGCCGGCCGGATTGCGCACTCGGTCCAGCACAGGCGCCGCACCGGGCGCGGTGCCGGGCACGCAGGCACCGGCAGCCTCGGCCCGATCGGCGGCGCCGTGCGCGGTCACATCAGCGACCGGGCAAGCTTGACCGTTTCGTCGGCGGTGATGCCGAAGTGCTTGTAAAGCTCGGGCGCCGGGGCGGAGGCGCCAAAGCCGTCCATGCCGATAAAGCCCGACTTGGCCTCGGCGCCGCCTTCGCCCAGCAGCAGCCAGTCCCAGGGCATTCGCAAGGCGGCCTCGATGGCGATGCGCACCGTGCCGGCGGGCAGAACCTCGCGCCGGTACTCCGCGTCCTGAGTCCGGAACAGTTCCATGCAGGGGATCGAAACCACGCGGGTCGGCACGCCCTCGGCCTCCAGCGTCTCGCGTGCAGCAAGGGCAATCTCGACCTCCGAGCCGGAGGACATCAGCACCACCCTGGGCGCGGCCGAGGCCTCGCGCAGCACATAGGCGCCCCGGGCGGTCAGGTTTTCCGCCCCGTCGTCCTGGCGCACCAGCGGCAGGTTCTGGCGCGATAGCGCCAGGATCGAGGGGGTAGTGTCGGTGGTCAGCGCCAGTTGCCACGCCTCGGCGGTCTCGACCAGATCGGCGGGGCGGAAGGTCCAGGTATTGGGCGTCGCGCGCAGCATCGCCAGATGCTCGACCGGCTGGTGGGTGGGGCCGTCCTCGCCGAGGCCGATCGAGTCATGCGTCATCACGAACACCGACGGCACGCCCATCAGCGCCGCCAGGCGCATGGAGGGGCGCATGTAGTCGGCAAAGCACAGGAACGTGCCGCCATAGGCGCGGTAGCCGCCATGCAGCGTGATGCCGTTCATCGCCGCCGCCATGCCATGCTCACGGATGCCGTAATAGATGTAGCGGCCGTGGCGGTTCTGGTCGTTGAAGATGCCGAGATCGGGGGTCAGCGTGTTGTTGCTGCCGGTCAGGTCGGCGCTGCCGCCCACGGTCTCGGGGATGGCGGCGTTGACCGCCTCAAGCACCATTTCGGATGCCTTGCGGGTTGCGAGCTTGGGCTTGTCGGCGAGTGCCTTGGCCTTGACCGCGGCGATGGCCGGCGCGAGGGCGTCGGAGGTCTCGCCCGAGACGCGCCGGGCAAAGGCCGTGCGCTGATCTGCGGGCAGGGCGTCGACGCGGGCGTTCCACGCCTCGCGCGCGGACCGGCCCTTGGCGCCGATTTGCAGCCAGGCCTCGCGCAGGTCGTCGGGCACGACGAAGTCCGGATGCTCCCAGCCATAGGCGCCGCGGACCTTGACGATCTCCTCGGCGCCGAGGGGCGAGCCGTGCACGCCGCTGGTGTCCTGCTTGCTCGCGCCATAGCCGATGAATGTCCGGCAATCGACCAGCACCGGGCGGCCGTCGTCCTTGATGGCTTTGTTCAGGGCGGTCGCTATATCGGCCGGGTCATGGCCGTCGCACTCAAGGACGCGCCAGCCCGACGCCTCGAACCGCGCCTTCTGGTCGGTCGCATCCGACAGGGCGACGCGGCCATCGATGGTGATCTTGTTGTCGTCCCAGAGCACGATCAGTTTGCCGAGCCGCAGCCGGCCGGCGAGGGTGAGCGCCTCCTGGCTGATACCCTCCATCAGGCAACCGTCGCCCGAGATGACCCAGGTGCGGTGATCGCACAGATCGGCGCCAAACTCGGCCCGCATCTTTTCCTCGGCGATGGCAAAGCCCACGGCCGTCGCGAAGCCCTGGCCCAGCGGGCCGGTGGTCATCTCGACCCCTTCGGCGTGGCGATATTCGGGGTGGCCGGCGGTGATGCTGCCGAGTTGGCGGAAGTTGCGCAGCTGGTCGAGGGTCATCTGCTCGTAGCCGGTCAGATGCAGCAGCGAATAGAGCAGCATAGAGCCATGGCCGGCGGACAGGATGAACCGGTCGCGGTCGAACCAGTTGGGCGCCGCGGCATCGAACTTGAGGTGGTCGCGGAAGAGGACGGTGGCGACATCGGCCATGCCCATCGGCATTCCCGGATGACCGCTGTTGGCCGCCTGCACGGCGTCCATCGCCAGTGCCCGGATGGCTGTGGCGAGGTTCCAGGTGGCGAGGTCGGACGAACGACGTTCGGCGAAATCCATGAAAAGGCTCCGGCTGGCTGGGCTTGGGCAGGGGTGTAGCAGGTGGCGGGGCGAGGACAAGGTATCCGCGCGTGCCCTGGGGTGGACGTGGGGCGCACCGAACGACCCCGAGGGGCGCTAAGTGCCCTACTGCGCGCAGGGCGCCAGATGCACCGGCGCACCGGCTGTTGCGCCAAGGCTTACGCATCCTGCATCGACGCAGAGCCGCCAGCCCGCGCCGGTCGTGCCCGAGGCTGCCAGCACCACCTCCGGTACCGGGCGGCCGACGGGCCAAACCCACCAGCCGCCCCGCAGCACCGCGCCGTCGCCGGGCTCCATCCCTGCGCCGGAACTGCGAACGGCGGCGCTCTCCAAAACCAATGCGCTATCGGCGACGCGCCACTGCTCGCGCCAGCTGGTGCGCTGGACAGAATGCGTCCATTCCAGCGCAAAGCCGTGGCTCGCGGTCAGGGCGAGCGCACCGACCAGCAGGCATCCACCGCTCATCCGGCGGCGGCGACAGTCCGATGCTGGCGCCACATCCACAGCGCGAACAGTGCCGAAAGGGCAAAGCCGACCTCGTCCGTGACGGGCAGGGCGGCGCATAGCAGGAACGCGGCGACCATCGCCAGTGCGCGCTCTGGCCAGCCGATGCGGTGCCCCAGCCAGCCGATCACGGCGATGCCCCAGAGGCCGATCGCCAGCACTGCCTTGACGACGATATAGGCCACCGCCGGCAAAAAGCCGATCGCGGCGCCCAGGGCGCCCCCATCCTGAAGCATCAGCTCGGGTGTGTAGACCGCGAGGAAGGGCACGACGAACCCGGCGGCCGCGATCTTGATCGCCTCCATGCTGATCTTGAGGCCGCTTTCCTTGGCGATGGGGGCTGCGGCAAAGCAGGCCAGTGCCACCGGCGGCGTCAGGTCTGCCAGGATGCCGAAGTAAAAGACGAACATGTGGCTGACGATCAGCGGCACGCCCAGTTGCAGCAACGCGCCGCCGGCGATGGACGAGGTGATGATGTAGTTGGGGATCGTCGGGATCCCCATACCCAGCACGATGCAGGTGATCATGGTCAGCAGCAGCGACAGGAAAAGGCTGCCTTGGCCGACCGACACGATGAAGGTGCCAAAGGTCGAGGCCGCCCCCGTCAGGGTCATGGTGCCGATCACGATGCCGACCAGCGCGCAGGCGACGCCCACCGGCAGCGCTGTCTTGGCGCCGTCGGCGAGGCTCTCGATGCAGAGGCGCAGCGTCTCGCGGCCGCCGCGGCTGAGCAGGTTCCAGGCCACCAGCAGCCCCAGCGCGACGCCGACTGGCTTGATCCCCCATTCAAAAAACGACGCGGTGATCAGGCCCAGCCCGATCCAGACGATGGCCCGGATCACACCATTCGACACCCCCAGCAGGGCCGAAGCGCCGAGGATCAGCATGACCGTCAGCGCAAGGCCGATCGTGCCCGCGTAAAGCGGCGTGTAGCCCGAGAATAGCAGCCAGACGAGGACCGCCAGCGGCAGGATCAGGTACCAGCCCTCGCGCAGCGCCCGCAGGGGCGAGGGAAGGTCGGCCTTTTTCATGCCGACGAGGCCGCGCTTGCCGGCCTCCAGGTGGGTCATCCAGAAGGCTGCGGCGAAATAGAGGATAGCGGGGATCACCGCGGCCTTGACGATCTGGACATATTCAACGCCCAGCGTCTCGGCCATGATGAAGGCGACCGCGCCCATGACGGGGGGCATGATCTGCCCGCCCATGCTGGCCGTGGCCTCGACACCGCCGGCGAATGCTGGACGATAGCCAAAGCGCTTCATCAGCGGGATGGTGAACTGGCCGGTGGTGACGACGTTGGCGACGCCCGAACCCGAGATCGTGCCCATCAGCGCGCTGCTGACCACCGCGACCTTGGCCGCGCCGCCAAGCCGGTGCCCGACCAGGCCCAGCGAGACGTCGGTGAATAGCTTGATCATGCCGGCTTTTTCGAGAAACGAGCCGAACAGGATGAACAGGAAGATATAGCTGCTGCTGACGTAGATCGGGATGCCATAGATACCCTCGGTGCCATAGGCCATGTGCTCGACCACCTGGCTAAAGTCATAGCCGCGGGTCTGCATCATGCCCGGCGCATATTGTCCGAGGAAACAATACAGTAGGAAAGCCCCGGCAATGATTGGCAGGGCGATGCCCATGATCGCCCATGCGGCGACGAACACCGTTACCAGCGCAACGACACCCATGAGCAGATCGAGGCTGGTCGGATCCCCGGCACGGATCAGCAGCGGCTCGAACTCGAGCCACTGGTAGGCGGCGACCGCGACCCCCGCGAGGGCCAGCACCCAGGCCAGCGCTATCGCGGGCCGGGACCAGCGCTTGGCCAGGGCGACCAACGGAAAGGTCAACAGCAGCAAAAAGCCGACATGCACTGCCCGCACGATCTGCGAGGGCAGGTCCAGGAGGTGCGCGGCGGTGGCGACCTGAAAGACCGAAAACGCGACCGCGATCCAGAACAGCAAACGTCCGACCGGCGCATCCGGAAAGCTGTCGGCCAGCGGGTCATGCAAGCCGAGGTCGGGCGCTGCGGCCGGGACGGGGTGCGGGTGGGCTGCTGTCATGTGTCGGCCGCCATTGAAATGGAATGGCGCCCGGCGATGCCGCCGGGCGTTTGATCGTGTGTCGCGCGCGCTTGCGCCACCCTCACTTGAGGATGCCGGCCTCGCGGTAGTACTTTTCCGCGCCGGGGTGCAGCGGCAGCGGCATGCCTTCCAGCGCCTTGGCCGGATCGATCGCCTGTGCCGCCGAATGGGCCGCGCGCAGGCCGTCGAGGTGCTCATACATCAGCTTGGTCATCTGGTAGACCTCTTCCTCGGGCACGCCTTCATGCGTGATCAGGAAGTTCTGCACCGCGACGCCCGGAACCTCGGCATCCTGGCCCTGGTAGGTGCCCGCCGGAATCGTCGTCGCCTGGTAGGGCGCGCCCAGCTTGGTCACCACATCCTCCGGAACCGCCACCACGGTGATCGGCACCGAGGTCGCGAGGTCCTTTAGCGAGGCTACGCCGAGGCCGGCGGACTGCAGCGTCGCGTCCAGTTGGCGGTTCTTCATCAGTTCGACCGATTCCGCGAACGGCAGATATTCGACCTTGGACAGATCGTCATAGCTCATCCCGGCGGCTTCCAGAATGGCGCGGGCGTTCAGCTCCGTCCCCGACTTGGCAGCGCCCACGGACAGGCTTTTGCCCTTCAGATCGGCGAGGGTGTTGATCCCGCTTTCCTTGCTGGCGACGATCTGGACGTAGTTCGGATAAATCGCGGCGACCCCGCGCAGCTTGTCCAGCGGCGCCTTGAATCCGGCCTCGGCGTCACCCTCCCATGCCAGCTTGACGCTGTCACCCAGCGAAAAGGCGATCTCGCCCTTGCCCTGCTGCAGCAGGTTAAGGTTCTCGACCGAGGCCTTCGTCGCCTGGACCTGCACGCGGGCGCCGGAAATGCCGTCGGTGTATATCTTCTGCAGCGCCACGCCCATCGGGTAGTAAACCCCCGAGGTGCCGCCGGTCAGGATGTTGATGAATTGCGCGGCCGAGGCGCCGATCGGTGCGCCCAGGGCGGCAACGGCCAGTGCCGCCGCCAGCAGGCGGCCGCGGCGGGGCGCGGTCTTGCGAAGGCTGGATTGCATCGGGCAGTCTCCTCTCTGTCCGGATCTTGGTGGGGCGACAATGTCTGCAATGGCAGGGTCAGGCAAGGCTGCAGTGCGGCGCAAGGTCGCAGTGTTGATCACGAAAATGCGGGCCCGGGTCCGGGCCGCATTCACGCAGCCTCGCGGCAGCGCGAGCATCTGAGAGCTGTCAAGAGGGCCGAAACGCCGTGACGGAGGTCAGAACGGGATGTCGTCGTCGAACTCGGGCCGGTTGCTGCTGCCGGACTGGTTGCCGCCGCCCGAGGCGTTTCTTCCGCCCGACTGGCCGCCCCAATCGCTGCCGCCACGATCGTAATCGCCGCCACCTTGGCCACCCTGGCCGCCCCCGCGTCCATCCAGCATTGTCAACTCGCTGCGGAAGGGACGCAGCGCGACCTCGGTCGTGTAGCGGTCGTTGCCGGATTGGTCCTGCCACTTGCGGGTTTCCAGTTGGCCCTCGACGTAGATCTTGGCGCCTTTCTTCAGGTATTGCTCGGCGACGCGCACCAAGGGCTCGGAATAGATGGCGACACTGTGCCATTCGGTCTTTTCGCGGCGCTCGCCGCTGTTCTTGTCGCGCCAACTTTCCGAGGTGGCGATTCGCAAGTTTGCCACTTTGCCGCCGTTCGGGAAATTGCGGACCTCAGGGTCCTGCCCGAGGTTCCCGACCAGGATTACCTTGTTCACGCTTCCAGCCATTGCCGCACCCCCAGAACTTGCCTTTGGCGAACAGCCTTAAACCGCGCCGGATCGGCCCTCAAGTCGCTGCCGCCACCGCGCGGGCAGGCCGTATTAAGCGGGAATCCGCGCGCCGGTTCCCGCGGGCCGGCGCACCTTTGCGAGAGGCTGGCGGTAGGATCCGGTTGGGGCTATCGTCGCCGAAATAGAATTAAGAACGAGGGCAGCGATGTTGGCAGGGTCTGGAGTGCGCGCCGGGCGCGTGACGCGGGGTCTCGTGGCCGTGGCGCTGGCGGCGATGCTGGTCCCCCAAGCCCCCACCGCCTCATCGGCACAAGGCCTTTATCAAGGCGGCGGCGGCTCGCGCCTGTCGCAATTCCAACGCCAGACCCGGCTGATGGATTCCCGCCTATCGGCCCAGTACCAGCAGAGCGCGCGCCTGCAACCCGGCGGTGCCAACCGCAAGATCACCGTCACCACCGTGCCCCTGCAGGGGGCGATCCCCCAATACAGCGGCCGCCGCAGCGCCTACGTGCCCCACGCCCGCGCCGCTGCGCGCAAGCACGGCGTTCCGGAGGATCTGTTCCTGCGCCTCGTGCAGCAGGAATCCGGCTGGAACCCGAATGCTCGCAGCTACAAGGGCGCGCGCGGTCTGGCGCAGCTGATGCCCGGCACGGCCGCCAAGCTGGGCGTCAACGCCGCCGATCCGATCCAGAACCTGGACGGCGGGGCGCGCTATCTGCGCCTGATGTACAACACGTTTGGCGACTGGCGCCTGGCCCTCGCGGCGTATAACGCAGGCCCCGGGGCGGTCGCCCGCTATCGCGGTGTGCCGCCGTATCGCGAGACGACGAACTACGTCCGCGTGATCGCTGGCGGCTGAGCCAAGCACCCACCCCACTAGCCGTAGATGAAATCGCTCTCCTGCAAGGGGACGATGAAGTTGGCGAGGGTGATGACCGCCCCTTCGCCAAAGCGCAGCACCACGGACGTCTTGAGAACCTGCGCCTCGGCGATGATCCTGGCCGCATCCTCGCCATAACCGATGAAGATGCGGTCCTCGCCCTGTTTGAAGTCAGTGATCCGGTCCGTCCCCGTCATCTCGAAACTGGCGCGTCGGAAATCGAACAAGTCGGCGCCGAGACCGCCGGTCATCGTGTCGTTGCCCTCCATCGCAACCAGCCGGTCATTGCCCGCCCCGCCGTCCAGCACATCGCTCCAGGCTCCGTCATAGAGCGAGTCGTCTCCGTCGCCGCCGCTCAGCGTGTCGGCCCCTTCGTCTCCGATCAAAACGTCATTGCCCACTCCGCCTGCAAGCGTGTCGTTCCCCGAACCGCCATACATGCTGTCGTTGCCCGAGCCGCCGATCAGCGCGTCGCCGCCGCCATCACCATAGAGCGTGTCATTGCCATTGCCGCCGGTGATGGAATCGATCCCCGCGCCGCCCTGCAGGACCGATCCCCACGAGCCGCCGAGCAGCGTGTCGGCCCCGTCACCGCCGTTGAGGGTGGTGTACCAGTCGCCGCCCTTAAGCCAGTCGTTGCCCTTGGCCCCCTCGACATAGCTGCCGCCCACCAAGTCGGTGATGCGGTCGTCGCCCTGGCCGCCATAGATACGGTCAAACCCGGCGCCGCCGTCGATCGTGTCGTTGCCATTGCAGCCGTAGACGGTGTCGTAGCCGTCGCCAGCGTTGATGCTGTCGCTGCCGTCCAAGGTCCAGTCGGGGTCGGAGGTACCGACGATATAGTCCGCGCCGCCGCCGCCATTGATAACGTTGCCTGCCGAGTTGTCGCCGAACAGCAGGTCATCATCCTCGGTTCCGGTCCATGTCATGACCGCGGCGAGCGCAAAGCCCTGGATCGTCAGTGACATCGGCGCATAGACCGCTGCCAAGGTGCTTTCCGCAGACGGAAAATCGCCGCCGAGGGCCATGATGGTGAACGTGTCATCGGCGAGCGGGGCCGGCGCTGCGGCCTCGCCGAGCGGTGTAACGAAACTGGACATTTGGCTCCTCAGGCGCGGCTCAGGGTGATGCGGGTGTATTTCGTGCCCTCGATCGCGGCGCCGGCCATAAGGCCGGACTGGCCAAAGATCATCGCGACAACCGGGTATTGCAGCGCCAGCGTGTCGGCGCCGATGTCCATGCCGCCGGTCGGAAGGGCGTAGAACGCATCCGCCCCGGCAACCCAGCCCGGCGAGGCGCGGAACGCCGCCAGCGCGTCACTGCTGCGAAAGATCAGGGCGTGGGCATATTGCTGGGCGCCGGCCTGCACGCCGAAGGTCGCCTTGGCCGCCGAATAGTAATCGACCGTCTGCCCGCCGACGCGCAGCGCGCCCTCGCCATAGGCGGCGCCCGGGCCGAAGGCCGCCTCGGTCACCAGCGGCATGTAAAGAACGCCCTGCGCCGCCTGCACCATGGGCGCGGCCGAGGGATAGGTCTGCACCAGATAATCCCGCGTCGCGTCGACGCGGGTGTCGATGCCGGCGGCCGAGCCGATGCCGTAGCCGGTCGCGCAGCCACCCAGGGCCGCGCCGGACAGCAGGGCCGCCGTGCCGACCGCGCCCCGCATCATCAGTCCGCGACGCGTAATGCCACCTTCGTTCGGGGTCATTGCCTGATCCTTCCATTCCCGCCGGGCCGAAATTGCCCTGCCGGAAAGTCTATCCCCATTGCCCGCGGCCCGCATCTTTACCGCCGGCGGATGAGCGGCGTTCTGTCCTTTGACGGACCGTTAACCACGGCGGGTTAATGAAGGGTTAATCGGGGAAAGGACGGCCGATGATTTTTGCGAGGCCACGGCACTGCTGCAAGATTGCCCCAGCTGGCCGCAGGCTATCGCGCCGCAATCATCAGGGCGCGGTCCAGCGCCTGCAAAAAGCGCGATCGGTCGGCCTTGGTAAAGCCCGATCCACCGCCGCGCATGAACGGGTCGGCGGCGCGCAGGTCGGCCATCAGATCCCGGGCCGCCAATTGCGGGCCGATATTGGCCGCTGTCAGGAAATCACCGTTTGGACGCAGCACCTGCGCGCCCGCCTTCACGCAGCGGTCGGCCAGCGGCATGTCGGTGGTCACAACCACATCGCCGGGCCCGCACTGATCGGCGATCCAGCGGTCGGCTTCGTCCGGTCCTTCGGGCACTATCCTTAGGCTGACCAGCGGGTTGGCCGAGGGACGGATGCCGCCATTGCAGACCATGACGACCGGTACCCCGTGACGCGTCGCGACACGCTCGACCTCGGCGCGGACGGGACAGGCGTCCGCATCGACGTAGACGGTCATCGCGGTTGCCACAGGGTGGCGTGAAGGGCGGCAATCATGACCACCGCTTTGTATCGGGTCGCTTGCCCTGCGTCGGGGGTTGCGGCCGGAACGGCCGGCTCGGCGGTTTGGGCTTGGGGGCTGGGGCCGGCTTGGCTGCGGCCATGACCGTGGCAGCAGTTGCGGCGGGGGGAAGAGTGCTCTTGACCTTGCCCTCGGCCCGCAAGGCCAGGTCCTTGGCCAGCGTGAAGGCGCCCTTGATGCGGTCGGCATCGGTGGGCCAGTCGCGGCGCATGACGATCTTGTTGTCTTTGACCGTCACGTCGCCCCGGTTTTCGTGGATAAAGCCCACCAGGCCCTCGGGGCTGGCGAACTTGTCGTTGTGAAAGGTCACGCTGGCGCCCTTGGGGCCGGCATCCAGACGCGCGATCCCGGCGCGCTTGGCCATCGCTTTGATGCGCATGACCAGCAGCAGGGTGTTCACCTCGCGGGGCAGGGTGCCGAAGCGGTCGATCAACTCGGCCGCGAAACCCTCCATCTCGGTCTTGGTCGTTAACTCGGCCAGCCGCCGATAAAGCCCCAGACGCACATCAAGGTCCGGTACGTAAGCCTCCGGGATAGTGACCGGAACGCCGAGGTTGAGGACCGGGGCCCACTCGTCCTCCGGGGTGCCTTCCAACTCGCCCGACTTGATCTTGGCGATCGTCTCTTCAAGCATGGCTTGGTAGAGTTCGAAGCCCACTTCCTTGATGTGGCCCGACTGCTCCTCGCCCAGCAGGTTGCCGGCGCCGCGCAGATCGAGATCCTGCGAGGCAAGGTTGAAACCTGCGCCAAGGCTTTCGATGCTGCCCAGGAACTTGAGGCGGCGCACGGCCTGCGGTGTCAGCGGCACGCGCGGCTTGGTGGTCAGGTAGCAATAGGCCCGGGTCTTGGCGCGGCCGACGCGCCCTCGGATCTGGTAGAGCTGCGCCAGCCCGAACATGTCCGAGCGCCAGACGATCATCGTGTTGGCCGTCGGGATGTCGAGGCCGCTCTCGACGATCGACGTCGCCAGCAGCACGTCGTGGCTGCCGTCGTAGAACGCGTTCATCCGTTGATCCAGATCGCCAGCTGCAAGCTGGCCATGCGCCGTGATGACGCTGACCTCCGGCACGTGCTCGGCCAGCCAGTGCTGCACGTCGGGCAGGTCGGCCAGGCGTGGGACCACGAAAAAGCTTTGCCCGCCACGATATTTCTCGCGCAGCAGGGCCTCGCGGATGGTGACGGTGTCGAACTCGGACACGTAGGTACGGATCGCCAACCGGTCGACCGGGGGCGTGCCGATGATCGACAGATCGCGCACGCCCGACAGCGACAATTGCAACGTGCGCGGAATCGGCGTCGCGGTCAGCGTCAGCACGTGGATATCGCTGCGAATTTCCTTGAGCCGTTCCTTGTGACCGACGCCGAAGTGTTGTTCCTCGTCGACGATCAGCAGGCCGAGGTTCTTGAACCGGACCGCCTTGGCCAGCACCGCATGGGTGCCGACCACGATGTCGACCGAGCCATCGGCAAGCCCGGCGCGGGTCGCGGCTGCGTCCTTTGCGCTGACAAAGCGCGACAGCGGCCGGATGGTGATCGCGGTGCCGCGAAACCGCTCGGCAAAGCTGCGGTAATGCTGGCGCGCCAGCAGCGTTGTCGGCGCGACAACGGCGACCTGGCGGCCGCCTTCGGCGGCGATGAAGGCGGCGCGCATCGCCACCTCGGTCTTGCCAAAGCCGACATCGCCGACGATCAGGCGGTCCATCGGCCGGCCCGCAGCCAGATCGCCCGCGACATCGGCGATCGCGGCGGACTGATCGTCGGTCTCGGTATAGGGGAAGCGGGCGGCAAAGGCCTCCCACTCGTGATGTGCCGGCTCGAGGATCGGGGCGGCGCGCAGCAGGCGCTCGGCGGCAACGCGCATCAGCCGGTCGGCGATCAGGCGGATGCGTTCCTTGAGGCGGGCCTTGCGGGCCTGCCACGCCCCCCCGCCCAGTTTGTCCAGCAGCCCTTCCTCGTGCCCATAGCGGGTCAGCAGTTCGATATTCTCGACCGGCAGGTACAGCCGGTCGCCGCCGGCATATTCGATGGCGACGCAATCGTGCGGCGCGCCTGCGGCGCGGATCGTCTCCAGCCCGGTATAGCGGCCGATGCCGTGTTCGACATGGACCACCAGATCGCCGGGGCTGAGGGTCTGGGTGTCGCGCAGAAAGTTTTCCGCACGGCGCTTGCGCTTGGCCCCGCGGATCAGCCGGTCGCCCAGAACGTCCTGTTCCGAAATGACGGCAATCCGGCCCAGGGCGGTGCCGTCCGCGACGAACCCCTCGTCCAGCGGCCAGACCGCGAGGCCGAGCGCGCCCTTGGTGTCGGGCAGGTCCGACAGCCGGGCGATGGGGATCGCGCCGGTGACCCCTTCATCCGCCATCAATCCGGCAAGCCGCTCACGCGCGCCGTCCGAGAACGAGGCGACGACGACCCGGTCGGTCTTGCGCAAGTCGCGAAGGTGATCGGAGAGCGCGCTGAAAAGATTAATCTTTTCGTTCTGCCGTTCGGGGGCAAAGTTGCGACCGACTCGGCCGCCGGCATCGAGAACGCCGGGCCCGGGCGGCTGGGGCAAGACGGACAATTGCAGCACGCGGCGCGGTGCCAGCCATTCTGCCCAGCCGGCGGCGTCGGGAAACATCTCGGCCGGGGGGATTGGGCGATAGAGGGATTCGTTGGTGGCGCGCGCCGCCATCGCCTCGCGCCGGGCGGCATATTGCTCGGTGACGGTCTCGAGTCGCGCGGCCCGGACCTGCTCCAGCCGGTCATCGAGGACCAGCGAGGCAGCGGGCAGGTAGTCGAACAGCGTTTCCGTCTGGGCATAGAACCAGGGCAGCCAATGCTCCATGCCCTGCGATTTTTGCCCGGCGCTGATCGCCTCGTAGAGGGGATCGCCCCCGCCGCCGGCGCCGAATTCGGCGCGGTAGGACTGGCGGAAACGAGCGATTGCGGCCTCGTCGAGGATGACCTCGGACATGGGCGCCAGTTCGATTCGGTCCAGCCTGCCCTCGCTGCGCTGCGTTTCCGGATCGAAGCGGCGGGCGCCGTCCAGCACGTCGCCGAACAGGTCCAGCCGGATCGGCCCGCCCCCACCGTCGGAGTCGTAAGGGGGAAAAATGTCGATGATGCCGCCGCGAATTGCGTAATCGCCCGGTTCCGTGACGGTCGGGGCCTGGGAAAAGCCCATTCGGACGAGGTAGGCGCGCAAGGCAGCCTCGTCTAGGCGGTCGCCCACGCGGGCGGTATAACTGGCGGCGGCAACGACCTCGCGCGGGATCAGGCGCTGCATGGCTGCCGACAGTGTGGTCAGCACCACGAAGGGGCCGCGCAGCGCGCCGCTGGCGAGCGTGGCGAGCGTTGCGAGGCGCGTCGCCTGGATGCCGGCCGCGGGCGAGACCCGGTCGTAGGGCATCGTGTCCCAGGCCGGAAACTCCATCACCGGCAGGCCGGGCGCCAGAAAGGTGAGAGCCGCCCGCATCCCGGCCATGCGGCGGTCGTCGCGCGCGACATGGATCACGGGCGCCGCGCGGGTTGTCGCCTCGCGTGCGATCAGGGCGGCGTCGTACCCCTCGGGCGCGCCGGACAGGATCAGTTTGGCTGCTGGATCGGACATGTCGGGTGACCTGTGGTCCACGCGCCGGGGTGTCAAGTCACAGGCCGTTCGGATGGGTCAGGTTCCACACGACCCCCCACCACGTCGCGATGGCGACGGCCAGCACCGACAGACCCGTGCCGAGCCAGCGATGGCGCATCAGGCGCGCGGCCGCCGTGCTCGCGGCATCGCGCACGGGCATTTCGCCACGGCGCGCGGCGTCCAGCATCAAGGTCAGGCGGCGGGCGAGGCCAATGCGGATCGCGCCGAGCAGTGCCAGAGGAGCGAGCAGCAGCGTTGCCGCCTGGGCCGTCTGGCTGCCGTAGGCAAAGCCAAGCAGCGCCAGCACGGTGAGGCCAAAAGCGCAGATCGCAAGGCCGATCGGCCCCTCGACGGGCGTCAGTCGCCAGCGGGGCAGGCAGAGGGACAGCCAGTCCAGCAGCACCAGCGCCTCGGGCGGGGTGTCGGCGTCGCCGCCTCGCAGAGCCCGGCGCGCGCGCAGCACGATGTCGGCTGGCACGCCGAGCGGCGCACGGTTGGCCAGCGCCCAGGCCCCGGCCAGCATCAGCCAGTACCAGAGCGAGGTGAAGGCGCGGGTATCGAGCAGGCTCAGAAGGCCATCGGGACGAAACAAGGGAGGATCCGGTGATGCGATTCGCGCGCAGCCTAAGCCAGCGCACCGGCAAGGGAAACGCCCCTCCCTTGCGGCAGGATGCGCTGGCGTGCCACCCTTGGCGCCGCCCCTCCCCTCACATCAAGACAATTGTCCATGTCCCCCACGCCCATCGTCGCCCCGTTTCCCGCCGGCCGCCTGCGCCGCCTGCGCCGCACCGCCGCGTTGCGCGCGCTGACCGCCGAGGTCGGCCTCAGCGCCGCGAACCTGATCTGGCCGATATTCGTGACCGAGGTCGCAGGCGCCGAGGGGCCGATCGCCTCGCTGCCGGGGGTGGACCGGCTGACACTGGACGGCGCACGCCGCGCGGCCGAGCGGGCGATTGCGTTGGGCATCCCGGCCGTCTGCATCTTTCCCCATTCCGATCCCGACCAGAAAACCGACGGCTGCGAACGGGCCTGGGACCCGGACAACATCGGCAACCAGGCGATCCGCGCGATCAAGAAAGTCGCGCCCGACCTGGCAGTGATGACCGATATCGCGCTCGACCCCTATAATGCCAACGGCCATGACGGTCTGGTGCGCGACGGGGTGATCCTGAACGACGAGAGCGTCGAGTGCCTGGTGCGGATGGCGCTGGCGCAGGCCGAGGCCGGGGCCGATATCCTGGGTCCCTCCGACATGATGGATGGCCGGATCGGTGCGCTGCGCGGCGCGCTGGAAGGCGCGGGCCACCGCGATGTCGCGATCCTGAGCTATGCCGCGAAATACGCCTCAGGGTTCTATGGTCCGTTCCGCGACGCGGTTGGTGCCTCGGGGCGGCTGGTTGGCGACAAGAAGACTTACCAGATCAACCCCGCCAACCGCGACGAGGCCCTGCGCTGCGTTGCCAGGGACCTCGCCGAGGGGGCGGACATGGTGATGGTCAAGCCGGGGATGCCCTATCTGGACATCTGCCGCATGGTCCGCGACGCCTTCGCCGCCCCGACCTATGCCTATCAGGTGAGCGGCGAATACGCGATGATGGAGGGCGCGATCCGCCAAGGTTGGCTGAAGCGCGAGGTCGTGCTGGAGGCGCTGTTGTCCTTCCGCAGGGCCGGTTGCGACGGCGTGTTGACCTATTACGCGCCCGAGGCGGCGGAGTTGCTGGCGAAGGGGTAGGTGGGGGATAACCGCGCCGCGGTGCTGATGAGCCGACGTTCATTTTCACGAGGGGAATGGGCGAGGGCTCACGACTGCGAATCCCTGCCACGCGCAACCATAATGCGTGTCGCCTAACGCCGACGCGCTTCGCTTAACGGCGATTCCTTTGGCGCGAGAGCGATGCATCTTGGTTAGGAGCTGCCCATCTCGCTGAACGAGAGGTCGCCCCCCGACCGTCGTTCGTCTCGCCCCCGGGCCCTGTCATTCAAAAGCAAACGACGCCCCGAAGGGCGCCGTTTTTTTTATCATTCCGCCGTCAATAGCGGCGTTTCTTCCTTGGTGATCCGCGGCGTCGAGGGGCCGGTGATGTCGAAGGCGAGCTTGTCGTCCTCGAGCCGGACCCGCACGACCCCGCCCTTGGTCAACCGGCCGAACAGCAGCTCTTCGGCGAGCGGCTTCTTGATGGTCTCCTGAATCACGCGACCGAGTGGGCGGGCGCCCATCTTGTCGTCGTAACCCTTGTCGGCGAGCCATTCGGCAGCCTCCGGGGTCAACTCGATATGCACGCCGCGGTCGATCAGTTGCGCCTCGAGTTGCAGGACGAACTTTTCGACCACCTGGACGATCACCTCGCGCGAGAGCGGCGCAAAGCTGATGACGGCATCCAGGCGGTTGCGGAACTCGGGCGTGAAGGTGCGCTCGATGGCCGCGGTGTCCTCGCCCTCGCGGCGGTCGCGGCCGAAGCCGAAGGCCGCCTTGGCCTGGTCCGCTGCGCCCGCGTTCGAGGTCATGATCAGGATCACGTTGCGGAAGTCCACCTGCCGCCCGTTGTGGTCGGTCAGTTTGCCGTGGTCCATCACCTGCAGCAGGATGTTGTAGACATCCGGATGCGCCTTTTCAATTTCGTCGAGCAACAGCACGCAATGCGGATGCTGGTCGACGCCGTCGGTCAGCATCCCGCCCTGGTCAAAGCCGACATAGCCGGGCGGCGCGCCGATCAGGCGGCTGACCGCGTGCTTTTCCATGTATTCCGACATGTCAAAGCGCAGCAGTTCCACCCCCAGCGTGCTCGCGAGTTGCTTGGCGACCTCGGTCTTGCCGACGCCCGTGGGGCCAGCAAACAGGTAGTTGCCGATCGGCTTTTCCGGCTCGCGCAGGCCAGCCCGGGACAGCTTGATCGCGGAGGCAAGCGCCGTGATCGCGGCGTCCTGGCCGAACACCAGCCGCTTGAGCGTCGCTTCCAGATCGCGCAGCACCTCGGCATCGTCCTTGCTGACGCTTTTCGGGGGAATGCGCGCGATCTTGGCAACCACGGCTTCGATCTCGCGCGGGCCGATCAGCTTGCGCCGCTTGCTTTCCGCCACGATGTGCTGGGCGGCCCCGGCCTCGTCGATCACGTCGATCGCCTTGTCGGGCAGCTTGCGGTCATGAATGTAGCGGGCCGACAACTCGACCGCCAGTTTGATCGCCTCGTTCGAATAGCGCAGGTCGTGGTGCTTTTCGAAGCTGGGCTTGAGGCCCATCAGGATCTTGATGGTGTCGGGCACCGACGGCTCGTTCACGTCAATCTTCTGGAACCGGCGCGACAGGGCGCGGTCCTTTTCGAAATGCTGGCGGAATTCCTTGTAGGTGGTCGAGCCCATGCAGCGCAGCTTGCCGCCGGCGAGCGCCGGCTTCAGCAGGTTGGATGCATCCATGGCCCCGCCCGAGGTCGCGCCGGCGCCGATCACGGTGTGGATCTCGTCGATGAAGAGGATCGCATCAGGATGCTCTTCCAACTCCTTCACGACGGCCTTCAGCCGCTCCTCGAAATCGCCGCGATAGCGTGTGCCGGCCAGCAGCGAGCCCATGTCGAGCGAAAAGATCGTTGCGCCCTTCAGCACCTCGGGCGTCTCGCCGCGGGTGATCTTGAGCGCCAGGCCCTCGGCAATGGCGGTCTTGCCGACGCCCGGATCGCCGACCAGCAGCGGGTTGTTCTTCCGCCGGCGGCACAACACCTGGATACAGCGCTCGACCTCGCCCTGGCGGCCGATCAGCGGGTCGACGTCGCCTTCGGTCGCCTTGCGGTTCAGGTCGACGCAGTACTTGGCCAGCGCGCTTTCCGCGGCCTCTTCCTTGCGGCTTGACGCCTGCTGCTCGGTCTTTTCGCTGCCTTCGACGCCCCGACGCTCGTTGAAGGCAGGGTTCTTGGCGACGCCATGGGCAATGAAGTTGACCGCATCATAACGCGTCATCTCCAGCTCTTGCAGGAAGAAGGCGGCGTTGCTTTCGCGTTCGGCAAAGATCGCGACCAGCACATTGGCGCCGGTTACCTCGGACCTGCCCGAGCTTTGGACATGGATCGCCGCCCGCTGGATCACGCGCTGGAACGCTGCGGTCGGCACCGCCTCGCTGCCTTCGACATCCGTGACCAGCGTCGAGAGGTCGTCCTCGATGAACTCGACGAGCATCTGGCGCAGCTCGTCTAGGTCGAGGTTGCAAGCTTTCATCACCTTGATGGCATCGGGCTCTTCGGTGAGGGCGAGAAGCAGATGCTCTAGCGTCGCAAGCTCGTGGTGATGCTCGTTTGCGATGGCCAGGGCTGCGTGGATGGCCTGCTCCAGAGTAGTCGAGAATGATGGCACGGGCCTGAGCCTCCTGTCAGTCGTCGCCGGCGGGTCTGGGCCACGATCAGCGGTCCACCTGTCCAGACTGTCACGATAGGTTTAAGATTTGTTTGCCGCACGTAGTGAGGCAAGAGATTTTTGCGTGGCACTGCATGAAATGCAGCGATTGGTGCAAATGTGAGCCTGCGCAGGGACGGTTTCAAGGGATGCGGGCGCAAGCCTCATCACGATCTGTCCTTCATGCTTCGCAGGCGGGCAAAGGCGTCGACTTCCGGGTGGCCCTCCAGTCCCAGGCTAGGGGCAAGAGCAGCGGCGCGCAGAAAAGGGTTGGTCGCCAGCTCGACCGCGAGGGACTGTGGCGCGCAGGGCTTTTGACCGGCGGCGACCGCGTCGATGCGCGTACGCAGGGCGCTGTTGTCGGCGTCGACTGACAGGGCGAAGGCGCCATTTCCGGCGCAGTAATCATGCCCCGAGCAGACCAGTGTCTGTGGCGGCAGCGCGGCAAGGCGCTGCAGACTGGCCCACATCATCGGCGCATCGCCCTCGAACAGGCGGCCGCAGCCGAGGGCCATCAGGCTGTCGCCGGTCGCGACCATCTGCGCCTGCGGCAGATAGTAGGCGATGTGACCGCGGGTATGGCCGCCGGCATCGATCACCTGCGCCTCCAGCCCTGCCAACTCGATCCGATCCCCCGGCGCGACCGTCCGGTCGAGTTTCGGCAGCCGGTGCGTGTCGGCGGCGGCGCCCACCACCTCGGCGCCCGTTGCCGCCACGATCTCGGCCACCGCCTGGATGTGATCGTCGTGGTGATGCGTCAGCGCAATGACATCGAGGGTCCAGCCGCGCTCCTTTAGCGCCGCGAGGATCGGGGCGGCCTCGGGGGCGTCGAACAGGACCGTTTTGCCGCCGGCATGGACCAGATAAGCGTAATTGTCCGTGAGACAGCGCACAGTCACCAGCTGCGGGGTCGTCATTGGCATTCCTTTCGTCCTTCGGCACAGTCAATGCGCCACAGAAGGGGGTCCGGGCGCAATGCATCACGACGTGATCGACCTGCGCGGCTTCTACTATTCCCGGGCGCTGGGTCGGGTGGTGCAGCGCATCCTACGTGACCGGCTGCAGGCGGCGTGGCCGGTCGGCAGCACCGCCGGCATGACGGTTGCCGGCTACGGCTTTGCGGTGCCGTTGCTGCGGCCCTACCTGGGGCGGGCGCGACGCGTTGTCGCACTGATGCCGGGCGAGCAGGGGGCGATCCAGTGGCCCGTCGGCCTGCCGAACCATTCTGTCCTGACCGAGCCAGGCGCCTGGCCGATCGAGACCGGATCGATCGACCGGCTGGTGATCCTGCACGGGCTGGAGACGTCGGACCATCCCGCCGCCCTGCTGGCCGAGGCATGGCGCGTTCTGGGGCCGGGCGGTCGGATGGTGGTCATGGTTCCGAACCGCACCGGCCTCTGGGCGCGCAGCGAAGGCACGCCCTTTGGCACCGGCCGCAGCTATAGCGCGGGCCAACTGGAAAAGCAGGCCCGTGACGCAGGCTTCATTGCCGAGCGCAGCGGGGCGGCGCTCTATATCCCGCCGTCGGACCGGCGCTTCTGGCTGGGCAGCGCGCAGATATGGGAGCGGGCGGGCGCGCGGATCAGCTCCTTCCTTGTCGCCGGGGTGGTGCTGGCCGAGTTCACCAAGCAGGTGCGGGCGCCGCTTCCGCCGGGATCCAAGGTCCTGGTGCCCAGCCCGCTGGGGGTGCTGGAGGGGATCGCCCGTCCAGCCGCGATTCCGGGCACGTCCCCGCCCGCGCGTCGCGGCCCATGAGCCTGTCGGCGACCCCGAATCTGCCCTCTCGCGACTTCGCGAAGTCAGTAGAATTTTATGCCCGGCTGGGATTTTACGAGCGGTTCCGCGACGAGGGATGGATGATCCTCGGCCGCGACAATGCGGTCATCGAGTTCTTTCCCCATCCTCGCCTAGATCCCAAGGAAAGCTGGTTCAGCGCCTGCCTGCGAACCGAGGCGCCGGGCGCACTCGATTCGATCTTCGCGTCGCTTGCGCTTGCGGAGTTACCGGAACGCGGGATTCCACGACTGACGCCGCCCTGCGACATCACGCCCGGGCTGCGGATGTTGCCGTGATCGACTGTGATGGCTCGCTGTTGCGCTGGATCGGGCCCTGATGGTGCCCGGACGGGCGATTTTCCGCGCGACAAACAGGGTTGCGGCACGCGCTGCGATGTTGCGGACCCCGGCATGTGCTGTTAGAGACGCGCCAGATTTCGGCATGGACGACCTTATGGGCGTCAAGACCCCGCGACTGACCGGCCACCGACCCCAGGTTCGGCCGGCCCGGCCAGCGGGGCCATGCGTTAACGGGAAGGACGACCGTGGCCCAATCAGCTTCGATTTCCTCTGGTGTCGCCGGGCGTTATGCGCAGGCGCTGTTCGACATCGCGCGCCAGGACGGCAGCGTCGAACGTCTGTCCGGCGAGGTCAAGGCACTGACCGAGACCCTGGAGGGCAGTGACGAGCTGCGCGCCGCCCTCGCCTCGCCGGTGCTGACCCGCGAGGACCAGGGCCGGGTCGTGTCCGCCGTTGCTGAACGCATGAACCTGTCCCCCGAGCTGAAGAACACCCTGGCCCTGATGGCCCAGAACCGCCGCTTGTTCGCGCTGCCCCATTTCCTGAAGGCGCTGGACCAACTGTCCGCCGACGCACGCGGCGAGGTCACGGCCGAGGTCGTCACCGCCCAGCCCCTGAGCGCCGAGCAGACCGAGCGTCTGATCCGCAGCCTGGGCGAGAAGTCCGGCAAGACCGTCAAGCTGAATGCCTCCGTCGATGAAAGCCTCATCGGCGGCATGATCGTGAAACTGGGCTCGAAGATGATCGACACGTCGGTCCGCTCGCGCCTGTCCTCCCTGCAGAATACGATGAAAGAGGTCGGATAATGGGACTTCAGGCCGCCGAAATCTCGGCAATCCTCCGCGACCAGATCCGCAATTTCGGCCAGGACGCCGAAGTTGCCGAGGTCGGCCAGGTGCTGTCGGTCGGTGACGGGATCGCCCGTGTCTACGGTCTGGACAGCGTCCAAGCCGGCGAGATGGTCGAATTCCCCGGCGGCATCCGCGGGATGGTGCTGAACCTCGAGACCGACAACGTCGGCATCGTGATCTTCGGCGATGACCGCAACATCAAGGAAGGCGACACCGTCAAGCGCACGCGCTCGATCGTGGACGTTCCGGTCGGCAAGGCGCTGCTCGGCCGCGTCGTTGACGCGCTGGGCAACCCGATCGACGGCAAGGGCCCGATCGAGACGACCGAGCGTCGCGTCGCCGACGTCAAGGCGCCCGGCATCATGCCGCGCAAGTCGGTGCACGAGCCGATGGCGACCGGCCTCAAGTCGGTTGACGCCATGATCCCCGTTGGCCGCGGCCAGCGCGAGCTGATCATCGGCGACCGCCAGACCGGCAAGACCGCGCTCGCGCTCGACACCATCCTGAACCAGATGAACTACAACGGCCGTGAAGCCGACGGCATGAAGACGCTGCACTGCTTCTATGTCGCCATTGGCCAGAAGCGTTCGACCGTCGCACAGCTGGTCAAACGCCTCGAGGAATCGGGCGCCATGGCCTACACCACGGTCATCGCCGCGACCGCCTCCGAGCCGGCGCCGATGCAGTACCTGGCTCCCTATGCCGCGACCGCGATGGCGGAATATTTCCGCGACAACGGTATGGACGCGCTGATCGTCTATGACGACCTGTCCAAGCAGGCCGTGGCCTACCGCCAGATGTCGCTGCTGCTGCGCCGTCCGCCGGGGCGCGAAGCCTACCCGGGCGACGTGTTCTACCTGCACTCGCGCCTTCTGGAGCGTTCGGCCAAGCTGAACGAGGACAACGGCTCGGGTTCGCTGACGGCGCTGCCGATCATCGAAACCCAGGCAGGCGACGTGTCGGCCTATATCCCGACCAACGTGATCTCGATCACCGACGGCCAGATCTTCCTCGAGACCGAACTGTTCTTCCAGGGCATCCGCCCGGCGGTGAACACCGGTCTGTCGGTCAGCCGCGTCGGCTCGGCCGCGCAGACCAAGGCGATGAAATCGGTCGCCGGCCCGGTCAAGCTGGAACTGGCCCAGTACCGCGAGATGGCTGCGTTCGCGCAGTTCGGCAGCGACCTCGACCCGGCGACGCAAAAGCTGCTGAACCGCGGCGCGCGCCTGACCGAGCTGATGAAGCAGCCGCAATACTCGCCCCTGACCAACGCCGAGATCGTGATCGTGATCTATGCCGGCACCAAGGGCTATCTGGACAGCCTGCCGGTGCGCGACGTCAGCAAGTGGGAGCATGGTCTGATCCAATACCTGCGCAACCAGAAAGCCGACCTGCTGGACGACATGACCCGCAATGACCGCAAGGTCAGTGGCGAGCTGGAGGCGTCGATCAAGGGCGCGCTCGACGCCTACGCCAAGAGCTACGCAGGCTGAGGGACATAGGGGATGCCAAGCCTCAAGGACCTCAAGAACCGGATCCAGAGCGTCAAGAACACGCGAAAGATCACCAAGGCGATGCAAATGGTCGCCGCCGCCAAACTGCGCCGCGCGCAGGAGGCGGCGGAGGCTGCGCGCCCTTATGCCGACCGCATGGCAGCCGTCATGGCCGGGCTGACCACGGGTTCGGTCGGCTCCGACAGCGCGCCGCGCCTGCTGACCGGGACCGGCAGCGATCAGCGTCACCTGCTGGTGGTGCTGACCTCCGAGCGGGGTCTGGCCGGCGGCTTCAACAGCGCCATCGTCAAGCTGGCACGGCTGGAGGCGCAAGCCCTGGCCGCCAAGGGCAAGGACGTGACTATCGTCACGGTCGGCAAGAAGGGCCGCGAACAGCTAAAGCGTGAATACGCCAGCAGCTTCCAGCGCCACTTCGACCTGAGCGAGCTGAAGGCGGTGAACTATGCCACCGCCCGCGAGATCGCCGAGGACATCCTCGAGCGGTTCGAGGCCGGCAATTTCGACGTCGCGACCCTCTATTACAACACCTTCCAGAGCGTGATCGCGCAGGTCCCGACCTCGCGCCAGATCATCCCCGCCGTGGTCCCTGAAGGGGCTGGCGAGGTTGGCGGGGCAACCGCGCTCTATGACTACGAGCCGGGCGAGGACGTGATCCTGCACGACCTGCTGCCGCGTTCGGTGGCGACCCAGGTGTTTGCCGCGCTGCTGGAAAACGCCGCGTCCGAGCAGGGCGCGCGGATGACGGCCATGGACAACGCCACGCGCAACGCCGGTGACATGATCGACCGCCTGACGACGCAGTACAACCGCTCGCGCCAGGCCGCGATCACCAAAGAACTGATCGAAATCATTTCGGGCGCCGAAGCGCTCTGACCGCACTGACGAAGGGGTAAGACCATGGCAGACGCTGCCCGCAACATTCTGGCCGACGAGCCGAGCCAAGCCGGTGCGCAGGGCCGGATCACCCAGGTCATCGGCGCTGTGGTCGACGTACAGTTCGACGGCCATCTGCCGGCGATTCTGAACGCGCTCGAGACCGAGAACAACGGCAAGCGCCTGGTTCTGGAAGTCGCTCAGCACCTGGGCGAGAACACCGTCCGCACCATCGCCATGGATGCGACCGAAGGTCTGGTCCGCGGCGCGCCGGTGTCCGACACGGGCGGCCCGATCATGGTTCCGGTGGGTGACGGCACGCTGGGCCGCATCCTGAACGTCGTCGGCGAGCCGGTGGACGAGGGCGGCCCGATCCCGGCCTCCGAGACCCGCTCGATCCACCAGCCGGCGCCCGAGTTCGCGTCGCAGGCGACCACGACCGAGATCCTGGTCACCGGCATCAAGGTCATCGACCTGCTGGCCCCCTATTCCAAGGGCGGCAAGATCGGCCTGTTCGGCGGTGCCGGCGTCGGCAAGACCGTTCTGATCCAGGAACTGATCAACAACATCGCCAAGGTGCACAGCGGATACTCGGTGTTCGCCGGCGTTGGCGAGCGGACCCGCGAGGGCAACGACCTCTACCACGAATTCGTGGAATCGGGCGTTATCGACAGCGAGGACCTGACCAAGTCCAAAGTGGCCCTTGTTTACGGGCAAATGAACGAGCCGCCGGGCGCCCGCATGCGCGTCGCGCTGACCGGCCTGACCCTGGCCGAGCAGTTCCGCGACCAGTCCGGCACCGACGTTCTGTTCTTTGTCGACAACATCTTCCGCTTCACCCAGGCCGGCTCGGAAGTGTCGGCGCTGCTGGGCCGCATCCCCTCGGCCGTGGGCTATCAGCCTACGCTTGCGACCGACATGGGCTCGATGCAGGAGCGGATCACCTCGACCCGCGCCGGCTCGATCACCTCGGTGCAGGCGATCTACGTTCCGGCCGACGACCTGACCGACCCGGCTCCGGCGACTTCGTTCGCCCACCTCGACGCCACCACCGTGCTGTCGCGTGCGATTTCGGAACTCGGCATCTACCCGGCCGTGGACCCGCTGGACTCGACCAGCCGGATCCTCGATCCCGCCGTCGTGGGTGAAGAGCACTACCAGGTTGCCCGTGACGTGCAGGGCGTGCTGCAGCGCTACAAGTCGCTGCAGGACATCATCGCCATCCTCGGCATGGACGAGCTGTCCGAAGAGGACAAGCTGACCGTTACCCGCGCGCGCAAAATCCAGCGCTTCCTGTCGCAGCCGTTCGACGTGGCTCAGGTGTTCACCGGCTCGCCCGGCGTGCAGGTGCCGCTGGCCGATACCATCGCCAGCTTCAAGGCCGTGGTTGCGGGCGAATACGACCACCTGCCGGAATCGGCCTTCTACATGGTCGGCGGCATCGAGGACGTGAAGGCCAAGGCGCAACGCCTCGCGGCCGACGCGTAAGGGGGCGTCATGGCCGATACGATGCAGTTCGACCTCGTCTCGCCCGAGCGGAGCCTGGTCTCCGTCGCGGCGCGCGAGGTTCGCCTGCCGGGCAATGACGGCGATCTGACCGCCATGCCCGGCCACGCGCCAACCATCATCACGCTGCGTCCCGGCATGGTCACCGTGGTCGACGCCTCGGGGACCGAGACCGAGTTCGCGGTCACCGGCGGCTTTGCCGAGATCGCTGGCGACAGCGTCTCGCTGCTGGCAGAGCGCGGCCACCCGCGGTCCGAGATGACCCAGGAGCTGTATAACGAGATGCTCGTCGAGGCGCATCGCAAGCGCAAGGCGATCGAGACCCGCGCCGAGCGTGGCGATTCGGCGGTTGCTGCGGCGATCAAGCTGCTGGCCGACATGGAGGCCCTGGGCACCCATATCGGCCTCGATCCCAATCAGGCGTCAGTTCCGCACTGAGCGCCTGCAGGCGACATAAAAAGGCCCCGGCAGCGATGCCGGGGCTTTTTCGTTTACTACCCTTTGCTCAGTCGAGGAGGCGGGTCAGGATGTCGTCGGCCACGTCCTGCGGCTGCGCCAGCGGGGCGCGGTTCTCGCCGGGAAAGAAGCGCGCGCGCAGGGCGGTCGGCATAGGCGGCGGTGCCTCGATCAGCACACGGGGGCCCAGCTTGACGGTCTCGGCCTGCCAACTGCGGGCGAGGGCGATCTGCGCCGATTTGCTGGCTGCGTAGCTGCCAAAGAACGGCTCGCCGGCACGAGGGTCGTCGAAGAACATAGCGGTCCCCTGACGGGCGAGCAGCAGGGGCTCCAGCAGCGGGATCAGCGTGGCGGTTGCAGTAGCATTGATCGCCAGCGACTTGGACCAGTCCTTCGCGTCGACATGGCCGGCCGGGGTGAGCGGCGCGGCGTGGATTGCGCTATGCACCCACAGATCGAGACCGCCCCAGCGCCCCGCGATGGCCTGTGCCAGTTGGGTCATCGCCTCGGGCAGGGTGACGTCCATCGGCGCCAGCGTAGCCGCACCACCCGCGGCGCGAATGCGGTCATCCAGTTCCTCCAGCGCGCCGGTGGTGCGCGCAACGGCCAGCACATGCCAGCCTCGCGCGCCCAGCCCCGCGGCCAGTGCCGCGCCCAGACCCCTTGAGGCCCCCGTCACCAGAGCGATTTTCTGTTCCATGCCGGGGCAGTGCCACTGCCGTCACCGGCCCGCAAGCGGAAAGACACTTAGTCGATCACCTAACCATTGCCGCGGACCTGCGCGGCATGATATTTGCGGACCATGACCCGGCTGGACCGCAGCTTTCATGCCCTTGCCGACCCGACCAGACGGGCGGTTTTGGCACAGCTGACCGGCGGCGAGGCCAGTGTCAGCCAGTTGGCCGAACCTTTTGCGGTAAGTCTGCCGACCTTCCTCGCGCATTTGCGCGTGCTGGAGGAGGGCGGGCTGATCCACACCCGCAAGCAGGGGCGAGTGCGCCTCTGCCGGCTGGCGACGGGCGGCTATGCGCCGCTGCAGGAGTGGTTGGAGGCGCAGCGCCAGCTTTGGGAAGGGCGCAGCGATCGTCTGGCAGAATTCGTCACAAGGGAACCAGAATCATGAAAAGCACCACCACTGTCGACGGCAACGACCTGATCATCACCCGCCACATCGCTGCCTCGCCCGAGCGCATCTGGCGCGCGCTAACCGACGCCGACGAGTTGAAGGAATGGTTCGTTCCCAAACCCTGGCGCATCACCAAGGCGGTAATCGAGGCTCGGCCCGGTGGCCGCTTTGTCACCGCCATGGTCGGCCCCAATGGCGAGAACGAGGAGTGCGGAGCCAGCGAGGGCTGCGTGCTGGTGGCCGAGCCGAACCGGCGGATCGCCTGGACCGATGCCATGTCCGGCGGCTATCGACCCAACGAAAAACCGTTCATGACCGCGATCATCACCCTCGAGCCGTCGGGCGGCGGGACGACCTACACGGCACGCGCGCTGCACAAGGACGCAGCCGACCGCGACCGCCATAGTGAGATGGGTTTTGCAGAAGGCTGGGGCACCTGCCTCGAACAACTTGCCGAGCGCGTCGAGGCGGACTGACCGCCCTGAAACGGCGCAAAGAAAAACCCCCGGCGCCGCGAGGTGCCGGGGGTTCGAATTGTGCGGGCCGGGATTAGCGGCTCTTCAGATCCACATAGTCGCGGCGACCCTCGCCGATATAAAGCTGGCGCGGGCGGCCGATCTTGAGTTCCGGATCGCCAATCATCTCTTTCCACTGGCTGACCCAGCCGACCGTGCGCGACAGGGCAAAGATCGGCGTGAACATCGAGGTCGGGAAGCCCATCGCCGACAGGATGATGCCCGAGTAGAAGTCGACGTTCGGATACAGCTTCTTCTCGATGAAGTAATCGTCCTCAAGCGCGATCCGCTCGAGTTCCTTGGCGACCTTCAGGGTCTCGTTGTTTTCGATCCCCAGCAGGCTAAGCACCTCGTCGGCGCTCTCCTTCATCACCTTGGCGCGCGGATCGAAGTTCTTGTAGACCCGGTGGCCAAAACCCATCAGGCGGAACGGATCGTCCTTGTCCTTGGCCTTGGCGATGTATTCCGGAATGCGATCGACGGTGCCGATCTCCTCCAGCATCTCCAGCGCGGCCTGGTTGGCGCCGCCATGCGCGGGGCCCCAGAGGCAGGCGATGCCGGCGGCGATGCAGGCAAACGGGTTGGCGCCCGACGAGCCGGCAAGCCGCACGGTCGAGGTCGAGGCGTTCTGCTCGTGATCGGCATGCAGGGTAAAGATCAGGTCCATGGCGCGGGCCAGGGCTGGATCGACCACGTATTTCTCGGCCGGGACCGAGAAGCACATGTGCAGGAAGTTCGCGGCGTAACTGAGGTCGTTCTGCGGATACACGAACGGCTGGCCAATCGAATACTTGTAGGCCATCGCCGCGATGGTCGGCAGCTTGGCGATCATCCGCATCGACGCGATCTCGCGCTGCATCGGATCGGTGATGTCGGTGCTGTCGTGATAGAATGCCGACATCGCCCCGACCACGCCGACCATGGTCGCCATCGGGTGGCTGTCACGGCGGAAGCCGCGGAAGAAATAGTGCATCTGCTCATGCACCATGGTGTGGCGCGTGATCCGCTCTTCGAAATCGGCCAGTTGGGCGGCATTGGGCAGCTCGCCCTGCATCAGCAGGTAGCAGACCTCGAGGTAGTGGCTGCTGGTCGCAAGTTGCTCGATAGGGTAGCCGCGATACCACAACTCGCCCTTGTCACCGTCGATATAGGTGATCGCGCTCTCGCAAGCGGCGGTCGAGGTAAAGCCGGGGTCATAGGTAAAGACGTCGGCGCCGCTGTACAGTTTGCGGATGTCGACCACGTCTGGCCCGACGGTAGGCGACAGAATCGGCAACTCCAGCGTCCGGTTCGCGACCGTCAGGGTCGCGCTTTTGGTGTCTGCCATTGCAGTCCTCTTTTCACTTTGCCCGCCAATGGCGGAGCGGAAGTCCTCGCTGGTGCTTAGCCTTGCTGATCCCCGAGTCGGGCCAGCGTCTCATCGCGGCCAAGCGCCACCATCATGTCGAAAACGCTGGGGGTCGAGGTCCGGCCGGCCAGCGCTGCCCGAAGCGGCGCCGCAACCTTGCCCAGACCCAGGCCCTGCGCCTCGGCCACGGCCTTCGCCGCAGCCTCCAGATCGTCTCGGCTCCACCTAACATCCGGTAACGCGAGCGTCAACGCGGTCAGTATACCACGGGATACCGGATCGAGTGCACCCTCGGCCTTGGCATCGAGAGCCAGCGGCCGCTCCGCCAGCGCAAAGGCGGCCTGGTCCAGTAACTGCGGCAGGGTCCGTGCCTTTTCCTTCAATGCCGGCAGGATCGCGACCAGCCGCTCGCGCGCGATCGGCGTCAGCGGGGCGGCGCTGGTGGCGGCCAAAAAGCTATCGATCTCGGCCATCAGGGCGGTGTCGTCCATTTGGCCGATATGCCAGCCCGAGACATGCTCTAGCTTCTTGAAATCCAGCCGCGCCGGGGCCTTGCCGATGCCGCCCAGATCGAACCATTCAAGCGCCTCGGCGTCACTGAAAAGCTCGTCATCGCCATGACTCCAGCCGAGGCGCGCCAAGTAATTGCGCATCGCCGCAGGCGGGTAGCCCAAAGCGGCGAACTCGTGCAGTCCGACCGCCCCGTGCCGCTTGGACAGCTTCTTGCCGTCCTCGCCGTGGATCAGCGGGATATGGGCAAAGAGCGGAACGTTCCAGCCCATTGCCTGGTAGATCTGCATCTGCCGCGCGGCATTAGTCAGGTGATCGTCCCCGCGGATGATATGTGTGACGCCCATGTCGTGATCGTCCACCACTACCGCATGCATATAGGTGGGTGTGCCGTCACTGCGTAACAGGACCATGTCGTCCAGTTCGGCATTGGCGAAAGTGACGTCGCCCTGCACTGCGTCGCGCACGACCGTCTGGCCATCACGCGGCGCGCGCAGGCGGATGGCATAGGGGGCGTCGGGACGGCTGGCGGCGTCCGCGTCGCGCCAGGGACTGAGGAACGGTTGGTGCGGGTGACCCGCCCGCCAGGCCTCGATCTCGGCCGGGGTGCTGTAGCAGGGATAGGCGCTGCCGTTGGCCATCATCTCGCGCGCAACTTCGGCATGCCGCGCGCCACGCGCGAACTGGCTGATCGGCTCGCCATCCCAATCGAGACCAAGCCATTGCAACCCCTCAAGGATCGCCCGGCTGGCCGCTTCGGTCGAGCGGGCGCGGTCGGTATCCTCGATCCGCAGCAGGAAGGTGCCGCCGTGGCCTCGGGCGTAGAGCCAGTTGAAGAGCGCCGTCCGCGCCCCGCCGATGTGCAGATAGCCGGTGGGCGAGGGGGCAAAGCGCGTGACGGGGGGGCGAGGCGCAACGCCGGAGGCGAGCGGCGAGGGGGCGGTCATGTCGGACATAAGATGCGCTTCCTGCGGCGGACGGGGCGGCCGTTAACCTTCTGGAAAGCTCCGTGGGGTTAGGATCGCCGCGACTGATAGCGGGCAGGCAGAGGGGTGTCCAGCAGGTGCAGGGGGCAGCGGCGTCAGGCGTGCGGTCAGGATCGGGGACACTGACCGGCGTAGTGCTGGCGCCATACGCCACCCGGCCGCGCGCCCAAGCGGCGGCGCCCCCCGCCCGCCCCTCTGCGCTGGCGCGGGCCGGCTGGTTTCCCTGGCTACCGGTCTGGCTGGCATTCGGGATCGGACTATGGTTCGCGCTGCCGGTCGAACCGGGACCACTGGCGTATGCGCTAGCTGGGGTCACTGTCCTCGGCGGTCTGGGAGCATGGTGGCGGGTGCCGCGCCTGGCGGAGAGCGGCGCCCTTCCGTGGGCGATGAGTGATGGCTTTCGGCTGGCCGGACTGGCCCTCGCCGTCGCTGCCGCAGGGTTCGCGGTCGCCGGCATTCGCTCGGCCCAGGTGGCGGCGCCGATTCTCGGCTGGCGCTACCACGGCCCGATCGAAGGCCGTCTGGTCGAGGTTGACCGCTCGGCGCGCGATCGTATCCGGCTGACGTTGGACCAGGTGGCCTTGCGCGACCTCGCCCCGTCCCGAACCCCGCGCCGGGTGCGCCTGTCTCTGGGCGAGGAAGGCGTCGCAACCCCCATTCCTCCACCTGGCACACGGGTCATGACCACCGGATACCTCGGGCCCCCGCCCGGCCCCGCAGCGCCGGGCAGTTTCGATTTCCGCCGCCAAGCCTGGTTCGAGGGGTTGGGCGCAATCGGCTACACCCGGAATCCGGTGATGGTGGCTGAGCCGTCGGTGGGGGGCGCCCAGATGTGGCTTCAGCGCCTGCGCCAACGCATGTCCCTGGCAATGCAGCAGGCCATCGGCGGACAGGAGGGGGCGGTCGCGTCGGCCCTGATGACCGGCGATCGCTCGGGGATCGCCGAGGCAACCAACGCCGTCATGCGCGATGCCAATCTTTATCACATCGTGTCGATCTCAGGCTTGCATATGTCGATGCTGGCGGGGTTCATTTATGGCGCGCTGCGGATCGCACTGTCGGCGCTGAGCGCGGCAACCGGGCGCGGCGCGGGCAGGCCGGTCCATAAGCTGGCCGCCGGGGTCGCCTTGGCGGCGGCGGCCTTTTACATGGCGCTGTCGGATGGCGGCGTCGCGACCGAGCGCGCCTTTGTCATGATCGCGGTCATGCTCGGCGCCATCATCGTCGATCGTCGCGCGATTTCGCTCCGGACCGTCGCACTGGCCGCCCTGATCCTGCTGGTGCTGTCCCCCGAGGCACTGACTCAGCCCGGATTCCAGATGAGCTTTGCCGCTACCGTTGGCCTGATCCTCAGCGCTGGCCCATGGTCCCGCGTCTCGCCCCGGGTTCCCCGGTTGTTGCGGCCGGTTGCGATGTTGCTGCTGTCGTCGGCTGTCGCGGGATTCGCGACCGCGCCGCTGGCCGCCGCGCATTTCAATCGCATGTCAGAATACGGACTGCTGGCGAATCTTCTGGCAGTGCCCCTGATGGGGGCGGTGGTGATGCCAGGCGGCGTGATCGCGGCCTTGTTGGCGCCGGTCGGGTTTGCGCAGCCTGCCTTGTGGATCATGGGCATCGGGACCGGCCTGATGCTGGACATCGCGCGGTTCATCTCCGGACTCCACGGCGCGGTGTCGACGGTCCCCTCGCCGCCGGGCGCGGTGATCCCGTTGCTCGGCCTCGGCGGGGTGCTGCTCGCCTTGGGCGGGGGTGGGCTGGGGCTGCCCCACGGCATGGTCCGGGGCATCGGCGCGGCGGTGCTGACGCTCGCGATGGCTCTTTGGCTGACCGCCACGCGCCCGGCGCTGCTGATTGCGGCCGAGGCGGACGCGGTCGGCTTGTTGACGCCGGCGGGACGGACCATGTCCAAGCCCAAGGGCGGCAGCTTTGCCGTTGCAACCTGGCTGGCCGAGGACGGCGACATCGCCTCGTCGGAGGCTGCCGGAAACCGTGCCGGTTGGTCCGGTCCGGCGGGTGTCCGAACGGCGCAGCTTCCGAACGGGCGAACCGTCGTGCATCTGACAGGCAAGGGTGCTGAGGATGCCCTCGCAGCGACTTGCAAGAACGGAGGGGTGGTAGTCGCAGCGATTGACGACCGGCCCCGCGGGAGTGGTGAGCGGGTGCCCTCGCGAGGGGCGGCGCAGGGCCAGGGAGGCAGCGCAGGGACCGCAAAAGCGGCAATAGACTGGAAGTCTGCCGCCAACGTCACGCGAACGGGGAATAAGGAGGGCTCCAATAAAGAGGCCCGAAGCCGCGGTCGCGATACAAGCGCGGGAGCTGAAAAACAGATCGCCGATTGCCAACGGATCGACCTGAATTCACTTCGCCTGACGGGCGCTGTGGCCATTTCCGCGGACGGCAGCATGCGGACAGTTCGCGATGCAGCAGGAGACCGCCCTTGGTCAGGCCGCGCCAAAAATGCGCGCCCGCGCTTCGCTGATCTGCAGTTCCGGAGAGGCGGGAGGGTGCAGGCAACGCCCGACAAGACCTACTCGGACTCATCTACGCGGAAGGCCATCCCGCGTGGGCAAGACCAAGAAGCGAACGGAAGTTTGTCTCCCGGGCAACGCGGCCCCGATCAGCAAGCTGGAGGCCGCGCAGAATAGGAGGGTCTTGCAAAAGCGCACACAAGAGGTGCTGCTCAGGTTGTTCAAATGCCATGACTGTAGCCGATCTTCGCTCCAGCGGCCGATTTGGACCGCCAAAGTGTCCGCTAGCCCGGGCTACACTCCACGACGCGCAACACCTCGACCGGGGAACCAGTCTTCGCGTCCTGCCCCCTGGCTTTCGGGCTCGGGATTCAAACGTAGGGCAACTGGTCCAGGCCGACAAACCTAACGGATATCATCAAGGAAATACGGCCCGAATTCGTCCGACAGGAAATCATACTGCGGCCGCAATCTGTCGCGCAGTGCGGCCATTGCCTCGGGCGGCACCTCGATGTCCTTGGGCCCCTCGAATACTCGCACCTTGGGATTGGCATAATCCCATTGGATCAGGCCGCAATGCCGTTCGACCTCGGCCAACAGGCCGCGCGGATCATGTTTGATCCGCCCATAGGGCAGCACCAGCAGCCGATGCCCGAAGTGCTTTCGCCAGCGCGGCAGATAAGCGGCATAGTCCCCGCGATTGGCGAGGACCGGGTTCGCGACCTCTTTCATCCAGGCATCAAGGTTTTCCGGCGTCCGGCGCTCGCGCGCGAGGTTCATGCGCAGTTGCGATGCCGCGCGATCGGCCGGATCGCGGATCAGATACACGAACCGCGTTTCGGGCAGCATCTGCGCGGCAAACGCGACCCCCTCCTCAGGCAGGGTCGAAAACTCCGGCGTTACGTCCAGAGGCAGAGTTCCTTCGGGCGCAGGATGGAATATCCCGCGATACCATTTGTCGGAATATATGTCCGGCGAGGTCGAAACGCTTGTGATATATCCTTCCATCGCCGGCGGAATGATCTCACCACGGCGCAGGTAACGGGCGCGAATCTCCTCGGGCTTTTTGCGAAAGTGCCAGTCGATCCACTGGCGGTGCTCGGGAATGAAGCGGTGATTGAAGAAATGGGTTTCCTTGAAAGGCGTCGCCCAGACCTGCGGGTGCTGGCCCAGCATCTGGCTTAGCCAGGAGGTCCCGGCCTTTTGTGCGCCGATCCCCACGATCAGGGGATCGCGGCCCTTGCCGTTGTTGTCCCAAGCCATTTCACGCATGGGGACGCGCCGGAACTCTTTGGCCAGAAAACTCCGGACAATTAACATCGTGAGACGGCACATTCGCGCGCAGTTGAGACAAGCGGTCCCCCTCCGCAGCAGCGTCATCTGCCCTCACAGCCGGCCCCACAGATCATATTCCCCGGCCTCGTCCACCGTCACTTCGACCATATCGCCGGCGTTCAGCGCCTCGAAGCCTTCGTCGATGAACAGGTTGCCGTCGACCTCCGGCGCGTCTGCCTTGGTCCGGCAGGTGGCGCCCGCTTCGTCCACGCTGTCGACCATCACCGTCTCGCGCCGGCCGACCCGGGCGGCCAGCTTGCCTGCGCTGATCGCTTGCGCCTTGGCCATGAAGCGGTCCCAGCGGTCCTGTTTGACCTCGGGGGCGACGTGATCGGGCAGCAGGTTCGCCCGCGCGCCCTTGACGTCCTCGTACTGAAAGCAGCCGACGCGGTCGAGTTGCGCCTCGTCCAGCCAGTCGAGCAGGGTCTGGAACTCGGCCTCGGTCTCGCCCGGATAGCCGACGATGAAGGTCGAGCGCAGCGTCAGGTCCGGGCAGATGCCGCGCCAGGCGGCGATCTCGTCCAAGGTACGTACGGCCGCGGCCGGGCGGGCCATGCGGCGCAGGGTATCGGGATGCGCATGCTGGAACGGGATATCCAGGTAGGGCAGCACCAGCCCCTCGGCCATCAGCGGAATCAGTTGGCGCACATGCGGGTAGGGATAGACATAGTGCAACCGGATCCACATCCCCAGACTGCCCAGATCGCGTGCCAGATCGGTGATATGGGCGCGGTGGCCGCGCTCCTCGGCATGGCGCAGATCGAGGCCATATGCGGAGGTGTCCTGACTGATGACGAGGAGTTCGCGCACGCCTGCCTCCGCCAGCCGCTCGGCCTCGCGGACGACGGCATGCGCCGGCCGGCTGACCAGTTTGCCGCGCATGTCGGGGATGATGCAGAATTTGCAGGCGTGATTGCAGCCTTCCGAAATCTTCAGATAGGCATAATGACGCGGCGTCAGGCGTACGCCGGAGGCGGGCAACAGGTCCACGAACGGGTCCGGCTGAGGCGGCACGCTGGCATGGACGGCGTCCAGCACCTGCTCGTATTGCTGTGGACCGGTCACAGCCAGAACCGAGGGATGGGCCCCGGTGATGTAGTCCGGCTCGGCCCCGAGGCAGCCGGTGACGATGACCTTGCCGTTGGCGGCGATCGCCTCGCCGATGGCCTCGAGGCTTTCCGCCTTGGCGCTGTCCAGAAAGCCGCAGGTATTCACGATGACCGCGTCGGCGCCCTCGTAATCGGGGCTTATGGCGTAACCCTCGGCCCGCAGGCGGGTCAGGATACGCTCGCTGTCGACCAGCGCCTTGGGGCAGCCGAGGCTGACCATCCCGATGCGGGGCTGGCCAGGCCGCAGAGGGGCCTCCGGCAAAAGGGTGCGAGCGCGGTCGGGGCGCAGGTCGGGCGGGTTCAGGGTCATGGCGGGCATATACGGCCTGGGACGGCATCCGGAAAGGGCCGCAATCTGGTTAAAATGCGCGACAACCTTTGGTTGCGCGAGGGCCAACGGCGTGTTTGCTGAAGCTGCAAGACGCCACAGGATCGCCGCATGCTCTCATCCACCCAGGACGGCGACACCCTGCTGATTACCGGTGCGGCGTCCACCCTGACCCGGATCGTATATCTGGGCACAGCAATGGAGGTGGCCGGCGACGATAAAGCGTGGAGCATGGGGTTCTCGGGCCACGGGTTCGATCTGACGACGATCACCGGGACCGGGGTGACGTTCACCTTCGGGCCCTTCGCCAGCAATCCTTCGGACCTTTACACCGTCTTTGGCACCAACTTGGGTGATGTCATCACCGGCGCGCCCCTGGATGGCAACGGCGGTTTGCCGGCTGGCCTGCGCCTCTACGGGCGCGGGGGAAATGACAGCCTGATCGGCGGTGCGGGCAGCGACAGCCTGAACGGCGGCTATGGCAATGATGTGCTACAGGGCGGCGCAGGCAACGACACCTTGGTCGGCGGCCCGGGCTCGGACACGGCCGTTTACCTGGGCGCCGATGCCGTCCGGGTCGATCTGCGCCTGACGGGGGCGCAACTGATCGGGGTATCTTTCGGCTACGATCTGTTGCAGACGGTCGAGCATGTCTCTGCCGGCAGTGGTGACGACGAATTGATCGGCGACGACGCAGGCAACCGGCTGACTGGCGGCACGGGCGCCGACACGCTGATCGGCAACGGCGGCTCCGACACGCTGGATGGCGGGGCGGGCGACGACATCTATTACGCAGACAGCGCCGATCTTGTGATTGAGGGCGAGGATGCCGGGTTCGATACTGTCATCTCGGCCGAGGCGGCGACGCTGCTTGCCAATCTCGACGCCTTGCGGCTGACCGGCACGGCCTCGATCACAGGCACCGGCAATGACCTCGACAATCTGATCATCGGCAATGATGGCCAAAATACACTCGCTGGCGGCGCCGGGGCCGACACCCTCCAGGGTGGTCTCGGCAACGATGTCTACGAATGGGACGGCGAGGACCTGATCGTCGAGGCCGCGGGCGGCGGGATCGACACCTTGCGCGCCGAGGTCGATGCGGCCCTGCCAGACGAGGTCGAGGTCCTGGTCCTGGCGGGATATGGCCTGCTTTCGGGCACCGGCAACGGCTTGGCAAATAGGATCATCGGCAATGCCGACGACAATCAGCTGACCGGCGGATTGGGACGCGACACGCTTGAGGGGGGGCTCGGCAATGATCGCTACGTCCTGGGTACGGGGGACGCTGAGGATCTGGTCGTCGAGGCCGCAAATGCCGGGATCGACACGATCTACAGCGCCAATTCGATCGCAGTTCCCCTGAATGTCGAGAATGCCAGCCTGACGGGCACGGGGGCCAATGCCGTGGTCGGCAATACGCTGGGCAACCTCATCATCGGGAATGCCGCGGCGAACCGTCTGACCGGCGGTGGCGGCAGCGACACCATGGATGGCGGGGGCGGCGCCGACATCTATTTCGCCGATAGCGAGGACATGGTGCGCGAGGTGGTGACCGACAGCTTTGTCGATGTCGTCTACTCCAGCGGCTCGATGGATCTCGGCAACGGGATCGAGTGGCTCTTTCTGACCGGCACCAGCGACAGTTTTGGCCGGGGAAACACGCTGAACAACCGCATTACCGGAAACGCGGCGTCCAACCTGCTGGATGGCCGCGAGGGGGCAGACTCGCTGCTCGGCGGCGGTGGGGACGACGTCTACATGACCGACGGCCACGACATCATCGTCGAAAGCGCGCTCGGCGGATATGACACTGTCATCTCCTCGGGTTCGGTCCGGCTGGCGGCCTATACGGAACGCCTGATGCTATCGGGGATCGGAAACCTCACCGGGATCGGCAACGATCAGTCGAACCTGATCCTCGGCAACGGCGGCGCCAACTACCTGGACGGTATGCAGGGGCGCGACACGCTGATCGGGGGCCTTGGCAACGACACTTATGTCTACGATCCGCTGGATCTGTTGACCGAGGCGAGCGACGGCGGCGTCGATACCCTGATAAGCTCTCTCTCCGCCGCTCTGCCAGTGAACTTCGAGGTGCTGCGCCTGACGGGATACGGCGCGATTGCCGGAACAGGAAACGCCGCGAATAATTCGATCTACGGCAACGTCGGCAACAACGTCCTGAACGGCGGTGCGGGAACTGACGTCATGGCGGGCGGCTATGGCAACGATATTTATGATACCGATGGACGCGACGTCATAATCGAGGTGGCGGGGCAGGGAACCGACTCGGTGCGGACGACCGGCAATTACACCTTACCTCAAAACGTCGAATGGCTGTTTTCCGCATCCAGCAGTGGTCTTTCGCTGGGAGGCAACGCTTTGGCGAACCGGATCACCGGCGGGGTGGGGGCCGATACGCTGAACGGCCACGGGGGCGCGGATGTGCTGATGGGCGGGGCAGGCAACGACCTCTACGTAGTCTATCCCGGCACCGTGGTGGTCGAACGACCGGGTGCAGGCACGGATACCGTGCTGGTCAGCAGCAACTATTCCATGACCCCCGGGGTCGAGCGGTTGATCGTTGGCGGCTATGGGGCAGTCTCGATTCTGGGCTCGCGGGAGGCGAATTACATCGCCGGCAATGTCGCTGCCAACCGGCTGACGGGCGGGGGCGGCCGCGACACGCTGGCAGGCGGCGGCGGCAACGACATCTATATCGTCGATAGCGATGATACGGTGATCGAGCGATATAATCAGGGCTTTGACACCGCCTACAGCAGCGGGTCATGGACAATGCCGCCAGGCGTAGAGCATCTGGTCCTGTCCGGTCTCGCGGGCACCGGGCTCGGGAACGCCGAGGCGAACCGGATCACCGGCAGCGCGGCGGCAAACCGTCTCTTCGGCTTGGCCGGTAATGACTTGTTGTTCGGCGGGAGCGGCAACGACCGGCTCGTTGGGGGCGCGGGCAGCGATGTCCTGAATGGCGGGGCAGGCTACGACCGCTTTGTCTTCGCCCGGGGCGAGGGGCGCGATGTCATCACCGACTTCCAGAATGGATACGACCGCATCGAGATCGCGACGGGGGCGGAGCGTTACGCCGACTTGAGCATCGCTCAGGTCGGGGCCCACACCTGCGTCAGCTTTGCGGGCACCCAGATCGTTCTGGCCAATACCTCCGCGCGGCTGGTCGACCCGGGCGATTTCGTCTTTGTATGACGATCACTCGCGCAGGCGCCAGCCGGTCAGGAAGATCCAGCGGACAGCCGCAAGGCAGATCATCAGCACTATCGCGACCGCGACCAGCGACACCCCGACAGGCACGTCCGCCAGGTCAAAGAAGGCCCATCGGAACCCCGAGATAAGGTAAAGGACCGGGTTCAGCTTAGCCACGCCCGCCCAAAACGGCGGCAGCATGGAGGCCGAATAGAACGCGCCGCCCAGAAACACGAGCGGCGTGATGACCATCATCGGAATGATCTGCAGCTGCTCGAAATTCTTGGCCCAGAGCCCGATGATGAAGCCGATCAGCGAGAATGCGACCGCCGTCAGCACCAGAAAGGCCAGCATCCAGATGGGGTGGGCAATGCGAAGGTCGACAAAAAAATAGCTGGTGGCGAGGATCAGCAGCGCGATGAAGATCGCCTTCGTCGCTGCGGCGCCGACATAGCCCAGCGTCACCTCGACCCAGCCGGTGGGCGAGACCAGGATCTCGTAGATCGTGCCGGAAAACTTTGGGAAGTAGATGCCGAAGCTGGCGTTGGCGACTGACTGCTGCAGGACCGTCAGCATCATCAGGCCGGGAACGATGAACGCGCCGTAGGGCACCCCCTCGACCGACTGGATGCGTCCGCCGATGGCCGCGCCGAAGACCACGAAATAGAGCGTGGTCGAGATCACGGGCGAGGCGATGGATTGCGTCAAGGTACGGAAAAAGCGCGTCATTTCGTGACCGAAAATGGCGCGAATGGCTGGCCAGTTCATGCGCTATGCCTTGCTCGTAAGGGGGTGGTCTCGTCGTATGAGGATGCGGCGCGATCCGGCGAGTCAGGATGGCTATCTGGCACCCAGGCCCCGGTCGCCGGCATCACCCGGCGCGCTCCTCGGCGCCAGTGTCATTGCCAATCAGGCTAAGGAACACGTCCTCCAGCCGCGATTGCTCGGTCGCCACGTCGCGCACACCTATGCCACGCGCGGCGATGTCGGACAGCAGGCGCCCGATGCCGGTGCGCTCGGCCCGGTGGTCGTAGTCATAAGTCAGGCGCCGGCCATCAGGCGACAGCGTCAGACCGCGGTCCAGCCATTCCTCGGGAAGGCTCGTCAGCGGATCGTCCAGTTCGACGACCATCTGCTTGCGCCCGAACTCGCCCATCAACTCGGCCGTGGGACGCACCAGCATCAGTCGACCGCGACTGATGACGCCGACCCGGTCGGCCATTTCCTCGGCTTCCTCGAGATAATGGGTGGTCAGGATCACGGTAACGCCCTCGGCGCGCAGGCCGCGCACGACCTCCCACATCTCGCGGCGCAGGGCGACGTCGACGCCCGCGGTCGGCTCGTCGAGAAACAGGACGCGAGGGCGGTGGGCCAGGGCCTTGGCGATCAACACGCGGCGCTTCATCCCGCCCGACAGCTCCTTGGTTATGGAATCGCGCTTGTCCCACAGCGCGAGGCTGCGGAGCACCCGTTCAAGCCAGGCGGGATCGGGCGGCAGGCCATAGAGCCCGCGAGTGAAGGCGACCGAGCGCTCGACCTTTTCGAACGGCTCGAGCGCAATTTCCTGCGGCACCAGCCCGATCAGCCGCCGGGCGGCGCGCCAGTCGGTGCGGATGTCATGGCCGCCCACGCGCACCGTGCCATCCGTCGGCACCACCAGCCCGCAGATGATCGAGATGAGGGTCGTCTTGCCAGCCCCGTTGGGGCCGAGCAGGGCCAGGATTTCGCCCTCCTCGATATTCAGCGTGACGTCGCGCAGCGCCTCGGTGCCCGCGGCGTAGCGTTTGGACAGGTGGTCAATCTCGATGATGGGGGACATGACGGAATCCTTTGCCGGACGGCCGCCGGACGCTAGGACGATGCGTGCGGCAATGTCCACCGCTGGGTTCAGGCCTCGTCCAGCTCCAGCGCCAGGGCGTGGATGCGCGGGACGATGTCGCCGAGCGTGCTGTGCACCAGGCGGTGCCGGGCGACGCGGCTGATGCCAGCAAAGGCTGGGCTGGCCATGCGGATGCGGAAGTGCGTCTGCCCGCCCTCGCGCCAGCCGCCGTGGCCGCGATGGTCCTCGCTCTCATCCAGCACCTCCAGCCGCGTCGGCTGCAGGACCGCCAGCCGGTCGGTCATCTGCTGCGTGATCATGGTCCACCCCCCTTCCGTGTCGCGTCGAATAAAGTAAACTCGCCGTCCCGGATCGGAAAGGCCGAGGTTGATGAGTAAAAGTGATCCCTTCGGATTCGACATGTCGGCCGCGTCCGACAAAAAGCGCCGGGCCAAGGGGCGGCGTGGGATGTCGGGTGCGTTCGAGACATCGACCCGCCGCTGCGACAAGGAAGGATGCGACCTGCCCGGCCAGTATCGCGCCCCGAAATCACCGCGCGCGCTGGATGATTATTTCTGGTTCTGCAAGGATCATGTGCGCGAATACAACCTGAACTGGAACTATTTTCAGGGCCAATCCGAGGAGGAATTCCAGCGGTTTCTGGACAATGCGACGGTATGGGAGCGGCCGACCCGGCCCTTCGGGCAAGGCTCGCAGGACCAGGCCTGGGCGCGCCACGGTGTCAGCGATCCCATGGAGATTCTGGGGGCGAACGGCACCTCGGCCGCCGCGCGTGTGAGCAACCGCAGGCTGCCCCCGACCGAGCGCCGTGCGCTTGAGATCCTGTCTGCCAAGGACAGCTGGTCCCGGACCGAAATTCGCCAGCAATACAAGTCGCTGGTCAAGGATCTTCATCCCGACATGAATGGCGGCGACCGCAGTGATGAAGATCGCCTGCAGGAGGTCGTCTGGGCCTGGGACCAGATCAAGGACAGCCGCAGTTTTCGTGACTGACAGGGCGCGCGCCCCGCGTCAGCGCCTTTCGGCAAAAAACCTCTGCAGCAACGCCTGCGCCTCAGGCGCGGCGATGCCCCCATGCACCTCGGGGCGGTGGTGGCACTGCGGGTGGCTGAACACCCGCGCTCCATGCGCCACGCCGCCCATGCGAGGGTCCGCGGCGCCGTAATACAGCGTCTCGATCCGCGCGGCCGAGATCGCGGCGGCGCACATGGGGCATGGCTCGAGCGTGACCCAAAGCCGGTAGCCGGGCAGGCGCGGCGAGCTGGCGGCCGCACATGCCGCGCGCAGAACCAGGATTTCGGCATGGGCGGTGGGATCGGCCAACTGGATCGTTCGGTTGCCATCGGCGGCTGCAACCCGGCCCGCCGGGTCCACCAGCACCGCGCCGACCGGCACCTCGCCCCGCAATGCGGCGGCGCGCGCCTGATCCAGGGCGGCGGGCATATGGCTGGTAAACGGCATATCCCGTCCATGCCCCCACGGGCCCGGCCCGCGCAAGAGGCTCGCAGCCGCACGAACTGCATTCCCGCCGGTCGCGTTGCCTGCTAGAGCCGACCGCTTGCCACCGCAGAGACTGCGAAGGAGTCGCCATGCACGATCAAGAACCCCGCCCCGAATCTGATCCCGTCCCGGATCAGACCCCTGATTCCCCCGACTCGCAGGCGGATGCGCCCCAGGTCGAAGAGCCGAAGAATGCGCCGCTCGCCGGCGAGGCCATCGATGAACCGCAGCCCGTGCCGCCGGCAGAGGACCTCCCGGAGGATCTGCCGGATGATTCCGACCCATCTGATGGCGACGTGCCGGTTGATGGGCCGACTGCAAACTACAAGACACGCACCGCAGCAAAGTCCCGCGCGCCATCCCCGCCCGCGCAGGACGGCGATCGAATCGCCAAGATCATGGCCCGAGCCGGCGTCGCCTCGCGTCGCGATGCGGAGCGGATGATTCTCGAGGGTCGGGTCCAGGTGAACGGCTCGGTCATCCGCAGCCCGGCGCTGGACATCCGTGCCAGCGACCGGGTCGAAATCGACGGACAGCCGCTCGACGCGCCGCAGCCGACGCGCGTGTGGCTCTACTACAAGCCGGTCGGCCTCGTGACCTCGGAATCGGACGAGAAGGGGCGCCAGACGATCTTCGACGCCCTGCCGCGCGATCTGCCGCGGGTGATGACGATCGGCAGGCTGGACCTTACGTCCGAAGGCCTGCTGCTGCTGACCAATGACGGCGAGTTGAAGCGCCGGCTGGAGCTGCCGTCGACCGGCTGGATGCGCCGCTATCGGGTGCGGGTGAACGGCCAGCCAAACCAGCTTACGTTCGAGCCGCTGCGCCGCGGGGTCGAGATCGATGGCGAGCAATTCGCGCCAATGGAGATCGAGATGGACAGCCAGCAGGGCGCCAACGCCTGGCTGACCGTTGGCATCCGCGAGGGCAAGAATCGCGAGATTCGGCGGGCGATGAACCATGTCGGGTTGATGGTGAACCGCCTCATCCGCGTCAGCTACGGCCCGTTCCGCGTGACCGGCCTCGACAAGAACGAGGTCCGCGAGGTCAAACGCCGTATCCTGCGCGACCAACTGGGCAACCTGCTGACGGGCGATCAGGACGCCCCCGAGGACGAGGCTTCCGCCCGTCCTCAGCGCGGCCGCCCTGCAGCCGACGGCGCACGCAAACCGCGTCACGATTCCGGCAGCCGCGGCGCGCCCCCGCGCACCGGCTACGGAGAGCGTCCGGCGCGCACCGAGGGTGAGCGCCCCGCGCGCTACGGCGACAAGGCTCCTCGGACGGGCGGCTATGGCGATCGCCCGGCCCGTGCCGATGGCGAGCGTCCGGCCCGGAGCTTTGACAAAGGTCCGCGGACCGGTGACCGCCCGGCGCGGCCGGACGGCGAACGCCCCGCACGCTACGGTGACAAGGGTCCGCGGACGGGCGGATATGGCGACCGGCCCGCACGCGCCGATCGCGAGCGCCCGGCCGGCAGCTTTGAGAAAGGGCCGCGGACCGGGGGCTACAAGCCGCGCACCGATGATAATCGTCCGGCACGTGCGGACGGCGAGCGCCCCGCGCGCTACGGGGACAAAGGCCCGCGGACGGGTGGGTATGACAACCGTCCTGCCCGCGCCGAGGGTGCGCGTCCCCCGGGTAGCTATGATAAAGGCCCCCGGAGCGGTGGCTATAAGCCGCGCACGGACGGCGACCGCCCGCCGCGGCCGGATGGCGAGCGTCCTACCCGCTATGGCGATAAGGGGCCGCGGACCGGTGGATACGGCGACCGTCCCGCCCGCCCCGAGGGCGAGCGTCCGGCGCGAAGCTTCGACAAGGGTCCCCGGGCTGGTGGCTACAAGCCGCGGACCGATGGCGATCGTCCCGGCCGCCCCGAGGGTGAGCGTCCCGCGCGCAGCTTCGACAAGGGCCCTCGCACCGGTGGCTACAAGCCGCGCACCGACGGGGACCGCCCGGCGCGGACTGAGGGAGAACGCCCCGCGCGAAGCTTCGATAAAGGCGCACGCCCTGCGGTTGGGGGTTCGGGGCGAGGGCCTCGGCCTGGCGCTCCGAAGGGCGGCGGGTCTGGCAGTGCCGGCGGGACGGGACCTCGCGGGCCCAGGCCCGGCGGCGGCGCGCCGCACAAACCTCGGGGCAACACGGGGCGGTAACATTTCGGTCAGCCCGGCACCAAAAGCCGGGCTGATTTATGCGAGCGCACGCCCGCTGTGCGACTTGCGCCACAGGGGGCCAAGGTATCCCGAGAACCCTTTCCGTGCAGGCCAGATTGGCGCGGCGTTGCCTTGCGACCACGCCTGCCCAGGCTGTGTTTCGAGCCCGGAACCGGCCCCTCCAAAGGGTGTTGTCCAATATGCAACAGTCAGCCTGATCTGCATCCCGACCACCGCCGCGGCGGCTTTTCAAGTAGGGGGGATTGTGCGACTGTCGCTTCGATGTTGTCAGAGATGGCAGCTTTCAAGAGTAGAATACGGAGCATGATCATGACCAAATTCGCTACCTTCGCCGTGGCCCTCGGCCTCTCGGCTTCGACCGCTCTCGCCGGTGGCTACGTTGCCCCCGTCGTTGACGTCGCCCCGGTCGTCGTGGACACCAAGCCGGCCTCGTCGAACGCCGGCCTGATCGTCCCCGCCCTGCTGCTGCTGGGCGTTGCCGCTGCTGTCGCCGCGGACAACAACGACGACGACGACGACGACACCACCAACTGATTCCGCTGCGCCTCGCGGCGCGACCGGACGGAAATGCAGGGGCTGGCCGAAAGGTCGGCCCCTGTTATTTTATCATTACGCCGCGCAAAATTCGCTCGCCATTAAATGGCTACATGAATGAAATGGGCCGGCACAATTATGCCGGCCCATTTCATTCATATTACGGAAGTAAGTTTTTACGGACGCAAGGTCTGGACCGTGACATAGCCCAGCCTCGGATTTAACCATTGGCGCGAGACGCTGATTCCGCCGCCGGCGCCCACGATAAAGCGATTCTCGATCTGCAACTGACCGTTCTCGCAACGCTCGATGACCGGGCCGCCCTCGACTGAAACGGTGCAGTTGAGAGGCAGGGCATGCTCGCGTCCGTCGCCGGCGAGCGAGCGCATCAGCCGCTGGCCGTGACCGGCGCGGCGGCTGCGGATCAGGCCTTCGGTGCCGACCTCCGCCACGTTCAGGTCATTGCCGAGGCCACGCGTGCCGATCACCAGGCCGTCGCGAAGGATCACGGCCTGCTGGTTCTCGGTCATGTAGGTGCGCATGCGCCCGTTCTCGCCCGTCAGGGCCATGACCTGGGTCGTGCCTGCACTCTCCAGACCGACGAGGATGAGGGGACCGGGGTTCACCTTCAGCGCCTCGGCGGCCATCGCCTGCGGGTCTGCTGGCGGGGCGGGCTCGGGGGTTCGCCCGGTGGCGCGTCCGGCCAATTGCCCGGCTGCCTGGCGCAGCGAGCCGCCAAGGCCGGGCCCGTCCATCGAGGCGCTGCCGCAGCCGGCAATGGCCGTCAGTGCCGCCGCAGCCGCGGCGCGGCCCATCCAGTTCATGCTGCCGCTGCTCATCGCCAGAACTTCCCCCAACCCTGATTAAGTCCTGCGGCCGAGCTGTCCCGCACCGTGCCATACAGTCGGCCGTCCACCTTGACCCGCTGGCCGCCGTCGCGCGACAGCGAATTGATGTTGCCGCCGACCGTCTGCCGCGAGGGCTGGCCCGTTGCCCATGCGACCGGGATCTGCAGCGTGATGCCCTTGTCGAACGAACCCTCGCCAAAGTCCTCGGCGCTCATGTTGGTCTTGGTCGCAAAGGCGCCGACCCGCCAGCCGTTGGCGAATTCGCGCGTCAGCGTGACCGTCGCACCCTTGTCACCCGCCAGGTACTTGCCGGCGTCGATCTGGCCGACAAAGCCGTTCTGGAAGTCATAATAGGCCGAGACATGGCCGGTCGTGACCTCGTAGTCCTGGAAGCCGAACTTGCCTTCGTAGTCGCGCTTGCGGACCTTGTTGATCTCGGCCCCGAGGGCGAGGTTCGAGTCCGCCGGGTACCACAGAACCTCGGCCGAAACGCCGCCATACATCCGCTCCAGCAGACCGCCGGTGACGCGTGCGTAGACCGTGTCAGTGACCTTGCCGTAGTAGGCGAGCGTCAGCGAGGGGATCGTCGGCTTGGTATTGCCCGAATACATCCGCCCGTCCGAGCGGACGCGCTGCACGCCGTTGTTGCGGGCGCGCTGCTCCCCGTCCGTCAGGTCAAGGAACTGATCAACGGTGCAGTCCGCAGTGCTGCCGTCCGGCTGTATGCAACTGCCCGGTGCCTTCTGGTCCGCGTTACCCAGCAGGCGCTGGCGAACCGAGCCCGAGGCGATCAGGCCCGGTATGATCTCGTAGCTGGCCTTTGCCTCAAGACCGATGTCATAGCGCAAGCCCTGGTCGGGGTCGAAGAGGCCCGTACCCAGTGAGGGGCGCAGCGACCAGGTAAAGCGCGGGAACAGCCCCGGCGTCTGGGTCATGCCGGCAACGCGCGGATCGCCGTTGACGATGTCGGCGACCGCTGCGATCTGGCCGGCCTCGGTATTCTCCAAACGCTCGATGTCGCTGCGACGCAGCACCACCGAACTGGTAGGCATGCCGCGGCGAGTCGAGGTGATGACGAAGGTCTCGACCGAGGGCGGCATGGCGCGCGTCATCAGGCGCGCTGTGCGGCCGATGGCCTCGGCCTGCTGCATGTAGCGGCGGTTATCGATCCGCACCTCGGCCCGGTTGGCCGACAGCGCCATCGCCTCGAGGATCTGGCCTTCCTTGCGCAGGCTGGCAGCCAGGGCCTGCTGGATCGCGGGCTGGGCGGTCGGATCGGACGACCATGCGCCGGACCACCCTTCGGGATCGGCATTCGGCGCCGGGCGCGGACGGACCGGCGCGCCGGCCTTTTCCAGGCCCGAGGGGTAGGCCGCCTGGTTCGGGTTCATGCTGAACGAGACCTGGGCCCCGAACACCTTGCCGCCCAGCGTGTAGGCGGACAGCTGGTAGATGTCGCGGTAGCGGTAGTTGACCCCGAGGTTGAAGTGCGAGCCGGGACGCTCCTCGCCCTGCTCAGCCTCGACGTCGTAGTCGTCCTGCGAATACTCGCCGACCACGCGCAAATTGTCGGTTGCCTGCCACGCCATCGAGGCGAAGGGCCGGGCAGGGCCGCGGAACCAGTTGTCGGCCTTGAACGTGCCACCGATATCCTCACGGTCCCGCTCGCGGGCAGTGCCCGACAGGCGCCCCCAGCCGACGCCGACCGAGCCGGTCAGGCGATCGGTGAGGTGCTTGGTCGCGACGACATATTCGCCCGAGAACGTACCGGTGCCGATGAAGTCCTGCAGACCGACCGCAACCGCGGGCATCCAGCCGGCATCCTCGCTGAGCAGCTGAATGCGCACATCGGCCGAGCGGTCCTTCAGAAAGTCCCGCTTGGCGTCCAGGTTCTTGGATTCGATGCGCGAATAGCGCAGGGCGGTCGTGATCCGCGGGGTCAGCTGGAACGCGCCGGTCACCCGCCAGCCATAGCTCGACTGTCCGGCCGAGGCAGAGATCGTGGCGTCCGGGAACATCTCGGCGCTGGGCGTGTCGATGCCGCCGGGCAGACCGTAGCTGTTCAGGGCCCAGCCCGTCGCCGGCTGCGCGACAGACACCGATCCGGTCGAGGCCAGCAGCAGCGCCGCGGGCAGGGTGCTGGCCATCAGGCGGCGCAGGACGGGGGCAGGGGGCATCGGCGGATCCTCTCGGGCAGCGTCGCGCGGTGTCCGGCTGCGTCCGGCTGGACACAATGCCGGGCACCGGCTTGTCACACTCTAGGGCCGGCAGCGGCTGGCTGCCAACAGTTGCAGGCGGTGCCGCCGGCCGGATGACGTGAGGGATGCGCCCTCGATGTCACACTCGGCCGGTCAGCCTCAGTTTGCCGGCGGGATGACGACCGGAACGGTGGTCGAACTGCCCGTCGTCGCCGGCGCAGGGGTGGTGGCGGCCGGGGCGGGCGCGGGCGCGGTTGCGGCCGGGGTGCTGGGCGCCGGCGTTGTTGCGGCGGGCGCCGGGGTCGTCGGCGCGGCAGGCGTCGTCGTCGGGGTGGGCGTAGCCGCTGGGGCCGGGGTAGTCGTCGCCGGGGTCGTGGAGGTCGTCGGCGCGGGCGTCGTGGTGGTCGACGGGGCCGGGGTGGCGGGGGTCGGAGTTGTCGGCGTGGTGGTCGCCGGCTCGGGCGACGTGGTGGGCGCGGGCTTCGCCGGGGTCACGGGTTTTTTCGGCGCGGCCTTCTTGGGCGTTGCTTTCTTGGCGGCCGGCGCCGCGGCCGCGACGGCCTTGGGCACTGGCAGGGCGGCGACGTCAAAGCCCTTGGGCTCGCTGCCGCTCGGCGCGGCGCAGCCTTCCAGCTTGGCGCCGGCGACACGCAGCGTGGCACTCATCGGCCAGCGGGCGCCGCTCGCATCACGGCAGTCGGCGGCGCGCAGGTTGATCGAGGCGGTGCGCTCGGCATAGGTACCGACGAACTCGGTGCCTTGCCCGAAATCGACCCGGCGCACGTTCACCTGGGCGTCCTTGACCCCGGCGCGGCGCACGGCGGCGTTGTTGCCGCGCACGGCGGCAACCCAGCCGGGACCCGAGGCGGTGAAGTTGGCAACGTTGACGAAGGCTGCGTTGGCAGTGCCCAGCGTGGTGCGCTGGCCCTCGACCTCGATCGGGACTTCCAGCGGCGAGACTGCGGGCGCGCGGGGCGTCGCCGGTGCGACCGGGGCCGCGGGGGCAGCCTCGGGCTTGCCGAAACCGGGCAGGTTGGAGAGCATCTTGCTGTCGCAGGCCGCAAGGGTCAGCGGCAGCAGGGCAAGCAGGGCGGCGCGGCGCAAAAACATGGATGTCCCTCGGGGATTTTTCGTGTCCGTTGTTCGCGCCCTAGCGCATCGCCCCGGGCGGCGGCAAGCGCCATGGCCCCCGCGCAGCCCCAGTTGGCGGAAAAGTGCAGTCATCCGGCCTTATCGGGGGGTGGCCCCTCGCCGCGAAATGTCGGGCTCGCGAGCCAGCGATCGTCCAGCCAGCGCACGACTACCCCGAGGCTCGCCGCAATCGGCACCGCCAGCAGCAGTCCGGCGAAGCCGAACAGGCTGCCGAAAACGGCCAGCGAGACCAGCAGCCAGACGGGGTGCAGTTTGACGCTGTCGCCGACGATGCGGGGTGTGATCACATTGCCTTCGACCACCTGACCAAAGACGAACACGAGACCCACGACGGCAATGTGCCACCAGTTGCCCCAAAACTGGACGGTTGCCACCCCAAGCGCAATGCCGAAGGCGACGAACGAGCCGAGCCAGGGAATGAAGTTAAGAACCCCGGCCAGGATGGCGATAATCAAGGCATATTTCAGCCCCAGAGCCATCAGCGTGACCCCATAGAAGGTTGCGAGCAGCAGACCGACGATGAACTGGCCGCGCACGAAGCCGCTCAGCACGCCATCGATGTCTAGCGCGAGGCGGCGGATCAGCGGGGCGCGGTCGCGGGGCAGGCGCCGGTCCACGGCCGCCACCATGCGGTCCCAGTCATACAGCATGTAGATAGCGACTGTGGGGGTGATGATGAACACAAACACCGTCGAGATCACGCTGACCACGGATCTAAGCGTTCCGGTCAGCAGGCGCAGGGTCGTCAGGCGAAATTTCTCGGACAGGTCGATCAAGGTGCGGTTCAGAAAGCCCCCCGGCTCCATCATGTGGGGGAACTGGTCGGTCAGCAGGGCGATGGCGGCGTTGACCGTGGCCGGGGTGGCGTTCACCAGCTGGGTCAGCTGCGCGATCAGGGTCGGAATCAGCACCACGAAGGCCATGCCGAGGACGGCAAAGGCGACAAGCGTGATCAGCGCCGTCGCCCAGACACGCGAGAGGCCGGCGCGTTGCAGCCGGTCGGCGACTGGGTCGAGGAAATAGGCAATCGCGATGCCCAGAACGAAGGGCACCAGCACCCCGCCGAGCCGGGACAACAGCAGGAAAGCGCATATCAGCAGCACCGCCGCAATCAGGGTATTTCGGCGGATCATCAACAGCATCGCGGCCCTCCGGTCGGCGGCGGAATGGTGCGGATTGTGCTGGCGGTTGGCAAGGCCGATAGGCCAGGCGCGACGCTGCGCGATGCCGCAGGGGCGGGCCCTCGCATCGCATCGCGCGGCCAGCAAATAAAGGGCCCGCCGGTTTAACCGGCGGGCCGCAAATCATGACCGCTTGCGGAAAAGTTACATGCGCGAGGCGACGTTTTCCCAGTCGACCAGATTGTCGAGGAAGTTCTTGAGGTAGTCCGGGCGCTTGTTGCGGAAATCGATGTAGTAGGAGTGCTCCCACACATCGCAACCCAGCAGCGCGGTCTGGCCTTCCTTGACTAGCGGGTTAACGCCGTTCTCGGTCTTGGTGATCTCCAGCCCGCCGTTTGCGTTCTTGACCAGCCAGGCCCAGCCGCTGCCGAACTGGCCGACGCCGGCCTCGCTGAACTTCTTCTTGAATTCGTCGACGCTGCCGAAGGCCTGGACAATGGCGCTTTCCAGCGCGGCCGGCATGGCTTTCTTGTTCGGGGTCATCATTTCCCAGAACTGGCTGTGATTCCAGTGCTGGCTGGCGTTATTGAAGATCCCGTTCTGGGCGACGGCGCCGTCCTTGTAGGTGCCCTTGACGATTTCCTCGAGGGACTTGCCCTCCCACTCGGTGCCGGCGACCAGCTCGTTCAGCTTGTCGACGTATGCCTTGTGGTGCTTGTCGTGGTGATATTCGAGGGTTTCCTTGGACATGCCGCCCGCAGCCAGGGCGTCATGCGGATAGGGCAGATCGGGAAGGGTGAATGCCATAGCGGATTCCTCTCGGTGATGGTGGCTCGCCGAACCGATAGTCCGGGGCCGTCGGGGTGGCAACGCCGCGTCGTGCGGGCGGTTCCGCGCGTGTCAGCGCGGGTCCAGCCAGGTGCCGGGCGCTGCCGCACCTTGCAGAACGCCCCCCAGATACTCTGAAACCGAGCGGAAGGCGATGACCCGCAGGCCGCCGGGCACCCGCCAGAACGCGCTGGGAACCTGGGCCGCGCGCGAGCGGCGCAGCCCGTCCGGCGGCAGGGCGGCAAAGTCGGTGGGAGAGAGTTTCGCCATCACCTGTTCGGCCCCCTCGCCCAGAACGTCAAAGACGCAGCGCATGTCCGACACATCCGCCACCAGCGAATGTTCGCCCTGCAGCGCACCGGTGACGGCGTCGAGCGCGCCCGGCACCTCGGCATGAGGCAGCATCAACAGCAGCTCGTCCGGAGACATGTAGCCGAGGGCGCGTTCCCCTGCGGTGACGATCCGGGTCTGGCCGGGCATGGCCAGGCCTACCGCCTCGGCGATGGCGTCCCCCGCGCGGTCCAGATCAGCGCGGATGGTTATCATCCCCAGGCCCTCGACCGGCACCACGCGCGCCAGGGCCGTCATCACCTCAGCCATTGGCCCCCGTCCCTTCCTTGTCATAAAAGACCGGATCGACGATCCGCGCCTTGACCGAGGGGCCGCCGGGGACCGGAAACTCCAGTTCCTCGCCCATCCGCTCGGGGCCGTTATGGACCAGCCCCATCGCGATAGGCCGGCCCAGGGTCGGCGATGCATAGGTCGAGGTCACGCGGCCCTGCACGTTGCGCTGGCCATTGGCGTTGGACCCAGGCGCCACGGCATAGGCGCCGTCTGGCAGCATCCGCCCGTCGAGGCTTTCGAGGCCGACCAGCCGCCAGCGGTCGGGGCTGGCCATGTGGCTGCGCTCTTGCGCGCGCTTGCCGATATAGTCCGGCTTTTTCTTGCTAATCGCCCAGCCGAGGTTCAGGTCCTGTGGGATGACGGTGCCGTCGGTCTCGTCGCCGATCATGATGAAGCCCTTTTCGGCCCGCATGATATGCATCGCCTCGGTGCCATAGGGGGTCACGCCCAGCGGCTTGCCGGCGGCGATCAGTTCCTCCCACAGCGCCAGCCCGTGACCGGCGGGGGTGCAGACCTCAAAGCTCAGCTCGCCCGAGAAGCTGATGCGGTAAATGCGGACCGGGTGGCCGCCAAGCGTGCCCTCGGCCCAGCCCATGAAGGGCAGCGCCTCGGGCGACAGGTCCATGCCGCCGAGGGCTTCCAGCAGCGTGCGCGCGTTGGGGCCGACGACCGCGATCTGGGCCGACTGCTCCGTCAGGTTGGCGGTGTAGACCTGCCAGTCGAACCATTCGCACTGCAGCCAGTCCTCCATATGGCCGTGCATCCGCTCGGCCCCGCCGGTGGTAGTGTGGCAGAGCCACGAATCCTCGGACAGGCGTGCGACGACGCCGTCGTCGGTCAGGAACCCGTTCTCGGTGCAGATGAGGCCGTAGCGGCATTTGCCGACCGGCAGCGAGGACATCATGCCGGTATAGATCATGTCGAGGAAGCGGCCGGCATCCGGCCCCTTCACGAGGATCTTGCCAAGTGTCGAGGCGTCGAGCATGCCGACCCCGCCGCCGCCATGGATGCCGCGCACCGACAGGATCTCGCGATTGACGGCGTCCTGCACGGTCTCGCCGCCCTGCGGATAGGCATAGGGCCGACGCCACAGGCCGACCGGCTCGAACACTGCGCCATGCGCCTCGTGCCAGCCGTGCATGGGCGTGCGGCGCAGTGGCTGGAACAGGGGCCCGCGCGCCTCGCCGGCAATAGCGCCAAAGGTCAGTGGCGTGTAGGGCGGCCGGAAAGTGGTAGTCCCGGTCTGCGGAATGCTCTGCGTCAAGGCATCAGATAGCAACGCAAGTCCGTTGATGTTGCTGGTTTTTCCCTGATCCGTGGCCATGCCGAGCGTGGTGTAGCGCTTGGTGTGCTCGACGCTGGCGAACCCTTCCTGCGCGGCCAGGGCGACGTCGCTGGCCTTCACGTCGTTCTGGAAATCCAGCCAGATCTTGAACCGCGCCTTGCGACTGGCGCGGGCGGGCATCAGCCAGACCGGCTGCATGGGCGCCTCGGGCGCGGCATCGGTCAGCGCGGCAAGGCGCAGATCGCCGGCCGCCGCGCCGATTGCCAGCACATTCGGCGCGCCGTCCGCGCCGATCGGCGGGCGGGCCGGGTCGGGGCGGAAAAAGGCCCCGGCCTCGTCCCACTGCAGCTTGCCGTTGCAATGGCTCCACAGATGGACGACCGGCGACCAGCCCCCGGACATGGCGAGGCAGTCGCAATCGATGGTCTGGGCCACCGCGCCGTCGCCGTCCTGCGCGCACAGCTTGACGGCCGTAAGCTGCAACCGGCCGACCGCCTTGGCGATGCCCGTGCCGGTCAGCACCGGCACGCCCCGATCGCGCACCGCCTGGGGCAGATCGCCCTCGGCCTGCGGGCGGGCGTCGACCACCGCGGCCACCTGCAGCCCCGCGTCGAGCGCCACAAGTGCCGTGCGATAGGCATCGTCGTTATTGGTCACCACCACCAGTCGGCGGCCGGGGGCCACCGCCCAGTTGACGATGTAATCGCGCACCGCCGAGGCGAGCATGACGCCCGGCACGTCGTTGCAGACAAAGGCGAGCGGCCGTTCCACCGCGCCGGTCGCGGTCACCACCCGTCCGGCCCGGATGCGCCACAGCCGCTGGCGCGGCAGGCCGGCGTTGGGGTCGTGATCGGCAATCGCCTCGCGCGCCAGCAGGTAGCCGTGATCGTAGAGGCCGGTCGCCATGGTACGGCGGCGCAGCGTGACGTTCGGCAGATCGCGCAGTTCTGCCAGCAACGCGTCGATGCGGGCCTGGCCGTCCGGGTGATCGACGGGGGTACGGCCGCCCCAGTGCCCCTCCTGCTCGAGGACCAGCACGCGGTCGCCGGTGGCGGCGGCCTCGCGCGCCGCAGTCAGCCCGGCGATGCCGCCGCCGACGATCACCACCTCGGCAAAGTCATAGGCCTGCTCGTAGCGGTCCGGATCGGCCTCGGTCGGCGCCTTCCCGAGGCCGGCGGCCCGGCGTATCACCGGCTCGAACACATGCTTCCAGAACGGACGCGGGTGCATGAAGGTCTTGTAGTAAAAGCCCGCAGGAAAGAAACGCCACAGCGTGTCGTTGATCGCGCCGACATCGACCGCGAGGCTGGGCCAAGCGTTTTGGCTGATGGTCAGCATCCCGGGCATCAGAGGCGTGGTGGTGGCGCGCTGGTTCGGCTCGAACCGGCCACCTTGGCCGAGGCCGACGAGGGCGTTCGGCTCCTCCGCTCCGGCGGCGAGGAGGCCCCGCGGGCGGTGATACTTGAAGCTGCGGCCGATCAACCCGACGCCCGCGCCCAGCAGGGCCGAGGCGATGGTGTCGCCCTTGAAGCCGCGCAGGTGCCGCCCGTCAAAGCGGAACGCGGCGCTGTAGGCGCGGTCGATGAGCCGCCCGCCGGTGGCGAGGCGGGACGGGCCGGGGGCGGCGGTGTCGGGTGCCGGAGCGCTCAAATCTGCGTCCTCCAGTTCGGGTGCGCGGCGCGGACCTTGTCGCCGATCTCGTCGCTCGGATGGGCAAGCCGCGCGGGGTAGGTGCCATAGACGACCAGCGTGGCGCTGTCGCGCGCGGCCAGGAACCATTTGCCGCAGCCATAGGCGTGGCGCCAGCGTTCGAGCACCGGACCCTTCTGGTTCTCACGCATGAACAGATAGCCTTCGAAATCCTCGTCGCTCGAGCCGGGGCCATGGCGCTTCAGATGCGCCTCGCCGCCGGGAGCGAACTCGGTTTCCTCGGCGGTGACGCCGCACAGGGGGCAGGTGAGGATCAGCATCGGGATACCTTGGCGGGGGCGGTCTGCGGGCGGGGCATGGGGGCCGGTCGGGCGGGGGGCGTCATTTCGGCGGCAGCGCGGCGGTAAACCTGGCCGCGAGGCCGGTCAGCCGGGCGAGGCTTTCGGGATCGGCCCATGCTGTCTCGTCGGCGCGAATATAGCCGCCCATCCGCCGGCCCGACATCTCGATGAGGCCGACGCCAGGGACGGTCATCGCTTCGGCTACGGCCTCCTTGCCAATGCGCAGCATCACGCCCCGGTCGCTGGCGCCGCCGATCATGTTGCCATGGAGGATAAAGCAGATCGCGCCGAACATCGGCTTTTCCTGTAACTGCGTGCCACGCGGCAGATGCGCCAGCAGGGCATCGCGCAGCAGATCCTCGACCTCCGGATCGCGCGCCATCAGTGCGCCACCGGCAGGGTTGCGAGGTCAGCCGGACGCGGAATAGAACAAATCAAGAACTCACTCCCATAGCGAGGATCAAGATGTCCCATCAATACCCTCTCTGCTACCGGATCGAGGATGCGCGCTACAGAGAACTGATGGCCCGGCGCTCGGCCTACGCGGCCGAATGCGCGTTTGCATCTGCGACGCGGGCCGTCGATGCGGCGTCCGGAGGGGATGCCGATGCTGCCGCGCTGCGCGAGATGTTCCGGCGGCAACACATCGTTTGGGCCAGTCGCGCCTCCTATCTGGCCGAGCTGGAAGACGATTGCTTCCGCTTTCCCGAGGACAGGCGCTAGAGGGTTGCAGCAGGACATCAGTGCGCCACCCCGGCGGCGACGCTTTCGTCGATGAAGCGGCCTTCGCGAAAGCGGTTCATGCCGAATGCTTCGGCCAGCGGGCCGGGGGTGCCCTTGGCGACCAGTTCGGCCATGGCCCAGCCGCTTCCGGGGATCGCCTTGAAGCCGCCGGTGCCCCAGCCGCAGTTGACGAAGATGTTGCCGACCGGCGTGGTCGACAGGATCGGCGAGCGATCACCGGTCATGTCCACGATCCCGCCCCATTGCCGCAGCATCTTGAGGCGCGAGATCATCGGGAAGGTCTCGATCAGCGCTCGCACGGTCTCCTCGACGTGGTGCCAGCTGCCGCGCTGAGTGTAGTTCACAAAGCCGTCCGTGCCGCCGCCGATCACCATCTCGCCCTTGTCGGATTGCGACAGGTAACCGTGGACGGTGTTGGCCATGACCACCACGTCCATGCAGGGCTTGATCGGCTCTGACACAAGGGCCTGCAAGGCCATGCTCTCGATTGGCAAGCGAAATCCGGCCATGTCTGCCAGCACGGTCGAATGGCCGGCGGCGACCAGCACCAGCTTGTCGCAGCCGATCTCGCCCCGTGTGGTGCGGATGCCGGTCACCGCGCCGCTTGCGGTGTCGATGCCTGTCACCTCGCAGTTCTGGATGATGTCCATGCCCATGGCCGAGCAGGCCCGGGCGTAGCCCCAGGCGACGGCGTCGTGCCGGGCGGTGCCGCCACGCTCCTGGTAAAGGCCGCCGAGGACCGGATAGCGCGGCCCGTCGAGGTTGATGATCGGCACCAGTTCCTTGACGCGCGCCGGCTCGATCCACTCGGTTGCGACGCCCTGCAGGTGGTTGGCATAGACGGTGCGCTTGTAGCCGCGCACCTCATGCTCGGTCTGCGCCAGCATGATGAGGCCGCGCGGGCTGAACATGACGTTGTAGTTCAGGTCCTGCGACAGGTCCTCGTACAGCTTCAGCGACTTGTCATAGATCGCGGCAGAGGGGTCCTGCAGGTAGTTGCTGCGAATGATGGTGGTGTTGCGGCCGGTGTTGCCGCCACCCAGCCAGCCCTTTTCCACGATCGCGACATCGGTGATGCCGTGATTCTTGCCGAGGTAATAGGCGGTGGCGAGGCCGTGGCCGCCCGCCCCGACGACGACCACCTGATAGCGCTTTTTCGGGGTGGGATCGGCCCATGCGCGGGTCCAGCCGGTGTGCAGCCGCATCGCCTCGCGAGCGATGGCGAACACGGAATAGCGGCGGGGCCGCGGGCGGGCATCGGTCATCATGTCCCCGGACTAGGTCGTGCACGGCCGTGGCGACCGTCCTGTCCATGGTGTGCCGCGCCTCCAGCGATGCGGCAAGGCGCCAAACGGCATCGGTGGGCGAAATGCGACACGCGCGCCTGCGGGCGTGATTCCCGCCGGGCCGGGACGCACCGCCGGCTGCTGCGGCATCGGATGGCCTTTTGCCGGGCCCGCCAAGGCGCTAGACGGGCGCGTGCGACAAAAGGGGTGACGGCATGCTCTGGGCGATAGCGGCGGCCTTGGCGGGGGTGGTGATGGTGGCGATTGCGGCGCCATTCCTGCGCATGCCCGGCCGGGGCATGGCGGAGGAGGCGGCGCTGCCGGCGGCCGCCTACGACCTGCGCGTCTATCGCAGCCAGTTGGCCGAGGTTGATCGCGACCTCGCTCGTGGCGTCATTCCCGCCGACGAGGCCGAGCGCCTGCGCACCGAGATCGGCCGCAAGGTGCTGGAGGCTGACCGCGCACTGCAGCGCGACGCCGCTGCGGCGGCCCCCGCCCGCCGCGCGCCTCGCGCGCTGGCCGCTGCGGTGGCGCTGGTTGTGTTGGGGGTCGGGGCCTTTGCCCTTTACCAGTGGATCGGCGCGCCGGGCATGCCCGACGATCCCATCGCCCTGCGCACCGCCGAGGCGAACCGCGTCTATGAGGAACGACCGACCCAGGCCGAGGCCGAGGCTGCCGTTGCAGCGCGCCCGCCCGCGCCGTTCATGGTTCCCGATCCCGCCTATAGCCAGCTGATCGAGCAACTGCGCGCGGCCGTGGCCGAGCGTCCGGACGACCCGCAGGGCCTGCGGCTGTTGGCCGAACACGAGGCCCGCCTCGGGAACGTTGCTGCCGGCGCGCGGGCCATGGCTCATCTGAATGCGCTGAACGGTGCCAAGGCCTCGCCCGCCGATCACGCCCAGCTGGCGGCGTTGCTGGTCGATGCCGCTGGGGGCCTGATCACTCGCGAGGCCGAGGCCGAGATTGCGCGCGCCCTGGCCGGCGATTCGAACAACCCGCAGGCGCGCTATCTGCAGGGCCTTCTCTATATCCAGAACCAGCGGCCCGACCGGGCCTTTCCGATCTGGCGCAACCTTCTGGAAACTGCCCCGCCGGGCGCACCCTGGGCCGAGTCGATCCGGCGCGTCATCCCCGATCTCGCGTGGCTCGCCGGCCAGCCAGACTACCAGCCGCCGGCCGCGCCGAGGGGCCCGGCGCTGCCCGGACCCGATGCGGGCGCCGTCGCGGCAGCCGAGGGCATGAGCGACGAGGAGCGCCAGCAGATGATCGCCGGCATGGTCAGCCAGCTCGAGGGTCGCCTTGCCGCCCAGGGCGGGACGCCCGAGGAATGGGCGCGCCTGATCCGCGCGCTGCATGTGCAGGGTAACGACGCCCACGCCGCGGAAATTGCAGCAGAGGCCCGAACCCAATTCGCGGCGGTTCCAGAGGCCTTGGCCCAGATCGAGACCGCCGTGGCAGCGGCCGGGGCGGACGTGCCCGGGCCGGCCGCTTCCACGGGCCCGGCGGCCGCCCGGCAGGGGGCCGCTGGGCCAGGTGCTGCCGCCGCGCCGCGCGCTGCCGCAGGCGGGGCTGGCACCCCATCGGATGCCACCGGAGCGGGCGGCTCCGCAATGGGCGCAACACCTTCGGGCAGCCCCGCAACCACTCCTGCGGGCGGCACCGCACCGTGATCTGCGTCGGGATCGAGGATCTCGCCCCGCTGCTGCCGCGCGCAGGGGGGTTGATCGGGCTGGATCTCGGCACCAAGACCATCGGCGTGGCCGTCAGCGACGGGCTGCGGCAGGTCGCATCGCCCCTGACCGTCATTCGCCGGACCAAGTTCACTCAGGACGCCGCCGCCGTGCTGGCGCTGGTGGCAGAGCGCGGGCTGGCGGGTATCATCCTCGGGCTGCCGCTGAACATGGACGGCAGCGAGGGGCCGCGCGTCCAGTCGACGCGCGCCTTCTCCCGCAACCTGGAACGCCTGACGCCCGTGCCCATCGCCTTCTGGGACGAGCGCCTGTCGACCGTCGCCGCCGAGCGCGCGCTGCTGGAGGGCGACGCCAGCCGCGCCCGCCGCGCGCAGGTCATCGACCAGGTGGCCGCGGGATACATCCTGCAAGGCGCCCTCGACCGGTTGCGCTATTTGGGTGAAAGGCCCAAGCATGACTGACCGTTATTCGCGGCCCTGTCTGGGCGGGCATTGCGCATCCTCCGGACTGACAGTCGCAGCGGGGGGGTGCTGCTCGGTCGTGACCGTGCGAGAGCCTCCTCCGGTGCCCGCTTGCGGCCGGCGTCATTCCTGCGTCACCGCAGAAGAACCCCGCGGGCGTACCCGCTCGCGGCGCTGCTCCCCCACAAAGCCCCCTTGCAGCACCTGCGGCAATCCGTCAGCGTTTCGAAGCCATCGGCAGCGGGGACGTGGATGCAGGCGCAGCGGGCCGGACTCTTGTCGATGCTGGGCGCCTGTTTCATCTGGGGCTCTTCCGCGATCTATTTCAAGGCATTGGTGGGCGTTCCGCCGGGCGAGCTATTGGCCCATCGCATCCTGTGGTCGCTGGCACTGTTCACCGGAATGTTCGCCCTGCAGGGCCGGCTGGGGCATCTGGTTGCGGCCTTGCGCGGGCCGAACCTGAGGCGGATCGCCCTCGCCGCGGTGATGATGGGCTCGAACTGGCTGGTGTTCATCATTGGCGTCTTCAGCGGCCATGTGATGCAGACCAGCCTTGGCTATTACATATTCCCGCTCTTCAGCGTGCTGATCGGCGTGGTGCTGTTTGGCGAGCGCCTGACGCCCCTCCAGATCGTCGCGGTCGGGCTGGCAACGCTGGCGGTGACGATCCTTGCGGTAGGCCTCGGGGTCGCGCCATGGCTCAGCCTTGCCATCGCGGCCACTTTCGCGGTCTACGGCACCATCAAGAAGGGCCTCGACCTGCCGCCGGCGATCTCCGTCGCGGCAGAACTGGCGGTCCTCGCACCCATGGCGGCCGTCTGGCTGATCCTGCGGCCAGAGGGTGGCGGGTTGCCGCTGATGGGGCAGGGGTGGCAGCCGGCGCTGCTGGTTGGCTCCAGCCTGATGACGGCGGTGCCGATGCTGATGTTCACCTTTGCCGCACGGCGGCTGGACCTCGCGACAGTGGGCCTGCTGCAATATGTAAACCCCACGCTGCAGTTCCTGACCGCAACGCTCTGGTTCCGCGAGCCATTCACCCGCTGGCACCTGATCGCCTTTCCGCTGATCTGGCTGGCACTTGGCCTTTACTCTGCCGCGGCGCTGCACCGGAGGCGCGCCTTGCCCGGAACGCGTGCCCGGCTATAAGGGGCGCCAACGATTGCAGACATGACGGACAGCATGGCCAACCAGCACGACAGCTTCATCGACGAGGTGACCGAGGATCTTCGTCGCGATCGCCTGTTTGGGGCGATGCGGCGTTATGGTTGGGTCGTGCTCCTGCTGATCCTGGCAATCGTCGCCGGCGCCGCCTGGCGCGAGTTCAGCCGCACGCGCGGTGAAACCCGGGCACAGGCTTTTGGCGATGCGCTGCTGGCGGCCGAGTCCGCCGCTGACCCCGCCACCGCGCTGGCGGGGGTCGATGCTCGCGGCAGCGCGGCGCGGGCGGCGCTGGCGCGGCTGCTTGCGGCGGATGCACAACTGAAGGCAGGTGATCGCGCCGCGGCGGCGGCCACGCTTGACGCCCTCGGGAGCGAGGCCGGGCTGCCTGCGGTGATCCGCGACCTGGCCCGACTGAAGGGGCTGATGCTGGACGATCCGGCCAATGGCGGCACCGAGCCCGCCAAGCGCGATGCCCTGCTGTCCGAGCTTTCGGCGCCCGGCGCGCCCTATCGCCTGCTGGCGCTGGAGCAAAAGGCGGTGGCCCTGGTCGAAGCAGATCGCAACGAGGACGCCGCCACTCTGATCCGCAAGATTCAGCAGGAACAGGGTCTGACAGAAAACCTGCGCCGGCGACTTTCGGAAATGCTGATCACCCTCGGGGTCGAACCCGATCCGGCGGCCGCACAGCCGGGAACTGCACCCGCTGAACCGGCCACCGCCGCACCGGCGGGCGAGACCGGGACGCAAGTCCAGCCCGCCCCCGCCGCCAACCAGCCGACGTCTGGTGGCGCTGCCGTAGTTCCGGCGACCCCGGTCGCCCCGACCCCTGCTGCGCCAGCCGCCGCCCAGACAGCGCCGACGGAACCCGCCCCGGCTCCTGTCGCCCCGGCCGCATCCGCCACGCCGGCTGGGGCCGCCACCCCCGAAACGTCCGCCGCGCCCGCCGCGCCCGCGCCGGCCAACTGATCCCGCGAAAGGACCGCGACCGATGACCCGACCGGATACCCTGCGCCGCCCCTTTGCCGTGCTGTTGGCCCTTGGTCTGACGACGGCCCTGGTGGCCTGCGACCGCGAGGTCATCTTGCAAGGTCAGCGCGAAGACCCGCGCTCTGTCCTCAGCCCCGACGGCCCGGCGATCGAGGGCGATGCCGCCCCGACCACGGCGGCGCTGCGCCTGCCCGGCGTGCGCGGCAATGCCGAGTGGACCCATCGCAGCGGCTCGGCGAGCCACGTCAGCGGCAACGAGGCCCTCAGCGGCGGCACGCAGCGCATCTGGTCGAATAATGTCGGCCAGCCGGTCGGTCTGCCTCACCGAATCACTGCCGATCCGATTGTCGGAGGCGGGCTGATCTACACCCTCGACAGCCGCGCGCGCGTGACTGCCACCGCCACCAACGGCGGCACGGCATGGAGCGTGGACCTGAAGCCGCCGCTGGAAACTGGCGACAGCGCTTCGGGCGGGGGCATCGCCTATGCCGCCGGGCGCGTGTTCGTCACCAGCGAATATGGCGAACTCGTTGCCCTGGACGCCCGCTCGGGCGGGGTGCTGTGGCGCCAAAAGGTGGATGCGCCGATCTCGGGCGCGCCGACGGTCGAGGGCGGACGCGTGTTCGTGACCGGCCGCGATGCGACGGCCTGGGCCATTGACGTCGCCGACGGCAAGGTGCTGTGGACCACGGCAGGCACGCGCGACATCGCCGGCTGGATGGGCGTGTCCGCCCCGGCGGTCGACGGCGATCTGGTCGTCTTTCCTTTCGCCTCGGGCCAGTTGCTGGCGGTGGACGCGGCCTCGGGGCAGCCGCGCTGGTCGGCCAACGTCGCGGGGCGCCGTCCGGGCCGCGCCATCAGCGCAATCCGCGACCTGACCGGCGATCCGGTCATCACCGGCAACCTCGTCATCGCCGGCTCTTCCGCTGGGCGGATCGGGGCCTTTGACCGTATCACCGGCGCCCCTGTCTGGAGCGCGCGCGAAGGTGCGATGAGCCCTGTCCTCGCGGTCGGCAATGCCGTCTTCGCGGTCACCGACGAAAGCCAGCTGGTGCGCCTCGACATCGCCAATGGCGGCCGCGTCTGGGCGGTCCCGCTGCCCGAATTCACCGATAACCGGCCGAAAAAGCAGGACCGTGTCTGGGCCCATTATGGCCCGATATTGGCCGGCGGCCGCCTTTATCTTGCTTCGACCGACGGCGCGCTGCGCGTGTTCGACCCGGCTAGCGGCGCGCTGATCGGGCAGGGCGCGATCCCCGGCGGTGCGGGTACTGCGCCTGTGGTCGCCGGCCAGACCCTTTATGTCACGGGCCGCAACGGCCAGTTGCACGCCTTCCGCTGATGTTCACACTCGCGATTGTTGGCCGTCCGAACGTCGGAAAATCGACCCTGTTCAACCGCCTCGTGGGCAAACGCCTGGCGCTGGTCGACGACCAGCCGGGCGTCACCCGCGATCTGCGCGAGGGGCAGGCGCGGCTGGGCGATTTGCGCTTCATCGTGATCGACAGCGCCGGCCTGGAGATGGCGGACGACGAGAGCCTGCAAGGCCGGATGCGCCGCCTGACCGAGCGCGCGGTGGACGAGGCCGACATCTGCCTGTTCGTCCTCGACGGCCGGGTCGGGGTCACGGCAGCCGACGAATATTTCGCTGAACTGCTGCGCAAGCGGGCCAAGCACATCATCCTCGCGGTCAACAAGGCCGAGGGCCGGGCTGGTGAGGCGGGGGCGATGGAGGCCTTCAGCCTCGGACTGGGCGAGCCCTTGCGCCTGTCGGCCGAGCATGGCGAGGGGATGGACGACCTCTACCGCACGCTGCTGCCGCTGGCGGATGTCCTGGCGGCCGAGCGGCCCGATACCGCCCCCGCGACAGACGTCGATCTGCCTGAGGATTTCGAGGAAGACGACACCGAGGCCGAGGATTGGCGCCCGTCCGCCGACCGGCCGCTGCAGATCGCCGTCATTGGCCGTCCCAACGCGGGCAAGTCGACCCTGATCAACAAGATCATCGGCGAGGATCGCCTGCTGACCGGCCCCGAAGCCGGGATCACCCGCGATGCGATCAGCGTCGGCGCCGATTTCATGGGCACGCCGATCCGCATCTTTGACACCGCCGGGATGCGCAAGAAGGCGCGCGTGACGGACAAGGTCGAAAAGCTGTCGGTTGCCGACGGCCTGCGCGCGGTCCGCTTTGCCGAGGTGGTGGTGGTCCTGCTGGACGTCGCCATCCCGTTCGAGCAGCAGGACCTGCGGATCGCCGATTACGCCGAGAGCGAGGGCCGCGCGGTGGTCGTCGCCGCCAACAAATGGGACTTGGAAGAGGACAAGCCGCACAAGCTGAACGAGCTGCGCGAGGCGTTCGAGCGGCTGCTGCCGCAGCTCAAGGGCGCTCCGCTGGTGACCGTCAGCGCGCAGACGGGCAAGGGCCTCGACCGGCTGCACGCGGCGATCCTGAAGGCACATGAGGTGTGGAACCGCCGCATCTCGACCGCGAAGCTGAACCAGTGGCTGTCGGCCATGACCGAGGCTCATCCGCCACCGGCGCCCGGCGGCCGGCGCATCCGCTTGCGTTACATGACCCAGGTCAAGACCCGCCCGCCCGCCTTTGTGGTGATGGCAACGCATACCGACCAGATCCCGGAAAGCTACGGGCGGTATCTGGTCAACGGTTTGCGGGCGGACTTCGATATGCCTGGCACGCCGATCCGGCTGATCTTTCGCGATCAGGGCACCAAAAACCCCTACAAGGACCGCCGCACGGTCGAGCGGCCCAAGGGCGCGCTTCACAAGCACAAGACCCGCGGCAAGCCCAAGGAATAGAGCGCGGGCCGGCATCCGGCGCGTTCAGGACATGACGCGCACCAACACCGCGACGAGGGCCGCGATGGCGATAATCGCGGCGGTGGCGACGGTCAGTTCCGTCTGCATGGCATTGGCTGCGGTGCCGATCAGTGCCCAGATCACCGCAAAGCTGAACCCGACCGAGCCGCCTAGGCGCAACTGTACCTCGGCCGCGCTGGCCATCATCAACAGCACTGACACGATCGCCGCCAGCCCGGCTGACATGCCGAGGTCGGACACGAGGATCGCGGCAAAGCCGGCGTAAAGCCCGACCATCGCCCATCCCGCGAACACGTCCGCACCGCCGCGCAGCGTCACGTGGTGGGCAGAGTGTCTGCGGCTGAGCGAATGCCACAGGCTGGCGGCGACCATCACCCCCGAAAGGATCAGTCCGGCGATTCGGCCCTCCTGCTCGGCTACCCAAGGCCAGGCGGCACCGGCGAGCAGCGCGATGACGAACGGCAGATGCACCGACAGGCGATTCTCGCGCAGCGGCATGGCATGGGTGCGCGGGCCGGTGCGGCGCGAAATCTCGGCCAGAAGGCAACGCAGGGCGTGCAATCCGACCGCGAGCCAGACGCCGGCGAGCAGTATTTTCAGCGCGATTCCTGTAGGCCGTGCCATTCCCGGGGCCGGCCCCGCTGCCTCGCCCAACAGATCCGGCAGCATGACCGAGAACCTCTGGAACGATAGCGCCGGCGCGACCGCAAAGCCGATCGAGCTTGCTAGGAAGATGACCGAAGCCACCACGAGCATGAGAACGCCAGCCCACCGCATTACCCCGAACGCGCCTGCGTGAGGGATGGTTCGGCGCGACAATCTCACGTCGCCGTGGAAAGTGCTGCGACCGCCGGGCGATCCGCCAACCCGGCGCACGCCCGTGGAAAATCCCTCACCGCAAGGTTGCGCGGGTTCAACCTGCGCAACCGGATGAGCGGCACGCCGCCCCCTAGGCCAGCGTGCCGTCCACCGTCAGCGTCAGCCGGCCGCCAAGCCAGGGGGCCAGCGCCTCGGGCAGGATCACCGATCCGTCGGCCTGCTGGCCGTTCTCCAGCACCGCGATCAGGGTGCGGCCGACTGCGAGGCCCGAGCCGTTCAGCGTGTGCACGAACTCGGGCTTGCCGCCGCCCTCGGGGCGATAGCGGGCGTTCATCCGCCGGGCCTGGAAATCGCCGACATAGCTGATGCTGCTGATCTCGCGATAGCGGTTCTGGCCCGGCAGCCAGACCTCGATGTCATGCGTTATGCGCGCGCCAAAGCCCATGTCGCCGGCGCAGAGCACGACGGTCCGATAGGGCAGGCCCAGACCCTCCAACACCGCCTCGGCGCAGGCGGTCATCCGGGCGTGCTCGGCTTCGCCCGTCGCGGCATCGGTGATCGAGACCATCTCGACCTTCTCGAACTGGTGCTGCCGCAGCATTCCTGCGGTGTCGCGCCCGGCGCTGCCCGCTTCGGAGCGAAAGCACTGGGTGTCGGCGACATAGCGCAGCGGCAGTTGCGCTGCCTCCAGCGTCTGGCCGGCGACGGTATTGGTCAGCGTCACCTCGGCCGTCGGAATCAGCCACCATCCCTCGCGAGTCTGATAGCTGTCCTCGGCGAACTTCGGCAGCTGGCCGGTGCCGTACATCGCCTCTGGCAGGACCAGGACCGGCGACCAGACCTCGGTCAACCCGTGCTGGTCGACATGCAGGTCAGTCATGTACTGCGCCAGCGCCCGGTGGATGCGGGCCACGGCTCCGCGCAACATCACGAACCGCGTGCCGGACAGGCGAGCAGCGGTTTCAAAATCCATTCCGGGCTTTACGCCGGGAATCTCGAAATGTTCCAGCGGCGTGAAGGCTTGGTTGTGCAGGGCGCCCCAGCGCTTGATCTCCACATTGGCGGTCTCGTCGGCGCCGTCGGGAACGCGCGGCAGCGGGCTGTTCGGTAGCTCCATCAGGGCGTCGCGCAACTCGCGGTCCAGCGCCTCGGCCTCGGCCATGGCGGTTGCGACCTCGGCCTTGCGGGCGGCTACGGAATCGCGCGCCGCGGCAAAGGCGGCGTCGTCGCCGCGACCCTTGGCGGCCCCCGCCTCGCGGCTGAGCCGGTTCTGGTCGGCCTGCGCTGTCTCGGCCGAGGCGATACGCGCCCGGCGCGCGGCGTCCAGTGCCAGCAGCGGGCACGATTGCGGCGGCAGTCCCCGCCGGGCGAGCGCCGCGTCAAAGGCGTCGGGATTGTCGCGGATGGCGCGAATGTCGTGCATGGATGCCTCCGGGGTCGAACCCGGCGAGGGGTAGCGCATGCTTCCCGGCTGGAAAAGGGTGCGTGGCGCCAGATTTTCTGCGCGGCCAGAGGTTTGATGCGCGCCTCCCCTTGCCCCCGTCAGCGGCCTGCGGCAGGTCGGCGACATGGCGCAAGCACCCCAGACCCCCCGCAATGACCTTATCGGTGTCGGCTGGATGCTCGCCACCGGCCTGACCTTCGTGGCCATGAACGGCATTGTGCGCCATCTCGGCACCGGATTGCCGGCCGCCGAGAACGCGTTCCTACGCTTTGCCTTTGGCCTGCCGCTGTTCCTACCCACGCTGATCCCGGCGCTGCGCCGCGGCTTTCCCCGTGACCTCTGGGCCGGCTTTGCGCTGCGCGGGGCACTGCACTGCCTTGGCGTCATCGGGTGGTTCTACGCGATGGCGCATATTTCGCTCGCCGAGGTGACGGCCATTGGCTACGTCAACCCCGTCCTCGTCACCATCGGCGCCGCGCTGTTGATGGGCGAGCGGCTGAGTTGGCGGCGCATGGTGGCGATCGGGGTGGCGCTGGTCGGCATGCTGATCGTGCTGCGGCCCGGCCTGCGGGCGCTGGGCAGCGGCCATCTGGCGCAGCTCTGCGCGGCGGCGATGTTCGCCGCGAGCTATCTGATCGCAAAGCGGCTGGTCGAGCGCACCTCGCCCGCAGTCGCCGTGGCGATGATGACCGCCACGGTCACGCTGGCGCTTGCGCCGATTGCCGCCGCCGTCTGGGTGCCGCCGGAACCGTGGCACTACCGATGGCTGCTGCTGGCGGCAGGAATGGGCAGCCTCGGCCATTACTTCATGGCTCGGGCCTTTGCCGTGGCGCCAATGACGGTGACGCAACCGGTCACCTTCCTGCAACTGATCTGGGCCAGCCTGCTGGGCACGATTGTGTTTGGCGATCAGGTGGACCTGTTCGTGATCCTCGGCGGGGGGCTGATGATCGGCGCGGTCAGCTACATCACCTGGCGCGAGGCGGCGCGGCGCAGCCCCATCACGCCGCCGATCGACGTTGCCAAGGGCGCCTGAGGCGCCGCGGGGCGCCCTAGCGCTGCGCCACCCGCCAATCCTGCGGCATCTCCGGGCCCAGGTTCGAAGGCGCCAGCATGCCGCGGCCAAGAATATGATCGGCGACCTTTTCCCCGACCATGATCGACGGCCCGTTCAGGTTGCCATTGGTGACCCGCGGAAAGACCGAGCTGTCGGCCACCCGCAGCCCCTCGACGCCGATCACCCGCGCTTCGGGGTCAACGACCGCCAGCGGATCGCTGACGGCTCCCATGCGGGCCGTGCCGCAGGGGTGATAGGCGCTCTCGACATGCTGGCGCAGGAAATCGTCCAGCGCTGCATCGCTCTGCAGATTTTCCCCCGGCTGGATCTCGCCGCCCATGAAGGGCGCCATTGCCGGCTGGCCCATGATCTCGCGCGTCAGGCGGATGGCGCGGCGAAAATCGCGCCAGTCGTCCTCATGGCTCATGTAGTTGAAGCGGATCTCGGGCGCGGATTCGGGGGCTGGGCCTGACAGGCGTACGGTGCCGCGCGACTTGGACCGCATGGGGCCGACATGGGCCTGGAACCCATGACCCACGGCTGCCGCCTTGCCGTCATAGCGCACGGCAAGCGGCAGGAAATGATACTGGATGTCGGGATACTCGACCCCTGCGGCCGAGCGGATGAAGCCGCAGGCCTCGAACTGATTCGACGCGCCGAGCCCACGTCCCGTGGCCAGCCATTGCGCGCCGATGCGGGCCTTGCCCCACAGGTTCCAGTGCTTGAACAGCGTCACCGGCTGGCTGGCGGCGAACTGCATGTATATTTCCAGATGGTCCTGCAGGTTGCCGCCGACCCCCGCGCGGTCGGCCAGAACCGGGATGCCATGCGCCGCCAGATGCGCCGCCGGGCCGATGCCCGACAGCATCAGCAGCTTGGGGGTGTTGATCGACGAGGCCGAAAGGATCACCTCACGCCCGGCCTTGATCCGGCCGCCCCCGGCCATCGCGATCCCAGTGGCACGCCGGCCGTCGAAGGTGACGCGCGCCGCGAAGCCGCGGATCACCCGCAGCCGACCGGTCTTTTGCGCCGGGCGCAGATAGGCATTGGCGGCGGACCAGCGGCGGCCCTGCCAGATGGTCGCCTCCATGGGACCGAACCCCTCCTGCCGGGCGCCGTTGTAATCGTCGGTGACGGCGTAGCCGGCCTCGGCCCCGGCGGCGATAAAGGCGTTGAACAGCGGATTACTGCGCGGCCCGCGCGTAACGTGCAGTGGCCCGCTGCGGCCGCGATAGGCGGCGTCGGGCGCGTCCTCGGGGCCGTGCCAACTCTCCATGCGCTGGAAATAGGGCAACACGTCGGCATAACCCCAGCCGGCCGCGCCGACCTCGGCCCAGTGGTCGTAATCCCGCGCATGGCCGCGGACATAGACCATGCCGTTGATCGAGGACGAGCCGCCCAGCACCCTGCCGCGCGGCGTCGCAAGGCGTCGGCCGCCCAGATGCGGCTCGGGCTGGGACTGAAAGCCCCAGTCATAGATGCGCATGTTCATCGGATAGCTCAGCGCCGCCGGCATCCGGATGAAGGGGCCAGCGTCGCTGCCACCCGCCTCGATCAGGGCGACGGTGTGGCCGGCCTCGGTCAGGCGATAAGCCAGCGCGCAGCCGCCCGATCCCGCGCCGACGATGACGTAGTCGGCCGAGACATCGGCGCGGGGCTGAAATCCGGCGCTCATACCGGGGCCTCGACGCCGCCCATGCCGACATAGACGGTCTTGACCTGGCTGTAATGCTCGATCGCGGCGGCCGCGTTCTCGCGCCCGATGCCCGATTGCTTGACGCCGCCGAAGGGCATCTCGACCGGGGTCAGGTTATAGGCGTTGATCCAGACCGTGCCCGCCTCGAACCCGGCGGCGACGCGGTGGGCGCGGGCCAGATCGCGGGTAAAGACACCGGCGGCGAGGCCAAAGGGTAGGGCGTTCGCGCGCGCCAACGCCTCCTCTTCGGTGGTAAAGGTCAGCGCGGTCAGCACCGGGCCGAAGATCTCGCTGGTTGCGAGCGGATTGGCGTCATCGGCAACAAACACGGTGGGCGGCACGAAGGGTCCGTCGCCGGGGCCACCGCAGACCAACCGCGCGCCAGAGGCAATGCCGGCATTGACCGCCGCACGCACCTTGGCCGCGTGCCCGGCCGAGACCAGCGGGCCGAGTTGCGTTGCCTCGTCGCGCGGATCGCCGGCGACAAGCTCGCCCGCTCGCGCGGCGAGGCGGTCCAGAAACCGCTCGGCGATACCCTCCTGGACGAAAACCCGCGTGCCGTTCGAGCAGACCTGTCCGGTCGAATAAAAATTCGCCAGGATCGCCGCGCCGACCGCATCCTCCAGATCGGCGTCGTCGAACACGATCAGCGGGGATTTTCCGCCCAGTTCCATCGTGACATGGCGCATGCCGCTGGCGGCCTCGGCATAGACCTTGCGTCCGGTCTCGACCGAACCGGTCAGCGAGACCTTGGCAATGCGCGGATCGCCCAGAAGTGCCGCGCCCAGATCGCGCCCGCCGTTCAGCACCTGGAAGACCCCGGGCGGCAGCCCGGCCTCGGCGAGAATTTCGGCCAGTTTCAACGCGCCGAGCGGCGTTTCCTCGGACGGCTTGAAGACCATCGCGTTGCCCATCGCCAACGCAGGCGCGGCTTTCCAGCAGGCGATCTGGCTGGGATAGTTCCACGCGCCGATGCCGAGGCAGACGCCCAGCGCCTCGCGCCGGGTATAGGCCCAGTCGGTGCCCAAGGGGATGTGCTGGCCGGTGATCGCGGCGGCAAGGCCGCCAAAGAACTCCAGCGCATCCGCGCCGGAGGGCCAGTCGGCCACCCGCGTTTCCTGGATCGGCTTGCCGGTATCCAGCGTCTCAAGCTGTGCCAGCTCTTCGGCGCGGGCGCGAATCAGGCGCGCAGCCTCGGTCAGGATGCGGCCGCGCTCGACCGGACGGCGCGCCGCCCATTCAGGCTGCGCGCGGGCGGCAGCGGCGAGGGCGGCCTCAATCTGCGGGGCGGCGGCCTCATTCAGGGTAGCGATGACGCTGGCATCATAGGGGAAGCGGACCTCCAACGCGGGTCCGGTGCCCTCGACGGCGCGGCCGTCGATCCAGTGGCTCGCCATTGGTTGAGCGATCATGTCACGGTCCGGTTTCATCAGCGCAGGGCCTCGTCGAGATAGTTGGCGCAGAGCGCCAGCGCGGCGCGGCTGTCGATTCGGTCGGGGCTGAGGGCGGCGCGCAGATAGACGCCGTCGATCAGCGCGCCCAGCGTCTCGGCAATCGCCTCGGGGCGCGGGGTCAGGGCCCGCAGGCTGGCGCGCAGGTTGGACCGCAGGCGGCCATGATAGACCCGCAGCAGGCGCCGCGCCTCGGGGTTGGTCTGCGCCAGCGTGTAAAAGTTCAGCCAGGCGGCAACGGTGTCCCGGCTGAAGTTTTCCGCGTCGAAACTGGCCTGCAAGACGGCGTCAAGGCGCGCGCGAGGCTGCGCCGCGCCCGTGCCGGCGCTGCGCACCGCGCGGCCGTAATTCCCAAGGATATGACGCATGGCGGCCAGGAAGATCTGGTCCTTGGAGCCGAAATAGTGATGCGCCAGTGCCGGCGACATGCCCGCGCTGCGCGCGATTTGCGCGACGGTCACGTCGAGCGTGCCGGCGCGGCCCACAGCCTCGATCGCGGCATTGATCAATGCCGCCTTTCGGATAGGCTCGGCCCCAAGCTTGGGCATGGACGTCGTTCCCTCGGGCAAAATTGGTTGCATTTCGCTGCTAGCGCGCCATTGATTGGCGCGTCAATCAACAAAAACGTGGAGACTGGCATGTCCCTTTCGCCCATCCGCCGCAAGATCGGCCTCGGCCTTGTCGCGCTCGCCGCCCTGGCTGGCCCCGCCGCGGCTGGCGATCCCGCGAGTTGCAAGAAGATCACCTTTGCCGATGTCGGCTGGTCCGACATCAGTGCCACGACCGGGCTTGCGACGACCGTGCTGAAGGCGCTGGGCTACGACACCGAGGTCAAGGTCCTGTCGGTTCCGGTGACCTACACGGGCCTGTCCACCGGCGATATCGACGTGTTCCTGGGCAACTGGATGCCGACGATGGAGGCGGACCTCAAACCCTATGCCGACTCCAAGACCGTCGACACGGTGCGGGTCAACCTGACCGGGGCGAAGTACACTCTGGCGACGAATGCCCCTGGCGCCGCGCTGGGACTGGATGACTTCAGCAAGATCGCCGGCGCAAAGGATGCTCTGGGCGGCAAGATCTTCGGCATCGAGCCGGGTAATGACGGCAACCGCCTGCTGCTGGAAATGGTGGCGGACGACAAGTTCGGCCTCGGCGGGTTCGAGGTGGTCGAAAGCTCCGAGCAGGGGATGCTGGCGCAGGTGGCCCGCGCCGATCAGGAGGGCAAGCCGATTGTCTTCCTCGGGTGGGAGCCGCATCCGATGAATACGAAGTACAAGATGACTTACCTGGCCGGCGGCGACGAGGTGTTCGGCCCCAACCTCGGCGGCGCCGAGGTGCGCACCAACACCCGTGCAGGTTATGTCTCGGAATGCCCCAATGTCGGCAAGTTCCTGCAAAACCTGGAATTCACCCTGCCGATGGAAAACACGGTCATGGGCAAGATCCTCGACGACGGGATGGACCCGGCCGCCGCTGCGACCGATTTCCTCAAGGCCGACCCAGGCGTTGCCGACGCCTGGCTAAAGGATGTCACGACGTTCGACGGTGGCGACGCGAAGGCCGCGCTGACCGCCGCGCTGGGGGGCTGATGGCGGGGCTGGACAGGCCGGCGTCCCTCCCTCCGACGGCGCCCGTCGCGCTGCTGGTATGGTCCGGAGGCGCTGCTGTTGCCGGGCGCGCCCGGCCCGGCACAACCGCAGCCGTCCGCGGGGGCCCATTGCGCAGGGTCAAGACCCTGCTGACCGCGCCGGAGGTCAGGGGTCTGGGGGACCTGCGCGAACCACCCTGTGCCGCAGGCCCGCAGAGGGCCACGGGCAACCATTTCGACTTTCCGCAAGGGGGGGCGTGATGGCGGACCCGTTGATGAATTTGGTCACCGAATGGAAGATACCCGTCGGAAAGACCGCAAAGGCCGCTTTTGACTGGCTGAAAGGCCACGCGGCGCCGGTGTTCGACGCCATATCCAGCGCGCTCGAGCACCTGATCGCGGGGGTGCTGTGGCTGCTGGAAACGCCGCATCCCTTCATCCTGATCGCCATTGCCGTTGGCATCACCTGGGCGGTGCAGAGGCGGATCGGCACCTGCATCCTCGTCGCGCTGGGGCTGCTGTTTATCCTCAACCAAGGCTACTGGGACGAGACGATGCAGTCGCTGACGCTGGTGCTGTCGGCCTGCGTGGTGTGCATGGCGCTGGGCGTGCCGCTGGGCATCGCCGCGGCCCATCGTCCGCGCCTCTTTCAGGCGATGCGGCCGGTGCTGGACCTGATGCAGACCCTGCCGACCTTTGTCTACCTGATCCCGGCCATCGTGTTCTTTGGCATCGGCATGGTGCCGGGCCTGATCGCCACCGTCATCTTTGTGCTGCCCGCGCCGATCCGCCTGACCCATCTGGGCATCAGCTCGACCCCGGTCGCGCTGGTCGAGGCGGGACGAGCCTTTGGCGCCACCGGGCGGCAGTTGCTGTGGAAGGTGGAACTACCCTCGGCGCTACCGCAGATCATGGCGGGCCTGAACCAGACGATCATGCTGTCGCTGTCGATGGTGGTCATCGCCGCGCTGGTCGGGGCCAGCGGTCTGGGCGTGCCCGTGGTGCGGGCGCTGAACAGCGTGAACACCGCGTTGGGCTTCGAAAGCGGATTCATCATCGTCGTGGTGGCGATCATCCTCGACCGGATGCTGCGGATGGAGCGGTCATGATGGATGCCAGCACACCTCCCGCAACGCCGGACGTCCGCCCGCCTGCCGTGGTGTTCGACAATGTCTCGATTGTGTTTGGCAACGACCCTGCCAAGGCGCTGCCCCTGATGGACGGCGGCCTCGACCGGGCCGAGATCAAGGCCCGCACCGGACAGGTGCTGGGCGTTCACAACTGCGACCTGACCGTTCCCGAGGCCGAGATCCTGGTGCTGATGGGTCTCTCGGGCAGCGGCAAGTCGACCTTGCTCCGCGCGGTCAACGCCCTGAACCCGGTCTGCCGGGGCGAGGTGCGGATCAGCGACGGGCACGGGGGAATGGTCAGCGTGACGGCCGCCAACCGCGCCCGCCTGCGCGAGATCCGCCTCAACCGCGTGTCGATGGTGTTCCAGCAATTCGGCCTGCTGCCGTGGCGCACCGTGCGCCAGAATGTGGGCTTGGGGATGGAACTTGCGGGTGTGCCCGCGGCCGAATGCGCCGCGCGCACCGATGCCCAGTTGCAGACCGTCGGGCTGTCGGACTGGGCCGATCGCAGGGTCGGCGATCTGTCGGGCGGCATGCAGCAGCGCGTCGGCCTCGCCCGCGCCTTTGCGACCGAGGCGCCGATCCTGCTGATGGACGAGCCGTTCAGCGCGCTCGATCCGCTCATCCGCACCCGGCTGCAGGACGAGCTTTTGGAATTGCAGGCCCGCACCCGGCGCACCATCGTCTTTGTGAGCCACGACCTCGACGAGGCATTTAAGCTGGGCAACCGCATCGCCCTGATGGAGGGCGGACGCATCGTCCAGTTCGGCACGCCGCGCGACATCGTGGCTGCGCCCGCCAACGGCTATGTCCAGGACTTCGTGGCCAATATGAACCCGATCGGCGTTCTGACCGCGACCGACATGGCTGAGGATGGCGAGGCCGCTGGCACGGCGCTGCCGCGCGACTTGCCGGCCCGCGACGTGATGCAGGCGCTGGGCGAAGTCGAGGCCCTGCCGCTCGAGGGCGGCGGCCGGGTGACGCGGGCAGGTGTGCTGCGCCGGCTTGTCCACCCGCAGGGGTAATCCCCGCAAGCGGGATTGGCGCCATCAGCCGTGGGGTTGGCGGGGTTTGCCTTATTGCCAGCTTTGGGGGCGCGGGTCCAAGCGCCGCAGGGCCAGGTCAAAAAAAGCGCCGCCCTTTCGGGGCGGCGCATTCCTCATGCTTGAGCCGATCAGAACGAGTAACCGACGCGCACCCCGACCCCGAGGATCGAGTTGTCCTTCATGTTCGCATAGGTCGTCTCGCCGCGGCCGACCGCCGCGTCGCCCAGCCGCGAATAGCTGACAATGCCGGTTACCTTCATCGCGCCCTGCGTGTAGCTGGCGCCGAGCGAGATGCCCTTGCGGCCGTTGTAGGGGGCCAGGGGCGACAGCGGCTCGTCGTTCTTGGGCTCGTAGACGACGGCCATCAGACCCGACCAGTTGTCGTTGAACTTGCGCCCGACGCCGAGGGTGTAGGTGATCGTGTCATCCAGCGAAACGATGCCCTCGGTGATGCCGGCGCCGCGCGGCGGCGGGACGGTCAGGAAGGCCGGCTTGACCTTGAACTCGGACCATTTGACCCACCGGACCGAGCCGAACAGCAGCGTGTCGGCGGCGATGCCCGTCTGCCCCTCGAGGTTCCAGGAACGCGGGGTCGTGACCTCGGTTGTGGTCTGGCCGCCCAGCGGTACCCGCGCGCCACCCGCCAGCGGCGAGGTGATCGATTCGTTGGTGTCGAAATCATGCGAGATTTCCGACTGGTAGGTCAGCGAGACACGGGCTGCGATGTCCGGCCGCTCCCACGATACGCCCGCCAGCCAGCCGGTGCCCCAACTGGTGTCCAGGTCGGCCCGATAGGTTGACAGTGGACCATAGCCGGCGCCGACCAGATCGACGGTGCCACTGGCGCGCGAGGCGCGGATACCGGCGTGAACGCCGATGTTGTTGTCGGCCTTGTAGCGGACGATCCCTGTGAACGTCGCCGAAGAGACCTCGGCCTTCGTGCCCCCCAGCACGACCGAGCGACCCGCAGGGTAGACCACGTCAGAGCCGAACGGCGTCTCGACCAGAAAGGCGGCAGACCAGTGATCGTTGATCTGCGTCTTGTAGGCGAACCCGCCAAAGCTGTAGCTCTTGCCCACGCTGCCCGTGCGGAAGCCGGCAACATCAGTGCCATCGACCCGCGGATTGGCATGGCCAAAGCTGAACTCGGCATAGTTGCCCGGCTCGAAGATCGCGTTGATCGATTGCGGCGCGCGCTCGATCCCGCCGGCGAACAGTGGTGCAGCGGTCATCAGCAATGCCGCGACGCTACCCAGGGTCGTTTTCATTAATGTCCCTCCCATTGCGCGCATGGCATCTTTCCGCCGACGCGCGTTCAGACAGGCTGCCCGGCGGCAGGTCTTTCGGTCAATCACAACTGTGGCGTGACGCCGCGTCGGCTTTCGCAACCCGCTGGCGGCGTTGCGGCGCCGCAACGGCCAGGGCTTCCAAACCCGCCGATCGCCGCTGGACTTCGCCCCCGGTGCGTGAAACAGCAAACCGCCAAACGGACCCATGCACGGAGCGCGCCATGCAGATTCGAGAGGCTTTGACATTCGACGATGTTCTGCTGGTGCCGGCTGCATCAACCGTGCTGCCGGCCGGCGCGGATGTCGCGACCTTTGTCACCCGCAACATCCGGCTGAACATCCCGCTGTTGTCCTCGGCCATGGACACGGTCACGGAGAGCCGCATGGCGATTGCCATGGCCCAGGCGGGCGGGCTGGGGGTAATTCACCGCAACCTCGGGATCGAGGCGCAGGCCGACGAAGTCCGGCGTGTGAAACGGTTCGAGAGCGGGATCGTCTTCAACCCCATAACCCTGTCCCCGGACCAGACGCTGGCCGATGCCAAGGCGTTGCAGGCCCAATATAATGTGACCGGCTTTCCAGTGGTCGACGGGGCGGGCCGGGTGGTCGGTATCGTCACTAACCGCGACATGCGCTTTGCCAGCGACGATGCGACCCCGGTGCGGGTCATGATGACCTCTGACAACCTCGCCATGCTGGACGAGCCGGCCGATCTTGAGAGCGCCAAGAGCCTGATGAAGGCCCGGCGGATCGAAAAGCTGCTGGTGACCGACGGGCAGGGCAAGCTGACCGGCCTTCTGACGCTGAAGGACACCGAAAAGGCTGTCTTGAACCCGCAGGCGTGCAAGGACGAGATGGGCCGCCTGCGCGTCGCTGCCGCCTCGACCGTCGGTAACGAGGGGTTCGAGCGGTCCTGCGCGCTGATCGAGGCCGGGGTCGACATGGTAGTGATCGACACCGCCCATGGCCATTCCGAAGGCGTCGCCATGGCGGTCGAGCGGGTCAAGCAATTCTCGAACAACGTGCAGGTGGTGGCCGGCAACGTCGCCACGGCCGAGGCGACCCGGGCGCTGATCGGCGCGGGGGCCGATGCGGTGAAGGTCGGGATCGGGCCCGGCAGCATCTGCACCACGCGCATCGTCGCCGGCGTCGGCGTGCCGCAACTGACGGCGATCATGGACGCAGCCTCGGGCGCGGGGGACGTTCCCATCATCGCCGATGGCGGCATCAAGTATTCCGGCGATTTCGCCAAGGCGATTGCCGCCGGGGCGTCCTGCGCCATGGTCGGCAGCGCGATAGCCGGCACCGACGAAGCGCCGGGCGAGTTGATCCTCTACCAGGGCCGATCCTACAAATCCTATCGCGGCATGGGCAGCCTTGGCGCCATGGCCCGCGGCAGCGCCGACCGCTATTTCCAGAAGGACGCCGCCTCGGACAAGCTGGTCCCCGAGGGGATCGAGGGGCAGGTGCCCTACAAGGGGTCCGTCGCAGCGGTCATTCACCAGATGGTTGGCGGCCTTCGCGCCGCGATGGGCTACACCGGCCACGCCACCGTCGAGAGCATGAAGGGCGGCTGCGAGTTCGTCCGTATCACCGGCGCGGGCCTGCAGGAAAGCCACGTCCATGATGTGCAGATCACGCGGGAATCGCCCAACTATCGGGTCGGGTAGGGCTGGTCAGCCCGGCAGGTTGCGAGGCGCGAGGGCCGGTCCTTGGGGCCGGCCTCATGCGTAGGGAAGCGGGGTGCTGGGCAGGTTTAGGATGCGGACCAATGGCCCGCCCCAGACGCCCGACCATGCCGGGACGTCCCCCGTGCCGCCTAGACGCCCGCCATCTGCGGCACCGGCACGCCCTCGCGGCGCTTGCCGGTCAGGGCGTCGAACAGATGCAGCGCCGCGGGATCAGCGCGCAGTTGCAGGCGGTCGGACAGCGGCATGTCGGGTGGCAGCGTCACGGCCAACGGCTCGCCGGCGACCGTGCCATGCACCAGCCGCTGCGGTCCCAGTTCTTCGATGGCGGTGATCGTCAACTCGATCGGGCCGCCCGCAGCCGGAACCAGGTCCTCGGGGCGCACGCCCAGGATCGCGTCGGGCAAGCCCATCTGCGGCAGCGCGGCGGTCGGGATCAGGTTCATCGGCGGTGCGCCGATAAAGCCCGCGACAAAGACCGAGGCGGGCCGGCGATAAACCTCGAGCGGCGTTCCGATCTGCTCGACCGCGCCTGCGTTCAGGACCACCAGACGGTCGGCCAGGGTCATCGCCTCGATCTGGTCATGCGTTACATAAAGGGCCGTGGTCCGCAGCCGGCGCTGCAGTGCCTTGATCTCCAGCCGCATGGCGCCGCGCAGTTTCGCGTCGAGGTTCGAGAGCGGCTCGTCGAACAGGAACGCCGCCGGCTCGCGCACGATGGCGCGACCCATCGCGACGCGCTGGCGCTGTCCCCCGGACAGCGCGCGCGGGCGGCGGTCCAGGTAGGGCCCAAGTTGCAGCATCCGCGCGGCCTCGTCGACGCGGCGGGCAATCTCGTCCTTGGGCGTGCGGCGGTTGCGCAGCCCGTAGGCCAGATTGTCGCGCACCGACATATGCGGGTAGAGCGCGTAGTTCTGGAACACCATGGCGATGTCACGGTCGGCCGGCTCGACATCGTTCACGACGCGCCCGCCGATGGTGACCGTGCCGTCGGTGATAGCCTCGAGGCCCGCGACCATGCGCAGCAAGGTCGATTTGCCGCAGCCGGACGGGCCAACCAGCACGACGAATTCGCCGTCGGCTACGTCGAGGTCGACATCGCCGACCGCGCGGGTACCGCCAGGATAGACCTTGCCGAGCCCGTCAAGAGTGATCTGCGCCACGTTACTTCTCCGTATCGACCAGGCCCTTGACGAACAGGCGCTGCATAAACACGATCACCAGCAGGGGCGGCAGCACCGCCAGCACGGCGGTCGCCATGACCAGATGCCACTGCGGCTGCGCGTCGGCGACATCGGCCATACGCTTGATGCCGGCGACGATGGTGTACTTGCTGCTGCTCGTCGTGACCAGAAGCGGCCACAGGTACTGGTTCCAGCCATAGATGAACATGATCACGAACAGCGCCGCGATATTGGTGCGCGACAGCGGCAGCAGGATGTCGCGAAAGAACTTCATCGGCCCCGCGCCGTCGATCCGCGCCGCCTCCGTCAACTCGTCCGGCATGGTCAGGAACACCTGCCGGAAGAGGAAAGTCGCGGTGGCGCTGGCGATCAGTGGGATCGAGAGGCCCGCATAGGTGTTCAGCATCCCGAGGTCCGCGACCACTTTGTAAGTCGGCACGATCCGCACCTCGACCGGCAGCATCAGCGTGGCAAAAATGATCCAGAATGCTGCCATGCGGAACGGAAAGCGGAAATAGACGATGGCGAATGCGGATATGATCGAGATCGCGATCTTTCCCAACGCGATCGAGAGCGCCATGATCAGGCTGTTGCCGAGCATCCGCCCGACCGGCGGCATGCCGCTGCTGCTGACGCCGGTGCTGAACATGTGGCCATAGTTCTCGATCAGGTTCGGCCCCGGCAACATCGGCACCACGCCGGACATGAAGTCATTCGGCCCGTGGGTCGAGGCGACAAAGGCCAGCCATAGCGGCATGGCGACGATGGCGACGCCAAAGATGAGCACGAGATGGGCGAGGAAGTTCAGAAACGGGCGATCCTCGACCATCAGTAGGCCACCCGCTTTTCGATCCAGCGGAACTGGATGACGGTCAGGACGATGACGATCAGCATCAGGATCACCGATTGTGCGGCCGAGCTGCCCAGGTTCTGGCCGATGAAGCCGTCGAACCAGACCTTGTAGACCAGGATGTTGGTGGACTGCGCCGGCCCGCCCTCGGTGGTGGCGTCGATCACGCCAAAGGTCTCGAACATGGCGTAGACGATGTTGACCACCATCAGGAAGAACGTGGTCGGCGACAGCAGGGGCAGGGTGATGGTCACGAAGCGTTTCAGCGGCCCGGCCCGGTCGATGGCGGCCGCCTCATAAAGACTCTGCGGGATCGACTGCAGCCCTGCGACAAAGAACAGGAAGCTGTAGCTGATGCGGCTCCATGCGCTGGCGAGGACGATCAGGATCATCGCATCGCGTGGCCGCGAGAGGTGATTCCAGTCATAGCCGACGCCCTTCAGCACATAAGGCAGGATGCCGACCGTGGGGTTGAAGATGAACCACCACAGGATGCCCGCGACCGCAGGTGCGACCGCGTAGGGCCAGATCAACAGCGTGGTGTAAAAGCGCCCCGAGCGGATCAGGCGGTCAACGGCGAGGGCCATGACCAATGCGACGACGAGGGACAGCATTGTGGTCGAGACTGCAAAGATCGCGGTGGCCTTGAAGGAGTTGAGGTATTCCGGGCTGCGCGCCAGGGCTGTGTAGTTCGCAAGCCCCACGAAGCTGGAGTTGAGGCCGAACGCATCCTCGCGCAGAAAGCTTTGGCGGACGGCCTGGGCCGCGGGCCAGATGAAAAAGATCAGGGTCACAGCAAGCTGGGGCGCCAGCAGCAGCCACGGAAGCAGCCGGTTGCCAAAGAGTGCACGCTTCATCGTCGGGCTTTCGCAAAAGCGCGGGGCCGGCGCGATGCCAGCCCCGCGGCAGGTCTTTATTGGCGCTTACTTGTTCTGTGCCTCGAACTCTTCCAGCAGTTTGTTGCCGCGCGACACGACAGCGTCAAGCGCGCCCTGCGCGTCCTTCTTGCCGGCCAGCAACTGTTCGAACTCCTCGTCGATGACGGTGCGCACCTGCACGTAGTTGCCGAAGCGCAGGCCCTTGCTGTTCTCGGTCGGCGGGTTAAGCGTCACTTGCTTGATCGCAACCTCGGTGCCGGGGTTCTTGTCGTAGAAGCCCTGGGACTTGCTCAGTTCGTAGGCGGCTTGAGTGATCGGCAGATAGCCCGAGGCCTGATGCCAGTCGGCCTGCACCTCGGGGCTGGACAGGTAGGTGAAGAACTTGGCCGCGCCCTTGTACTCCTCGGCCGGACGACCCTCGAGCACCCACAGGGTGGCACCGCCGATGATGCTGTTCTGCGGCGCGCCGGGCACATCGTCGTAATAGGGCATCATGCCGACGCCGACCTTGAAGTCCTTGGCGTTCGCGATGACCGCCGAGCGCGAGCCCGACGAGTTCATATACATCGCGCATTCCTGGCTGTAGAACATCGGCGGCGCGTTGTCGCCGCCGGTCGGGCCGCCGTATTTGAAGACGCCCTCGTCAGCCCATTTCTTGAGGTTGGCCCAGTGCTTGACCTGCACAGGGCCATTCACTGTCAGGCGCGCCGAGGTGCCACCAAAGCCGTTGGCCTCGGTGCCGATGGGCTGGTTGTGCCAGGCGCTCAGGTTCTCGGTCTGGATCCAACTGATCCAGCCCGAGGTCAGCCCGCAGGCAGAGCCGCCGGCAGCCTTGATCTTGGCGCTGAAATCCTCGAACTCAGCCCAGGTCTTGGGCGGGGTCTCGGGGTCGAGGCCGGCTTTTTCGAACATGTCCTTGTTGTAGTAAAGGACCGGGGTCGAGCTGTTGAAGGGCATCGAGAGCATGTTGCCCTGGGGGTCGGTGTAGTAGCCAACGACTGCCGGCAGGAAGGCCGCCGGATCGAACGGCTCGCCGGCATCGGCCATCATCTGGTAGACCGGCTTGATCGCGCCCTTGGCAGCCATCATCGTGCCGGTGCCGACCTCGAACACCTGGACGATGGCCGGCTGTTGCTTGGCGCGGAAGGCCGCGATGGCAGCGGTCATCGTCTCGGGGTAGCTGCCCTTGTAGCTGGGCACAACGACATAGTCGGACTGACTGTCGTTAAAGCCCTTCACGATTTCTTCCAGTTTCGCACCCAGTTCGCCGCCCATGGCGTGCCACCATTGGATTTCGGTGGCCGCAAAGGTCGGCGTGGCGACCAGGGCCGCAAGACTGGCGACAGCAAATACCCGCAAGACAAATCCTCCTTCAAGAAACTCCCCTGCCCGTTAGCCGTGCATCATGTCAGTGACGTGTCAATCATTCAGTCCATTTTTCCGGGTGCGCGGGGCGGGGCGGGAATGCACGGTATCTTAACCCCTCGGTGCTAGGGATCGCGCGTTCCGCGGGGTGTATCTGGTGCGTTGTTCGACGATTTTGCTGGCCGTGGTAGCCTTGCTTCTCGCGGCTCTTTCGGCCGGGCGCACGGCGGCTAGCCAACCCGCGGCGGCCTGCGAGCGCGCGGCTATTGCAGTGGCCGCTGAAAGCGGCGTCCCGGCCGACATCCTCGGCGCGTTGACCCTCACCGAGACCGGCCGCCGCGCGGACGGCGTCGTGCGCCCTTGGGCGTGGAGCGTCAATGCAGAGGGCAAGGGTACCTGGTTCGACGCCCCCGGCCCGGCGCTTGCCTATGCCGAGGACCGCCTGGCGCAAGGACGGCGCAACCTCGATATCGGGTGTTTTCAACTGAATTATCGCTGGCACGGCGCCGGGTTCGCCTCGGTGTCAGAGATGTTCGACCCGGTGCAGAACGCCCGCTACGCCGCCCGCTTCCTGCGCCAGCTTTATGACGAAAGCGGCGACTGGCGCGCGGCTGCGGGGGCGTTCCACTCGCGCCGGCCGGCGGATGCGCGGAAGTATCTGGCACGCTTTGACGAGTTGCGCGCCGGCTTGCAGCAGCGGGGTTGGGCCGGGCTGATGGGCACGCCCGAGACTTACAACAGCTTTGCCGCCGAAGCCGGGGATGCCGCGGTCACGCCCGGCGGTCTGGTGGGAGTGCTGCACCGCATTGCGGGTGCCGGGCCGGGGTCCGGCAGTTCCGCCGCGAGGCACGGGGCCGTCGAGGTTACTGCGAGCGCGGGTCCGGAGACCGTCCTCGACGGTGGACAGGCCCCCGCGGATGAGGTCGGGGGCGCAATGCCGGCCGACGCGCTGGGTCTCGGGGTCGAGGTGCCCGTGCCGGACGGCGCACAAGGCGGCGGCCTGAATGTTGCGCTGGACAGTGGTGGTTCGAACTCGGGCGGTACCGCACCCGGCGTCTATGACGGGCTTCCCTCTATCGGGTTATCTGCCGGACTTGCTCAGGCGCCGCTTGATGGCACGGCTCCGGGGCAACAGGGCTTGGCTGCGAAAGCGTCCGGCCAATGGCCGCCCCAGCCGCTGCCCGGCGAGGAGATAAGCTTGCAGCAACTCGCCATGGACCTGACCGGCCAATCGGGCGGCAAACCGGCCGCCGGTGCCAGCCGCCGGCACCGCGAATCCCAGGCCGGTACCATGCTGCTGGGCGCAATCCGCGGCAGCGGCGAGGCCGGCGGCGCCGGCTCGCTGGCAGTCCTGGCCGAGGCCCGCGGGCCACTGCTGCAGGGCAGCGCGTCGCTTCTGGCCCGCGGGCAGCCATGATGGGAAGGTCAGGAATGGGACAGAGGCGGCTCTTCGGGCCGCCCCTTTTGCGCGCCTTGGGTGACGCGGGTTTACTTTGTCTCGCGCCGCCTATGCCACGCCGGACGGCGATGATTTCCCGATCAGCCGTGGCAAGCGGTAAACGCCGCAGCCATCTGGCGCAGCAGGTCAGGATAGAGCTGCGGCCCCGGCGTCAGCGTCGCGCCCAGCGGGTCAAGGACCTCGATATTGACGTCCTGGCCCTCGAATACCGTCTCGATCAGTTTCGGATCGAACTGGGGCTCGCGAAACGCGCAGGAGACATGCAGCGAGCGGGCCTTGTCCTGCACCTCTTTCAGCCGCGCCGGGCCGGGCGCCGCGCCGTCGGCCAGGCTGATCGACCCCGCAGCGTTGAGGCCGAAATGCGCCTCGAAATACTGATAGGCATCGTGAAAGACGATGAAGGGCATGCTGGCCAGCGGTGCGAGTTCGGCCTTCAATTGGCCATCGAGGGTCGCGAGCTCCGCCTTGCCGGCCGCCGCATTCGCCGCATAGGCGGCGGCGTTGTGGGGGTCCATCTCCGACAGGGTCCCGGCAATCACGTCCAGCCAGACGCGCGCATTGTCGGGGTCGAGCCAGGCATGGGGATCGCGCCCATCGTGCCCGTGGTCATGATCATGCGCGGTCTCGTCTGCATGGTCATGACCCTCGACCTCCTCTGCGTCCGCATGCGCGTTAGCGTCTGCACCGCCTGCATCGGCCGCGTGGTCGTGCAGCTCGTGGGCGTGTTCGACCGGGTCCCGCGCCCCCTCGGCCCGCGCCCCGCGGTCCTGCTCCTCGCTCGAATGCGCGGCGTGATCATGCGGCTCCTCGGCGTCGTCATGCGCTTCCTCACCATCCGCGGCGTGGTCGTGCGCTTCATCCCCGTGCTCGGCATGGCCATCTCCATGCTCATGCTTCTCGAAGCTCGCGCCCTGTCGAACTGGCAGCACTTCCGTCCCGGGGCTGTCCAGCAGCGGCACGATCCTGGCGTCGCCGGCGAGGGATGTCAGCGGCTTTTCCATCCAGGGCTCCAGCGCCGGTCCAACCCAGAACACCAGGTCCGCTCCGTCGAGGGCCTGCGCCTCGGAGGGGCGCATTGCGTGATCATGCGGCGACGCGCCGGGCGGGAGGATCAATCCCGGCTCGCCCAGTCCCTGCATCACTCGCGCCACCAGCGACTGGACCGGCGTGATATCGGCCACGACGCGCGGCACGGCCGCCGAAGCGGGCAAGGATAGCGCCCCCAGCGCGGCACCGCACAGCCAGAGGGGCGCGGCGCGGCGGGCACGTGATCTGATCGGAAACGGCTGCGGGAGCATCTGGCACCTGAGTGTTATGTTATAACGGTATGGACGCTCCTAACTGTTATCCTGTATCACTGTCAACAGCCCCAAAGTTGCAGACACATGTCCCGATCCAGAAACGCCGAACCCGCCCCACCGCCGCAATCGACCCTCAGGCACACGCATTCCCACCCGGAAGCCGACGCAGACAGTGTCTGCGCGAACCACAGCCCCGCTGTCGGCCTGGCCGCCGCCGAGGATTACTGTCGCGCGCGCGACCTGCGCCTGACCCCGGCCCGGCGTCGGGCGCTGGACCTGCTGCTGTCCAGCCACCGCGCGATGGGCGCCTATGAGGTGCTCGAGGGGCTTGCCGCGGACGGCCTCGGCAGCCAGCCGCCGGCGGCCTACCGCGCGCTGGATTTCCTTACGCAGAACGGCCTCGTTCACCGGATCGAGCGGCTGAACGCCTACGTCGCCTGCCCGCATCCGCATCATGCCCACAGCCCGGCCTTCCTGATCTGCCGCAGCTGCGGCGTGGTCGAGGAGGCTGCGTCCTCGGCCGCCCGCGCCGCCCTCGCGAACGCCGCGAGCAGCGGCGGCTTTCAGATAGAGAGCGTGGTGATCGAGGTCGTGGGCCTGTGCCCGACCTGCATCCCGACCGCCGCCAGCGAAGGCGGCCCCGCTTGAGCCTCATCGACGCGCGCGATCTGACAGTGCGCCTTGGCGGCACGCTGATCCTCGACCGGGTCAGCCTGTCAGTCGAGCCGGGCGAGATCATCACCATCGTCGGCCCCAACGGCTCGGGCAAATCGACCTTGCTGCGGGCGCTGATCGGGGCCGTCCCGCTCGCCAGCGGGTCGGTGACCCGCGCCCCCGGCCTGCGCATCGGCTATGTCCCGCAGCGCCTGCATGTCGATCCCAGCCTGCCGCTGACCGTGCGGCGGTTCCTGTCCCTGCCGCGGCCAGAGGCTGATGCTGCCATCGCCGACGCCCTGTCCCGCGCGGGAGTCGAGGGACTGGCCGGGCGCCAGGTCGGCGCGCTGTCGGGCGGCCAGTTGCAGCGCGTCCTGCTGGCACGCGCCCTGCTGGGCCGCCCGCAACTGCTGATGCTGGACGAGCCGACGCAGGGCCTCGACCAACCCGCCTCGGCCGCGTTTTACCGCGCGATCGAGGCGGCCCGGGCCGATCTCGGCTGCGCGGTCGTCATGGTCAGCCACGACCTGCATGTCGTGATGAGCGCGTCGGACCGCGTCATATGCCTCAACACCCATATTTGCTGCGAGGGCCACCCAGAGGTTGTCGCCAGCGCGCCCGCCTATCGCGCCCTCTTTGGCGACGGCACGATGGGCACGCTGGCGCTTTATCGGCACCACCATCACGGCCACAGCCACGATGACGACGGCGGCCCTGTTCCGGCGCAGGGATGCGATCATGACCATTCTTGACAGCTTCATGCTGCGCGCGCTGCTGGCCGGACTGGGCGTGGCGCTGGCTGCGGCACCGCTGGGCTGCTTTGTCGTCTGGCGGCGCATGGCCTATTTCGGAGATGCCACCGGCCATGCCGCGATCCTGGGGGTAGCGCTGGCGCTGGCGACCAGCCTGCCGATCACCGCGGGTGTGCTGATCGCCGCCGTCGCGATGGCCCTGACCATCAGCCAGTTGTCGGGCCGCGGCCATGCAGTCGACACGCTGCTGGGGGTGCTGTCGCACGGCGCGCTGGCTGCCGGATTGGTTGCGGTCGCGCTGCTCGGGGTGCGGATCGACGTGCAGGCGCTGCTGTTTGGCGACATCCTGGCGGTCACGCGCGGCGATCTGGTCACCATCTGGACCGGCGCCGCCATTGTTGCGCTGCTGATCGGCTGGCGCTGGTCTGCGTTGCTGACCGTGACGCTGAACGAGGATCTCGCCCGCGCGACCGGCATCGACCCAAGGCGCGAGCAACTGATCCTGACCCTCGCCCTCGCCGTCACCGTGGCGGTCGCGATCAAGGTCGTCGGCGCGCTGTTGATCACGGCCATGCTGATCATCCCGGCCGCCGCCGCCCGCGGCCTCAGCCGCACGCCCGAACGGATGGCGATAGGCGCGCTGCTGGTTGGCGGGCTGGCGGTCGCCGGCGGCCTGCAGGGCGCGCTGCGCTTTGACACGCCCGCCGGGCCCAGCATCGTCGTCGCGGCGGCCCTGTTGTTCGCGCTGAGCGCGGTGCTCGCGGGCCGCCGACGATAAGCGCGCCCTTCCATGCCCCTTGTGCCCGCGCTATCCCGGCGCAGGCTCAGATACGGGGTAGGGCGAGGATGCTGGACGATCTGCGGGCGCTGCCCGGCTTTACCGACGATCCGGCCACCCGCGCCGCCGCCCGCACCGACTGGAGCGGCATGGGCCGCGCAGAGCCTCTAGCCGTCCTGCGCCCGCGCACCCCCGAAGAGGTCGCCCGGGCCATGGCCGGGCTGAACCGCCTGTCGCAGACGGTCGTGCCGCAAGGCGGGCTGACCGGCCTTGCCGGCGGCGCCAACCCACGCCCGCAGGATGTCGCCCTGTCGCTTGCCGGACTTTCGGGCGTGATCGACATCGATCGCGATGCGCGCAGCATGACCTGTCTTGCTGGAACGCCGCTGGCAGAGGCGCAGGCCGCCGCCGCGGCCGAGGGGCTGATGCTGCCCATCGACCTTGGCGCGAGGGACAGTTGCCTGATCGGCGGCAATATCGCGACCAACGCCGGCGGCCTGCGCGTGATCCGTTATGGCACCACGCGTGCGAACGTGCTGGGGCTCGAGGCGGTGCTGGCCGATGGCAGCACCATCGGCGCGCTGCGCAAGATGATAAAAATTTCGCTGGGGCCGGACCTGTCGGCGCTGATGATCGGCAGCGAAGGCACGATTGGCACCATCACGCGCGCCGTCCTGCGCCTCGTGCCGCAGCCAGCGGGCCGGCTGACCGCACTTTGCGCGCTGTCCGATTTTCCAGCAGTTCTGCGCCTGCTGACACGCGCGCGCGACACCTTGCCCGGCCTTTCGGCCTTCGAGGCGATGTGGGCCAGCTTCTTCAGGCTGATGAGCGAGATGCGCGGCAGCACGCTCTTTGCCGACGCCCCGCCGCTCGCCGTCATCATCGAAGCCGAGACCGACGGCTCGGACGCCGAGCGCCTGCGGTTCGAGGCGCTGCTCGAGGCCGCGATCGAGGCGGGCGAGATCACCGACGCGATCCTGCCACAGTCGCTGCGCGAGTTGTCCGCGATGTGGTCGGTGCGCGAGACGGCGGGAATGGAGCAGGCGATGCCCGGCCTCGTGAACCTCGACATCAGCCTTCCGAGCACCGATCTGGGCCGCTTTGACGAGGCCGCGGCCGACGCGCTGCGCAGCGCGCTGCCGGGGGCGGCGACGTTCAGCTTTGGCCATGTCGGTGACGGCAACCTGCACCTGTGCGTGCATCTGCCCGGCACCGACCCCGAGGCCGCGATCCACGAGGTTGACGACGTGATCTATCCGCTGGTCGGACGCATGGGCGGCGCGATCTCGGCCGAGCATGGCATTGGCACGTTGAAACGCGACTACCTTGGCCAGTCGCGCACCGCGGCTGACCTTGCGGCGCTGCGCCGGGTCAAGGCGGCGCTGGACCCGAACGGCATCCTGAACCCTGGGAAAGTGTTGCCGCTGTAGGCGATGCGGCCGCGCAGTGCGCCTGAACGACATCCTGAACCCCGACAAGATTTTGCCGCCGGGAAAGGACGCCGGTCCGCTGGCAGATCGGGCTTCATTCAAACGGGCGCGCAAGTAGTGTGGAGGCCCTGCATTACGCCTGAGGATCGCGAAAAGCGGCGGCAAAGGGCTCGGGAATGGCAAAGGTTGTCAGAGCCTGTGCCCGCGCCTCCGAGGACATCTTGCGTGCGGTGCAGGTGACAATCCGTAGCAGGTCGTCAGCCTCCTGCGTCGCCCCAAAATCGCCGAGGTAGTGGCGGATGAAGGTAAAGCAGGCCACATCCTCCAGCGCCTGGACGTCGGGGTCGCGCTTGATCCCCTCCTTGCGCAGCATCCGGCCCGCGGCCTCGGCCTGAACCTCGGGGTAGCCGGCCTCGCGCATCAGGCCCATGACGCGGGTCGCGTGACGGCGGCCTTGCTCGGTCCGCCAGGCAAGGTAGCCGGTGCGGCCGTCGGGGAAATCGCTGCGCGGCAGCAGCCAGCGTTCGATGTGCTGGCCGCGGCAGGCGATGCGCAGCGGATCGCCTGCGCCCGGGTAGAGGCCGGCCAATTCCTCGCTCATGCGGCGGCCGTACAGCCACTCGGCGGGCTGGCCATCCTCGGACCTGGGGTCAGCGGCGTTGGCGGCGTCGATCGCCGACAGGACGGTTTGCAGGCGGTCCGTGTCATTCATGCGCGGTCCCCTTCGACAGGACGAGGCGGGTCAGGGTGCCGCGCTGCCGCCGCCCCGCGCAAGATTGCCGCTACCTCATGCCGGCCGAAACCCCGACGACAGCGTTTCGGGAATCGGCCCTCGCGCGGAAGGGATGCCGGCATTCCCGCGTGCGATGCGAACCGTTTTCCGCCCGCCCGGCACACCCCGCGCAGGCGTCCCTGATTGCCGGGGCGGCGTTGGCTTCAGCCGCGAAAGCGTCATATTTTCAGGGCATCGCACCCCGCATCCGCCCCTTGAGGAGCTATCCACGTGACGCCAGGCACAGTCTATCTCGTGGGTGCCGGTCCGGGCGATCCGGACCTTCTGACGGTGCGCGCCCTGCGCCTGATCGGCGGCGCCGATGTCGTGGTCCACGACCGCCTCGTCAGCCCCGAGATCATGGCCCTGATCCCGCCCGGAACGCGCCGCATCTCGGTTGGCAAGGCCGCGGGCGCGCATTCCGTCCCGCAGGACCAGATCAACGCCTTGCTGGTGCGGCTCGCGCGTGACGGCCTGACCGTGGTGCGCCTGAAGGGCGGCGATCCCCTCATCTTTGGCCGCGGCAGCGAGGAGGCCGCGCAGCTTGAGGCTGCCGGTGTCCCCTACAGCTATGTCCCCGGCATCACCGCCGCCCAAGGCGCCGCCGCCGCGACCGGGGTGCCGCTGACCCATCGTGGCCTTGCCACCGGGGTGCGCTATGTCACCGGCCACCGGGCCGAAGGCCAGCCGCTGGCGCTGGACTGGGCCGCGCTCGCCGACCCCGAAACCACGCTGGTGGTCTATATGGGCGCGGGTGCGATCCCGGAAATCGCCGCGCAACTCATGTCGGCCGGCATGCCCGTCGATTTGCCCGTGCTCGCGGTCGCCCATGCCACGACCCCGCGCCAGGCGAGCCGCCGTTCGACCTTGGCACGGATCGGCGCGGACATGGCCGCAAACCCGCTCGAGGCGCCGGTGCTGTTCATCATCGGCCATGTGGCCGCGCTGGCCGATGCCATCACGCACCTGACGCCCGAAATCATGCGCCCGCCTGTCCCGCAGTTCCGGCTGGTCGCCTCCGTCTGACGTCGCCGGGCATGGACGTCGCGATCATTGCCCACGGCCAGCCGGGCGAGCCCGCCCCACTACAGGCGGCGGTCGAAGCGCTTGCAACCAAAGTCGCCAAATTGCTTCCCGGCTGGCGCATCCGCGGCGCAACGCTGGCCGATGCCGCGAGCATGGCTGCGCTTGGCCGTGTCCAATTGGTCTATCCGCTTTTCATGTCCGAGGGCTGGTTCACCCGAACCGAACTGCCGCGCCGTTTGCGGGCCGTGGGCGCCGAAAAGGCGAGGGTCCTGCGGCCGCTCGGCCTTGATCCCGCCTTGCCAGCCATTGGCGCGCAGCTTGCGCGCGCCGCGGCAACGGGATTGGACCCGCCGCACACGCGGCTGGTGGTGGTCGGCCATGGCTCGGGCGGGCCGTCCCGCGCCTCGGCCGAGGCGACCCGCGCCTTTGCCGATGCAGTTGCGCCGCTGGCCGGTTTTGCCAGCACCCGGATCGCCCTGATCGAGGAGGCGCCGTTGCTGACCGAACTGTACCCCGTCGCGCCATCCGTATGCCTGCCGTTTTTTGCCACCGCCGCGGGCCATGTCACGCAAGACATACCGGCAGCTTGGGTCGATGCCGGACCCATCGCGCCCGCGGTCGGCACCGCGCCGCAGGTGCCCGCTCTGATCGCCGCGGCGCTGGTCGAGGCGCGGGGCGCTGATTAGGCCCAGCCTAACCCCTCCGCCGGAAGTGACTCATTTCGCCCAACGGCGCCACGCCCCATGTTAGGCTATCACGACGATGCCGCGCCGGGCGCCTTGCGCACCGCCGCGGAACCAGGGAGGCCGCGCCATGACCAGCCACGACAAGAACCTGTCCCCGACCCTGTCGCCCGCGGCCGAACTGGCCGCCAATGTCGCCGTGCCCTTCAACCAGGCTCATGCGATGCCGAAGTCGGTCTATACCTCGCCCGAGTTCCTGGCCCTGGAGCAGGAGCGCATCTTCGGCCGCGACTGGGTTTGTGCCGGCCGGGCCGAGAGCATCCCGGAGCCGGGCGATTACGTGACGATCGAACTGGCCGGGGAGCCGATCATCGTGCTGCGCGACCGCGACGGCACCGTGCGCGCGATGTCCAACGTCTGCCGCCACCGCATGTCGACCCTGCTCGAAGGGCGGGGCCATGTGCGCGCCATCGTATGCCCCTACCATGCCTGGACCTACAATCTCGACGGCAGTCTGCGCGGCGCGCCCGGCATGACGCTGAACGAGGGGTTCTGCAAATCCGACGTCAAGCTGCCGCAGGTTCGCTGCGAGGTCTGGCAAGGCTGGGTCATGGTTTCGCTCGACCCCGATGCGCCATCGCCCGAGGTGCAACTGGCCGAGGTCGCAGGCCTGATCGCGCCGCTGGATATGTCCGCCTATCGGCAGACCTTTGGCCAGACCTTTCGCTGGAACACCAACTGGAAGGTCCTCGCCGAGAATTTCATGGAGAGCTACCACCTGCCGGTTTGCCACGCCGGCACCATCGGCGGCGCGAGCAAGCTGGAGGAAATGGTCTGCCCCGAGGGATCAGAGGCATTCAACTATCACTTCATCCTCAAGGACGATTCGGTGCCGCTGGCTCTGGCGCACCCCTCGAACACACAGTTGGTCGGCGATCAGCGCCGCACCACCTGGCTGCTTGCAATCTATCCCTCGCTGCTGATCACGCTGACGCCGGGCTATTTCTGGTATCTCAGCCTGACCCCGACCGAGGATCCGGGGCAGGTCGATGTCATGTTCGGCGGCGGCATGTCGCCCGAATGGCTGGCCGACCCCGCCGCCGAGGCACATCTGGCCAAAGTCCGCGCGCTGCTGGACGACGTCAACATCGAGGACAAGGGTTGCACCGAAAAGGTCTATCGCGGCCTGCAATCGGGCATGGCCTCGCCCGGATCGCTGAGCCATCTCGAGCGGCCGAACTTCGAGTTCGCCCAATATCTGGCCCGGCGGGTGGCCGGGTAACGGCACGCCCCGTCCTAGACAGTTCGGGAGACGCTGCTCGCCCGCGTGAGGGCAGGGGAGTGGTGCCGTTTGGCTCGCGGCGATGCTGGGGGCGGAGGGAGCGCGAAGTGTTCGCGTCCCAGCTGGGCTGCTGACGAGCAGCGGCGCGCTCATTTGACCCAATGGGATGCTTCCGGCCGGACAAGGCGCTGCGCTTGCCCAGTGGTCTGCTGATAGCGGGCACGCCTGCGTGATTTGCGGAACACTCCTGCAAGCGTGCCGCCTCGGTCGTCGCCAAGGGATACTCGAAGACGAATAGCCCGACCCCCGTCGCGCCGCCACTTCCCCCCCGGTGCCCCGGGCGCTAGAAGCGCGCGACCTCTCAACGGACACGCGCATGGCCCGGCACCTCATCACCTCTGCCATTCCCTACATCAATGGCATCAAGCATCTGGGCAATCTGGTCGGCAGCCAGCTGCCCGCCGACCTCTACGCCCGCTACCTGCGCGGCCGGGGAAACGAGGTGATGTTCCTGTGCGCCACCGACGAGCACGGCACTCCCGCCGAGCTGGCCGCCGCCAAGGCCGGCCTGCCGGTGGCCGAGTTCTGCGCCCGGATGCACGAGGTGCAATCCGACATCGCCAGCCGCTTTGGCCTGTCGTTTGACCATTTCGGCCGCTCGTCATCGGACCGCAATCGCGGGCTGACCCAGCATTTCGCGCAAAAGCTGGCCGAAAACGGCCTGATCGCCGAGGTCGAGGAGCGCCAGGTCTATTCCGTCGACGACGGCCGCTTCCTGCCCGACCGCTATATCGAGGGCACTTGCCCGAATTGCGGCTATGACAAGGCCCGCGGCGATCAGTGCGAGAATTGCACCAAGCAGCTTGATCCCACCGACCTGATCGACCCGCGCAGCGCCATCTCGGGCTCGACCAACCTCGAGGTCCGCACGACCAAGCACCTGTATTTGCGGCAATCCGTGCTGAAGGAGGAGATTTCCGCCTGGATTGATTCCAAGACGGACTGGCCGATCCTGACGACGTCGATCGCGCGCAAATGGCTGAACGATGGCGATGGCCTGCGGGATCGCGGCATCACCCGCGATCTCGACTGGGGCGTCCCGGTGCCGGGGCTGCCGGGCAAGGTGTTCTACGTCTGGTTCGACGCGCCGATCGAATATATCGCCTGCGCGGCTGAACTGGCCGACGCGACCGGGCAGGACGATGCCTTCTGGCGCCGCTGGTGGCGCACCGACGAGGGCGCGCATGACGTCACCTACACCCAGTTCATGGGCAAGGATAACGTGCCGTTCCATACCCTCAGCTTTCCCGCGACGCTGATCGGCTCGGGCGAGCCGTGGAAGATGGTCGATTACATCAAGTCATTCAATTACCTCACTTATGACGGCGGCCAGTTCAGCACCTCGCAGGGACGCGGCGTGTTCATGGATCAGGCGCTGTCGATCCTGCCGGCCGATTACTGGCGTTGGTGGCTGCTGTCGCATGCCCCCGAGGGCAGTGATGCCGAGTTCACCTGGGACAATTTCCAGCAGTCGGTGAACAAGGACCTGGCCGACGTTCTGGGCAATTTCGTCAGCCGCATCACGAAGTTCGCGCGCAGCAAGTTTGGCGAGACCGTCCCCCAGGGCGGCGCATGGACCGAGCGCGAGACCGCCCTCGCCGCAGCGCTGACCGAGCGTCTGCGCGCCTACGAGGATTTCATGGACCACCGCGAGGTCCGCAAGGCCGCGTCCGAGTTGCGTGCGATATGGGTGCTGGGCAACGAATACCTGCAATCCGCCGCGCCTTGGGCGACCTTCAAGACCGATCCGCAGGCAGCCGCCATGCAGGTCCGCCTCGGCCTGAACCTGATCCGGCTCTATGCGATTCTGTCGGCGCCCTTCATCCCCTTCGCCGCGCAAACGTTGCGCGAGGCGATGGGGGCAGACGCGGAATGGCCCGATGACGTTACTGCGGCCCTGACGACCCTGTCGCCCGGACATGCCTTTGCCGTTCCCGAAAACCTGTTCGCCAAGATCACCGATGAGCAGCGCGAGGAATGGCAGGAGCGGTTCAAGGGCGTGCGGGACTAGCGACGCATCGGGGAGGGTGCGCGGTCCTGCGATCTGCTGCCCGACATCAAGTGGAGTGTAGCGAATGACGGGCGAGATTGACCTCAAGGCGAAGCTGGCGTCCTTTGATGATCATTGGTCGCCGCGCACCGTGGCCAGCTTCAACGGTTACGATGTCATGGTGGTCAAGGTTCAGGGCGAGTTCCGCTGGCACTCGCATCCCGACACGGATGATCTGTTCCTTGTCCTGAAAGGTGCGATTGACATCCGGTTGCGGGACCGGACCGTGACGTTGCAACAAGGCCAGATGTTCGTCGTGCCCAAAGGGGTCGAGCATTGCCCCTTTGCGCGGGAAGAGGCGCATCTGTTGCTGATCGAGCCGACCGGAACGCCCAACACCGGCGATGCCGTCACCGCCGCGACGCGCAAGGTGCTGTAAGGCGGCGCGGCCGGCAGCCCCTGCCGCCGCCCGCAAGAATGTCCTAAGCACAAACAATTACCTAGACGCGAGGCCCAATGACCCACTGCATCCTGATAGGCGCCCCTGTGGACGAGGGGCAAAAGCGCGCCGGCTGCCTGATGGGACCGGCGGCCTACCGCGTCGCGGGCCTTGCGCGCACACTGTCCGAACTGGGCCACACGGTCGAGGATCGCGGGGATGTCGCGCCTGCCGCCGGGCGCGGCGAGGTCTGCGACAATCCCGCCGTCCATCACCTGCCCGAGATGATCGCCTGGACCGAGGCGCTGGGCGCGGCGGCGAAATCCGCCATGACAGCCGGCATGCCGATCTTTCTGGGGGGCGATCATGCGCTGTCGCTCGGGACCGTCTCTGGCGTCGCTGCCCATGCCGCGGCGGCCCAGCGGCCGCTGTTCGTGCTGTGGCTCGACGCCCATTCCGACATCCATTCGCTGATGAGCACCCGGTCGGGCAACATCCACGGCTGCCCGGTCGGCTACCTGTCCGGTCGCGACGGGTTCGAGCCGATGCCTGCCTTTCCAGCGCCGGTGCCGGGCGCCCAGATCTGCATGTTCGGCATCCGCAGCGTCGATCCGGCGGAACATGCCGCGCTTTCCGCCTCCGAGATCGAGGTCAATGACATGCGCGTGCTGGACGAGCATGGCATCGTCGCGCCGCTGCGCGGCTTCCTCGACCGGGTGCGCGCGGCCGACGGTCTGCTGCATGTCTCGCTCGACGTCGATTTCCTCGACCCCTCGATTGCACCGGCGGTCGGCACCACCGTGCCCGGCGGCGCCACCTTCCGCGAGGCGCATCTGGTCATGGAGATGCTGCACGAGAGCGGCCTTGTCACTTCGCTCGACCTTGTCGAGCTGAACCCGTTCCTCGACGACCGGGGTCAGACCGCGCGGCTGATGGTCGATCTGGTCGGCAGCCTGATGGGCCGCAAGGTCTTTGACCGCCCGACCCGCGCCAAGTGAGCCTTGCCCGGCCCCGGCTGGCGCACTAGTCAGGGCGCCACGCGGGCGTGGCGGAATGGTAGACGCATGGGACTTAAAAAGTCTTTTTTCTACCATGCTGCAAAATAGTTTGCGGAAGAGAATTGAATGGTTTTTCAATGCGCTATGAGCGCAGGGTAAGGAAGGCGAAAAAAGGCTGATTTCGTTCTAGGTGCTGCGTAGGAGCAGAGATCAAGGGCGAGAATCGGCGGCAAAGGGCGGACGTGGCGAAATCGGTAGACGCAGCAGACTTTAGAATTGGAGTGCCCGCGGGGAAATCCGCGGAGTAGAACCGCTCAAAGTCGGGGAACGCTAAAGGGCATCTGCCCTAAGCCAATCCCGAGCCAAGCCCCTCTTCGGGGAAGGTGTAGAGACTGGACGGGCGGCGCCTAAAGCCTTCGGGCCATGGCGAAGGGACAGTCCAGACCACGAACGCCATAAGGCGGCGGCGAAAGTCGAAGTGGTACGAAAATCTGCTTCTCTGTGAGAGTACGGGTTCGAGTCCCGTCGTCCGCACCATTATCCAGCGTCACAGGGTGCCGCTGGAATCCAAGCATTAAGCGGTGGCGGATGATCTTGCATCATAAGATCGTGTTCGGTGAGTCCGAGTCCAAAATATCGTGCGCGCCATTTGATCTTCGAACTATGAACACTACAGCCGCTGTTCCGAAGATCGAAGTGGAACGGGCGTTAACGTTTTCGATCCTCACCCTGTGATGCAGTTCACCTAGCAACGCACCTCAAACCCCGAAATAAAATCCGCTTATGCAGCTTGCGGACGGTCCCTCTCGAATTCCTATGCAGCAGCATCCTAGAAATAGCTGCGCACTGGAGCGCCGAGGGAGCGTTCATCGCAAATGGCTGGAAATAGTAGGGTCCGGAAGAATCAGAACGAGGCGCCGCGCCCTCAGAAAGAGCCAGGGAATGGTGGGCTTGGCTTGCTGCTTGTCCTGGCGATTACCGCGATCGGCGTTGGGTATGTCGGCTACCCGCTGTCCCTCGTCTTCGGCCTGATCTAACGAACGATCCAGGCGTGTTATGCGGTTAGACGAGCAGTCGCGAGAGCACATTGGGCGCTATGGCATCAAGCTGGTCGTCGCTGCGGCAATCGCCTACATTCTGAAGAGCGAGAACTTCCTTGCCACATTCGCGCTGTGGACCGGCATATACGGCGTAATGGCCGTCGCTTACGCAGTTCATCGCGGCGAACGATTCGGCAAGACCAGGTTCACCTATTGGGATGAGGCTCTATGGTTGGCGGCGACGGCGTTGGGTCTCTACATTTTCAGTGGCCATCAGTTGGCCGTCTGATCGGCCGCTTCTGTTGGTTCAAAGAAACCGTGCGGATGCGTCGCCAACGCCTGACAACTCGACCTTCAGTTCCTGACCAGGAAGGATTTGCAGCAGCATCGGGATGATCGATCCGGTTGCTACGATATCGCCGGCGCTGAGATAATTGCCTCTGGCGATCAGGTCATTCACGAGCCAGAGCGCAGAGTTGATCGGATCAACCAGCCCCTCTCCCGATGCCGACTGAAACACTGGAACGTTGTTGATCGACGCTCGCATGTCGATTCTGTCCATGGCCTCCAGGCCTGTTGGCTCATGATATTTGTCGACGATCGTCGAAACATGGAACGCATAGTCAGCAATGGCGGCCAGGTGTGGTTGCCCAGTCAGGTGACCACGTCGCCCGACAAGACCGATAGCCGGTTGGTAGCTCAGGATCGCCTTGCAAAATTGATCGCGAGTGATGGGCCAATGGTCCGCCCCCAAGGGACCGCCTATCGTAAAGACGATTTCGCATTGTGCCCCGATGAAGCCTTGGGGAAGCCGGAACGGCCCGTGGGAGTCCTGAAGAACTGTTCCGACAGGGATCGGGCAGTAGATGGGACTGGCAAGGCCAAGCGTGCCGCGGATGGCGGGGCAAGTGCCTATCAGGGCGTAGCCTACCGCGTCATTGGCGAAGGCCGCGATTGCTGCTGACTGCACCGCCCAGGCGTCATCCTCGCTTCGAAGCAGATCGAACGGGATATCTGAGGTAATTCCCTGCCGACGGTTTTGGCAAAGCAAGTTAGCGAGATAGTCGAGATTCTGGTCAATCATAGAAGCACACTCCCGCGCGAGAGAGGGCGCAAAGTCGTGCTCAGTCAAATAAAAATCCGACTATATAAGTACGTATATTTTTGTCAGGGCTTTTTCTTATGAAAATACTATCGCAGCGCGGCTGAGCTCCCGTCGAAATAATATGCGGCTCTATCTAGCTTGAGGGTCCCACCAAACCGGAAGGACCTGAAGGTATGAAGCCGCTTAAACCGTCCCTCGCACCCGCCGCTACGGCCACGGCCGAGGCCGGTCGTCCAACAAGACCGGGGTCGGAGCGTCGGAAGACGCTTTGCCGGAGCGCGGTTGGCGCGGTCGCGATTATGGCCGGTTCGATGATGGGTCTTGGCCAGGCAGCGGCGGAACCCCTGAGCGCGCCGAGCTTTGGTGGCCCTCTGCGCCCGAACCCCGATCCGATGAGCATGGATGCGGGCCTGTTTGGTCGCCTTCATATCACCGGCCAGCTCACAGGCATCGGGAATGCGCAGACGAACGGCATTCCCGGCGTCGATCCGCGAACGACAGATCCCCTCGTCGATATCGGCAATGCCCAAATTCAGGTGCAGACAACCGGGGCGCCTTTGACGTTCTTCGTCCAGGGCGGTGTCTACTCGCTGCCTTCTTTGGGCTCGGCCTACACCCGCGCAACCGACGTCACCGATCAGTTGTACGGGCCGGTGCCGGTTGCTTATGGCAAGCTCGAGCTGTCGCCGAATTTCTCGGTGCAGGCGGGTTTGCTGCCGACGTTGATCGGCGCGGAATCGACCTTCACCTTCCAGAATATGAATATCGCGCGCGGCCTGCTCTGGAACCAGGAGCCGGCGATCAGCCGCGGTGTTCAGGTGAACTATAGCAATGGACCGGTCAACGCCTCGGTGTCGGTCAATGATGGTTTCTACTCAGGGGATTACAACTGGGTATCCGGTCTCGTGTCTTATGCGGCGACGCCGTCGAGCACGATCACGCTTGTCGCCGCAGACAACTTTGCAGAGTCCGGCAAGACCGGCGCCGCGACGCCACTGGCGCAGAACAACAGCAGCATCTTCAATGTGATCTACACCTATGTCGACGGCCCGCTGACGCTCCAGCCCTACCTGCAATACACAACGGTCCGCTCGAACAGGGACATCGGTATTGATCGCTCGGCCGAAACATTCGGCGGAGCGCTGCTGGCTCGCTATGCCATCAATGAGAATTTCTCGATCGCTGGACGTGCCGAGTACATCGCTTCAAGCGGAGGAGATTGCGGCGTCGCCGCAGACTGCGCCCCCACCAATCTGCTCTACGGGCCGAAAAGCAGGGCGTGGTCGCTGACGGTGACGCCGACCTACCAGCGCGGGATCTTCTTCGCGCGTACCGAGCTTTCGTACACCCGCATCGATCGGGTCACCGAAGGCTACGGCTTTGGGTCCAACTTCGACAAGCGCGACCAGGTACGCGGGATGTTTGAGGCCGGGGTGCTTTTCTAGGACGGGCGCGGGCGGAAATGCGGAGCCACCGGCTCCGCAAACGCACTGCGAGCTCAGGTGAAACATGGGTTTGGAACAGATCATATCGAAATTGGAGGCTCCTCAAGCCACAGCGACTGTGTATCCGGTCCTGCCCGTTCTCTGGGTCTATCGGAACTATGATGATCGCTGGACTGTGCATCTTGAAGGTGAAGACTCCGAATGGTGCCACCCGACGCGCAATGATGCGGTCGGTGCGGCAAGGCTGATAGGCGAGAGCTACGGCTGCTACCGCCTCTATCTTCAACTGACAGACGGTCGCTTCTGCCTGGAGATGATGAACCTCAGTCGGCGGCGCGAGCCGCGTCAGATGGGGAGCGAGGGCGAAAATTGAGCCGGGCTGTACCAAGCAAGCGCCAAGTCTCCCGACACGTCTTCCGCTGCGCCGTGGAGATCATCGCTCTGGTGGTGATCGCCGGTTGCGCTGTTCTTGCTGCCGCAGGCCCCAGCATCTACCTAATGTTCAGAAATGGCGGCTGAATGCAGATTTTCGGGCCGTCCTGCTCACCCCAGGTTGCCACGACCAAAACCGAGGTTCAGCAAACGCGAGCGACGCCGTAGATCGGAATACCTGCTTCTGATGTTTGCTGCGAGCTGTGCCGCGGTGCAGGTCGTCGCCATAGTTTTTCTGAGAGCGGAATGACACGCCCTGCGGCTCCAGATCTCCAAGCCGACGATCCAAGGCCGGGTATCGGTGAAAGCCGTCTGGCTGCGCTGCCAGGCCTGAGGACGCAGTTGGTGATGGCTCGGGTCCTCAAGGAGCACCACATCTGGCTGGCTGTGAGGATTATCGAGGAGCGCGAAGATCAGTCGCAGTTTCGACGGCACCGCCGGCTCCGTGATCTGCTCGAAGCAAATGCCTTGCTTGAAGCGGTTCTCGAACTCGGAGCGCATCTGCAACCAACGCGGCATCCTTGGTCGATGGGCCGCTCGGGAGATCGTTGGCGATGTCGCGTGGCGTGGAGCGATCGAGGCAATTTACGCAGGTGCGTGGGCCGACACGACGATCTGGCCGCTGCCATGCTGATCGCATTGCTGGGCTCCCTCGATCGTCGCCAGCGCCGACCAAAAGAACTCTCGAAACGTGGAGAAGAGGCAGCATGAAACCCAGTGGCGACCCTCCGTTATTCGGCGGTCTGATGACCGCACTTGTCACCCCGTACAGGGGTGAGGCTATCGCTTTCGACGCCTTGGCGGAACTCGCCAACTGGCAGATCGACCAGGGCGTACAGGGGCTTGTCGCCTGCGGCACTACGGGCGAGGCGCCGACCCTGTCTCATCCGGAATGGGCGGCGGTGATCCGCTTGTGCGTCGAGGTCTCCAATGGCCGTGTGCCGGTGATCGCCGGCTCGGGCACCAACGACACCCGGCGTACCGTGGAGTTGACCCGCGAGGCGGCTCGCCTTGGCGCGGATGGTGCTTTGGTCGTCACGCCTTACTATAGTCGGCCGAGCCAAGAGGGCCTGTTCCGGCATTTCGAGAGCGTCGCGCAAGCTGCCGAGCTGCCGATCATCATCTATAACGTGCCTTCCCGGACGGCCGTCGATATCAGGATCGAAACGCTCGACCGCCTTGCGCACCTGCCCGGTCTTGTCGGCGTCAAGGACGCAAGCGGAGATCCGACGCGGGCTAGCACGATGGCCGTCCGATTCGGCGATCGTTTCACGCAGCTTTCCGGCCATGACCGATCCATGCTGGCTTTCATGGCGACTGGCGGCGACGGCGCCATTTCGGTCGTGTCGAACGTCGCCCCGATGCTGACAGCGGCGATGATCGGCGCGGTGCGGAAGAGTGCCTATCTGGAAGCTCGGCGCATCAACGCCCATCTTTTCCCGCTGATCGAGGCGCTGGAGCTTGAAAGCAACCCATGCCCGGTCAAGTTCGCGTTGCATTGCGCGCGCGGATACTCGCCCGCCGTCCGCCTTCCGCTGGTCGAGGTCACTGAAGGCACCGCAGCAAGAATACGCGCTGCCGTGGCGGAGATCGACTCCTTGGAGATCGATACGTCTTTGGTCGCCGAGAGGTCTCTCGTCCCCCTCTCGGCCTGATCGGACCGCCCTTATAAGAACAGCATGATGCTGCTGTGTTCTCCAATGAAAATACTATGAAATCCGGCTATCCGTGAAATGGAGAACAAATCCCGACATCTTTAAATTCAACGTATCGGCAAAAGGCATCATTTGACTCGACGAGTGGAAGGGCCTGCCGATACCCAGAAAGGATGTCTGCGATGTACCCTCGTGGTTACTATTTCTATGCGATGCAACAACAGAACAAGGCCAACCCTGGGCGGACGGATGGCGAAGCCAAGGTTGCCGTGCGCTCGGATGAGCCGATGGCCGACGTTGGGATGTTCCTGCGGCTCGGAGTCGTGATGGCCCTCGTGATTGCGGCCGTCGCCACAGTCACCGCGTTGGCTGGCTAGCGCGCCAACGACGTCCACAGCTCACTCTTCAACGAACAATCAGGATCATCCACCATGGCAAGCGCCATTCAGCCGAAAGAGCCTCCCCAACCTCTGAACCATTTTTTTGTCGGCCAGGACAACCGAGGATGCTGGACCGTCCGCGATGAGCGTAACCTCGTCGGCGGCTGCTTTGTCAGCAAGGATGCGGCGATTCACTTCGCCCGTCATGAAACCAATAACGCGCCGGGGGCTGTGATCTGCATGGCCGAAAGCCAGCGCCTGAGCCTTGACCCGCTGTTTGGACGCCGGGCCGCCGCCTAGCCGGTTGCCATCGATCCGACAGAGCCGCGTCACACTCGCTGAATTTATCGCGACGATGGCGATGCGAAAGTAACTCTCCCAGTTAAGATAAGCAAAGCTCGCCGCCTCTACCGAGTCGGCGGGCTTTTTGCTTGCCAATGGGCGGTTTGGCAGAAATTCCTATGGAATTTTTATGCAAGCCGCCGAAATAACTATTGGATTCCTATTTTTTGAGGCCCCGTCCTCTCTCGAACCTATATGCGGTTCGCGTCCATATTTCCGCCAAATTCCTCCTCCGGCACCCGTGCGTACGCAAGGGCGCGCTGGAAGAATTCAACCTGTGACCGGTCAGGACGATCCATCCTGGGCGGCCATTTGTACCAACAGCGGCGCCGGAGGCGAAAGCAATGGATGTTCTTGTACTAGCGATAGGGTTCGGATTCTTCGCCTTGATGTTTGGATACATCAAGCTTTGCGAAAAGCTCTGACCCAGGAGGCGGCAACATGATCTTGGAATATTTCCTTGGGGCAGCAGTCGCGGTGTTTATCACCGGCTACCTGCTTTACGCCCTCGCTCGTCCCGAGCGGTTCTGATCAAGGCAACAGCTCGGAAAGAAACGACCGATGACAATAAATGGATGGATACAGATCCTAGTCTTTCTCGGGATCGTCATCGCGCTGGTGAAGCCGCTCGGCGGCTACATCACGCGTGTCATGAACGGCGAGAGGACCTTCCTTTCGCCGGTTCTGGGACCCGTGGAACGCGGCCTCTATGGCATGGCCGGAACCAGTGAGAAGGAAGAGCAGCACTGGACGACCTATCTGGGCGCCATGCTGCTGTTCAACCTGGCCGGTTTCGCACTGCTTTATCTCTTGCAGCGCATCCAGGGCGGTTTGCCCTTCAATCCAGCCGGAATGGGCGCTGTAAGCGCGGATTCGTCGTTCAACACGGCGGTCAGCTTCATGACCAACACCAACTGGCAGGGCTATGGCGGCGAAACCACCATGAGCTATCTGACACAGATGGCCGGCATCACGGTGCAGAACTTCGTGTCGGCGGCTGTGGGCGTGGCCGGGGCCATGGCGATCATTCGCGGCTTCTCTCGCGCGTCCGCCAAGACCGTCGGCAATTTCTGGGTCGATCTGACGCGGGCGACGCTCTACATCCTGATGCCGATCTGCATCGTCGGCAGCCTGGTGCTGGTGTGGCAAGGCGTTCCGCAGAACCTGAACCCCTACACCGTCGCCACGACGGTTGAAGGCGCTCAGCAGACTATCGCGCAGGGCCCTGTCGCTTCGCAGATGATCATCAAGCATCTGGGAACGAATGGCGGCGGCTTCTTCAACGCCAACTCTTCCCATCCGTTCGAGAATCCGACGGCACTGACTAACTTGATCCACATTCTGGCGATCTACTCGATCTCCTTTGCGATGCTGAACGTGTTCGGCCGTATGATCGGTAACCAGAAGCAGGGTTGGGCACTGCTTGGCGCGGTCCTCAGCATCGTTGTCGCCGGCATCAGCGTCATCTATTGGGCTGAATCCGCTGGAAACCCGCTGCTCCATGCGCTCGGCCTCGAGGGCGGCAACATGGAAGGCAAGGAGACGCGGTTCGGCATTGCGCTTTCCTCGCTCTTCGCCGTCGTAACGACGTCGGCCTCGACGGGCGCCGTCAACACTATGCATGACAGCCTCATGCCGCTTGGCGGCCTTGTGCCCCTGTTCAACATGCAGATCCCGCCGCTCGGTGGCATCGGCGCCGGTGTCTACGGCACCTTGATCTTCGCGATCCTCGCCGTCTTCATCGCCGGTCTGATGGTCGGTCGCACGCCGGAATATATCGGCAAGAAGATCGAGGCCAAGGAAGTGAAGATGAGCATCCTCGCGATGCTTGGACCGTCGCTCGCCATCTTGGCCCTGACCGCGATCGCCGTCGTTCTTCCTGTTGGCTTGTCCAGCATCCAGGACGCTGGCCCGCATGGATTGAGCGAGGTGTTGTACGCCTTCACGTCCGGCGCCAACAACAACGGCAGCGCCTTTGCCGGTCTGAGCGCGAATACGCCCTTCTACAACATCACTATCGGTCTCGCGATGCTGATGGGGCGCTTCCTGCTCATCGTGCCGGTCCTGGCGATCGCGGGCTCGCTCGCGGCCAAGAAGAGCGTGCCGGCATCGACGGGAACACTGCCCACGACGGGACCGCTGTTCATCGGCCTTGTCGTTGGCGTGACGCTGATCGTCGGCGGCCTGACGTTCTTCCCGGTCCTGGCGCTGGGTCCGATCGTCGAGCACTTCGCCATGCTGGCGGGCCAGACGTTCTGAGGATCGCGATGACGGCCAAATGGCTGAGATCGATCCGATTTGTCGTGAACCCTCGCTCCTGGTTTCAGAAGCGAGGGGCGGCCAGACCGCCCAGGGCATCGACGATCATTCTCGGCATGACACTGACTTTGGGGGGCGTGGTGCTCCTCGCCAAACTTATCACTGAATTGCTCGCGGCGGCGTGACCGAGTGGTTGGCCCCCAAGAACAAACTCGCTGGAGTTTCTTATGAACCAGTCCAAATCCGCGAGCATGCTGGACGCTCGCATACTTGTACCGGCCATTGGCGATGCCTTCCGGAAACTGAATCCGAAGAGCCTCGCCAAAAACCCCGTAATGTTCGTCGTCGCGGTCGTCTCGGTGCTGACGACGGTGCTGCTGTTGAAGGACATCGCGACCGGGGCCGAAAATGTCGGCTTCTCGCTGCAGATCGTGCTGTGGCTCTGGTTCACAGTGCTTTTCGCCAACTTTGCCGAAGCCGTCGCCGAAGGGCGCGGCAAGGCGCAGGCGGAATCGCTTCGGCGCACGCGCAGCGAGACCCAGGCCAAGCTGCTTTCGAACGGCGGCTCCGACTACAAAATGGTGCCCGGGGCCACGCTGAAGGTTGGTGACGTTGTTCTCGTCGAGCCCGGCGACATCATCCCCTCTGACGGCGAAGTCATCGAGGGCGTCGCGTCGGTGAACGAAGCGGCTATCACCGGCGAATCGGCCCCTGTCATCCGCGAGTCTGGTGGCGACCGCTCCGCCGTCACTGGCGGCACGCAAGTGCTCTCCGACTGGATCAAGGTCCGGATCACGGCCGCGGCTGGCTCGACCTTCATCGACAAGATGATCGCTCTCGTTGAAGGCGCCGAGCGCCAGAAAACGCCGAACGAAATCGCGCTCAATATCCTGCTTGCGGGCATGACGCTGATCTTCGTTCTGGCGGTCGTGACCATTCCGAGCTTCGCGACCTATGCGGGCGGGTATGTTCCCATCATCGTTCTGGTCGCCCTGTTCGTCACGCTGATTCCGACCACCATTGGCGCACTGCTCTCGGCCATCGGCATTGCCGGTATGGACCGGCTGGTCCGCTTCAATGTTCTGGCCATGTCCGGCCGTGCCGTTGAAGCCGCTGGCGACGTCGACACGCTGCTGCTCGACAAGACCGGCACGATCACGCTCGGCAACCGTCAGGCGAGCGAGTTCCGGCCGATCCGGGGCGTCACCGAAAAGGAACTCGCCGATGCAGCGCAGCTTGCTTCGCTGGCCGACGAGACCCCCGAAGGCCGCTCGATCGTAGTGCTCGCCAAGGAAAAATACGGCATCCGCGCGCGCGACATGGCGAGCCTCAACGCCACCTTCGTCCCCTTCACGGCGCAGACCCGGATGAGCGGCGTCGACCTGGACGGTTCGACCATCCGCAAGGGCGCGGTCGATGCGGTTCTGAAGCACGTGGATCTCTCCACGGTCGCGACCGGCAGCCCGCGCGCGTCCGCCGAAAGCGTTCGTGAGCTTCAGGGCATCGCCGACCAGATCGCCAAGGCAGGCGGCACGCCGCTCGCCGTGGTGAAGGATGGCCGCCTGCTCGGCGTCATCTACCTCAAGGACATCGTCAAGGGCGGCATCAAGGAACGGTTCGCCGAGCTGCGCCGCATGGGTATCCGCACGGTGATGATCACCGGCGACAACCCGATGACCGCGGCGGCCATCGCCGCCGAAGCTGGCGTCGATGACTTCCTGGCGCAGGCGACGCCGGAGAACAAGCTGGCGCTGATCCGTGAGGAGCAGGCCAAGGGCAAGCTGGTCGCCATGTGTGGTGACGGCACCAATGACGCCCCGGCGCTCGCCCAGGCGGATGTCGGCGTCGCCATGAACACCGGCACGGTCGCCGCCCGCGAGGCCGGCAACATGGTGGATCTCGACAGCGACCCGACCAAGCTGATCGAGATCGTGGAAATCGGCAAGCAGTTGCTGATGACGCGCGGCGCGCTGACGACGTTCTCGATCGCCAACGATATCGCGAAGTATTTCGCGATCATCCCGGCGATGTTCCTCGTCTTCTATCCGCAGCTCGGCGCGCTCAACATCATGGGCCTCGCTTCGCCCGAGAGCGCGATCCTGTCGGCGATCATCTTCAACGCCCTCATCATCGTGGCGCTGATCCCGCTGTCGCTGAAAGGCGTCAAGTATCGCGCCATCGGAGCGGGTTCGCTGTTGTCCCGTAACCTCCTGATCTACGGCCTGGGCGGCATTCTCGTGCCCTTCGCCGGCATCAAACTCATCGACATGGCGATCACCGCCGTCGGTCTCGCCTAAGGCGGGACCGACGACCACGAAATCATTCCGCGTCCTTGCTGTTGTTCAGCGGCGGATCATTCGGGACAAACAAAGATGCTTAAGCAAATCCGACCTGCGATTTTCATGATCGTAGCCTTCACCATCATCACCGGGCTTCTCTATCCGCTCGGTATCACCGGGATCGCGCAAGCGATCCTTCCCTTCCAGGCCAATGGCAGCCTGATCGAGCGCAACGGCACGGTCGTCGGCTCCGAGCTGATCGGCCAGCGGTTCACCGGCGAGCGTTACTTCCACCCCCGCCCGTCGGCGGCCGGCTCCGACGGCTATGACGCGGGCGCTTCGGGTGGCTCCAACCTTGGCCCTACCAGCCAGGCGCTTCGCGACCGCGTCGCCGCCGATACAGAGGCTCTGCGCGCGGCGAACGGTGGCGATGCGACCGTTCCGATGAACCTCGTGACCGCCTCGGGCAGCGGACTTGACCCGCACATCACGCCCGAAGCCGCCTACTTCCAGGTGGGGCGTGTCGCCAAAGCGCGCGGTATCGACGAGGCTGTGGTGCGCGCATTGGTCGATCAGTATGTCGAGCCGCGCATGCTCGGCTTCATGGGTGAGCCCGTGGTCAACGTTCTCAAGCTAAACCTGGCGCTCGACGACGCCAATAGAAGCTGAATGAAGCTGTCAGGACGGCTATAATAGCCGTCCTGAACGTTGATCCGGAGTCAACCGAGTGTCTGACGACTCAATACGAGAGCAGAGCCGGCCATCGCCTGATGCATTGCTGGAAAGTGCGCAGCGGGAGACGCGGGGCCACCTCAAGATCTTTCTTGGGGCGGCGCCGGGTGTGGGCAAGACGTATGAGATGCTCATGTCGGGCCGGGCTCAGCGGGCCGATGGCGTCGACGTGGTCATCGGGGTGGTCGAGACCCACGGGCGGGCCGAGACCGAGGCTCTGGTCGACGGGTTCGAGATCGTTCCGCGCCGCACTGTGCCGTATCGAGGGCATGTGCTCGATGAGATGAATATCGACGCAATTCTGGCGCGCAAGCCGGCGCTGGTCCTGGTGGACGAGCTCGCCCATACCAACGCGCCGGGCAGTCGCCATCCGAAGCGCTATCTCGATGTCGAGGAACTGCTCGCCAACGGCATAGACGTCTACAGCACCCTTAACATTCAGCACGTCGAAAGCCTCAACGACGTGGTAGCGCAGATCACACGGATCCGGGTGCGCGAGACCGTTCCGGATTCGATCATTGACCGCGCCGACGATATCGAAATCATCGACATCACGCCGGGCGACCTGATCAAGCGCTTGAACGAGGGCAAGGTCTATCTGCCCAAAACAGCCAAGCGCGCGACGCAGAATTATTTTTCGCCCAGCAACCTGACAGCCCTTCGTGAGTTGGCGCTGCGGCGCACAGCGCAGCGGGTCGATGACCAGTTGGTCACGCATATGCAGGCGCATGCCATCGCCGGCCCCTGGTCGGCCGGCGAGCGCGTCCTGGTGTGCATCAACGAACGGCCCGGAGCGATGGCGCTTGTCCGCTACGGCCGCCGTCAGGCCGACCGGCTTCGTGCGCCATGGGCCGCGGTTCACGTCGAGACGAGCAAGGATGGCCGACTCTCAGAGCAGCAGAAGGACAAGATCGCCAGTGCATTGCGTCTTGCCGAGCAGCTCGGCGCCGAGGCTGTTACCCTGCCAGGCGAGAACGTTGCGCAAGAGATCCTGGCCTACGCATCGACCAACAACTATGCGCACGTCATCGTCGGCATGCCGACCTCGCCCAGGTGGCGGGAGATCTTCGCGGGCTCCGTTTCGCATGATCTGATCCGCGCCAAGACGGATGTGAGCGTGCATGTCATCTCGCCGGGCAACGGCGAGGAAACGCGATCTCCAGCGACAGTCAGCGCGCGGCCCAAACGACGAATCGACTTCGGCCACTATCTGTGGAGTTCGCTCTACGTCGCCATGGCGCTAGGCATCGGAACGGCGCTCTCGCGCTTTCTGGACGTCCGCAACATCGCCCTCGTCTTTCTGATGGCCGTGCTGGCCTCGGCTATGGGCGGCGGCCTCTGGCCGGCGCTGTTCGCTTCCGTATTGGGCGCGCTAGTCTTCAACTTCTTTTTCCTCGAACCGCGCTACACGCTGGATATCGGCGATCCCGAGAGCGTCGTCGCCTTCGCGTTCTTTCTCGGCGTTGCGGTGATCGCCAGCAATCTTGCCGGGCGTGTTCAACGCCAGGCTGTGACAGCACGTCAGCGGGCCAAAACGACCGAGGGCCTTTATCTGTTCAGCAAGAAGCTCGCCGGCGCCGGGACCTTGGGCGACGTTCTTTGGGCGACGGTCTATCAGATCGCCTCGATGCTTCAGGTCAGGGTCGTCGCTCTACTGCCGGAGAATGGCCGCATCGCGGTCCAGGCGGGTTTCCCGCCCGACGATACGCTCGATGACGCCGACATTGCGGCGGCCCAATGGGCCTGGGAGCATGACAAGCCTGCAGGGCGTGGAGCGGACACGCTGCCGGGTGCGAAGCGCCTCTACCTTCCCCTGAAAACCGGCAGGACACGGGTGGGCGTCATTGGTCTGGACAATGACAAGCAAGGGCCGGTTCTGACGCCCTTGGAACAGCGGCTGTTCGACTCACTGGCAGATCAGGCCGCTCTGGCGATCGAGCGCATCCAGCTGGTCGCCGATGTCGACAATGCGCGTCTGGCCGTCGAGGCGGACAAGCTGCGCTCCGCGCTTTTGACGTCACTATCGCATGACCTCAAGACGCCTTTGGCGTCGATCCTCGGATCTGCGGGAGCGCTCAGAGACTATTCGACATCCCTGACCGATTCCGGTCGGGTCGAGTTGCTGACGACAATTGTCGAAGAGGCCGAGCGGCTGAACCGGTTCATCGCGAACCTTCTCGACATGACACGGCTGGAATCCGGCGCTGCGGCGGTGTCGCTGACGCCGCTGTTCATCGGCGACAGCGTCGGCAGCGCCCTGCGCCGTGCCGAGAAGATATTGACTCTCCACAGGGTAGACCTTGCAGTGCCGCCCGATCTGCCGATGGTTCGGCTCGATCCGGTCCTGTTCGAACAGGTGCTGTTCAATCTGCTCGACAATGCCCGCAAATACGCACCGTCAGGGTCGCGGATCGCGCTTCGGGCGTGGGCGGACGAGAGCCACGTCACATTGCAGGTCGTCGATGAAGGGCCCGGCATTCCGCCCGACGATCTCACCAGGATTTTCGACAGTTTCTATCGCGTCCGGAAGAAGGACCACGTCCAGGCTGGAACCGGGCTTGGACTTTCCATCTGCAAGGGATTTGTCGAGGCGATGGGCGGAACGATTTTCGCGACCAACCGGGCCGACAGACCCGGCGCCATTTTCACGCTGCGGTTTCCGATCGGACCGGAGCCCTCGACTTTGGAAGGAAGGATATGAGTACGTCCGTAGTCAAGATTCTCGTCGTCGATGACGAACCGCCGATCAGGAAGCTCCTGCGTGTCGGGCTGACAGCAGAGGGCTATGCCATGGTCGAGGCTGCAAACGGCGAGGAGGCCGTCGCGCTCCTCACAGAGGAGAAGCCCGATCTCATTCTGCTCGATCTTGGGCTGCCCGATATCTCCGGCCATGAGCTGCTCGAAAGGTGGCGGGCCGAGCTTGTCGAGCTGCCGATCGTGATCCTCTCCAGCCGGACCGATGAAACGGGCATCGTCAAGGCGCTGGAACTGGGCGCCGACGATTATCTGACCAAACCATTCGGGATGCGCGAGCTAGCGGCGCGCATTCGGGTGGCGCTCAGGCACAAGCTCCAGCAGCAGGGCGAACGCCCGATATTCCAGGTCGGCGATCTCTCGGTCGACCTGGTGAAGCGGATCGTCAAGGTCGCAGACAAGGAGGTGAAGCTCTCACCCAAGGAATATGAAATCCTGCGCGTTCTCGTGCAGCACGCGGGCAAGGTCATTACGCACCAGCACATCCTCCAGCATGTGTGGGGCGGCGCGACCGATGTCCAATATCTGCGGGTCTATGTCCGCCAGTTGCGGCAGAAGATCGAGGCCACGCCCGATCAACCGCAATATATCCTGACTGAAACAGGTGTCGGTTACCGCCTCCGTGAGCCGGAGCAGTGACCGCGCGCGCTCGTCCACGGGCGGGCGACTTAACGTGAGTACTCTTATGAACCTGTCATCTGCAATTGCACCAGAGGACGTGATCCTTGATCTATCCATCTCGACAAAAGCCGTCCTGATCAAGAAGCTGGCCGCGCATGCGGCCGCCCGCACGGGGCTGACCGAGGAAGCGATCCACACAGCTTTGCTGGGCCGCGAACGTCTGGGTTCGACCGGCATCGGTCATGGCGTCGCCATGCCTCATGCACCGGTCCCCGGGCTGCAGACATCCTTTGCGGCGCTGATGGTGCTGAAGAAGCCAATCGATTTCGAGTCGGTGGACGACCTTCCCGTCGATGTTGTCTTTCTGCTGCTGTCGTCCCCCGAAGGCAGCAACGAATACCTGAAGATTCTCGCGGCGGTCGCCCGTCGGACGCGCGATGAGCAGGTCATGAAAATGCTGCGCGGCGCTAAGACCGCGCCTGCCGCGTATTCGGTCCTGGTAGAACAGCCGGTATGAGGAGGTTCCGACGGCCGGATCGACAAGAGGTCGTCGAGGTCACCGGCGTCGCCCGAACGGCGGTGCCGGGGCTGACCGTGGTCGTCTTTTCCAAATGGGATTGTTGCCCAAGGCCGTTGGTCCTGAGGCATTTATCGCTTCCTCCGCCGATTGATTGAAGGGCGACCGGATGGAGGAGGAAAACCAGGACTCAGAGGGGCCTTCTTTTCCTCCCGTGTCCACGAAGATCCCGTTTGACCTGAGTTCGCTTCAGTATGTCGTGGCGGCGGCGGACTATCGCAGCTTTCGGCGCGCTGCGGAGGCGTTGGGGCAATATCCGGCGACGGTGAGCCGGGGCGTGCAACGCATTGAGGATGTGGTGGGCGTTTCTTTCTTCGAGCGATGCCCCTCCGGGATTCGCCTGACGCATGCCGGAGAGCAATTTGTCGCCGCCGTCCGTCCAGCGATTGAGCAGATCATGCGAGCGACCCAAACCGCCGGCGCGGCGGGCCGCGGCGAAAACGGAAGCCTTAGCATCGGCGTTCTGACGTCGCTTGCGGGCGGGTTTCTGAGGGAGCTCATCGAACAATATGCCTTGTTGCACCCGGAGGTATCCATCGAGATCAGGGATGGAGGAAGGGCCGAACACATAGCCGCACTGCGGTCCCGGCAACTGGATATCGCTTTCTTTACCGGGAATGGCGCGATCGCCGATTGTGAAACCGCCGAGCTCTGGCAAGAGCGGGTGCATGTTGCCTTCTCGGCGGATCATCATCTAGCCGAGCGTGAATCGATTGAATGGTCGTGGCTCCGCGACCAGAAATTCCTGGCGACGAAATGCGCGCCCGGACTTGAGGTCCACGATTACATCGTTCGTCGGTTGGCGGATTACAGCAACTATCCCGCCATCAAAATCATGCCATGCAACCAGGAGACCTTGATGAACATGGTCGCTATCGGCAGAGGCATAACTGTGGTGTCGGCCGGCTGGAGCTTTGTTTCCGTCCCCCGGCTCGTACTGCGACCTCTGGTCGAGGACGAAGACATAGTCCCGTTCAGCGCAGTCTGGGCGCCTGGCCGGGATAACCCGTCACTTCGACGTTTTCTTTCGCTAGCCTCGAAACTAGCGTCCAAAGACTCTGGAGAGCGCCTGAGGCGGCTTATCTGATCTTGCCGGATCGGGGTCCGGGTCGCGATCACTCGCGATGTCGGCGCGCTTTGGCGAACCCCCGGTCCGTCGCCATAAACCGCTCAAGCATCGGAACAATGAGCTTTTTGGGGTCGATGACGGGTTGGCCGGATTCACGGCCAAGCGCGTCCGCATAGGCACTGAGGTCGCGGTGAAGAGCGCCGGGGAGATCCAGGGTTATCTTCACTGGCTTGTCCTCGGCGATCGGGCCGAGCTTCAGTTTGGTCATTGCGCTGCTCCATAGGGTTCGAGCACCAGGTCGCGGGTGACGATCACGCGGACCGGGAATCCCGGCCGGATTGTCAGGGTGGGCGCGACCTGCAACTGGCGGCGGATGATCTGCTGGCCAGCGTCATTGATGGTGTCCTGGGCGCCGTCGCGAATGGCGCGGATCAGACGGTCCTCATCGTCGACGGCGATCTCGGCGCCCACGGCGAGAAGGGTCGACAACCCGGCGGCTTTCGCAAGGTCCCACCAATGGTAGTCGACGCCGTCCTCAAGGCCGGCATAACCTTGCGTGTCGGCGCCGGGCTGGCGTTCCAGGACGATAGAGCGCCCGTTCGGCAAGATCAGCCGGTTCCAGACCAAGAGCACGCGGCGCTGTCCGAAACCGACATCGTTGCTGTATTCGCCGATGATACGGGTGCCCTGGGGGACGAGCAGGATGCGGCCGGTGGGACTGTCATAGATGTGCTCGGTCACCTGCGCGGTGATCTGGCCGGGAAGGTCGGAGCGGATGCCGGTTATGAGGGCGGCGGATATCACCGCGCCGGCCTGAAGCACATAGGGCGATGCCGGGGCCATGACGCGATCTGGCGAGACCGTGCGCCGATCGACAGCAGCGTTCAGGAAAGCGCTCTGCCGCTCCTGGGCTGTTGGTGTTCCCATCTGACCCGGCAGGCCGAGGCCCGCCAGCGACGGACTGCTCATGGCTGGGGTTGCAGGCGGTGCGCCTGTTCCAGGTCCTGTTTGGAAGAACACCCGGCTCGTTCGGGCTGCTTCCTCCTCGGCGAGACGGCGTTGCTCCTCGGGATCGACCTGGGGTGTCGCCATTGCTGGCGGCACGACGGGCTGGCCGCGGTTCTGGGCGTCGAGGATCGGACCGCCGAGATCGCCTGGCAAAGGTGGGCCGAGGACCGGTCCGGTATAGTCGCGCGGCAGTCCCGCAAGACCATCGGCAGTGGTTCTGTTCTCCGTGGAATAGAGCTCCTCGTTGCCCGGCCCGCCTTGGCGCGTCTGCAACGCATAAATCAGCGCGCTGCCGATGCCGATGCTGGCGATGAGGCCGACACCAGCCAATACCTTGCGGGACAGCCGGGTGACGCGCGGAGGCTCAGCGCGCAGCCGCATGGTCGAGGTTGACGCGACAGTGGGACCGGCGGGCGCCAGGCCGTCATCGCGGTTATCTTCCTTGTTGCTCATGACGCTGGCCTCCCGTCGGTGCGGACAATCCTGACGGTTTGCTGGCGGTCGCCGCTGCCGAGTCTCAGCTCGGCCGCGCCGAAGAGGCGATCGACGATCAGGATGTGCTGGAAAATGCGGCTGTTGACGATTTGCGCTTCGCCATCGGAGCCAATGACGAACAGCGGCGGCATCTCGCCTTGGACGATGCCGCGCGGGAACTCGACATAGACCCGCCGCCCGTCATCATAGACCGACACGGGCCGCCAGGGCGGTGAATCACCGGTCAAGCCGTAGCGATAGTTGCGCGCCGAGGCGACGGGGATGACGGGGGTCGCCGGGACGCTCTGCCTCTGACCTGCGGACGGCTGCGGGTAGGCCCAAGCGACGGCGGGCATATAGGGCGCTTCCCCGGAGCGCAGTTCGATCATGTAAACCCGCCGATCGGTCGTGATGACGAGGTTGGTCGTGATGTCAGCGCGACTTGGTTTGACGAGGATATGGACGCGACGGGTCGCGCCGCTGCCGCTTTCGGTATCGCCGATGATCCATCGTGCCGTGTCGCCAGCGGCGATGGGGCCGGCTCCGGTCAGGCTCTCCCCTGGCTCCAGCGCGATATTGGTGATTTGGCCGGGCGCGGCATAGACCTGATAGAGCGCGCCTTCGCTCCAGGGATAGATCTGGATCGAGTTGAAATAGCCTTCGCGGCGAGGCTGAACGCGGGCGGCCGAGTTGGCGTTCTGGACGCGCCCCTCCGGGGTGTTGGCGGCTGTCCCCCCTCTTGCCGGCGTCCATGCCGGAGGGACATGCAATGGCCTCGGCGGCGCGTCCGTGACGACTGCCGGCACGGCGGGCAGCGGCGGCACGTCCGAATCGTAACTGATTTGCGGCGGCCGATTGGTCGCGCAACCGGCAAGCACGGTCGCGGAAAGCAGAACGATCGCGAGGCCAGATCTGGAAAAACCCTGAAACGCGGATTTGCTCATCGGAGGGCGGCTCATTGGCTCATCTCCCGCGACCAGTTGATGGCATTGACATAGATGCCCAGAGGATTGGCGCGGAGGCGTTCTGCGTCGCGCGGCGTCTGGATGACGATGGTCAGGATGGCGGTCCAGCGTTCCGTTCGGGCGAGCTGGCCGTTTTCATAGTGACGCTCTGTCCAGGCGACACGGAAGCTATCGGGGGAAGCCCGGATCACACTTGAGACTTCTACGGCGACTTGCTGGCGGCCGACCCGTGTGAAGGGGTCGTTGGAGCGGGCGTAGTCGTTCAGCGCTGCGGCGCCGCGATCAGTGGTCCATTCATAAGCGCGAAGCCAGTTCTGGCGCACGATGATGGCGTCAGACGGAATCGCGCGGGTCTGTTCGATGAAGCGAGCAAGGTGGAAAGCGATCTGAGGGTCGTTGGGCCGATAGTCCGCGGAGGCTGGCGCGACGGTTTGCGCCTGGCCGAGATTATCGACCTGCACGACCCAAGGCACGACGGTCCCGCGAGCTGACTGCCAGACCAGGGCTGCGGCAAACCCCGCTGTGAGAATCAGGCTGCCGAACGCCATGTAGCGCCAGTTCTTCGCCTGCACGCGGGCCGAGCCGATGCGTTCGTCCCAGACCTGAGCAGCCTTCTGATAGGGCGTTTCAGGCTCGGGTGTCTTGCCATAGTGGGTTGCGGGTCGTTTGAAGAGGCTCATGAGCGATCACTTTCAGAAAGGTTGACGGAAGAGCCGCCGCCATGGCTGTCGCCGGAGCGCACGGCGTGACCGGCCGCTGAGACGCCGTGGCTGAGGGCCTGGCTGCGTTTCATGCGCTTCGCCCAGTCAGGGGCTCCATCTCGCGGGGGGCTGGCGGAAGCGGCGGCAGCGTCGGCGCCGCCGATGGTCCCCATGGTCGAGGACCCGCCGGTGGCTCCGAAACCGGCCTTCGCGCCGTCGGCGAAGCTGGACTTGACGCTTTCGCCAGCTTTCGTTGCGGCGCGCTTGAGCGGCGATGCGGCAGCCGAACCTGCTGCGCGTGCGACGCCTCCGAGGCCCGAGGCCACGCCCGACGCGCCAGTCTGACCAAGAGAACCGAGACTGTAGGCCGAAGATGCGGCGCCGGCAGCGGCAGCGCCACCACGCACGGCGGCGGCTCCACCGGATATGGCGGCGGCGCCGCCTTTGACGGCCAGACCCGCTGCACCACCTGCGGCCAGCGCCGCGCCGCCGACGGCAAGGCCCGTGCCCACAGCGGCGCCGGCGCCGAGCTGCGGACCGCCTGAGACGAGGCCGCTGGCGATGCCAGGACCGAAGATTCCCAGGCCGAGCAGCGAAAGCGCAGCGAGGACCACTGCCATGGCCTCGTCAATCGTAGGGGTCTCGCCGCCGAAGCCAGCGGTAAACTGGGAGAAGAGGGTCGATCCGATGCCGATGATGACGGCAAGCACCAGAACCTTGATGCCGGATGACACGACATTGCCCAGCACGCGTTCGGCCATGAAGGCGGTCTTGCCGAACAGCCCGAAGGGTATCAGCACAAAGCCCGCAAGCGTCGTCAGCTTGAACTCGATCAGCGTTACGAAGAGCTGCACGGCCAGGATGAAGAAGGCGAGAAGCACCAGAGCCCATGCGAACAGCAGGCAGGCGATCTGGATGAAGTTCTCGAAGAAGGCGATCCACCCCATCAGATCGGAAATGGATTCGAGCAATGGACGGGCGGCATCGAGGCCGGTCTGCGCCACCTTGCCGGGGCGCAAAAGATCCTGAACGGTGAAGCTGGTGCCCGAACCCTTCAGACCGAGGCCGGCGAAACTGTCGAAGACGATGTTCGCCAGATTGTTCCAGTTGCCGATGATGTAGGCGAAGACGCCGACGAAAAGTGTCTTCTTTACAAGGCGCGCGATGATGTCGTCGTCGGCTCCCCAGGACCAGAAGAGCGCGGCCAGCGTCACGTCGATGACGATGAGGGTTGTGGCGATGAAGGCGACCTCGCCGCCTAGCAGGCCGAAGCCGGAATCGATGTAGCGGGTGAAGGTGCCCAGGAATGTGTCGATGACGCCGGTGCCGCCCATGGATCACTGTCCTTGATTCTGAGATGGGGCTGTGGGCGCCGGCGCACGGCCGAGGAAGCGGTCGCGGGTTTCGGCCCAGACGCGCATGCAGTCCGCATCGCTTGCGGCGCTCTGACCAAGCTGCTGGCACCAGCGTTGAGCCTCGCGCAGGGAATCTCGCACGGGCTCTGCGAGACGCGCGGGCTCCTCTGCGGGAGCTCCCTCCTTCCGGGTCATCTCGATCGCCGTCGCAGTGATCGCGATGGCGACGAAGACGACCGCGCCCAGCCGGGCCAGCAGCTTGCCATCCATGCTTGCGCCCTCAGTTGCCGTTGTTGAACATCTGGGCGTTGCCGGGCTGATAGCCGGAGCCAGGCGTCAGGAACCGGCGGCGTTGTTCGCGCCCCTGTTCGGCTGCGGCAGCCCTTTCTGCTTCGGTCAGCGCCCCGGCACGTCCATCGGCCGCGAGCAATGCGACAAGATCGGAGAGCTGCTGCGACTGGAGAGCGAGAAGCTGGTTGCCGGCCTGGGTCGCCTGGAGCGCGCCTGTCGCCCCCTGGCTTTGGCCGAGCAGCGTCGAAACTTCGGCGCGGTTCGTGTCGATGTTGCCGACCACGCCGGCCTGGACGCGCATGGCGTCCTGCAGTCCGCCCACGGTGTTCTGCCAGCGTGAGCGTGCATCGGCGACGAGCTGTTGATCCGTCGTCGACAGTGAGACATTGCCGTATTGTTGCTGAAAGGCCCGATCGATGCTCTGAACATCGAACGCGATGTTCTGAGCCTGGCTCAGAAGCTGTTGCGTGCGCTGAAAGCCCTGTTGAAGCTGCTGGAGCGAGGAATGCGGCAGGCTCGCGAGATTGCGCGCCTGATTGATGAGCATCTGCGCTTCATTCTGGAGCTGTGTGATCTGGTTGTTGATCTGCTCCAGCGTGCGCGCGGCAGTGAGCACGTTCTGCGCGTAATTGGACGGATCATAGACGATCCGTCCGAAGCCAAATTGAGCATGCGCCGGAGAGATGAAGATCGGCGACAGGGCGACGGGCATCGCCAGCATTGTCGCGGCCATGAATAGTGCGCGCGAGCGGGAACGATGGATGGTCATGACGTAGTCTCCTTGGGGGCTGGGGGAACGAGATTGGCGAGATCGGGGATAAGGTCGGCGGCCCAGTCGACGCCGCGCAGGCGCAGCCATGCGGGGAGGAACCCGTCTGGCCCATGCTCGGCGAAGATCCTGGCGATGGCCGTCTGATCGGTTTTGGAAGAAGCCGCGGTGAGCGCGAGGCCCACTTCGGAGAGGCCCAGGTCGAACAAGCGATTGCCGCGTCGCGACTGGCAGTAGTAGTCCCGCTTCGGGGTGGCCCGCGCGAGGATCTCGATCTGCCGATCATTCAATCCGAAGCGACGATAGATTGCGGTGATCTGGGGCTCGATCGCCCGCTCGTTAGGCAGCAGCAGCCGAGTCGGGCAGCTTTCGATGATGGCCGGGGCGATCGCCGAGCCATCAATGTCGCTGAGCGATTGGGTGGCGAAGATGACCGATGCGTTCTTCTTGCGAAGGGTCTTCAGCCATTCGCGGAGCTGACCTGCGAAGCCTTCGTCATCGAGGGCGAGCCAGCCTTCGTCGATGATCAGCAGTGTGGGCGATCCGTCGAGGCGATCGCCGATGCGGTGAAAGAGATAGGCGAGAACGGCGGGCGCTGAGCCTGTGCCGACAAGGCCCTCGATCTCGAACGCCTGCACCGCTGCATGCCCGAGATGCTCGTTCTCGGCATCAAGAAGCCGACCATAAGGCCCGCCGACGCAATAGGACCGCAAGGCTTGCTTGAGATCGTTCGATTGCAGCAGCACGCACAGGCCGGTGATGGTCCGTTCTTGGACAGGGGCGGAGGCGAGCGACGTTAAGGCGGACCAGAGGTGTTCCTTCACCTCTGGCGTGATCTGGATGCCTTCGCGCATGAGGATGGCGATGAGCCAGTCAGCGGCCCAGGCGCGTTCGGGCACGTCATGGACGCGCGCGAGAGGCTGAAGTGATACGGAAGACTCGGCGCCGTCCGTCAGATCACCGCCAAGGTCGTGCCAATCGCCGCCCATCGCCAATGCCGCGGCCCGAATGGAGCCGCCGAAGTCGAAGGCGAAAACCTGAGAATTTTCGTAGCGGCGGAATTGGAGCGCCATCAGCGCCAGCAGCACGGACTTGCCCGCACCAGTCGGACCGACGACGAGCGTATGGCCGACATCTCCGACATGAAGGGAAAACCGGAACGGGGTGCTTCCTTCGGTCTTGCCGAACAGCAAGGGGGGCGACCCGAAGTGCTCGTCCCGTTCCGGCCCCGCCCACACCGCTGAAAGCGGGATCATGTGGGCGAGATTGAGCGTGGAAATCGGCGGCTGCCGAACATTGGCGTAGACATTGCCCGGCAGCGAGCCGAGCCATGCGTCTACGGCGTTGATGGTCTCGGGCATGGCGGTGAAGTCGCGGCCCTGGACCACCTTCTCGACCAAACGCAGCTTTTCGTCAGCGATCCGCGGGTCGTTGTCCCAGACGGTGATGGTCGCCGTGACATAAGCCTGGCCGGCATAGTCGGCCCCTAGTTCCTGAAGTGCGAGATCGGCGTCTGCGGCCTTATTGGCTGCGTCGGTGTCAACGAGGGCGGACGCCTCGTTGGTCATGACCTCTTTCAGGATTGCGGCGATAGATTTGCGCTTGGCGAACCATTGCCGCCGGATCTTTGTCAGCAGCTTGGTGGCGTCGGTCTTGTCGAGCAGGATTGCCCGTGTCGACCAGCGATAGGGGAATGCAAGACGGTTCAGCTCGTCCAGGATTCCGGGTGTCGTCGCGGTGGGAAAGCCGACGATAGTCAGGATGCGAAGGTCGGAATGTCCCAGACGCGGCTCAAGCCCGCCGGTAAGCGGCTGATCGGCGAGCAGCGCATCCAGATAGATCGGCGTTTCGGGGACCCGCACCCGATGACGGTTGGTTGAAACGCAGGAATGCAGATAGGTCAGTGTCTCGGCGTCATCGAGCCAGCCGCATTCCGGCATAAAGCCATCGAGCAGCGACAGCACCCGGTCGGTGCGATCGATGAAGCCGCGCAGGACCTCATGCGGATCGACGCCGCTTCGGTCGCGTCCCTCATAGAGCCATGCTTCAGTCCGCGCCGCATCTTCGGCCGGCGGGAGATAGGTGAAGGTGAGGAAGTAGCCGGAAATGAAATGGGCGCCGGCTTCCTCGAAGTCCGCCTTGCGCTCGGCATCGACCAAGGCCGACGCCGGATCGGGAAAACGGCTCTCGGGATAGGTCGAGGCTTCGTGCCGTTGCGCTTCAACGAAGATCGCCCAGCCAGAGCCGAGCCGACGGAAGGCGTTGTTGAGGCGTCGCGCGACTGCAACCAATTCGGCCGCAACGGCACTGTCGAGGTCGGGGCCGCGGAAGCGTGCGGTACGCTGGAACGAACCGTCCTTGTTGAGGACGGCGCCCTGGCCCACCAGAGCCGCCCAAGGCAGGAAATCCGCCAGGCGGCTGGAAGTGCGGCGATATTCAGCGAGGTTCATCATGAGCGCTGCTCCTTCAGACCGACAGGTGGCCGGGGATGCGCAGATGCCTCCGGCCGACCTCGACGAAGAGCGGGTCGCGCTTGGCGGCCCAGACGGCGGCGAAGTGGCCGACAACCCAGATGGCCAGGCCGACAAGCCAGAGGCGCAGACCGAGGCCAACGGCTCCGGCCAAAGTGCCGTTCATGATGGCGATGGAGCGCGGTGCGCCGCCGAGTAGGATGTGCTCGGTTAGCGCCCGGTGGACCTGCACGGTGAAGCCCGGCACCTCGTCGAGCTGTTCCAGCCTCCCCGCCATCACACGAGCGCCCCGCCGCCGAACGAGAAGAAGGAGAGAAAGAAGCTGGATGCGGCGAACGCGATCGACAGACCGAACACGATCTGAATCAGACGGCGGAACCCGCCGGACGAGTCGCCGAAGGCCAGTGTGAGGCCGGTGACGATGATGATGATGACCGCGACGATCTTGGCGACCGGGCCCTCGATCGATTGCAGGATCGATTGAAGCGGCGCTTCCCAGGGCATGGACGAACCGGAAGCGTGAGCGGCGGGGGCGAGGATCAGGGTCGCATAGGTGACGGCTGCTACTGCCGTGACATGGCGGCGGATGCGCCGGGCGTGACGGATCATGAGGGATCTCCTGTTGGGCTTGAGGCTGAGGTTGCGGGAGTGACGCGGTAGTCGCCGTCCGGGCCGAGGCCATCGACGCACGCGAGTTCGGCGAGCCGGCGTTGCGAGCCGCGACCAGCGAGAACAGCGACGAGGTCGATGGTCTCCGCGATCAGCGCTCTTGGGACGGTGACGACGGCTTCCTGGATGAGTTGCTCGAGGCGGCGCAGCGCACCGATCCCTGTGCCGGCATGGATGGTGCCGATGCCGCCCGGATGACCCGTTCCCCAGGCCTTGAGCAGGTCGAGAGCTTCGGAGCCGCGGACCTCTCCGATCGGAATGCGGTCTGGTCGCAATCGCAGCGAGGACCGCACCAGATCCGACAAGGTGGCGACACCGTCTTTGGTGCGCATGGCGACGAGGTTGGGTGCGGAGCATTGCAGCTCGCGCGTGTCCTCGATGATGACGACGCGATCCGTGGTCTTGGAGACCTCGGCGAGCAACGCATTGGTGAGTGTGGTCTTGCCGGTCGAGGTGCCGCCGGCGACAAGGATGTTGGCTCGGGCGGCGACCGCCCCGCGAAGCGTCTCGGCCTGGTCCGCCGACATGATTCCGGCGGCCACATAGTCGTCGAGCGTGAATACTGCGACGGCAGGTTTGCGGATCGCGAAAGCCGGCGCCGCAACAACTGGGGGCAACAGCCCCTCAAACCGCTCCCCCGTCTCGGGTAGTTCGGCCGACACCCGCGGATTGCCGGGATGGACCTCGGCGCCGACATGGTGCGCGACGAGTCGTACGATCCGTTCGCCATCTGCGGGCGCCAGACGCTCGCCTGTGTCGGACAATCCTTCGGACAGCCGGTCGATCCAGAGCCGGCCGTCAGGATTGAGCATCACCTCGACGATCGACGAATCTTCCAGAAACCGCGCGATGGCCGGTCCAAGGGCTGTGCGCAGCATGCGTGCGCCGCGCGTGATCGCGTCCGATTTCTGGTGAGATGCCGCCATGTCGTCCCCTTGCGGCCAGGGACCGTTCAGCCGGCCCTGGATCGGGGACGATTAAAAGAGCCCGAAGTTGGGCTGATTCAACAAGTCTTTGTCGGAGTAGTAGCGTGGCGTGCAAATACAGGAGAATGGCGGTTAAGCTGGAAGCCGCTATGGTCTGCGCCCAGACGCCCGAATCCATACGCCATGCGCGTTGCTATACCTACCTCTCGCCATGATCGCCCGGTTCACCGGCGTGGTCATTTGCTGAAATTGCCAAGAAAGCATCTTTGATGAGCAAACTCCCTGTCGCGCCGAAAGGTTGTTCGGAGATCCCAGGCGGCCACATCGCTACCATCGTGACAAATCTTGAGATGTTGCAGAAGCCGTTGCTTCGGCCGGCAACTATGCCGGAAGACGTCACCTTTGTGCGGATGGTCGATCCTGACCTGAGTGAATACCGGGCATTGTTTCTCAAGGTTGGCGAACGCTGGATGTGGTTCTCCCGGGTGCTGATGGAAGACGGCGCCTTGCGGGAAATTCTGACCAATCCGAAAGTAGAGAGTTTCGAGATCCGTGAGGGGAACGAGGCGATCGGCTTGCTTGAACTCGATTTCAGTGAACTCGACCAGTGTGAGTTGTCATTTCTTGGTCTCACCGCCGCGGCGACGGGAAAAGGGCTCGGGCGCGCGATCATGAATGTCGCCGTCGAACAGGCCTGGTCTCGGCAGATCAGGCGATTCTGGGTGCATACTTGCACGTTTGATCATCCAGCAGCGCTCGAATTCTACATTCGAACGGGCTTTACGCCCTTCAGTCGGCAACTAGAGGTGGTGCCTGACCCGCGACTGAGCGGTGTCCTACCCATGCACGCTGCACCCCACGTGCCGATCATCCAGCCGCAACCATGACCTTCGGACGATTTCGAGCGCAGCATCATGCAACGGGACCGAATTCCCAATCGAAACTTTGTGCCTAAGGTGAGAAGATAGATGTCTGTGGGGAACCTTCTCTGATGTGGTGGGACGTATATTGCCCACGTCGCTGGAGCGCACATCGTAACCCTCAAATGCGTTGCATCATCGTCGACCTTTAAGGGAATAAGAGGATGCGTTTCTCCATCCACACGCTCGGCACGCGCGGCGACTTTCAGCCTTATCTGGCGCTCTCCCGTGGGCTCAAGGCGCGCGGGCACGAGGTGCTGATTGTTGCACCAGCTCAATTCGCCGAGATGGCAGCGGCCGAGGGCGTTGCGTTTGCGCCTTTGCCAGCCGAGTTCCTGGATCTGCTCGAAACCGCCGAAGCGAAAAAGGCTATCGGCAGCTCGGGCGCTGGTTTTGCAGCCGGCTTTAAGCTGCTGCGGTATTATCGCGAGATAGGCCGAAAGCTGCTTGATGCCGAGTGAGATGCCGCTCGCATGTTCGCTCCCGAAGCAATCTTGTTCCACCCCAAGGCGCTAGGCGCACCCCATATCGCGGCGAAGCTCGGCGTACCACTCTTCCTCGCACCGCCGCTGCCGGGCTTCACCTATACGTCGGCTTTTCCGACACCAATCCTCCCGTTCGGTTCGCTTGGACCGCTCAATCGAATAAGTCATGCCCTGATGATCCACGGCGGGCCCACGCTGTTTGCAAAGACGATCCGCGCATGGCGAGCCGAGGCGCTCGGGACCTCCGCTCGCGGCAAAGCGGCTCCGCTGACTGGCACACTCTATGGTTACAGTCCGCACGTACTGCAAAAGCCGAAAGACTGGGGCGCAGAGGTTGCAGTGACCGGCTACTGGTTCCTCGATACGCCGGATTGGAAGCCTGACGCGGAGCTTGCTGATTTCCTCGCGGCTGGCGATCCGCCGATCTATATCGGCTTCGGCAGCATGCCCGGTGTTGATCCGCAACGGCTGGCAAGTCTCGTGGTCGACGGTTTGAAGCGAGCGGGCAAGCGGGGGTTGCTCGCGACCGCGGGCGGTGCGCTCGGGCAGATCGAGCCGAGTCGGCATATCCATGTCATCTCGGGCGCTCCGCACGATCGGCTCCTTCCGCTTATGCACGCAACGCTACATCACGGCGGTGCTGGGACCACTGGCGCTGCTTTGCGTTCGGGCAATCCCACGGCCATTTGTCCATTTCTCGGTGATCAGCCCTTCTGGGCGCGTCGCGTCGTTGCTCTTGGGGTGGGGCCAAAGCCCCTCGGCAAGGATGCGATGACAGTAGAGGACCTGGCTTCTGCCTTTCTGGCGATGGACGATGTCGGCATGCGCGCCCGTGCCGCCGAAATTGGAACAGCTATCCGTGCCGAGGATGGGGTCGCGGCCGCCATCGACTTTATCGAGAGAAAGCTGAACCAAGCCAGATGACAGCAATGTGCTCAAAAGCCGTCGCTGCCACCCCGCCACTCTTCAGCTCTCGCGTTGATCGTCCGAACCGATATCGTCGGGTATCTCACGCAAGAAGCTCTGACCCTGTTGGAGGCGCCGTCCGATCGTCTCGATAAACCCTTCGTAGCGTTCGCGGCCCCTCGCCTGCGCAGCTGAGTTGGCGTCGCCGGTCAGCGGCGGCGTGACCGACAGCCAGAAGCGAACGTATAGGGCAAGCGTCTCGGCCGTGATGCCGAGATCGCGTTCGATGCGGTGGATCTGCCTGGTCATGCGGTCGAGACGGCGTGTGAGGGCGGCTTCGCGCTTGTCTGCTCCATCAGGCGAAAGAAACGATGCGACCGCAGCCTCGACGATCGCCGAGCGCGAGATCTTCTTGCGGTCCGCGAGGTCGGCGATCTGGCGCAGCATCTCAGGCGGAAAGTACACATTCATGCGGTCGCGCATGGCTCAGAGCTCCATATTGTCGTTGGGGTCCATGGAGACCTGGCGGGCGATTCCAGTCATGTGGCGGCGAAGCGCTTGCCGTTGGCGCGCGGCGTCCTCGGGTTCGTCGTCGAGCAGAGCTTTGAACTCGTCGGCAGGGTTCGGATCGGTCGTTTCCTTGACGATGGCGACATGATCGGGAAGCTCGGGTTCTCGACGAAGGCCGCTATTGGCCGCGTCTTGCTCGGCCTTCTGGATCTCGGCGAGCAGCGCAGCGTCCGGCGCCTGCGGCTTCAGCTCTGTCCAGGCGTCCTTGCGCGTCGTGCGACTGGTTTGGGCCGGGTCCGGCGGGGGCAGTACGCGCTCGACGAAGCGCTTGTCCTCGAAGTAGCGCGCCTTGTTGGCCCGGATCGGCGGGGTAGCCGCCAACATGACGATTTCATCGTTGGGCGGAAGCTGCATGATCTCACCGGGGGTCAGCAGCGGACGCGCGGTTTCAGAGCGCGACACCATGAGATGACCGAGCCAGGGCGACAGACGGTGCCCGGCGTAGTTTTTCATCGCCTTCATTTCGGTGGCTGTGCCGAGCGCATCCGAGACGCGCTTTGCGGTGCGCTCGTCATTGGTCGCAAAGCTCACGCGGACATGGCAGTTGTCGAGGATCGAGTTATTGGCGCCGTAGGCCTTTTCGATCTGGTTGAGCGACTGGGCGATGAGGAAGGCTTTCATGCCGTAGCCGGCCATGAAGGCGAGCGCGCTTTCGAAGAAGTCGAGGCGGCCGAGAGCCGGAAACTCGTCGAGCATCATCAGCACGCGGTGCCGCCGGGCCTTGGTGTGCAGATCCTCGGTCAGGCGGCGACCGATCTGGTTGAGCACAAGCCGGATCAACGGCTTGGTGCGCGAGATGTCGGATGGCGGGACCACCAGGTAGAGGGTGGCCGGCAGCGCGTCCTCGATCAGGTCGGCGATGCGCCAGTCGCAGCGGCGTGTCACTTCAGCAACAACGGGATCGCGGTACAGGCCCAGAAAGGACATGGCGGTGGACAGGACGCCGGAGCGCTCGTTGTCGGATTTGTTGAGCAGTTCGCGGGCCGTTGAAGCGATGACGGGGTGGGGGCCGGCCTCGCCGAGATGTGGCGTGGTCATCATCGCCGCCAGCGTGGTCTCGATCGGGCGCTTCGGGTCGGACAGGAAACCTGCGACGCCGGCAAGGGTCTTGTCCTTCTCGGCATAGAGGACGTGAAGGATGGCGCCGACCAGCAAAGAGTGACTGGTCTTTTCCCAGTGATTGCGTTTCTCCAGCGAACCCTCGGGGTCGACCAGGACGTCAGCGACGTTCTGGACGTCGCGCACCTCCCACTCGCCGCGCCGCACTTCGAGCAGAGGATTGTAGGCGGCCGATTTCGGATTGGTGGGGTCGAATAGCAGCACCCGACCGTGCTTCGAGCGGAAGCCGGCGGTGAGCTGCCAGTTTTCGCCCTTGATGTCGTGAACGACGACGGAGCCCGGCCAGGTCAGCAGGGTTGGCACGACGAGGCCGACACCCTTGCCGGATCGGGTCGGAGCAAAACACAGAACATGCTCCGGTCCGTCGTGGCGAAGATAGTCACGATCGAGCTTACCGAGGACGACGCCGTCAGGGTTGAGCAGGCCAGCCGCCTTCACCTCCTGCGGCTTCGCCCATCGAGCCGAGCCATAGGTTTCGATGTTCTTCTGTTCGCGAGCGCGCCACACCGACATGCCGATGGCGACCGCGATGGCGATGAAGCCGCCTGATGCGGCGATGACGCCGCCCTTGGCGAACACGCCCGGCGCATATGCGTCGAAGAAGTACCACCACCAGAAGATTGCAGGGGGATAATAGATCGGCGTCCCGGCAAGCTCGAACCATGGTGTGCCGAGCTGGGCCTGATAGCCAAGTTGCCAGGCGACATATTGCGTCGCGCCCCAGGTGGTGAGGAGGATGATCAGAAAGACGGTGAGGATCTGGCCCCAGAGGATTTTGGTGGCGGACATTCGCCGGGTCCTTTCTTGCTGCTTGTGGTGCTAGAGGCCCAGGCCGCGCTGGCGACCCAGGCTCCACTCGATGCCGCCATGCCCCTTGGCGACGCCGGCGATATGCTGGCCGAGCTTCTTTTCGAGCGGCGGTGTCCAGGGCACGAGCTGGAAGCCGAGCCCATTGTCGATCATGGCGAAGCGGCCCGAGGTGAGCGCGATACGCTGGCGATAGACACCGGCGACATGCTCGCCGGCCTGCGCTTTCTGGTACGGCAGTCCGTGTTCGCTCTGGAGCTTCGTGCCAACGGCATCGAGCTCGCGCTGTCGCAGCGTATTGAGGAGATCGCGTTGCAGCAGGATGCGTTGGCCCTGCCGGCGGGCAAGGCCTTCATCGGCTAGATGCTCGGCGCGCGCCTGCATGGCGTCGCGCACCTCGGCGCCGAAGCCTCCCATCGACATGGGCATCGCCTCGCGCTCAACCAGGCGATGATCCAGCCAGGTCGCGCCCGGCGCCGTGATCTGGCGGTTGAGATCGAAGTCCGATCGGTTGGCGAGCGCCAGCGTCGGCCGGGGATCGTCGGGGCCGCCGAAGCGACGTACCTCGACGATGCCGCCAATCGGGGGCGCATGCTCGAAGGCCTCGATCCCGCGGAAGCGGACATGGTGCGCGCGGCCGTCCGTGCCGTCGATCACGGCATAGGCTTCGCCGGTCAGCTCGTCATGCAGGCCGCGATCGACCAGGCGGCCAATAACGGGTGAACCCGCCCCGCCGCCGTCGATCGTGTAATCGCTGACGCCGCGATCCTGACCACGCTCGGTGAAGGCGCGGTGCATGGTCTTGATGATGTCGCCGCGAATGCCGAGATCGCGCAGTGTGCGTTCGGCCTGCAGCCCGACGGTCCATTCCCCTGGAGCGCCTTGTGCCGCGAGCTCCATCCTTTCGAGATGCTGGAGTCTGCCGATCATCAGGCGGCGCAGCGAGGGATCGGTCTTGCGGTTCGCCTCGGGGCGCAGGTCGATAAAGCCGGTCTCGTCGGCGGCGATGCGGATTTCAACATCGAGCCGTGTCCAGCGCTCGGCGGTGACTTCCTTTTCCAGCGCGTTGCGGATTTCATGTTCGGGCTTGGGGCCGAGTTCGATGGAGACAAGATCCTCGGCGCGGGAGCGCAGGCCGCGGCTGATGTAATCGCGCGAGATGACCAGATCGGCGCCGGTCTCGTCGACGCCGCGCACAAGCAAATGCACATGCGGATTGTCGGTGTTCCAGTGATCGACGGCGACCCAGTCGAGCTTGGTGCCCAGATCCGATTCCATCTGGTTGGCGAGGTCGCGGGTGAACTCTCGCAGATCGGTCATGTCCCCCGCGTCTTCGGGCGAGACGATGAATCGAAAATGATGCCGGTCATCCCTGCATCGGTCGGAGAAGGCGAGATCGTCGGCGCGCTCGTTCGTCGCGTCGAACAAGACCCCCTTCTCCCCATCACGGCTGACGCCTTCGCGCTTCAGGTAGGACACATGAGCCGAGAGTGGCGCGGAGCGGAATGACGTGCCCTGATGGCGGACCACGCGCGCCTTGATGACGACACGGCGCGAAGCGCTGAATATGCGCGAACGGCTGAAGCTGGTGCGTCCACGCCCGAAGGTTGAATGACCACGGCCGGCGCTTCTCTTGGCGGTCTGCCCTTCGCCAGAGCTGTGCCCGGCCTTCTTCGAGGCCCTCAGCACTTGATTGATGAAGCTCTTGGACTTGGGTGCGCGCGTGGATTTGATGCGTCCTGGGCGGACGCGGAAATCGCTGTCGCCCTCGCTCATGGGAGGGCCTCCCGAGACGGCGCGAAGGCGCACAGTGCCGAAAACACTGTTGAAATCGCTGGGTAAAACAGCAGTCGCGGCACGCGACCCGACCGACCAGCACGCCAAAAGCCAAGCCATGTCAATGGCTTGTGCGAATATGGCGAGGCCCTTTTATCTCGCCGTCCTGCTGTCGTTGCTCTCTGCTCCTCCCACCCTTGCGCACAACGCTCTCTGGAACACGCCAAGCTGCGCCATGATGCGAACCGGCTCATTGCGGGTCTCCATCGTCGGCACGGGCAACGAAAATGCTGCCGCTTTGCACAGAATTGGCGGGACCTTCGCCCGATGACGGCGCAGTCCGGGCGTCGTTGTCTTGCGGTTCGGATACCATTTTGCGCGCATCCAGACCGTGGGCTGACGGCGTGACGAAGAGCGGAGCTCGTCGCCAAGCGTGCGGATCGGCGGCGGCAACATCGACGGTCCCCGGTGCGGGTGGCGACAGGTGAGCCCCGCCGATCAATGGCGCGAGCGTGGCGACATAGGCGCGGGTTTCTGCCGGAAGGGGGCGGCCCGCGAGGTATTCCTCATAGCGTCCGGGTCCAGCGTTATAGGCTCCAAGAAAGCCCGGCGATCCGTAGCTATCGTACATTTCGCGCAGATAGGCCGTACCAGCGATGATGTTGTCGCGCGGGTCGAACGGATCGCGTCCAAGGCCATAACGGACGCGCAATTCCGCCCAAGTGGCGGGCATGACCTGCATCAGGCCCATTGCTCCCGCCGATGAGACGGCGCGCGCGTCATCGGCGCTTTCGACGCGGCGCACCGACCTGATCCAGTGTTCGGGAATACCGAAACGCTGTGAGGCTTCGGTCACGAAGGCGGCGTGAGGATCGTGGGTTGGCTGCGCGATCGACGGAGCGCTCTGCGCCAGTACGGCGAGCGGCGGCGCGGCGGAAACAGACAGGCCGGAAAGGAGGAAGAGGATGATGCACCGGGCAGCGCGAGGCCGCCCGGTTGACATCGGCGATGCGGGGGTCGTGCGAGCGATCCGCATGCGCTATTCCCGTTCGCCGCGCTTCTGAGGGCGGCTCCAGTGCAAAGACCAGGAGGTCGTATCAGCCCCGTTCTGGAACAGGCGGGCACGGATCGGCTGCGCAAAGCTGGGGTCGTCGATCAGCAGTGACAGATATTCACCAGCCTTTTCGCTGGACTCCGTCCAGGCCGCGCCGATCTCCGGTGCGTTGTCATCCGCGCCGTGATGGACGCGGTAGCTCGGCGCGTTCTCGACGTCCGAGGGATCGACGGGAACGATGGTGATCTCGCGAAATAGGGTGAGCGTATGAATGCGGCCGGTGAAGCCGGATTCCTCGCGGGTGAATTCGCCGATTTGCGGCATGGCGGTTTCCTTTCAAGATGCGGTGGAGAAGGATTGGGCGAGCAGCGCGCCCGCCCCAGGCGAAGCGATCACCGCGTTGGCGCCCGCCATTCGAAGCGGCCGTGGCCGTCCTCGTCGGTCCACAAGGGAACCGCGCGGCCGATGACGGCGCTGGCCGGGATCGGGCCGAAGTAGCGGCCGTCCAGACTGTCGGGAACGTCCCAGTTCATGAGGAAGACCTCGCCGTCCGCGACGATCCGGCAGCCCTGCCAATCGGGGAGCGGGCGGTCGATTCGGTCGCGTTGGAGAGCCGTTCCCATCGCGACGCCGTCGACACTGATCAGGACGCCGGAGCGGCAGACGGTCTGCCCGGGAAGGCCGAGGACCCGTTTTAGGAGTGGCGTGTCGCGCGGCAGGTATCCGCCGTCGGCGAGAAAGCTCGCAATCGGTTCCGGCGCAGTGACGGCGACCAGATCGGTGACTTCGAGCCGCTTTGCAGGTTCGACCGAATAGAAACCGATCGGGGTGCTGGCCGAGGCATTCCAGATGAGTTTGGTGGGGGCGTCGATCCACGTCGTCACGGCGATCGCGCTGGACGCTACGAACGTCGCCATGGCCCATTTGAGGTCGGTCATGGCACGATCCTCCGGCGCTTAAGCCACGCCTGGTGCTGATCGCGCGAGTAGCGGCGTGCGTCCTGGCCGGCGCTCAGTCGGTTGTGTACATGCCGCCAATAGTCTGGCGCGGCGTCGGCCGGATCGAGCGAAAGGGCCTCGATCGCGTCGATGAGCTGCAGCACGCGTTCGACCTTCGGCCAGCTTTCGATCTTGAGCAGGATGTCGCCGCCGGGGCGCACAAAGGGCAGCGTCTGATAGGACTCGCCGGGCGTGATGGCGCGCACGATATCGATGCGCGAGATGATCGTGCCGAAGTCGTTGGACGCCCACCGGACGAAGGCGAAAGTCGTGCCGGGCCTGAACGAGAGGACGCGGCGGCGGCGATCAAGGATCGTCTCCTGCACGTCTTGACCGAACCTGATCCAGTATTCGATCTGCTTTTCCACCCATGTCAGCTCGACGTGGGTGAGACGGTCGGTTTGGAAAGACGACGGCATCGAGCCGCCGCGCATGCGGGGGGCCGCGATGCCGGTCATGACGGGTCTCCTGGTGATTGGGGGAATTCGCGCGCGAGCAATTCGCGAAGCATGTCGGCGACGGTGACGCCGCGTTGAAAGGCGGCGATCTTGATGCGACCGCGCACCTCCGGCGTGACGTCGATGGTCAGCCTAGCGGTGAAGCCCGTGCTGGAAGCTGGACCAGGCGACACCGGTTCGGCGGACTTGATCCAGTCGTCTGGGTCGGAAGGACGCGCGACGAAGCCGCGCCGGGCGCTGGCTTTGGTCATGGCGCCAACCTCCCGACTTCCGCAGTCAGGGCGGCGATCTCGCGCGCGGCCGCGCTATTGTCGTCGGCCTCAAAAACGAGGCACCCGGACTGTGCTAGGTCGGCGAAGGCGACACGCTGGCCGATCGTCGCCGACAGCAGGGGCGGATCGTGGTCGGCCAATGTCTCGGCGGTCTCGCGGGCGATGACGGTGCGTGCAGTGCAGCGGTTGAGTACGAAGCGAGCCATGAGTTGCGGCCGATAGATTTGGGCCTCTGCGAGCAGCGCCAGCATTTCGGCCGAGGCCCAGCCATCGAGCGGTGACGGCTGCACAGGGATCAGGACAAGATCGGCGGCGAGCAGCGCCGAACGCATAAGACCTGCAACGCGTGGTGGTCCGTCGATGACGATGTGATCGGCGTCACGCGCGAGCTCGGGCGCTTCGCGATGAAGTGTGTCGCGCGCCAGGCCGATGACGCCGAACAGGCGAGGCAGGCCCTCGCGGGTGCGTTGCTGCGACCAGTCGAGCGCCGATCCCTGTGGGTCGGCATCGATCAGGGTGATGCGCTTGCCTTCAAGCGCCCATTGACCAGAAAGATGCAGCGCGAGCGTCGTTTTGCCGACGCCGCCTTTCTGATTGAGAAGCGCGACGATCATTTCGCGCCTCCAGGCTCGTCGCCGAAGGTGCGATGCGCGTGGCCGGAAGAGCGGTCCGTACAGGCGGAGCTACGAAGAGCCTGATCGGTTACATGCGCTTGAAGTGATGGCTTTTTGGCCTGGTTCGGCCGCCTTCCGGCGACGTTTTCCACATCGCGCGCGCGCTCTTCAAAGTTAGATTCTTGGTTAGACTCTAAGTTAAGGGCGCGATTTCGCTTTTTGTTTCCAGAGCTTACACCCTGTTTCGGTTCCCGATAGCACGAGCCTCCGGTTCCCGATAGCACGATAGGTCGGGTTCCTGATAGCACGAGGCCGTCCACAGGTTGTCCACAGGCCGCCGATGGTTCGAAAGCAAGCAGCAACCGGCCGCCGACTTCGACCTCAAGGAACAGCGAGTAGCCAGGCAATGGCTGGCGGCGAATGATGTCGCGCAGCTCGAACGCGAAGCGTTTTAATGGCGAAAGACTGCCGGATTTCTGATGCAGGTGGCGGAAGTCGAAGCGCCAGCCATTGCGTTGTTTGCCGCCATGCTTGCGCACAATGCGGTAGAGCCAGCGATCGAGGCCTCCAGTGAGACCGAAATAGTCCCGGTCGATGGTCAGGACGAGCGCATCGTCGAGAACGGCGCGGTAGAACCAGTCCGGCACGATCAGTTCGATGCCAGCGGGACGCCCTTGGCGATCGGTGCGCTCCTGCCATTCATTGATCCAGGAGAAACGGTGGCGGCGTCCTTCGGCCGCTTGCCGTATTGAGGTTGCGACCGTGGTCGACTGCAGCCGGTCGAGTGCAGCCTTGAGGCGCTGATAATCGCGCATCGATACGCCGCGACCGATGAAATTGAGGATCTCGTAGGGGGTGGCGGCCATCAGGCGCGAAGTGCGAAGACCCTTGTCGCGCGCTTCGACGATCTGGCTCGCCGCCCAGATGAGGATGTCGGCATCCCAGATTGTGGCCATGCCATGATCGGGAACCGCCTCGACGCGGATGCTCACGTCGCCGGCGACGAAATCGATCGGCGCGGTGCGGTGTGACTTGGAGAGGGAGAAGAACGGATAGGCCATGAGGTCCTGCGCATCGCGGGGCGCGAAATCGCCAGGGAGCGCGTGGAACAGATCGAGTTGTCCGCGCTCCGGAGATGGGCGATGCCGCGTCGTCATTGAAAAGACCGCGCGGATCAGCGGGCGTGACGGCCGGCATGGGATGCCGGTGCGGGCTCATGGCGTTTCGCGGGTAGCACGCTGCCCCGCGGATCGGAGGTGGACGTCACGGCGCCGCGTTCAGCCCATGCCTCAAGCTCATTGACAGAATAAACGACGCGCCCGCCAAGCTTGCGATAGGCCGGCCCGGTGCCGTAGGTCCGGTGCTTTTCGAGGGTACGGGCCGAGAGACTGAGGAATTCGGCGGCTTCCTTGGTGCGGAGGAAGCGCGGCGGCAGGGTCGCGAGATTGGCGTTCATGGTGGCCTCCGTGGCTTTCGCGGGAGCCGCTGGCGATCAGCGGCGAACGAAGGCCACGGTGGCGAAGAAGAATAGCGAAGGGGGAGTGCGAACTTGGGGGGGCCTAATTCGCACACCTTGCCCTAGTAGCGCAGGTTACGAACGACGGCGGTGGCGAAGAAGCTTGCGGTAACCGCCGTCGATCATCGCGAAGCCGTCCTTGACCAGATCGAGGACAGCGTCCCGGAGCGCGGACGTTTTCCAGGGGTCGCTGGCAACGCGTTCAACTCCGAAAATCGCTTCGGCGATCTCGCGATAGTCGGCATTGTGCAAACGGCCGTCAGCGGCGCGCAGCATGTTTTTGAGACGACGGCGCTGCTGCGCCGTCATCCGGCTGTCCTGTGGCACAGGCAGGCCGTGAAGGCTTCGCCAGAGTCTGATCAGTGACTGGACACGATCCAGGCTGTGGGCGTCGAGCGGAATGATGGCGGCGATGGACTGCGTCGGCTCGAGACCCGCTCTCGAGACAAGGTGCAGGCGACCGCTTCCGGTGAGAACCGATATATGCAGTCCTTCCTCTGAACTGCGGCTGATTTCCGAGCGAATATCCTCGAAAATGCGAGGGCTGACCTGCTCAATTTCCGGGGCGGGTCCGATATGGACTACGCTGGTGTCAGCTTCCGGCGTCCAGAAAACCGGTTGTTCGAGTGCATTCAGGCTCGGCCTGGCGGGGAAATCGGAGACCCCAGCGATCGCCGATCGCTTCGGTCTCAGGCCCGAGTTCGGAGGCCGTGCGGATGGAGTTTGCGTAGTCGCGCTGGTAATCGAGATTGCGCCGAAGGCACTCCCACGCCAGTGCATCTACATCTGCCCGATCGAGATAGTCGTATGTAGTTGATGATCGCCATTCTCTTGTATCGGGCGTCATTTAATCCTCCCCGTTCAGCGAATACGCGTACAGAGCGAATTGATTCCGGGGATTCTATTTCTTGGGAAGGTTGCAAGGCGCAACAGGCGTTGCACTTGAGACAACACGGGATCTAATGAGGCCGGCCGCGCCTGAGCTGCCGGTAGCCATGCTCGGTCATCCAGTGTGCGCGAGCCAGATGGCTGTCGTGGACGCGGCGAGCGCGGTCCGGCTCAGTCCTTGGACAGATGCCGAAAAGAACCTCGGCCGCTTCCCGCCAGTCTGCTCCATCTGCCTCTGCGTCCAGCAGACGTGCATAGAGTTTAATGTGCTGTCGGTCATATTCGGTGAGCGACAGCATGGAAGGGGCTTCGTCGAGGAAATCAATTGTGGTCATTAGTCGGCACGTGACACTCTGGGATGGCGGTTGCTATTCTTAAGCACCATTACAGCGCGACGATGACAAGCGGGAGGCGGTAGAAGGGTGGGAATTACCGGACTCTGCTGCGTTCGGCTGCTTCGTGCACATCGACAAGCATAACCCCTTCGTTGCGGCCCGATCTGATGAAGGCGATTCCTTCGGCCTCAAGCGCTCTGCGGACCTGGTCGCTGGTGCTTTCATACACACGCAGTTCAGCGGCCGACTCCATGCGCTTGAGCGCCGTCAGCGAAACCTTGGCCTTGTCAGCGAGCATCTCCTGTGTCCAACCCAGTAATGCGCGCGCGGCCCGTGTTTGTCGGGAAGTGATCATGCATGATCACCTCCCACCGTGCGTCAACGTCACGCCAGAACTACGACTATTATAGACGGAGTTTGAGTGGAAAGCGACCCAGAATCGGTGTTCCTAGAGATTTGACGTCTGGTCAGTGGCGGGGGCGATTCGGGCAGTGCTAGGCTCTCTCTCCGCAAGCCAAGGCGAGCAGGAGAGATTGTTCGAGGCTTATCGTGCTGCCGGGAGACGACGACTCATGCCAGGAACGCCAGACAATTAGGAAATCCCGGCGGCTTACGCCGCCGGGCTCCCGGTATCCCGCTCAGAACGGGATGTCATCGTCGTCGATGAACTTGCCGTCGTCGTTCTGGGTCTGCTTTGCCCGGCTGAGGAAGTCCACCGTCTCGGCAATGATCTCGCAGCCGTAGCGCTCGACGCCCTGCTGATCGGTCCACTTGGTGTAGTGGATGCGGCCGCGAACCAGAACCTTCATGCCCTTCTCGCAATGCTGCTGGATCGTCTTGCCGAGGCCGTTGAAGGCGGTGATCCGGTGCCACTCGGTGTCCTGGACGCGATAGCCGTCCTTGTCTCGGACAACCTTGCCTTCCGAGTAGCGGGGGCGCGAGGTGGCCAGCGTGAAGTGGGTGATCGAGGTGCCGCTCTGGGTGTTGCGGGTTTCGGGGTCCTGGCCGATGTTGCCGGCAAGAATGACGATGTTCTGCATTGTAAGTCTCCGTTGCTTCTCGAAGGGACCATCCCTCCGACGAGACCCGGCCAAGGCCGTCGGGAGACGCCAGCAAGCGCCGCCTTGGCGGCACCTCGCCCTTAAGGCCCGGAGTGGAGCGGGCAGCCGCGCTTGCGCGGCAACACGGTCCGGAGCCGCGGGGGTTGCGGTCGGAAACCGAACGGACTTAGGGGATCAGTCAGTCGGAGGGATTGGCGCCTCGGAAAGCTCACACCGGGGACGCACAGCAGAACCGTTCGTCCTTCCCGGCAACGAGGGCGCTACAGGCCCCGATATGAAACCCGCATCAGAGCGGGGTGCGCGCCGCAGGGATCGCCGTCACGAGCCTCAGCACGCCGCCAGTCGGAAGGCAAGCCGGGACCAGGACGAACGGCTATTGGGCTCCAGGATGTATGGCGTTGTTCCACCCCGTCGGCCGAAGGTGCGATCTAGTGAATTGCAGGGCTGGAGAGCATGAAGGTTCTGGTTCGCGGACGCCACGATACGGAGGGGAACGAAGCAGAGAGTGGCGACCTTGCTAAGGCTGGAAGGGTATCAGCCGATGACCGACTTCCACAGCGGGGCCAATCGGAGCGAAGACCCTGGCAGTTACAGCGCTGGTGACGCCATTCCTCAGAGCAGGATGCCGGAAGCCCGACGGTGCAAGCCGCGCAAATTTCTTCGTGACCAGCGGCGATTCGCGATCGCATCAGCGAGACAGGACGCCTGTGCCGAGCGCATTGAGATTGAGCATCGCCGCTATGCCGATGAAGAGACCGCCCGCGCCGCCGAGCAGGTTCAGCATAATCGTCGAGTCGACGAAGTTCTTCGTGACGCCATGCACGAGCGCATAACCGGCGATCATCGCCGGCACCGCGAATACGGCGAGGGCGATGAGCCGCAAGGCTGGGTTCTTGGCAAAGCCTACGACGGCGATGACCAGCGCCACGGATAGCAGCGCCGCGCCGAGGGCGGCGAGCGCCGACAGCAGGAAGCCGGCCTCCATTCCATAGACATATTGAAAGGCCGTCAGCCCGACCATGAACGGCAAGGCGTAGATGGCAAAGTTGTAGGCGATGACGCAAAGCGCGATCGTCAGGGAGATGGCAAGCAGGATGAGGGTCACGGCAGCCTCCGCATGAACGATTGAGGATCACCACAGGCTGCCGGATAATACGCTCCGCCTGCGACTATGCCAGTTCGCCGTTGCTGCAAATATTCTTCAAGAAAGCCATCAACCTCGTGTTCAGTCAAGTAGAGGCGGCTGGCAGGCCGCCGAGCGGCGGCGCTTTACGCGCCGCCGTCGAACTTCATGACTGGAATGCCGAGCTTGCGCGCCTTATCCGCAAGGTTCTCCTGAATCCCGGTGCCGGGGAAGACCAGGACGCCGACCGGCAGGACATCGAGCATGGCGTCGTTGCGCTTGAAGGGCGCGGCCTTGGCGTGCTTCGTCCAGTCGGGCTTGAAGGCGACCTGCGGCACCTTGCGACTGTCAGCCCAGCGGGAGGCGATCAGTTCAGCGCCCTTCGGCGAGCCGCCGTGCAGGAGCACCATGTCCGTGTGCTTGGCATGAACCTGATCGAGCTTCGTCCAGATCAGGTTGTGATCGTTGAAGTCCGCACCGCCCGTGACGGCGACTCTGGGACCGGCGGGCAGCAGCACCTCCGTCTCGGCCCGGCGCTTAGCGGCGAGGAAATCGCGGCTGTCGATCATTGCCGAGATGAGGTTGCGATGGTTGACCATCGAACCGCTGCGCGGCCGCCAGGGCGTGCCGGTGTGGTGCTCGAAGGCGTCCGCCGAGAGGTCGCGGAAGAGTTCCATGCTGTTGCGCCGTTCGACCAGGGTCTGTCCCTCCGCCGTGAGGCGTTCGAGTTCGACGCTCTTGACCTCGCTGCCATCCTGTTCCCGCTGAAGGCGGCGCTGCCCCTGCTCGTTGTCGTCCAGTTCGCGTTCGACCCGGTCGGCGGCGCGATGGAAGAGATTGACCGTCGACCAGAGGAGATCGTCGAGATCGGGTTCGAGGCGGGTGTCGCCGAGCGTCGAGACGAGGGCGTCGAAGATGTCTGCGACGGCTGCGGCGACGGTGTTGCCCTCCGGCAGCGGACGCGGATCGGGTTCGTCCTGGAAGGGGCGGTAGCCATAGAGCTGGAGTTCGGTGAGGACGTGATCGGTGGGGGATGAGGTGTGGACCGGCTCGAAGCCTGTGTCATCGTCTTCGTTCATCATCGGGAGCATCCTTCGTCTGGAGACCGCGCCCATCGCGGCCTTCGCAGGCGTCGAAGCTCACGGGCGGGACGGCCTGGCAGCCCTCGTGCTCCCGCGAGGGCCTTGATGGCCAAGCCGGCTATTTTGCTTCGCGATGCAAAGGCGGGGCTTGCCCCGCTGGCGGAAAATAGCCGAAAGCGCAGCGCCATTGCCCGGCTGGCCCGTTTGTGAGCCGATCGCCCTCTCAGAAGGCCGTGGGCGCCCTCTCCGACGCGGGAAGGGTGTTCCCGATGATGAGTGGAGACGGCAGGCGGAGCCATTCAGAGCTTTGCCCCATCCCCCGCCGATCCTCTCACCCCTCCATGAACCGGCTGACGTCCACGGGATGAAGCTGATCCTTCAGGGCCGCCCGGAGGGCATCGACGCCGCGCCAGCGCAGATCCTCGTTGAAGTCCTCGCGCGCTGGCGACATCGCAACCGCTTCGATCCCGACGCTCGCAGCTCGGGCGATCAGGCTGTCTCTCGCGCCGTCCCCAGCCGGATCACGATCGCGAAGGACATAGAGCCTGCGCAGCGTCGCCGGGAACAGGATGGCGGCGAGGTGTGCGGCCGAGAGCGCCGCCAGCATCGGCATGTGCGGCAGAACCTGACGGGGCGACAGCACGGTCTCGATGCCCTCTCCGGCGACCAGCACATCGCCGGCAACGCCAAAATGGACGCCGTGTCCGAGAAGGTCGCCCATCGCCCGCCTCGGCGTTTCGACAGGCGCCTTGCCCGAGCCGTCCGGGGCGAGCCAGGTGCGGTGCGCGCCGGTCTGTCGCCCGTCAAGGTCGGTGACGGACGCGATCATCGCCGGCCAGATCTCCGTGGGCGAATGCTCGTCGGGCCGGTAATAGCACCGGGGATGGTAGCGCAGTGCGGTGCCGCCGATGAGCGACGTGATTGCCCGCCCGCTGAGGTAGATTTCCGCAAGCGTGCCGCCAATCGGCTGCGACACGGCGAACAGCCGCCGCGACGCTTCGGGCGAACCGACGGCAATGCTCGATGTCCTGCCGGTCGGTGTCCCGGTCTGTTCCGGCAAGGGATGCGGGAGACTGAGGAAACGGCGCGCTTCCTCGGCCACATCCGTGAAATCGACGAGGCCAAGCGCCTCGCGGATGATGTCGAGCAGATCGCCATGGTCGCCGGTGGCGGCGTCGGTCCATTTCCCGGCCGGACCTTTGGGGGTGTCCCTGAGTCGGACATAGAGGGAGCGGCCGGGGCTGTTCTGCGCGTCCCCGACCTGCCAGTAATTGCCTGCCCTCCGACCGGAGGACAGGTATTCGCGGCAGACCGCCTCGGCCTCGCGGCCGAGGCGATGCGCCAGTTCCGAGGCGTGACGCGAAGCCATTTATGCGGCCTCCCGTTCGCCGATGCGTTCGACCGGCCAGCGGTCGAAGAGCTTGCCGATGATTACCGGCCCCTGAGCGTCCACCGGCACGAAGAAGCGCAGCTTCCACGAGATGATCTCGTGATAGAGGCCATAGGCCGTGAGGCGCTGGCGCATCGTGTCGGTGAAGCCGGTGAGTTCGATGCGCAGCGCGCCCATGACGCGGACCCGGCGAAGCTGAAGGCCCTCGGCGAGATCGAGGATCGTCTTTCCGTCCATAAGGGCGGTGAAGGCATCCTCCGGCGTGATCGACGCGACGCCGATCGCGGTCGCGTGGGCAACCCAGGCAGGCGAAACGCGGCGGCCGATGATCCGCTCGCCAGCATCGGTCTGGAGCCGATAGACGCGGGTGGATTCGTTCGGCAACCGCTTCCAGATAGGCAACAGGAGACCTGTCACCATATGCAGGGTGCTGTCGGAAAACTCCGGCACCTCGGCAATCTCGGCATTCCAGGCAGAGGCGAAGGCGTCCCGGTCGGCTTCGACCCAATGGGTCTCGGGCATGGTCTTGACCGGGATGTTGTGCGCTTCCGTCGGCCGGATCAGTCGGACACGGCGCTCGATCTCGCCATCGTCCAGCATGACGCTGGTGGTCGGAACCTGCACGGCGGCGCGGCCCGACCGCTCGTTTACCAACAGTACCGCGCGCGGATCGTCCAGGTTGCCTATGGCCTCCGACAGCGTGACCGGATGGTTGCGCTTGCGCTCGATGATGGTCAGCAGGCGGGTCTGGGCGCCGGTTCGCGGATGGGTATAGATTGTTTGACGGTCGGTGACGGTAAAGCTCTCCGCTCGCAGCGTCTCCAGCCCGGCGTCATAGGTGCCCGACGCGATGGCGCCCTCGATGCGCGCCGTCAGAAGTTGCTCGAAGGCGGTGAACAGCACGCCCTGAAGCTCAATCGTCAAGGCCAGCAGCCGGTTCAGGAAGGTCGTGATGGCCGGGAGGTCATCCTTGATGCCGTTGGAGTCCATCAGCTTCAAGCCGGTGGCGCTCTCAAAGCGGTCGAGCGTGCATCCCTCGACCTTGCCGCGGACCAGCAGCAGGTAGAGCTGGCGCAGCGCGTCGCGGGCGTAATGCGATTCCAGATTGTCTTCGGGCCGAAACAGGCCCTGACCGGCGGTCTGGCGCTGGCCGCGCGTGATCGCGCCCAGGGTGTCGAGACGGCGGGCGATGGTCGAAAGGAAGCGCTTTTCGGCTTTGACGTTCGTGGTGATCGGCCGGAACAGGGGCGCTTGCTTCTGGTTGGTCCGGTGCGTTCGGCCAAGCCCCTGGATCGCAGTATCGGCCTTCCATCCGGCTTCGAGCAGGTAATGGACGCGCAGCCGCGTGTTCCGTGCCGACAGTTCGGCATGATAGCTGCGGCCTGTGCCGCCGGCGTCGGAGAACACCAGAACCTGCTTGCCGTCGTCCATGAACGCTTGGGTTTCGGCCAGGTTGGCCGAAGCTGCGCGATTCTCGACGACAAGGCGATCAACAGTGACGCCCTTGCCAGCCTTGCGGATGATGCGCCGCAACCGGCCCGTCACTTCAGCCACGGTATCGGTGCCGAACTGCTGGATGAGCTGGTCCAGCGCACCGGGGACCGGCGGCAGGCTGGCGAGCTTTGCGATCAGCTCGTCGCGGCGGGCGACCGCTTCGCGGCTTTCGACGGGCCGGCCGTCGCGCATGACGGGCCGCGATGACGTATTGCCCTCCGAGTCGGTGAACGGCTCGTAGAGCTGCACCGGGAAGGAATGGGCAAGGTAGTCCAGGACATATTCCCTCGGGGTGATGTCCACGCGGACGTCGTTCCATTCCTCGGTCGGCAGCTCGGCCAGCCGGCGTTCCATAAGCGCCTCGCCGGTCGAGACGATCTGGATGACGGCCGAATGGCCCGCCTCCAGATCGGCTGCGATGGAGCGGAGCAGCGTCGGGGTTTTCATGCTGGTCAGGAGATGGCCGAAAAACCGCTGCTTGGCCGACTCGAAGGCCGAGCGCGCGGCGGATTTCGCCTGCCGATTCAGGGTGCCGGTGCTGCCGGTGATATTGGCCGCTTCCATCGCCGCATCCAGATTGTTGTGAATGATGGCGAAGGCCCCGGCATAGGCATCGTAGATGCGGGTCTGTTCCGGGGTCAGCTCATGCTCGACCAGCTCGTATTCGACGCCGGCGAAGGACAGCGACCGGGCGGTGTAGAGGCCGAGGGCGCGCATGTCGCGGGCCAGAACCTCCATCGCCGCGACGCCGCCGCCCTCGATGGCCTCGACGAATTCGGTCCGCGTGGCGAACGGGAAATCCTCGCCGCCCCAAAGGCCAAGGCGCTGGGCATAGGCGAGGTTGTGGACCGTAGTGGCGCCGGTCGCGGAGACATAGACGATGCGGGCGTCCGGCAGGGCGTGCTGGAGGCGAAGCCCGGCTCGGCCCTGCTGGCTGGCGGCGACATCGCCCCGTTCTCCCTTGCCGCCTGCGGCGTTCTGCATCGAATGCGCCTCGTCGAAGATGATCACTCCATCGAAATCCTCGCCCAACCATTCGACGATCTGCTTGACGCGGGAAACCCTATCGCCGCGGTCGTCTGAGCGTAGCGTGGCATAGGTCGTGAAAAGGATGCCTTCGGGCAGCGTCACGGGCTTGCCCTGCGGGAAGCGCGACAGCGGCGTAACCAGGAGGCGCTCCATGCCGAGCGCCGACCAGTCGCGTTGTGCGTCTTCCAGCAATTTGTCGGATTTGGAGATCCAGACGGCCTTGCGGCGGCCCTGCATCCAGTTGTCGAGGATGATGGCGGCGGATTCCCGACCCTTGCCGACGCCGGTGCCGTCACCGACGAAGAAGCCTTGCCGGAAGCGGACGGCGTTCTTGGCGTCCTCGGCCGCCGCGCTGACCACATCGCAGGTCTCGTCGACGGTCCAGGCCCCGGCGAGATGGTCGGCATGGGCCTGGCCGGCATAGATGACGGTCTCAAGCTGCGCGTCGGACAGAAGACCAAGAATGGTCTTCGGCAGATGCGGTCGGTAGCCGGGCTTCGGCGGGGCGACGCTCGCCATCGCCGCCGACTGGACGAGCTGGGTTGGATGAGGCTGGGCGCCGGGAATACGGATGACCTGAAGCGCGTATTCCTCATAGATGGCGTCGGTGATGTGGCCGCCCTCGGCCGGCTGCCAATCGACAATCTCATAGTCGAGCGGTGCGGCTTCCGGCTCGGTCTGCGGCGCCGGGCGGGCGGCTTTCGCCGTGGCGGCGATATAGCCGCGCACGGTGCGAGGCGTAGGCGCTGCGGCAACCGGGACAACGACTGAAGGATCGACAGGCTGACGCGCGGGCAGGCTCGCGCCGATCCAGACCATCAGGGTGGCGGCATCCGGTGCGGCGCCGGGAGAGGTCGGGAAGACTGCCGGATCGTCGGCGGGCAGCTTGTCGATGACGGTGATCCGGGTATCGATCGTCGTGCCATGCTTGGCATAGACAGAACCATCGACTGCGGCGGAGAAGACCACGCGACCGCGCTCCTGCAGCCGGACGAAGGCCGGGGTCCAGGCAGGATTATCGGGGGCGAAGCTCGCGCCGGTGATCGTCACCAGCCGCCCGCCGGGCGCAAGGCGCGCAAGCGCCGAAGCGACGTGGCGGAAGGCGGCATCGGCGACGCGGCCCTGGACATTCGCCAGCGCCGAGAACGGCGGGTTCATCAGCACCACGGACGGGACCAGGGCAGGATCGAGGTGATCGTCGATCTGCGCCGCGTCGAAACGCGTGACGGACAAGGCGGGAAAGAGGGAGGAAAGAAGACCGGCGCGCATCTCGGCCAGCTCGTTGAGGACGAGCGCGCCGCCGGCGATCTCGGCCAGGATGGCGAGCAGTCCGGTCCCGGCCGAGGGTTCCAGAACCCGGTCGGCGGGCGTGATGGCGGCGGCAGTCGCGGCCGCCAGCCCCAGCGGGATCGGGGTGGAGAATTGCTGGAAGGTCTGCGCCTCCTCCGAGCGGCGTGTATGGGTCGGCAGCAGCCCGGCGATCCGCGTCAGCAGCGGCAGGCTATCGGCTGGCGAACCGGCTTTACGGAAAAGCGCCTTTCCGTACTTGCGCAGGAACAGGACGATCGCGGCCTCGCTGGCGTCATAGGCGGTTTTCCAGTCCCAGGCGCCAGCGGTATCGGACGCGCCGAAGGCGGTTTCCATCGCGCTGCGAAGCGTGGCGGCGTCGATGCGCTGGCCGCGCTCGAGGTGAGGCAGAAGAAGACCTGCCGCCGAAAAGACGGACGTGGCGGCATGGCTGTCGGGGACAAGCGGAAGCGGCCCGGCGACCGATGCCGCCGCGGATGCGGAAATCATGTTCATGGGGAGACCTCGGGAGAGCAGGACAGGATCGAGCCGCGCAGCGCTCTCTCTCGACCGCACAGGCTCAAACCCGTCCCGGCCTCCTCTGACTCTCGAAAGGTAGGCCGTGGCCGGCATTCAAAAAGCGCCCTGCCTAATGGCAGGACGCTTGCAGGGTTCAACCGAAGCGGCGGCCGGTTGCCGTGAACGTGTATTCGTTGGCGGTGATCGCCTCGTCGACGGCCTCGTCCGAGGTGAGATACTCGTATTCGCGTTCGAGCTGCCGGTAGAGCCAACGGGCCAGGTCGCGCAGCGCCTCGGCCACGGCGTCTTCCGCATCGGCCGTCATATCCTGATAGGTTGGACTGTCGCGCTCGACCGAGATCGTCATGCAGTATTCGTGGTAGTAGTGACCGCGATGGCTCGCCTCGGCGCGAAGCTGGTAGAAATTACGCCGCTGGACCGCCTGAAGCGCCTCGGCGATGCGGTGCAGTTCGGCGTCTTGCGGCGCGTGTTCCCTGATCCGGCGCGGGGCGTTTTTCCGGTAGGAATAGAAGGTCTCGAAGCAGGCGCCGTCGCCCTGGCTCCAGAACCCCCGAAACCAGATGCAGGGCTTCTGCCGGGAGCCGACGCCGTTGAGCCGCATGCTGCGGGTTTTCAGCCGAAGGCCGAGGATTTCCGCGATCTGTTGGAAATCCTCGTAAACGGCATCATACCAGTCGTAGTCGAAGCCGCCTTCGCGATACCAATCGCGGGCCTTCTCCTTGGCGGCGTCAGCAAGCTCGTCGAGCTGATAGACCGTGGTTTCGATGACCTTACTCATCTGAGCCGCCTCCATCGAGAACCTGGGCGAGCCAGCCATCGGTGTAGGTCCATGCCACCGTCTCGCCGGTGGCGAGGTCGAGGACATGAGCGCCGCCGCCGAAACCGTCGAGGCGTGGCCGCGAGCAGGTGTTGGCGTATTGGAAGCCCCAGAGACCACTGAGGCGGAACTCGGTCGCGCAGATCTTCACGAACCGCAGCAGACGCTCGGGATCGCCTGTCTGGTCATCGCGCATCCAGAGCCGGGCACCCCCGTGCTCCGGCTGGATCGATAGGAGAAACCCCTCGGACGGCGGTTCGTCGGAAGCGCCTTCCTCCGAAAGCTTGTTGTAGAGGTCAAGCGCTCGGGCGGCATTATCGGGCGTGCCGACGTCAAGCAGGCACGAGAAATGGGTAAAGTAGTTGGCCATGTCAGGCTCCTGAAACGAGAAAGCCCGGCGCGATGGCCGGGCGAGGTTCAAGGGATGGACGCGGTGCGGAAGCGTCAGAGGCGGAACTGCGCCACAAGCCGCTGGGCATCGGCATGGTGGCGCAGCATGTCGCGATAGAACCGCTTTCGCGCGCCCCGCAGTGCGGGATCGCGCCGGGCCGATAAAGCCAGCTTGCAGCGCGCGGCGCGGATTACGGCGCGCTGGCTGTCCCAGACCAGGATGTCGAGGCGCAGGTAGGTCGCATACATCGCCACCACCTAGACGTTGATGCGTTCGCACAGAGCGTCGATACGAGTCGGATCGAGGCCGGTATGCGCGCCGTCATTGGTGACGATCTTTTCGAGCGCAGGTTCGAGATCGCCGCGCCCAAGGGCGAGCTGGAGGAGGCGCAGCCCCGCCAGCAAGGCGTCGCGCTCCTGGGCGGTGATGCCGATGGTAGGAACGCCTCGACGGCTTCACCGTCGTCGAGGAGGCGAACGCCGCTGTGCTCGTCGATCTCGTAATCGTCGAACTCCTGCACATAGCCGGTGGGGAGCCATGCGCCTTCGTAATGAACGCTCCGGACGAGACTTCGCGCCTCTTCGGGCGTGTCGGCCTCTAGGACGGTTTCGTAATAGACGAAGGCGTCGTGGCCTTTGCTGACGACGAATTTCTGCATGGGAAAACTCCATAGGTGAGAACCCGGCGAAGCGAAGCGCCGGGTCGGATGGGTGGAAATCGGGGGATGGGATCAGGCGGCCTGAGGCAGCCGGAGCAGATCGGCGGCGGCCTCGCGCCAGAAGGGGTCGACCAGGCGTGCTTCGAGCAGGCCGACCTGGTGGCGATGATTGCGGGCCGCACCCTGCTCGCCCCGGCCGGAGGCGGCGAAAGCCAGTCCGCGCAGGCGGCTGGCTTCGATCACGATCCGACGGGCCTCGCCGTCGCTGGCGACAGGCTGTTGCCAGAGAATGATCCCGGCGCGGATTTCGCCGGCCAGAACCAGATTCTGATCGTTGTCCTGGATGACGGCGAAGCGTGGATGAAAGCGCAGCGTCTTATCTTGTCCCACGCCAATGCCGCCGCGCCTGACCGAAACGGCCGCGAAGCTGGTGGCGTTCTCCAGCGACGGGCGGTCGCCGAGAAAGACGCTGCGGTCGAAGCTGTCGGCCTCGTCGGTGCCGGCATAGCGGGCCGTGCCGATGCAAGTGATGCGCAGCGGCAGCTTCGCGGCAAGGCGCAGCCGGGGCAGGATCTGATGCGCGAGGATGTCGCCGATCGGGGCGAAGGTGGTTTGAGGTGCATGGGCCATCGCAGGATGCTCCAGGACGGGCGCCGGGAGCTCTCTCTCCGGCAACCAACCCGTCACGGAAAACCCGTCCGCACTCTCACTCTCCCTTGTCGGGGCATGAGCCGGTGCCGCTGCCGGCGATGAGCGGTAGCGCAGCGCTGAAGGCCCGGACGCGATCTTGCGCTCCGAGCCGTCGGGGTGAGGCGCTGTCGCGCCTCAGCCGAAGGGATCAAGTTCCAGCCTGACCATTTCTTCGTCGCCATCGAATTCGTTGGCGGGCATGGCGCCGTGAGTGCCGTCCCCGGCCTGGTAGACGATAATCGAAACCATCAGCGTGGTGGCTAGGCTTGCGGCGAAAGCGGTGGCATCTGCATAGGACATGGTTCCGGCTCCTGTCTTGGGAGGCGGGGGACCATCCCCCGCGCGACAGGCGCCCGAAGTGTCTGACCGGCTCTGCAATCACCCTCGGGCGTTCGGACGTTTTCCGAATCCCCGAGGGCGGCACGCGCGCGTAAGCCGACCCCTTGCGGGTTGATTGATAAGGAGACGGATCGGACCAAGGTTGCGAATGGAAGCGGGATGGTGTCCGCCATCAGACAAAAGCCGGATCATCAATCTAAAAGGGTGCCATCGCCCCCCGCACTTCCCGCCTGTTGGTGAAGCGAAGATGTTTGAGGGTGTGAGCTGTCCGGGCACGAGCTTGGCCCGCTATGGCGTTTCATGGCGCCGAGGTCGACCGGTGGAATTGATGAAAATACTATGAGCGGCCGGTTGCGTCAGGATGGAATTCATACGCGCTCGAAGCTTTGATTGGGCCTCTTGTTGAGGTGAAGCCATGAGCAGAAATGCACTTTTGCGGGCAACGATGAAGACGAACGAGAGCAGCCGATCATCCTGGCGTATGGCGATGACGGTTATCGGAGCGGCGTTTGGGGTCTGGACGAAGTCCGACACACCGAATCAACGAGGCGATCGACACTCATGATGAATGGGTATGTGACGGGTAAGTCCGCCAATGTCGGTGGAGAGCGACGGCGTTATACGGTCATTGAGAAGCCCGATGGGTGGTGCGTTAGCCTGAACGGGATGACAACGGGGGCGTTTCCGAACCGGGCCGCGGCTGCAACTGTGGCGAGGAGCCTCCAGCACCAAGCCGATAACCTCAATCACGTCTACGAGCGGAAATCCCACTGAGAGGGGAACCGGCTACCGCCATTTGACGGCCGGCTGGTAGATATATGTCGGAGGTGGGAGTTCCCTGAAAATGAAAAAAGGCCCGACGACGGATCGCCGGGCCTTGAAGCTGAAGATGAAGACGGCGGGGCGGCTTCGACCGCCCCGCCGGGGTTTGGCGTCATTCCGCGGCGATCATCGATGGCGCCTCGGCTTCCGGATCTTCGGCGGTTTCCTAGTCCTCGTCCTCACCGGCAAGGAAGGCTGGGAGCGCCGTCTCGGCCTCGCCTTCCGAGGCATCGGACGTGGTCGGCTCGTCATAGTCGATCAGGCGCAGCGGCTCCGGTAGCCAGCCACTGTCGGCCAGCAGGCGTTCGGCCTCCTTGGCCATGTCGCCCTTCTTCAGGTGGTCGACGAGCTGGGCCGCGCGTTCGCCCGCGCCTTCGCGGACGGCCGCAAGAATGCGGGGCTTGGTGACGCGGCCGAGATAGTTCTCGACCGTGGGTCGGAAGCCGACGTCCACCATGTCGAGGCCGGTGGCGCGGGCCAGTCGATCGGCCTCTGCCATACGCCGGTCGAGGCCCGACTGCGACACGCCGCTGCCGCTGTAGGGATTGGGCCGTTCATAGAGGGCGTTGATCCCATAGCTGACGCAATGCGCTAGCAGCGCCATGCGGCTGGCGTCGTCGAGCACGGCGAGCCAGTCCCACAGCGCATCCTCATCGGCTGGTAGGTCAGCCTTCCAGTCCTCATGCCGCTGGGTGACGGACTTGGCATAGGCCGTCTCGGCGAGATCCTTGCCTTGTTCGCGGAAGAAGACGTGATTGACGGACGCCTGCAGGCTCGCGCCGGAGGTGCCCGTCCGCTGGAAGGTGTCGCGCACGAGCTTGTGCAGCAAGGCGGTAAACGCGACCTGGGGATTGGCGCCCACGGCATCGCGGAGCGCCAGGGTGCGGTGCGCCGTCAGTTCGGTAACGAGCCGTTCGGGCAGCGGCTTGATGACGTCTTCCTCGTCGTCATCCTCCGGTTCGGCCGACTGGCCGTCGATGGTGATGACGGCGCGCTGGACGGTGCCTGCAGCCGCGACTTCGGTACCGGTGGTTTCGGCCTCGCCGTCGGGGTCGTCGACGCCGACCAGCGTCTCGTCCTCCGGGCGCACATAGCCGCGATCGACGACGGGCTCGCCATCGCGGTCGACGCTGATGAAGACGCCGCCACGCGCGATGTCGGCCGGATCGTAGATGACCGGGCGCTTTTCAAAGGCTTCGAGCGCCGTCTCGATCTCGCCGAGACGCTGGTCGATCTCGTCCGGCAGCTCGTCGGCTTCCGAGTATTCAGCTTCGATCCGTTCGTATTCCTCACGCAGGGCTTCGCGGGCCGCGCGCTCGTCATCGTTCAAATCGACCAGGGTGAAGTCGAGCGCCCGAAGCCCCTGGTCGTAGCCATAGGGCAGATCGGTATCGACGGCGATCCACTTCCAGCCCTCGGCGGCAATTTCATCGGCGAGGGTCTTGAGCTTCTCGCCGACCAGACGGTCGAGAAGCGCGGGGTCCTGAAGCCAGCCGCCTCCATCGGTCTGGAAGAGATCGCGCAGCACGCTGCCGCCCGCCTGCTCATAGGTTTCGATGCCGATGAACAGGGCGCGCTTGTCGGTGGCCGGCACCGTGGTTTCAGTGAGCAACTGGCGGATATACCAGGGCTGGCGATTGTGGGAGGTCTGGACCGTCTCCCAGACCTGCTCCTGGCGGGCATGGTCGGGATTGACGGTGAAGGCCATCAGCTCTTCGAGCTTCATGCCGTCCTCGGCATAGATGTCGAGGAGCGTGGGCGAGACAGAGGCCAGACGCAGGCGCTGCTTCACCACCTGCGCGGTCGTGAAGAAGGCCGCAGCGATCTCCTCCTCGCTCATGCCCTTGCGGCGCATGTCGTAGAAGGCCCGGAACTGATCGAGAGGATGCAGCGGCACGCGCTGGGTGTTTTCGGCGAGGCTGTCGTCCTCGGCGAGAATCGACGTGGAGGGATCACGCACGACGCAGGGCACAGGCGCGGTCCTGGCGAGACGCTTCTGCTTCACGAGGATGGCGAGCGCCTGATAGCGGCGACCGCCGGCGGGAACTTCATACATGTCGGTCTCATCGCCCCTGGCGTCGAGGACCGGGCGGACATTGAGGCTCTGGAGGAGCGTGCCTCGGCGGGCGATGTCCTCGGCCAGTTCCTCGACCGAGACGCCGGCCTTGACGCGTCGGACATTCGATTGGCTGAGCACGAGCTTGTTGAAGGGGATGTCGCGGGAAGGCGACAGGATGATTTTCTGGGCGGCAGTAGCCATCGTGGTAGTCTCCGCGACGGGCGCCGAGAGCCTCTCTCTCGACCCGAACCCGTCACGAAAATCCCCACCTCCCTCTCACTCTGCTGGTCGGACCCTGTCGTCTGGCTAGGGGCGAGAACGGAACGGCGATGTTCAGGACTGTCTTCCTGTGCCATAGGGATTGCATCGCCTGCGGCTTGAGCACCGCATCGATCGCATCAAGCGTTTGAACACTGGGTCACCGACTATGTCGGGCGGCCCACGGAATAGAATACCCATCAGCGTCGGGCTTGCCCGGCGTGGGAAATACGTGGGGCGCGGTTCCCAGTGTTCACGCGTGTTCAACCGTCCCGGCGCCAGTCGGGGCGGCGGGGAATTGTCTATGGACGCTATGATTTCTGGCTTTAGAAATCCGCCCTGGGCGGACTTGGCGCGCGTTCTGCGCCGATGGCTGGGCGCGTCGCCAGCCCGCCATGTCCGCTTTTCCGAGGCGGACCGGGCCGTCATCACCGCGCAGGGCAAGGCACTGATGCTGTTGGCGACAATGCTTCACGCACGGGGCGTGATGGATATGGAGGAGTTCGCCGGCACGCTCGGCGTGTTCAGCGTAGTTGTCGCTGAGGACAACGCGGCCGAAGGCGACATTCTCGCTGTCTGGGCAGGGTTGATGAAGGACGGCCGGTAGGCTGAGCGTCGTAGCGCAAAGCTGCAAGCTGACGAGCCGGAAACGCGGAAAACCGCAGAACCGGACACCCGGAAAGACGGAAAGCCGGAGAAGCGGCTTTGCGCATCTGCGGCTTTCAGGGAATCAGACCCCGCACATGCCCTCGCACTCGTTCGGCCAGAGATCGAGCTGGCCGCGGTCGGCGGCCGTCGATAGGTGGGCTTGGTCGAGCGGCACGGCGGAGCGGTGCAGATAGACTTCGGCGCGGATGCCGCGGAAACCGGTGCGGATGGCGGCGTCGACCGACACGGCGTCCGCCCAGGCTTCATGGTCGCGCATCTGTCGCCAGTGATCGTCGGAATGAAACGGACACCCGATGCAGGCGCTTTTGGGCGGCAGCGGATAATCATGCCGTTCCAGCCAGCGCAGACAATCCCGGCGGGTCAGGCCCCGCTCGATCAGGGGCCAGCGGTTGACCTGCCAGCTCTCGAAAGAGGGTTTCATGCGAAGCGCCTCGTCGAGCGAAATCCCGATCCATTGCTCGGCGACCGGCGACGTGGGCGAGCGCCGCCCTGCGATGCCGAGCAGCTCGCGCACTTTCCGCTTGATCGGCACGATCTTGTAGTCTCCGGTGCATTGGCAGCGGATCATGCCGATGCTGGCCCGCTCGGTCGCCACGATGCGGGAGCCGACGACGACGAGATCGCCGTTTTCATCCTCGTCATAGACGGGAAGCTCGCTCCCGGCAGGCGTCACGGTGCGGGTGAAGGCTGGAATGGAGGCCCAACGCTCGCCCTGTGCGCCGGCGATGAGGTCGGCGCGCAGATCCCCGCCTGAGACGATATGGACGGGAAACGGCAAGACATTGGGCGACCGCAGCCAGGCGAGATGGTCATAGACGGCCTGCGGCTCCCACCCGGTGTCGGCGAAGATGGCGCAATCGGGCATGGGGCCGACTTCGCCATGCGCCGCCATCAGCGCCAGCGTGGTGGACTGGACGCCGGCGCCCAGGCTGAGGACGCGCAGGCGGATGTCGGCCGACTGCGCGGGGTCGGGGACGAAACCCGGAAAGGCGAGCGCGTTCATCACGCCGCCTCCTGCTCGTCGTCGTTCTGGTCGATGCTGCCGGCATGCGGCAGGAAGCTGAGAAGCCAGTCGGCCGCCTTGCTGGCCTGCGAGGCGGCTCGGACGATGGCGCGGTTGTCCTCGCGCAGCACCTCCAGCCAGGAGCCGATATAGTCGGCATGGCGCACGGTCGGGACGATCCCGAGCGCGGCGCAGCTATAGGCCGAGATCAATTCGGCGGTGATTTCCTCGACCGAATAGAGCTTCGAGCCGAAGGAGCCTGAGAGGTTCCGGTTCAGCCGGTGCTCTGCGCCGCTCGCGTGACCGAGTTCATGCAAGGCCGTCCGGTGCCAGTTGATCGGCTCGAAATAGGCGGCTGGCGGAGGGACTTGCACGTAGTCGAGCGACGGAACGTAGAACGCCCGGTTGCCGCCAATGCGGAAATCGATGCCGGTCGCTTTGATGAGCGCCTCCACCTGGGGCTCGATCATGCCGGGCGGCGGCGGCGGCGCGGTCGCCTCGATGTCTTCGGGCAGGTCGTCGCATTGCGCCGTGTTGAACACCGTGAAGCGCTTCAGGAACGGGATCGCCTGCGCTTCCTCGCCAGCCTCGAAGGCGCGGCGCTTCTCGTCCTCCGGCGTGAAGCGGTCGGCATAGACGACGGTGGTGCCGCGCTCGCCCTTGCGGACATGGCCGCCGAGCGACAGTGCCTGGCGGAAGGTGAGCCAGCCCTGGCCGGGAAAGCCGTGCTCGATGACGGCTCCCCAGAGGATCAGGACATTGATGCCGCTGTAGCTTCGCGAAGTTGCGGCGTTGCGCGGCAGGCCAAGCGGGGCCTTGGCCGCCGACGTGCCCCAAGGCTGGACCCACGGCACGCGGCCAGCTTCCAGCTCCCCGATGATCTTGTCGGTGATTTCGTCATAGAGGTTCGCCCGGTCGGCTCCGGCACGAACGCGGCGATCGTTTCTGGACATCGCGGCTCTCCGCGACGGGCGCCGGAAGCCTCTCCTCCAGCTCTCTACCCGTCACGGCAAAACCGGTCCGCACTCTCACTCTAATAGTTCAGGCACTGCATCGTGTGGTCGGGCAGCGCCATGATCGGCGCGGTGCGATCAAGTGAAACGGCGCGTGATCAAGCAGTGCGCTCGGACCGCCAGTGGCCATCTTGGCCCTTGGCGAGCCGCCAGTTCTGCACGGTTACGAGCGTGCCGCGGGCGGTGCGATAGTCGGGAACGGTGAGACGGATGGAATCGCCTTCGGCGCGCCATTCCGCGATGACGGTGACGCCGTCGCCGAACTCGACCAGGCAGTCGGGCGCGGCCTTCCCATCATCGTCGACGGTGACGCGGCCTTTCCGAAAGGCATGGCTATGAGGAAACAGGAAACGCATTCGGGCGCTTTCTCCTTCTCGGCGTCTTACGCCTTGAAGATCGCGCTGGACGATCGCCTGACAAGGGGGCGTTGCGGGGTCTCCCCGCAGAAGGGGGTGTGCCGGCGACCTTGGCGCCGGCCAGGGGGAAGGCTTTCCCCCTTCACCTGAATTTGCTCACCTGGTCCCGGCCTGCTTCCGACGACGGGCCACGGTACGAACGCCAGCACTATCGCCCATGGTCATGTCACCCAGGCTATGGAGATGAAGCGCCGGATGCGATGGCAGCGTCACCGTAAGTTCGAGCTTGCCGCCGACGGCCTCGACATAGCTGCGCAGCGTCGAGAGATACATATCCGCCTGCTTTTCGATCTTGGACACCGACGGCTGCTTGATGTTGAGGGCCGAGGCGATGTCTTCCTGCGCTTTGCCGGCGATCTGGCGCAGCTCGCGCAGACCCTCGACCTCCTGCCGCAGTTCCTGATAGCGCGCTTCGATAGCTGCCTGTTCGTCAGCAGGAAGCCCGGCAATGATTTCGTTCAGGCTCCGAGCCATCTCAACGTCCCTTCTTTGCGGATTTCAGGCTTTCCACATGCTCGGAAAACCGTAGATCCGCTTTTGCGATGAGCTGCCGGTAGAACCGCTGCTGACTCTCGCCGGATGCATCGCCCGCTACGCGCCCGATAGTGCTATTTCAACGTTCATAGCCTCAAAGCTATACCGGATCAACAAAACCACACGCGACCAAGCGAGTGATCATCCACCGTGGAGTACCGCCCCGATCGCTAGACACTTTATCGAGCGGACTTTCAGATCGTGAAAGCGGGTCTCGGTCCCGGCCAATCGGGATCGGTTTCCATCTGGCTTGCGAGATCGGCTGCTGCGACCCGCCTCAGGCTAGACGCCGCAATGAATTGGACACCGAGCGCCAACCTGACAACCGAAAGCCGCTTCAAGCCTGCGGGCTTATATCGGCTCGCAACATAGGGCGGCAGGCTCGCCACCACGGCTTGAACTCGCGCATCGTCGCGGTGCGGCCGTGCGGTAGCCATACGCTGGGCGAGCACAGCCAAGTTGTGACCGTCCTTGCCTTTTCGGAAAGAGTCGGGATCGACACCATCCCAAACCAATGCTGCCTTTATGGACAGCTCGGCGGCCATGCAGATTGGCTGTACTACCGAGTCGTGGCTGAACGAGGTGGGCAATGTGTTCGCCACGTCTTCGAGATTCGACCCCGCCATCCGCCAGAGCGTCACCGCGCCAGCATTGCGTTGCTCAACCTCGTTGAGACCCATTGTGAAATCGTGAATGTCCGCGCCGGCAAAGGCGACGCCAGCGGCGATCGACCGATCTTGGCGGCACCAATTCCACCATTCCTCCGCATTCTCGAAGCCCGTTATCTGCCAAGGCTGGAGAGAATTCTGACCGAACAGGACGGGGAAAACGGCCTTTCGCACCTGATCGACCGAAGCTACCAATCCGATTCCGGCACCGGGCCAACTCGTCTCGACTTCCGGCATCATGGCCGCATAAGCATCCATGATGCGTTTGACCTCGGGATTGCCGCCAACCCCCATCACGAAACTGGAGCCGAGCAACTCCATCGCGGCCCGGAACGGCCGCTGGTGAATGTGAACACCATTCTCGGCATATTTCAGATCCAATCGGCGCAGATCGTCCGCCGTCCACCTACTCATTTGGGTCTCCTACCGACCGTTGGCTAAGCGCCGGAGGAAGGTTCGCGCGGTAACAAGCACGACGTGGAGACGGAAGGTGCTGTGATCCTCGTCCGAAAGACCGGGGTGCGATCCTTCGGTGTGCAGCATCTTGAAAAGGCCATTGACGTAGTTCTTCCCGTCTCCGGTCCATTCATTGCGGCTCGTCGACAAGAAGCCGATTTCCGCCAGCAATGCCCGGCGATTTTCGGAGCTGGGCCTTTTCGCTGCATCTTCCGGGCGGACGTTGCGGGCAATGTCGTCGAACAGGCTTTCAAGGAATGTGCGAAGTTGTCCGTTGCAGGCAGCCCAATCGCCGCGGGTGTGCGCCTCGATCGCTTGATCGAGATGACCGAGTGGGGTCATGAAAGCGAAGGATTTTAGGAGCCGATGCACTTCATCGTCGGTTTCGGGAAGCTGGATTTCTCCCGGCAGCGCGGCTCGAATTGATGCGTTCCGACCATTGTCGTCCCAGACCAACACAAAGGCATCGCGGGCAAGCCCACGGGCAAACGCCGTCTGCAATGGATGAATCGCGTCGGGTTGTGCCAGCAGCGCCGCTTGGCGCACGACGGCTTCGCCGAGCGTCATGCGACCATCGAGCGTGTCGAGGATTGCATCGACGCGCTGGACGACAATGCGTCCAAGCAGATCGCATTTTTTCGCGACGCTGATGCCGGTATCTGACGAAATCTCATCCTCAAGCGCGAGACGAAGCACAACCTGGTTGAAGCGCGCCTGGCTGTGCTGTTCGAGCAGTTCGACGGCAGCAATCAGGGTCGGACGGGTGAAGGGAGCTGATTGCATTGGCGGGCTACTCAAACCGCAGGCCGAATAGCCCCCCAGTGTCGGTCGCGTCGGTCAGCTTCGTGTCCATGACATGGGAGCGGATATTGAACCCGGCCTTGAACCCTTCACGCGGCAGCGCGTCAGAGTTCATTGTGACAATGTACTGAAACCCGGCAGCCTCAGCCCGTTCGGCGCCGAGTTGCAACGCCTTAGCAACCTGCCTTTCGTCCACCCCATCGAATAGATGGCTGTCATGGACCAGAAAGCCGGGACCGCGCCCATTCTTAAGGCTAATCTCGGTCAACATGAGATCGAAGCAGAATATCTGCATATTGGTAATGCCCTTGCTTCGTTGTCCATCGATATGGACCTCGAATTGGGGGCCGCTTCCGGTCTCGCCAATCGTTAGGCTGCCAGCCTTTTCGTAAAGGGACTCCGAGAGCGACTCGAAAATGAGGATAGCCTCGCGGATGATGTCGGTCCGCTCGTGAATATCGTCGCGTAGCGCCTTGGTCAGGTTGGCCCGTTCGATGTCGAGTTCAGCCTTGGTGCTTTCGATCCGTTCAGCGGTATCGAGCCGCTGGCGAAGTCCCTCGACCTCAGCCTCGGCCCGGCCGGCTTCTTCGCGCAGCGATGTATAATGTTCGAGTGCTCCACCGGAGCGCAGCACACCCATTATCTGACGACGCCGACGGTCGCGCTCGGCTGTGCGCTGATCGCGTTCAGCGATGCGGGCCTCTGCCGAGGTGATCTCGGCGGTCAAGTGCGCGCGCCGGTTCTCGATGATAGTTCGGTGGAAGCGCTCCACCTCGTCGAAACGCCGCCGCACCATGTCGGGGAGGACGACGCCGGCCTCCGCATAGAGTTTCGTAACGTCGCCCAAGTCGGGCGCATCCTCATCAACCAGCGACGCGCGAAGCTGTTGCAGGAGATCGCCGTCGATCACATTCTCGACGTTCATCCCGTCAATTTCGCGCGTAATTTCGTTCGCCTCACGCTCCAGAGCTTTGTATTCAGGCACTACCTCAAACGTTTCAAGCTGCTGGCGAAGCCGCACGGCACGAGCCTCCGCGACAGTCAGCTTCGTTCTGAGATCGGCCGCTTTGCCGAAGAAGCGGCCAAGATCGCCGCTGCGGGCTGCCTTACGCAGTTCCTGAGCGACCTTCTCCTGCGCGCGCAGTTCCTGAAAGCGGCCGGGAATACTCCAGTCGAGGCCAAGCAGATAGCAGATCGAGACCTGCTGATCCCACGGCTGCTGCATTCCCGAATGTTGCATTGGCTGCTGAAAGCCGCCGCTGTTCTGACGACGGACGAAATAGGAGAAGAGCGAGCGGAACGACGGCTGGAAACGCTCGGCTTCGTCGCCCGCCGAAATGGGCAGGTCGAACCAAAGCTGACCGAGGTTGGCTTTCCAGTTCTCATTCGATAACTCGAACAGGCCGGCGCGCGTGTCGAACTGCGGCGGGATCGGCCAGTTCTCGACGGCGCCATTGACAAAGACCCGGCTCGGCTTGGCGCCGCTACGGGCCGCCGAGATGGTTTCTTGCGCAATGTCGACGGAGACGTCGAAGGTCCATGCCGTCAGCGCATCAGAACGGAATATGCTATCCTTGCGCGCGTCGGCGCCAAACAAGAAATGGACCAGCTCGATGAAACTGGTCTTGCCCGCACCATTCCTCGACTGGCGATCGTTGGCGCCTTCGCTCTTGTCGGCCAGCAGGATGTTCAAACCCGGCTTGAAGGTCAGTGTCTTGAAAGACGCGAGGTCGCTGCCGAAACGGCGGATCATGGTTGAACCCTCCGCACCAGGCCGCGATCGAAGTCAACGGCACCAATCGTGAAGAGCAGGTCGAGCGAGAGAATGAACCACTGATAGTCAATGGGAGCATTGGGCGCATGAAGCGAACGGCGTCCGCGCATCTCGTCCCACAGCCGCGACATCGTCATCGGTCGCTTTAGAATATCGAGAACCTCTGCGCCAACGCCAATGAGCGCGCGATCGGGACGGACATGCTTTGTCGGGAGGATCATGATGCCTCCACAGAAATGATGGTCGGATCTTCGAAGATGTCGCAGCTATCGAAAAAATAAGCGAGGACTGCCAGCGCCGCTCCCTGACGCTTCGGCTCGCCATTGAAGCCGGCATAATCCTGAAGGTGCTTGAAAATCGTGTCGGCCGGAAGATCGAGAGCTTTCAGCTCGGCATATCGCAGTCGGAAAGCCTCGGCGATGCGCTCGCCGAGATCGGGACGGGGAATTTTCTGGAAGAATGTATCAACGAGCGCCGACTTCCGTCGACCAATGCGCAGAAACAGGCCCGATTCCTCGGATAGTGCGTTTTTTTCCAGCTTTTCCGGCGACGGCGGCGTCAGTGGCGGATCGCTTGGATTGGGCTCCTGCCGCTGGAGCGCCTCGATGATCGGCACCAGATCAGACATGACGAGGCGATCCACGATCGCTATCGAAGCCGCAGGACCGAAGAGGGCCTGAAGCGCGGCCAGATCGAGCATCATGGTAAGATCCAGCAACTCCGGCTCGGACCAAGTGGTAATGAGCAGCGGCGCATGAGCCTGACGAAGGCCGTCAATATGCTGAACCGCGTTCGGCGGGAGTCCGCGCCCGTCGTTATGGACGAAGACCCACTCCAGCATGTTGCCGTTCCAATGGGCACGGGCACCGTGAAAGTCTTCATCGACTTTGGCGATGAGGTCGGCTTCCTTCATGGCATCGGGGGCGTAGCACTGGAAAACCGAGCCGGAGCTGATCCGGCGGCCATCGCATTTCAGGTCCCCATAGGGACCGTAGGGGCGGACCTCCTCGAAATCAGCACCGAGGGCATGGCCTGCGAGAAGCACGAACCAATCCTGAAAGGCGGTGCCTTTTTTGGTGTGAAACGCCAAACGGAAACGATCAACGTAGATGGACCGCTGCAACTCATCCATGGCGCCGCCTTGGCGTCGGATCGTCGCTCTTCTTCCGCACCGATGCGGCTCTGACAGGTACAAGATCGCCAAGATGATGAATCCGCAGCACCGGCCGCTTGGGTAGCTTGACAGTCAGCTCCAATTCGCCGCCGACGGCTTCCACATAATTGCGCAAAGTCGAGAGGTGCATGTCACTCTGCTTCTCGATCTTGGAGACGGACGGCTGCGTAATATTCAAAGCGGATGCGATATCCGCCTGCGCTTTGCCTGCGATCTGACGAAGTTCGCGCAAACCCTCGACCTCTTGTGTCATATCCTGCTGACGCGCATCTATGACGGCCTGCTGGTCGTGAGGAAGGAGAGCATCGATATGGTCGGTGCTTCTACCCATCTTGCTGTCCTTCCTTGATACGTGTTGGCATGGTGACGTTGCTGCCAAACGACAGATCAGCCAATGCCGTGATTCCTTCGACAATAGATCTGCGTTTGTATAGCTTTAAGGCTATGTCCGGTCAACGGAAAGGGCGTGTGGCCCGTCCGGCGAGGCTACCGTAGATCGGCGACAGCTCGCGGCCCAGGCGTCGAGATCATCGACGGCATAGCGGACCCACTTGCCGAACTTGTGGTAGGCAGGTCCGCCGCCGAGCGAGCGGTAGCATTCGAGCGTGTGGGCCGACAGCGCGAGGTATCGCGCTGCGGCTTCGGTATCGACGAAGCGGATCGGGCCGGCGTCGTCGACAAATTGGGCGCGGCGCAGGATGTCGGGTGTCGGCCAGCGGCGTTGGGCCTTGGCTTCCTCACGCATGATCGGCCTCCTGCGCTTCAACTCGCTTGCTGCCGGGCGGCAGGGTCCGGTTCTCACCGCTGCGGTGGCGGAAGGGCCGGTAGTTTCCGACGCGCGTGCGCGAGGCGTATTTGCCGTCCTCAAACCCGAGCGGCTTGCCGTCCGAGCCGGGGATCGCGGGTGCAGACTCCACGACCGGCGCGACGGGCGGCGGCTCCATAGCGGGAGGCGGCGGCGCGGGCGGCTGGTGCTCCACGCCGATCACGTTCATCCGGCGCCGTGTCACGGCTTCCGCCGCCGCCCGGACAGGCTCGTCCTCGGTGTGGACGTAACGCATGAACATCGTCACCGTCTTGTGGGCGGTGAGCGCCATGCCGACCTTCACCGGCACGCCGGAGTTGGCGATATCGGTGGCGGAGCGATGCCGGATGCCATGGGTGCCGACATGAGGAAGGCCCGACCGCTCCAGAATGCGCTTCCAGCCTTGGTAGTAGGTGTAGGCCGACATCGGCTTTTCCGGGTCAAAGATCGAAGGGCAGACATAAGGCGAATCCACCATCAGCGGCGCGTTCTCGAAAAGGCGCTGGGCCTCGGCGCTCATCGGCTTCGACATCCCGCCCGTCTTGCTGTCCGGCCAGACGACGCGGCGGTTGTCGAAATCGACCCAGGCCCATTCGAGTTCGGTGATCTCCGACATGCGTGCGGCAAACTCGAACTGAAGCCGGATGGCCAGAACAATGAACGGGTGTTCCAGTCCTTCCGCCTCGGCACGGTCAAGATATTCGAAGAGTTTGCGCATTTCCCCATCGGTGATGAGGCGGGTCTTGCCGCGTTCGGGGTATTTCGGGACATGGCGGCAGGGATTGGAGCCATCAGGCCGCAATCCCCAGACCTCGGCCACGTTGAACATTTTCCGGCACATCGCCAGAACGCGGTTCGCGCTGGTGGGGGACTTCGCCATCTTCTTCATGAGATCGGCAATGTCGGCGCGCGTAACATCCGGCACCTTCAATTGCCCGAGCTTCGGAATGAGGTGGCGCTTGCCCCGTTCCCGATTGGACTGGACGGTCGAGGGCTTATTGCGACCCTCAGAATAATCGGTGATGAAACGATCGAAGAGTTCTTTGACCGTCGGCGCCTGACGGGTCGCCGTCCGCTCGGCGCTGGGATCGCCGCCACGCCGGACCTCGGCGAGCCAGTCCTGCGCGACCCCACGCGCCTGTTCGACGGTGATCTCGCCGTAGCGGCCAATGGCGGGCTTTCGGCGCTGACCGCTGTTCGTGACATAGGCGATCATGAAAGTTTTCCGACCAGCGGGCGTGACCTTCACGAGAAAGCCGGGTATCGTCGTATCGCGGAGTTCGTAGTCGCGTTCTTGCGGGGTTGCGGCGTCAACAGCCGTCTTGGTGAGCTTGATTTTGGCCATTCCTAACCTCCTTTGAGGCCGGATTTCAGGTGCAAAATAGGAGCACCTGGAAATCCAGCCATGGCGTGTGCCCGGTTAGGTATGGATGTGTTGATAGCCGAAAAAAGCTAGTGCCTACAGACGGTTATCGGGAAATCGGATACCCCCGGATAGACAAAGGATAGGCCATCTGGGCTCGCTTAAAATCCCTGGGGCCTGAGGCCCGTGCGGGTTCGAGTCCCGCGGCCCGCACCAACCATCCCGTCCTGCGCACAGCGACACCGCGGCGCGTTGCCGAGGCGGGGCGGCATGCTTAGTCTGTCCGCCGATCCGGGCACATCCCGGCCGGCCGGAAGAAAAGTGAGACGCGATGGCCCGCAGAACGACCCCTGTGGGTGACCGCCCCACCACCCGGCGCATTGGCGCCCTTGGCGCGCTGTGGCCCTTCCTGCGACCCTACCGCGGCCTCCTCGCGGCGGCGATGCTGGCCCTGGCGCTGACATCGGCCATCAGCCTCATCCTGCCTCTGGCGGTGCGCCGCGTCGTCGACGGCTTTTCGCAGGGCGCGGGTCTGCTGGACGAATATTTCGGCGCGGCGATCGGCATCATCGCCTTGCTCGCGCTCGCGACCGGCCTTCGCTACTACCTTGTCACCCGCCTTGGCGAGCGGGTGGTGGCCGATATCCGCAAGGCCGTGTTCGACCGCGTGATCGGCATGTCGCCCGCGTTTTTCGAGCGCGTGATGACCGGCGAGATCATCAGCCGCATCACCACCGACACGACGCTGATCCTTTCGGTCATCGGTTCGTCTGTCTCGCTGGCGCTGCGCAACATGCTGGTGTTCGCGGGCGGCATGGTGATGCTGATGATCACCTCGCCCAAGCTGACGGGCCTTGTCCTGCTGATCGTGCCCATCGTGCTGGTACCGATCATCGTCCTTGGCCGGCGTCTGCGCGGGCTGTCGCGGCAGAACCAGGACTGGATCGCGTCCTCGTCCGGCGCCGCGTCGGAAAGCCTGCTGGCTGCGCAGACAGTGCAGGCCTTTACCCATGAGGGCGCCAGCCGGGCCAACTTTGCCGAAGTGACCGAGGCCAGCTTTGCCGCCGCGCGCCGCCGCATCGCCACCCGCGCCGTGATGACCGTGCTTGTCATCTTCCTGATATTCGCGGGCGTCGCTGGCGTGCTGTGGATCGGCGCACGCGACGTCCGCCTGGGCGACATGACGGTCGGCGGGCTCGTCCAGTTCGTGATCTACGCCATTATGGTTGCCAGCAGCGTCGGCGCACTGTCCGAGTTGTGGGGCGAGTTGCAGCGGGCCGCGGGCGCGACAGAGCGGTTGGGCGAGTTGCTGGCGACCCGTGACACCATCGCCGATCCCGCCAACCCTGTGGCTCTGCCGCGCCCGGTCGCCGGGCGCATTGCGCTGCGGAACGTCAGCCTCAGCTATCCCTCGCGACCGGGGGCGCAGGCGCTGGAGGATGTCAGCCTCGATATTGCCGCCGGCGAGACGGTCGCCCTGGTCGGCCCCTCGGGGGCGGGCAAGACCACCGTGGTGCAGATGATCCTGCGCTTCTGGGATCCCGATCAGGGCCGTGTCACCATCGATGGCATCGATCTGCGCGACATGGCACGCGACGATTTCCGCCGCGCCATCGCCTTGGTGCCGCAAGAGCCGGCGATCTTTGCCACCAGCGCGCGGGAGAATATCCGCTTTGGCCGCCTCGATGCCACCGACGCCGAGGTCGAGGCCGCCGCGCGCGCGGCCTATGCCCATGACTTCATCGCCGATCTGCCCCAGGGCTATGACAGCCCGCTGGGCGAGCGGGGGGTGATGCTGTCCGGCGGCCAGCGCCAGCGCATCGCCATTGCCCGCGCCATGTTGCGCGACGCGCCGATCCTGCTTCTTGACGAGGCGACCAGCGCGCTCGATTCCGAGAGCGAACGGCAGGTCTCGGGCGCGGTCGACCGCCTCGCGGCCGGGCGCACGACGGTGATTGTCGCCCATCGGCTGGCAACGGTCAAAAAGGCCGACCGTATCGTCGTGATGGACGGCGGGCGGATCGTGGCTCAGGGCACCCATGCGCAACTGGTGGCCGAGGGCGGCCTCTATGCCCGCCTGGCGCGGCTGCAGTTCACCGACGGGCCAGTGCAGACGGCTGCTGAGTAGGGGCCAAGGGGGCCGCGCCACGCCCCCGCCGACGCTGCGTCCAGCTTGCCTCCGGCGTCCTTTCGCTTGCCCCACCAACTGCTTTCAGCCCATCTTGCCGCCCACAAATTGCCAAAAACCGGGGGGGACATGGCCAGCAGCATGAATACGCTCGCCGAGCGTAATGCGATCGAGGCGCAGGGCGATTATGCGGACCGCGATCTACCGGTGACGCTGTTTGCCTACCTGACCCGCATCCGCGATCGCGTGCCGGACCGGCCCGCGATCAGCTTTCAGCTGCTGTCCGGCCCGCGCACACGCGCCTGCACCCTGACCTGGGACGAATATCACCAGCGCGTCACCGAATGCGCCAACCTGCTGCGCGGTCTCGGGATCGGGCCAACCGACACCGTCGCCTATCTTCTGCCGAACTGCCTTGAGGCGGCGGTGGTGCTGGTCGCCGGCGCGACCGCCGGCATCGTCAACCCGATCAACCCGCTGCTGGAGCCAGAGCAGATCGGCGCCATCCTGCGCGAGACCAACGCCAAGGTGCTGGTCACCCTGCGCCCGTTCCCCAAGTCGGACCTGGCGCAAAAGGCGGCCGCCGCCGTCGCCATGGCGCCCGATGTGCACACTGTCCTGCAGGTCGATCTTGGCGTTTACCTCGGCGGGCTGAAGCGTGTTGCCGCCGGTCTGATGCGGCCTCGCGTCAAGACCCGCCACCACGCGAAGGTCATGGACTTCGAGGCCGAGGCGTCCTCGCGCAAGCATACTCGCCTGAACTTTGACGACCCGCAGCACGATCGCATCGCCGCCTATTTCCACACGGGCGGGACCACTGGCATGCCCAAGGTCGCGCAGCATCGCTATTCGGGGATGATCTACAACGGCTGGCTCGGCTCGGAGTTGCTGTTCACCGAGGAAGACGTCCTGCTGTGCCCGCTGCCCCTGTTTCACGTCTTTGCCGCCTATCCGGTGCTGATGTCCTGCATCGGCTCGGGCGCGCACATGGTCATGCCGACGCCGGCGGGCTATCGCGGCGACGGCGTTCTCGACAACTTCTGGAAGCTGGTCGAGCGGTGGCAGGCGACTTTCCTGATCGCGGTGCCCACCGCCATCGCGGCGCTGATGCAGCGCCCGGTCGATGCCGACGTCAGCAGCCTGCGTACCGCCATCTCGGGCAGCGCGCCCCTGCCGATCGAGCTTTACAACCGCTTCAAGCAAGCGACCGGGGTTGAGATTGCCGAGGGCTATGGCCTGACGGAATGCACCTGCCTCGTCAGCTGCAATCCCATCGACGGCAAGAAAAAGGTCGGCTCGGTCGGTATTCCCTTTCCCTACACCGAGGTCCGCATCCTGCGCCGCGCCGATGGCAAGCTGCAGGAATGCGCGGTGGACGAGATTGGCGAGATCTGCGTGTCGAACCCCGGCGTCTTTGAGGGCTCGACCTATACCGAGGTTGACCGCAACCGCGACCTGTTCGCCGAGGGGCGCTTCCTGCGCACCGGCGATCTTGGGCGGCTCGACGCGGATGGCTATCTGTGGATCACCGGCCGGGCCAAGGACCTGATCATCCGCGGCGGACACAACCTCGACCCGGGTATCATCGAGGAGGCACTGATGTCGCATCCGGCCGTGGCGGTCGCCGGCGCCATCGGCCAGCCAGACGCCTTCGCCGGAGAGTTGCCTTGCGCCTATGTCGAGTTGGTCGCCGGCATGACTGCCACCCCGGACGAACTGCTGACCCATTGCCGCCAGCGCATCACCGAGCGCGCGGCGGTGCCCAAGCATATCGAAATCCTGCCCGAACTGCCCAAAACGGCGGTGGGCAAAGTGTTCAAGCCGCAGCTGCGCGCCCTCGCGACGGCGCGCGTTCTGGATGTTGCGCTCGCCCCCCTCGGCGCTTCGGTTGGCGCGGTGGACGACGACAAGACGCGCGGCATGCTCGCCCATGTCCGCCGCAAGGCCGGCGCTGACGAGGCAGCGATCCGGCAGAAGCTGGGCGAGTTCTCCGTCGCCTGGGAGTGGGAGCAGGGCGGGGACTAAGGCTGTAGGGGCCGGCCGGCGTTTGGCCGCCCTACCGTTCGCGCGTGATCGGCGGGTGGGCCTTAACTCGCGAGCGTCTTGCGGCCGCGGGCGACAAGAGCTTGCAGGTCGGCGAGGCTGTTCTCGCCGAACACCGCCTCATCGCCGCAGATCAGGGTCGGGGTGCCGACAAGCCCCATATGGTCTGCAAGTTCGATCGACCGGTCGATCTGCGCGCTGACCGCCTCGCCCTGCATGTCCTTTTCCAGCCGGGGTATATCCAGCCCGACCTTGCGCGCAACGCGCAGGACGCTGGCCTGTTCGGCCCGGCCCGACATGCTCAGCAGCCCGCTGTGCATCTGCCAGTACTTGCCCTGCTGTAGCGAGGCGAGCGCGGCGCGGGCGGCAAATTCCGAACCTTCCCCAAACACCGGCCATTCATGCAGCACCACCCGCAGCTTCGGATCGGCGCCGATCAGCTTTTGCATCGTCAGCAGCATCTTGCGGCAGAAGGGGCAGTTGTAGTCGAAAAACTCGGTCAGGGTGATGTCGCCGTCGGGATTGCCGAGGACCGGCGCGCCGGGATCGCGCTCCAGCGCCTTGCGCAGTTCCTCGGGCATGGCATTGGCCCGCTGGGCGGCCGCCGGCAAGGCAGCCGCGCCGCTCGCAGCGGCGATCAGGGCGAGAGCGTGGCGGCGGGTCGGCATGGCGTTTCCTTTCGGGCCGGCTTTCGGGCGAAGGACGGGACATTCGGCCGGCGGATAGCCCAAGCCATAATCCCCCGCGACCCGACGAGGAAATCACGATCCGCTCACGAAAAACCAGTGCGCGAAGAGGCCACCCGGCACCGGAGGTCAGCGGCGACAAAGCCGGGTCTGGGGGTCCAGCGCGACATATTGCTTGGCGCTGATGCGGACCATGTTAAGCGATTGGCGCCACTCGCTGTCCCATTTGCGCTTGATACCGCCGCGATAGGTGGCGGCCATGATCTGATCAACGATGGGCGGAATGAAGTTCGTCCCCTCGATACGCGGCGCGTGAAAGCCGACCGTGGCGTTTGGGGCGAGGCAGGCGTTGCGCATCGTGATCAGCATCGTGCAGGCCGAGCGGCAATAGCCCCGGATCTCGACCGGGCGGCCGCTGCGCTCCAATTGGGCCCGGCGTTGCAGCATGGCGAGGACGTTGCCCCCGCGGTCGTTGTTGATGACGATCGGCCCACGCGCGGGCTTGGCCTGCACCGGCAGCGCGAGGCAGAGGGCGAGCAGGAGGGTGGGCAGGCGCATGTTTCGATCCCTTTTCCGGCAGCCCGCCAGATTGACCGCCGTGTCAGATCAAGGGATTATGCCGCCCTGCGCCGGTCATGAACAGGCGCAGGGATCTCTCAACCAGTCACATCACCGCGTGAATTTCTTGTACTTCACCCGCTTCGGCTCGATCGAGTCCGGACCCAGGCGGCGCACCTTGTCGGCCTCGTAGGCCTCGAAGTTGCCCTCGAACCACTCGACATGCGCATCGCCCTCAAAGGCCAGGATATGCGTGCACAGACGGTCGAGGAAGAAGCGGTCGTGGCTGATGATCACGGCGCAGCCGGCGAAATCCTCCAGCGCGGCTTCCAGCGCCTGCAGGGTCTCGACGTCCAGATCGTTGGTCGGCTCGTCCAGCAGCAGGACGTTGCCGCCCTCTTTCAGCAGTTTGGCCATGTGGACGCGGTTGCGCTCGCCCCCCGACAGCAGGCCGACCTTTTTCTGCTGGTCGGTGCCCTTGAAGTTGAAGGCGCCGCAATAGGCGCGGCTGGCGATGGTCGCATCGCCGAGCTGGATCAACTCGGCGCCGCCAGAGATTTCCTCCCATACGGTGGCCTCGGGGTTCAGCGCGTCGCGGGACTGGTCGACATAGGACAGCTGCACCGTCTCGCCGAGGGTAATGGTGCCTTCGTCGGGGGCCTCGCCGCCGGTGATCATCCGGAACAGGGTCGACTTGCCGGCGCCGTTCGGGCCGATGACGCCGATGATTGCCCCCGGCGGGACGGTCAGCGACAGGTCCTCGATCAGCAGCTTGTCGCCCATCGCCTTTTTCAGACCGGCGATCTCGATCACCTTGCCGCCCAGGCGCTCGCCGTTGGGGATGACGATCTGCGCGTTGCTGATCTTCTCGCGCTCGGACTTGCCGGCCATTTCGTTATAGGCGTTGATCCGGGCCTTCTGCTTGGCCTGACGGGCCTTGGCGCCCGCGCGGATCCAGTTAAGCTCGCGCTCAAGCTGCTTTTGCTTGGCCTTGTCCTCGCGCGCCTCTTGGGCTGCGCGCTTGGCCTTCTGCTCCAGCCAGGCGGAATAGTTGCCCTCGTAGGGGATGCCGCGGCCGCGATCCAACTCGAGGATCCACGAGGTGATGTCGTCGAGGAAATAGCGGTCGTGCGTCACCGTCAGGATGGTGCCGGGATATTCGATCAGGTGCTTTTGCAGCCAGGCGATGGTCTCGGCGTCGAGGTGGTTGGTCGGCTCGTCCAGCAGCAGCATGTCCGGCGCCTCGAGCAGCAGCTTGCACAGCGCGACGCGGCGGCGCTCGCCGCCCGAGAGGCTCTCGACATCGGCATCGTCGGGCGGGCAGCGCAGGGCCTCCATCGCGACGTCAACCTGGGAATCGAGGTCCCACAGGTTCTGGGCGTCGATTTCGTCCTGCAAGGCCGCCATCTCGTCGGCGGTCTCGTCCGAATAGTTCATCGCCAGCTCATTGTAACGGTCCAGCTTGGCCTGCTTGGCCTTGACGCCTTCCATGACGTTGCCCCGGACGTTCAGTGCCGGGTCCAACTGCGGCTCCTGCGGCAAGTAGCCCACGGTCGCGCCCTTGGCGGCCCAGGCCTCCCCGGAAAAATCCTTGTCGGTGCCGGCCATGATCCGCAGCAGCGAGGACTTGCCCGCCCCGTTCACGCCGACGACGCCGATCTTGACCCCCGGCAGGAAGTTCAGGTGGATGTTCTCGAAGACTTTCTTGCCGCCGGCATAGGCCTTCGAGACGCCATCCATGTGGTAGACATACTGATACGAGGCCATCGCGAAGCTCCTGATCCCTAGGTTTGGCGGCTATGTAGGGGTTTGCAGGGCAAAGCGAAAGCGGTCAGCCGCATTGTCCTAGGCGTCGGGGCCGATCACGCCCTTGCGCAGGGTGATGCAACCGTAAAAACGGCGTTCGCCGGTCTGAATCACGGCATAGGCGCCGCGCGCGACGTCGTAGAAGGCGAAGCGCTCGATGCCGATCATGGGGCGGTGGCGGCCTTCGTGGCGGTCGATGACGGCCTGCACCTGTTCCTGCACCCGGGGGATCTCGTCCGGCTGGTCAACGACCTGCATACGGCCTGCGAAATCATCGACAAACGTGTCCAGGGGCAGGACCGACAGCACCGCATCGGCCGCCTCGGGCAGGGTGCAGTCCATGCGCAGCAGGCTGCCGTGGACCGTCGATTGCGCCACCTGATCGGAGGGGAAATTCGCGTCGGCCAGCACCAGAAGGTCGCCATGGCCCATGGCGCGCAGCACGTACAGCACCTCGGCATTCAGGCGCGGATCGATTCCCTTCAGCATGTTGCGTTCCCTTGCTGGCGTGCTCCGGCTCAGGACTAGCCGCGTGCGACGCGGCTGTCATCATCGGCGATTGCACCGCCGGACAGGGGCGGCCCAAAAGGGATTGCGCCATCAGCGCGGACATTCAGCCAAGCAAAAGGGCGGACCTTTCGGCCCGCCCCTTGTCTCGCGAAATCCCCGATCAGCTCGGCAGCTGCGCGGTGATTCCCTCGACAAAGAAGTTCATGCCCGACAGTTCTTCGTCGGTCGCCTTCTGGCCATCGGCAAGCCAGTCGCTGCCGTCCTGCTTTTTCAGCGGGCCGGTGAAGGGGTGCAGCTCGCCCTTGGCAAGGGCGTCCTTGACCGCCTCGGCCTTGGCTTTCACGTCCGCCGGAACGGCATCGGTGATCTCGCCGATCTCGACCTCGCCGTCGCCGATGCCCAGCCAGACACCCTCGGATTTCCACGTGCCATCCAGCACGGCCCCGACGCGGCGGGTATAATAGGGCGTCCAGTTATCGATGATCGAGCTGATGCGCGGCTTGGGCTTGAAGTTGGCCATGTCGCTGGCCTGGCCAAAGCCGTAGACCCCGGCCTCCTGCGCCTTGGCGAGGGGGGCGGTGGAATCGGTGTGTTGCATGAACACGTCCACGCCCTCGGCGATCAGGGCGGCGGCGGCGTCGGCCTCCTTGGCGGGGTCGAACCAGCTGCTGACCCAGACGACCTTCATCTCGACCGACGGGTTCACCTTGCGCGCCGCGAGGAAGGCGCTGTTGATGCCCTGCACGACCTCGGGGATCGGGAAGCTGCCGATATAGCCGATCTTGTTCGACTTGGTCATCAGACCGGCGATGGTGCCGATCACCGCGCGGCCCTCGTAGAAGCGGGCGTCATAGGTCGAGACGTTGTCGGCGCGCTTGTAGCCGGTCGCGTGCTCGAACTTCACGTCGGGGAATTTCTTGGCGACGTTGATGACCGCGTCCATGAAGCCGAAGCTGGTCGCGAAGATCAGCTTGTTGCCGGCCAGCGCCAGCTGGGTCAGCGCGCGCTCGGCATCGGCGCCCTCGGGGACGCTTTCGATGTAGGTGGTCTTGATCTTGTCGCCATAGGTCTTTTCGATAGCCTGCCGGGCGAGGTCGTGCTGGTAACTCCAGCCGCCATCTCCGACCGGACCGACATAGATGAAGCCGACCTTCAGCGGCTCGATGGCCTGTGCCCGGACGGGCAGGGCGGCAAGGGTGGCGAGGCCGGCGGCCGAGGCGAGGAGGGTTCTGCGATCCATCAAAGGGCTCCCTGTCGTGATGCTTGTTGGTGTCAGCGGGTGGCGTGAAAGGTCTGGCCCAGCGATCCGGGGGCCGATCCGGCGCCGCTGCGGGAAAACTTTGCGCGGGCCGATATCAGCACGAGGGCGAGGATCGTGGCAAGATAAGGCGAGGCGGCCAGCAGTTGCGTCGGTACGGCGAACCCGGCGGCCTGGGCGCGCAGGTGCAGCACGGTGACGCCGCCGAAGAGCCAGGCCCCGGCCAGAACGCCCCAGGGCGACCAGCCGGCAAAGACGACGATGGCGACCGCGATCCAGCCGGCGCCGGCGGTCATGCCCTCGGTCCACTGCAGCACGCGGGCGATCGAGATATAGGCCCCGCCGACGCCAGCCATCGCGCCGCCAAAGGCGATGGCAGCCAGCCGCAGCGCGCGCACCGGATAGCCGAGACCATGGGCGGCCTCGTGGTTTTCGCCGACCGCGCGCAGCACGAGGCCAGATCGGCTGCGGTTAAGCCACCACCACAGCAGCGGCACCATCGCGAGGCCAGCCCAGATGACCCAGTCAAACCTCACCGGGGGCGCCTTGACCCCCTCGTAGGGGCGGCCGAACATCGCCGTCAGGCCAAGGCCGAACAGCGTCAGCGCGAGGCCGGTCGCGACCTGGTTGGTCAGCAGCCCCAGCGTCAGCACCGCAAAGATCAGGGACAGGGCCGCGCCCGCCAGGGCTGCTGCGACAAAGCCGACCGTCGGGCTGCCGGTGGCGTGGGCGGCGGCAAACCCGGCCAGCGCGCCGGTGATCATCATGCCTTCGACGCCAAGGTTCAGCACACCCGCACGCTCGACCACCATCTCGCCCAGTGCAGCGAACAGGATGGGGGTCGCGGCCGCGATGAGCAGAGCCAGCAGGGCCATCGGATCGGTGATCATGCGTGCGGCCTCCAGCGGATGCGAAACCGGGTCAGCAGGTCGAACCCCAGCAGAAAGAACAGCAGCATGCCCTGGAACACCTGCACGCTGGCGGCCGGCAGGTTCAGCGACATCTGCGCCAGCTCGCCGCCGATATAGGTGAGCGCGAGCAGGAGGCCTGCCAGCAGAATGCCAATGGGATGCAGCCGGCCGAGGAACGCGACGATGATGGCCGTAAAGCCGTAACCAGTGCCGAAGCTGTCGGTGATCTGGCCGGCGGGTCCGGCGACCTCGAAGAGGCCGGCCATCCCGGCGAGGGCGCCCGACAGGCCAAGGCACAGCGCGACCAGCCGGCCCGGCATCACCCCGGCAAACCGCGCCGCGCGCGGTGCCTCGCCGGCGACGCGGATGTGAAAGCCGATCAGGCTGCGCGACATCAGCACCCAGATTGCCAGCACGGCGATCAGCGCCGCGATCACGCCCCAGTGCAGCCCGGTGCCGGAGATCAGTTCGGGGTTCGACGCTGAGGGGTATTGCTGCAGGTTGCGCGAGCCGGGAAAGCCGAAGCCCTCGGGGTTTTTCATCGGCCCAAATGCCATCCAGGCAGCGATTTTCTTGGCCACATAGACCAGCATCAGCGAGACGAGGATCTCGGACGCACCGAACCAGTTGCGCAGCAGGGCAGGGATCATGCCCCAGGCCCAGCCGCCGACAGCGCCCGCCAGAACCATCGCCGGAAATATCCACCATGCCTCGGTCGGATAGGCGGCCAGCGCGACGGCCGCGCCGCAGATCGCGCCGATGATGTACTGCCCCTCGGCGCCGATGTTCCAGATACCCGCGCGAAAGCCGACGGCGAGGCCGCAGGCGATAAGGATCAGCGGCCCCGCCTTGACCAGCAGCTGGGGGCGCGAATAGCCCGATGCCGGGCCGAACAGCGGGTCCCAGAAGATCGTGCGAATCGCGGCAACCGGGTCGAACCCCATCAGCGCGAACAGGATGCCACCGGCGATCATCGTCGCCAGCACCGCTATGATGGGCGTTGCCACCTGCCACAGCACCGAAGGCACGGCGCGCGGCTCGAGGCGGAACATGACGGGCCGGGTTGCTGTCGAAACGCTCATGATGCCGCGCATGCAGCAGGACCGACGGTTTGGGCAACAGGGAAACGCATGGCGTCAGGCGACATTCGCCACCTCCATGCCATGCGCGCCGCCCAGCATCAGGCCGATCCGCTCCAGCGTCAGGCCCTCGGTCTCGACCGCCGGGCTGAGGCGGCCGGCGTTCAGCGCCGCAAAGCGATCCGACAACTCCAGCAGCTCGTCCAGGTCCTGGCTGATGACGATGATCCCGGCGCCGCCTCGGGCGAGGTCCAGCAGCGCTTGCCGGATTGACGCGGCAGCGCCTGCATCGACGCCCCATGTCGGCTGGTTCACAACCAGGACCGTGGGCCGGCCCAGCACCTCGCGGCCGATGACGAATTTCTGCAGGTTGCCGCCCGACAGCGCGCGGGCTGCCGTGCGTGGGCCCGGCGTGCGCACGTCGAAACTGGCGATCACCCGCTCGGCATAGGCGGTGGCGGCGGCGCGATCGACCATTCCGTTCCGCGCCAGCTTTTGGCGGGTAGCGCCAGTCAACAAGGTGTTGTCTGCAAGGCTCATCCCCGGCACGGCCGCGTGGCCGAGGCGGTCTTCGGGCGCGGCGAGCAGCCCGGCGGAGCGGCGCGCCTCGGGGCCTGCGGCTGACAGGTCATGGCCCGATAGCACGACGGTTCCGCGCGGGCTGCGTATCTCGCCCGACAGGGCCGAGAGCAACTCCTGCTGGCCGTTGCCGGCAACGCCGCCGATGCCCAGCACCTCGCCCGCATGCAGGCTCAGCTCGATCTCGCGAAGCGTCGTCCCCTCTGCCGAGGGCGCGGGCGCGCTGAGGCCGGTGACGTTCAGGACCGCCGGGCCCCGGCTGCGGCCACTGCGGTCCACCGCGCGCAGCGTGCCGCCGACCATCAGCGAGGCCAGCTTGGCCGCCGTTGCCTCGCGCGGATCGACGCTGGCAACAACGCGCCCCTGGCGCAGGATCGTCGCGCGGTCGCAATGGGCGCGGATCTCCTCCAGCTTGTGGCTGATATAGAGGATCGCAGTTCCATGCGCGGCCAGTTGGCGCAGGGTGGCGAACAGGATCTCGCCCTCCTGCGGGGTCAGCACGCTGGTCGGCTCGTCCATGATCAGCAGGCGCGGGTTCTGCAGCAGGCAGCGGATGATCTCGACCCGCTGGCGCTCGCCCGCGGAAAGGTGGGCGATGCGCCGGCGCGGGTTCAGCGGCAGGCCGTAAGCGGCGCTGACCTCGGCGATGCGGGCGGCCAGCGCGCCGCGCGGCGGCGGCGATTCCATCCCCAGGGCGACATTTTCCGCGACCGTCATGGCGTCGAACAGCGAGAAGTGCTGGAATACCATCGCGACCCCGGCGGACCGGGCGGCACGCGGATCGGCCGGGGCATAGGGCGCCCCACCCAGCCACATCGCGCCGGCATCCGGCCGCACAAGGCCGTAGATCGTCTTGACCAGCGTCGATTTGCCGGCGCCGTTCTCGCCCAGCAGGGCGTGAATCTCGCCGGGGCGAACCGAAAAGCCGATATCGTCATTGGCCCGCACGCCGGGATAGGTCTTGCTCAGGCCCTCGGCCCGGAACACGGCTTCTGTCACGCGGATTGCCCCCTGCTTCCCGTGCGGCGACATTAGCCCGGCCAGCGGCTTTGCGTCCATTGCGACGCGTCCCCCCGAGGCACTATGTTTGCGGCCATGCCCGACAATCCCCGATTCATTCACCTGCGCTGCCATTCGGAGCATTCGTTGCTGGAGGGCGCGATCCCGGTCAAGAAACTGCCGGCGCTCGCCGCCGCCGCCGGCATGCCCGCCGTGGCGCTGACCGACAGCAACGCCCTGTTCGCCGCGCTCGAATTCTCGGTCACCGCGATCGACAAGGGGGTCCAGCCGATCGTCGGCTGCCAGATGGTCCTGCAGGTGGGCGAGCATCTGGCGGCGGTGGTGCTGCTGGCGCAAAACCGGACCGGCTGGATGAACCTTATGGCCCTGTCCTCGTGCCTGTTCCTGCGCGAGGGCAGCCCGCTGCCCGCGCATGTGACCGAGGCGGAACTGGCCGCCCATGCCGAGGGGCTGATCTGCCTGACCGGCGGCGCGACCGGCCCCGCCGGCCGCATGGTTGCCGCCGGCCGGACGGCCGATGCGCGCGCGCACCTGGAGCGCCTGCACGCAGCGTTCGGCGACCGCGTCTACGTCGAGTTGCAGCGCCACCCGAATGCCAGCGGCGTTCTGACCGATCTGGAGGCAGCGTCCGAGGAGGGGCTGATCACGCTGGCCTATGATCTGGGCCTGCCGCTGGTCGCCACCAACGACGTGCATTTCCCCACGCCCGACCTTTACGAGGCGCATGACGCGCTGATCTGCATCGCCGACAAATGCTATGTCGATCAGCGCCAGCCGCGCCGCCGCCTGACGCCGGCGCATCATTTCAAATCCGCGGCCGAGATGGTGACGCTGTTCGCCGACCTGCCCGAGGCGGTCGACAATACGGTCGAGATCGCCCGCCGCTGCGCCTTTGCGGTCGAAAAGCACAAGCCGATCCTGCCGCGCTTTGCCGATGACGAGATCGAGGAGCTGCGCCGTCAGGCCCGCGCAGGCCTCGACGCGCGTCTTGCCGTCATTCCCCTCTCCGCGACGCCCGAGGAATACACCGCCCGCCTCGATTTCGAGCTGGGCATCATCGAGCAGATGGGCTTTCCCGGCTACTTCCTGATCGTGGCCGACTTCATCAAATGGGCCAAGGGGCAGGGCATCCCGGTCGGGCCGGGACGCGGCTCGGGCGCAGGCTCGCTGGTGGCCTACGCTCTTACCATCACCGACCTTGATCCCTTGCGCTACAACCTGCTGTTCGAGCGGTTCCTGAACCCCGAGCGGGTCTCGATGCCCGACTTCGACATCGATTTCTGCATGGATCGCCGCGAGGAGGTGATCCGCTATGTGCAGGGCAAGTATGGCCGCGACAAGGTCGGCCAGATCATCACCTTCGGCGCGCTGCTGTCCAAGGCGGCGGTGCGCGATGTCGGGCGCGTCCTGCAGATGCCCTATGGCCAGGTCGACCGCCTGTCCAAGATGATCCCCGTCGAGGGCGTCAAGCCGGTCAGCGTCACCAAGGCCATCGCCGACGAGCCGCGCCTGCGAGAGGAGCGCGACCGCGAGCCGCAGGTCCGCCGCCTGCTCGATTATGCCGCAAAGCTGGAGGGGCTTTATCGCAACGCCTCGACCCACGCGGCCGGGGTGGTGATCGGGGACCGGCCGCTGGACCGGCTGGTGCCCCTCTATCGCGACCCGGCATCGGACATGCCGGCGACGCAGTTCAACATGAAGTGGGTCGAGGCCGCCGGGCTGGTCAAGTTCGACTTCCTCGGGCTCAAGACCCTGACCGTCATCCAGGGCGCGGTGGACCTGATCCGCCGCAGCGGCCGGCACCTGCACATTGCCCCCGATGGGCGCCACCTTTATGCGCCGCCGCCGGGCGCCGAGGATGACATCGGCGCCATCCCGCTGGACGATGCCGCCAGCTACGATCTGTTCGCCTCGGCCCGCACGGTTGCGGTGTTCCAGGTGGAATCGCAGGGCATGATGGACGCGCTGCGCCGCATGCGCCCGACCTGCATCGAGGATATCGTCGCGCTCGTCGCCCTCTACCGTCCCGGCCCGATGGAGAACATCCCGGCCTATTGCGACGTCAAGAACGGCCGGCAGGAACTGGCCTCGATCCATCCCAGCATCGACCACATCCTGGCCGAGACGCAGGGCATCATCGTCTACCAGGAACAGGTGATGCAGATCGCCCAGGTCATGGGCGGCTATTCACTGGGCGGGGCCGATCTGCTGCGCCGGGCAATGGGCAAGAAGATCGCCGAAGAGATGGCGAAGGAGCGGCCCAAGTTCATCGACGGCGCGACCGGGAATGGCGTCGATGCCAAGAAGGCAGGCGAGGTCTTTGACCTGCTGGAGAAATTCGCGAACTACGGCTTCAACAAATCGCATGCCGCGGCCTATGCGGTGGTCAGCTACCAGACCGCCTGGCTGAAGGCGAACCACCCGGTCGAGTTCATGGCCGCGGTGATGAACTGTGACATTCACCTGACGGACAAGCTGGCGGTCTACCGGCGCGAGGTTGCCCGGATGGGGATCGAGATCGTGCCGCCCTGCGTCAACCGGTCCGAGGCGAATTTCAGCGTCGATGCCGGGCGCATCGTCTACGGCCTTGGCGCGCTGAAGGGCGTCGGGGCCGAGGCGATGGGGCTGATCGTCATCGCTCGCGACGGCCGCCCCTTTGCCGACCTGCACGACTTTGCCCGCCGCGTGGACATGAAGCGGGTCGGCAAGCGCCCGCTCGAGACGCTGGCCCGCGCGGGGGCGTTCGACCTGCTCGACCCGGACCGGGCGCGGGTGCTGGCCAGCCTCGACGGGCTGGTGGCCTGGTCGGCGGCCGTGCAAGCGCAGGCCGGATCGAACCAGACCAGCCTCTTTGGCGCGGGCGAGGACCTGCCGCCGCCGCGCCCGGTGCGGACCGAGCCTTGGTTGCCGGCCGAGCGGCTGACGCAGGAACATGGCGCGGTGGGCTTCTATCTTTCCGGCCACCCGGTCGACGACTGGCTGCCGATGCTGCGGCGCAAGAATGTCGTCACGCTGGCGGAACTGACGGCCGCGGCGGCCGATGGCCCGCAGGTGGCGCTGATCGCAGGGACGGTCTCGGCCCGGCAGGAAAAGAAGTCGGCGCGCGGCACGCGCTATGCCTTTGTGCACCTGTCCGATCCGACCGGGCTTTACGAGGTGACCATGTTCTCGGACCTGCTGGATGCCGCGCGCCCGCACCTGGAGCCGGGATCGTGCATCGTGCTGCAGGTCCAGACCGAACCCTCGGGGGACCAGTTGAAGATGCTGGCGCGCACGGTTCAGCCGCTGGAGGCGGTTGTGGCCGATGCCGAGGCGGGCAGCCTCGCCGTGCGCGTGTCGGATGCGGGCGTCGCGGGGGATGTGGCAACGATGCTGGCCCGCATCGCCGCCGAGGTGCGCGCCGGTCCCCGGGCGCGCGGCCCGGTCCTGCTGCGCCTGCGCTGCGGCGAGGACGAGGTCGATATCGAGGTCGCGACCGACGCCCCCCTGACCCCGCCCGCCCGGCAGATGCTGCGGGCGGTGCCGGGGGTGCTGGAGGTGGTGGAAATCTGACGCGGGGGAGCGCGCGTGCTCCTGCCTGCTTAGGTGTTGGTAAGCCTTTGCGCGTCGCCCGGTTGCCAGCCAAATCGCTATCTGGCAGCCGGCGCCTCTCGCAGGCTGCAGATCAGATCAACCGGCGATCAAAGCCTCGACCGCGCCGATAGCGGCGTCCGCGGCCTCCAGTGAGGGCGCGCCGCCTTGGGCCATCTCGGGACGGCCACCGCCGCCCTTGCCGCCCAGGGCCTCGGCCGCAGTGCGGACCAGATCGACGGCTGACAGGCGATCCGTGAGGTCGGGCGTGACGCCCGCCGCGACGGCGGCCTTGCCGCCCGCTTCGGACAGGATCAGCACAGCGCCCGACCCGAGGCGCTGTTTCAACTCGTCCACCAGCGGCGCCAGTTCGCGGCCCGAGACGCCCTCGACCCGGCGCGCGATCAGTCGGATGCCGCCGATGTCCTTGGGCGCGTCTTCGGCTCCGCCGCCGCCCATCGCCAACTGTCGCTTGAGGCTGGCAACCTCATTCGCCAGCGCCTTGCGCTCGTCGGCCAGCGCGCGCACCCGCTCGACCACGTCGACGGTCGGGGTTTTCAGCAGCCCGGCGATCTCCCCCAGCCGCTGGCCGGAGCTGCGCAGATGCGCCAGCGCAGTCTCGCCCGTCAGCGCCTCAATGCGGCGCACCCCGGCCGACGATGCGCTGTCGCCGAGGATGACGAAGGCGCCGATATCGCCGGTGCGACTGACATGCGTGCCGCCGCAAAGCTCGATCGAATAGGTCTCGCCATCCGTTCCGCGGGCCGAGCCGGCGGCGCGGCCCATCGAAACGACGCGCACCTCGTCGCCATATTTCTCGCCGAACTGGGCCTGCGCGCCCAACGCGCGGGCGTCGTCCGGGCTCATCACCCGCGTCTCGACCGCCTCGTTCTGGCGAATCAGCGCGTTCACCTCGGCCTCGATCACCGATAGCTCGTCGGGGGACACAGCCTTGGTGTGGCTGAAGTCAAAGCGCAGGCGATCCTCGGCGTTCAGGCTGCCCTTTTGCGAGACATGGGCGCCCAGATGGCCGCGCAGCGCCTCGTTCAGCAGGTGGGTGGCCGAATGGTTGGCGCGGATCGCGCTGCGGCGGTCATGGTCGACCGACAGCGTCGCGCCCTGGCCGCGACGGATCTCGCCCAGCGTCACCTCGGCATCATGGACGACGACACCTTGCATACGGCGGGTGTCCGTCACGCGGGCAGAGCCGGTCTCGGTCTTGATCAGCCCCTGATCGCCCACCTGGCCGCCGGATTCGGCGTAGAACGGCGTCTGGTTGACAACGATCTGGACCTTGGCGCCCAGCGCTGCCGCCTCGATCTGGTCGGCGCCGTCGATCAGCGCCAGCACCTCGCCCTCGGCCACCTCGGTGTCATAGCCGAGGAACTCGGTCGCGCCATGGGTGTCCGCCAGCGCGAACCAGATGGCGGCATCCTTGCTCTCGCCGGTGCCGGTCCATGCGGCGCGGGCCTTGGCCTTCTGCTCGGCCATGGCGCTGTCAAAGCCAGCGGTGTCGACCGAGCGGCCCTGTTCGCGCAGGGCGTCCTGCGTCAGGTCCAGCGGAAAGCCGTAGGTGTCATACAGCTTGAACGCCGCCGCGCCTGGCAGCGCGCCGCCCTCGGGCAGGCGCGCAACCTCGTCCGCCAGCAGCTTCAGCCCGCGGTCCAGCGTCTGGCGAAAGCGCGTCTCTTCCGAACGCAGGGTTTCTTCGATGCTGGCCTGGGCACGGCCAAGCTCAGGGTAGGCGGTGCCCATCTGGCGGACCAGCGCCGGGACCAGCTTGTGCATCACCGGGTCCTGCGCGCCCAGCATATGCGCGTGGCGCATCGCCCGGCGCATGATCCGGCGCAGCACATAGCCGCGGCCCTCGTTGCTGGGCATCACGCCATCGGCGATCAGGAAACTGGTCGAGCGCAGGTGGTCGGCGATCACCCGGTGGTGGACCTTGCCGGGTCCGTCCGGGTCGCTGGAGGTCGCATGCGCCGAGGCCTCGATCAGCGAGCGCATCAGGTCGGTGTCGTAGTTGTCGTGCTTGCCCTGAAGCAACGCGCCGATCCGCTCCAGCCCCATCCCGGTGTCGATCGACTGCTTGGGCAGCGGCGTCATGGTGCCGTCCGCATGCTGCTCGTTCTGCATGAAGACGAGGTTCCAGATCTCGATGAAGCGGTCGCCGTCCTCGTCGGCGCTGCCGGGCGGCCCGCCGAAGATGTGGTCGCCGTGATCGTAAAAGATCTCGGTGCAGGGTCCGCACGGACCGGTCGGTCCCATGCGCCAGAAGTTGTCGTCGCTGGCGATGCGGATGATGCGCTCGTCCGGCAGGCCGGCCACCTTTTTCCACAGGTCCGCCGCCTCGTCATCGGTGTGGTAAACCGTGACCAGCAGCTTGTCCTTGGGAATGGCGAAATCGCGGGTCAGCAATTCCCAGGCAAAGGGGATGGCGTCCGACTTGAAGTAATCGCCGAAGCTGAAGTTGCCCAGCATCTCGAAAAACGTGTGGTGGCGGGCGGTGTATCCGACGTTGTCGAGGTCATTGTGCTTGCCACCGGCGCGCACGCATTTCTGCGCGGTGGTGGCGCGCACATAGTCCCGCGTCTCAAGCCCCGTGAACAGGTTCTTGAACTGGACCATGCCCGAGTTGGCGAACATCAGCGTCGGATCGTTGCGCGGCACCAGCGGCGATGATGCCACCTGCCGGTGCCCGTTGCGGACGAAGAAATCGAGGAAGGTCGAACGGATGTCGTTCAGGCTGGGCATGGCGGGTGTCCGGTGTGGCAGGGGCTGCACCGCAGATAGTGGCAGGCGGCGGGCGGGTAAAGTGCAACGCGCGGCGGGCGTCCCCGCGCTGCACTGGCCCAGCGGTCAGGGGACCAGCGGTTTCTTGAACCCGATATGCGTCGACGCATAGCCCGCGCGCTCGTAAAAGCGTCGGGCGTCGGTGCGCGCGGCGTTCGAGGTCAACTGCATCAGGCGGGCACCGCCCGCGCGGGCGCGATCCTCGGCGTCCGTCAGCAGGGCCGCCCCGATCCCCGCGCCACGCAGATTGGCGGCGACGCGGACCCCCTCGATCTGCGCGCGGCAGGCGGCGGACAGGGACAGGCCCCAGATCAGCGTCAGCTGGTAGCAGGCAATCACCGCACCATTGGCATCGGTGCCGACGATCAGCTGGTTGTTGCCTTCGGCCTTCATCGCGTTGAAGGCGGCGCGGTAGTGATCGAGGCTGCCGGTCTCGCGGGTGCGGCCAAGCTCGTCATCCATCAGCAGGTCGACAACGGCCGGCAGGTCGGCATCGGTCGCGGGGCGGAATTGCACGCTCAAACGAGGGCCTCGGCGAAAGCTGCAATCAGGGCGGGGTCCTTGTCGCCGGGCGCACGCTCGATGCCGCTGCTGACGTCAACCGCGGGGGCGCCGGTCAGGCGCACTGCCTCGGCTACGTTGGCCGGGTTGAGGCCGCCGGCCAGGAACCACGGGCGGGCAAGCCGCTGACCGCCGAGCAGGCGCCAGTCAAAGGCGATGCCGTTGCCGCCGGGCAGCACGGCACCGGGGGCCGGCTTGGCGTCCACCAGCAGCAGGTCAGCGACCGTGCCATAGAGGCGCAACTGCGCCAGATCATCCGCGACGGCCAGGCCGACGGCCTTCATCACCGGTAGCCCGGTGCGGGCGCGCACCTCGGCCACGCGGGCCGGGGACTCGCTGCCATGCAGTTGGATGATGTCCAGCCCAGCCTCGGCCAGGGCGAGGTCAAGGGTGGCGTCGTTCGGGTCCACGAACAGGCCGACACGGGCGATGCCGGGCGGCACATCCGCGATCAGCGCGGCAGCGACGGTCGGGGTGATCGCGCGGGGGGAGCGAGGAAAAAAGACAAAGCCGAGATAGCGCCCGCCGGCATCTAATGCAGCCGCGACGTCGGCGGGGCGGCTGAGGCCGCAGAACTTGATCGCGGTCGGGCGGGGTTCGGCCAAGGGATACTGCAGGCGGACAGGCATGGACCGTCAGCGACGTGCCGGCAGTGCGGGCACGCTGCTTTGCGCCGCACTTTGCGGGGCAGGGGCGCGGTCGAGAAGGGCAAGGACGTCATCGCGGGGGCGACGGCGGGCGCCGGCCTCGGCCTCCAGTTCGGCCAGGTCGCGGGCGCGACGGGTGCTTTCGGCGCGCAACTGTGTTTCGCGCAGCCATTCCCAGATGAGACCCAGGACCATTCCCAGCAGCAGCGCCAGGAAGATCACCAGGAACAGCGGCATGGTCACCTGCCAACTGCCGCCCAGATAGGCGTCAAGGTTGGCCGGGAAGGGGCGCAAGACGACCATCTGGCGATTGGCGAGGGCCAGGACGACCAGCGCGATCGCCAGCAGTCCGAGGAACATCATGCGAATCACGCGCATCTCACCACCCCTTTGTAGTTTGTCCCGCCGGTTCCGCAGGCGGGACACCGGGCAGGGGTGTCGCTTATTCCTGCCCGCCGTTCAAGCGGTCGCGCAGCAACTTGCCGGTCTTGAAGAACGGCACATGTTTTTCTTCAACCGTCACCGCCTCGCCCGTGCGGGGGTTTCGGCCAGTGCGGGCATCGCGACGTTTCACCGAGAATGCGCCAAACCCCCTCAGCTCGACCCGGTCCCCGCGCGCCATGGCGTCGATAACCTCTTCGAACACGGTATTGACGATCCTCTCGACGTCTCGCTGCACCAGATGCGGGTTCTCGTCGGCGATTTTCTGGATCAGCTCGGACCGGATCATGGGGCTTCCTTATGCTGCGCGCGCGTCAGTCGGCCAGTCCTGTGCCTGGGCGGCCCGCGGCTATCCCGGAACGTGCCGCCGGGGTCAGGTGAAAACGCTAGTGGAAGGGAATGGTTGCAAGTGGTTGGGGCGGTCCCTCCAAGCCCTGCTACGAAAAACGCCCGTTCCGGGGTCTTGGCCGGATCGGGCGTCATGGTCTTTGCAAGCGGGGCGCGTCATATCGCCCCGCCGCTCGCGTCTTAGTTGCGGTTCTTCAGGGCCGCACCAAGGATGTCGCCCAGCGACGCGCCCGAATCGGACGAGCCGAACTGCTCGACAGCCTCTTTTTCTTCGGCGATCTCGCGCGCCTTGATCGACAGGCCCAGACGGCGGGACTTGGCGTCGACGTTGGTCACGCGCGCATCGACGTGGTCACCGACCTGGAACCGCTCGGGACGCTGGTCCTGACGGTCTCGGGCGAGGTCCGAACGACGGATGAACGATTTCATGCCGTTGTATTCGACCTCGATGCCGCCTTCCTCGATCGCGGTGATCGTGGTGGTGATGACCGAGCCGCGCTTGACACCCTCGACCGCCTCGGAGGCGGCGTCGTTGCCCAGCGCCTTGATCGACAGGCTGATGCGCTCTTTCTCGACGTCGACTTCCTGGACGACCGCCTGGACGGTGTCGCCCTTGCGGTAGTTCTGGATGGCGTCCTCGCCGCGCTGGTCCCAGCTGATGTCGCTGAGGTGGACCATGCCGTCGATGTCGCCCTCGAGGCCGACGAACAGACCGAACTCGGTGATGTTCTTGACCTCACCCTCGATCTGCGTGCCGGTCGGATGGGTCTCGGCAAAGACTTCCCACGGGTTGCGCATGGTCTGCTTAAGGCCAAGTGAGACGCGACGCTTCTGCTCGTCGATCTCCAGCACCATCACGTCGACTTCCTGCGAGGTCGAGACGATCTTGCCGGGGTGAACGTTCTTCTTGGTCCAGCTCATCTCGCTGACGTGGACGAGGCCCTCGACCCCGGCCTCCAGCTCGACGAAGGCGCCGTAGTCGGTGATGTTCGTCACGCGGCCGCGATGCACCGATTCGATCGGGAACTTCGAGGCGACGGTGTCCCACGGATCGGCCTGCAGCTGCTTCATGCCGAGGCTGATGCGGTGCGTTTCCTTGTTGATCTTGATGACCTGGACCTTGACGGTCTCGCCGATCGCCAGGATCTCGGACGGGTGGTTGACCCGGCGCCAGGCCATGTCGGTGACGTGCAGCAGGCCGTCGACACCGCCGAGGTCAACGAAGGCACCGTATTCGGTGATGTTCTTGACCACGCCATCGACAACCTGACCTTCGTGCAGGTTGGCAATGACCTCGGCGCGCTGTTCGGCGCGGCTTTCTTCCAGGATGGCGCGGCGCGAGACGACGATGTTGCCCCGGCGGCGGTCCATTTTCAGGATCTGGAACGGCTGCTTCAGACCCATCAGCGGGCCGGCATCGCGCACGGGACGGACGTCAACCTGCGAGCCGGGCAGGAAGGCCACGGCACCGCCCAGATCGACGGTGAAGCCACCCTTGACGCGCCCGAAGATGGCGCCGTCGACGCGCTCTTCCTTGGCGTAGGCCTGCTCGAGGCGGTCCCAGGCTTCCTCGCGGCGGGCCTTCTCGCGCGAGATGCTGGCTTCGCCGCGCGCGTTCTCGACGCGGTCCAGATAAACCTCGACCTCGTCGCCGACCTTCAGGTTGGCTTCCTCGCCGGGGGCTGCGAATTCCTTAAGATCGACGCGGCCTTCCATCTTGTAGCCGACGTCGATGATGGCCTGGCCCGCCTCGATGGCGATGACCTTGCCCTTGACGACCGAACCTTCGTTCGGGGTGTCGATTTCGAGGCTGTCGTTCAGGAGGGCCTCGAACTCCTCCATGGTCGCGTTCTTCGCCATGCGGCTGAAATATCCTTTGACGTGGGTTGCTGGCCTTGCGGTTGGCTCCGCCGGTCTGTTGTGGACGCCCTTCGGTAACGACAAAGGGTCGCGGCAAAGATGCCCGACCCCTGTCATGCGGCCTGTTCTGGCCATGTCGCCTAAAGACTTGCGGCGCTCTCTACCTCACAAGCTGCCCTTGCGCAAGCGCGCAGCCCCGGTGTAGTCGCAAACGCTGATGATTTTACCGAGGGGAAGGGCCGCCATGCGCGTGTATTACGACCGTGACTGCGATGTTAACCTGATCAAGGACAAGAACATCGCCATTCTTGGCTATGGCAGCCAGGGTCACGCCCACGCGCTAAACCTGCGCGACAGCGGTGCCAAGAACGTCGTCGTGGCGCTGCGTCCCGGTTCCGCGTCTGCCGCCAAAGCCGAAGCTGAAGGCCTGAAGGTGATGGAAATCGCCGAGGCCGCCAAGTGGGCTGACCTGATCATGTTCACCATGCCGGACGAGCTGCAGGCGGACACGTACAAGAAATACGTTCATGACAACCTGCGCGAAGGCGCGGCGATCGCATTCGCCCATGGCCTGAACGTACACTTCGGCCTGATCGAGCCCAAGAAGGGTGTCGACGTGATCATGATGGCGCCCAAGGGTCCGGGCCACACCGTCCGCGGCGAATACGTCAAGGGTGGCGGCGTGCCCTGCCTCGTCGCGGTCGACCAGGACGCTAGCGGCAAGGCCATGGACCTGGCGCTGTCCTATTGCAGCGCCATCGGCGGCGGCCGCTCGGGGATCATCGAGACCAACTTCCGTGAGGAATGCGAGACCGACCTGTTCGGCGAGCAGGCGGTCCTGTGCGGCGGCCTGGTCGAGCTGATCCGCATGGGCTTCGAGACGTTGGTCGAGGCGGGCTACGAGCCGGAAATGGCCTATTTCGAGTGCCTGCACGAAGTGAAGCTGATCGTCGATCTGATCTATGAAGGCGGCATCGCCAACATGAACTATTCGATCAGCAACACGGCCGAGTATGGCGAATATGTCAGCGGCCCGCGCATCCTGCCTTACGAGGAAACAAAGGCGCGGATGAAGGCCGTCCTGAAGGACATCCAGTCGGGCAAGTTCGTCCGCGACTTCATGCAGGAAAACGCCGTCGGCCAGCCCTCGTTCAAGGCGACCCGCCGGATCAACGACGAGCATCAGATCGAGCAGGTCGGGGCCAAGCTGCGCGAGATGATGCCCTGGATCTCCAAGGGCAAGATGGTCGACCGCGCGCGCAACTGACCTTTTTCTGAAACGACCCCGATGCCCGCCTCCGCAAGGAGGCGGGCATTTTTCGTTCTGCCTTGCAGGCCGGGGCGTGTTGCGGGGTTGGCGGCGAGGAGCGTCGGGGCGAAGACGTCCATGAGGCTGACGCCGCCCCTCAACGCCGACGGCAGTTTCGCCTCCCTTGCGCGGACCCGGTGCGCGGCCCATGCTGCATCGACACCGAACCGGAGCGAAAAATGTCCGACCCGACCGCCCTGTGGATTGCCCATGTCGATGTGCACGACCCCGACGCCTACGGCCGCTATGCCGCAGCGGCAGGCCCGGCCATTGCGGCCCATGGCGGCGTTTTCCTCGCCCGGTCCGGCCGGTATGTGCAGCTGGAAGGACCGGACCGGCCGCGCAATGTCGTCGCGCGTTTCCCCTCGCTGGCGGCCGCCGAGGCCTGCTATCGATCGGACGCCTATCAAACCGCCCTCAAACATGCCCGGGGGGCCGCTGAACGCGAGCTTGTGATCGTCGAAGAGAACGGTCCAGGCACTTGAATTGGTGCTTTCTTTGTCCTTCCGTGTCATTGTTGTAAAAAAGACGGATGGGGCAGAGGCATGTGTCGCTGGGCAGCCTACACGGGGGCGCCGATCTACCTGGAAGAAATCGTGGCAACGCCGGGCCATTCGCTGATCCGGCAAAGCCTGTCGGCGCTGCGCTGTCACACCGCGGTCAACGCAGACGGTTTCGGCGTTGCCTGGTATGGCGACCGCGCAATCCCCGGCCTTTACCGCGACGTGATGCCCGCTTGGTCGGATCCGAACCTTCGCAGCCTGACAGCCACCGTCCGCAGTGCGCTGTTCATGGCCCATGTCCGCGCCTCGACCGGGACGGCGACCAGTCGCAACAACTGCCATCCCTTCGCCGTCGGCAACTGGTGCTTCATGCACAACGGGCAGTTCGGCGGCTATGACCGCTATCGTCGCGAAGCCGAGGCAATGATCCCCGATTCCCTTTACGGCCAGCGCAAGGGCGCGACCGACAGCGAGGCACTGTTTCTGATCGCCTTGGGCGAGGGGCTCGAGGATGATGCCTGCGCCGCGCTGGAGCGGGCAACCGCGCGGCTTGAGGCACTGGCCCGCAGCCGTGGCGAAGGACCCTATGTACGCCTGACCTGTGCCTTTTCGGACGGCCGGCGCCTTTATGCTGCGCGCTATGCCAGCGACGAGCAGGCGCCGACGCTGTTTCACCGCTGGTCGTCCTCGCGCGCGGGCCGCGCCGTCGTGTCAGAGCCGTTCGATGGCGAGCAGGACGACTGGACCGAGGTTCCGGCCGGCAGCTTTTGCACCTTCGAGGGCGAGGCAGTTTCGATCCGCCCGTTCCGCCCATCGCTGGCCGCCGCCAAGGCCGCTTGACCCGGCGTCCGCGGGCCTGCGGCATTTCGCACCGAAAACCGCGGCTTTCCCCCGGGCCTCCCCCCGGCTATACGCCACGCGGACCTGCGAGGGAGCTGGCGAATGGCGAATGTGGTGGTGGTCGGCGCTCAGTGGGGCGACGAGGGCAAGGGCAAGATCGTCGACTGGCTGTCCGAACGGGCTGATATCATTGCCCGCTTTCAGGGTGGCCATAACGCCGGTCACACGCTGGTCGTGGGCGAGACGGTGTTCAAGCTCTCGCTGCTGCCGTCGGGCATTGTGCGCCCGGACAAGCTTGCGGTGATCGGCAACGGCGTCGTCCTCGACCCCTGGGCGCTGTTCGCGGAAATCGACAAGCTGGCGGGGCAAGGCGTTTCCATCGACACCGGCAACCTGATGATCGCCGAGAATGCGCCCCTGATCCTGCCGCTGCACCAGGACCTCGACCAACTGCGCGAGGCCGCCGCCGGGACCGCGAAGATCGGCACCACCGGCCGGGGCATCGGCCCCGCCTACGAGGACAAGGTGGGCCGCCGCGCGATCCGGGTCGCGGACCTCGGCGATGAGGAGACGCTGGACCAGCGGCTCGACCGCCTGCTCGCCCATCATGACGCGCTGCGGATCGGCCTCGGCGCCGAGCCAATCGACCGCGCCGCGCTGCGCGCCAAGCTGCTGGAGATCGCGCCCAAGCTGCTGCCCTACGCCCAGCCAGTCTGGAAGGTGTTGGGCGAGGCACGCCGCGCTGGCAAACGCATCCTGTTCGAGGGTGCCCAGGGCAGCCTGCTCGACATCGACTTCGGCACCTATCCCTATGTCACCTCGTCGACCACCATGTCCGGCATGGCCGCGACTGGCACGGGCCTCGGGCCGAGCGCGATCGGGTTCGTCCTCGGGATCGTCAAGGCCTACACCACCCGCGTCGGCAGCGGCCCCTTCCCGACCGAGCTTGAAGACGAGACCGGCCAGCGCCTAGGCGAGCGCGGGCACGAGTTCGGCACGGTCACCGGCCGCAAGCGCCGTTGTGGCTGGTTCGACGCGGTTCTGGTGCGCCAGACCTGCGCCATCAGCGGCGTCAACGGCATCGCGCTGACCAAGCTGGACGTGCTGGACGGGTTTGACACGCTCAAAATCTGCGTCGCCTATGATGTCGACGGGGTGCGCTACGACCATCTGCCGACCGCTGCCGCGCTGCAGGATCGCGCTGTCCCGATCTATGAGGAGATCGAGGGCTGGAGCGAATCGACCGAAGGCGCGCGCAGTTGGGCCCAGCTGCCGGCCGCGGCGATCAAATATGTCCGCCGCATCGAAGAACTGATCCAGTGTCCGGTGGCCCTGCTGTCGACCAGCCCGGAACGGGACGACACCATCCTGGTCACCGATCCGTTCGCGGACTGAGGCGATGTGGAGAGTGACCTTGGAAGCGCGTTCAGGTCTTGGCGTCCGCAGGGTCGTGGGCCGCGACTTCGGTCCTGTGAGCCTCGGCTGGCGACGGGCCGCGCACTTGGATGACGAGTCGCAGGTGCGTCCATGACCCCCCGCACGCAGCGGCGCTGGGCGCTGTTCGTCCTGCTGGTCTGGATGCCGGCCTACATCATCCTGGTGCTTGTCGGCATGGGCTGGCTGTCCGACCGGTTCGGTCGCCCTCCGGTGCTGGCCGAACTGGTGATCTATGTCTGCCTCGGGCTGCTGTGGGTCGCGCCCTTCCGGCGAGTATTCCTGGGCGTCGGCAAGGCGCCGTCGTGATCCCCGTGCTGCGGACCGCCGGCGGCGTGACCCTGGTCGGCGGCGGTGAGTTGGGGCACGGCGATCTGGCCGAGGCACTCTCCACCGCGCCGTTGCTGGTCGCTGCCGACAGCGGCGCCGATGCGGCGCTGGCCGCCGGCCATGTCCCCGACGCCGTGATCGGCGATTTCGACAGCATCTCACCTGAGGCGCAGGCGCGCATCCCGCGGGAGCGGCTGCACCGCGTCGCTGAACAGGACAGCACCGATTTCGCCAAATGCCTAAGCCGGATCGACGCCGGCTTCGTGCTGGCGCTGGGGTTCGAGGGGCGGCGACTGGACCATACCCTGGCGGCGCTGACCGTCATGACCCAGAACCGGGGCCGTGCTATTCTGATGCTGGGGGCCGAGGACGTGACCTTCCTCGCCCCGCCGCGCCTCGACCTGCCGCTGGCGGCGGATACGCGGGTCTCGCTGTGGCCGATGGGCCCGGCGCGAGGCATCAGCACCGGCCTGCGCTGGCCCATCGACGGCATCGAATTCGCTCCGCATGGCACAGTCGGCACCTCGAACATCGCCTTGGGGCCGGTCAGCCTGGCGATCGAGGGGCCGATGTTGGTCCTGCTGCCGCGCGAGCAGTGGCGGTTGGTGCTGGCGGCGCTGACCTGAGGGTCAGGCGGCGACCAGCGCCGAAAAGAAACGCTGCCCGTCCGCCCGGCCAAGCGCCGGATCGGCCGCCCGTTCCGGATGCGGCATCATTCCCAGCACCCGGCGGTTAGCTGAAAGGACACCGGCGATGCCCGCCTCGGCGCCATTGACGGGATCGAGATAGCGGAAGGCGATCCGGCCCTCGTCCTCCAACTGTGCGAGGCCGTCCGCGTCGATGCGGTAATTGCCGTCGTGATGCGCGACCGGCAGGGCAATAGCCTCATCCGTCTCATAACCAGCGGTGTAATCGCTGTCGCGGCTGGCGACCGACAGCCCGACATCGCGGCAGACATAGGCGAGGCCGCTGTTGCGGATCAGCGCGCCGGGCAGCAGCCCGAGCTCTGTCAGGACCTGAAAACCGTTGCAGATGCCCAGCACGTGGCCGCCACGATCGGCATGATCGCGGATCGCCCCGGCGATGGGCGAGCGTGCGGCAATCGCCCCGCAGCGCAGGTAATCGCCGAACGAGAAACCGCCCGGCACTGCCACCAGATCGGTGCCGGCGGGCAGGGCGGTATCCTTGTGCCAGACGCGAACCACCTCGGCCCCGGCATTGCCGAGGGCGACGGCCAGGTCACGGTCGCAGTTCGAGCCGGGGAAGGTGACGACAGCAGCTTTCATGGGGCGGCCTCACGCGGGCAGGGGTTTGCCGTTCCCTAGGACGAAAACGGGCCGGGACACAACGGCCCGGCCCGCTTTCTTTGTGACAAACTGCCCTTCGATACGGGCGGTTCGTCAACTCAGCCCTCGAGGGCCTTGCCGAGGTATTCGTCGACCTTCTCGAGATAGCCCATGGTGGTCAGCCACGGCTGCTCGGGACCGACCAGCAGGGCGAGGTCCTTGGTCATGAAGCCGTCCTCGACGGTGCGCACGGTCACCCGCTCGAGCGTCTCGGCAAAGCGCATCAGCGCGTCGTTGCCGTCCAGCTTGGCACGGTGCTTGAGGCCGCCCGACCAAGCATAGATGGACGCGATCGAGTTGGTCGAGGTTTCCTTGCCCTTCTGGTGCTCGCGGTAGTGACGCGTCACCGTGCCATGGGCTGCCTCGGCCTCGACGGTCTTGCCATCGGGCGTCATCAACACCGACGTCATCAGCCCGAGGCTGCCGAAGCCCTGCGCGACGATGTCGGATTCGACGTCGCCGTCATAGTTCTTGCAGGCCCAGACATAGCCGCCCGACCATTTCAGCGCGCTGGCGACCATGTCGTCGATCAGTCGGTGCTCGTAAGTGATGCCGGCGGCTTTGAAGCGGTCGACGAATTCACTGTCATAGACTTCCTGGAAGATATCCTTGAAGCGGCCGTCATAGGCTTTCAGGATCGTGTTCTTGGTCGACAGGTAAACCGGGTAATTGCGCTGCAGGCCGTAATTCAGGCTGGCGTAGGCGAAATCGCGGATCGATTCGTCGAGGTTATACATTCCCATGGCGACGCCGGCGCCGGGCGACTGGAACACCTCGTGCTCGATCGTCTCACCATCCTCGCCAACGAACTTGATCGTCAGCGTGCCCTTGCCCGGAAAGCGGAAATCGGTGGCCTTGTACTGATCGCCATAGGCATGCCGGCCAACGACGATCGGCTTGGACCAGTGCGGCACCAGGCGGGGGACGTTCCGGCAGATGATCGGCTCGCGGAAAATGACACCGCCGAGGATGTTGCGGATCGTCCCGTTCGGGGATTTCCACATCTTCTTCAGCCCGAATTCCTCGACCCGGGCCTCGTCGGGGGTGATGGTCGCGCATTTGACGCCGACACCGTATTCCTTGATCGCGTAGGCGGCGTCGATGGTGACCTGATCGCTGGTCCTGTCACGCTCTTCGATGCCAAGATCGTGGTACTTCAGGTCGATGTCGAGATAGGGGAGGATCAGCTTGTCCTTGATGAAATGCCAGATGATCCGGGTCATCTCGTCGCCGTCCAGTTCGACAACCGGGTTGTCCACCTTGATCTTCGACATGGGCGCCGCCCCTCCGCTAAACCTGAAATGATTGCCAGGTTTCTACGCGGTGGCGGGTCGAAAGGAAAGCCGGTGTGCGACGGTATACCGGCATGCAAAAACCGCCCCCGAAGGGACGGCTTGCAGCATCAGACAACATGCCGGTCGACAGTTCAGTGCTTGACGGCGGTCGGTTCCTGATCGCCGGTCTGGTCGGTGACGCCAGCCCCGACAGTGTAGCCCGCGCCGTCAACGGTGGTCAGCGTGCCGGTGGTCATGTCGTAGACCAGATTCTGCGGCGTGCCGTCCTTGTTGGCCTCGACCTGCAACTTGTTGTCTTCGCGGGTGATCTTGATGTCGGTGTAGCCCGCTTCGGTCAGGCGCGCCGTCACCTTGGCGTCGTCATCCATGTCGGTCAGGGTCTCGACATAGACCGGCATGACAACGGTCTCGGTCGTCGCGGCGGGCGCAGCCGTGGTCGCCGCGGGGGCAGCGGTGGTGGTCGCCGGCGCCGGGGTGGTCGTCGTCGTGGCAGCAGTCGAGCTTTCCGCAGTCGCGGCGCCCGATTCGCCCATCCCGGTCGATCCGGCAGTCGGGGTAGTCTGAGCCGCAGCCATCATCGGCAGCGCGGCGGCGAGGGTAACGGCGGTGATCTGGAACAGTTTCACTGGATAAACTCCCGTTTGCATCCTTGCATGTGATGCTAAACGGCCGACCCGCGGTGGGGTTCCCGGCGGCGCAAGCACGCCGCCGTGAGTTTCGCGTCAGGCGTCGATCTCAACGCCAAGGTGGCGCGCCACCGTGAAGATGTCCTTGTCCCCCCGACCGCACATGTTCATCACCAGCAGATGGTCAGCCGGCAGGTCGGGCGCGATTTTGGCGACATGCGCCAAGGCGTGACACGGCTCGAGCGCGGGGATGATGCCTTCGGTCTCGCAGCACAGCTGGAATGCGGCCAGGGCCTCGCGGTCGGTAATGCTGACATATTCCGCGCGGCCGATCTCATGCAGCCAGGCATGCTCGGGACCGATGCCGGGGTAGTCGAGGCCGGCGCTGATCGAGTGCCCCTCGAGGATCTGGCCGTCGTCGTCCTGCAAAAGGAAGGTGCGGTTGCCGTGCAGAACCCCCGGGCGGCCGCCGGTCAGGCTGGCGCAATGCTCCATCCGGTCGTCAACGCCATGCCCGCCGGCCTCGACCCCGATGATGCGCACCGAGGCGTCGTCGAGGAACGGGTGGAACAGCCCCATGGCGTTGCTGCCGCCGCCGATCGCGGCGATGAGGGTGTCAGGCAGGCGACCCTCACGCTCCAGCATCTGGGCCTTGGTCTCCTTGCCAATGATCGACTGGAAATCGCGGACCATGGCAGGGTAGGGGTGCGGGCCGGCCACCGTGCCGATGCAATAGAACGTGTCGCGCACGTTGGTCACCCAGTCGCGCAGCGCGTCGTTCATCGCATCCTTCAGCGTGCCGCGGCCCGAGGTAACGGGGACGACGTCGGCCCCCAGCAGGCGCATGCGAAAGACGTTCGGCGCCTGCCGCTCGACATCGGTCTTGCCCATGTAGATCACGCATTTCAGTCCAAAGCGGGCGCACATGGTCGCGGTCGCGACGCCGTGCTGGCCGGCCCCGGTCTCGGCGATGATGCGGGTCTTGCCCATGCGTCGCGCCAGCAGAATCTGGCCCAGCACGTTGTTGATCTTGTGGCTGCCGGTGTGGTTCAGCTCGTCCCGCTTGAGGTAGATCTTGGCCCCGCCCAGCCGCTCGGTTAGGCGCGGGGCGAAATAGAGGGGCGACGGCCGGCCGACATAATGGGTCCACAGATCATCCATCTCGGCCTTGAAGGCCGGGTCGCTCTGGGCGCGGGCATATTCCGCCTCCAGCTGCAGGATCAGCGGCATCAGCGTCTCGGACACGAAGCGGCCGCCGAAAATGCCGAAGCGGCCACCTTCATCAGGACCGGTGCGCAGGCTGTTGGGGCGATTTTCGGACATGGCGGACCCTCTGGGATGACGGCCCGAGGGTTAGCGGCTGCGCGTCCGGAAGGAAAGCCGCCAGGGCTGGCGTTCGGCCCGCCAAATGCAAAGCGCCGGGACCCGCGGGTCCCGGCGCGATGCATGTCGCCGGCGAGGCGGGGTCACTCGTCCTCGGTGACCGCAGCGCTATCCTCGCTGATGCCAAAGTCGAGGCCGTGGCTGGCGCGGATCTTGTCCTCGATGGCATAGGCCATGTCGGGATTGTCCCGCAGGTACTGCTTGGCGTTCTCGCGGCCCTGGCCGATGCGCTCGTCGCCGTAGGAATACCAGGCGCCGGATTTTTCGACCACGCCTGCCTTGACGCCGAGGTCGATCAACTCACCGACCTTGCTGATGCCCTCGCCATACATGATGTCGAACTCGACCTGGCGGAAGGGCGGGGCGACCTTGTTCTTGACCACCTTCACCCGCGTCTGGTTTCCGACGACCTCGTCGCGGTCCTTGACCGAGCCGATGCGGCGGATGTCGAGGCGCACGCTGGCGTAGAACTTCAGCGCGTTGCCGCCAGTCGTCGTCTCCGGGCTGCCGAACATCACCCCGATCTTCATGCGGATCTGGTTGATGAAGATCACCATGCAGTTGCTGCGGCCGATGCTGGCGGTCAGCTTGCGCATGGCCTGGCTCATCAGGCGGGCCTGGCTGCCCATCTGCATGTCACCCATGTCGCCCTCGATCTCGGACTTGGGGGTCAGGGCTGCGACCGAGTCGACCACCACCAGGCTGACCGCGCCCGAGCGGACCAGCGTGTCCACGATCTCGAGCGCCTGCTCGCCGGTGTCGGGCTGGCTGATCAGCAGCTCGTCCAGGTTCACGCCCAGCTTCTTGGCATATTGCGGATCGAGCGCGTGCTCGGCGTCGACGAACGCGCAGACGCCGCCCTTTTTCTGCTCTTCGGCCACCACATGCAGCGTCAGCGTGGTCTTGCCACTGCTTTCCGGGCCGAAAATCTCGATGATGCGGCCCTTGGGCAGGCCGCCGATGCCCAGCGCGACATCGAGGCCCAGCGAGCCCGTCGAGGTTGCCTCGATCTCCATTACCGGGCTGTCCTTGCCCAGTTTCATGATCGAGCCCTTACCGAACTGCCGTTCGATCTGTGCCAGGGCGCTGTCCAGCGCTTTTTGCCGCTCGCCGGCCTTCTTGTCGTCGCGCTTGTCGCTCATGTCGATGATGTTCACGCTTGCCATGTCGGTGCTGCCTTCCTGTCACGGATTACGCGCGATGGGCAACCTTCGCTGATGTTCGCGCATTGTTCCTGTTCCTATGCGACCATGCGTGGGTTTGACAAGGCCGCAATTAACCAACCCGGGGCCGAATATGGCCGCGAGAGGTTAACCAAAGGTTTATCCGGATCGGGTCAGCGCAGTTTACAGACCCGGCAGCGGAGGTTATTCGCGCCCTTCGGCCAAAATTCGGCTGATCGTGGAAGCTGGAATTCGCAATGCTGATCTTTTTCGAACGCCGGCTGGTTTTCCTGGCAACGCCGAAAGCCGGCAGCAGCGCGGTCGAATCCGCGCTGGAACCGCTCGCCAGTGTCGCCGTGCAACGCCCAGCCACGCTGAAACACACTTCGGTCACCGAGTTCGAGCGGCATATCCGTCCCTGGCTGGAGGCCGCGGTCCCCGGCCGGCGTTTCACGACGGTAGCCCTGATGCGCGAGCCGGTCGACTGGCTGCGCAGCTGGTACCGCTTCCGCCTGCAGGACGATCGCGAGGAGCCGGTCCACCAGATGGACGACATCGACTTTGCCGCCTTCGCCGAAAGCTGCACCGGCGATGCACCGCCGGACTATGCGCGCGTCGGTCGGCAGTCGGCCTTTCTTGTCGGCGGAACCGAGCGCGGGCCGCGGGTTGACCACATCTTCCGGTATGAGGACATCGAGGTCAGCTTCAAGCATTTCCTCGAGGACCGGCTAGATTGCGTCATCAGTCTGCCGCGGGTCAACGTGCCACTGGCGACGGACACTACCTTGCCCGAGGCTATCGAGGCGCGGTTGCGCGGCGCGCTGTCGGCCGAGACCGCCCTTTACGATTCGCTGCAGTGATCGGCGAAATGGCGCAGGATCGCGTCGAAGGTGGCGGCGCGCGTCGCCGGCACCTCCAGCAGCGCCTCGTGCCGCGCGCCGGGCAGCGTCATTAGCCGCGATTCCGGCCAACGGGTCGCGCCCGCGCGAATGGCAGGGGCGGAGACCACCATTTCCGCGCCCGAGAGGGTAATCAGCGCGGGCACATGCGGCGCCGGCATTCGCGCCAGGGCGCGGCATTCGGCGAGGGCCGCCCGCACCCAGTCATAGCTGGCCGCGCCCAGAACCAGGTCCGGCCAGGCCGCGGCCTCTCGCATCAGGCGGATATATTCGTCCAGATCGCTGGTCAGCGGGTTGCGCGAAAAGGCCATCTCCAGCACCGAGCCGACGCCGGGCACCGCGCGCGGTCCGCGCCCCGCGCGTCCGGCCGCGCGGGCAAGGCCAACGGCCATTCCCGCGCCGAGCGGATCGGGCAGGGGCCCGAAACGGATGCCCCACATCGGCGCCGAGAATGCCGCCGAGACCACCGGCAGACCGTCGGTCAGCGCGCGGAGCCCGATGCAGCCGCCCATCGAATGTGCCAGCAGGTGCCAGGGGCGGGGCAGGTCCAGCGCCTCGGCCGCGGCGCACATGGCCGCGACATCGCGTTGGTATTCGGCAAAATCGCCGACGTGCCCGATGGCGTGATCCTCGATCAGGCGGTCCGATGCCCCCTGACCGCGCCAGTCGATTGCCAGAACGGTCAATCCGGCGGCGGTAAGAACCCCGGCGATGGGGGCATATTTCTCGGCGTATTCCGTTCGGCCGGGAAATAGCAGGACGCTGCCGCAACCCGCATTGCAGGGCGGCAGCGCATCGGCGGACGCTGGGCCAGCTGTGGCCAGGCCCGCCAGCCATGCTGCCGCCACGTCCGGGCGGGCTTCCTCGGGCGACCATCGCGCGAGGCGCAGGCGGATGCCGTCCGATGCTTCGGCCCACCACGCTGTCGCCGCAGGCCAGGATGTGCCGGGTAACAGGCGGTAGGGCGCGCCGGCCAAAGGCACGGTCTCGCGGGCGACGGGTCCGCCGCCGCCCTCAGCAAAGCCGGACTGTCCGCCCGCGCGCATTGCAGTTCAGCTGAGCGCGCTGCCCAGGCGCATGGCCGCGCCCATGTCACCGTCGACCGTCAGCTTGCCGGTCATGAAGGCGCTGGTCGGATTGACGGAGCCGTCGAGGATACCCTCGAACGTCTCGCGGTTGGCGGTCATGGTCACGTCGGCGGGCTCGTCCCCGGCGCGCGCGCCGCTGGAGTCGAGCATGATCGCGCCTTCACCCTCGATCACGAACTTTGCCAGCCCGTCAAAGCCCGACATCTTGGAATTCAGTGCCTCGACCGCACCGGTGATCACATCGCTCATCAAACCCTCCGCTTGTGGCTGTCTTGCCCGCTGGCGCATGGCCCATGCAGGCGCTAGAACAGGAATATGACCTTATGGGCGGCCCTTATCCACCCTGCCGTCGCGGCATTTAGCATGGCAATCCTTACCATAGGGTTTACGCCGCTGGTTGCTGCGCAATCCGCGCCCCCGCGGGCGGAAACCGCCCCCGCGACCCAAGCCGCTCCGACCTCTGCCGCCGATCTGGATCGCCTGTTTGCCGAGCTTGCGATGCCCTCAGCCGAGGGCGACGACAGCTGGCGCCGCGCGCAAAGCGATATCCTGCGCATCTGGTCGCAGTCCGGCTCGGCCGCTATGGACCTGTTGCACCGGCGCGGGGTCGCGGCGCTGGACGAGGGGGACGCCGTCACCGCCATCGGCCATCTGACCGCGCTGGTCGATCACGCCCCCGATTTTGCCACCGGCTATGTCGATCGCGCCGCCGCCTACGCTGCGCATGGCGATTTCGGTCCCGCCGCCGCGGACCTCGCCCAGGCCCTGACGTTGGAGCCGCGGCAGTTCACGGCGCTGACCCAGCTGGGCGCCATGCTCGAGGACATGGGCGATCTGCCCCGAGCGCTGGCGGCCTTTCAGGCCAGCCTCAAGATCAACCCGCATCAACCCGAGGCCATTGACGCGGTTGCGCGCCTGCAGCAGGCGATGGACGGGATCGCACTTTGAAAGGCCAGCCATGGCGCGCGTGACGGCCGTTCTGGGGCCGACCAATACCGGCAAGACGCATTACGCGATCGAGCGGATGCTGGCGCATCGCAGCGGCGTCATCGGCCTGCCGCTGCGGCTGCTGGCGCGAGAGGTCTATGACCGGATCGTGCGTGCCCGGGGCCCCTCGGTCGTGGCCCTGATCACCGGCGAGGAGCGGATCGTCGGCGAGCGCGCCCAGTACTGGGTAGCGACCACCGAGGCGATGCCAGACATCGCCGCCGATTTCGTCGCCATCGACGAGATCCAGCTGGCCGCCGACCCCGAGCGCGGCCATGTCTTTACCGACCGCCTGCTGCACGCCCGCGGCGCGCATGAGACGTTGCTGCTCGGCAGCAGCACCATGCGCCCGGCGATTGCCGCGCTGATCCCCGACGTCACCTTCATGCGCCGCGAGCGGTTCAGCACGCTCAGCTGGGCGGGGTCGAAAAAGCTCAGCCGGATGCCGGCCCGCAGCGCGATCGTCGGGTTTTCTGTCGATGACGTCTATGCCATGGCCGAGTTGATCCGCCGCCAGAAGGGCGGCTGCGCCGTGGTCATGGGCGCGCTGTCACCCCGCACCCGCAATGCCCAGGTGGCGATGTACCAGGCGGGCGAGGTCGACTATCTGGTCGCGACCGACGCCATCGGCATGGGCCTGAACCTCGACATCCACCACGTCGCCTTCTCCAGCACGCACAAGTTCGACGGCCGGCGCATGCGTCCGCTGTTCCCGCACGAGTTGGGCCAGATCGCAGGTCGCGCCGGGCGCCACACGGAGCCAGGCACCTTCGGCGTCACCGGCGAGGCCGAGCCGCTGGAGGAGGGGCTGATCGACGCGATCGAGAACCACCGCTTTGCCCCTATCAGCCGCCTGATGTGGCGCAACCCGCGGCCCGAGTTCGGCACGCTGGACCGGCTGGTCGAAAGCCTGGAGGTGCCGGCGCCCTCGCCCTGGTTGCAGCGCGGGCGCGAGGCGGACGATCTCGGCGCGCTCAAGGCGCTGCGCGACATGCCCGAGATGCGCGACCGGGTGACCGGGCCCAAGGATGTGCGGCTGCTCTGGGATGTCTGCCGCGTGCCCGATTTTCGCGGCATCTCGCCGGCCGAGCACACAACTTTGCTGACAAGGCTGTTCGGTTTCCTGCAGGATGGCGGTGTGCCGGGCGACTGGCTGGCGCGCCAGGTAGCGCGGATCGACAAGACCGGCGGTGATATCGACGCGCTGTCCAAGCGCCTCGCCTATATCCGCACCTGGACCTATGTCGCCCAGCGCACCGGCTGGGTGCAGGACGAAGCCCATTGGCGGGGAGAGACCCGCGCGGTAGAAGATCGCCTGTCAGACGCCCTTCACGCGGCGTTGACGCAGCGATTCGTGGACCGGCGCACCTCAGTGCTGCTGCGCCGGTTGAAGCAGAAGGAGAGCCTGGTGGCTGAGGTAAACGACAAGGGCGAGGTTACGGTCGAGGGCGAATTCGCCGGCCGGCTGGAAGGATTCCGCTTCCGCACCGACCCCGCAGCCACGGGCGACGAGGCCAAGATGCTGACCCGCGCGTCCTACGAGGCGCTGCGGCCAGAATTTCATCTGCGGGCCGACCGCTTTTACAACGCCCCCGACACGGAGCTGGACCTGACCGAGCAGGGTGGCCTGATGTGGGGCAATTCCGCGGTCGGCAAGCTGGTCAAGGGCGCCGATCCGCTGAAGCCGCAGGTCGAGCCCTTCGTCGACGAGGAGGCCGGCCCCGAAGTCGCCGAAAAGCTGCGCCGGCGCCTGCAGCATTTCATCGACCGCCGCATCGCGACCCAGTTCGAGCCGCTGACGGCGCTTGCCAATGACGAGACGCTGACGGGCCTCGCGCGAGGTTTCGCTTTTCGTCTGGTCGAGGCGATGGGCGTGCTGCCGCGCGAGGGCGTGGCCAGTGACGTCAAGGAACTGGACCAGGAATCGCGCAGCGCCCTGCGCAAGCACGGCGTGCGCTTCGGCCAGTTCACCATCTTCCAGCCTGCGCTGCTAAAGCCCGCGCCGACGCGGCTTCGGCTGGTGCTGTGGGGGCTGGCGAACGATCTGGACACCTTCCCCGAGAGCCCGCCCCCTGGGCTGGTCACGATCCCGAACCTGCCCGAGGTTCCGCGCCAGCACTACACGCTTGCTGGCTACCACCCGGCCGGCGATCGCGCGATCCGCATCGATATGCTCGAGCGGCTGGCCGACATGGTCCGGCAAAAGGACAGCCGTGCTGGCTTTGAAGCTGCGCCCGAGATGCTGTCGATCACTGGCATGACGCTGGACCAGTTCGCCGGGCTGATGGGCGGCCTCGGCTATGCAGCGGCCAAGGGCGAGCGGCCGAAGGCCAGCAAGTCCGTCGCCGCGCCGGCCCCCGCGCCCGAGCCGGAGGCCGCGCCGGATGCCGAGGCGCAGCCCACGTCCGACGCGCCGATGACCGAGGAAGAAAGCGTCCTCGCTGCCGAGACGCGCGTGCGCTGGGAGGCCGAGCAGGCCGCCCGCCGCGAGGCCGACGCCGCCGCAGAGGCGGCGCGTCAGGCCGAGGCGGATGCTGCGACGGCGGCGACGCCGGCTGAGGGCGAAGCCTCGGCCGAAGCAGGCGAGACCGCGCCCGCGACCGAAGCTGCCGCTGGTGAGGAGGTTTCCGACAGCGGCGAGACTCCGGTCGAGACCGAGGTTTTCTACACCTTCACCTGGGCGCCGAAGCCCCGCCACACCTCAAACCGCCGCCCGCAGGGGCAGGACGGGCAACGCAATGCTGGTCCGCGGCGTCCGCGCCAAGGCCAATTCCCAAGCCAAGGCCAGCAGCAGCCCGCTGACGCTTCCGTTGCACCGGCCGACGGGCAGCCCGCGCAACAGCGCCGCGAAGGCGGGGACAAGCCCCGCCGCGATGGTCAGGACCACCGCGGCCCCCGCAAGGACGGACGGGGCAAAGGTGGCCCGCGCGACGGCGATCGGGGCGGTGATCGCAGCGGCGGCAAGCCGGACTGGAAGGGTGGCAAGGACCGCGCCCTGCGCGAGGACCGCGCCAAGACCTACACCGCCCGGCCGCCGCGCGCTGAAAAGCCGGTCGACCCCGACAGCCCGTTCGCGATCCTGGCGGCACTGAAAAACCGCGAGTGAACGGCGGCCCGCATAGCGCGGACCATGGCGATGGGCCCGGCGGGCGCATTCGCCTTGATCGTTGGTTGTTCCACGTCCGGGCCTTCAAGACCCGCACCCTTGCCGCCGACCGGATTGCCGGCGGCGGCATTCGCGTCAATGGCACCCCCTGCGGCAAGCCGGCCCACTTGGTGGGCCCCGGGGACGTGGTGACCATCGGCAGCGCGGCCCGGGTCAGGGTCCTGCGCTTTCTCGCCCCGGGCGAGCGGCGCGGACCCCCCGACGAGGCGAATCTGCTTTACGAAGATTTGTCAGAAGGTTAGGCGAATAACATTACGTCTTTCCGCGGGTCTGACGGCGCAGTCCCTCCTGCGTGACGTTGACGCCCGCCCGCGCCTCTGGCACTTCCCGCGGGATCCCGAGGATGGACAAGATGAATCTGTTTGCCGATCTGCGCGCCGTCGCCATCGCCGCGCTCGATGCCATGACGGCTGAGGGCGCGCTGCCGGCCGGCCTCGATTTTGCCGCGGTGACGGTCGAGCCGCCCCGCGATCCCGCGCATGGCGACATGGCCACCAACGCCGCCATGGTGCTTGCCAAGCCCGCGGGCATGAAGCCGCGCGACATCGCCGAGGCGCTCGCCACCCATCTGCGCAAGGATCCCCGCATCACCGCGGCCGAGGTCGCAGGGCCCGGCTTTCTGAACCTGCGCCTCAGCACCGAGGTCTGGCAGGAGGTGGTTCGCGCCGCGCTGGGCGAGGGGGCTGATTTCGGTCGCTCGACCCTCGGCGCGGGCGAGAAGGTGAATATCGAATTCGTCAGCGCCAACCCGACCGGCCCGATGCATGTCGGCCATGCCCGCGGCGCGGTGTTCGGCGACGCGCTGGCCCGGCTGCTGGCCTTCGCCGGCTATGACGTCACGCGCGAATACTACATTAACGACGGCGGCGCGCAGGTCGATGTCCTCGCCCGCTCAGCCTACGAACGCTACCGCGAAGCCAACGGGCTGGAGCCCGAGATCGCCGAGGGCCTCTATCCCGGTGATTACCTGATCCCGGTCGGCCAGGCCCTGAAAGAGCGTTATGGCGATAAGCTGCTGAACCGTCCCGAGGCCGAATGGCTGGCCGAGGTCCGCGAATTCGCGACCGAAGCGATGATGGGGATGATTCGCGACGATCTGGCCGCGCTCGGCGTGCAGATGGACGTCTACTCCTCTGAGAAGGCGCTGTATGGCACCGGCCGGATTGAGACCGCCATCGAGCGGCTGCGCAGCGCCGGCCTGATCTACGAGGGCACGCTGGAGCCGCCGAAGGGCAAGACCCTCGACGATTGGGAGCCGCGTCAGCAGACCCTGTTCCGCAGCACCGCGCATGGCGATGACGTGGACCGGCCGGTCAAGAAATCCGATGGCGCCTGGACGTATTTCGCGCCCGACATCGCTTACCACTGGGACAAGATCGACCGCGGCTTTGACCGGCTGATTGATATTTTCGGCGCCGACCACGGCGGCTATGTCAAGCGGATGAACGCCGCCGTCAGCGCGCTGTCCAACGGCCGGGTGCCGCTGGACATCAAGCTCATTCAGTTGGTCAAGCTTTGGCAGAACGGCGAGCCGTTCAAGATGTCCAAGCGCGCCGGCACCTTCATCACCTTGCGCGATCTGATCGACCAGGCCGGCGCAGACGTGACCCGGTTCCACATGCTGACACGCAAGAACGACGCGGCGCTGGATTTCGACTTTGCCAAGGTGCTTGAGCAGTCCAAGGAAAACCCGGTCTGGTACGTGCAATACGCCAATGCTCGCATCAGCTCGGTTCTGACCAAGGCGGCCGAGGCGGGAGTCGACGTCAGCGATGCGGCCCTCGCCGGAGCCAACCTCAGCCGGCTGTCGCACCCGGCCGAGATTGACCTGATGACCAAGCTGGCCGAATGGCCCCGTACGGTCGAGATCGCGGCCCGCGCGAACGAGCCGCATCGGGTGGCCTTCTACCTTTATGATCTGGCCGGCGCCCTCCACGGGCTGTGGAACCGCGGCCATGACGATTCCACGCTGCGCTTCGTCCACGATGGCGACAATGCCACAACGGCGGCGAAAATCGCCCTGGCTCGCGCGGTGGGCGTTGCGATCGCGGCCGGTCTTGGTATCCTTGGCGTGACCCCTGTCCGCGAGATGCGCTGAGCAACAGCGTCAAGGCCAGGGCGAACGAGCAGTCCACGAAAAGCCGGGTCAACCGGAACAGGCAGGCAGTGAGATGACGACAGCAGATTTCCGCCTCGGCGGGTTTGATGACGGCTATCCGGGGCAGGGACATTCCCGCCATCGGGGCTATGACTACGATCATACCGAGCCTGCAATGGACCACGGCTGGGACGACCCGGCCCGTTATTCTACCGATGCCGAGGGCGATGTGCGCGCCGCGCGGGACGGCATGGCCGCGCGAATCGCGCGGCTGCTGAACTATGTGGGTGCACTCGTCTCGGTCGCGCTGATGGTCGGGCTGCTGGTCTGGGGCTATCGCCTGGTCACGCGCGATGTCTCGGGCGTGCCGGTGATCCGGGCCCTGCAGGGCGAGGCCCGCGTCGCCCCCGAGGAGCCGGGCGGCGAGATGACCAAGGGCACCGGCCTTGCGGTCAATGCGATTGCCGCCGGCGAGGGCATAGGCCGCGTCGGCAAGGTCGAGATTGCGCCGCAGGCCGCGGGCCTTGCGCCCGAGGACGCTGCCATGGGCACCTTCGGCGCCACCGCCCGGACCCCGGGCGCGCTGGCCGAGGTTGCCCCGACCCAGGCTGCCGCCACTGTCATCGCGCAGAGCGACGCCGAAGCTCGCGCCGCCCGCGAGGCCGAGGCGACCCGCCTCGCCGCCGAGCAGGAGGCCGCGGCCCAGGCTCAGGCCCTCGCCGCTGTGGCAAGCCTGCCTGAGACGACGGACGAGCCGGCCGCCGATGCAGCGGTCGACAGTGCCGTTACCGACCTCGCCGGCGCCCCTGCTCAGACCGATGCGATCACCAATGCGCTGGCAGAGGCCGCCGCCCCGGCCGTCGCCGAGGGTCCGCGCCCGCAGCCGCGCCCGCAGCGTCGCATCGCGGCAGCCGAGCCCACCGCGCAGCCCGCGCCCGAGGCGGAGCCAATTGCCGCGACCGTAACCGAAGCCCCGGCCGAACGTGCCGCGGCGGCCGAAAAACCGGCCGACAAGCCGGTCGAGAAAACGGCAGAGAACTCTCCTGAGAAACCCGCCGCGGCGGCCAAGGCGTCGGGCAAGACCGTAGTCCAGATCGGTGCCTTCGACAGCGACAAGCTGGCGCGCGGCGAATGGGCCCGCGTCGCCGGCAAGAACGGCGGCCTGTTCGCCGGCAAGGATCAGGTTGTCCAGAAGACCGAGCGGAACGGGCGCACCTTCTGGCGCCTGCGCGTTGCCGGCTTTGGCGACCGCGACGAGGCGCGCGCCTTTTGCGCGCAGCTGAAATCGGCGGGCACCGACTGTATCCCGACCGCCTCGAACTGAGCGCATTGCCCGGCGCGGGTTAGCCTGCTGCCGGGCCGGTTACGGGCGGGCGGCATCGTCCGCCCCGATTCTTTCATCAGCTCTGCCAAAGGCGCGGCCATGACTTCTGCAACGATCCTCGGTGGCATCAGCGGGCCGGTGCTGACCGCGGATGAGCGTGCCTTCTTCCGCGACAGCGACCCTTGGGGCTTTATCCTTTTCGCGCGCAATGTTGAGGCGCCCGACCAGTTGCGTCGCCTGACGGGCGATCTGCGCGATGCGGTGGGGCGCGACGCGCTGATCATGACCGATCAGGAGGGCGGGCGCGTCCAGCGCCTGCGCGGCCCGCACTGGAGCGACTGGACGCCTCCGCTGCGCGCCGCGACGGCCGGGCCGCGCGCCACCTACCTGCGTTATCGCCTTATCGGGGCAGAGCTTGCAGCGGTTGGGATCGACGGTGACTGTGCCCCGACCCTCGATCTGCTTTGCGACGAAACGCACGCCTTCCTGCGCGACCGTTGCTTTGGCGATGATCCGTCCATTGTCGCAAAGCACGGCCGGGCCTGCGCCGACGGGCTGCTGGCCGCTGGCGTTCTGCCCTGTATCAAGCATCTGCCCGGCCATGGCCGCGCCACCGCCGACACGCATCACGATCTGCCCGTGGTCGATGCAGACCTCGCCGATCTGCGGGTGGGGGATTTTGCCCCGTTCCGGGCACTGGCCGACCTGCCGATTGCCATGACCTCGCACATCATCTTTACCGCGATTGACCCGCGTCAGCCGGCAACCACCTCGGCCGCAGTCGTCGCCGCGATCCGCGAGGACATCGGCTTCGGCGGCCTGCTGACCAGCGACGATATCACCATGCAGGCGCTGCCCGGCACCCATGCCGAGCGCACCGCCGCCGCGATCGCCGCCGGCTGCGACGTGGTCATGCATTGCAACGGCGATATTGCCGCAATGATCCCGGTGGTTGCCGCCGCGGGCGCCATGAGCGCCGAGGCCCAGCAGCGAGCCGACCGCGCACTCGACCGTCGGCAACTGGCGGACAATGCCGATCTTGCCGCCCTGCGCGGCGAACTCGACAGCCTCGGTCACGGCTGAGGCGGCTGCGTCGCGCTTGCGGCGGGGGCCTCGCTGTGGTCCTGTCGCGCCCTCAGTGAGGGCGACGGAAATGAGCCAGATGACCAGCGGGGCCGAACGCGCGGCGCGGATGCAGGCGCTGCTGCGCACGCCAAAGTCGTTCGACAATACCATCCACCTGTCGCCCGACCTCGGGTTCATGTTCTTTTCCAACCCGATCGTCGCCTGCAGCACGCTCAAGGCGACGCTTAATCAGGCGACGGCCCGCGCGCTGGGCCTGCCCGCGCCAGAGTTGCGCCTCGACGCGATCCATGACCGCGCCGCCAACCCACTGCAGCGCCCCAGCGACATCGGCCTGCCCCGCTTTGCCGAGATGCTGGAGGATCCAGCGGTGCGTAAGATCGCGTTTATCCGCGACCCCTTGCGCCGGTTCATGTCCTGCTTTGGCAAGAAACTGTCGAAAGAAAACCGGATTACCGAGCGTGTTCGGGCTCAGATGAAGGTTCCAGAGCGCATCCCCCTGCGCGATTTCCTGACGCCGGACAGCTTTGCCACCGCACTCGAGTCCGATCCCAAGTTGCTGAACATGAACGATCACTGGCGCCCGCAACGCCTGCAGGTGTTCTACGACCTGGTGCCCGACCTTCAGATCGGCCGGGTCGAGACGCTGAAGGCGGACGTCGAGCGCATGCTGACGCCGATCTTTGGCGCGGGTGGATACGAGCTGATCGACGTCCCGGCGCTGTTTCCGCAAAACAGCTCGCGTCAGCGTGCCGGCGGGGTGCCGGCTCTGTCCGAGGATGGACTGGCGACCGTGCGCCGGGTCTACAGCGGCGATTTCGACATGCTGGCCGAGGTCGAGGCGCGTGCGCCGGCCGCGCCCGTAATGCCTGCCTCTACGCCGGTCCGGACGCAGCCCGACCCGGCGCGGCCCGAACTGATCGTGCATGTCGGAATGCCTGGCAACGGGGGCGCCCTCATCGCGGCGAGCCTCGCGGCCGCTGATCTTGAGGCAGACCACGCGCTCGACCTTGGGCCCTCGCCCCTGCTGGCACGGGGCAAGCCGCTTGAGGCGGCACTGGACCAATCTCCCGCGCAGCTGACCAAACTCGGCGCCGGCTGGGCGGCAAAGCTGGCGTCGCAGGCGCAGGCGCCCGGCGCGCTGCGGCTGATCCTGTCGAATGACCGGCTGTGCCGCCACCCTCAGGCGATGGCGCGGCTGCTGGAACCCTTGGCCGAGCGCTTTGACTTGAGGGTCGTGATCTTTGCCCGCGATCCGCATGCCTGGCTGGCTGCCAACGCTATTGGCGCGCCGCACCCCGGCGCGCTGGACCAACTGGTACAGCGCTATGGCGATCTGCCGGTCTGGCAGGATTTGCTGCCGGGCGCGGTCGAGATTCACACCTGCCGTGGTGATACCGACATGGTCGCCCTCGCGGCGGCCGTCTTTGGCGTCACTCTGCCGCCCGTGCCAGAGGTCGCCGATCCGGAATCGGCCATTGTTGCGGCGCTGCTGCCGGACGAGGGCGATCTGCCCAGCCTGCCGCAGATCATGCAGTCCATCCCCAGTCGTGCCCAGATCGAGGCCGCAATCGCCGCTCGGGTCGGCATATTTGACGCCATCGCTGAGCAGGGCGGCCCCGACCTGCTCGCCCTGGCGGAACCCCCCCCGCCAGCGCCCCGGATCGAGGCGGTGCGCGCCCGCCTGCTCGACGCATTGGCCGCCCGCACTGCGGCGCAATCGGCGCGGATCGCGGCACTCGAGCAGCGCCTCGCCGCGCTCGATCCAGCTGCGCCCCGCCGGCGGAAAACTTGACGCAGCGCCGGCGGTCGGGACAGGCTGCCTTCAGCCGACTGCAAAAGGACGGACCGTGGCCAGTCGCCCGCCGCATCTGAATCTTGTCCCCGACAGTCCGCCCGTCCCGGCGGTTGAGCGGGACGAGTCGCTGATTGTCGATCTGGACGGTTTCGAGGGGCCGCTGGACCTGCTGCTGTCGCTGGCGCGCGCGCAGAGGGTCGATCTGATGACCATTTCCGTCCTGTCGCTGGTCGAGCAATACCTTGCCGCCATCGACCGCGCCCGCAGCCTGCGGATCGAACTTGCGGCTGACTGGCTGGTGATGGCCGCGTGGCTGGCCTACCTCAAATCCCGTCTGCTGCTGCCCCCGGACCCAGAGGCAGAGGGCCCGGATGCCGAGAGCCTCGCTGCGCATCTGGCTTGGCGGCTGGAACGTCTGGATGCGATGCGGCGCGCGGCGGCCGGGCTGATGGCCCGCGACCGGCTGGGGCAGGACCGCTTTTCCCGCGGCGCCCCTGAGGCCATCGCCCGCTCCCGTACCATCCGCTGGCAGGCCGGCCTGATGGACCTGATGGCGGCATATGCGCGTCTGCGGACCCATGACGAATTCCGTCCCTTTGCCTTTGACCGGGCCGGCATCTGGACCATGGAGCAGGCGCTGGACCGGCTGCGCCACCTCGTCGGCTTTGCACCCGACTGGACCGATCTTTCGCAGTTCCTGCCCGAGGGCTGGTCGGAGGACCCGGCGCGCCGGCGCAGCGCCACCGCGGCGACCTTTGCGGCCAGCCTGGAATTGGCGCGCCAAGGCCGGATCGAGTTGCGCCAGGAGGGCGGCAGCTTCGCGCCGATCAGCCTGCGGCGGCCGCGCCGATGAGTGAGGCAAACGACGCCCCGACTTTCGCGCCCCTGCCGCTGGAGGAGCAGGAGCGGATGGTCGAGGCGATGCTGTTTGCTGCAAGTGACCCGCTGCGGATCGCCGATCTGGCCCAGCGTATGCCCGCAGGCAGCGATCCGGGCGAAGCTGTGGCCCGGCTACGGCGACGCTATGAAGGGCGCGGCGTGACGCTCGAGCGTGTGGGTGATGCCTTCGCCTTTCGCACGGCGCCGGATCTCGGGTTTCTGATGCAGGACAGCCGGGTCGAGTCGCGCCGTCTCAGCCGCGCGGCGATCGAGACGCTGGCCATCGTCGCCTATCACCAGCCTGTCACCCGCACCGAGATCGAGGAATTGCGCGGCGTCGCGGTCGCGCGCGGTACGCTCGACCAGTTGATCGAGACGGGCTGGATTCGTCTTGGGCGCAGGCGGATGTCGCCCGGTCGCCCGGTGACCTTCGTCGTGACCGAGGCTTTCCTGGACCACTTTGGCCTTGAAAGCGCGGCCGATCTGCCGGGCCTGTCCGAACTGCGCGCCGCCGGCCTGCTGGACGCGCGTCCGGCGCCAGACGGCCTTGCAGTCAAGCCGGTTGATCCCGACATGGATGACGGTGATGATACCGATGGCCCACCCGGCGATCTGTTCGGCGAGGCCTGATCCTGCAGAAGGACAGCAAATGAACCCGCTGGAAATGATCTTTCGCATGGCGCTGCGGCGCCTGATCGGCATGGGGATGCGCAAGGCGACCAATGCCTATGCCCGGCGCACGGCGGATTCGACCTCCGGCGGGCCCAAGACCGCCGTCGGACGCAAGCAGATGAACCAGGCGCGCCGCGCTGCAAGGCTGGCGACGCGGGTCGGCCGGCGCTTCTGACGTCAGTTGTCGCGAAACTGCTTGGCCAGCTTCAGCCCCTGGCCCTGGTAGTTTGACGCGATGTCCGTGCCGTAGAGGCGGTCCGGCGGGGCGGCCATACGCTCGTAGACCAGGCGGCCGACGACCTGCCCGTGCTCCAGCGCAAAGGGCGCCTCGTGGCAACGCACCTCAAGCACACCGCGCGCGCCATGACCTGCGGTGCCAAGGCCAAAGCCGGGGTCGAAAAAGCCGGCGTAATGCACCCGGAATTCGCCCACCAGGGCCAGATAGGGTGACATCTCGGCGGCGTGGTCCGCCGGTATCGTCACCGCCTCGCGACTGACGAGGATATAGAATGCACCCGGATCGAGGATCAGTCGGCCATTCTCGGCCTGCAACGGGTCCCAGAAATCGCGCGCCCGGTAAGCGCTGATCCGCTCGAGGTCGATCACCCCGGCATGCGGGCGGGCACGCCAACCCACAAGGCCACCGGGACCGGGCGTCAGGTCGACCGAAAAGCCAAGTCCGGCGTCGATCAGTGGCGCGCCATCGACCAGCGGCTGGCGCGTATGCAGCGCACGCAGGTCGCCATCCGTCAGCCGCGCATCGCCGGCCTTCAGTCGCAACTGGTTCAGGCGCATTCCCGGGCGCACCAGAACGGAAAAGCTGCGCGGGCAGATCTCGGCATACAGCGGGCCGTCATAGCCGGGGGCCAGGCGATCAAACTCGGTCCCGCCGTCCGCGACCAGGCGGGTCAACAGATCGAGCCTTCCGGTCGAGGATTTTGCGTTCGCGACCCCCTCAAGCCCTTCGGGCAGGCGCGCCCGCTCCAGCAGCGGCACCAGATAGACGCAGCCCTTTTCCAGCACCGCGCCGTCGGTGAGGTCCATGCGGTGCATCTGGAAGTCCGGCAGCCGGTCGTCGACCCGCCGGCCCTGTCCGGCGAGGAACGAGGCCCGCAGGCGGATCGCCCAGGTGCCTAGGCGCAGATCTAGGCTGGCAGGCTGGACCTGATCAGGGTCGATGGGGCGCGATGCGCTCAACCCGCCATCCGCGATCAGCGCGCGCAGGGCGCGATCAGGCAGAACGCCGTTGCCTTGCATGCCTGTCACGCCGTGAACCCCCAGGATATGCGAACGCCCACCCCGCATGGGGTGGGCGTTTCGTTTTGGTCGGGCCGGAGAGATTCGAACTCTCGGCCTTCCGCCCCCCAGACGGACGCGCTAACCAGACTGCGCCACGGCCCGACGCCGGCCATATAGATGGGATCGGCAGGGCTGCACAAGGGGCGATGCGGGGTTTATGCCCCTGATCGCGGGGCCATTCGGGATGGGGCGAAAGGCCCGCGCAGGCCCGCCTGTTTGCGTTCAGGCGGCCTTCAGGCGCGCGCGCAACTGCTGCGCCAGATCCGTCAACGCAGCCCGGTGCCTAGCCGCATTCGGAAGTCGCCGCAGGCCATCATGCGCTGCCGCAAAACGCTCCGAGAGGACGGCCTTGGGTGGCTTTGCCTGCGGAAAGAGAGGTAGATCGGTCGCCTCACGGCGCGGCGACTTGGCCGGGCCATCGGCACTGCGCTGCTTGGCCGGCGCGGGCTTGCGGCTTGATTGGGTGGGCGCCGCGGCCAGCAGTTCGGCCAGGCGATCCGCCCCGCGGGCGCGAAGGGCGGCCCCCTTGTCGTCGGCCATCAGCCGGGTCGCGCCTCGGGCAGTCATACCCTCGTCGCGCATGACGACGCAAAGGCCCGCCGCCAGACGCACGTCGTCCGGTCGGTAATACCGCCGCCCATCGGCGCGCTTGACCGGCGACAACTGCGGGAACTGCGCTTCCCAATAGCGCAGCACATGGGGTGCGACGCCAATCAGCCTCGCAACCTCGCCGATCGATCGGAAAGCTTCGGCCGACTTGACCATCAGCGGCGGTTCCCGTCGGCGACGCGGTCCTTCATCAGATGCGAAGGGCGAAAGCTGAGGACACGGCGCGGGGTGATCGGGACCTCCTCGCCAGTCTTGGGGTTGCGACCCATGCGCTCGTTCTTTTCACGCACGGAAAAAGTCCCGAACGAGGAAATCTTGACCTGCTCGCCACGCACCAACGCGTCCGAGACATGGGTCAGCACGCTCTCGACCAACTGCGCAGATTCCTGTCGCGACAGTCCAATTTCTCGGAAAACTGCCTCGGACAGATCCATGCGGGTCAATGTTTTCTCACTCATCGGTCAACCTTCTGGCGTCGCAGATTGCGGGCTGAAATATTCTCTGTCAACGGCCGGGCACCCATAGCGTTCCCGCTTTTCCCGGCTTTTGCCCGCATTGCCCGGCGCTTGGCGTTGCGATGGCTGCTCCGAATGCCCACATTGAGGGCCTGATAATGACGCAGGACAGCAAAGCCATGGCAGGCGGTTGGGCGCAAGACGGCGCAGTAAACGAGCAGATCGAGGTCAGCACGCGCGAGGCCATCGAACGGATGCGGCGCCAGCGTCCGGGCGAGGGACGCCCCAGCCGCGAGACCTGTGCGGAGTGTGACGAGCCGATCCCCGAGGCGCGTCGGGCGGCGATCCCGGGGGTTCAGCTGTGCATCGAATGCCAGCAAGCAAGTGATAAGACGTGGCGACCAGCGGCCGGGATCAACCGACGCGGCAGCAAGGACAGCCAGCTGCGGTAAAAGCTACCAGCGCAGGACGACCGCGCCCCAGGCGAGGCCGCCGCCGATCGCCTCGGTTACGACGACCTGTCCCGGCTGTAAGCGCCCGGCGGCATCCGCCGTCGCAAGCGCCAGTGGGATCGAGGCGGCGGACGTATTGCCGTGCTGCGAGACGGTCAGCACCACACGCTCCATCGGCAGGTCCATGCGCGCGGCGGTCGCCGCGATGATGCGAAGGTTGGCTTGGTGGGGAACAAGCCAGTCCACCTCGCTCGTGGCAATGCCGGCCCGGTCGAGCGCCAAATGGGCCGTCTTGGCGAGCTTCTCGACAGCGTGGCGGAACACCAAGTTGCCCTGCATCTTCAGAACGCCCGCCTTGCCAGTCGTGGCAACGCCGCCATCGACATAGAGCAGGTCCCGGTGCCGGCCGTCGCTGTTCAGGTCGATCCCCAGGATGCCGCGATCGGCGCTATCGCCCGAGCCCTCTGCCGCCTCCAGCACCACCGCGCCGGCACCATCGCCGAACAGGATACAGGTGCCCCGATCTGTCCAGTCAAGGATGCGACTGAAGGTTTCAGCCCCGATTACCAGAACGCGGCGCGCGAGGCCGGCGCGGATCATCGCATCGGCATTGGCAAGCGCGTAGACGAAGCCCGCGCAGACCGCCTGGATGTCATAGGCAAAACCGCGCTCCATCCCCAGGCCCGCCTGGACCATGGTCGCGACCGAGGGGAATGTCAGGTCGGGGGTCGAGGTTGCGACGATCACCGCGTCGATCTCACCCGCGTCCAGACCGCCGCGGTCGAGCGCATCGCGCGCGGCGCGGATCGCCAGATCCGAGGTCGCCTGGTCGGCCGCGGCAAAGCGGCGCTCCTCGATGCCGGTGCGCTCGCGGATCCAGGCATCGGAGGTGTCGAGCGTCGCTTCGAAAAAGGCGTTCCGCACGATGCGCTCGGGAAGGTACATCCCGGTGCTGCGCACCGTGCTGCGGATGATGGCGTCCCCCAGGCCGCTCACGCGACCGGACCGGGACGAACTTGCGCGGCGGGCATATCGCCCGCGGGCCCTTGGGCGACACGCGCCGCCAGCCGCTCCTGAAAGCCCGAGCGAGCCAGTTGGAACGCCAACTTGATCGCGGCCGAGACGCCGGTCGCGTCGGCCGAGCCGTGCGATTTTACGACTGTGCCGTTCAAGCCCAGGAACACCCCGCCATTCACTCTGCGCGGATCAATCCGCTTTTGCAGGCGCTTCAGCGAGGTCATGGCCAGAACGGCGGCGAATTTCGACATGACGGAGTTGGCGAAGGCTTCCTTGAGGAAATCGCCGACCAGCTTGGCCGTTCCCTCGCCGGTCTTCAACGCGACGTTGCCGGTGAAACCATCGGTGACGATCACATCAACGCGCGCGCCGGGCAGGTCGCCGCCCTCGACAAAGCCCACGAAATCGTAGCTGCCAAGAGAGGTGCCGGCCTCGATCAACTCTGCTGCCAGCTTCAACTCGGGCCGCCCCTTGTGCTCCTCGGTGCCGACATTCAGCAAGCCGACGCGCGGACGCTCCAGCCCCAGGCCGTTGCGGGCGTAGCTGGCGCCCATCATCGCATATTGCGCCAGATCGGGCGCATCGGCGCGGATATCGGCGCCGACGTCCAGCATGACGTTGAAGCCCTGCGGATTGCGCGATGGCCACAGGCACGCGATGGCGGGGCGGTTGATCCCGGGCAGCTTGCGCAGGCGGATCATCGACAGCGCCATCAGCGCGCCGGTATTGCCGCAACTGACGCAGGCCGTTGCCTCGCCAGCGCGGACCGAATCGATCGCCGACCACATCGAAGTGCCTTCGCCCTTGCGCATCACCTGGCTGGGCTTGTCCTGCATGGTGACGACCCCTGGGGCGTCGCGCAGATCGCAGCGGTCCGCCAAGTCGCGGCGGCGCCCGATCAGGCGCTGCAATTCCGCGGCGGGGCCGTGGACGATAAATCGAAGATCGGGGTTCTTGGCTGCGCTTTCAGCCATGCCTGCGACCACGACGGCGGGACCACGGTCGCCGCCCATGGCGTCGACCGAAATCACCACATTGCCGCCGCTTGCGGCAGTACGCGCGGCCGCCGGGCGGCCCGACGCGTCACCGATCGTCATATCAAACCCCTCTTAGCGCGGCAGCGCTCAGGCGGCGTCGTCGTCCAGGTCAACGGCGGCGGCCTGCGCGACAACTTCGCGATCCGCGTAATGGCCGCAGGACGGGCAGACGTGGTGCGGGCGCTTCAGCTCGCCACAGTTTGAGCATTCGTTCGGGTTCGCAGCAACCAGCGAATCATGCGCGCGGCGCATGTTGCGCTTGGAGCGGGTGACGCGGTTCTGTGGGACGGCCATGTCGCAACCTCGGTCTGGGGCAGGGCCGTCTGGCCGCTGCAAAGTCTATGATTCGGGACCGACGCGCCAAGCGGACGCGCGGACCTCAGACAGCCCAGGGACGGGTGAGGGGCGGGTCACGGCGCTGGCCCGCCGGTCGATGAAGCGGGGAAAATAGCCAAAATCACGCCAGACGCAAGATGTAACTGCGCCCGGATTTCACCCCGCCGCCATTCGGCGTCTGATATTCCAGCCTGCATCTGGACCCGCGCGCCGGCAAGACCTATATCTTTGCTCGGAAATCACAGGACGCGCGCACATGAACCTATCCCCCGCCGCGCCGGCAGCGCCTGCCGAGGGCGCCCCGCTGATCGAGCCTTCGACCGTCGACCACCCCCTCTACGATAGCATCGTCGAGGCTTGCCGCTCGGTCTATGACCCGGAAATCCCGGTCAATATCTTTGACCTTGGACTGATCTACACCATCGTCGTGAACGACGCGGCCGAGGTCATGATCCGCATGACGCTGACCGCACCCGGCTGCCCAGTCGCCGGCGAGATGCCGGGCTGGGTCGCCGATGCGGTGAACGCCATCCCGGGCGTCAAGCAGGTCGACGTTCATATGACGTTCGAGCCGCAATGGGGCATGGACATGATGTCGGACGAGGCGCGGCTGGAACTGGGCTTCATGTAACGCCTCTTCGCGGGCGGTCCCGCTTGAGCGGCGGCCGCGGCGTCCCTACATCTGGCCCGAGTTGAAGAAAGGCCCTGCGGCATGTTTTCGATCCCCGGCAAGACCCCCGTGACGGTGACCCAGGCGGCCGAGGCGCGAATCGCCCGGCTGATGGAGGACAAGCAGGCATTCGCGCTGCGCATCGGCCTGAAAAAGGGCGGCTGCGCGGGGATGGAATACACGATGGAGCTGGCCGAGGCCGCCGCGCCCGGTGACGAGGCGATCGAGCAGGGCGCCGCCCGCGTCTTGATCGCGCCCACGGCGCAGATGTTCCTCTTCGGCACCGAGATCGATTACGAGAGCGGGATGCTCGACAGCGGCTTTCGCTTTCGCAACCCGAACGTCACCGACAGCTGTGGCTGCGGCGAATCCGTGAACTTCGCCCCGATCGAGGGCGCGCGCGCTGGCAGCTGACCGCTGTTGCGGCCGGCTGTCGGTTGATCCCGGGGCACCGGCCGTCTAACCCCACCTGCGCAACATGGTGGGGATCGACATGAAAAAGCTTGCCGCTGGAAACTGGAAGATGAACGGCACCCGTGCCGCGTTGGCCGAGGTCGATGGCCTCGGCTCGGACCGGGTCGAGGTGCTGATCTGTCCGCCAGCCACGCTGATCGCCCCGCTGGCAGATCGCGGCTCGCGGGTTCTGGTCGGCGGGCAGGACTGCGATGCGCGCGCCGAGGGCGCCCATACCGGCGACATCGCGGCCGCCCAGTTGCTGGACGCGGGCGCCAGCCATGTCATCCTCGGACACTCGGAAAGGCGCGCCGATCACGGCGAGACGGATGCCCAGGTTGCGGCGAAGGCCGTAGCCGCGCACCAAGCCGGCCTTGTCACCATCATCTGCGTCGGCGAAACCGAGGCGCAGCGCGACGCCGGCGAAACGCTGGCGGTGATCGCCGCGCAGCTTGCAGGCTCGGTTCCCGATTGTGCGACCGCAACCAACACCGTCGTCGCCTATGAGCCGGTCTGGGCCATCGGCACCGGGCGCACCGCCGATGCCAGCCAGATCGCCGAGGTTCATGGGGCGATGCGCCAAACGCTCGCGGCGCGCTTTGCCGACGCGGATGGCATGCGGCTGCTCTATGGCGGTTCGGTCAAGGCAGGGAATGCGGCAGAGATTTTTGCGATTCCCAATGTCGATGGCGCGCTGGTCGGCGGTGCGAGCCTGAAGGCCGCGGATTTCTCGCCGATCATCGCAGCGCTGGAAGCGGCGCAGTAGCGCGCCGAATCAGCGATCCGCGAACAGAGCAGGCCGATCCGTACCGACCCAGTCGATGGCCGGGCGGCCTTGCGCCGTCAGCCAGTCATTCACCCGGCTGAAGGGGCGCGAGCCGAAAAAGCCGCGACGCGCTGACAGCGGCGAGGGATGGGCGCTGGCGAGCACCAGATCCTGCGGCCGTGCCAACCCGCGCGCCACGCCCTGCGCGTGGCCGCCCCACAGCACGAAGGCGATGGGGCCGCCTCGCTGCGCCGCGTCAATCACCTGGCTCGCCAGCCCGCTCCACCCCAGGCGGGCGTGGCTGCCGGCATCGCCCGGCCCGACCGATAGTGCGGTATTCAGCAGCAGCACCCCCTGCGCGGCCCAATGCCCCAAATATCCATCCGCCGGCGCGGCGCCCAGATCGTCGCGCATCTCGGCATAAATATTTCTCAGCGAGCGCGGCAACGGCGCCTGCGGTGCGACCGAAAAGGCCAGCCCGTCGGCATGGCCCGGCGTGGGGTAGGGGTCCTGCCCAAGGATCACCACTCGCACATCTCGGGGCGAGACGGCCTGCAGGGCGGCGAACACCCGATCCGGGCCGGGCAGCCATTGCGTCCCAGCCAAATGCGCGGCGATCCGCGGCCAGTCGGCCTGAAAGAAGGGCAGATGGGCCCATGCCGGGGGCGGAGCGGGGGTCGGTGATGGCGTCACGGAACGCTCCGCTGATAGGCCGGGCGAGCCGGGCAGGGCGGTTCAGAACGCCGGCGGCGGGGGCTGCATCGCGGCGAGATCGGCGAGGCGGGCGGCGGCGCGGCCGCTGTCGATGCTCTCGGCCGCGCGCTCGACCCCTTCGCGCAGGTTCGGCGCTGTGCCGGCGACGATCAGCGCGGCTGCCGCGTTCAGCAACACCGCATCGCGATAGGCGCCGGGCGCGCCCGCCAGTAGCGCCCGCAGTGCGGCGGCGTTCTGCGCCGGATCGCCGCCGATGATCGCCTCGAACGGATGGACCGGCAGTCCCGCGTCCTCGGGCGAGATCTCGAACTCGCGCACCACGCCATCCTCCAGCGCGGCGACGCGCGAGGGGGCGGCGATGGACAGCTCGTCCGTGCCATCGCCGCCATGGACCAGCCATGCCGCCTCGGACCCGAGGGCGGCCAGCACCTCGGCCATCGGCCTGATCCACTGGGGGGAATAGGCGCCCGTCAGTTGACGGCGTACCCCGGCGGGGTTGGTCAGCGGGCCGAGCAGGTTGAAGATTGTGCGCGTCCCAAGCTCGGTCCGCGCGGGGCCGACATTACGCATCGCGGGGTGATGCGCGGGGGCCATCATGAAGCAGATGCCGCAGGCTTTCAGCGCGCGTCCGGCCGCGTCAGGGCCCGCCATCACGTCGAGGCCGAGGTGGGTCAACGCATCGGCACTGCCCGAGCGCGAGCTGAGGTTGCGGTTGCCGTGCTTGGCGACTGGCACACCCGTGCCGGCGACGACGAAAGCCGTCGCGGTCGAGATGTTTAGCGTGCCCTTGCCGTCGCCGCCGGTGCCGACGATATCCATCGCCCCGGAGGGCGCGATGACGGTATGCATCCGCTTGCGCATTGCCCGGGCCGCAGCGGCGATCTCGTCCACGGTCTCGCCGCGCACGCGCATCGCCATCAGCAGCCCGCCGATCTGCGCCGGGGTGGCGGCGCCATCGAAGAGCGCGCCGAAGGCGGTTTCCGCCTCTGCGCCGGTCAGGGGACGGTCGGCGGCAAGGCCGATCAGCGGGCGGATATCGGTCATGCGGCAACCGGCGCCTGGTGCTGGCACCGGCTGAGGAAGGTATCGATCATCGTGCGGCCACCTTCGCTGGCGATGCTTTCGGGATGGAACTGCACGCCCTCGATCGGCAACTTGCGGTGCATCAGGCCCATGATGGTGCCGTCATCTGTGCGCGCCGTGATCTCGAGGCAATTGGGCAGGCTGGTCGGATCGACCGCCAGCGAATGATAGCGCGTGGCCGTCAGGGGGTCGGGCAGCCCGGCAAAGAGGCCGCGACCGTCGTGGCGAATGGCGTCGGTCTTGCCGTGGACCGCGCGCACCGCCCGTACCACCTTGCCGCCGAACGCCTCGCCAATCGCCTGATGCCCCAGGCAGACGCCCAGCAGTGGCACCCGCGCCTCGGCCGCGGCGCGGATCAGGGACACGCAAATGCCGGCGCGGGCGGGATCGCACGGCCCGGGAGAGATCACGATTCCGTCCGCGCCCAGGGCCATCGCCTCGTCAACGCTCAGCGCGTCGTTGCGGTGCAAAGCGATCTCCGCCCCGGCCTCGCCCAGCAGGTGGACGAGGTTCCAGGTGAAGCTGTCGTAGTTGTCGATCAGCAGGATCATGCGCGTCCGCTTTTGTCAGAGGCTATACCCCGGCGGGGTCGTCGGTATAAATGGTCCGAAGCGCGCGGGGGGGTCAAGCCTGCCAGATAGCGCGACGAATGGGACAAGGCAGGACGGAATGGCGGGTTTCGGGGGCGGACTGATGCAGGGCGCGCTGCTCTGCGGGGCGACGCTTGCCGCGCTGTCGCTTGCGCTGCCGCAGCCCACCTTGACTGAGGCCGCTGCGGTGGCGCCGCGCGTGACCGGCGAGATGCCAAAGGGTCCGCCGCGCGACGAGACGCCGCCCGTGCCAGCGGCCGCCGGGATGGCGCTTACTGCACCGGCGGGGGCTAGCACCGCGCCGCCTTCGCAGGCCATCGACCGCCCCTTACCCGGGGCCGCCGGGCCGGTGGCCGAGCCGGCCGCGCCTGCAGCGATCGGCGAGGCGTTGGACCGCGCGCCTACCGCGCCGGGCAGCCTTGCAGCAAATCCGCCGCGCCCCGTGCCCGGCCGACCGTTACCCGCCCCGCGTGGCGAAACCTTGCCGCAGCGTGCCGTCGCCGAGGCCGACTCGCGCCCCGCCCCCATGGACGAGCCGTCGCAGGAGGGCCTGCCCGCCGCTACCGGTAGCGCCCCGGCGCTTCCGCAGACTCCTCGGTCGGATGCGCCCGCAATACAGCAGGCTGCGCTGTCGCCGCTCTCCACCCCCGCAGGCGAGCGGGCGCCCGTGATCATCGCCAGCCCTTCGCCGCAAACGGCTGGGGCGGAGAGTCGTGAAGTTGGGGCGGCTCCTCCGGCTGCTCGGATGCCCGATGCATTGCCCGCCGCTGTGAACGAACGGCCGCCGCAGACGCAGAACAGTGCCGCCGGGCAGGGTAATAACGCCTCCGATGCCGTCCCGGCCGTGACTGGCGATCCGGCGTCCTCAACGCCCGTGACGAATACGGCACCAGAGACCCCGCCGACATGGACCGACAATACCCAGATGGCCGTGGCCGAGGCGCCAGTTCAGCCGGCAGCAATCGCCCCCGCCGCGCAAGCCTCCCCGCTGACCATTCCGCAGCGAGCGATCAGCCCCGCCGCGCCTCACAAAACTTACCCCGCCCCGGATCTGGCGCTGCCGCCGGACCTTCCCGCCCTTCTCGAACCGAGGCAGATGCCGTGACCGCAACCCCGACACCGCTGAACCCCTCCGTTGCCGGCACCTTCCGCCCGCCGATCATGGAGGCGCGTGGCTGGATGGCCGAGGCGGATGCGGCGACGCTCGCTCGCCTGATCAACGTCAGCCAGGCCGCGCCGATCGATCCCCCGCCCGAGGGATTGCGCCACGCGCTGGCCGATGCCGCGCTGAACCGCCCCGAGGCGCATCTTTACGGCCCGGTCCTCGGCAATGACCCCCTGCGCGCGGCGCTGGCGGCGCGCTGGTCTGAACGGTCGGGCGGTGCGATCACCGCCGAGAACGTCGCCATCACCCAGGGATGCAACCAGGCGTTCTGTGCGGTGATGGCCACCCTCGTTGGCGCGGGGGACGAGGTCATCATTCCGGTGCCGTGGTACTTCAATCACAAGATGTGGCTCGACATGCAGGGCGCCCGCGCCGTGCCGCTCAGTTGTCCTCAGGATATGGTCCCGCGGCCGGAGGATGCCGCAGCGCTGATCACTCCGCGCACCCGCGCCATCGTGCTGGTGACGCCGAACAACCCCTCCGGGGCGGAATACCCCGCGGGCATCCTGGCGGCGTTTCGCGATCTGGCGCGCCAGCATGGCATCGCGTTGGTGCTGGACGAGACCTATGCCGATTTCGACAGCCGGACCGAGCCAGGCGCCGCGCCGGTTCATGACCTGCTGCAGGACCCCGACTGGGGCCGCGATGTCATATCGCTCTACTCGTTTTCAAAGGCTTACCGCCTGACTGGCCACAGGGTCGGGGCGATCATCGCCTCGCCCGAGCGGCTGGTCGAGGTCGAGAAGTTTCTCGACACTGTCGCCATCTCTGCCTCGCAGATGGGCCAGATCGGGGCGCTCTGGGGGCTGGAGAACCTCGGCGACTGGCTCGCCGGTGAGCGGCGCGAGATCCTGGCGCGGCGCGACGCCATGGCGGCGGCACTGGGCGGCCTGCCCGGCTGGCGCCTGAAAGGCTGCGGCGCCTATTTCGCCTGGGCCGAGCATCCCTATGCCGAGGACAGCTCTACCCTCGCGCGGCGGCTTGTGCGCGAGGCCGGGCTGCTCCTGCTGCCGGGCACCATGTTCATGCCCGACGGCTCGGCCGAGGGCGCGCGCCATGTGCGCATTGCCTTTGCCAACGTGGACCGAGCCGGCATCGCCGACATGGCGGCGCGCCTGGCCGATCTGGGCGGGGCGAGGCTTGTCGCTGGCGAGGCGCCTGCCTAAGACAGCGCAGACGCGCCCCCGCGCGCCCCACAGCGACCGCCTGACACGACGCCCGAGACCAGCCCGAGGACCCCATCATGGCCATGACCCGCCGCGGCAAGTCCGCGATCAACTGGATCCTCATGGGTTTCATCCTGCTCGGCCTTGGCGGCTGGGGGGTCAGCAACTTTACCGGCCCGAGCCAGGGCAGCATCGGTGCGGTCGGCAGTACCGAGATCAAGGCCGCCGACTATGCCCGCGCCCTGCAGGCCGAGATGCGCAGCATCCAGTCGCAGACCGGCCAGCCGATGACGGCCGAGACCGCGCGCGCCATGGGCCTGCCGCAGTCGGTCCAGCAGCGTCTGATCACCGCCTCGGCGCTGGAGGAAGAGGCGCGCCAGATGGGCTTGTCGGTCGGAGATCGCCGCGTTGCCGACCAGATCATGGCAGCGCCCGCCTTCCAGGGGATCGGCGGCTTTGATCGTGCGCGCTACGCCGACACACTGCGCAACGAGCAGCTGTCCGAGCCGCAGTTCGAGCGTGACGTGCGCATGGACGAAGCGCGGCTGCTGCTGCAGCGCGCCGTCACCGGAGCCACCGCCGCCCCGGCCGGCGCAGTCGCCCAGACCACGCGCTGGCTGACCGAGACCCGCGATCTGACGTGGTCCGAGGTCACCGCGGATCAGCTGGATGGCCCGGTCACCGCCCCGGACGACGCCACGCTGCAGGCCTGGCACCAGGCCAATGCCAGCCGCTTTACCAAGCCCGAGACGCGCCACATCAGCTATGCCTGGCTGACGCCCGAGATGCTGGAAAACTCTGTCCAGTTGGACGAAACCGCGCTGCGCCAGCTCTATGAAGAGCGCAAGGACGAGTTCCAGCAGCCCGAGCGGCGCATGGTTGACCGTCTGGTCTATCCCGATCAGGCGACGGCCGAGGCCGCCAAAGCGCGCCTCGACAAGGGCGAGGTCGATTTCGACGCCTTGGTGGCAGAGCGCGGCCTGACCCGGCAGGCGATCGACTTGGGCGAGGTGACGCAGGCCCAGTTGGGCGCTGCGGGCGCCGCGGTTTTTGCGACCGAAGGCAATGGCGTCGTGGGGCCAGTGCCCACCGATCTGGGGCCGGCGCTGTTTTCGGTGAATGCCATCCTCGATCCGGTGAACGTCGGCTTCGAGGCGGCCCAGACCGAGTTGCGCGCCGAAGCCGCCCTCGACAAGGCCAAGCGCGATATCGAGGGCCAGTCCGCGGCGATCAACGATCTCCTGGCCGGCGGCGCCAGCCTTGACGATCTGGCCAAGGAGACCCCGATGAAGCGCGGCGAGATCGACTGGCAGGAGGGGGAGACCCCCGCCGCCGGCTCGATCGCGACCTATCCGGCGTTCCGCACCCGGGTCGAGACCCTGACCGACAAGGACTATCCGGAGCTGTTCGAACTCGACGATGGCGGCATTTTTGCCATGACTCTGACCAAGGTCACGCCCGCCGCCGTGATCCCCTTCGATCAGGTGCGCGATCGCGTGCTGGCCGACTGGACCACGACCGAGACACACAAGCGCCTACTGGCGCTGGCCGACAAGCAGCGCCTTTCGGCGGAGGCCGAGGCCGGGCAGGCCGCTGGGACCAAGGCCCCCGGCCTTGGCCGCGACGGCGCCATCGACGGCGCGCCGGCAGCGGTCGTGACCGAAGGCTTTGCCCTGAAGGAAGCTGGCGACGGCGCCGTGGTGGATGCCGACGGGCGCGTGTTCATCGTCACCCTTGATGCGGTGCACGAGGCCGATCCCAAGGCCGACCAGACGGTTCAGGTCGCCTCGGCCGTCAGCAAGCGTCAGACGCAGACGCTGGCCGAGGATTACTTCGACTTTTACACCCGCGCGCTGGTCGACGAATTTGGGCTGCACCTGAACCAGCAGGCCGCGGCCGCCGTCGACGCACGGATGCAGTGATGCAGCTCTCGCCCGATTTTGACAGCTTTGCCGCTGCCTGGGCGAGGGGCGAAAACCAGCTTGTCACGGCTGTGCTGGCCGCCGACCTCGACACGCCCGTCAGCCTGATGCTGAAGCTGGCCGAAGCCGAGCCCCTCAGCTTCGTGCTGGAAAGCGTCACCGGCGGCGAGCTGCGCGGTCGCTATTCCATCGTCGGGATGAAGCCAGACCTGATCTGGCGCTGTCGTGGCCAGGCGGCCGAGGTCAACCGCAATGCCCGCTGGGAGGACCGCTTTGCAGCGGACGACCGGCCCGCGCTCGACAGCCTGCGCGCCCTGCTGGCCGAAAGCCGGATGAACATGCCGGACGGCATCCCGCCGGTCGCGGCGGGCCTCTTCGGCTATCTCGGTTACGACATGATCCGCCTGGTCGAGCATCTGCCGGACGTCAATCCCGACCCTCTGGACCTGCCCGACGCCATGCTGATCCGGCCCTCGCTGGTCGCGGTGCTGGACGGCGTGAAGGGCGAGGTGACGCTCTGCGCTCCGGCTTGGCACGACGCGGGTGTTCCGCCCCGCGCCGCCTATGCCCAGGCGGCAGAGAGGGTGATGGACGCGCTGCGCAGCCTCGACCGGCAGCCGGCCGAACCGCGCGCGCTGGGCGGCGATACCAAGGTCGGAGAGCCGCGCTCGAACTTTGCCCGTGCCGATTACCTGGCGGCGGTCGAGACGGCGCGCGATTACATCCGCGCGGGCGACATCTTCCAGGTCGTGCCGTCGCAACGCTGGGCAATGGATTATCCGCTGCCGCCCTTTGCCCTTTACCGCTCGTTGCGGCGCACCAATCCCTCGCCCTTCATGTTCTTCCTGAACATGGGCGGCTTTCAGATTGTCGGTGCCAGCCCCGAGATCCTGGTCCGCCTGCGCGACGGCGAAGTCACGATCCGTCCGATCGCCGGCACCCGCCCGCGCGGCGCGAACCCGGACGAGGACCGCGCGCTGGAGGCCGAGTTGCTCGCCGACGAGAAGGAGCTGTCCGAACATCTGATGCTGCTCGACCTCGGGCGCAACGATGTCGGCAAGGTCGCCCGGATTGGCACCGTGCGTCCGACCGAGCAGTTCATCATCGAACGCTATAGTCATGTCATGCACATCGTCAGCAACGTGGTGGGCGAGTTGCGGGGCGGCGAGGACGCGTTGTCGGCGCTGCTCGCCGGGCTGCCGGCCGGGACCGTCAGTGGCGCGCCCAAAGTCCGCGCGATGCAGATCATCGACGAGCTGGAGCCGGAAAAGCGCGGCGTCTATGGCGGCGCGGTTGGCTATTTCGCCGCTAATGGCGAGATGGACATGTGCATCGCGCTGCGGACCGGGGTGGTCAAGGATGAAACCCTTTATGTCCAGGCGGGCGGGGGCGTCGTGCTGGACAGCGATCCCGAGGCCGAGTTTACCGAGACGGTGAACAAGTCCCGCGCCCTGATGCGGGCCGCCGAGGGCGCGGCCCGCTTTACCCGCGGCAACGGCTAGGGCAGCCCGCCTGAGGCGCCGGAACCCTTGCTGCACTGGCTGGTTGATCCTGTGAGCAGGAGGGATCACCATGGCCAGCAAGCCTGATAAATCGGACAAGTCCGGAACGGACGAGGACGAGCACACCCTGACCAATGAATATGAGGGCGATGCCGAGCGGGACGGGATTCCCGCGAACGGCACGCGCCCGGTTAGGGACCAGTCGCCCGAGGGCGTCGAGGGGCCGCCGCCCCGCACCGTGTGACCGCTGGAACCTCACCGAAAGGAACGCAAGCATGGCCATGATAAACCGCGCCCATATCACCCCGCCCGCCGAAACGACTCCCGAGGAAGCCGAACGCAACAAGCGCGCTATGGGCAAGAACAAGGCGGCGCAGGAGCAAGATGACAACGGGGCCGTTCCCGGCAAGCCCGCCGTGAACCCGGCAAAAGCCGAGGACTAAGTTCGGCAACCGCAGGAGAGGACGATGGACCTGACCCTTCGCCTACACGAGCTTTCCGAGGGGACCTCGGACGAAGAGGCTGTTTTGATGAAGCAGCAGTCCCGGGTCGAAGCGGCCAAGCGCCTGCGCCACAGGCGGGGAGATGGCGAGCCCGATCCGGCCGTGCCCCAAGGATATGAACTCGATCCTCGATAGCGGGACGGAAGACGGCGCAGGGTGGGCGGCCGGAGAAGCTGAACCGCCTGTTGTGTCCACCGAGTCTGCGCGCCGGTAGTGGACGCGGTGCCCCGCCGCACCTACATTCCGCGCATGGATGATGCCCCCCTGATCCCGCCTGCAGACCCTGCGACCGAGGCCGCCACGACTGTCGGCGCGACCTCCGCATATCAGGTGCTGGCGCGCAAATACCGCCCCGAGACCTTCGCCGACCTCGTCGGGCAGGAGGCCATGGTCCGCACCCTGAAGAATGCCTTTGCCGCCGACCGGATCGCGCAAGCCTTCATCATGACCGGCATTCGGGGCACGGGTAAGACCACGACCGCGCGGATCATCGCCAAGGGCCTCAACTGCACCGGCCCGGACGGCACCGGCGGCCCGACGACCGAGCCTTGCGGCAAGTGCGAGCATTGCCTCGCCATCGCCGAGGGCCGTCATGTGGACGTGATGGAGATGGACGCCGCATCTCGGACTGGCGTCAATGATATCCGCGAAATCATTGAATCGGTTCACTATCGGGCGGCCTCGGCGCGCTACAAGATCTACATCATCGACGAGGTGCACATGCTCAGCACTTCGGCTTTCAACGCGCTGCTGAAGACGCTGGAGGAGCCGCCGCCGCATGTGAAGTTCATCTTTGCCACCACCGAAATCCGCAAGGTCCCGGTCACGGTGCTGTCGCGCTGCCAGCGGTTCGATCTTCGCCGGATCGAGCCCGAGGTGATGCTGGCGCTGCTGCGTCGCATTGCCGCGGCCGAGGGGGCCGAGATCGGCGAGGATGCGCTGGCGTTGATCACCCGCGCAGCCGAAGGCTCGGCCCGCGATGCGACCAGCCTGCTGGACCAGTCCATCAGCCACGGTGCAGGCGAGACGACCGCCGCGCAGGTCCGGGCCATGCTGGGCCTTGCGGATCGCGGGCGGGTGCTGGACCTATTTGGCATGATCCTGCGCGGCGATGCGGCCGGGGCGCTTGCCGAATTGCAGGCGCAGTATGCCGATGGCGCCGATCCCGTCGCGGTGCTGCGTGATCTGGCCGAGGTGACGCACTGGATCAGCGTGCTGAAGATCACGCCCGAGGCGATCGAGGATCCGACCCTTACCCCGGACGAGCGCACCCGTGGCGCCCGCGTCGCCGCCGAGGTGCCGATGCGCGTTCTGACGCGCATGTGGCAGATGTTGCTGAAATCGCTCGAGGAAGTGTCCATTGCGCCCAACGCGATGATGGCTGCCGAGATGGCGATCATCCGCCTGACCCATGTGGCCGACTTGCCCGACCCGGAGGCGCTGATTCGCCGCGTGCAACAGGCGCAGGCGGCGGGGGAGTTCGCGGCGCAAACTGGCGGCAATGGCGGCGGCGGTGGCGCCACGGCCCTTGCCCCTCCGGCCTCCCCCGCCCGGGTAGCGCAGCCTCCCATGGCGCGGGTGGATGCGGTTGCGCGCAGTAGTGGCGCGAACCTTGGCGGGGCAGGGGCCGCGGCGACGGCGCAGGCCCTCGTTCCGATCCCGCAATTGGCCGACTATCACGACTGGGCCTCGGTGCTCGCCCTTATCTCGCGGATGCGCGACGTGCGGCTGTTGATCGATGTCGAAACCCATGTGCGGCTGGCCCGCTATGCCCCCGGCCGGGTCGAGTTTCAGCCGATGCCGGACACCCCGCGCGATCTGGCGCAGCGCCTGACCGAGCGGTTGCGCGGTTGGACCAACGCACGCTGGACCGTCAGCCTCGTGAATGAGGGCGGCGCGCCGACTGTCGCCGAGGTGCGGGAGGCTGACCTCGCCGCCCGCCGCGCGCGCGCTGCAGCCGACCCGAAGGTGCAGGCCGTCCTGTCGGCCTTCCCCGGCGCCCGCATCGCCTCGGTCCGCCCGGCCCCGGTCGAGGTGCAGGCCGAGGTCGAAGACGATCTGCAGGGCCATGGCGAGGGCCTGGGCCCGGTCGCGGCGGTCGAGGAATGGGATCCCTTCGAGGACGAGGAATAGAGCGATGATCAAGGGTTTGGGCGGCTTTGGCGACATGGCCAAGATGATGGCGGCGGCGCGCGACATGCAGGGCCGGGTCGAGGAGATGCAGGGCAAGCTCGACAGCCTGGAGGTCGAGGGGAGTGCCGGCGCGGGGATGGTCAAGGCCATCGTCAGCGCCAAGGGCGATCTGAAGCGGCTGTCGATCGACCCGTCGCTGTTCCGTCCCGAGGATCGCGAGGTGGTCGAGGACCTGATCGTCGCCGCCATCCGCGACGCGCAGGAGTGCGCGGGCGATGCCGCCAAGTCCGAGGCCGCCAAGATGGCCGAGACCTTTGGTCTGCCACCCGGCATGAAGCTGCCATTCTGAATGTCCGATTCCGCTGGCAGCGATGATATCCAGGCGCTGATCGCGCTGATGGCGCGGCTGCCGGGCCTCGGCCCGCGATCGGCCCGGCGGATCGTGCTGCACCTCATCCGCCGCCGCAGCGGCGCCATGGTGCAACTGGCCGAGGTGATGGCCCGCGTGTCCGAGACCTCGCGCGAGTGCCTGCGCTGTGGCAACATCACCGATGCTGACCTGTGCCCGATCTGCACGGACGCGCGCCGCGCCAATGGCGAGCTATGCGTGGTCGAGGATGTCGCCGACCTGTGGGCGATGGAGCGCGGGCGCGCCTTTCGCGGTCGCTATCATGTCCTCGGCGGGACCTTGTCGGCGCTGGACGAGGTCGGGCCGGAAGACCTGCGTATCCCAACCCTGATCGGCCGCGTTGCCGAGGAAGGCGTGCGGGAGGTGATCTTGGCGCTCGATGCCACGGTCGAGGGCCAGACAACCGCGCATTACATCGCCGAGGCGCTGGCGCCGTTGGGGGTCAGCGTCACTGGCCTTGCCCAGGGGGTGCCCGTCGGGGGCGAGCTGGATTACCTCGACGACGGCACGATCAGCGCCGCGTTGCGGGCCCGCCGCGCGTTCTAGCCTGGCCAAGATCGTTCGTGGTCCGCGCGGTGCCGTCTCGCCACCACTCGCGCCTGCACATCCGCTGCTGCCATGCCGCCGGCCCCTTTCCGCGCCGCCCCGCCGCGCCTATCTGATCCGCATGCCCGCGCTTATCCCGCAGATCGAGGCTTGCCGCCTTTGTGCCACGCGTTTTGCCGGCACCGCGACGCGCCATGCGCCGCGGCCGGTGGTGTGGTTTGCGCCCGGCGCGCCCATCCTGCTGGTCGGGCAGGCGCCCGGCCTGCGCGTGCATGAGGCGGGCCGCCCCTTCGCCGACGCCTCAGGCAAGCGGCTGCGCGAGTGGATGGGGGTGGACGAGGCCGCCTTTTATGACCGCGCGCGCTTTGCCATCGTGCCAATGGCCTTCTGCTTTCCGGGTTACAACGCGCAGGGTTCCGACCTGCCGCCACCGCCGATCTGTGCCGCGACGTGGCGCCCACAGGTGCTGGACCTGCTGCGGCCGCAGCTGACGCTGCTGATCGGCGGCCACGCCCAGCGCTGGCACCTTGGCGCCGCAGCGACGCGGGGTGGCGTCGGCGCAACCGTCGCCCGTTGGCGCGAGCATGCGCCAGCGATCTTTCCCTTGCCGCACCCGTCGTGGCGCAATACCGGCTGGCTGAAACGCAACCCATGGTTCGAGGCCGAGGTCGTCCCGGCCCTGCGCGCCGCCGTGGACCAAAGCCTGAGGAACCTTGCATGAGTGCGCTCGACGATCTGTGCTCCGTCCCATTCCACGAGGCGGGCGACGCTGCCCGCGCCGCGATCCTGCGCCAGCTGGCCGACACCGAGCTGTTCCTGGCGCTGGCCGAGGACCCGCGGGACGACATCGCTGCCGTGCTGCGCCTGCCCCTGGACGGGGCCGAGGTCGCGCTCGCCTGCGACGACGACGGGCGCCTTGCCGGGGCGCTGGGTCGCCCGGTGGCGCATGTGGCACTGCCGGGCCGCGAGGTCGCGCGCCGCCTTGGCGCCGAGGGGCTGCCGTTGCTGGTCAATCCCGGCGCGCCCTCGGCCATGCTGCTGGACGCCCCCGCGCTGGCCTGGCTGGCGCAGGCGCTGGCCGCCGCCCCGACCGAGGTGGACCAACGGGCCCGCAGCCTGTCGCCCCCCGACCCCGGGCTGGTGGCCGCGCTTGCGCCCGCGCTGGGCAGGCGGCTGGCCGACATGGCCGGGCTGACCACCGGCGCGGTGCTGGTCGCCGCCCAAATGTCGGACGGCAGCGCCACGCATCTGGCGATTCTGTCCGGTACGCCCGACGCTGCGCGGCCGGCGCTGGCGAAGGCAGTGTCCGAGCTGATCGCTTTCCTGCCGCCGCTGCCGGTTCCGGTTGATGTCAGCTTTGCCGACCATCTGCCGATCCCTGCCGGCGCCGTCAGCATACGGGTCGAGCCCGCCCCGAAACCGCCGGCGCCTGCACCCGACGCCCCGGCCGAGCCGCGCCCGCCGCGCCTGCGATTTTAAGGACAAGACCATGGCCCAGCCTGCCTTCGAGGATATCGCCGAGACCTTCGCCTTTCTGGATGATTGGGAGGATCGCTACCGCCACCTGATAGAGATCGGGCGCGAGATGCCGGCGCTGCCCGACGCGCTGAAGGTGCCCGCGACCAAGGTCGAAGGCTGCGCCAGCCAGGTCTGGCTGATGCCGCGGATCGAGGGGCAGGGCGCGGACGCCCGCTTTGACTTTGCGGGCGAGAGCGACGCGATGATCGTGCGCGGGCTGATCGCAGTGCTGCACGCTCTCTATTCGGGTCTGCCGGTGGGCGAGGTGGAAAAGGTCGACGCGCAGGCGGAACTGGCCCGCCTCGGCCTTGACGAGCATCTGTCGGCGCAACGCTCGAACGGATTGCGGGCCATGGTCGCGCGGCTGCGCGCGAGCGCAGCGGCGGCCTGACGGCTCAAGCGAACTCGGACGGCCCGATCAGGCGGTGGTACTCGGCAATCGCGAAACGATCCGTCATCCCGGCGACGTAATCCAGCACGACGCGGGCGCGATGGGCCGGATCGTTGCCGGCCCCCGCGATTTCGGCCTGCCAATCCTCCGGCATCAGGGCGGGCTGGTCCATCAGCAGCGGAAACAACTCGGTCAGCATCTGCGTCACCCGTGCCCGTTCGACCATGACGGTCGGGGCGCGATACATGCGGGTGAACAGGAACCCCTTGATTGCCTTGAGGTTCTGGTAGAGCGGCTTGGAAAAGCGGATGATCGGGCCGTCCATCGCCCGGATCTCGTCGACCGAGCGGGGCTGCGAGGCTGCGAGGCGATTCTGCGCCACTGCGATCACATCCTCGACCATGACGCCGAAGACGCGGCGCAGTGCCTCGTGGCGGCGGCGCATCGGGTCGAGGCCCGGATAGAGGTCGTCAACCTGCGCAAAGGCTGGGCCGATCAGGGGCAGCTCGGCCAGCTCGGCCTCGTCAAACAGTCCCGCGCGCAGGCCGTCGTGCAGGTCGTGATGGTTGTAGGCGACGTCGTCGGCCACCGCTGCGACCTGCGCCTCGGCGCTGGCATTGGTCCCAAGCTCCAGGTCCCACTGGGCATTCACATCGGCCAGGGCATAGGACCAGGGCGGGGCGACCGGCCCGTTGTGCTTGGCGATCCCCTCCAGCGTCTCCCAGGTCAGGTTCAGGCCGTCGAAACCAGCGTAGTGACGCTCCAACCGGGTGACAATGCGCAAGGCCTGCGCGTTGTGATCGAATCCGCCGTAGGGGGCCATCAGGCCGGCCAGGGCATCCTCGCCCGTGTGGCCAAAGGGCGGATGGCCAAGGTCATGGGCCAGGGCCACCGCCTCGGCGAGGTCGGTATCGAGGCCAAGTACCCCGGCGATAGTCCGCGCCACCTGCGCGACCTCGATCGTATGCGTCAGGCGGGTGCGGTAGTAATCGCCCTCGTGCTCGACGAATACCTGCGTCTTGTGCTTGAGGCGGCGAAAGGCGCTGGAATGGATGATGCGGTCGCGGTCCCGCTGCCAGGGCGAGCGAAAGGTAGACAGCGCCTCGTCGTGAAGCCGCCCACGGCTAAGCTCGGGCTGGCAGGCGTAAGGCGCGCGCATCAAACCTCCTTATCGGCACGGGGTTTCTTGCCCGGGGGCCGATGACACCCTATATCGGCGTCATGCCGTCTTTGAACGGGAACGCCCCATGAACCTGCCTTCCGAACTGAACTTGCCGCCGCGCGTGACGCCCCGCGCCTTCGCCCGGCTGGCCGAAATCAATAGTGGCGCCGAGGCGCCCCAACCGCTGCGCGTCGCAGTGCTGGGGGGCGGCTGCTCGGGTTTCCAGTATGACATCCGCCTCGATGCGCCCGGCGAGGGCGATCTGGTCCTCGAGCAGGAGGGTCAGAAGGTGGTCGTCGATCCGGTCTCGTTGCCGTTCCTCGCCGGCGCGGTCATCGACTTTGAAGATGAGTTGATCGGCGCCCGGTTCCATATCGAGAACCCGAACGCGACCTCGTCCTGCGGCTGCGGCACGTCCTTCGCGATCTGACCTCAGGCCGACGGCGAGCGGAGAAAGGCGGGCGAGAGCGCCCGCCTTTTCAATTAGCCGTAATGCTGCACCGGCGTTCCGGCCAGCATGGCCATGTTCAGCAGGCCCCGTGTCGTGACGGAGGGGGTCACGATATGCGCGCGGTTGCCCATGCCCATCAGGATCGGCCCGACCTCCAGCCCGTTGGCCTTGGTCTTGAGGATGTTGCGCACGCCGGACGCGGCGTCGGTGTTCGAGAACACGAGGACGTTTGCCGCCCCCTGCAGGCGTGAGCCGGGGAAAATGCGCTCGCGCAATTCGGGGTCGAGCGCGGCGTCGGTGTGCATCTCGCCGTCATAGGTGAAATCGGCCTCGCGCGCGTCGAGGATTGCCATCGCAGCCCGCATCTTGCGGCCGGATTCGGTTTCGAGGTTGCCGAATTGCGAATGGCTGCACAGCGCTACCTGCGGCTGGACGCCAAAGCGGCGCACGTGCCGGGCCGCGCCGATGGCGCTGTCGGCCACCTCCTGCGGCGAGGGGTCGTGGTTGACCTGCGTGTCCGTGATGAACAGTGGCCCATCCTCAAGGATCATCAGGCTCAGCGCCCCGACCGGGGCAAGGCCGCCGCGCGCCAGCACCTCGCGCACATAACGCAGGTGCCAGTGATACTGCCCGAAGGTGCCGCAGATCATGCTGTCCGCCTCGCCACGGTGGACCATGATCGCGCCGATGGCAGTGGTGTTGGTGCGCATGATCGCGCGAGCGATGTCGGGGCTGACGCCGCGTCGTGCCATCAGGCGGTGATATTCCTCCCAGTAGTCGCGATAGCGGGGGTCATGCTCGGGGTTCACGATCTCGAAATCGCGGCCGGGGCGGATCGGCAGGCCCGCGCGCTCGGCCCGGTGCTCGATCACCTCGGGACGGCCGATCAGTATCGGCACGTCGGTGGTCTCCTCGATCATGGCGTTGGCCGCGCGCAGCACGCGCTCGTCCTCGCCCTCGGCAAAGACGATCCGGCGCGTGGCGGCGGCGGCGGCCTCGAATACCGGGCGCATGATCAGCGCGCTTCGGAAGACCGATCCGTCCAGCTTGCGCTTGTAGGCCCCGATGTCGGCCAGCGGGCGGGTGGCAACCCCGGTCTCCATCGCGGCCTGCGCGACGGCGGTGGCCACCACGCCGATCAGTCGCGGGTCGAACGGCTTGGGGATCAGGTAGTCGGGGCCAAAGCTCAGCCGCTCGCCGCGATAGGCCGCCGCCGCCTCGGCCGAGGTCGTGGCCCGGGCGAGGCCAGCGATGCCGTCGATACAGGCCAACTGCATGGCGTCATTGATCTGCGTGGCGCCCACGTCGAGGGCGCCGCGGAAGATGAAGGGAAAGCACAGGACGTTATTGACCTGGTTAGGAAAATCCGAGCGGCCGGTGGCGATGATCGCATCCGGCGCGACGCTGCGCACCTCGTCGGGCAGAATTTCCGGCGTGGGGTTTGCCAGGGCGAAGACGATCGGCTGCGGCGTCATCTGGGCGACCATCTCGGCAGTCAGCACGCCAGGGCCGGAGAGGCCGAGGAACATGTCCGCGCCGATGATGACGTCGCCGAGGGTCGCTGGCCCTCCCGGCTGGGCGAAGGCTGCCTTTTGCGGCGTCATGTCGGCCTCGCGGCCCTCATAGACCAGCCCGTGAAGGTCAAGCAGAAAGACATTCTCGCGCTGCACGCCCAACTTCAGCAACATGTTCAGGCAGGCGATGCCGGCCGCCCCGCCGCCGGTCGAGACCACCTTGATGTCGGCAAACCGCTTGCCGGCGATCAGCAACGCGTTGGTCGCGGCCGCCCCGACGACGATTGCGGTGCCGTGCTGGTCGTCGTGGAAAACGGGAATGTTCATCCGCTCGCGGCAGATCTTTTCGACGATAAAACAGTCTGGTGCCTTGATGTCCTCGAGGTTGACGGCACCGAATGTGGGCTCCAGCGCGCAGACGAGGTCGGCCAGGCGCTCTGGGTCGGTCTCGGCGATTTCCAGGTCGAAGCAGTCGATATTGGCGAATTTCTTGAAGAGGACGGCCTTGCCCTCCATCACCGGCTTGGACGCCAGCGGGCCGATATTGCCGAGGCCCAGCACGGCGGTGCCGTTGCTGACCACCGCGACCAGATTGCCGCGCGCGGTGTAGCGGGCCGCGTCGGCCGGGTTCGCCTTGATCTCCAGACAGGCCTCGGCGACGCCCGGCGAATAGGCGCGGGCGAGATCTCGGCCGTTGGCCAAGGGCTTGGTGGCGCGGACCTCGAGTTTTCCGGGATGGGGAAACTCGTGATAATCGAGCGCCGATTGCCGCGCGCTGTCCTGCCGCCGATCGTCCATCCCCGCGCCCCTCCCTGGTTGCCACATATCTGCGTAGCGCATCGGCCGGGGCTGCGGAACCGGGCTTTCGCGCAAGGGTCATCGCGCCCGATTGCGATAATCCCTTGAGAGCGCCCGACGACTCAAGGCCGCCCTTGCACCCACACCCGCCGCGCGCGAGACTTGCCGCCAACAGATCCGGAGGGTGCCCGATGTCGCTTCTCGATGCAGCCCGCGCCGTGCGCGAGCGTGCCTATGCACCCTATTCCCGCTTCAAGGTGGGTGCGGCAATCCGTGTCCCTTCGGGCCAGGTCTATTCCGGCTGCAATGTCGAGAATGTCGCCTATCCGGAAGGCACCTGCGCCGAGGCGGGCGCCATTGCGGCCATGATCGCCGCGGGCGAGACGCAGATCATCGAAGTCGCGGTCATTGCCGATGCGCCGGCCCCGGTGCCGCCCTGCGGCGGCTGCCGCCAGAAGCTGGCGGAGTTCGCGCGGGGCGAGACGCCGGTCCTGCTGGCGACCACCGGCGGGCAGACACTTGCCACCACCGTGGGCGAGCTGCTGCCGGGCCGGTTCGAGGTCGCCCACATGGCCGGCAGCGAATGACCGACGGCGCACCCGACCCGCGCCCGGTCATCGCAGCGGTGCGCGACGGGCGGGGCCTCGATTCGGACGGCGCAGGGATCATCGCGCGCGGCCTTGCCTCGGGTGCGCTCAGCGACGCGCAGGCCGGCGCCTTTGCGATGGCGGTGCTGACGCGCGGAATCGGCATGTCCGGGCGGGTAGCGCTGACTGGCGCGATGCGCGATTCGGGCCGGATGCTGACCTGGGACCTGCCCGGGCTAGTGGTCGACAAGCATTCGACCGGCGGGATCGGCGATACTGTCTCGCTGGTCCTGGCGCCGGTCTTGGCCGCCTGCGGTGCCTATGTGCCCATGATCTCTGGTCGCGGCCTCGGGCACACCGGAGGCACGCTCGACAAGCTTGAGGCGATTCCCGGGCTGCGCACCGACTTGGACGAGGCCGCGTTACGTGCCCTCGTTGGCCGTACGGGCTGCGCCATCGTCGCGGCCTCCGCCGATCTGGCACCGGCCGACCGGCGCCTCTACGCCATCCGTGACGAAGCTGCGGCGGTCGAGAGCGTCGATCTGATCACCGCCTCGATCCTGTCGAAAAAGCTGGCGGCGGGTCTGGATGCGCTCGTTCTGGACGTCAAAAGCGGCTCTGGCGCTTTCCTTAAGACGCCGGCCGAGGCGGAGGCCCTGGCCGAGGCGCTGGTCGATACGGCAAACGGCGCCGGCTGCCGGACCTCGGCGCTGCTGACCGACATGGACCAGCCGCTCGCCCGCGCCGCCGGCAACGCGCTTGAGGTCATGGAGGCAATCGACTGCCTGCGCGGCGCGCCATCTGCGCTGCGCGACCTGACGCTGGCGCTGGCGGCCGAGTGCCTGGCTCTCGTCGGCCAAGCGGACCCACTGGCGGCGGTGACGCGCGCCCTCGACAGCGGCGCGGCGGCCGAGCGTTTTGCGGCGATGATCGCCGGGCAGGGCGGTCCGACCGATCTGGTCGACGCACCCGCGCGGCATCTCGCCGCGGCCCCCGTGGTCCGAGATGTCTACCCCGCGTCAGCCGATGCGATTGCCGCAATCGACGCCACCGCCATTGGCGAGGCGGTGGTCGCCCTCGGCGGCGGGCGGGTGCGCGCGGGCCAGGCGCTGGACCCCAGCGTCGGCTTTTCCCACCTCGCACGGCTGGGCGAGTTGGCCGGTCCGGACCAACCCCTCGGCCGGGTTCATGCGGCTAGCGAGGCCGCGGCCGATGTGGCCGCCGCCCGCCTGCGCACCGCTTATCAGCTGGGGACTGCCCCCGCGCCGCGGCCGCAGGTCTTGTCCCGCGTTTCCCCCTCCGGGCACGCTGAATGAGCCGCGCCTTCCTGATCGTGATGGACAGTGTTGGCATCGGCGGCGCGCCGGACGCGGGTGCGTTCTTCAACGGGACGCGCCCCGACACCGGCGCCAACACGCTGGCTCATATCGCGGCGCAGCGCCCATTGCGCATGCCGAATCTCGACCGCCTCGGCCTCGGCGCGGCATTGGCGCTGGCCTCTGGGGCGAGGGCGCCCGGCCTCGGCGCGGTGCCCGAAGGGCTGTGGGGCGCCGCGACCGAGGTCTCGCACGGCAAGGACACCCCGACCGGCCATTGGGAGCTTGCCGGTGTTCCTACCCCTTGGGAATGGAGGGTGTTTCCTGACAGCTGCCCGGCGTTTCCGGAGTCCCTGACGGACCGGATCACCGCCCTGGCGGGGGTGGACGGCGTGTTGGGCAACGCGCATGCCTCCGGGACCGAGGTGATCGAGCGCCTTGGTTCGCAACACATGCAGACCGGCTGGCCGATCGTCTACACCTCGGCCGACAGCGTCATCCAGATCGCCGCGCATGAGGAAAGCTTCGGATTGCAACGCCTGCTGGACCTTTGCGCCGCCCTCGCCCCCGAGGTTCACGCCATGCGCGTGGGCCGCGTCATCGCCCGGCCTTTCATCGGCGGGCCGGGCAGTTTTCAGCGCACGGCCCATCGGCGCGACTTTGCGGCCGAACCCCCGGCCGCCACCATTCTGGAACGCACCGCAGCAGCCGGCCGCGCCACCCACGCCATTGGCAAGATCGGCGACATCTTTTCCATGCGCGGCATCGGCAAGCTTTGGAAGGGCGACGGCGACGCGGCCCTCGCGGATCACTTGCTGAGCCTTGCCGGCACCGCCGAGGATGGCAGCCTGACCTTCGCCAATTTCGTCGAGTTCGACAGCCGCTTCGGTCACCGTCGGGACGTCGCGGGCTACGCCAGTGCATTGGAATGGTTCGATCAAGTTGCGGGCGAATTCCTCGCCCGCCTGCGCCCGGGCGATCTGGCGATCTTCACTGCCGACCATGGCAACGATCCCAGCTGGAGCGGCACCGATCACACGCGCGAGCGGGTCCCGGTCCTCGGATGGGGCGTGGGCCCGCGGGCCATCGGTCTGGTCAGCTTCGCCGATGTCGGCGCCTCGGTCGCCGCCCATCTGGGCCTCGCGCCAACAACCAAGGGCAGCTTCCTTGATCCCCAAGATTGAACTGCACCTGCACCTCGAAGGCGCGGCACCGCCCGCATTCGTGCGCGGCCTAGCCGGCGCCAAGAGCCTGCGCCTCGATTCGATCTTTGACGCCGCGGGAAACTATTCCTACCGCGGCTTCAATGATTTCCTGCGGGTTTATGAGGCCGCGACCAGCGTTATCCGTGGCCCGCAGGATTATGCCGCCCTGCTGCGCGCCGTGCTGGAGGAGGCCGCCGAACAAGGTGCGATCTACGTCGAGACCTTCGTCTCGCCCGAGTTCTGCGGCGGTGCCGACCTCGGTGCCTGGCGCGATCACGTCGCAGCCATGAGCGAGGTCGCCGTGCAGATGGCCGCGCAAGGCATCGACAGCCGCGCCATCATCACCCCGATCCGCCATTTCGGCCCCGAACGCGCCCGCGCCTCCGCCCGTTGCGCGGTCGAGACGGCGTCCGAGGACGGTTCCGGCTGGGTCTCGGGCTTTGGCCTCGCTGGCGATGAAACCAAAGGCCTGCCAAAGGATTACGCCTGGTCCTTTGACTGCGCGCGCGAGGCGGGACTGGGCCTGACATGCCATGCGGGCGAGTGGTGCGGACCGGATCGCATCCGCAGCACATGGCGCGATCTTGGCGTCAGCCGCCTTGGCCACGGCGTCCGCGCTATCGGGGATGCGGACCTCGTGCGCGATCTGGCCGAGGCTGGCGTCACGCTGGAGGTTTGTCCCGGCAGCAACGTGGTCCTGGGCATTTACCCCTCGATTGCCGACCATCCCATTGCCCGGCTGGTCGATGCCGGTTGCCGCGTCACGGTCTCGACCGACGATCCGCCGTTCTTTCACACCACGCTCGGCGCGGAATATGATGCCCTCGCGGACGCGTTCGGCTGGGCTGAGGACGAGTTTCGGCAGATGAATCTTTGGGCTGCCGAGGCTGCATTCTGCGACGCGGCCACCCGCCAGCGCCTGAAGGAGAAAGTTTCGTGACCCAGCCCCATCTGACGATCGTTCAACACCCCCTGGTCCAGCACAAGCTGACGATCATGCGCGACAAGAACACCTCGACTGCCGGGTTCCGACGCCTGCTGCGCGAGATTTCCCTGCTGCTCGCCTACGAGGTGACGCGCGAGCTGGACCTGACAACGACGACCATCGAAACCCCCGTCTGCCAGATGGAGGCGCCGACGCTGGAGGGCAAAAAGCTGGCCCTGATCTCGATCCTGCGGGCCGGCAATGGGTTGATGGACGGGATCCTCGAACTGATCCCGGCCGCGCGCGTCGGCTTTATCGGGCTTTACCGCGACCCGGAGACCCTGCAGCCGGTGAAATACTATTCAAAGGTTCCCGCCGACCTGGACCTGCGCATGGTGATCGCCGTCGATCCGATGCTGGCGACGGGTAACAGTTCGGTCGCAGCGATCGATCTTCTGAAGGAGGCAGGGGCGAAGAATCTGCGATTCCTGTGCCTTCTGGCCGCCCCGGAAGGGGTTGCGCGGATGCGCGACGCGCATCCGGATGTGCCGATCTTTACCGCGGCCCTGGACGAGCGGCTGGACGATCACGGGTATATCGTGCCCGGTCTGGGGGATGCCGGTGACCGGATGTTCGGCACGAAGTGAGAGCCTGTTAACCGGCGATTAGGCGGCACCCGCTAGACCGGTCCTGACGGACTGATTCGGGGCTGGTCTGCATGGTGCGCATATTTCTGTTGTTGCTCTGCTGTGTGTGGGGCACGGCGATCGCCGCACAGGAAGCCGCGCCGGGGGACGTGGCACCCACCATCCGGCCAGCAGAGGTCCCCCCGGCCGCCTTTACCGGGCGGCAATATGTCGACAGCGCCGGCTGCGTATTTGTCCGCAACGGCCGCCAATGGCAGCCACGGCTAGATGGCACCGGGGCCGTAATATGCGGCTATCCCCCGACCCCGGGGAGTTGGTCCGACGCGCGACCTTTTCCGGTGGAAAAGGGGGAGAACGGCGTCACTGCCATGCCGGGAATGGAGAAGGTCGAAGCGCGCCTGCTCACCGCGCTCGCGAGCGAGATGCGTCCGGGCGAATTTGTATCGGTGCGAGCTGCGGCACTGCAGGCCGGGGAGCGGAGTCCCGACCGTCCTGTGCCTGTCCCGGACGCGGCGGCAAGATCGGGCATGGTTGATCCCGCAACGGCGACATCGGCCACAGCGGATGAAGGTCTTTCGCTCCCGTCGTCACCCGAGACCGAGGGCATCGGCGCAAGTCAGAATGATGGGTTGCCAATGGCGGCTGCGGATGGACCTGCCTCGGTCGAAGCCAACGGTCCCGATGACCAAACCCTTGGCCGACAAATCTCTGTTAGCGTAAACGTCCAGCCGCTCATCGCGAGCGCCAGTGCCGCGAGCCTGCATCCCGACCAGCGGCTGTGCAGGCTGCTCGGCCTGTCCGCCGCGTCATCAAGCAGACCGGCGAAACTGAAGGAGGATCCGACCGGAGGATACTGCGCGGGCGGTCTGTTGGAGCCGCGGGGCTTTCGCTACCGCAGCGGTCGGCTCGCCGACGCTGTTCCAAGGGCGGCTGCGGCTGCGGGCGCTTCGGATCGCTTTGATAAGGCCACAGATGCGAAGGGCGCCCGTTCCGACGTCCTGCGCCGAGGTAACCCGAAGTCGCTGAAGAATGCCCGGGCACCTTCAGTAGGAAAATCTGGCGTCATGGGACCGACCGGAGGCGCCGCCAGAAAAGACAAAGCATCCCGAACTGCAGCGATGATCCCCGCCGGTGCACGATGGCTGCAGATCGGGGTTTACGCGGATGCCGACTCGGTCAACGCTGGCTTGAGCCGGCTGGCTGCGGCCGGTTTCCCTGCGGCGAGAGGGACCGCAGCGCGGGGCCGCGATGCGATACTTGCCGGGCCCTACCCGACGCGGGAGGGCATCGTCAGCGCCTATGATCGCCTCACCCGCGCCGGGTTCGCGGCTTTGATCCCAAGGTAAAGAGCGTTGCCACGCGAACCCTGAGGCCAAGCCTCGCGGACCTGCGGCAGGGGCCGTCGGCCCTGCGATGGCAGACGCGATCCAATGCATCGGCTGCGAAGAGGGATTATTCAGAGACAGGCAGAGATGCCCGCGCCTACTCGTCGCAAATTCCCCGCAAGGTCTGCCATTCGTCCTTGGTCAGTGGCGGCTGGTCGGGCAAGCGGGTGCGGTATGGATCAGCCTCGATCAGGACCAGCGTCGACTCCCCGCTGGGGTCGACGTCGCGGGCGTATGGCTCGCTGGGTACGCCCGCGCGGGTGAACGCGGCGAGGAGGGGGTCGTCACTCGCGCGGGGCTCGGGCGCAGTCAGCAACGACTGGCCGTAACCATCAAGGGCGCCGGGCGGCAGCCCGCCCCGGGTCAGCAGCTGAAGCACCGCTCGGGAGCCCGCGTGCTGTAGGGCCCCCCGCAGGGGATCGACCTCGGAAGCATAGGCATCGGCCGCGATCACATGGCCAAGGGCGGCCTCGGCCGGGACCTCGCCCGCGTCCAGAAGGTTTGGCCCCATGACCGTGATCCGGCCGGGCAGGGTGCGCGCGCCCTTCAGGCCCGCGGGCAACACCTCGATCCGGCCGCCTTGACCCAGCAGGCGTGGGCCGAGGCGGGCGAGGACCTGGGCGGGCGCTGGACGCCCGCAGGCCGGTCCCGTCACCCGCGTCATATCATCAAGGATGCTGTTGCCGATTGCCAGTCGCTGCGCCGGCGGGGCGATGCGGATGGCATAATCCAGCATGGCCCCCGGCAGCCACCAGGCGGCGACGGCGAAGAGTGCGACGGCAATCGCCGCCATGCCGCCGCTGCGCAACCGGCCCGGGTGCGGGCGCGCCTGGGCGATCGCGTGATGAATCTTGTCGATGGCGCCGATCATCAGCGGATCAGCAACCTCCAACTCCTCATCGCCGGTCGCGCCCGCGGGCGCGTAAAGTGCTGGCAGGCGGCCGGGGTTAAGGCGCATCACTGCGGGCAGTGACCAATGCGACAGGGGCACCTCGGAGCGTGGATCGCTGAGGACCAACGTCGCATCGCCAAAACTGACGATCACCTCGCGCCGTTGCGCGGACGGGCCGGGACGCCAGGTCCCCGCCGCCTCAAGCCGCTGATACTGCGCAAGCGCCGTCATGAAGCTGCCGCCATTCCCCGCCGCAAGGCGTCACCCGTCGTCGCAAGGCAACCTAAGCCCCCGAGGGGCGGGGGATCAATCGCGCTCGGGCACGGCCATGCCGCGATCGCGAGCCAGTGCGCGCATCCGCGTCTGCAGCTTTTCAAAGGCGCGCACCTCGATCTGGCGGATGCGCTCGCGGCTGACGCCATAGCGGCCCGAGAGTTCCTCCAGCGTCAGGGGGTTGTCCCGCAGCCGCCGCTCGACCAGGACGTCACGCTCACGCTCGTTCAGATCGACCATTGCCGAAGCCATCAGGCTGCGGCGCGCGTCGAGTTCGTCCGCCTCTGCGAAGGCCTCGGCCTGGTTCGCGTCTTCGTCTTCCAGCCAGTCCTGCCATTGCGCGGTACTGTCACCGTCGCTGGCCCCGACCTGCGCGTTCAGCGAGGCGTCAGAGCCGGCGAGGCGGCGGTTCATGTCAATGACCTCGCGCTCGGTCACATTCAACTCGGTCGCGATACGGGCCAGGTTCTCGGGCCGCAGGTCACCCTCTTCCAGCGCACCGATCTTGGATTTCGCCTTGCGCAGGTTGAAGAACAGCTTTTTCTGGGCCGAGGTCGTCCCCATCTTCACCAGGCTCCACGAGCGCAGGATGTATTCCTGGATCGACGCGCGGATCCACCACATCGCGTAGGTCGCGAGGCGAAAGCCGCGCTCTGGATCGAAGCGCTTGACGGCCTGCATCAGGCCGACGTTCGCCTCGCTGATGACCTCGGCCTGCGGCAGGCCGTAGCCGCGATAACCCATGGCAATCTTCGCCGCGAGGCGCAGGTGCGAGGTGACCAGCTTGTGGGCGGCGGCGCTGTCCTCGTGATCGACCCATGCCTTGGCCAGCATGTATTCCTCCTCCGGTTCGAGGAGGGGGAACTTGCGAATCTCCTGCATGTAGCGGTTGAGCCCCTGTTCGGGGCTGGGCGCGGGAAGGTTGGTATAGCTGGCCATGGTATCCTTTCGCCGCGTGAGAGGCGGCACGGGGCGTGCTGCCAACGCAGGATCGCCGGTGTGGGTTCCCTAGGCGTCGGCGCGTTGCAGGGCAGCCAGCAGCCCGGCCATGTCGGACGGTAGCGGGCTGTCGAATCGCAATGTCTCACTGCTCAGCGGGTGGACAAAGCCCAGATGGGCGGCGTGCAGCGCCTGCCGGGGAAACGCTGCAGCAAGCTCGGCCGCCGGGCCGAGGGCGCGGGTCGAGGCGCGTCGCGCGCCGCCGTAGACTGGATCACCGATCAGCGACAGGCCGCAATAGGCCAGGTGCACGCGGATCTGATGGGTGCGCCCGGTCTCCAGCTGGCACTCGACCAGCATCGCGGCTGGCGGGGTGCCAAACGACTCGATCATGCGCGCGCGGGTGACCGCATGCCGGCCGCGCGCAACCACGGCCTGGCGTTGGCGGTCACCCGGGTGGCGGCCCAGGTGATTCGCGACCTTCAAGACGCCCCCCGGCTCGAAGCTCGTGCCCTTCAGGCCGCGCAGCCGCGCGTCCGCAGGGTCGATCACGCCATTCGCGAGGGCCAGATAGCGCCGCTCTGCCGTGTGCGCGGCGAATTGCGCCGCCAGCGTCTGGTGGGCGTGGTCGGTCTTGGCCACCACCAGCAGGCCGGACGTGTCCTTGTCGATCCGGTGGACGATCCCAGGACGGGCGACACCGCCGACGCCCGACAACTCGCCCTCGCAATGCGCCAGCAGCGCGTTGACCAGCGTGCCGGCGGGGCTGCCGGGGGCAGGATGCACGACCATGCCGGCGGGCTTGTCGATGACAATCAGCGCCTCGTCCTCGTAGGCGATGGCCAGCTGGATATCCTCGGCCACCGTGTCGACCGGGGCCGGCGGCGGCAGTGCGACATGGTAGTCTCCGGGCTGGGCCGTGCCCTTGCCGTCGCGCACGATGCCGGCCGGCCCGGTGATCGCGCCCTCTGCCATCAGCCGGGCGATGCGGGTGCGCGACAGGCCCTCGCCCTCTGGCGCGAGGGAGGCGAGCGTCTTATCAAGCCGCTCGGGCGGCAGGTCGGTCGGAACGGTGACAATGAGGTGGGCCATGGGCGATGATCTAGCAGACCCGCCTGCCCCGCCGGAAGCCTTGCCGCATCTGCGTTATCTCAAGGCTCTGGTGTCCGGGCTCGCGGTGGTGATGGGGTTGGGTATTCTGGCAATTGTGGCGCTGCTGTGGCTGCGGCTGGGGGCGACCGGGCCGGTTCTGCCGCCGCAACTGGCCCTGCCGAGCGGCGAGGTGGCGGAGGCCGTGACCCAGACGGCAACGCGGGTGATCGTCGTGACAAGGGCAGGGCGCGTGCTGGTCTATGACCCGGCCGGCGCCCTGCAGCAGGAAATCAAGCTGACCGAATAGGGTTCAAAGGCGCTCGGCCGGGTCGGGCTTTCCGTCCAGGCTCGAGGTCTGACCCGGCCGCGGCTCTGCCGGTGTCGCAGAATCCGCCCTCACGGCCGGGGCGCCCTGCGGGTCGAGCCGGTCCAACCGGGCGCGTAGCTCCGCCGCCTCGGTGCGGGCCTTAATCGCCATCTCGCGCACGGCCTCGAAGTCCTCGCGGGTAACGAAGTCGCGTTCTGCCAGCCAGCGGTCGATCCAGCCGTTGAAGGCGGTCTCGGCCTCGGACCGGGCGCCCTGGGCGACGCCCATGGCATTGGTCATCAGCTTGGACAGATCGTCGAAAATCCGGTTCTGGGTGGTCATGGGCGATCCTTCCTGGCGGCGGCTGCCGTGTAGCCCGGGTGGGCCTTCCGGCGATATGGGCCGCGGCGGGCGGGGTTTCAATCCGGTTGACACGCCCGGCCGGCCCGCGCAGTCCTGCCCCGCCCCCGATCCGGCCGAGGACCGACATGATCCCGTTTCCCGACATCAGCCCCGATATCGTGACCATTCCTTTGTTCGGGCGGGAGTTTCCCATCCGATGGTATGCCACGGCCTATCTCGCCGGGCTGGTTGGCGGCTGGTTGCTGATCGCGCGGCTTATGCGCAGCCCCCGCCCCTGGGGCGACCGCGCCCCGTTCCGCCCCGCGCAGGCCGAGGAGCTGCTGACCTGGATTGTGCTCGGCGTCGTCCTCGGCGGGCGTATCGGCTTTGTGCTGTTCTACCAGCCTGCATTCTTCCTCGCCCATCCGGCCGAGATCCTGAAGGTCTGGCACGGCGGGATGAGCTTTCACGGCGGCTTTCTGGGCGTCGTCATTGCCGCCATCATCTGGGCGCGCCGCAACGGCGTGGAAGCGCTGCGCTTGGCCGATGCGCTTGCCGTCGTGGTGCCGGTCGGGCTGTTCTTTGGCCGGATCGCGAACTTCATCAATGCCGAGCTTTGGGGCCGCCCGACGGATGTTCCCTGGGGCGTGATCTTTCCCGGCGAGGCGGCACAGAACTGCCCCGGCATCGCCGCCGGCCTTTGCGCACGCCATCCCAGCCAGCTTTACGAGGCCGGGTTGGAGGGACTGGTCCTCGGGCTTGTGATGTGGGCGCTGATGGCGCGGGGCGGCTTGCGCCGGCCCGGGTTGGCACTGGGCGTGTTCTTGGCCGGCTATGGCGCGGCGCGCACCTTTGTCGAGGCATTCCGCCAGGCCGATGCGCAGTTCATCACCCCCGACAACCCGCTGGGCCATGTGATCGGCGGCCCGGTCTGGGGGCTGTCGATGGGCCAGCTACTGTCGCTACCGATGCTGCTGATCGGACTTGCGCTGATCTTGCGGGCGCGTGCCCGCCCGGCCCGCGGCCCGGCCTGATGCCGACGCCGCTGGGCCGGCTGATCGCCGCGCGGATCGCCGTGGACGGGCCGATGCGGCTGGATGATTTCATGCAGACCTGCCTGCTACATCCGCAGCACGGCTATTACGCCACGCGCGACCCCTTTGGAGCGCGCGGCGATTTCACCACCGCGCCCGAAGTCAGCCAGATGTTCGGCGAGCTTGTAGGTCTCGCCATCGGTCAGGCGTGGCGCGATCAGGGCGCGCCCGCGGACGCCGTGCTGGCAGAGATCGGGCCGGGTCGTGGCACGCTGATGGCGGACGCGCGTCGGGTGCTTGCCGCGGCGCTGGGATGGCAGCCGCCGGTGATCCTGATCGAGGCCTCGCCTCATCTGCGCGGCGTCCAGCGGGACCGTCTGGGCGCGGTGACGCATCTGGACGATGTTGCGCAACTGCCTGAAAAACCCTTGTTCCTGATCGCGAACGAGTTCTTCGACGCGCTGCCGATCCGGCAATTCCAGAGGGTCGAGACGGCTTGGGCAGAGCGGGTCGTCACCCTCTCGCCCTCCGGCGACCTGACCCTGGCCCTTGCGCCCCCGGTGACGCTGCCGCGTAGCGCCCCAGTTGGCGAGGTGTTCGAGGATCGCCCAGGCGCGCCCGCGATCATGACCGTGGTTGCCGAACGCATTGCCCGCCATGGTGGGGCCGCCATCATCATCGATTACGGTACCTTCGACGGGCGCGGCGACAGCCTGCAGGCGCTGCGCAGACACCGAATGGAGGGAATCCTGGACCATCCGGGCGAGGCAGACCTGACATCGCATGTCGATTTTGCCCCGCTGGCGGTGGCGGCGCGTGCCGCCGGGGCGGCGGTGTCTTCGCCTGTGCCGCAGGGGGTTTGGTTGGAATCGCTCGGCATCACCGCGCGGGCCGAACGGCTCGCCGCGGCCGGACCGGCGGCGGCCCACGCGGTACTGACTGCGCATCGGCGCTTGACCCATCCCGCAGAGATGGGTGAATTGTTCGAGGCGATGGCGATCTGGCCCGAAGGCGTCCCGCCGGTGCCGGGCTTTCAGCCGCTGGTGGCTGGCAATCCGGGCGCGGGATCCGCGGCTTTGCGCCCGCCGCGATAACCCTCCGTGTCGGTCCGGCAGCCATGTCCGGACGGCGCGCCCCGAGATGAACCGTGACGGCGCGGCCAACGGTCGAATGACCGCCGCGCCGCCCCTCCCGAGACAGCCGCGGCCCCTCGCCGCGCGCTGCGCCCAAAAGCCGCCTCTGCTGCGCGGCCCAACGACAGGACCCTGGATGCAGGTCATGCTTGAAATCCTGACCCACCCTCTGCTGGGGGGCGCGCGCCACGGGTTCTTTACCCGCAAGGGCGGCGCTTCGTCGGGGTTGTATGCTGGGCTTAATTGCGGTCGCGGGTCAGACGATCAGGCGCAGGCGGTGAACGTCAACCGGGGCCGTGTGGCGGATGCGATGGGGGTGGCGCCGGACCATCTGGTAACGCTGTCGCAGGTCCATTCGGCGGATGTCGTGATTGTGACCGCGCAGACCGACCTCGACGCGCTGCGCACCACCCGCGCGGACGCGATGGTGACAACCCAGCCCGGGATCGCGCTCGGCGTTCTCGCCGCCGACTGCCAGCCGGTCCTGCTGGCTGACCCGGCGGCCGGCGTCATCGGTGCCGCCCATGCCGGCTGGCGCGGCACCCAGGCGGGCGTGCTCGAGGCGACGGTTGCCGCCATGCGCGATCTGGGCGCGCGCGATATCCGCGCAGTGGTCGGCCCTTGCATCAGCCAGGCGGCTTACGAGGTCGGCCCGGAAATGATGGAAGCCTTCACCGACGATGATCCGGCGCTGTCCCGGTTTTTCGCAGGCGGCCCGAATGGACGGCCGATGCTGGACCTGCCCGGCATGGGCGTCTCGCGCCTGCGCGCGGCGGGGGGCGAGGCGGAATGGATCGGGCATTGCACCTACAGCGATCCCGAGCGGTTTTTCAGTTACCGCCGCGCCACCCATCTGGGCGAGCCGGACTACGGACGGCTTATCTCGGCCATCACCTTGTAAACGCCGGGGATCGCGCGCGGGTCAGATCGCTACCGCATGCGAATGCAGCGGGCCAAATGGCTCGAACGGCACGCCCGGCTCGTCCTTGGCGCAGCGGATCACCAGGCTGGTCTTGACCGAGGCGACGTTCTCGGCCGAGGTCAACTGGTTCGTCAGGAAATGCTGAAAGCTGGACAGATCGGGCGCGACGCATTTCAAGATGAAGTCGATCTCGCCGTTCAGCATGTGACATTCGCGGACCAGGGGCCAGGCGCGGGCCCGGGCCTCGAAGGCGGACAGGTCGCGCTCGGACTGGCTGACCAGCCGGACCATGGCAAAGACCGCGACCTCGAACCCCAGCGCGCGGGGGTCGATGTCAGCGTGATAGCCGCGGATCAGCCCGGCCTCTTCGAGCGTGCGCACTCGGCGCAGGCAGGGCGGGGCGGAAATGCCGACCCGGCGCGCCAGCTCGACATTGGTCATGCGACCGTCGGCCTGCAATTCGCTGAGGATACGCCGGTCGATCTCGTCGAGCCTCGCACCAGTCATATTGCGTCCTCCGGCGGTGAAACGTGCTGGACGGTATCGCCCGGCGGCCCTCTGCGCAATATTCTTTCGCCCGGGCCGCTGGGGTCGGGGGAGGCGTTGCAGCCTGCGGGGCCGCGGGCTAGCACGGCAGGAACGCGCCCGATGCGCCCCCTGTTCAGGAGCGATCCATGTCTGACCAGACAGCCCGCCACGTCCGCCTGCTCATCATCGGCTCCGGTCCCGCCGGCTATACCGCCGGAGTCTACGCCGCGCGCGCCATGCTGCAGCCGCTGCTGATCCAAGGCATCCAGCCGGGCGGACAACTGACCATCACCACGGATGTCGAGAACTGGATCGGCGATCTGTCAGTCCAGGGCCCCGACCTGATGGCCCGGATGGAAGCCCATGCCCGCGAGATGGGCACCGAAATCGTCTCCGACGTCGTGACCGAGCTGGACCTCTTCAAGCGCCCGTTCCGCGCGGTTTGCGACAGCGGCTTGGTGGTCACGGCGGATGCGGTGGTCCTGGCGACCGGCGCGCAGGCCCGGTGGCTGGGGCTGGAGAGCGAGCAGCGGCTGCAGGGGTTTGGCGTCAGCGCTTGTGCGACCTGCGACGGTTTTTTCTATCGCGGCAAGCAGGTCGTGGTCGTCGGCGGCGGCAACACCGCGGTCGAGGAGGCGCTGTTCCTGACCAATTTCGCGACCAAGGTGACCCTGGTCCACCGCCGCGACAGCCTGCGGGCCGAGCGCGTGATGCAGCAGCGCCTGTTCAACCATCCCAAGATCGAGGTGATCTGGAACGCCGAGGTGGACGAGATCCTTGGCGGTGGCCAGCCGCAGGGGGTGACGGGGGTCCAGCTGCGCTCCACCGTCGATGGGACGACCCAGGTGCTGCCGGCGGATGGCGTGTTTATCGCGATCGGCCACGCCCCTGCCTCCGAGCTCGTCAAGGATCAGTTGGAGTTGCACGACGGCGGTTATGTGGTGGTGGAGCCCGGCAGTACTCGCACCTCGGTCCCCGGAGTTTTCGCGGCGGGCGATCTGACCGACCATATCTATCGCCAGGCGGTCACAAGCGCCGGGATGGGGTGCATGGCCGCGTTGGACGCGGAACGCTGGCTGTCCGAGCAGGAAGCGGAGGCAGGCGTGCCCGCCGACGTGGCGCCGGCCGCGAGCGAAGTGGCAATCGCCTGAGCGGCGCACCGCCTGCCGCCCATCCTGACCGATGCAGGGCGCAAGCTGGGCGGATCGTCACGTTGACGCTCGGCGCCCCCCGCGTTAAGGGGCCGGGCAACCCAACCTCCCCGCGTCACGCGCTTTTTTCCGGTGTTCCCATGACCCAGCCGAACCTGTCGCCGATCCCCGAACTCTATGTCAGCCCCGACTCGGCGCAGAAACTCAAGCTTGCGGCGGGCAGCATGCCCAGCTGGGACCTGACTCCGCGCCAGATCTGCGATCTGGAACTGCTGATGAACGGCGGCTTCTCGCCGCTGAAAGGCTTCATGAACGAGGCCGACTACAACGGCGTCGTCTCGGAAATGCGGATGGCCGACGGCACCCTGTGGCCGATGCCGATCACGCTGGACGTCAGCGAAGGTTTTGCCGGCGAGATCGAGCCGGGCACTGATATCGCCTTGCGCGATCAGGAGGGCGTAATCCTGGCCATCATGTCGGTCACCGACAAATGGGTGCCCAACAAGAGCGTCGAGGCCGAGGGTGTGTTTGGCGCCGACGATCTGGCGCACCCGACTGTCAACTATCTGCACAACACCGCCGGCCCGGTCTACCTGGGTGGCCCGGTCACTGGCCTGCAGCCGCCGACGCATTACGATTTCCGCGGCCGCCGTGACACGCCGAACGAATTGCGCAGCATGTTCCGCAAGCTGGGCTGGCGCAAGATCGTCGCCTTCCAGACGCGCAACCCGCTGCACCGCGCGCACCAGGAACTGACCTTCCGCGCGGCCCGTGAGGCGCAGGCCAACCTGTTGATCCATCCGGTCGTCGGGATGACCAAGCCGGGCGACGTCGACCACTTCACCCGCGTGCGCTGCTACGAGGCGGTGCTGGACAAGTATCCGCAGGCCACCACGCACCTGTCGCTGCTGAACCTCGCCATGCGCATGGGCGGCCCGCGCGAGGCTGTCTGGCATGGCATCATCCGCCGCAACCACGGTCTGACCCACATGATCGTCGGCCGCGACCACGCAGGCCCGGGCAAGAACAGCCAGGGCAACGACTTCTACGGCCCCTATGAGGCGCAGGAGCTGTTCCGCAAGCATCAGGACGAAATCGGCGTCGAAATGGTCGATTTCAAACAGATGGTCTATGTGCAGGAGCGCGCCCAGTACGAGCCGGCGGACGAGATCGAGGAAGGCGCGACCGTCCTCAACATCTCGGGCACCGAACTGCGCCGCCGCCTGCGCGAGGGGCTGGAGATCCCCGAGTGGTTCAGCTTCCCCGAGGTGGTGCGCGAGCTGCGTCGCAACGCGCCGCCCCGCGCCCAGCAGGGTTTCACCGTGTTCTTCACCGGCCTTTCGGGCAGCGGCAAATCCACCATCGCCAACGCGCTGATGGTCAAGCTGATGGAGATGGGCGGCCGTCCGGTCACGCTTCTGGACGGCGATGTAGTCCGCAAGCACCTCAGCCAGGAGCTGGGCTTCTCGAAAGAGCACCGCGACATCAACATCAAGCGGATCGGCTATGTCGCGTCCGAAATCACCAAGAACGGTGGCATCGCCATCTGCGCGCCGATCGCGCCCTACACCGCCACCCGCCGTTCGGTGCGCGAAATGATCGAGGCGTTCGGCGCCTTCATCGAGGTGCACGTCGCGACCTCTCTGGAAGAGTGCGAGCGCCGCGACCGCAAGGGCCTCTACAAGATGGCGCGCGAAGGCAAGATCAAGGAGTTCACGGGGATCTCGGACCCCTACGAGACGCCCGAGTCCCCCGAGCTGCGCGTCGACACCGCTGGCGTCGATGTCGATTACGCTGCCCAGCAGGTGCTGCTGAAGCTCGAGCAGATGGGCCTGATCGGTCCGGGCAACGCGTCGGTTTCCTGACCCGTTTGCCATCGCCGAATCGAAAGGGGGCCCCCGGGGCCCCCTTTTTCTATTCCGCCGGCGCCTCTGCCGGTTCCCGCCCTCGGATGCGCGGGATCGGAATTGACGCGCTCAAGGACTGGGGCGGTTTGCGGTCGGGCCACAGGCCGTAGTGGTGGCGGAAATATTCGATGGCCAGGCTGTCCGCCTCGCGACGGCCGTGGTCCTGATAGATCATCTGGCGCAGGCCCTCGGTGCGGGCGGCCGCGGTCTCGCGCCCGCCCGGACAGCCTGCGACCAGCCAGATCGGCACGCCATTGGCGAGCATCTGGCCCGATAGCCATGGATCATCGACGGTCCACAGCACATCCGGAATGTCCCAGGCGGTCTCGGGCAGAAAATCGGGCCGGATCATGGCGCCGCGATAGCCTTGCAGAATGTCGACATAGCCGCTGGCAGTATAATGCCGCGGCCGCCATCGGCCGAGGCTAAGGGCGCGGCGCACCCTGTAGCCCAGTCCCTTTTCGATCCGCCGGGCGCGGGGCAAGGGGCCGCCTTCCCGCGCGGGAAAATAGCGCAAGCCCCGCGGGCGGTGCTCCAGGTCATAACCAAGGCCGACCAGGCAGGCGCGCGGGTGATCGGCGCGGGCGGCGAGGAAATGGGCCGCCCAATCGGGGGCGTATCGCTGGTCGTCATCGCAAAAAATCAGTTCGACATCTTGGCCGCGCAACTCACGCGCGGCGGGTAGCACCTTGGTCGCCGGTCCCCAGTCCTCGTCTATCAGGCACAGGCGCACGCCCTTGGGCAGCTGCGGAATCTGCGCCTCGCACAGCGGAAAGCGGCGGTGCTTGCGCGGCAGGTAGAGGCGGATTTCGTCGATGCGCGCGGTCTGGGCCAGCAGGTCGTGCAAAGTCTCGGCGATAAGCGGCAGGCGGGGCGGGATGGTAGTCAGGCTGATGACGACTGCGGACATGGAACCTCGCGCGGGTGCGACTCCATGCGTGCGGCGGCGGAGGAAAAGGCGCAAGGGCTGGCGCACGCCACACCGCCTGGCTTGCGAGAATGTGAGGAAATTGTTGAGATTCGGCGGGTTAACGCCGATGGGACTTGAGGCTCGCGCCGCCTGGCCCACGCGAGGACGGGCGGGCGGCGCGGCGGGTCAGTGGACGCTGACCGGGGCCAGATCGTTCTGGCGGGCCAGAACAAAGGCCATGTCGCGCTCGCGCACCAAGGCCAAGCGCTCGCCGTCGGGGCCGTGGACCGCGTAAAGGGTGGCGATTCCGGGGGCCTGCTCTCGCACGTCCTTGGGCAGTGAATCCACCGCGACCGGGCGAATGTAGACGATGTTCCCGAGCGTCTCGGGCGTGAAATCATGTTTCATGTTCATGGCGATCCCCTTCATGGACGGCTGATCGGAATGGTCTGGACGATCTGTTCGGGCACCCGGCGCGTCAGATCGACGTGCAGCAGGCCGTTTTCAAGGCGGGCCGACCCGACCTCGACACCATCGGCGAGCACAAAGCTGCGTTGAAATGCCCGCGCAGCGATGCCGCGGTGCAGGAAAGTCCGGCCCTCGGCCTCTGGTTCCGTGGCCTGCCGGCCGCGCACGATCAACTGCCGATCCTCAAGCGTGATCGACAGATCGTCCTCGGCAAAGCCGGCGACGGCCAGCGTGATGCGGAACCCGTCGGGCTGGATATGTTCGATATTGTAGGGCGGATAACCCTCGGCCCCCTTGGAGGCGCGTTCGGCCAGCCGTTCCAGCTGATCAAAGCCCAGCAACGTCGGGTGGGTTGCGATGGCAATACGGCTCATTTCTTTCGGCGTCCTTGTCAAAGCGACTGCGGCAATGCCCCGATAGCGGCGGCATCATCGGGTTAAGATATGTGAACGCACTTGCCCTGCAACAAGGCACAGAATTGTTAACAAGCCACGGCTCTCCGTGTAGTGTACGGTGGCCACACGCCAGCCACGGACTGCCATGCCGCCGCCCTGTTCCCCAAACGATCACGTGATGTCCGCGGCCGAGATGGCCGAAGCCGAATTACGGGTTGCACGCGCCCAGCATCGCGAGCTAGACGCGCAGATCGCCGGTCTGGCGGGGCAGGGACCGTTGTCCTGCAGCCTCGAAATGCAGCGGCTGAAGCGGCGCAAGCTGCAACTGAAAGACCGAATCGCGCGGCTCGAGGACGTGGTTACCCCTGACATCATCGCCTGACGCCGACCTGTCGGGTGTCTCGGGGACTGGCCCGAAAAGGCTAGGTTGCACGCATGAAAGTGCGATATATAACAGGTGCTTCCTGCGAAGGGCTGCTCAGTGGAAGAGGCTATATGACCCCTCCCGTCGGCATTATCATGGGCAGCCAGTCCGACTGGCCGACCCTGCGTGAGGCGGCGAACATCCTCGATGAAATGGGGATCGCCTACGAGGCCAGGATCGTCAGCGCGCACCGCACCCCCGATCGCTTGTGGAGCTATGGGGTCGAGGCGGCAGACCGGGGCCTAAAGGTCATCATCGCCGGCGCCGGGGGCGCTGCGCACCTGCCGGGCATGATGGCGTCCAAGACGCGGCTGCCGGTGATCGGGGTGCCGATCCAGACCCGCGCCCTTGGCGGAATAGACAGTTTGTATTCGATCGTTCAGATGCCCAAGGGCTTTCCGGTCGCGACCATGGCTATCGGCGCTGCCGGGGCAGCCAATGCCGGGCTGATGGCGGCGGCGATCCTCGCCCTTGGCGATGATGCGCTGGGGCGGCGGCTCGATGATTGGCGCGCCGCCCTGTCCGCATCGATTCCACAGGAGCCTATCGATGAGCAGCCTTGAGTTTCCGACCGCTGCGCTGCGCCCGGGCGGCGTAATCGGCATTCTCGGCGGCGGACAGCTGGCGCGTATGTTGACAATTGCGGCCGGACGGCTGGGTTATCACACCCATGTGTTCGAGCCGGAGGAGGATTGTCCCGCTGCGCCCCTGACTTCGGCCCGCACCACCGCTGGCTGGGACGACATGGCGGCGCTGGATGCCTTTGCCGAGGCGATCGACGTTGCGACCTACGAGTTCGAGAACGTCCCGACCGCGGCCCTCGATCGGATTGAACGGCGCTGCGCGGTCCTGCCCGGCCGCCACGCCCTGGCGGTCAGCCAGGACCGGGTGGACGAAAAGCAGTTCCTGAACGATCTGGGCCTGCCCACGGCCTCGTGGGCGGCGGTGGATGACGTGCCCGGCCTGACGACGGCGCTGGCCGCCATTGGCGCGCCCGCGATCCTCAAGACCCGGCGGATGGGCTACGACGGCAAGGGTCAGGTGCGGCTCAAGGACGACGCGCCGGCTGCGGCCGAGGCGGCCCTGGCAGAGCTTGGCGGCGCACCCTGCATCCTTGAAGGCATGGTTGATTTCGACAGTGAAATCAGCGTGATCGTCGCACGTGCGGGCGATGGCTCGGTATCGGCCTATGACCCCGGAACGAACGAGCATCGCGGCGGCATCCTGCGCCTGACGACCGTGCCCTGCGGCCAGCCCGAACGGGTCGTGACTGACGCAGTGCTGATGGCGGCCAAGATCGTCACCTCGCTCGAGTATGTTGGCGTCATGGGCGTCGAGATGTTCGTCACCAAGGGCGGTCTGATGGTCAACGAGATCGCCCCGCGGGTCCACAACAGTGGCCATTGGACACAGGCCGGCGCGGCGGTTTGCCAGTTCGAGCAGCATGTGCGCGCCATCGCCGGCCTGCCGCTGGGCGACGGTCAGCGCCATGCCGACGTGGTAATGGAGAACCTGATCGGCGACGACATCGAGCGGATCCCGACCCTGCTGGCCGAGCGTGACACCCAGATCCACCTCTACGGCAAATCCGAGGTGCGTCCGGGCCGCAAGATGGGCCATGTCAACCGCGTCACCCGTCGCAGGGACTGACGGATGCGGCTGCGGCTGGCGGTGCGCGCGGCGATCCTCGACGCGTGGGGCCGGCTGCTGGTGGTTAACGCCTATCCCGGCGCGCAATCGGATCTGTGGTGCCTGCCCGGCGGCGGGGTCGAGGCCGACCAGTCGCTGAGCCAGAACCTCTCGCGGGAGGTGGCCGAGGAGACTGGGCTCTCCATCACCGTCGGCGCGCCGATCCTGGTGAACGAATTTCACAGCGATGCACATGGTTTTCGTCAGGTCGATTTGGTCTTTCGCGCGACGGTAATCGGCGATGCAATCGTCCGCATGGGCGATCCCGAGGGCGTGGTGGACCGTTTCCGATGGGTGACCCAGACCGAGTTGGCTAGGCTGCGGCACAAGCCGTCCAGCCTTGCCGATGCCGTCTGGGGCGGGGGCGAAGCCCTGCACGACCCCGACGAGCTAATTGTCGCCTGACAGCTAGCGGTCCGCGCGCAGGTCCAGCCACAGGATATGCTGCGGACCTCGCGCGCCGCCCAGATACAACTCGCCCCGATCCTCGAACCCGGCGCTCAGATAGGCCCGGCGCGCGACGGTGTTTTCCAGGTTTACCGTCAGGACGACCCGGTCGAATTCGGGGTATTCCGCGCGCGCATGATCGCCCAGCGCCGCCAGCGTGGCGGCCCCGATCCCGCGCCCCTGGAGATGCGAGTCGATCAGGAAGCCGCGCAGGCCCAGATCGCGGGTGCCGGCAAAGTCGTGGCGCTGGTGATAAAGGGGATCCAGCTTGAACATGCCGATGGCATCGCCGTCAGCACCGCGAACCTCATGCAGGCTCAGGCCCTCGGTCTGGTCGGTGATCATCTCTCGGCCGGCGGATACGAAGGCATCCTGGCCGGGCGCGATGCGCAACCCGGCCAGACGTTCGGCCTCGTCCGGTGCCAGCCGATGCAGCGAGATCACCCCTCCAGCGCCTCCAGCTCGTCGATGAAGCCCTCGATCATCGACAGGCCCTTGTCCCAGAAGGACGGGTCGGCGGCGTTCAGGCCAAAGGGCTGCAGCAGCGTCGAATGGTGCTGCGAGCCGCCGGCCTGGAGCATGTCGAAATACTTGGCCTGGAACCCCTGCGGCGCGGCCTCGTAGGCGGCGTAGAGCGCATTCACCAGCCCGTCGCCAAAGGCATAGGCATAGACGTAGAACGGCGAGTGGATGAAATGCGGGATATAGGCCCAGAATGTCTCATAGCCCGGCATGTATTCGAACGCATCGCCCAGCGACTCGTGCTGTATGTCCATCCAGATTCGGTTGATGTCATCGGGCGTCAACTCGCCTTCGGCCCGGGCGGCGTGCAGGCGCGATTCGAAATCGTAGAAAGCGATCTGGCGCACGACGGTATTGATCATGTCCTCGACCTTGCCGGCCAGCAGCGCCTTGCGTTGCGCCGGATCGGTGGTCTTGGCCAGCAGCGCCCGGAAGGTCAGCATCTCGCCGAAGACCGAGGCGGTCTCGGCCAGCGTCAGCGGGGTCGAGGCGAGGAGTTCGCCCTGCGCGGCCGCAAGGCGCTGGTGCACGCCGTGGCCAAGCTCGTGAGCGAGGGTCATCACGTCACGCGGCTTGCCGAGGTAGTTCAGCAGCACATAGGGATGCACCGTGGTCACGGTCGGATGGGCAAAGGCGCCCGGCGCCTTGCCGGGTTTCACCCCCGCGTCGATCCAGCCACGCTCGAAGAACGGCTGCGCCAGCTCCGCCAGCTTGGGATCAAAGCCGGCATAGGCGTCCATGACGGTGGCCCGCGCCTCGTCCCAGCCGATCAGCCGCGGCGGCTCGCCCGGCAGTGGCGCGTTGCGATCCCAGACCTGCAACTTGTCCAGGCCGAGCCACTTGGCCTTGAGGCGATAGTAGCGGTGCGAAAGGCGCGGATAGGCGGCGACGACCGCATTTTTCAGCGCTTCGACCACCTCCGGCTCGACATGGTTGGACAGGTGCCGGGCGGTCTGCGGTGTCGGCATCTTGCGCCAACCGTCCTCGATCGCCTTTTCCTTGGCGAGCGTGTTGTGGATGCGGGCGAACAGCTTGACGTCGCGGCCAAAGATCACCGCCAGCGCCTTGGCCGCAGCCTCGCGGCGGTCGCGGTCATGGTCGGTCAGGCGGTCCAGCGTCGCCTCGAGCCCCAGTGTCTCTCCGTCGACATCGAAGGTCAGGCCGGCCATTGTCTCGTCAAACAGGCGGTTCCAGGCAGCGGCGCCGACCACGCTGTTGTCGTGCAAGAACCGCTCCAACTCGTCCGACAGCTGGTAGGGGCGCATGGCGCGCATGCGGTCGAACACGGGCTTATAGCGCGCCGGGCCGTCGGCTGCCGTAAAGACGGCATCGTAGGTCGCATCGGGAACGCGGTTGAACTCGAGGCTGAAAAACACCAGCGGCGTCGTGGCATCGGTGATGGTCTGCTGCAGATCGCCCATCTGCTTGGCGCGCGCGGCGTCGGTCGTGTTCTGGTAATAGCGCAGCCCGGCGTAGGACATGATCCGGCCGGCGGTGATGTCGATCTGCTGATAGGCTTCGATGCAGGCCAGCATCTCGGCCGGGGTCAGGTCGGCCAGCTTGCCCTGGTAGCGGGCGGCAAAATCGGTGGCCTCGGCGGTGACGCGGGCGATGTCCTGCGCCAGTTCGGGCGCGTCGGGGGCGGGGTAGAGGTCGGTCAGGTCCCAGTCGGGCAGGGTGCCGAGCGCGGCGAGGTCACGGGGCTGTTGAGTCATCGGGCGGTCCCTGGCTGGTTCTGGGCATGTCTTTGCAACCGCGCGAAGATGCTCATCACCGGCGGCGGATGCAAGGACGGGGGGAGGGCGTCCGGACTCTAGCTGCCGCCGGGGATGACGCGGAAACGGGCGCGGCGTTCGGCCAGGGTCGCGTTCTTGGGCAGGGGCTCGGGCTTCGGCGCGGCGAGGGGGTCGCTTGCGGGAAGGGTCGGCCAGCCGGGCGTCTCGCCAGCGGTGAGGGCGGGACGGGCGGCAGTGGGCGGCTCGCCAGCTGTTGAGCCCGCGGGCACGCGGCCCGGACGACGGCCGAGGCCGGGGCTGCGGCCGGGGTCCGGCGTGCGCCATGGCGGCGGTGCCGGCTCGCCAAAGCCCAGCGCGCCCGGCGCCGGGGCCAGCGTGCGCGCGCCCTCGATCACCGGGGTCAGCACCTCGGCCGTCAGGTCAAAGCGGCGCGGCGGCCGGCCGATCGCGCTTTCCGCCACGATCACGCCGAGGGCCCGGGTGATATCTCCTAGGTCTGATCGCAGCGGCAGCAATAGCATGCGTGCGGGAAGGACGGGCCGGGCGTAGGCGCCCTCGGACAGCAGGGTCAACTCGACGATCTGGGGACCTGCAAACACGGTCTCGAGCACATCCGACAGCCGCCCGCGCGAGGCGGGATTGAAGAACGAGCAGAGCGGCATGCCCCGCACCTCCATGCCCATCAAGTCGATCAGGTGCCGTCCGGCGAGACGAAAGCGCGCCGCGCCCGGCGCAATCCGCTCCAGAATGAAGGCGTGGCCCAGCGCGCCGCGTAGCCCGCGAGGGTCGATATCGGCCCGGGTGGGGATGGCGCGGCCGCGCCGCAGCCCGTCCCAATAGCCCCGCAATTCGCCGAGGATTCGCCCCGGGTGGCGCGGATCGAAATCGGACAGCCGCACCAAGTCGGCCAGACCGGCGCAGGGTCCATCAAAATCTTTATCGCCGCCGCTGAACTGGTCGTCGTCTTCCATCGCCGCCGTGCCGCCATCCGCCAAACGCAAGGCGTGCCGTCCGTCAGCCCCGCCTGCCTACCCTGCTAGATGCCCCCCGAGATTGCGCCGCGCCAGCCAAGTTTGCACGGCTTTTTTACGACTTCTTAACGACATTTAGCATCGGGCGCGCCGGTACCTGCCCTTGACCGTCCCGGCCCCCCTCGTCCATTCAGGCGGCGCCAGAGGCCGCCTCGGCCGGGTGACAAGGGGACGGAATGCGGCGCACGGGACTTTTGATCATTCTGTCTTCGCCCTCGGGGGCGGGCAAATCGACCTTGGCGCGCCGGTTGATGGCCTGGGACCCTAACCTGCGGTTCTCTGTCTCGGCCACCACACGCGCTCCGCGGCCTGGCGAGGCCGAGGGCCGCGAATACTTCTTTCGCTCGCGCGAGCAGTTCGGCGCCCTGGTCGAAGGCGGCCAGATGCTCGAGCATGCCGAGGTTTTCGGCAACCTCTACGGCAGCCCGCGCGGCCCGATCGAGGCCGCGATGGCCGAAGGCCGCGACACCCTCTTTGACGTTGACTGGCAGGGCGGCCAGCAGATTCGCAACTCGCCCCTCGGACAGTCGGCGGTATCAGTGTTCGTCCTGCCGCCCGACCTGGCAGAGCTGAGGCGCCGTCTGCAGGCGCGCGGGCAGGACGCCGCCGAGGTTATCGACGCGCGCATGGACAAGAGCCGGGGCGAGATCAGCCACTGGGCGGAATACGACTATGTGCTGGTCAACGACGATCTGGACGCGACCGAGGCGCAATTGCGGTCCATCATCGCGGCCGAACGCCTGCGCCGCGAGCGGCAGGTGGACTTGGGCGATTTCGTGCGCCGGATGATGGACAAGGACAGGGAAACGCCATGATCTGGGAACTGGACGGGGTCGCACCGCAACTCGCGAAGGACGCATGGGCCGCGCCGGACGCGCAGCTGATCGGCCGGGTCGAACTTCTGGCCGGCGCCAGCGTCTGGTGGGGCGCGGTCCTGCGCGGCGACAACGAGGTGATCCGCATCGGTGTCGGCAGCAACCTGCAGGACCTGTGCGTGTGCCATACCGACATCGGTTGCCCGTTGACCGTAGGCGAGGACTGCACCATCGGCCACCGGGCGATCCTGCATGGCTGCACCATCGGCGATGGCGTGCTGGTCGGCATGGGGGCGATCATCCTGAACCGCGCGGTGATCGGCGAGGGCGCCCTGATCGGCGCCGGGGCGCTGATCCCCGAGGGCAAGGTGATCCCGCCGGGCGCGCTGGTCGTCGGCTCGCCCGGACGTGTGGTGCGCCAACTGGACGATGCTGCACAGGCCGAGTTGCGCGCAAGCGCCCGGCGCTATCGCGAGAACGCGGCACGCTTTGGCGCCGGCCTCAGCCGTCTGGACGGTTGATGGACCGGCGGCTGATCGGCGCGTTCCTGACCGCGGTGCCGGTGCCGCTGCTTGCGGTTGACGAGCGTGCGCTGCTGATCGGCGCCAGCCCCGCGGCCGAGGCGATGCTGGGCCCCGCCGTCTTTGGTCGCCCTTTCGTGACCCTGATTCGCCAGCCTTCGGTCATCCGCGCGCTGGAATCGGTGCTCGACCCGGCTCGCCCGCAGGCGCCGCCCGATCCGGGCCTCTCGCCCGCCCCCACCGGCGGGCAGCGGCTGCGCGTCACGCTGCCGTGGGCGGGGCGCGATCACGCCTGCGAGGTCACCGTCGCCCCGCTGGCCATCGGCACGGGGCGCGGGGCACTCGTCGCTATCGAGGATCTGACGGCGCTGGAACAGGCCGAGCAGATGCGCCGCGAGTTCGTCGCCAACGTCAGCCACGAATTGCGCACGCCCCTGACCGCGCTGATGGGCTTCATCGAGACGTTGCGCGGCCCGGCGCGGGACGACGCCCCCGCGCGCGAGCGGTTCCTGGCGATCATGGAGCGCGAGGCCGGGCGCATGAACCGGCTAGTCGCCGACCTTCTGTCGCTGAGCCGGGTCGAGGCGAACGAGCGCCAGCGTCCCGCCGCGAGCGTGGATCTGGCCGGCCTGATCCGTGCGACAGTTGCGACCCTCGCTCCGGCGGCGGAGGCTGCGGGTGTGCGGCTGCGCACGGTCGCAGTCAACTCCCCCGTGATGGTGCCGGGCGATGCCGACCAGCTTGTGCAGGTGCTGCACAATCTGATCGAGAATGCGATCAAATATGGCGGCGGCACGGTCAGCGTGGCGCTGGAGCGAATTGCGCACGAGCCGGTGCTGCGCGGGCCCGCCTGGGCTATCACGGTCAGCGACACCGGCGACGGGATCGACCCGTTGCACCTGCCGCGGTTGACGGAGCGATTTTACCGCGTCGACACACACCGCGCCCGCGAGCAGGGTGGAACCGGCCTCGGCCTTGCGATCGTCAAGCATATCATCGGCCGTCACCGCGGCCGGCTGCGCATCGAAAGTGAACCGGGGAAGGGCAGCCGGTTCACGGCGGTCCTGCCGGAAAGCCAGGACGTCCGCCGCGGCTAGGCTGGGGCCGGAGGGCGCGCGCGGTGCATCTCCGTCCGACAGGCGGAGTAGCTACGCGAAGGCGGGAATGCTGCACCCCGACCCGTTAAGGGCCGAGGGGCCCCGCTCAGACGGCTTCGGCGAGACCCAGCTTCGCGACGAAAGCGCTGCGGTAGAGTTGCGACAACTCCGCCAATGGCGCCGCGTCACCGCCAAATGCTACCTGAGCGCCGCCAAAGCTGCCAATCCGCCGGACCGGAACGCTGGCGGAATTTGCCGCGGCCAGCAGGCTGTCGGCGTCGCCGGTCGTGCAGGCCACGAGATAGCGGGCCTGATCCTCACCGAACAGATCGGCGATCTCGCCGGCGTCCAGCGTGACGCCGGTCCGTCCCGCCTCGGCCATCTCGAAGGCCGCGAGGGCCAGACCGCCGTCCGACAGATCGGTGCAGGCCGACAGCAGCTTACGGTTCGCGAGGATGAACTCGCCATGTTTGCGCTCGGCAGACAGGTCCACCGGCGGGGCGTCGCCACTCTCGATCCCGAAGGCTTCGTAGGCGAGGGCGGACTGGCCCAGATGGCCGCGCGTCTCGCCGATCAGGATCGCGATATCGCCGTCCTCGGGCAGGCCCGCGATCAGGTCGTCCAGCCGGTCCAGCAGGCCGACGCCGCCGATGGTCGGGGTCGGCATGATGCCCGTGCCATCCGTCTCGTTATAGAGCGACACGTTGCCGGACACGATCGGGAAGTCGAGCGCGGTGCAGGCCTCGCCGATGCCCTGGATCGCACCGACCAACTGACCCATGATCGCCGGCTTTTCCGGGTTGCCGAAGTTCAGGTTGTCGGTCGCGGCGAGCGGCCGCGCGCCGACCGCAACCAGGTTGCGCCATGCCTCGGCAACGGCCTGACGGCCGCCCTGCACCGGGTTGGCGCGGACGTAGCGCGGGGTCACGTCGCTGGTGAAGGCAAGCGCCTTGTCTGTGCCATGGACCCGCACCACCCCGGCGCCGAGGCCGGGGCGGCGCACCGTGTCGGCGCCGACCTGGGTATCATACTGCTCCCACACCCAGGATTTGCAGGCGTGGTTCGGGCTGCCGATCAGCGCCTTCAGCGCCGCGATGGGCGTGATGGCGGGCAAGTCCGGCATGGCGCCCGCTGCGGGGGTAGGGGTCCACGGCCGGTCGTATTCCGGCGCCGACGAGGCCAGCTTCGACAGCGGCAGGTCGGCCATGACCGAATTGCCGAGCATTATCAGGAACCGGTCCTCGGCAATCGTCTCGCCCACGACGGCGAAATCAAGGTCCCATTTCTCGAAGATGGCGCGCGCCTCGGCCTCTTTCTCGGGCTTGAGGACCATGAGCATGCGCTCCTGGCTCTCGGACAGCATCATCTCGTAGGCGGTCATCGCCGGCTCGCGGACCGGCACGCGGTCCAGATCGAGCCGGATGCCGAGGCCGCCCTTGTCGCCCATCTCGACCGCCGAACAGGTCAGGCCCGCCGCGCCCATGTCCTGGATCGAGATGACGCTGTCCGAGGCCATCAGTTCGAGGCAGGCCTCGAGCAGGCATTTCTCGGTGAAGGGATCGCCCACCTGCACCGTGGGACGCTTTTCCTCGATGCTGTCGTCGAACTCGGCACTGGCCATGGTCGCACCGCCGACGCCATCGCGGCCGGTCTTGGCGCCGAGATAGACGACTGGCATGCCGACGCCCGAAGCGGCGGAATAGAAGATGCGGTCCGCCGGGGCGATACCGGCGGCAAAGGCGTTCACGAGGCAGTTTCCGTCATAGCTGGAATGAAAGCGCACCTCGCCGCCGACGTTGGGCACGCCAAAGGCGTTGCCATAGCCGCCGATCCCCTCGACCACGCCGCGCACCAGATGGGCGGTCTTGGGATGGTCGGGGCGGCCAAAGGACAGCGCGTCCATCGCCGCCACCGGCCGCGCGCCCATGGTGAACACATCACGCAGGATGCCGCCGACGCCCGTCGCGGCGCCCTGATACGGCTCGATATAGCTGGGATGGTTGTGGCTCTCCATCTTGAAGACCACGGCGAGGCCGTCGCCGATATCAACCACGCCGGCATTTTCTCCGGGGCCGCAGATCACCTGCGGGCCGGTGGTCGGCAGGGTGCGCAGCCAGCGTTTGCTCGACTTGTAGCTGCAATGCTCGTTCCACATCGCGGAAAAGATGCCGAGTTCCGTGAACGTCGGCGCGCGGCCCAGCAACTCGAGGATGCGTGCATATTCATCGGGCTTGAGGCCATGGGCGGTGATCAGTTCCGGCGTGATCTGTGGCTCTGACATGACCCGTTGCCCCCTTTTGGCCGCAACACGCGGCGCCTCCAAGCGCCGCGGTTCTAGCCTGCCCGAGGGGGTGGGGGAAAGGGCCCGGAAGGGTTCAGACGGTCCGACTGGATTTGCGTGTCAAGCCGCTGGACGCAGGCCAAAAAAAAGCCGGGCACGAGGCCCGGCCTAAGTCCAACAGGGAGGTGAAGCCAAGGGGTCGGTCGCCCGACCCATCGCCTTCACGAAATGAGATATGGCGAGAGGGGCGCCGCATCAAGGCGTGGGTGTGCGTGCCAGGGGCAAACCCGCTATGCGTGTCCGGTATGGCTCTCGCCCTCGGCCACCAGAGCGTGCTGGACGCGGCGCCAGGCCTGGATTTCCTCCAGCACGAAATCGCGGAACGCAGTGACCCGGCGCGAGGCGCGCAGTTCCTCCGGAAAGGCAAGGAAAACCGGGACTTCGCCGGATTCCACGTCCGCCAGAACGCGCACTAGGCGGTTGGGAAAATCATTGGTCAGGTAGTCCGGCAGGATGCCGATCCCGACCTGCGACAGCACGGCCTGCAGCACGCCGAAGTAATTGTTCACCGCCAAGGTCGAGCGCGGATTTTGCGCGAGCAGCGTCTGCACGAGGCTGGCCCCCGCAGACACCTGCGGCGTCGTCGGATTCTGGCAAATGATACGGTGCGTCGCGAGGTCCGAGAGCTGTTCGGGGATGCCGTTCTCGGCCAAGTATTCGGGGGTGGCATAAAGCCGCATGCGGATGTTCAGCAGCCGGCGGCGGATCAGGTCGGACTGCGACGGCTCTTTCATGCGGATCGCGACATCGGCCTCGCGCATGGGCAGGTCCAGCACCCGTTCCTCGAGCATCAGATCGATCTTGAGGTCCGGGTAGCGCGCGTAAAGGCGCGGCAGGCGCGGCACCAGCCACAGCGTGCCGAAGCCGGTCGCGGTCGTGACCTTCAATTCGCCGAAGACATGCTCCTCGCTGTCGCGGATGCGGGCCGAGGCGGTATCAAGCCGCTTGGTGATGCTGCGCGTCGCCTCGAACAGCAACTCGCCCTGCTCGGTCAGGATCAGCCCGCGCGCATGGCGGTGAAAGAGAGTCGTCGACAGTGATTCTTCCAGCGCCCGGATTTGCCGGCTGACCGCAGATTGCGACAGATGCAGCGCGTCGCCGGCATGGGTCAGGCTGCCGGCGTCCGCAACCGCGTGAAAGATTCTCAGCTTGTCCCAGTCCATTGCTTTGCGATCCTTGCGGGGCAGGCTTGCGTTCGGTGCAATCCTTACCATTGCGATTGTCGCTAGCGAAACAGGAAGTTTGCGCTTTGTGGGTCACAGTTTCTGACCTATACTTGAGCGATCATAACGCTGGGGAGGGCGGAATGAGCAAACACGCCGAGTTTTCACTCGCCGACCGTTTTGACCTCACCAAGCGCAGCGTCCTGCTGAACGGCACCCAGGCCCTTGTCCGGTTGATGCTGATGCAGGCCGCGCGCGATCGGGCCGCAGGTCTGGACACCGCGGGCTTCGTCACCGGCTACCGCGGCAGCCCGCTGGGCGGGGTCGATCTGCAGATGGCCCGCCAGAAGAAAGAGCTGGCGGCCGCCAATATCCTGTTCCAGCCGGGCCTGAACGAGGACCTGGCCGCGACAGCCATCTGGGGCAGCCAGCAGGCCGAGTTGCGCGGCGAGGGGCGCCATCAGGGCGTCTTCGCTCTGTGGTATGGCAAGGGGCCGGGCGTCGACCGCTCGGGCGACGTCATGCGCCATGGAAACATGGCCGGCAGCAGCCGCTATGGCGGCGTCATCATGGCCATGGGCGACGACCACACCGGCGAGAGCAGCACGGTGCTGCACCAGTCCGACTGGGCCATGGTCGATGCCTATATGCCCGTGCTGTCCCCGGCCGGGGTGCAGGAAATCCTCGACTACGGCCTTTACGGCTATGCCTTGTCGCGCTTCTCCGGCCTGTGGGTTGGCCTGAAGACGATGAAGGACACGGTGGAGGCGACCAGCGTCGTCGATGGCGATCCGATGCGGCTTTCTTTCGTTACGCCAGCCGATTTCCCGATGCCCGAAGGCGGCCTGAACATCCGTCTCGGCGATACGCCGGTCATCCAGGAAGCGCGGATGATCGACCACAAGCGCTTTGCGGCCGAGGCGTTCAGCCGCGCCAACCGCATGGACAAGCGGATGTGGGGCAAGCCTGGGGCCAAGCTGGGCTTTGTGGCGGCGGGCAAGAACTGGCTGGACCTGGTCCACGCCTTTGGCCTGCTCGGCATCGACGAGGCCGAGGCCGAGCGGCTCGGCATCACCCTCTACAAGGTCGGCCAGACCTGGCCGCTGGACATGGTCAGCTTTCACGACTGGGCCGAGGGACTGGCTGTCATCACCGTGGTCGAGGAAAAGCGCAAGCTGATCGAGGTCCAGGTCAAGGAAGCGATCTTCGACGACCGGCGCGGCCGTGTTCTGGGCTGGAAGCACGACCGGACCCATGAAGAACTGTTCCCGACCCGCTATGCGCTGGACCCGGTCGGCATCGCCGAAAAGATCGGCGGCATCCTGATCGAGGAAGGCCGTGGTACCGACGCGCTGCGCGCCGGGCTGGACCGCATCCGCGAGGCGCGCCGCGCCGACAACGCGCCCGAGATCGCCGCCCGCACGCCGTGGTTCTGCTCGGGCTGCCCGCACAACACCAGCACCCGTCTGCCCGAGGGCAGCCGCGCCTATGCCGGCATCGGCTGTCACTACATGGTGCAGTGGATGGGCCGCGAGACCAACGGCTTCACCCATATGGGCGGCGAGGGCGTGAACTGGGTCGGCGAGGCGCCCTTCAGCAAAAGAAAGCACGTCTTTCAGAATCTTGGCGACGGAACCTACAACCATTCAGGTAGCCTCGCGATCCGCGCGGCGCTCGCCGCCGGGACCAACATCACCTACAAGATTCTGTTCAACGACGCCGTCGCCATGACCGGCGGCCAGCCGAACGAGGGCGGGCTGACCGCCGCCCAGATCGCACGCGAGTTGACCGCCATGGGCGTCGATCCGGTGATCGTCGTGCATGACGAGAAAGAGGATGTCCGCGCCGACGACTTCCCCGGCCTGATCCTGCGTCCGCGCAGCGAGTTGATGGCCACCCAGCGCGAGCTTGAGGAGGCGCCGGGCGTCAGCGCGATCCTCTATATCCAGACCTGCGCCGCGGAAAAACGCCGTCGCCGCAAGAAGGGTGCCTTTCCCGACCCCGACACCCGCATCTGGATCAACCCCGAGGTCTGTGAGGGCTGCGGCGATTGCAGCGTCCAGTCAAACTGCGTCAGCGTGGTGCCGCTGGACACTGCGCTGGGCCGCAAGCGTGCCATCGACCAGTCGTCCTGCAACAAGGATTACAGCTGCGTCAAAGGCTTCTGCCCCTCCTTTGTCAGCGTCCATGGCGGCAAGCCGCGCAAGCCGGCGGCTGCTGCGTTCGATCTGCCCGACCTGCCGCATCCGGTGATGCCGGCGATCCATGGCACCCATAACATCGTCATTACCGGTGTTGGCGGCACTGGCGTCGTGACCATCGGCGCAGTGCTGGCGCAGGCTGCCCAACTGGACGGCAAGGGCGCGGGCATGATGGAGATGGCGGGCCTCGCCCAGAAGGGCGGCGCTGTGCATATCCACCTGCGTCTTGCCGAAAAACCTTCCGACATAAGCGCCATCCGCGTCGCGGTGGGCGAGGCGGATTGCGTCATCGGCGGCGATCTGGTGGTCACCGCCGGGGCCCGCACCCTTGGACTAATGACCACCGGCCGCACCGGGGCCGTGGTCAACGACCATGAGATCATCACTGGCGAGTTCACCCGCGACCGCGATTTCCGCCTGCCCTCGGGGCGCCTCAAGCTCAGCCTCGAGGCGCGGCTAAAGGATCGGCTGGCCTTCTTCGACGCCTCGCAACTGGCGCTGAAGCTGATGGGGGATTCGATCTATTCCAACATGATCGTCACCGGTGCGGCCTGGCAGCGCGGGCTGATCCCGCTGTCCGAGGTGGCGATCCTGCGCGCAATCGAGATGAACGGCGCCCAGGTTGCGGCCAATCAGCGCGCCTTCCAGATCGGCCGCTGGGCGGTGATCCACCCGGCGGACGTGGCGGCCGTGATTGCCCCGCCGGCGGCCGACACGCCTGCCGATCCGGTCGCCGACCGTGCCGCCCGGCTGGTGGGTTACCAGAACGAGGCGCTCGCCCGACGATTCATGGCGCTGGTCGATGCGGCGCCCCCGGCGCTGCGCGGCGATGTCGCCGAGGGCTATTACAAGCTGCTGGCCTACAAGGACGAATACGAGGTCGCGCGCCTGCACCTACAGACTGCCGCCCGGGTCGCCGAAAGTTTCGAGGGTGATGTCCGCCTGTCGTTCCATCTGGCCCCGCCGGTCCTGCCGGGACGCGATGCAGACGGGCGGCCGAAAAAGCGGACTTTCGGGCCGTGGATGCTGCCGGTGTTCCGCGCGCTCGCCAGCCTCAAGGGCCTGCGCGGCACGCCGCTCGACCCCTTTGGTTACCTCGGTGAGCGTCGGCGCGAGCGTCAGGCGATCAGCGATTACGAGGCGATGATGCGCGAGGTGTTGCCGGCCGTCACCCCGGCCACCGAGGGTATTGCGCGCGAACTGGCGCGCCTGCCGCTGGAGGTGAAGGGCTACGGCATGATCAAGGACGCCGCCGCCGAAAAGGCCTCCGACCGGGCCGCCGAACTGCTGGCCGCGTTCCGCACCGGCGGCACGCCCCTGCGTCACGCGGCTGAATAAAGGGTCGCGGGGCGGTGGCGCTTGGAGCGGCGAAACTGTCACGCCAAGCCTTTCGCAAGCGCCCGCAAGGTCATTTCCTTTGCACCGCCCGCGTCCTAGAGAGGGCGCGCATAGGCGGAGGGGTGTCTCATGGCGGTCGGCGTTTTCGATTCGGGCCTTGGCGGGCTGACCGTGCTTTCGGCGATCCGCGAGGCCATGCCGGAGCTGCCGCTGGTTTATCTGGGCGATAACGCCCACGCCCCCTATGGCTCCCGCCCGGCGCAGGAAATCTATGACCTGACCTGCGCCTCGGTCGAGCGGCTCTGGGCCGAAGGCTGCGATCTGGTCATTCTGGCCTGCAACACCGCCAGTGCCGTCGCCCTCAAGCGCATGCAGGAAACCTGGATCCCGGACGACAAGCGCGTGCTTGGTGTGTTCGTCCCGCTGATCGAGGCGCTGACCGAGCGGCAATGGGGCGACAGCTCGCCCCCGCGGCAGGTCGCGGTGCAGCATGTGGCACTGTTCGCGACGCCTGCAACCGTCGCCAGCCGGGCCTTCCAGCGCGAACTCGCGTTCCGGGCGGTCGGCGTCGATGTCGAGGGCCAGCCCTGCGGCGGCGTTGTCGATGCCATCGAGGAAGGAGACGAGATCCTCGCCGAAGCCCTGGTCACCAGCCATGTCGAGGCGCTGAAGCGGCGCATGCCGCATCCGCAGGCCGCGGTCCTCGGCTGCACCCATTTCCCGCTGATGGAGCGCGCCTTCCAGGCCGCGCTCGGGCCGGGGGTGCGGGTTCTGTCACAGCCAAGACTGGTGGCGGCCAGCTTGAAGGACTATCTTGACCGCCGTCCCGAGTTCATCGGCGCCGGTAGCGAGACCCGCTTTCTGACGACCGGCGATCCGGCCCGGGTGTCGACCAAGGCGACCCAGTTCCTGCGCCAGCCCATCGCCTTCGAGGCGGCATAAGATATTTGAGGCCATGCCATGAAATCGCTCAAGAAAAAGCGTCGTATCCAGGTTCTGATCGCGGCCGGCGCGGCGCTGCTGATCGCCGCCGTCCTGATCGGATACGGCTTTCGCGATGGCATCAACCTCTATCGCTCGCCCAGCCAGGTGGCCAGCGATCCGCCGCGCGAGGGCGAGGTGTTCCGCCTCGGCGGGTTGGTCGAAGAGGGCACCCTCAAGCGCGGACAGGGCCACGAGGTGAGCTTTACCGTCACCGACACCGCCAAGACCGTCCCGGTCCGCTTTGCCGGCATCCTGCCCGACCTCTTCGAGGAAGGTCAGGGCATGATCGGCACTGGCAGCATGCAGGGCGGCGTGTTCGTCGCCAACGAGATCCTCGCCAAGCATGACGAGAGCTATGTCCCGCGTGAAGTGGTCGAATCGCTGAAGTCGCAGGGCGTCTACGTCGACCCCAAAGCCCCCAACAGCTGACCGCGCCCGGCGCAACGCACGTACCGCTAAGACCCCGTTAACCGTCACCCGGCACATTCCCTCGCCACGGGATGCGAGGGCAGCAGGCATGATGACGGTCGATCAGATCGCGGCAGAGATCGTCGCGCGTGAAGGGGGGTACGTGAACGACCCGGACGATCCGGGTGGGGCCACGAAATACGGCGTGACACTCGCGACGCTGCAACGCCTCGGCTTCGACAAGACCGACGACCGCCGGATCGACGTTGCCGACGTCAAGGCGCTGACCCGCGAGGATGCCCGCCGCATTTTCGTAGAGCACTACTTTCGTCGCCCGCGGATCGCGGATCTGCCGGGGATCGTGCAGCCTTCGGTGTTCGACATGTATGTCAACGCCGGCAGCAACGCGGTGAAGATCCTGCAGCGCTTGCTGGCCGGCATGGGCTTTGATGCGACGGATGATGGCCAGGTCGGCCCTCAGACCATCCGCGCCGCGCGCGAGGCGGCGCTGGCGGCGCCCCGGCACCTCGCTGACGCCTACGGCATCGCCCGGCGGAACTATTACTACAGCCTTGGCGATCTGCGCCCCGCCAGCCGCAAGTATTGCCGCCGGCACGATGGCGGCAAGGGCGGCTGGATCACTCGCGCCGAAAGCTTTGTGGCGCCGCGCTATCACCTGACATTGGCTCAGCATAAGGCGAGGTGCGCGAAATGGGCATGATGGACCGCCTGATTGGCGTCGGCGGCACGGTTACGGCGGTCGGCAACGCCGCCACCGGGATGGCCGAAGTGTTCCGCCAGAACACCACCCGCCGGATGGAGTTGGACGAGGAAGCCTATGCCCGCGCCATGGCCGAACATGGCACCGAGTTCGAGGCGGCCCCCCGCACTTGGTGGGACAGCCTTATGAACGGTCTGAACCGCCTGCCGCGCCCCATGCTGACGCTCGGCACCATTGGCCTTTTTGTCTACGCCATGGTCGAGCCGATCGGTTTTTCCACCCGGATGGAGGGGCTTGCGCTGGTGCCCGAGCCGCTGTGGTGGCTGATGGGTGCGATCGTCAGTTTCTATTTCGGCGCGCGCGAAGCGCATTATTTCCGCGGCCGCGTCTGGCCGAGCGCCAAGGTGAAAAAGACCGTCGCCGCGTCCAGCCAAGGCGGCGCGGTGGTCGCAGCTGAGGTCGAGGCCGCATCGGGCGATCCCTTGGGCGAGGCGCTGGCGGCGGCCATGGCATCGGGCGACGCGGTAGTCGGCGGGCCCGGTGGTGCCGATGTAACGGGTGCCTCAGCCCCCGGCCGGGTGCGGGGGCCGGAGCCTTTCGCCGACAATCCCGCCTTGGCCGAATGGGCCGCGCAGCGGTCCTGAAACGACTTCGGGCGGGATAAAAACGGGGGGCGCGCTGCCCCCTGTTTTGCCATGCATCCCGTCCCGCCGCCGAGCGCACGGCCAACTGCGCGGCACCCTGTCGCACGCCATCTTGCATAGCCCTGCCGCCCGCATGCCGCTAAAGTCCCGCCAAGTCAGTCGAGACCGGAGTGTGCCATGATCGCCGAACTGGGCCATTTCGCCCTCATCCTCGCCTTTGCCGTATCGCTCTGGCAGATGAGCGTGCCGATGTGGGGCGCGGCGCGCGGCAACATGGCGGCGATGGAGAGCGCGCGGCCTGCCGCCGCGGCGCAGTTCGGGCTGATCGGCATCAGCTTCGCGGCGCTGACGGTCGCCTTCGTGACCTCCGACTTCTCGCTCAAGCTGGTCTACGAGAACAGCCATACCCTGAAGCCGATGCTCTACAAGGTCAGCGGCGTCTGGGGCAATCACGAGGGCAGCATGCTGCTGTGGGTGCTGATCCTGTCGCTGTTCGGCGCCGCGGCGGCAACCTTTGGCGATAACCTGCCGCCCGCGCTGCGCGCGCGGGTACTGGCGGTGCAGGGTTCGATCGGTGCGGCCTTCCTCGCGTTCATCCTGTTCACTTCGAACCCATTTTTGCGGATGGTGAACCCGCCCTTTGACGGGCGCGACCTGAACCCGCTGCTGCAGGACCCCGGCCTCGCGTTCCATCCGCCGTTCCTTTACCTCGGCTATGTCGGCCTCTCGATGTCCTTCAGCTTTGCCGTCGCCGCCCTGATCGAGGGCCGGGTCGACGCCGCTTGGGGGCGTTGGGTGCGTCCCTGGACGCTCGCCGCCTGGGTGTTCCTGACCATCGGCATCGCGCTGGGCTCGTGGTGGGCCTATTACGAGCTTGGCTGGGGCGGCTTCTGGTTCTGGGATCCGGTCGAGAATGCCAGCTTCATGCCGTGGTTGCTGGCCGGCGCGCTGGTCCATTCCGCGGTCGTGGTCGAAAAGCGCGAGGTGCTGAAAAGCTGGACCATCCTGCTTGCGATCCTCGCCTTCGCCTTCTCGCTGATCGGCACCTTTATCGTCCGCTCTGGCGTCATCACCTCGGTCCACAGCTTTGCCAGCGATCCGACCCGCGGCGTGGTGATCCTCGGCATCCTTGCGGTGTTTGTCGGCGGCGCACTGACGCTGTTCGCCGCCCGCGCCAGCACCCTCAGCGCGCGCGGCGTCTTTGCCCCCGTCTCGCGCGAGGGGGCGCTGCTGGTGAATAACGTGCTGCTCGCAGTGGCCGCGCTGGTGGTGTTCATCGGCACGGTCTGGCCACTGCTGGCCGAGATGTGGGGCCGCCGGCTGTCGGTCGGCGCGCCGTTTTTCGAGCAGGCCTTCACGCCGTTCATGGTGGCCATCGCCTTGATCCTGCCGATCGGCGCGATCCTGCCGTGGAAGCGCGGCAACCTCGCCCGCGCGCTACGGCCGCTACGTCCGGCACTGGCTCTGGCCTTTGCGGTGATGGCGCTGGTGTTTGCCGTGTCGAGCGGCCGCAGCGCGCTGGCGGTGATTGGTGCCGGCCTCGGCTCGTGGCTGATCTTCGGCGCGCTGGCTGAGCTGGTCTACCGCACCAACAACGGCGGCTGGTCGCGCCTTACGCGCTTGCCGCGGGCCGACTGGGGCAAGGCACTGGCGCATGGCGGGCTGGGGGTGACCTTTATCGGCGTCAGCCTGATCATGGCCTGGCAGATCGAGGATATCCGCGTCGCCAAGGTGGGCGAGACGTTCGACGTCGGCACCTACCAGATAACGCTTGCCTCGGTCGAGGATCTGCCTGGCCCCAACTACACCGCGACGCGGGCCGAGATGCGGGTCAGCCGCAACGGTCGCGAGGTCGCGGTCATGCATCCCGAAAAGCGGTTCTATCCGGTGCAGGGGATGCCGACGACCGAGGCCGCGATCGACAACGGTATCTTCCGCGACCTGTACGTCGTGATCGGCGATCCGCAGGCACAGGGCGGCTGGGCGGTGCGCAGCTACGTAAAACCGTTCGCCAACTGGATCTGGGCGGGCGCGATCATCATGGCGCTCGGCGGCTGCCTCAGCCTGTCGGACCGGCGCAGCCGCGTCGCCGCCGGCGCGCGTCGGCAGCCCCATCCCGCCGCCCGTGGCGCGGTGCCCGCCGAATGAGGCGTCTGGCTGCCGCAGCGCTGTTTGCGCTCACGCTCGCCTCGCCGGTGCTGGCGATCCAGCCCGACGAGGTGCTGGCCGATCCGGCGATGGAGGCCCGCGCCCGCGAGATCAGCCGGGTGCTGCGCTGCCCGGTCTGCCAGGGCGAGAACATCGACGACAGCAATGCCGAGATCAGCCGGGACCTGCGCCTCTATGTGCGCGAGCTGCTGGTCGCGGGCGACAGCGACAGCCAGGTGATTGACGCGGTGACCGACCGCTACGGCGAATATGTGCTGTTCGAGCCGCGGCGCACGGGCGGCAATCTGATCCTGTGGCTGGCCGGCCCCGTGATGGCGCTGCTGGGGCTCGGCCTGGCCTTTGCCTATGCGCGCCGGCGCAAGGCCGCCCCGGTCACGGCCCCCCTGAGCGCCGACGAGCAATCGCGGCTGGCGCGGATCATGGAAGACGAGGCTCCGTAGGGCTGATCTAGGGTACTGGCGGCCGCACCTCGCTGTGGTGAGAATAGGCGCGCCTGCCGGAACCCCGGCTGCGACACGGCTGGTTGCTCCTACGCGAACTCCCTTAATTTGGGCGGCTCAGGTCCAATCCCGCAGGGACAGGTAGTCCATCACCTCACCGGCCCGGCGCGCGGGATCGTGGGCAGGCCGCACCAGCAGGGCACCCGCCGCCGCCATCACCGAAAGGCTGGCGCTGTCCTGATTGTCGTCGGGCGTAATCACCGGCAGGCCGCGATCCCCGGCCGCGCCTTCGTTCAGCCGCGCGCGCAGGTAGTGCTGGCGCGGCCCTTCGGGGGGCAGGTCGCAGCCGAGCGTCGCATGGTGCAGGCGTTGGGTACCGGGCAGGCCCTGCATGCGCTCGATCAGCGGGCGCAGGAACAGCAGGGCGCTGACCATGGCCGAGATCGGGTTGCCCGGCAGGCCGAGCATCAACGCATTGCCGAGACGGCCGACGACCAGCGGCTTGCCAGGGCGCATCGCCAGTTTCCAGAAGGCGCGCTCCATGCCCATCGCCTCGGTCACGGGCGCGATCAGGTCGTGATCGCCGACCGAGGCGCCGCCGATGGTGACGATGATGTCGGCGTCCGCCGCCGCCTCAAGCCCCGCGCGCAAGCTCTCGGCAGTGTCGCGCGTGATCGGCAGGATGCGGGGCAGGGCGCCCGCCGCCGCCGCGATGGCGGCGATGGCAATGTCGTTGCTGTTGATGATCTGGCCGGCACCGGGGTTGGTGCCGGGGGGTACCAGCTCGTCCCCGCCGGGCAGGATCGCGACCACCGGGCGGCGGGCGACCGTGACGCGCGGCACGTTCATCGCCGCGATCAGCGCCAGTTCCGCCGGACCCAACCGGCGGCCGGCGTCGATCACGCTGCCTTCACTGAAATCATTGCCGCGCGGGCGGATGTTGCTGCCGCCCGAGGCGTCGGTCACGGCGATCCGCTCGCCCTCGCGCGTGACGTTTTCCTGCATGACCACGCGGTCGCATCCGTCGGGGACCGGCGCGCCTGTGAAGATCCGAACTGCCTGGCCGGGGGCGATCTCGCCATCCCATTCGCGCCCGGCGGCGGCCTCGCCGACCACTGTCAGCGGGCCGGGCAGGTCGGCGCTACGCAGGGCATAGCCGTCCATCGAGGCTGCGTCGAACGGCGGCTGAGTCAGGCGCGCCGCCACGGGGGCCAGCAGAACGCGGCCGTTTGCCTCGGCTAGCAGAACCTCCTCTGGGATCGGGGCCGGGGCGAGGGCGAGGGTGCGAGCGAGCGCTTCGTCGACGGGGATCATGTGCCGGCCTCCTCGTTCAGACGGGTTCCGGACGCGTCCGCCTGCCATGTCCCGGACTTGCCGCCGGTCTTGGTCAGCAGGCGAATCCCCTCGATCCGCATGCCTTTTTCGGCCGCCTTCAGCATGTCGTAGACCGTGAGTGCGGCGATGCTGACGGCGGTCAGGGCCTCCATCTCGACGCCGGTCTGGCCGGCGGTGCGCACGGTCGCGCGGATGCGAATTCCGGGCAGCGCCGGCTCCGGGGTCAGTTCCAGCGCGACCTTGGTGATCGGCAGCGGGTGGCACAGCGGGATCAGATCGGCGGTCCGCTTGGCGCCCATGATCCCGGCGAGGCGGGCGACGCCCAGCACGTCGCCTTTCGCGGCCCCACCCTGGGCGAGGGCTAGCGTTTCGGCCTGCATGATCACCAGCCCCTCGGCCACCGCTTCGCGCGCGGTCGCGGGTTTGGCCGAGACATCGACCATGTGCGCCTGTCCGGCCGCGTCGAAATGGGTCAGGCTCATGGCACGGGATCGGCGAGGATGGCGCGGGTAGCGGCCTCGACATCGGGCTGGCGCATCAGGCTCTCGCCGATCAGGAAGCGGCGCACGCCGGCATGGGCGAGGGCGGCAAGCTCCGCCGGGCCGGACAGCCCGCTCTCGGCAACGATCCGGCGGCCTGCGGGCACCATCGGCGCCAGCCGCCGGGTTGTGTCGAGCGAGACTTCGAAACTGCGCAAATCGCGGTTGTTGACACCGATCAGGGGCGAGTTCAGGCGCAGCGCACGCTCCGTCTCCGCCTCGTCATGCACCTCGATCAATGCGTCCATGCCCCAGTCGCTGGCGGCGGATTCCAGTTCGGCGGCCAGCGTGTCGTCGACGGCGGCCATGATGATCAGGATGCAATCCGCGCCCCAGGCCCGCGCCTCGGCCACCTGATAAGTGTCATAGAGGAAATCCTTGCGCAGCACGGGCAGCGAGGTTGCCGCACGCGCCTGCGCCAGGAAAGTCGGCGAGCCTTGAAAGGACGGTCCGTCGGTCAGCACCGAAAGGCAGGCGGCCCCCGCCGCCTCGTAGGCGAGTGCAAGGCGCGGCGGGTCGAAATCGGCGCGGATCAGTCCCTTGGAGGGGCTGGCCTTCTTGACCTCGGCAATGAGGCCATAGCCGCCTGATGCAGCGTGATCGAGCGCGCCCGAAAAGCTGCGCACCGCTGGGGCCGCAGCGGCGCGGGCCTCGATCTCGGACAGGGGAAGGGCCGCCTTGGCGGCTGCGATTTCGTCCAGCTTGTAGGCGTGGATACGGTCAAGAACATGCATGGCGCGATTTAGCCGGGCCGGACGGGGCAGGGCAAGCGCCAGCGGGTTTTTGTCAGCTTGGGGGCGCTCCACAATCGCCGCCACACGGCCCGGCCGCTAAAGCTGCCGTGGCATAGGGATGGTGAGGAAATGGTCGGGGCGGCGAGATTCGAACTCGCGGCCTACGGCACCCAAAGCCGTCGCGCTACCAGGCTGCGCTACGCCCCGGCCGGGGACGGGTCTAGCCGAAGCACCGCCCGGCGCAAGGCCTCATTCGCAGGGCAGCGCGGCGATGTCCTGCGGCAGGCGCGGATGCGACAGGATCGCGCCCTCGCCGAGGCCAAGACGCGCCGCCTCGCCGCCGCCGATCTCGAGGACCATAAGCCGCTCTGGCGCGGGATCGCCGGGGTGGGCGCCCGGCACCGGGGTCTCGTCATGCGGCACGGCGTTGGCCGCGACATGGGCCACGCGGCCGGCGGGATCGATGAACAGCATGTCGAGCGGGATCAATGTGTTGCGCATCCAGAAAGCGACTTCGGACGGCGCCTCGTAGATGAACAACATGCCGTGTTCCGGGGCGAGGCTTTCGCGGAACATCAGCCCCCGTGCCCGGCTGTCGGGGGTATCGACCACCTCGACGGCGATATCGCGCGTGCTGCCGTCCGGCAGGGTAAAGGCTGCGCGGTCCGGCGCGCAGGCCACTTTTGTGTCTGCCGCAGCGGCAGACGCGGCCAGCAACAGGGCGAGCAACGCGGGGCGGGCGAGGGTCAGGGCGCTCATGCGTGCTCCGCCGTCAGGGTTTCGGTTCGTGCCGGCGCGTCCTCCGGCGGCAAGGCCGCCACGGGCGGCAGGGCGGCATAATCCCAACTGGCCAGCAGTGCGGCCATCGGGCCGCGCGGGCCGGCGATCACCTTCAGCGCGATCGCCTCGCCTACGACCAGATCGGCAAAGCCGCTGTGCCGCAGCACCTCGATATGCAAGAATACGTCGCCGGGCAGGCCGAAGATATTGGCAAAGCCAAAGCCCTTGGACTTGTCGAACCACTTCACCCGCGCCGGCTGGAAGGGCAGGGCGGCGACCTCGGCAAGCTCGGGACCCGCCAGTTCCGCGATCTGCGCGCCGCTGGTGGGCGAAGGGTGCAGGATCGACAGCACCTCGACCGCCTGTTTCCCGCGGGTGGTGACGATGGCGCGCACCTTGACTTCGGTGCCCTCGACGATGGTGCTCTGGCCATAGTTGCGCAGGACATTGCCGTGCAGAAGCACGTCGGGGCCGCCGTCGGAATCGATCAGGAAGCCGAATCCGCGGCCTGGATCGAACCATTTGATACGACCGACAATCTCGACCGGGTCGTCCTGTCGTTGCAACATGCTCGCGGGGCTTTCCGTGACGTCGGCGCGCAAACTTCCAGCATGGCCCGCGGTGCGATGCGCGGCGCCCGCGGGACCTAAGGTTTGCTGGAAATGCGCGCGATTTTCAAGGGTTGAGTCGAACTACCTGCCAGGCGCCCGCCGCGCCATCGACCATTTCCGCCCCGGCGGCCGGCGCCGCGTCCGGCTGCGGACGCGTCCAGCGAAAGCGGTCGTGCAACCGGAACGCTCCGTCGGCCCAGAACTCGACCGCCAGCGGGCGGATGCGAAAGCCGCCCCAGAAGGGTGGGCGCGGGGGGTTGAGCCCGTGGCGCAGCCCTTCGCGCGCGACCCGCGCCATCAGCGCGGCTCGGCTGTCCAGCGGCCGGCTCTGGTCCGATGCCCAGGCGCCGATGCGGCTCTCCAGTCCGCGCGAGGCGTAGTAGGCGTCGGCCTCCGGCCCGTCTGCACGGCTGACCTCGCCGCGCACGCGGACCTGCCGGCGCAAGGATTTCCAGTGCAGGACAAAGGCTGCAACGCCGGTCTCGGCGATCTGGCAGCCCTTGGCGCTGTCATAATTGGTGTAGAAGACAAAGCCCGCATCCGGCGCCGGCGGATCGATCGCCTTCAGCAGGACCATGCGGACATCGGGCAGGCCCTCGGCGTCCACGGTGGCAAGCGCCATGGCGCTGGGGTCGTTCGGCTCGGTGCCGCCCGCCTCGGCCAGCCAGCTGGTTGCGATGGAGAACGGATCGTTCCCGGCAAAGATTCCGCCGCGTTCGCTCATGCTTGATGCCCCCAAGGGTTTGGCCTAATCCTCGCCGAAGGCTGCAAAACAGCGGGGACGATACATGTCAAGCGACGGTGATGGGGCAGACGGTCGGTCCGGACGTGCCGGACTTATGGCCGGAAAGCGGGGCCTCATCATGGGCGTTGCCAACGACAAGTCGATCGCCTGGGGAATTGCCCAGGCCCTGGCAGCCGAGGGTGCGACCCTCGCCTTCAGCTATGTCGGCGAGCAGTTGCAAAAACGGGTCGAGCCGCTGGCCGCCAGCATCGGCATGCCGCTGGTGATGCCCTGCGACGTCGGCGACGACGCCTCGATCGATGCGCTGTTCGCGCAGTTGCAGCAGGAATGGGGCGCTATCGATTTCATCGTCCATGCCATCGGCTTTTCCGACAAGGACCAGTTGCGCGGCCGCTATGCCGCGACCACGCGCGACAATTTCCGCCTGACGATGGATATTTCCGTCTACAGCTTTACCGCCGTGGCGGCGCGGGCGGCAGCGATGATGTCGCCGGGCGGCACCATGCTGACCCTGACCTACTATGGCGCCGAGCGCGTGATGCCGCATTATAATGTCATGGGTGTCGCCAAGGCCGCGCTTGAGGCATCGGTGCGCTATCTGGCCGAGGATTTCGGCCGCGACGGTATCCGCGTGAATGCGATCAGCGCCGGTCCGATCAAGACCCTGGCTGCCAGTGGCATCGGCGATTTCCGCTATATCCTGCGCTGGAACGAGTTGAACTCGCCCCTTCGGCGGACCGTCACCCAGGGCGATGTGGGCAAATCGGCCCTCTACCTTCTGTCTGACCTGTCATCGGGCGTGACCGGCGAGGTGCATCACGTCGATGCCGGCTATCATGTGGTCGGGATGAAGGCGGTGGATTCCCCCGACATCGATGCCAGCGGCAACGGCATGACCGTGGCCGCGCGCAAGGAAGGCTGAGTGGACGCGATCACGGTCCCTGCACTGGCCGCCTTCGTGGCCACCCTGTCGCTGGCGATCCTGACCCCGGGGCCAGCTATCATTGCCTGCACGCGCGCCGCCGCGGCCATGGGCCGTCAGGCGGCGCTGCGTTATGCGCTTGGCCTCGCCTTCGGGGCATCGCTGTGGTGCCTTGCCTCGCTCTTCGGCCTCAGCCTGCTCTTCCGCTTGGTGCCGCAGCTGTTCGTGGTGCTGAAGGTCGCGGGGGGCCTCTACCTCATCTATGTCGCGGTCAAGATGTGGCGCCATGCGCACGATCCGCTGCCCGCGTCGGCGGTGATCGGCGGGCCGGGCTTTCGGGCCGGCATGGCGCTGAACCTGTCGAACCCCAAGCCGGCGCTGTTCTATGGTGCGATCCTGCTGTCGCTCTTTCCGCGGCTGCATGGCGTCGCCGGGCCGGCGCTGGTCTATGCGGTCGCCCTGGCGTGCGAGCTGACCTTTTACGTCGCGGTCAACGCCCTGATGTCCACCGCACCGGTGCGCCGCCGCTATTTCGCCCTGAAGTCCACCATCGACCGCACGGCGGGCGCCCTGATCGGCGCGCTCGGGCTGCTGCTGATCGTTCGCCACTGAAAAGGTACATGCCGATGGCCGACCAGATGCTTGAACCCCGCGCCGACCGCCTGCCGCATGAAAAGGGCTTTCACGTCAGTTGGGACCAGTTGCATCGCGACGCGCGCGCGCTGGCCTGGCGGCTTGACGGTCAGGGACCTGCGGACGGCGGCTGGCGGGCGGTGGTTGCCATCACCCGCGGCGGCATGGTCCCGGCCATGATCGTCGCGCGCGAGCTGGACATCCGCACCATCGACACGATCAGCGTGAAATCCTACCTCAAGGGCGAGCAGGGCAGCGTGCAGGTGCTGAAATCACCCGATGCGCAGATGATGGGTGACGGCGAGGGCGTGTTGGTGGTGGACGATCTCGTCGACAGCGGCCGCACGCTCGAGCTGTGCCGGAACCTCTATCCCAAGGCGCATTTCGCGACCGTCTATGCCAAGCCCAAGGGCAAGCCGATGGTCCAGACCTATGTGACAGAGGTCAGTCAGGACACCTGGATCTTCTTTCCCTGGGACATGGCGTTGCAATATGTCGAGCCCTACCGGGGCAGCGATTGACCGACCGCGCGCGTCCCCGCGCCATCGCCCGGCGGATCGAGGCGCGCAAGGGCTGGTGGCACTGGCTGTTCGAGGGCGGCATCACGCTGAAGGGCCTGATGGGCCTTACCGAACTGGTCGCGGGCGCCGCGCTGCTGGCCGCACCTCCGACGCGGGTCCACGACCTGATCGAGGCCGCGGCCCGCTGGCACCTGATTGCCGACCGTCACGGCCCGCTGTCGCGCCAACTGCTGCACGCGGCCGAGAATTGGCCTGCCGCCAGCCAGCATTTTTACGCCCTCTACCTGGTGCTTCATGGCGGCTTGAAGCTGGTGATGGTCGGCCTGTTGTGGGCGCGGTTCGCCTGGGCTTATCCCGCCGCCATCGCCATCCAATGCTTTTTTATCGCTTTCGAGGGGCATCGTTGGATGCACACCGGCAATCCGGTGCTGCTGGGCCTCGCCGCGCTTGATCTGGCGATCATCGGCCTGATCTGGCACGAATGGCGGGCCCGTCCCCAACCGTGAGGATGGGGGAGTTGCCGGCAACGGCGCTGCGAGGCAAACCGGGGGACAAGCGATGGCAGCGATCCGCATTCTGGTGGTCGGTCTGGGGCACATGGGCGCGTCGCATGCCGATGCCTACCATCGCGATCGGCGGTTTGAGATCGTCGGCTTGGTCGCTCGCGGCATTCATGACCGCCCGATTCCCGCGGCCCTGGCCGACTATCCCCGCTTTGCCGATTACGGCGAGGCGCTGGCGCAAACCCGGCCGGACGCGGTCTCGATCAGCACTTGGCCCGACACCCACGCAGCCTTTGCACTGGCCGCGCTGGACATGGGCGCGCATGTGTTCGTCGAAAAGCCCATCGCCACCACGACGGAGGACGCGCGCGCCGTCGCCGCCCGCGCGGCAGAGGTCGGGCGGGTCCTGCTGGCCGGCTATATCCTGCGCGTTCACCCCTCGTGGCAGCGGTTCGTGCAGATCGGCCAAGGCCTCGGCAAGCCATTGGTGATGCGCATGAACCTGAACCAGCAGAGCACCGGCGAGGCCTATGTCTGGCACCGCAACCTGCTCGGCAGCCTGACGCCGCTGGTCGATTGCGGCGTCCATTACGTCGACGTCATGTGCCAGCTGACGGGCGCCCGCCCGCTCCGCGTGCACGGCATCGGCGCGCGCCTGTGGGACGAGGGCACCCAGCCCAACTACGGCGCGCTGCACGTCGTCTTCGACGATGGCTCGGTCGGCTGGTACGAGGCCGGCTGGGGTCCCATGATGTCCGAGGTGGCCCATTTCGTGAAGGACGTGGTCGGACCGCGGGGCGCAGTTTCGCTGGTTCCGGCCGCCTCGGGGGGCGAGGCCGGCAGCGCCGATATCGACAGCCACACCCGCACCGACGTCATTCGCCTGCACCACGCTGAAACCGGCCCCGACCACAGGTTGGTCAAGGCCGACGAGACCATCACCATGGAGGGCGAGCCTGACCACCAGGCGCTTTGCGACTTGGAGGCCACGCTGTTCGCCGACTGCATCGACGGCAGTACCGACTCCGCCCCGCTGGTCGAGGCGGCGCTGAACTCGCTCGCCATCGTCCTCGCCGCCGATCAGAGCATCCGTGAGGGCAGGGCGGTGACGCTGGATTGAGGCCGCCCATTTGCGGGATTTGCCAACTGCAGGGTGAACGGGATACCCGACATGGTGGCAAAATGCCGCCGGTTTCTGCGGATCGCCGGGAGGCCATCATCTCGCGCGAGTTGATCCAGCCCGAAGAATCAGTCACTTACGCAATGGAGTGCGCGAGGTCGAGGCGAAAATTATCAAAATGGCAACGGTTGTATGGCCAACATCGTTGTGTTTGATTTTATGGCCAAACTCCTTGGCTTCGCGGCCGCCAGGGGCGAGTTGCAACAACAATGACCCGGAGATTGGCCCACGCTAATTTTCGACAGGGTCGAGGGACGGACGGCGAGGAGAAGGCGCGGGTGGACGGGTCGGATCAACTGCGAGGGCGCCTGCGTGCCGAGACCCGGCCCCATCATCAACGCGTTGACGATGCGTTCGCCGCGCTGGATCTGGGCCGCGCCGGCGATCTGACCCGTTTCCTTGCAGCGCAGCTAAGCGCGCTCGAGGCGCTGGTGCCGCAGGACGGCCCTGACTGCGCCGAGGCGGAGGCGCTGGCCGCAACCACGCGCGCGGCCATTGCGGCCGACCTGCGCACGCTCGGCGCCGGACCGCGGGCCCGCCTCGCGCCGCAACAGGCGGATGCGACAGCGGTTCTGTATGTCTTGCTCGGCTCACGCCTTGGTGCGCAGGTGCTGGCCCGTCGCTGGCTGGCGACGGCCGATGCACTGGCGCGCGGCGCGGGGCAGTATCTGACGATGGATTCACAAAGCGCCCGGTGGCGGGCCCTGTGCGCCCGGCTCGCGGCGCTGCCCGCGGCCGGTGCCGCGGGCGATGCGCTGGTGGCGCAGGTGGGAGCAATCTTTGACCTTTATACCGCAGCACTCGAACGGACCCCCTCGGCAGCACAAGACCGTGCCTATGCCTGATTCCGCTCCGATGGTGGCTGTCGGGCAAGACGTCCCGGACGAAAGCATGGCCGGCGACGACAGCTGCGCGCGCGAGCCGATCCAGTTTCTGGGCGGCGTGCAGGATTTCGGCTGCCTGCTGGTGCTGTCCACGGACTGGGTGGTCCGCAACGCCTCGGCCAACTGCGGCGCGGTCCTGGGGATCGAGGCCGAGGCGATGGTCGGCACGCGCCTGATCGAGCATCTGCCCCCCGACGCGATGCACCTGCTGCGCGGCAAGGTCCAGATCCTCGGGCGTGGCGGCGATGACGGCATCTCGGTATTCGAAGTCGATCTGTTGCAGGACGGCCGCCGCTTTGATATCGCGCTGCACCGCGACGGAGACAACCTGCTGTTCGATTTCGAGCGCTCGGGCGATGGCACCCATCATGCCGACGCGGCGGTCGTCGGCGCGCTGCTGGCGCGCGTGCGGGCCGCGCCGGATCCGCGCGCGATGTGCGATATCGCCGCCAACGGCATATGGGCGATGACCGGCTTTGACCGGGTCATGGTCTACAAGTTCGACCCCGACTACAGCGGCGTCGTCATTGCCGAGGCGCTGGGCGCCGGCGCCGACAGCTACATGGACCAGCGTTTTCCCGCCTCGGACATCCCGGCGCAGGCGCGCGCGCTCTATACCCGCAGCCTGCTGCGCATCATCGCCGATGTGGACGCGCCGGTGCATCCGCTGGTGCCCGCGGTCGGCCCTGACGGAAAGCCCGTGGATCTGTCGCTGTCGGTCACGCGCGCTGTCGCGCCCATCCACCTGACCTATCTGCGCAACATGGGCGTCGGCGCCTCCATGTCGGCATCCATCCTGCGCGGCGGCAAGCTGTGGGGCATGATCGCCTGCCACCATCCCCGCGCGCACTACGTGGATTACAACACCCGCGCCCAGATCGAGCTGTTCACGCGCCTCTTGTCCTACGAGTTGACGCTGGCCGAGATCGCGGCCGAGGGCGAGCATGCCCGGGCGGCCCATGCGATGCACGAGCGCGTCTCGGCAGCGCTCGCCAGCGGCATCCAGCCGGGGCTGGAACTGTCGATCCTCGCGCAGGAAATCGGGACCGTCATTGCCTTTGACGGCATGACGCTGATGCTGCGCGGCATCTACGACAGTCAGGGCCTGACGCCGACCGAGGCCGAGCATCGTGCCCTGCTGTCTGCCCTGGTCGCTGCCGGTCCTGCCAAGGTTTTCGCCACGGACCATCTGGAAGCTGATCTGCCCGGCGTGATCGCCCCCGAGCGTGGGATTGGCGGCCTGCTGGCGATCCCGCTGCGCAGTCATCCACGCGAATATGTGCTGCTGCTGCGGCGCGAGGTCACGCAGGATGTGGTCTGGGCGGGCGTTCCGCAAAAGACCCTGCTGCCGGATGGCCGCCTGTCGCCGCGCAAAAGCTTCGAGGCCTGGCGTGAACAGGTGTCGGGCCACAGCCTTCCCTGGAACGCGGGCGATCTGCGCGCCGCCGAGGTCCTGCGCATCACGCTGCTGGAAATGGCGCTGAAGCAGACCGCCGACACGAGCCACCGCGATTTGCGCCGCAGCCACTCGCAAGAGGTCGTCATTGCCGAGTTAAACCACCGCCTGCGCAACATGTTCGGGTTGGTCGGCGGGTTGATCTCGCGCGGGGCTGCTGGCGCCTCGCCCGAGGTTGGCAAGTTCGCGACCGAGCTGCGCGGCCGGATCGAGGCGCTGGCGCGGGCCAGTGACGTGCTGACCGGAACCAGCGAGGACCAGGACACAACCCTGCGCCGACTGATCTGCACCGAGATCGAGGCTTTCGCGGGCGACAGCGAACGGCTGCATTTCAGCGGTGGCGACGTCGTTCTCGCGGCCGGGGCGCGCGGCACGATGGCACTGGTGATCCACGAGTTGGTGACCAACGCAGTCAAGTACGGCGCGCTGTCCTCGCCCTCCGGCCAGGTCGAGGTTGCCTTTGTCACCGATGGCGAGGCTGGCGACGAGCGGCCGCTGCGCCTGCGCTGGACCGAACGGGGCGGCCCGGCCGTGCGCCCGCCGAAGCGGAGCGGTTTCGGTAGCACGCTGCTGAGCAGCGCCATTCCGCACGAGCTGGGGGGCGACGCGCAGGTCAGCTTTGAGGCCACCGGCCTTGCGGCCGAGTTCCTGATCCCGGCCCGCTGCATCGAGGAGGTGGTCGAGCAGCCCGAGGTTCAGGCCGCCAGCGCCCGGACGGCGGCGGCGCGCGGCGCCCGGCCGCGTTTTACCGGGCGTGCCCTGGTGGTCGAGGACAACCTGCTGATCGCCATGAATGCCGCCGATGCGCTGCGCGCGATGGGCGCGGCCGACGTTGTGATTGCCGGCACGATCGCCGACGCGCTGGAGCGGATCGCAGCGGGCGGGTTCGATCTCGCCATCCTCGATCTCGACTTGGGCGGCAGGCTGTCGACCCCGGTAGCCGAAGCGCTGCGTGCGGCGGGCGTGCCGTTCCTGCTGGCGACCGGTTATGACGATGGCAGCGGTGCGGCGGCCGCAGTCCTGCGGGACGCCCCGCGGCTGAGCAAGCCCTACAGCAACGACGCTATCGCCGAGGCCCTGCGCCTTATCGGCTGAGGCGGGCGGCGATCCGGGCCGCGATGGCCTCGGCCGTATCTGTCTCGGTTATGTGCAAGGTTGGCTCGATTGCGCTGTCGGTGACCACATCGACATTTGCCAGGTCGTTGGCCAGATGCGCCGCGACGGCCTCGGCGGTCAGCCCGTAGCCCTGCCAGCGGGCCGCCAGCCGCGCAGCCAGCACCGGGCGGGGCACCCGCAGCAGAATGCTTGCGTCCCAAAACTGCGCCAGATCGGCCCAGTCGGGCAGGCGGCAAAGCAGATAGTTTCCTTCGACCAGCAGCAACCGGTCCTCGGGCCCGATGCGGATGGCCCCCGCGATGGCGGCATCCCGGTCCCGATCAAAGGCGGGCAGGATGACGTCTCCTTCGCCCGCCTTGAGGCGGCCCAGAGCGTTGGACAGCCCCGCCACGTCGAACGTCTCGGGCGCGCCCTTGCGCCCGCGCATCCCGGCCGCGTCCAGCAGGCGGTTGTCGAGGTGAAACCCGTCCATCGGCACCACGACAGCCCCAAGATGCGCCGCCAGCGCCGGGGCGAGGGTCGATTTTCCGGCGCCAGGCGGCCCGGCCAACGCGATCAGCCGCCGCGGCGCCTGGCTCGCGTCGCCCTCGGGCAGATTCACGCCATGACGCCTTCGGGCCGGGCGGCGCCGGTCATGTAGGCGACCGCATCCGACATGGAATGCGACTTGGGGTCGATGACGCACAGCCGCCGGCCAAGGCGGTGGATATGGATGCGGTCTGCGATCTCGAACACATGCGGCATGTTGTGCGAAATCAGGACGATCGGCACCCCCCGCGCGCGCACATCCAGGATCAGGTCCAGCACGCGGCGGCTTTCCTTGACGCCCAGCGCGGCGGTCGGCTCGTCGAGGATGATCACCCGGCTGCCAAAGGCGGCGGCGCGGGCCACGGCGATGCCCTGACGCTGACCGCCCGACAGCGTCTCGACCGGCTGGTCGATGGACTGGATCGTCATCAGCCCTAGTTCGGTCAGCTTTTCACGCGAAAAGCGGGCCATCGCCGGCTTGTCGAGCATGCCCAGCATGCGGCCCAGTGGACCCTTGGTATAAAGCTCGCGGCCCATGAACATGTTGTCGGCGATGGACAGCGCGGGCGACAGCGCCAGCGTCTGGTAGACGGTCTCGATCCCGGCGCGCTTGGCCTCTAGCGGCGATGCAAAGCGTATCGGCCGCTCGTCCAGCCGCATCTCGCCCTCATCGGGCTGGAACGCGCCCGACAGCGCCTTGATGAGCGAGGATTTTCCCGCACCGTTATCCCCGATCACGGCCAGAATCTCGCCGGGATAGAGGTCGAAGTCGGCGCCATCGAGGGCGGTCACGCGGCCATAGCGCTTGACCAGCCCGCGGGCGGTCAGGATCGGTGCGACACTCGGCGTGGTCGGGGCTTTGGGCGCGATGCTCATGCGGTCAGCTTTCTGATCCATTGGTCGACGGCGACGGCGATGATGATCAGCCAGCCGGTGGCAAACAGCTGCCACAACACGTCGACGCCCATCATCTTGAGGCCCGAGTTGAAGACGCCGACGATCAGGGCCCCGATCAGCGGCCCGAGGATCGAGCCACGCCCGCCAAAGAGGCTGATCCCGCCGATCACCACGGCCGTGATGCTCTCCAGGTTGGCCTCTTGGAACGAGGTCGGCGACAGCGAGCCGACGCGTCCGATGGAGGCCCAGCCGGCGAGCGCGCAGATCAAGCCGGCCACGATATAGACCGATAGCAGCGTGCGGTCGGTGCGGATGCCCGCCAGTTCGGCCGCCTCCTTGTCATCGCCTACGGCATAGACGCGCCGGCCCCAGGCAGTGTGGTAGAGCGCGAACCATAGCGCGGCAAAGACCAGCACCAACAGGATGACACTGTAGGTCAGCGTCGCCCCGCCGAGGTTGAAGCGGGTGCCAAAGAACTTCAGCCACGGCGCCTCGGCATCGATGGTCTGGCTGCGGATCGTCTCGCGGTCGCTGATGTAATAGTTGAGGGCAAGGAACACGTTCCAGGTGCCCAATGTGGTAATGAACGGCGGCAGACGCAGGCGGGTGACTAGAAAGCCGTTCAGCAGCCCGGTGGCGCCGCCGGCCAGCAGTCCGCCGGCCAGGGCGAGCGGCATTGGCAGGCCCAGGCCGATGCCGAGCTTGCCCATCACGACCGAGGTCAGCACCATCACCGCGCCGACCGACAGGTCGATGCCTGCGGTCAGGATCACCAGGCTCTGCGCCGCCGCCAGGATGCCGACAATGGCCACCTGCTGCAGGATCAGGGACAGGTTGAAGGCGGAAAAGAAGTTGGGCGCCAGCAGTCCAAACCCGGCCAGCGCCAGCGCCAGCACGATCACCGGCACCATGGTCGGAAAGCGGTGCAGGAAGCGCTGCATCGATTGCAGCCCGCTGTCGCCATGCGCCGGCTCGAACTGCGCGACCGCTTCGGGCGGGGCTTCGGGCTGGCGTTGCGGCAGCGCGGGGTCGGGGCGGTCGGACATCGGCGGACCTTTGCAAGGGTAGGGGACCGGACTGGCGCGGACAATCTGCGAACGCGCCTTCAGGCGCGCGGCGGGGCCCGGGAAGCTCCCGGACCCTGCCAGATCAGATCAGCCCCAGCACTGCTCGAGGCCTTCCTCGACCGAGATCGAGGGCACGCCTTCCTGCGGCTCGCCAGTGACGAGGTTCACGCCGGTGTTGAAGAAATCGAGGCCCTCGCTGACCTGCGGCTTGGTGCCGTCCTTGGCGAAGGCGGCAATCGCCTCGATCCCCTTGGAGGCCATCAGCAGCGGGTATTGCTGGCTGGTCGCGCCGATCACGCCCTCCTTGACGTTTTCCACCCCCGGGCAGCCGCCGTCGATCGAGACGATGGTTGCGTCCTTGTCCTTGCCGGCGCTGCGCAGCGCCTCAAAGGCGCCGGCGGCCGCAGGCTCGTTGATGGTATAGACTAGGTTGATGCCGGGATCGCGCTGCAGCAGCGCCTCCATCGCGGTGCGCCCGCCTTCCTCGTTGCCCGAGGTCAGTTCCTGCCCGATGATCCGGGGGTCATCCTCGTCGCCCCACTTGGTCTTGTCCTTGGGATCAATCCCGAAGCCTTCCATGAAGCCTTGGTTGCGCAGCACGTCGACCGAAGGCTGCATCTCGGTCAGGTTCAGCATCGCGACCTTGGCGCTTTCGGCCTTGTCACCCAGTTTCGCCTTGGCCCAGGCGCCGATCAGGCGGCCAGCCTCGAAGTTGTCGGTCGCAAAGGTCGCGTCGGCGGCGTCGATGGGGTCGAGCGGCGTGTCCAGCGCGATCACCAGGATCCCCGCATCGCGCGCCTGCTTGACGCTTTCAGTGATCGCCTTGGTGTCCGATGCGACGATCAGGATGCCCTTCACCCCGGAGGCGATGCAACTCTCCATCGCTGCCTGCTGGGCTTCGTGGTCGCCATCGACCTTGCCGGCAAAGGTCTTGAGGTCGATCCCGAGTTCCTTGGCCTTGGCGCTGGCGCCTTCCTTCATCTTGACGAAGAACGGGTTGATGTCGGTCTTGGTGATCAGGCAGGCGCTGGTGGTGCCCTGGGCGCTGGCCATGGTGCCCGAAAGGGCCAAGGCAGTGGCGCCGGCGAGCAAGGCGCGGCTCATGGTCTTGGTCATCAAATCTCTCTCCCCTGATGCTCCGATTCCGGTGGCGCGCGGCATCGTTCCCCCGACCATGCGCGGCCCGGACCTTGCGTCAGTGCAGCATGACCGGGCGGGCGCTGTCAATAAATCAATGATCTTGATTTAGTCGGTGCGCTCGCCAGCATGTGGGCATGCCCGTTCGCCCCTCAAACTCGATGCGTCCCGAAACTATGCGCCGCCATAACGAGCGGCTGGTGCTGACTCTTCTGCGGCGGGACGGACCCTTGGCGCGCAGCGCACTGGCGCAGGCCAGCGGGCTGACGCCGCAGTCCATGTCCAACATCGTGCGCGATCTGCTAGCGCGCGGGCTGATTGCGGCGGAAGGGCGGGTGCGGGGACGAATCGGCCAACCCAGCGTCCCGCTGTCCCTCGCCCCCGGCGGGGCGTTCTTTCTGGGGCTGCAGGTGGGTCGGCGCAGCGCGCGGATGGTGCTGATCGACTTTGCCGGCGCCATCCTCGGCCAGCGCGAGCGGCGCCATCCGCAGGCCGTCCCGCATCCCGACACGGTGCTGGCCTTCGCCACGGACGCCGCGGCGGAACTGACCGCCAGCCTCCCGCCCGAGGCGCAGGCCCGCGTCGGTGGCCTCGGGATCGCGATGCCGTTCCGCATGTGGGACTGGGGCGATGCCTTTGCGCCCTGGCAGGGCCGGGATCTGCGCGCCGAGGCCGAAGTCGCGACCGGCCTGCCGGCTTGGCTGGAGAACGACGCCTCCTGCGCCTGCGCGGCCGAGCTGATCTTTGGCCGGCGCGATCTGCCCGATGATTTCCTGCATGTCTACATCGGCCATTATGCCGGCGGTGGGCTGGTGCTGGGCGGTCGGTTGTGGCTGGGTCCGCGCGGCAATGCCGGGGCTATCGGCTCGACCCCGGTGCCGGGCGGGCCGCCGGCGCTCGCCGTGCCGGGCGCCGCGGCGGGGGCCGCCCATGCCGGCGTGACGCAACTGCTGCAACGAGCGTCGCTGGCGGCGCTGGAGGTGCGTGCGGGGAGAGAGTTGCCGCAGGGCGACCCGGTCCCGGACTGGCCGTTGGCGCCCGCCGTCCGGGCACGCTGGTCGGCCGAGGCAGGCGAGGCAATCGCCTTTGCGGCACTATCGGCGGCCACCATCCTCGATCTGGAGGCGGTGGTGATCGATGGCGCCTTCGCGCCGGCGCTACGCACGGAGGTGGTGGCCGAGGTCGGCCGCGCCCTGTCGCGCCTGCCCTCTGCCGGGGTCGTGCTGCCGGAGATACTGGGCGGCACGATGGGCGCCCCGGCGCGGGCCATCGGCGCGGCGGGCCTGCCGCTGGCCGAGGGTTATCTGCTGGAGGTGATCTCTCCCTCGCCAGCCACCGGCGGCTAGGTCAGCCCAAGGTCCTTGGCCCGCCTGCCGCAATAAGCGCCCGCTTGCGCGAAGCGGCGTGGGGCGCGCAAGGTGGCCACCGACAATTCCGCGCGGGGCACGACATGACCGGCATCCTGATGCTCGCCACCCTCTTTCTGGTCGCCGGAATCGTCGCCGTGCCGATCGCGACGCGCCTCGGCCTCGGGTCGGTGCCGGGCTACCTCGTGGCTGGGATGGCGATCTCGCCCCTGCTGACACTGCTGCGGGTCGATGTCTCTGCCATCCAGCATTTCGCCGAGTTCGGGGTCGTCATGATGCTGTTCCTCGTCGGCCTCGAGCTGGAGATCGACAAGCTTTGGGCCATGCGCGGACGCCTGATCGGGCTCGGCGGATTGCAGGTGGTGCTGACCGCGCTCGCCGCCGGCGGCGCGGGTGTGGCGCTGGGGTTGCCCTGGACCATCGCCTTGGCGCTTGGCATGGTCTTTGCCCTGTCCTCGACAGCAATCGTCCTGCAGACGCTGACCGAAAAGGGCCTGTTGAAATGCGACGGCGGCGAGGCGTCGTTCGCGGTCCTGCTGTTCCAGGACATCGCCGTGATCCCGATGCTGGCGCTGATGCCGCTGCTCGCGCGGCCGGGGCTAATGGACCCCGTCGCAACGCCCTCGCATGAGGCGGCCGCGGCGACCTTCAGCCTCGTCGACGGCCGGCCCGGTTGGCAGGTGGCGCTGATCACGCTCGCGGCGGTGGCGGCGGTGGTGTTCATCGGAAACCGCCTGACCCGGCCGCTGTTCCGCTTTGTCTCGACCGCGCATCTGCGCGAGCTGTTCACCGCTACGGCGCTTGCGTTGGTCCTTGGGATTGCCACCCTGATGTCGCTGGTCGGACTGTCGCCGGCGCTGGGCACCTTCATCGCCGGTGTCGTGCTGGCCAGCAGCGAATACCGCCACGAGCTGGAAAGCGACATCGTCCCGTTCCGGGGCCTGCTGCTGGGCCTGTTCTTCATGACCGTCGGCGCAAACATCGATTTCGCGCTGCTGATCGACCGAGCGGCGACAGTCATCGGCCTCACGCTGGGCCTGATGGCGATCAAGGCGGCCGTGCTGTTGCTGCTCGCGCGGCTGTTCGGGGTCCGGGGCACCGACCGCTGGCTGTTCGCGCTGGGCCTCGCGCAGGCGGGCGAGTTCGGCTTTGTGCTGCTGTCCTTCACCACCGCCTCGCAGATTATTCCGCAGAGCATCGCCGACGTTGCCCTGCTGGTGGTGGCGCTGTCGATGCTGCTGACCCCGGCGCTGTTCATCCTCTACGACCGGGTGATCGCGCCCATGGCGGGCGGCGACCAGAAACGCGAGGCGGACCAGATCGACGAGGCCAGCCCGATCATCATCGCCGGCCACGGCCGCTTCGGCGGCCTGGTCGCGCGCATGTTGCGCAGCATCGGCGAGCAGCCGGTGGTTGTCGATTACTCGTCGCGGCAGTTGGAGATGCTGAAGCTGTTTGGCATCAAAGCGTATTTCGGCGATGCCACCCGGCCGGACCTGCTGGAATCTGCCGGCATCGCCAATGCCAAGCTGCTGGTGGTCGCCATCGACGACGCCGCCCAGATCACCGAGATCGTGCGCTATGTCGCCGCCACATATCCGAACGTCCACATTGTCGCGCGCGCGGTCGACCGCACGCATGTCTATGACCTCTACGAGGCCGGCGCCGAGGACATCATCCGCGAGACCTTTGACAGCGCCGTACGCAGCGGCCGGTCGGCTTATGAGGCGCTCGGGTTTACCCGCGCCGAGGCCGATGCCCTCGCCGCGCGCTTTGTCGAGGCCGACAAGACCCATCTGCGGCGCATGGCCGAAGCCTATCGCCGCGGTGTCGCCCCCGAGGATAACCCGGAGTTTGTGCGCCTGTCCCGCCAGCAATCGGCCCTGCTGGAGGCAGAGATGCTGCAGGGCCGGGCCGACGTCGATGCGAAGCGCGCGGCCCTGCCGGACGATCCGCCGCTGGTCGCCGAGGGCTAGGGCCTAGCGCCAGCCCAGCGCCGGCGCGACATGGTGCAGGATGCTGGAAAGCACATGGACGTTGTAATCGACGCCTAGCATGTTCGGCACCGTCAGCAGCAGGGTGTCTGCCTCGGCGATGCCTTCGTCCTCGCGCAGTTGCTCGATCAGCCGGTCGGGGGTGTCGGCGTAGCCGCGGCCGAACACCGCCCGCATTTCGTCGATGATGCCGACCTGATCGCTTTCCTTGCCGCGCCCGAAATACATCCGGTCGCGGTCGTCCATCAGCGCAAAGATCGACCGGCTGACCGATACCCGCGGCTTTCGGGCGTGGCCGGCCTTTGCCCATGCGTCGCGAAAGGCCCGGATCTGTCTGGCCTGCTGGATGTGGAACGGCTCGCCCGTCTCGTCCTGCTTGAGGGTCGAGCTTTGCAGGTTCATCCCCATCTCAGCCGCCCAGACCGCCGTCGCATCCGATGCCGCGCCCCACCAGATACGATCGCGCAGCCCCTCGGAATGCGGCTCGAGACGCAGCAGGCCCGGCGGGTTCGGGAACATCGGCCGCGGGCTGGGCTTGGCAAAGCCTCGCCCCTCCAGCAGGTCCAGAAAGACAAGCGCATGGCGCCGCGCCATGTCGGCGTGATCCTCGCCCTCGGCCGGTTGAAAACCGAAGTGCCGCCAGCCATCGACCACCTGCTCGGGCGAGCCGCGGCTGATCCCAAGCTGCAAGCGTCCGCCCGAGATCAGGTCCGCCGCGCCCGCATCCTCGACCATGTACATCGGATTCTCGTAGCGCATGTCGATGACGCCGGTGCCGATCTCGATCCGCGAGGTCCGCGCACCCACTGCCGCCAGCAGCGGAAAGGGCGAGGCCAGCTGCCGGGCAAAGTGGTGGACGCGGAAATAAGCGCCGTCAACGCCCAGCTTTTCAGCCTCGACCGCCAGCTCGATGGACTGGGTCAGTACATCTCGGGCCGAGCGGACGGCCGAGCCGGGCTCGTCCGACCAGTGACCGAAGGAGAGAAAGCCGATGGTCTTCATAAGGGGACTCCCAGGAGGCAACGCGTGTTGCTTTGGCGTGGATGTAGGGATTGGGGGAGGGCGCGCGCAACCGCCAGGGGTCTGCGCGTGGCATCAATGCGGCTAGCTCACGCTTGCGTTCAAGGCTGGTGAACCTGGCAAGCGCGCCGACGACTTCGACGCTCGTGACGCGCAACGTGGCGCGAGGCGGCTGGCCCCGCAAAGGGTGCCTTTCGCCCGCCGCACTTGCGCAAGCTGTCGAGGCGGCGAGGCGAGGCAGTCAGAACCTTGGTTTACCAGGCGCCTGAACCTAATCTGGCTTGCTTGTAACCCCTATGAATCGAGCGAGGATTGGGCCTCAGATTCCCATCATTCCCACTCGATCGTCCCCGGCGGCTTGCTCGTGATATCATAGGTCACGCGGTTGATGCCGCGGACCTCGTTGATGATACGGGTGGCAGTTTCGCCCAGGAACTGGTGGCTGAAGGGGTAGTAATCCGCCGTCATGCCGTCGACCGAGGTGACGGCCCGCAGGGCACAGGCGAAGTCATAGGTGCGGCCGTCGCCCATGACGCCGACGGTCTTGACCGGCAGGATCGCGACGAAGGCCTGCCAGATGTCGTCGTAAAGGCCGTGCTTGCGGATCTGGTCGATGAAGACGGCGTCGGCCTTGCGCAGGATGTCCAGCTTTTCGGGCGTGATCTCGCCGGGGCAGCGGATGGCGAGTCCGGGGCCGGGGAACGGATGGCGGCCGATGAAGCTGGCGGGCAGGCCAAGCTCGCGCCCCAGCGCCCGGACCTCGTCCTTGAAAAGCTCGCGCAGCGGCTCCACCAGCTTGAGGCCCATCTTTTCGGGAAGGCCGCCGACATTGTGGTGCGACTTGATGGTGACCGAGGGCCCGCCGGAGACGCTGACGCTCTCGATCACGTCGGGATAAAGGGTGCCTTGCGCCAGGAACCGGGCGCCGCCGACCTCGGCCGCGTGCTTCTGGAAGACCTCGATGAAAAGGCGGCCGATGGTTTTGCGCTTGACCTCCGGGTCGCTGACGCCGGTCAGGGCACCCAGGAAGAGCGATTGCTCGTCGGCATGGATCAGTGGGATGTTGTAGTGGTCGCGGAACATGGCGACCACCTCGTCCGCCTCGCCCTGGCGCAGCAGGCCGTGATCGACAAAGACGCAGGTCAACTGATCGCCGATCGCCTCGTGGATCAGGACCGCGGCGACCGAGGAATCGACCCCGCCGGACAGCCCGCAGATCACCTTGGCGTCGCCCACCTGCTGGCGGATACGGGCGATGGCGTCGTTGCGATAGCTGGCCATGGTCCAGTCGCCGGTGAACCCGGCGAGGCGGACAAAGTTTTCCAGCATCTGACGGCCATGCGGGGTGTGGTGCACCTCTGGGTGGAACTGTACTGCATAGAACCGGCGTGCCTCGTCGGCGATCATCGCATAGGGCGCGCCCGGCGAGGTGCCGATGACCTCGAACCCAGGGGCGAGGGTGGTGACCCGGTCGCCATGCGACATCCAGACCTCCTCCCGGCCGTCCTGGAAGAGGCCGGCAAAGATTCCATCGCCCTTGTGACCGGGGGCGGGGGCGACGAAGGCGCGGCCAAACTCGGCATGGTGGCCGGCCTCGACATGACCGCCCAGCTGGATCGTCATGGCCTGCTGGCCGTAGCAGATCCCGAAGAGGGGGATCCCCATTTCGAACAGCCGCTGCGGCGCGCGCGGGCTGCCCGTCGCCGTGACCGAGGCCGGGCCCCCCGACAGGATCGCCGCCTGGGGGGCGAACTCGTCCAGGAAGGCGTCGGTGACGTCGTGGAACGGATGGATTTCGCAGTAGACGTTCAGCTCGCGCAGGCGACGCGCAATGAGCTGGGTCACCTGAGAACCGAAATCGACGATGAGCAGGCGCTGATGCTGGGTCATGCTGGCGCTTTAGTCAGCCGGCGTCGTGACGACAAGGGGCGATGCTGCCGGCTTTGCGGCGCAATCCGCTTGCTGGACTGACTGCAACATGGTCATGACTGTGTCAGATAATTTTAATGAGTGTTTTATGACGGCCGCGCAGACCTCGTATCGAAACCTCGATAATTGGTCGAAGCTGGCGCAATTCACCCATGCCGATGTCAGCGCCCTGCAAAAGGCGGAACTGACGATCGGCCTGCACACCGTCGACTTTGAGGGCACGCCGATTGATCTGCTGATCGTGCCCCGCCCGGGACAGCCTATGCTGGTGACGTTTACTGGCAATAAGCCGCGCGGCCCGACGGCGCACCCACCATTCTTTTCGGGCGTCGGTGTGACGCCGCCTGATCGCAAGGTCTCCTTTGTCAGCATCGCCGACCCTGTGCTGGCGGAAAGCGATTGCCTTACGCTGGGTTGGTATGCCGGCAGTCGCGCGGTCAGGGCGCAGGAGGCCGTGCAGCGCGTGATCGAAGCGCTGCGGATGAATCTGCGCCCTTCGCGTATCCTGTTCTTTGGCGGGTCAGGCGGTGGTTTCGCGGGGTTGCAGGCCGCATATCACACGCCCGGCAGCGGGGCGTTGGTATGGAACCCGCAGACCGATATTTGCGAATATGATGATGCTTTTGTCATCGAATACGCCCGCCGCGCATGGGACGAGCAAGTTCGCGACCTTTCCTCGGCACGCGAGGTGATCCGCCAGAATGCGCCTGCGGTCTTGCCGGACACATTCGCTTTCCGCGGCAGCCGGGTGCTGTATCTGCAAAACAGCAGGGACTGGCACGTTCAGCGCCACATGCAGCCGTTCCTAAAGCGTAACAGCTTTCTGGTGCCAGGCGGGGACTACACGGGTCGCGTCGGGCAGGGGTGCTATCTGCACCTCGCCGATTGGGGCGAGGGCCACGCCCCTGTGCCCAAACATGCGCTGACCGCGATGCTCCGCTCGCTGCTCGACCCGAAAGGGCCGTTCTGGCGGGACGATGACGGCGCCATCGCCAGCATGATCGAGCAGACGTTCATCGAGCCGGTGGACCCGCCCGAGCCGCCCCCGCCTCCCCCGCCGGTGTCGAACATGCGGCTCCTGCTGAGGCTTGCGCGGCGGGGCGCAGGTCGGGTGCGACGCCGCCTAGCGCTCGGGCACTAGCCCGCGGGGGGCGAAGCGCAACACCAGCAGCAGCACGAGGCCCATGGCGATGAAGCGCATATGTGCTGCCGAGCCGAGCAGGTGCGCCTTCACCGCGCCGGCCGGCAGCGGCATTGTCAGGAAAGCCATCAGCTGCGGGCCCCAGACCTCGACCTTGATCCACAGGAACCAGATCAGCAGCGCGCCCAGCACGGTGCCCCAGTTGTTGCCAGAGCCGCCGACGATCACCATCACCCAAATCAGGAATGTATAGCGCAGCGGGTTGAACGAGGTGGGGTTAAGCAGCCCGTCACTTGTCACCATCATCGCGCCCGAGAGGCCGATCACGGCGCAGCCGAGGACAAACACTTGCAGGTGACGGGCGGTTACGTTCTTGCCCATGGCGCCGGCCGCGACCTCGTTGTCGCGGATGGCGCGCATCATCCGGCCCCAGGGGCTGTTCAGCGCCAGTTCCGCCAGCAGCACCAGTGACAGCAGCACCGCAGTGAACAGCGAAGTGTAGCCCAGCTTGACCCAGATGCCAGCAGCTTCGGCCACGGGCAGGCCGACGCGGGCAGCCTCGGCCGCGAACTCGGCATTGGATTGCAGGTCCAACTCGTAGGGGACGGGGCGGGGAATGCCGGTCATGTTCTTGACGCCGCGCGCCAGCCAGTCCTCGTTCTTGAGGACGGCGACGATGATCTCGCCGATGCCGAGGGTGGCGATGGCGAGGTAATCGCTGCGCAGGCCCAGCGCGACCTTGCCCACCGCCCAGGCGGCCACGGCGGCCAGCAGCCCGCCGACCGGCCAGCTGAGCAGGACCGGCAAGCCGAGGCCGCCGATGTTGCCGGCGCGCGCGGCGTTGTTCGCCTCGATCGCCATGACCGCGGGATCGAACAGCCAGCGGAAGGCAAAGAACCCGGCGAGCAGGATCAGTGCCACGGCGATCCCGCGGCGGGCGCCGGCGCGGCGCCAGAGCCAAGTGGCGAGGGCCAGCACCGCAAGGCCCATCAGCATCGCCGCCAGCATCCGTGCCCCGCCGGCAGACCAGGCGCCGGGCACGGGCTGGGTCGAGATCAGCACCGGGGCCAGCCCGCCTAGCGCCAGAAAGCCGACCACACCGGCGTTGAAGAGGCCGGCATAGCCCCAGATGATGTTCACCCCCAGCGCCGTGATGGCCGAGATGATGCCCATGTTCAAAATCCCCAGCGCCGTGTTCCAAGAGCCGGAGAAGAGCGCGTTGCGGGTCGTCCCCTCGAGGATCACGAGCGCGACGATGACGCAGAACAGTGCGGGTGCGCGCCACGGGCTGGCCTGACCGGCCTGACGATTGCTGGACATGACGGCGCCCCCTTAGACAGACTTGCCGCGGAACAGGCCGGTTGGCCGGAACAGCAGCACCACGATCAGAATGACAAAGCTGACGGCGAACTTGTATTCGGTGGACAGCAGTTGCAGCAGGCCCTCGGGCTGAAAGCCGAAGTAGGTCGCGACCTTTTTCCAAGGGTAGGTGACCGCGACCTCGCTGAAGGCGACAACAAAGCCGCCGGCGATGGCGCCCTGCGGACTGCCGAGGCCGCCGACGATGGCAGCGGCAAAGATCGGCAGCAGGATCTGGAAATAGTTGAACGCCTTGAACGCCTTGTCGAGGCCGTAGAGCGTGCCGGCAAGGGTCGCCAGCGCCGCGGCGATGATCCAGGTCAGGCGAACCACGCGCTCGGGGTCGATTCCCGACAGCAGGGCCAGATCCTCGTTGTCGGAATAGGCGCGCATCGCCTTGCCCGACCGCGTGCGGTTCAGGAACCAGAACAGCCAGACCATCACCGCAAAGGCCGTCACCAGCGTGATGACCTGGGTGCCACGCAGCGACAGCCCCTCGTCAAGGCCGGACCAGCGCTTGAAATCCCCGGCGCTGATGATGAAACGCGCGCCGTCGTCAAACCGAATCTCGTCGACACCGATCAGCAGGCGCGTCAGGCCGTTCATGATGAACATGATCCCGACAGAGGCCATGACCATGATGATGGGGGCGGCCTTCTTGCGGCGGTAGAAGCGATAGACCGCGCGGTCGGTCAGCAACACCAGCGCTGCAGTGAACGCGATCGCGACAGGCAGCGCCAGCAGGGCGGTCGGAAGCGGGGTCAGCGTCACGCCGAGGGCCTGCAGCCCCCAGGTCAGCAGGATGGTGACCGCGGTGCCAAAGGCCATGGTGTCGCCATGGGCAAAGTTCGAGAACCGCAGGATGCCATAGACCAGCGTCACCCCCAGCGCGCCCAGCGCAAGCTGCGCGCCGTAGGCCGCAGCGGGGATGATGACGAAGTTGAGGATTGCCACCAGGGCGTTCAGGATGTCCATGGCTTAGCCCCCAAGGAAGGTGCGGCGCACGTCGGGGTCGGCCAGCAGCTCGGCCCCGGTGCCGGTGTAACGGTTCGCGCCCTGCACCAGGACATAGCCGATGTCCGCAATTTCAAGGGCTTGTCGGGCGTTCTGTTCCACCATCAGGATGCTGATGCCAGTCCGGGCAATCTCGATAATGCGGTCAAACAACTCGTCCATGACAATGGGCGAGACGCCCGCCGTCGGCTCGTCCAGCATCAGCAGTTGCGGGCCGGTCATCAGCGCGCGGCCGACCGCGACCTGCTGGCGCTGCCCGCCGGACAGCTCGCCCGCCGCCTGCCGCCGCTTTTCGGCCACAGCCGGGAACAGGGTGTAGACCTGGTCCATGGCCGTCCGGATGCGGGCCGGAGCGGTGTGGATATAGGCCCCCATCTCGAGGTTTTCCTCGACCGACATCGAGGGGAAAATGTTGTGGGTCTGGGGCACGAAGCCCATGCCGGCATGGACCCGGTCCTGGGGGGTCAGAGCAGTGATGTCCTGTCCGCCGAGGCGCACGCTGCCCTCACGCAGGGGCAGCATGCCGAACACCGCCTTCATCGCCGTCGACTTTCCGGCGCCGTTGGGTCCGACGATGACCGCGATCTGGCCGCGATCGACCGCAAGAGTGCAGCCATGCAGGATGTCGGCCTTGCTGTAGCCGCCGCGCATGTCCTCGCCGATGAGGAAGGGATCGCCGGGCTTGCCGGGCAGCACCGGACCGCTGCGGGCAGCGCCGGTCATTGTCCCGGTGCCACGGCTGTTCACCAGCGAGGCATCGCGCGCGCCCCGGCCACCGAACGCATCGCTGCTCATGCCACGCCCGCCCCCTTGTTCTTGAGGCCGCGGCCCAGATAGGCCTCGATCACGGCCTCGTTCTGCATGATTGCGTCGGCCGGCCCTTCGGCCAGCACGCGCCCCTCGGCCATCACCACGACCGGGTCGCAAAGGCGGCCGATGAAATCCATGTCATGCTCGATCACGCAAAAGGTGTAGCCCCGCTCGCGGTTAAGGCGGGTAATCGCCTCGCCGATGGTGCCAAGGAGGGTGCGGTTCACGCCGGCCCCAACCTCGTCGAGGAACACGACCTTGGCGTCGACCATCATGGTCCGGCCCAGTTCCAGCAGCTTTTTCTGGCCGCCTGACAGGTTGCCGGCCTTTTCATGGGTCAGGTGGCGGATGGTCAGGAAGTCGAGAACGTCGTTCGCACGGGCCCGCAATTCGGCCTCCTGCGCGGCGACGCGGCCGCGGCCCAGCCATGCGCCCATCAGCCCCTCGCCGATCTGCCCGCCCGGGACCATCATCAGGTTGTCCCGCACGCTCATCGAGGCGAATTCATGCGCCAACTGGAAGGTCCGCAGCAGCCCCTTGTGGAACAACTCATGCGGCGGCAGGCCGGTGATATCCTCGCCATCCATCGTCACGCGGCCCGAGGTGGGCGCAAGAACCCCGGCGATGACGTTGAAAAGCGTTGATTTTCCGGCGCCATTTGGGCCGATCAGCCCGGTGATCGAGCCGGTCTCGATGGCGAGGCTGGCGCCGTCCACGGCACGAAATCCGCCGAAATGCTTGTGCAGGTCGTCGACCCGGATCATGTAAATTTCCCCTGTTCGCCGCCAGCCTCTTGGCAGATGGGCCGGTCAGCGGGTAGCAATCGGCCCGGCGCGCCATGCGCACCGGGCCTTGGATTATGGGCGATCAGGTCAGTGGTACTTGACCACGTTCAGCTTGCCGTCGGGGAAGTCGACCTCGCGGTAGACGCCGGCGCTCTCGCCCGGCTCGACCAGTTCGACCGAGGTGCCGCCGACGTAGTCGATGTCCTTGCCCTCGGCCAGCAGCTCGAGGCCCTTGGCCAGCTCGCCGGGCATGATCTTCTCGCCCGGCGCGTTGGCGATCTCCATCACCTTGTCTTTCCAGACCTTGGGATCGGAGGACTTGGCAGCCTCCATCGCCAGCGCCATCAGCGCGATGGCGTCATAGCTTTCCGCGGCAAAGGCCGAGCTGCCGTCAAAGCCGGCAGTCTTGGCCAGTTCCAGCAGCTTGTCGCGGCCCTCGCCCTCGGAGGCCGGGTTCTGGCCGAACGAGGTCTTCAATTCGGTGCCGAACTTGTCGACCAGCGACTGGCTGACCATGCCGTCCGGGAACACGAAGGTGTCGAAGGCGCCGCTGTCGAGCGCGCCGCGCACGATGCCAGCGCCGCCCTGGTCGACATAGCCCGCGACCACGAGGGCATCGCCGCCGGCCGAATCCAGCGCCGCGACCTCGGCCGAGTAGTCGGCCTTGCCGTCGTCATGGGCGGCGTTGATCGTGACCGTGCCGCCCTTTTTCTTGAAGGCTTCCTGGAAGCTGTCGGCCAGACCCTTGCCGTAGTCGTTGTTGGTATAGGTCAGGGCGACGTTCTTGATGCCGCGCGACAGGATGATGTCGGCCATGACCTCGCCCTGGCGCGCGTCAGACGGCGAGGTGCGGAAGAAAAAGCCCTTGTCGTCGATGGTCGACAGCGCCGGCGAGGTCGCTGAGGGTGAGATCATCACGACGCCCTGCGGCACGGCGACCTTTTCCAGGCTGGCGATCGTCTCGCCCGAGCACATGCCCCCGAGTATGCCCTTGACGCCTTCGGCGACCATGCGCTCGACCGTGGCGACCGAGGCGGCGGCGTCGGTGCAGGTGTTGTCACCCTTGACCTCGACCATTTTCGAGCCGTCCAGCAGCTTGCCGGAATCCGAGACCTCTTTCATGGCCATCAGCGCGGCTTGCTCCATCGCTGGGGACATCGATTCAAGCGGTCCGGTAAAGCCCAGCGAAACGCCGATCTTGATATCCTCGGCGCCGGCCGCGCTGGCGGCCAGCAAGGCGGCAGCGGCGGCGCTGGCGAGAAGCAGCTTTTGCATATTGTGGAACTCCCTGAGTGGAACGTTGTCCTGCCAGCAGCCTAGGGGGCGGACCTGCAAAAGAAAAGCGCGTTGCGCTGGCGATACGGGCGGTGCGTCGGGCGCAATGCCGGGTGGCATGCGCCAGTTTGCAAGATGTCAGCCGGCCGCCTGCTGTGCCAGCGCGGGCGCTGCCGCCACGGTTGCACCGCCAGTCCCACGCTCGCGGTAAGGGGTCGCGCCATACTGGGCGCGGTAGCATTTGGAAAAATGCGAAGGCGAGGTAAAGCCCGAGGCGAGGGCGACCTCGATCACCGACATCTCGGTCTGCATCAGCAGATTCCGCGCCCGGCTGAGGCGCGTTTCCATGTAGTATTTCTTGGGACTGCGGTTCAGGTAGCGGCGGAACAGACGCTCCAACTGGCGGGTCGACATGCCCGCGTCGCGCGCCAGTTGCGCCGGGCTGATGGGATCCTCCAGATTGGCCTCCATTCGGGCGATGACGGCGGCGAGGCGAGGGTGGCGCACGCCGATCCGGGTCGGGATGGACAGACGCTGGCTGTCCTGGTCGGTGCGGATCGCGGTGTAGATCAACTGGTCGGCCACGGTGGCGGCCAACTCGTCGCCGTGATCGCGGGCGATCAGGCGCAGCATCAGGTCGATCGGCGCCGTGCCGCCCGCGGCGCTGATGCGATTACCGTCCAACACGAAGACCGAGCGAAACAGGTCGACCTCGGGGAAAGCCTCGGCCAGGCCATCATGGTTTTCCCAGTGGATGGTGGCGCGCCGGCCGTCCATCAGCCCCGCGGCCGCGAGCGCCCAGGTCCCGGTGCAAAGCCCGCCCAGGACGTTGCCGCGCCGCGCCTCGCGCCGCAGCCAGGTCAGGATCGGCCGGGTCAGGCCGCGGGCGATGTCGAGGCCGCCGCACACGATGATCGCCTCGCCCGGTGCGGTCGGGATGAGGCCCGCGTCGAGGGCAACGCGCGCGCCGTTCGAGCAGACGGCCTCGCGACCGTTTTCGCCCAGAAAGCTCCACTCATACAGGCGCCGGCCGGCGGCATAGTTGGCCAGCCGCAGCGGTTCTACCGCGCTGGCAAAGCTCATCATCGTAAAGCGGTCGAGCAGCAGAAAGCGGAAATGGCGCGGCTTTTCCGTCGCGGCGGCGTTGATGGTGGCGCTGCGTCGGGCCGTGGAGGGCAGGGGGACAGGCCCGGGCGCGGACGCGGGACTGGCGGGTGCGATTTGCCCTGCCGGAACCGTCGGGGCCGGTCGATCGGGGTTGGCGGGGAACGCGGCTGGCTTGCGCATCTGTCTGTCCTTTGCGCCAGCAAAACAGGGAAATCCGACGCCGCGCAATGGCTATCGCGCCGGCGGTTGACGCGGAGGCATCCGGCCGCCCGCGCAGCCCTCTGCGGCAGCAATCGCGGCAGTAATCGCGGCAGCCGGCGGCGCGGTCGGCCGCCCCCTCGCGCCCGCGGGCAAACTCGGCTACACCCTGCCGCGATCCGCTCCCTTTCGCCCGCAACATATGTTCGAGGCTATCATGACCGATCCCGCCGCCGCCGATGCCGCAAAACGCGCCGCTGCCCGCGCCGCCGTCGCCATGGTCCAAAACGGCATGCGCCTTGGCCTTGGCACCGGCTCGACCGCCGTGATCATGGTGCGCGAACTCGCCGCCCGCGCCGCGGCCGAGCGCCTCTCGCTGCGCTGCGCCGCAACCTCGGTCGCGACGGCGGACCTCGCCACCTCGCTCGGCCTCAAGGTAGAGCCGCTGGACGCGATCGGCCATCTGGACATGACCATCGACGGCGCCGACGAGATCGACCCCGACCTGACCCTGATCAAGGGCGGGGGCGGCGCCCTGCTGCGCGAAAAGATCGTCGCCGCGGCGTCCGAGCGGATGGTGGTGATCGCCGATGGCGCCAAGGTGGTCGAGCAGCTGGGCGGCTTTCCTCTGCCGGTCGAGGTGCTGGCCTTCGGTCTTGCCAGCACGCAACAGCATATCGACCATCTGCTGGCGCGGATGGACATGGCCGACCGGCCGGTGATGCTCCGCCAGCGCAGCGGCTCGCCCTACCGCACCGACGAGGGCAACCTGATCCTCGATCTGGAGCTGGGCGCGATCCCCGACCCGCAGGCGCTGGCCGCGGGGCTGAGCGCCATTCCCGGTGTCGTCGAGCACGGCCTGTTCCTGTGCCTCGCCGACATCGCCCTGATCGGCCAGCCCGACGGCACCGTGACCCTGCTCGAGGCCGACATCACCCCCGAGGAGGATCTGGCATGAGCAAGGACAGCGCAGGCTTTCCCGACGACGCCTTTGATTTCGACCTGTTCGTCATCGGCGGCGGCTCTGGCGGGGTGCGGGCCGGACGGATCGCCGCAGCCGAACACGGCGCGCGCGTCGCCATGGCCGAGGAATCGCGCATGGGTGGCACCTGCGTCATTCGCGGCTGCGTGCCCAAGAAGCTGATGATCTTTGCCGCATCCGCCCCCGAGGCCGCGGCCGAGGCGCAGGGCTACGGCTGGCGGGGCGCCACCGCGGGACGCTTTGACTGGCCCACCTTCCGCGCGGCGCTGCATACCGAGCTCTCGCGCCTCGAGGCGATCTACGAGAACGGCTTTACCGTGGCGGGCGGCACTCTCTTCAAGCAGCGCGCCACCGTCCAGGACGCGCACACCGTACGCCTCGCGGACGGCCAGACGGTCAGCGCCAAGCATATCCTGGTCGCGACCGGCGGCCGGCCGGTCCGGCCCGACATCCCGGGGGCCGAGCTTGGCCTGATCTCGGACGATCTGTTCGAGTTGGAAACCCTGCCGGCGCGGGCGCTGGTCATCGGCGGCGGCTTCATCGGCTGCGAATTCGCCACGATCCTGAACGGGCTTGGCAGCAAGACGACGCTCGCGCACCGCGGCGATCACCTGCTGCGCGGCTTTGACGAGGACATGCGCGAGCATGTCGATGCGCAGATGGTCGAGATCGGGATTGACCTCCGGCTGGAAACCAAGGTCACCGCGATCAGCGCCGAGGGGGACGCCAGACGCGTCCGCTTTGGCGACGGCAGCGAGGCGGTGTTCGACGCTGTGTTTTTTGCCCTCGGACGCGCGCCCTACACCGGCGGCCTCGGGTTGGCTGAGGTCGGCGTGCACCTCGGCAGCAAGGGTCAGGTCATGGTCGACCGCTGGTCGCAGACGTCGGTGCCCTCGATCTTCGCGGTGGGCGATGTCACCGACCGCGTGAATCTGACGCCGGTCGCGATCCGCGAGGGGCACGCCTTTGCCGACACCATCTTTGGCGCGCGCGCCCGCAGCGTCGATCACGAGTTGGTCGCCAGCGCCGTCTATACCCGCCCCTTCGAGGTGGGCACGGTAGGCCTGACCGAGGACGAGGCCGCCGCGCGCGGTCCGGTCGAGGTCTTTGTCGCCGATTTCGCGCCCATGCGTCAGAAATTCGCCGGCCGTCCGGGCCGCGTCAGCATGAAGCTGATCGTTGACGCCAGCGACGGGGCGGCCGAGGGCAAGGTGCTGGGCTGCCATATCTTTGCCCCCGAGGCAGGCGAGATGATCCAGATGGCGGCGATTGCGATGGGGATGGGCGCGACCAAGGCCGATTTCGACCGCACCATGGCCGTTCACCCGACCCTGGCCGAGGAAATCGTGACCATGCGCCGCCCCGTGCGCCGCCACGGTCCGGTCGAACTCGACCAGGCAGTGCCAGACGATGAGGCGCCGGATGTGACCTCGGACATTGCGCCCGACGCTCCTGCGGCACGGGCCGTCGGCGTCTAACTGCCGGCGTTACCTTGATTTTGCTGGGCTAGGCACCAGATTGACTTAGATTTTTTTTTTACGACGAGAGAGGCGGGACACATGGCGGCACAGGGCCCCTGGGGCGGCGGTAGCGGCGGCGGTAAGGATGGCGAGCGCGGCACCGACGGCGGCGACCGGCCGAACGCGGGCGGCCCGCAACGGCCCAATCGCCCCTGGGGCGTGCCCCCAGCCACCCCGCCCGAGGGCGGCCAGCGCCCGCAACTGCCGCCGCGCCCCGGCAACGGTGGCCCGCGCCGCCCCGGCCAGCCGCCAGAACTGGATGATCTGGTCCGCAAGGGGCAGGAGCGGCTGCGCGTCCTGATGGGCGGCGCAGGGGGCAATGGCCCGCGCCGGCCCGGCGGCGGGCGCGGCTTTGGCTTCAACCGCTCCAGCTTCGGGATCTTTGCGCTCGGGGCGGCCGTGGTCTGGGCCTTTGCCTCGTTCTACCAGGTCACCACGGGCGAAAAATCCGTAGAACTGCTGTTCGGTAAACCCATCGCCATCGGCGAGGAGGGCCTGAACTTTGCCCCTTGGCCGTTCGTCACCAAGGAAATCGTCAACGTCACAGGCGAGCGCGTAACCGAGATTGGCGCGGGCCGTAACGGCGAGATGGACAGCGGTCTGATGCTGACCCGCGACCAGAACATCGTCGACCTGCAATACCAAGTCGTCTGGAACATCTCGGATCCGCAGCAGTACCTGTTCAACCTCGCCGATCCCGAAGGCACCATCCGCGCGGTGGCGGAAAGTGCGATGCGTGACATCGTCGCCCGGACCGAACTGGCGCCGATTCTGAACCGCGACCGGGGCGTGATCGCCAAGGATCTGGAAATCGCCATCCAGCGGACGCTCGACAGCTACCGCGCGGGGATCAATGTGGCACGGGTCAACCTCGGCCGGGCCGACCCGCCGAACGAGGTGATCGACGCCTTCCGCGACGTGCAGGCAGCCCAGCAGGAACGCGACCGGTTGGCGAAAGAAGCGGATGCATATGCCAACCGCGTGCTCGCCAATGCCCGCGGCGAGGCAGCGGCCCTGGTCGAGCAGGCGGAGGGTTATCGTGCCCTCGCGGTCAACGCTGCCGAGGGTGAAGCTGCACGCTTCGAGTCGGTCTACAACGAATATGTCAAGGCGCCCGAGGTGACCCGGCGGCGCATGTATCTGGAAACGATGGAAAAGGTCCTGGGCGGCGTGAACAAGGTGATCCTCGACGGCGAGGCCACGGGCGGGCAGGGCGTCGTGCCCTATCTGCCGCTGGACCAGTTGACCCGCGGCCAGCAGCGCCCCGCGGCAAACCGCGCGCCCGCTCAAGCGCCCGCTCAGGCGCCCGCCACCGGCACCGCTACCAGCAACGGTGCCACCGCCACCACCACCGGGGGACGAACTGATGCGGCGCATCCTGTCCAATCTTGCACTGCCGCTGGTGATCGTCGTCGCCATCCTGGTGATGACCACGATCTATATCGTCGACGTGCGCCAGACCGCCCTGGTCCTGCGCTTTGGCGAGGTCGTCGCGATCCGCACCACGCCCGGCCTCGGGATGAAGCTGCCGCTGGTTGACCGGGTCGTGAAATACGACGCCCGCATCCTCGGCCTGCCGACCGAGCCGATGGAGGTCACGCCGGCCGATGACCGCCGCCTTGTGGTCGACGCCTTTGCGCGCTGGCAGATCACCGACGCCGTGCGCTTTCGCCGCGCCGTCGGCGATGGCGGGATCACCTTTGCCGAGCAGCGGCTGAGCGGCATCCTGACCAACGCCATCCGCGGGGTCCTGGGCTCGGTCCCCTCGACCAACGTCCTGTCGAACGACCGCACCGCACTGATGAACCAGATCCGCGACGCGGCGAAATCCGAGGCCGAGGCGCTGGGCATCACGATCATCGACGTGCGCCTGACCCGGACCGACCTGCCGCAGCAGAACCTGGCTGCGACATATGCACGCATGCGGGCCGAGCGCGAGCGCGAGGCCGCGGACGAACGGGCCCGCGGCGGCGAGGAGGCGCAGCGCGTACGCGCCACGGCCGACCGCACCGTGGTCGAGTTGACCTCGGACGCCCGCCGCAAGGCCGAGGTCGTGCGCGGCGAGGCCGATGCCGCCCGCAACGCGATCTACGCGCGCGCCTTTGGCCGCGACCCAGAGTTCTTTGCCTTCACGCGCAGCATGACCGCCTATGAGCGGGCGCTGAACGCCGAGACCAGTTCGATGGTCATGCAGCCGGATGGCGAATTCTTCAGCTATCTGCGCGGCGATCGCGCAAATGGCGCGGCGCCGGTCGCCCTGCCGCCCCCGTCAGGCGAGGCGCCCGCAGTAACGCCGCCGGCAGCCGAGGGGACTCCGGCCGCGGCCGAACCGACCGCCGCCACTGAAGCCTCGCCCCCGGCCGCGACGACCCCGGAAACGCCGGCCGGTTCCGGAGCGGCGGCCCCAGTGCCTGCCGCGGAGGCGCCGGTCGTCGCACCTGCCGATCCGGCCGCCGCAACGCCGGCGCCCGCCAACTGAAACCTCAATGGCGCGGGCCACGCCTCGCGCCATCTTTGCAAGATGAAATACAAGTCACGATCAGTTCACTAGCCGAGACCGTGATTTATTTGTCGCGCCTTCCCAGATGGGTTCTTGATCTTGCCGGCAGCGGACGGCCGCCCACCCGGGCCGCCCGTCCCATGATGGAGTAAGCTAGATGATCCGCAAGAATACCAAACTGTTGCTGACCGGTTCCGGTCTGGCGCTGGCCATGGCCCTGGGGCCAGGCATCGCGCAGCAGACCGCCCCCGTCAGCCCCGCCGCGCCGACCGCGCAGGCCGAGGCGCCTGCCACACCCCCGGCCATTCCTGCCGAAGCGCCGGCCAACCAGCCGGTTGTCGGCACTGCCAACAATAACGCCCCCCTGACCGCGCCCGACAGTTCGGCCAAGCGCGCCCAGGTCATGCCCGACAGCTTTGCCGATCTGGTCGACAAGGTTAGCCCGGCGGTGGTCAACATCACCACCACTTCGGTCGTCTCGCAGCCGGCCCGCGGCCAAGGCCAAGGGCAGGGCCAAGGTCGCCGCGGTGGCCCGGTCTTTCCGCCGGGATCGCCCTTTGGCGACATGTTCCGCGACTTCGGCTTTCCCGGCATGCCGCAGGGCCAGGACGGCGGGCAGGGCAACCCCTTCGGTCAGGGTGGCCCCGACGCCCCGTCGCAGCGCAGCCAGGCCCTCGGCTCGGGCTTTGTGATCTCGGCCGATGGCTTTGTCGTCACCAACAACCACGTCATCGAAGATGCCGACAAGATCGAGGTCGAGTTCAAGGACGGCCACAAGCGCGCCGCCAAGGTGATCGGCACGGACCCCAAGACCGACATCGCCCTGCTGAAGGTCGAAGGCACGGACCTGCCGTTCGTCCAGTTCGGCGATAGCGACAAGGCGCGCGTTGGCGACTGGGTCCTGGCCCTCGGCAACCCGCTGGGGCAGGGATTCTCCGCCAGCAGCGGCATCATCTCGGCCCGTAACCGCGAGCTGACCGGCACCTATGACGACTTCCTGCAGACCGACGCCGCGATCAACCGGGGCAACTCGGGCGGCCCGCTGTTCAATCTCGACGGCGAGGTCGTGGGCGTGAACACCGCGATCCTGTCGCCGAACGGCGGCAGCATCGGCATCGGCTTTTCGATGGCCTCGAACGTCGTTGCCAAGGTGGTCAAGCAGCTTGAACAGTTCGGCGAGACGCGCCGCGGCTGGCTGGGCGTCAAGATCCAGGACGTGACGCCGGAAATGGCCGACGCGCTGGGCCTCAAGGAGGGGCAGGGCGCGATGATCACCGACGTGCCCGGCGGACCCGCGGCCGAGGCGGGGATGAAGGCCGGCGACGTGGTCGTCAGCTTTGCCGGCGGTCCGGTCAAGGACAGCCGCGATCTGGTGCGCCGCGTGGCCGACGCTCCGATCGGCGAGGCAGTGCCGATGACCGTCATGCGCCAGGGTCAGTCCGTCGATCTGAAGGTCACGCTGGGCCGGCGCGAGCTGGCCGAAGGCGGCGAGACGGGTAGCCAGACCGCCAAGGACAGCGCCGCTTCGCAGACCGCGAGCGATGCCATGGGCCTGACGCTGGCCGAGCTGACGCCCGAGCTGGCGGCGCAGATCGGCGCGCCGAGCGGCACCCAGGGTCTCGTCGTGCGCAGCGTCGATCCCGAGGGTCCGGCGGCCGACAAGGGCATCGCCAGCGGTGACGTCATCACCGAGATCGGCCAGAAGCCGGTCGCGACGCTCGGTGATCTGGATGCGCAGGTCAAGGCGGCGCGCGATGCCGGCCGCAAGTCGATCCTGCTGCTGATCCGCCGCGGGGGTGACCCGCTGTACGTGGCGCTGCCGATCGACCGCAGCTGAGGTTTTGCGCCTGATCTGAACAGGGGCGGGTGCCGCGCGGCCCCCGCCCTTTTCAATGCCGGCGGGCTCGACTATCGGATGCCTGCAACACCAGCGCCCAGTCCCGAGGGGAGATCATCACGTCATGGCCCGCATCACCTATATCGAGCACAATGGCACCCGCCACGAGGTCGAGGTGAAGCCCGGCATGACGGTGATGGAGGGCGCGCGTGACAACGGCATCCCTGGCATCGACGCCGATTGCGGCGGTGCCTGCGCCTGCTCGACCTGCCATGTCTATGTCGCCCCCGAATGGATCGATCGCCTGCCTCCGCGCGATCCAATGGAGGAGGACATGCTCGATTTCGCCTACGAGCCCGACCCCGTCCGCTCGCGCCTGACCTGCCAGTTGAAGGTCACGCCGGAACTCGATGGGCTGGTCGTGCAGATGCCCGAGCGCCAGATCTGAAATCAGGTTGGGCCGGTCTGACGACGGGGCTCACAGCAGCCGGTCGGTCTTGCCGCCGTCCAGAAATGCCAGGTTCTGGCCGCTGAACGCCGCCACCAACTGGCCGGCGCGATAGATCTGGCCCGCGCCGATCTGATAGCCGCCCTCGCCCAGCAGCACCAATTCGCCCCGCACCTCCAGGGCGCCATGCTCGCGGCCAAAGCCCCAGCCGAGGCGCAGCGCGGGCAGGTGCCCCTCGGGGACGCTGCGGGCATTGGCGATCCGGCACATGGATTCAGCCTCGCTCATCAGCGCCAGCACCAAGGCGCGGTCGTCCGGCGCGCCGGCTGCCGCGCGCTGTGGCGGCTCTGGTGTGGCTTCGGCCAGCCGTTCCTCTCGCGCGGCGCTGGCCGCGGTAAAGGCGGCGACCGGCTGGACGGGGGGCATCGCGGCAGGGCCGGCGAGGGCCTCGCGGCCGATGCCGGGCGTCGCGGTCGCGGGCAGACCTGGGGCGGGGCTCGCCGGGCGGATCGGGCCGCTGATCATCGCTCGCCCTCCCTGCGGCGCGCAAAGTGCATCTGATTGACGAATGGTGGCCCCTGGCCCTAAGCGCGTCGAGCCCATGGCGTGCATTTGATCTATTTCCCTCAGCGCGCAGCCGCGAAGGTAACGCATGACCCCGATCCTGTGCCGCTCTGCCCTTTATGTCCCGGCCTCGAACCCGCGCGCGTTGGACAAGGCATGCGGGTTGCCGGCCGACGCGATCATCCTGGACCTCGAGGATGCGGTTGCCCCATCGCAAAAGGTTGCCGCGCGGGCGAACCTGCGGGATGTGCTGGCCGCGGACTTCGGCGGCCGGCCGCGGATCGTGCGCATCAACGCGCTGGCCGGACCCTGGGGCGCCGATGATCTGGCCGCGGCGACAGGGGCCGACGCGGTGCTGGTCCCCAAGGTCGGCGGGGCCGCGGACTCGGCAGCGGTGGCCGAACGGGCGGCGGGTGTCCCGCTGTGGGCGATGATCGAGACCGCCGCCGGTGTGCTGAACGCTGGCGCCATTGCCGCGCATCCAGCGGTCGCGGCGCTGGTCATGGGCACCAATGACCTAGCCGCTGACCTGCGCCTGCCGGCCGAGGCGGGGCGGGCACCGCTCGCGACCGCGCTAAGCATGTCCGTGCTGGCGGCGCGGGCACATGGCCGGCTGATCCTCGACGGCGTGTTTCCCGATCTGCGAGATCCGGCAGGGCTCGAGGACGAATGTGCCGCCGGGCGCCAACTCGGCTTTGACGGCAAGACCGTGATCCACCCGAACCAGATCGCTGCCGCCAACGCCGCATTCGCGCCGACCGAAGCCGAGATTGAGCTGGCCCGCCGCCAGATCGACGCCTTTGACAGTGCCGCGGCCGAGGGGCGCGGCGTGGCTGTCCTCGGCGGCCGCATCGTCGAGAACCTGCATGCCGCGATGGCGCGCCGCACCCTTGCGCAGGCCGAAGCCATTGCGGCCCGGCGCCAGCCGGCGCAGATTACCGCGCAGGAACAACCGCCAGCTTAACAGAGAGAGCCAGCCCGATGGGAATGATCATCCTGATTGCCGGCGTTGCCCTGTGGTGGGCCGCGCATCTGTGGAAACGCGTCGCGCCGGACAGCCGCATCGGATTTGGTGAGGGTGGCAAGGGTATCGTCACCGGCGCGCTGGTCGTCTCGATCCTGCTGATGATCTGGGGCTATCGTACGGCGGACGGCCCGGTGTGGTGGAGACCCACCGCCGCCACGCGGGGAATCAACAACCTGCTGGTGCTGATCGCGATCTATCTGTTCGCCGCCAGCGGCATGAAAACCCGCGTCGGCCGCGCGCTGCGCCATCCGCAACTGCTCGGCTTCTCGCTTTGGGCCGTCGCGCATCTACTGGTAAACGGCGATCTGCCCTCGTTCGTGCTGTTCGGCGGCCTGCTGGTCTGGGCGCTGGTCGAGATGGCGATGATCAGCCGCACGCCCTGGACCCCGCCCGCAACCGCCGCAGTGCCGGCGCGCAAGGAAATCATGGCCGCCGTCGGCGCGGTCCTCGTGTTCATTGTCCTGGGCCTGATCCACGGATGGGTCGGCCCCAACCCCTTTGGAGCGTAATTCATGACCACCCTCTACCGCCTGCTGACCGAAGACGACACCGCCGCGTTCTGCCACAAGATTAGCGACGCGCTCGCCAAGGGCTGGGCGCTGCATGGTTCGCCCACGATGTCGTTCGATGCCGCGCGCGGCGTGATGCGTTGCGGACAGGCCATGACCAAGGATGTCGCCGTGGACTACACGCCCGACCTGAAACTCGGCGCGCAGTAGACTCGCGCAACCGGGCAGAGCGGTGTGATCACGCCTTTGGCGCCTGTGATCACATCCCCGCCTCGTTTGCGCTAGCGGGCAGAAAGTGACGTGACCTTCCCGCCTCAAGCGCGTAGAGAGCGGCGCAGAATACCAAAAGGGGTCGCGCCTTGCGCAAGGGCCGCCCCCGGCGTCCGATGAGGGGAGGGCACCTTGGCCGAGATCAGGTTCCAACGCGGCGAGCGCCCGCTGTCGCCGCATCTGCAGGTCTACCGCCTGCCGCTTACCGCCATCACCTCGATCCTGACCCGCATCACAGGCCAGGGGATGCTGCCCGGTCTGCTGCTGATCGTCTGGTGGCTGGTCGCCGCGGTCACCTCGCCCGACGCCTTTGCAACCGCCGACTGGGCACTGCGCAGCTGGCTCGGCTCGCTCGTCATGATCGGGACCATGTGGGCGCTGTTTTACCACCTGCTCGCGGGGCTGCGGCACCTCTACTACGACTCTGGTCGCGGGATGGAGATCGACACCGGTCGCAACCTGTCGATCGCCGTGCTGGTCGGATCAGCGATCCTGACCGTCCTGACCCTCGTGGTCATGGCCTGAGGAGGCACCCATCATGAGCGAACGCAAGAACGACGCCGCCCTGCCGACGCAGCATTTCTACACCCCGCGCAAGGCGGCCGAGGGCCTCGGCTCCGCCCGCTCTGGCACGGCCGCACATTGGGCAATGACCGTCAGTGCGGTTGCCTTAGCGATCCTGACGCCGCTGGTCATCGGGTTGACCGGCTCGGCCATCGGCCTGGAGCAGCCAGACGTGATCGGCCTGATCGGCCGCCCCGGCCCGGCGATCCTGCTGGGGCTGTTCATTGTCGTGGGCATGATTCACTGGATTCGCGGCACGCGGATCCTGATCGACGACTACATGCGCGGGCTGGCCCGTACCTGGACGCTGATCGCCGTCCAGATCGTTGGCTGGGCGGTCATGGCGGCGGGCATCTACGCCCTGGCGCGGATGGCCCTGATCGGCATCGTCGTCTGACAAAGACCGCCTGAACATCCAAGGAGGCGAGCGTTGAGCGCAGCATATCCCTTTGAGACGCACGAATATGACGTCGTCGTGGTCGGCGCCGGCGGGGCCGGCCTGCGGGCCGCCCTCGGCATGGCCGAGCAGGGCCTGCGCACCGCTTGCGTGACCAAGGTCTTTCCGACCCGCAGCCATACCGTCGCGGCACAGGGTGGCATCGCCGCCAGCCTGTCCAACATGGGCCCCGACAACTGGCAGTGGCACATGTATGACACCGTCAAGGGCAGCGACTGGCTGGGCGACACCGACGCCATGGAATACCTCGCCCGCGAGGCGCCGCAGGCGGTCTATGAGTTGGAACATTACGGCGTGCCCTTCAGCCGCACGGCCGATGGCCGCATTTACCAGCGGCCCTTCGGCGGCCACACCACCGAGTTCGGCGAGGGCCCGCCCGTCCAGCGCACTTGTGCCGCCGCCGACCGGACCGGCCACGCCATCCTGCACACGCTCTACGGCCAGGCGCTGAAGCAGAAGGCGCAGTTCTTCATCGAATATTTCGCGCTCGACCTGATCATAACCGACGGCGCCTGCACCGGCGTCGTGTGCTGGAAGCTCGACGACGGCACGCTGCATGTGTTCAACGCCAAGATGGTCGTGCTGGCCACCGGCGGCTACGGCCGGGCCTATTTCAGCGCCACAAGCGCGCATACCTGCACCGGGGACGGAGGCGGGATGGCGGCACGCGCCGGTCTGCCGCTGCAGGACATGGAGTTCGTGCAGTTCCACCCGACCGGGATCTATGGCTCGGGCTGCCTCATCACCGAGGGGGCACGGGGCGAGGGCGGCTACCTGACCAACTCGGAAGGCGAGCGGTTCATGGAACGCTACGCGCCGACCTACAAAGACCTCGCCAGCCGGGACGTCGTCAGCCGCTGCATGACGCTGGAGATCCGCGAGGGTCGCGGCGTCGGCGATCACAAGGACCACATCTTCCTGCACCTGTCGCACCTGCCGCCCGAGACGCTACACGAGCGCCTGCCCGGCATCAGCGAAAGCGCCAAGATCTTTGCCGGGGTCGATCTGACCCGCGAGCCGATCCCGGTCCTGCCGACAGTGCATTACAACATGGGCGGAATTCCCACGAACTTCTGGGGCGAAGTCCTTGATCCGACGCAGGATAACCCTGACCGCGTGTTCCCCGGCCTGATGGCGGTGGGCGAGGCGGGCTGCGCGTCGGTCCACGGCGCTAACCGCCTCGGCTCGAACAGCCTGATCGACCTGGTGGTCTTTGGCCGGGCTGCTGCGATCCAGGCGGGCAAGGTGATCGACCGCAAGACCCCCGTGCCGCCGACCAACACCGCCGAGGTGGACAAGATCCTCGGTCGGTTCGACGCGCTGCGTCATGCAAGCGGCGCCATCCCCACCGCCCAGCTGCGCGGCGAGATGCAGCGTACCATGCAGGCCGATGCGGCGGTTTTCCGCACCGACAAGACCCTGGCCGAAGGGGTGGACAAGATGGAGGCGATCGCCGCCAAGATGTCCGACCTGCATGTCACCGACCGGTCGCTGATCTGGAACACCGACCTGATGGAGACACTGGAGCTGACGAATCTGATGCCGAACGCCCTGACGACCATCGTCGCGGCCGAGGCGCGCAAGGAAAGCCGTGGCGCCCATGCGCACGAGGACTGGCCCGAACGCGATGATGTCAACTGGCGCAAGCATTCTCTGGCGCGGGTCGATGGAACCGGCGTAACGTTGAGCTATCGCCCCGTGCATCTGGAACCGCTCACCACGGTCGAGGAAGGCGGGATCGACCTGAAGAAGATTGCTCCCAAAGCGAGGGTATATTAATGCGTTCCGTTCTGATCCTGTCCGCTGCTGCACTGTCGCTCGCCGGCTGCGCGGTGGTCCCGGTGCAACCCGCCCCAGCCCCGGTCGCGCCGCCGGTCGTCGTTGCCCCGACCCCCACCGCGCCCTCCACAGTGGGCAGCGCCACCCGCGCCGCCGCCGTATCGGTGGTGAACCGCGAGATGGCGGCCCGCCTGCCGGGTGTGAACGTCATGCCCTACACCAGCTGCGTGGTGAACAACGCGACGCAGGCCGAGCTTGCGGACCTGGCGAGCTCCGGCGCCAGCGGCGGTGCGGCCGGCGCGGTCGCATCGATCGTCAAGCGCCCCGCAGCCAGCAGCTGCATCGCCGCCTTGTCGCGGACCGCCTGACCTTGCGCGCCGCCCCCGGCATCCTGGTCCTGACCCTCGCCGCAGCGGTGCTGGCGGGGTGCGGCCCGGTGCCGGTGGCGGATGCCGAGCGCACCTGCCTTGGCGATGCGCGCGCCGCCCGCGGGCCGCAAAGCAGCGTCTCGGTGGGCGTGGCTGGCGACCGGCATGGGGTCCATCCCGTTGCCGGGGTGTCCCTTTCGATCTCGTCCGATGCGATTGCCGGGCGTGATCCATCCGATGTCTTTACGCGCTGCGTGATGCGCCGCTCGGGGCAGATGCCGACCCGGCCGCTGACCTCGCAACCCGGCTGGGCCGGGTGATCGGATGCAGATGCTTGGAGCCCTGAGCGCGTCCCGCCGGCGCCACACGCCTGAGTTTTCGTTGACGAACGCGCGCTTGCCGTCTGCTTTCGCGGCGCGCTTCGGCATTACGCACTCGCCTCTTTCTGCCTGTCAGCCGACAGACACGCCCTGAAAAGGAGCCCTCCATGGTCCAGTTCCGCCTGCCCAAGAACAGCCAGATCAAGGTTGGAAAGACCTGGCCCGCCCCCGAGGGCGCGACCCGGCTGCGCAAGTTCAAGATCTATCGCTTCGAACCTGACAGCGGGGAAAACCCGCGTCTGGACACCTATTTCATCGATCTCGACAAATGCGGTCCGATGGTCCTTGACGCGCTGATCAAGATCAAGACCGAGATCGACCCGACGCTGACCTTTCGCCGCTCGTGCCGCGAGGGGATTTGCGGGTCCTGCGCGATGGTGATCGACGGCGGCAACCACCTCGCCTGCATCTACGGCATCGACGAGGTGCCGGGCGATGTCGCGATCTATCCGCTACCGCACATGCCGGTCATCAAGGACCTGGTCGCGGACCTGACCATGTTCTACGCCCAGCACGCCTATGTGCAGCCTTGGCTGGAGACCGAGACGCCGCCCCCGCACAAGGAATGGCTGCAGTCGGTCGAGGACCGCAAGAAGCTGGACGGGCTTTACGAGTGCATTCTGTGCGCCTGCTGCTCGACCTCTTGCCCCAGCTACTGGTGGAACGGTGATCGCTTCCTCGGGCCGGCGGCCCTGTTGACGGCGTATCGCTGGATCTCGGATTCGCGCGACGAGGCGACCGGCGAGCGGCTGGACGATCTGGAGGATCCGTTCAAGCTGTATCGTTGCCACACGATTATGAACTGCACCAACACCTGTCCCAAGGGGCTGAACCCGGCCAAGGCCATCGCCTCGATCAAGCACATGATGGTCGAACGCAGCCACTGACCGGACCGGCAGAATGACGCAGCGTGGCCAGACCGCGCGGCGTTTGCATGTCGTGACGCTGCGTTGCAGCACCTGTATTCTGCGACGCAGCATATTATGTTGTCCTCGGGAGGAGACGATAACATCGCAACTGCAGGAGGCCATGATGGCCAGTGCTACCCCGTTCAACCGCCCCGCCGCCCCGAAGTCGCATGCCGAGCGCGGCCTCGCCGTTCTGGCCGAGATGTTCGCCTATTACGAGCCACAGCCTCTGCCCGCCTCCGCGCTTGAGCCCCAGCCCGAATACGATCTGGTGGCCTGAAGGGCTTTTCAAACGAACGCCGGCATGGTGATCTGACGCCATGCCAGATTCCGCCCCCCCTTCCACCGCCCCTGCCGACGCCCAGCAGCGCCGGCAGATCCCGCCGGTGCTGGTCTATCCGTCACAAACGCTGCCGGACCCGGATCTCGCCCAGCTGCACGCTGCCCGTGACGGCGCCGTCAAAGTCAGCGAATTGCGGGTGCCGCCGCGTGACGGGCGCTGCTGGGATCTAGCGGCCGGTCAGTTCGTGCGCATCTCCTCCATCGAGGGGCCGCAGGTCGGGGACCTGAACCTCTGGGCCAAGGACGACCTGACGGAGCGTTTCTTTTCCGGCAAGACCCGGGCGCTGCATGGCACCCATGTCAAGGTTGGCGACCGGCTTTGGTCAACGCTGCCGCATCTGCGGGCGATGGCGACGATCACCGCAGATTCGCTCGGCTGGTATGGCACCGATCCTGATGGTGGACGCGTGCATGACGTGATCGGCACCCGCTGCGATCCCTACACCCAGCATCTACTGGGCGGCGGGGATTACCATCACTGCTGCCACTCAAACCTGACCAATGCCATGGCCCGCCACCTCGGCAAGCGGCCGGCGGAAGTCGAGTTGCTGGTCCATGACGTCCTGAACCTCTTCATGTGCACCGGCTTCACTGCCGATACCGGCCAATATTTCATGAAGGCGAGCCCGGTCCGTCCCGGCGACTATCTGGAGTTCTTTGCCGAGATCGACCTGATCGCCGGCCTGTCAGCCTGTCCGGGCGGCGATTGCAGCACCGGCCATTCCTCGGACGCGGCGGCCTGCTATCCGCTGCTGGTCGAGGTGTTCCAGCCGGCTGATCCGCCTATCCGCGAGGTGCCCCGCGGCGACGGCTACAACTGGCCGGCATCCTCAGCCAGCTGACACGCCAGAAACCGCTCGAAATCGTCCAAGTCCAGCGGGTCGATCTGGCCAAAGCCGCGCATCCAGACGCTGGCCGCGCGCATCGCCTCAGGCTCCAGCTTGCACCAAGTGATGCGGCCCCGACGCTCCTGCGCGATCAGGCCGGCCGCGGCGAGAACCGCCAGATGCTTGCTGATCGCCGCCAGCGAGACGGCGAAGGGCGCCGCGACATCGCTGACCGCCATGTCGTCTTCCAGCAGCATCGACAGGATCGCCCGCCGTGTCGGATCGGCAAGCGCGGCAAAGATCGCGTCCAGATCACTCACGAAGGGGCCGCCTTTCGATATTCAACTGCGCGGTTGACTATGCCTCGCGCGCGCCATCCGATGCAACAATCGGAAATCTACGCTATTTCAATAATTTACACCTGCTTGACACCAGGCACCCCGGCCCATATCAGACCGCCAACCACCGGCAAGAGGATCAGCGTGCCAAGCGAGGCCGAAACCGACGCCCAGCGGCAGCAAGACGCCGCGCGGCTCGCGGCGCTCGAGGTAAAGCTGGATGCCCGCCGGACCGCCGCGCCTTCAACCGCCGGCGCGTTGGGAAAGAGTTTCGATCACGCCAATCAGGCGTGGCGCATGGTGATCGAGCTGGTGGCCGGGATTGTCCTCGGCTTTGGCATCGGTCTTGGCCTCGACTGGCTGTTCGGGACGCGCCCGATCCTGCTGGTTCTGTTCACCCTCGCCGGGTTCGCGGCAGGCGTAAAGACGATGATGCGCACCGCGCGCGAGATGGCGGACGCGAACCCGCCACCCGCAGCAGCCGCGGGCAGGACTGACACCACGGGCGGCCGCGCCGCCGATGATGACGACGACGAGGACGAGGCACACTGATGGCGACCGAAGCGCATGGCGAGACGACCGGGCTGGTGTTCCACCCGATGGACCAGTTCATCGTCGAACCGCTGTTCCGCACCGTAGAGCCGGGCACCTGCGTTCCCGCAGAGGGCCTGACCGCGGGTTGCGTCCGGTGGTACGAGCCGACCAATGCCACGCTGTGGATGGGCCTCGTGGCGCTTGCGATCATCGCACTGATGGTCTGGGGCACCCGTGGCCGCGGCCTGATTCCGAACCGCATCCAGTCGATCGCCGAGCTGACCTACGGCATGGTCCACAAGATGGTCGAGGACGTCGCCGGCCACGAAGGCGTCAAGTATTTCCCCTATATCATGACGCTGTTCACCTTTGTGCTGTTCGCCAACTTCCTCGGGCTGATCCCGATGTCGTTCTCGACCACCTCGCATATCGCGGTGACGGCGGTGCTGGCGCTGCTGGTGTTCCTTGGCGTCACGATCCTCGGCTTCGTCAAGAACGGCGCCAGCTTCCTCGGCCTCTTCTGGGTCAGCTCGGCGCCGCTGGCGCTGCGCCCGATCCTCGCGATCATCGAACTGATCTCGTACTTTGTCCGTCCTGTCAGCCACTCCATCCGACTTGCCGGCAACGTCATGGCCGGTCACGCCGTGATCAAGGTGTTCGCCGGCTTTGCCGCGCTCGCCGCCATCGCCCCGATCTCGATCGTCGCGATTACCGCGATGTACGGCCTCGAGGTGCTGGTCGCACTGATCCAGGCCTATGTCTTTACCATCCTGACGTGCGTCTACCTCAAGGACGCGCTGCACCCGTCGCACTGACGGAACAATCCTCTTTCCATCGCCTCAAGGAGCAGAAACCATGGAAAACGTCGCCGTAGCCCAGCTGGGTCAGTATCTGGGTGCGGGCCTTGCCTGCATCGGCATGGCCGGCGCCGCGATCGGTGTGGGCAATGTCGCCGGCAACTACCTGTCGGGCGCGCTGCGCAACCCGTCGGCTGCCGCTTCGCAGACCGCCACGCTGTTCATCGGCATGGCCTTCGCAGAAGCCCTCGGGATCTTCTCGTTCCTGGTCGCGCTGCTTCTGCTGTTCGCGGTCTGATAACCGCCTGCATCTCGCCTTTCGGTCGGGCGGGGGCAGGGGGATAACCCCGGCCTCCGCCCGCCGAGCATTTCCAGCGACGACGCTCAGGGACAGGACATGATCAGCCTCCTCCAACAGACCGCGATCCCGGCCGCGACCGAGGCGCATCAGCCGTCCGCAGACGTGGCGGGAACGACCTCGGTCGTGACGACCACCACGGATGGCGCGGCCACCGCGGCCGACCACGTCACTGCGGCCGCCGCCGGCGGTCACGAGGCGGTCGCCTCGGTCGGCATGCCGCAACTCGACATCACCACCTTTGCCAACCAGATCTTCTGGCTGGCGCTGACGCTGCTGCTGATCTGGTGGGTGCTCTCGCGCGTCGCTCTGCCGCGTATCGGTGGCGTGCTGGCCGACCGCCAGAACGCCATCGGCGGCGATCTAGGCGCGGCCGAGGAATTCAAGCGCAAGGCGCGCGACGCCGAGGCCGCCTACGAGCGTGCCCTGGCTGAGGCCCGCGGCGAGGCCCAAGGCATCGTCGCCCAGCAAAAGGCCGCCATCCAGGCCGAGGTCGATGCTGCGATCGCCCATGCCGATGCCGAAATCTCGGCCCGCGGTGCGGAATCCGAAGGCCGCATCAGCCAGATCAAGGCCAGTTCGCTGGATGACGCCCGCAGCGTCGCACGCGAGGTCACGGCCGAGCTGGTGAACGCCTTTGGCGGCCGGGCCGATGCCGACGCCGTCAGCGCCGCCGTCGACCACCGTCTGCAAGGGGTTGCCCGATGAACCGTCTCGCCCTCAGCGCCGCCCTGTCCGGCCTCGTCGCCTCTCCGGCGCTCGCCGCTACCGGGCCGTTCTTTTCGCTGCGCAACACCGACTTTGTCGTGCTGCTGGCGTTCCTGCTGTTCCTGGCGATCCTGTTCTACTTCAAGGTGCCGGCCGCGATCGGCAACCACCTGGACAAGCGGGCCGTCGACATTCGCGCCGACCTCGACGAGGCGCGTCGCCTGCGCGACGAGGCGCAGGAGATCTATGCCTCCTACGAGCGCCGCCAGCGCGAAGTGAAGGGCCAAGCCGAAGAGATCGTGGCCAACGCCCGCCGCGAGGCCGAGGCTGGCGCCGCGAAAGCCAAGCGCGACCTCGAGGTGTCGATCGAGCGCCGGCTGAAGTCGGCGCAGGATCAGATCGCCTCGGCCGAGGCGGATGCCGTGCGCGCGGTGCGCGACCGTGCCGTCCAGACGGCAGTTGCCGCGGCGAGTGACATCCTGCGTACCCAGGGCACGCCCGAGACACGCAGCGCTGCGATCGACCGGGCTATCGATGACGTGGCCGCGCGCTTTCACTGAGCCGCGCCACCGCCGCAACCTGACGCCCGCAACCCGTTGCGGGCGTTTTGCGTTGACCAGTCACATCGCGCGCCCGGCGTTGTGACAGGTTTTCAAGCAATGCGAATGGCTTGCGTTGGGAACCGATGCTATCAACGCGCAGTTTCCATTGCGCAGCGGGATGCCCGCCGCGCGTTGCGAGATTTGAATGGCCGTGGATGACGGCCGCTGACAAGGACGACTCAGATGAAACTTCGCGCCCCTCTGATCCTCGCCACGGCTGGCGTCATGGCTGTTTCGGCTTGTGCCACTGACCAGCTTGGCAACCCCGTCCCGGCGAACCGCGCCCAGACCGGGGCCATCCTCGGCGCTGCCGCCGGCGCCGCCTATGGACTGCAGCGTGACAGCGACAGCTCGAACAAGGGCCGGGACATCGTCCGCGGCGCTGCTGCCGGTGCCCTGGTCGGCGGCCTCGCCGGCTCGGCGCTCGACGCGCAGGCCCGCGCCCTGCAGCAGTCGGTCACCACTCCCGGTGTCACGGTCGTCAAGAACGGCAACGTGATCAACGTCAACTTGCCGGAATCGATCCTGTTCGCCACGGACTCGGCCGCGGTTTCGGGCGTTGCGGTCAATGACCTTTATAGCATTGCGCGCAACCTGAACTCGTATCCGAACACCCGCGTCGACGTGATCGGCCACACTGACAACACCGGCAGCGCCGCGCATAACCAGGACCTGTCCGAGCGTCGCGCCCGCGCTGTCGCCGGCATCCTCAGCGCCGGCGGCGTCGCCTCGAACCGGATTGCGACCGCGGGCCGTGGCTTCACTCAGCCCATCGCCTCGAACGCGACACCGCAGGGCCGCGCCCAGAACCGCCGGGTCGAGATCATCATCCGCCCGATGTGATCGCTGGCTGATCCGCTTGCAGGGGGCCGGGCCGAAAGGTCTGGCCCTTCGCTTTGCGGCGGCGGCGCCGGCTTGCCAAGGCGCCGCCCCGCCGTCATGACAGGGCATGGCCCGCCTCCCAGCCCCCTTGCCCTATGCCGCGCAAATGGCGGTCTTCGAACGCTTTGCCGCAGCGCAGCCGCAGCCGCTGACCGAACTGGTCTACACCAACGCCTTCACCCTGCTGGTCGCGGTCGCACTCTCGGCGCAATCGACCGACGCTGGCGTGAACCGCGCCACTGGGCCGTTGTTCGCCCGCGCCGACACCCCCGCCGCGATGCTGGCGATCGGCGAGGCCGAGTTGACCGAGGCGATCCGCACCCTCGGCCTCTTCCGGCAAAAGGCCCGCAATGTCATCCGCCTTTCGGAAATTCTTATCGAGCGTTATGGCGGCGAGGTCCCGTCCTCGCGCGCGGCCCTGACCAGCTTGCCGGGCGTCGGGCGCAAAACTGCCAACGTAGTTCTGAATTGCATCTGGGGCCTGCCCGCGCAAGCGGTCGACACGCATATCTTTCGCGTCGCCAACCGCACCCAACTCGCCCCCGGCGCGGATGTTGAGGCAGCCGAGCGCGCGATCGAGGATAACGTCCCCGCCTTCGCGCAGACCCGCGCCCACCACTGGCTGATCCTGCACGGACGCCATATCTGTCAGGCCCGTCGCCCGCGCTGTCCCGATTGTTTGATCGCCGACCTGTGTCCCTACCCGGAGAAGACTTTATGAGCACCCCTCGCCGCTATGACGTGGTCGGCATCGGTAATGCGGTCATGGACGTGATCGCGACGACCGATGACGCGACCCTCACCCGGCTCGGGGTCGACAAGGGGATCATGCAACTGGTCGATCGCGCCCGGTCCGAATTCCTGATGGCGGCTCAGGCGGCGGACGTCCACCGCGCGCAACTGGTGCCCGGCGGATCGGTTGCCAACACACTGGCCGGGATCGGCCGGCTGGGCTTGGGCACTGCGTTCATCGGCCGCGTGGCGCAGGATGAACTGGGCCTCGGCTACGCCCGCGAGACCGAGACCGAGGGCTGCGCCTTCGTCAACCCGCCGGTCGCGGGCGAGGCGCTGCCGACTTCGCGCTCGATCATCCTTGTGACGCCGGATGGCGAGCGTTCGATGAACACCTACCTCGGAATCTCGGCCGAGCTGTCGCCCGCCGACGTGGACCCGGCAGTGTTCGCGGGCGGGCCGTGGCTATTCCTCGAGGGCTACCTGTTCGACCGGCCCGAGGGGAAGGCCGCCTTCCTTAAAGCCGCCGAGGCCTGCCATGCGGCCGGTGGTCAGGCCGGGATCGCCCTCTCCGATCCGTTCTGCGTCGATCGTCATCGCGAGGATTTTCGTCGCCTGGTCGCCGGGCCGATGGATTACGTCATTGGCAACGTCCATGAATGGCAATCGCTTTATCAGGTCGAAGACCTAGAGGAGGCACTGGGCCTCGCGGCGGCCGATTGCGGCACGGTCATCTGCACCCGCTCGGGCGAGGATGCCATCCTGATCCGCGGGACCGAACGGGTGACCGCCCCTGTCCGGAAAGTGGTGCCGGTTGACGCCACCGGCGCCGGCGATCAGTTTGCCGCCGGCCTGATCTATGGCCTCGCGACCGGGGTGGGCCTCTCCGCCGCCGGACGCATGGGCTGCATCGCCGCGGCCGAGGTGATCGGCCATGTCGGTGCCCGCCCGCAACAGGACGTCAAGGCATTGTTGCGCGCCGAGGGGCTGGCGTGAGCGGCTTTGCCTTCGACCTGACCGCGACTGACGGCGCCGCCCGGACAGGGATCATCTCGACGCCACGCGGGCAGATCCGCACGCCGGCCTTCATGCCGGTCGGCACCGCCGCGACCGTCAAGGCGATGCTGCCCGGCTCGGTCCGCGAGACCGGGGCGGATATCCTTCTGGGCAACACCTATCACCTGATGCTGCGCCCGGGGGCCGAGCGCATCGCCCGGCTGGGCGGCCTGCACCGGTTCATGAACTGGGACGGGCCTATCCTGACCGACTCCGGCGGCTTTCAGGTCATGAGCCTCGCCGGGCTGCGCAAGCTCACCGAGGCGGGGGTGACCTTCGCCAGCCACATCGACGGCAGTCGGCATCTGCTCTCGCCCGAAACCAGCATGGAGATCCAGCGCCTGCTCGGTTCGGACATCGTCATGGCCTTCGATGAATGTCCGGCGCTGCCGGCAACCGAGGACGCGGTCGCCGCCTCGATGCGGCTGTCGATGCGCTGGGCACAGCGCTCTCGCGATGCCTTCGGGGACCGGCCCGGCCATGCGCTGTTCGGGATCATGCAGGGCGGCGTCTCACCCGACCTGCGCGCCGAAAGCGCGGCGGCGCTGACCGCCATCGGCTTTGACGGCTATGCCATCGGTGGCCTCGCAGTGGGCGAGGGGCAGGAGGCGATGTTAGGCGTGCTGGACTACGCGCCGGGCCTGCTACCGCAGGACAAGCCGCGCTACCTGATGGGCGTCGGCAAGCCCGACGACATCGTCGGCGCCGTGCAGCGCGGCGTCGACATGATGGACTGCGTGCTGCCCTCGCGCTCGGGCCGGACCGGGCAGGCCTGGACCCGGCGCGGACAGGTCAACCTGCGCAACGCCCGCCACGCCGACGATCCGCGCCCGCTGGACAAGGATTGCGGCTGCCCCGCATGCCGCGGCTACTCGCGCGCCTACCTGCACCACGTCGTGCGCGCCGGCGAGATGATCGCCGGTATGCTGCTGACCTGGCACAACCTGCATTACTATCAGCAGCTCATGGCTGGCCTGCGCGCCGCCATCGCCGCGGGCCGGCTGGGGGATTTCGCGGACGACTTCCACGCCCTGCGGGCAGAAGGTGACATCGCACCAATCTAACCACGGCAACGAGGGCGCCCTTCGCTGCGCCGGACCGCCCAGATGAAATGAGGCGCCTCCATCCTGCTGGCTGGCCAGCCGCAAGGAAGCTGTCCTCAATGTCCCGCCGACTTTAACCCTTCCTTAAGTCTGCATGTACCAAACTTCCCCCACGGTACAGGCGGGGAGGCCGATGACCGTCAACGCAAAGCGCCGCGTCCCTTCCGGGGCGCGGCGTCAGCCTGTTTGCGTTGGCGAAATATCCCACGGGGGCCCGGGGGTGGGAAACCCCCGGCTGTTTTGTCTGCACGAGGGCAGTCCCCTCAGATCCCGTCGCCGACGAAGGCCTTTTCGACCACGAACTCGCGCGGCTCGCTGTTGGCCCCTTCGTTCAGGCCTAACCCTTCCAGCACAGCCTTGACGTCGAGGTTAAAGGCCAGGCTGCCGCAGATCATCGCCCGGTCCGTCCCAGGCGTCATCGCCGGCAGGCCCAGATCGGCAAACACCTTGCCCGAGGTCAGGTTGTCGGTGATCCGGCCCATGCGGGGCGAGGCCTCCCGCGTGGTGGTCGGGTAATACAGCAGCCTGCCCTCGACCATCTCGCCGATCAGCGGATCGTCCTTCAGGCTCTCGACCAGGCGGCGGCCGTATTCCAGTTCGGACGCCTCGCGGCAAGTGTGCATCAGCACGACCGTGCCGAACCGCTCATAGGTCTCGGGATCGCGAATCAACGAGGCGAAGGGCGCAAGGCCCGTGCCGGTCGCCAGCAGCCACAGCCGCTCCCCCGGCAGCAGAGCGTCGTGGACCAGTGTGCCGACCGGCTTGGGGCGCAGAACGATCGGATCGCCCACCCGGATATGCTGGAGGCGCGAGGTCAGCGGCCCGTCCGGCACCTTGATCGAATAGAACTCCAACTCGTCATCCCAGTTGGGCGAGGCGATGGAATAGGCCCGGAGCAGCGGCTTGCCGTTCTCGCCGGCAAGACCGATCATCACGAACTCGCCCGAGCGGAACCGCAGCGAGGCGGGCCGCGTACAGCGAAAGCTGAACAGCCTGTCGGTCCAGTGGGTGACCGAGGTGACGGTCTGCGTGTCAGGCATGGTCACCTTCGGGGCGGCAATGGCGATGGTCTGGTTCACGGTCACGGCTCCGGCTTGGGCAGAGGCGTTCTACGCCTTGCAGGCGCGCGCGGAAAGCCGGTCGCGGCGGAAAAGGGCTGCGGCATGGGTTCGCGGCCTGCGGTGAAACGCCCGTTCGGGCTTTAGTCGTCGACCACCGACAAAAGCTCAGGGACAGCGGGGCAGGGCAGAAGGCGGTTCCGGGCGACATCCGACAGCGTGGTGTTGTGCAGGAACACATAGACATGCGCGCTGAGGCTTTGCCACAGCCGGTTCGACAGAGATTGTGCGAGGCTGCCCGAGATGGCGCCGGAGGCACCGGCACCGACATGCAGCGCGCTGACGGTCTCATCCACGGCGGACAGCACGTCGACCAAGTTGATCTCCTCCGCCGGACGCGAAAGGCGGTAGCCGCCGCCCGGTCCGCGGGCCGACTTCACCAGCCCGGCGCGCCTCAGGCGGACGAAAAGCTGCTCCAGATAAGGTAGCGAAATGTCCTGGCGGCGCGAGATTTCGGCCAGCGAGGCAGGCTCGTCGCCCTTCAGCATGGCGAGGTCAACCAGCGCCACCACCGCATAACGGCCCTTCGTGGACAGCTTCATGACGGTCCCCTTGCCACATCGGCGTCCGTTCGCTTGCACGCGAACGCCCGATGCCCCACATAGAGGCAATCACTAGGCCTGCGCCCCCGCGCGGTCAAGAACAGCACCGTCAGGATCGTCAACATCCCATGCCCGAACTGATCTTTCCCGGCCCCGAGGGCCGCCTAGAGGCGCGCTATCATCCCCAGCCTGCCCGCGATGCCCCCATTGCCATCGTCCTGCATCCGCACCCGCAATATGGCGGGACGATGAACAACCGCGTGGTCTACAATCTGCACTACGCGTTCCACCGTATGGGCTTCACGGTGATGCGGTTCAACTTCCGGGGCGTCGGGCGCAGCCAGGGCGAATACGACCAGGGCATTGGCGAGTTGTCGGACGCGGCATCGGCGCTCGATTACCTGCAGGCGATGAATCCCAACAGCAAGCACTGCTGGGTCGCAGGCTTCAGCTTCGGCGCATGGATCGGCATGCAGCTGTTGATGCGCCGCCCCGAGATCACGGGCTTTGTCAGCGTCGCGCCGCCCGCGAACATGTATGACTTCACTTTTCTTGCGCCGTGCCCGGCTTCGGGGCTGATCATCAACGGTACCGCGGACCGCGTGGCCGTGCCCAAGGATACAGCGACGCTGGTCGGCAAGCTGCGCGAGCAGAAGGGTATCACTGTCACCCACGAGATCGTTGACGGTGCGGACCACTTCTTCCGGGACGACGAAGCCCACATGAAGCCGATGATCGACACGGTGCAGAGCTATGTGCGCCGCCGCCTGACCGAGACGACGCGCTGACTACCGGCTGACACATCGGGACCGGTGGCAGCCGGCCCCGATGCGTCATACCGCCTCAACCGACGGTCAGGTCCAGCGTCACCTCGGCATTCAGCAGTTTGCTGACCGGGCAACCGCTTTTCGCGCCCTCGGCGGCGGTGCGGATCGTTTCTTCATCGCCCGACGCCGCCGACACCTTGGAGGTGAGGGCCGAGCGGGTGATGCTGAAGCCGTCGCCATCCTTTTCCAGCGTCACGGCGGCGGTCGTCTCGATCACCGGGTCGGTGACCCCGGCATCGCCAAGCGCCTTCGAGAGCGCCATCGAAAAGCAGGCTGCGTGGGCGGCGGCGATCAGCTCCTCCGGGTTGGTGCCGGTCACGCCTTCGAAGCGGGTGTTGAAGCCGTAAGGCTGCTTGTTCAGCGCGCCGGACTCTGTCGAGATCTGCCCGGTGCCGCCGCGAATGTCGCCCTGCCAGCGGGCCGAGCCGCGTTTCGTGGTCATCGTGAAACCTCCGTTGATCAATGTCGTAGGCCGAACGCCGGACCGCTTGCCTCGGTTGCGCGGCAAGGCTAGCGATCGCGCTGCGGGCCGCTGAGGCCATCAGGGGGCGCGCGATGTTCGAGTTGGCGGCACTGGGCGCGGCGCTGTGCTGGGCCGTGACGGGATTGGTCGGGGCTGGCCCCGCGCGGGCGGTGGGTCCCACCGCTTTCGGCTTTTACCGGCAAGGGATGGTAACGCTGATGCTGGGCGCGGTGACGCTGGTCACCGGCGGCTGGCAGTCGGTCACCGGCCATGACGCCGCCTGGCTCGCCCTCTCGGGGCTTGTCGGCGTTTTCCTGGGCGACACGCTGCTGTTCTTTTCGCTGGTCCGGCTCGGACCGCGCCGCGCGGGGGCGCTGTTTGCACTGAACGCGCCCATGGCCGCCCTGCTCGGCCGTGTGGTTCTGGGCGAAACCCTGCCGCCGCAGGGCTGGGCCGGGGTCGCGCTCTGCGCCGTCGGGGTGGCGGTGGCGGTCCTCGGCCGTCCGGGCCGCAGCGGCACCCACAGCTTCGAGGCGGTGCGCGGCCGGGTCTGGATCGGCGTCACCTTCGGCCTGTTGGCCGCTTTGGGACAGGCTGGCGGCTCGCTAATCGCGCGGCCGGTCATGGCGGCGGGGCAGGTTGATGCCATGACCGCCTCGCTGATCCGGGTCGGGATCGCGGTTGTCTGCTCTTCGATCCTCGTCTCGCTGCCAATCAGGCAATTCCGCCCGCAAGCGCGGCTGACCCTGCGCCTCGGTGCTCAGATTGCGGCCTCGGGAGTCCTCGCGATGCTGATCGGGATGACGCTGCTGCTGTTTGCGCTGTCAGGCGGCAAGGTCGGGATTGTCTCGACCCTGTCGGCGCTCTCGCCAGTGCTGATTCTGCCGGTGCTCTGGATCGTGACCGGGGCACGGCCCTCGGCGACGTCATGGGCGGGGGCGGCGATGGCGACCGTCGGGATGGCGCTGATCTTCCTGCGCTGAGGGCTTCAGCGCAGGCGGCGCGCCGCGACCGACCAGAGGCCCGCCAGCAGCAGCGAGGCAACCACGTTCCAGGCGGCCATGCTGAAGCCCAGGATCAGCAGCGCCGGCTCGTCGCAGCGCACGACGGGGGCGGCGTTGATCTTCGCCATCAGCTGATCGACGCTGAGGCTGCCGATGTTGCTGGCGCCGCCGCTGCATTGCGCGGGACCGGCCCACCATTTCCACTCGACCCCCGCGTGGTAGAAGGCGATGCCCGCGCAGGCCAGCATCACGATCACCCCGGCCCAGGCGAGCGCACGGGCACTGGTCCGCCCAGGCATGAACCAGGCAACGATCCCCAGCGCCAGCGCCGCTACATGCGGCCAGCGTTGCAGGATGCACAACTCGCAGGGCGGGTAGCCGGCATATTGAAAGCCGAACACCGTTGCGAGCAGCAGCCCCGAGAGAAGCCCCGCAAGAAGCATGATCTGCCGTGCCGTTGCCGTTCGCATCGCTGTCCTCGTCGCTGACCATCGGGCCGTTTCACGCGGCCCCTCGTCGCCGCTCGGGCTGCCGCCGTCAAGTTCCGCGTTGGCCGCGGGACCCACCCGGACGCCCCGCGCGCGGGATCGTGAGGAACCGTGGGGCAACGCCGCTCGTTGCCCGTGTTGCGCGGGACTGTTACGCGTGGGCGACAGTGCGGCGTTGGCCAGCAGGAGGCGGTAAGCATATGGAATGGCGCGGACAACGGGGCAGCAGCAACATTGATGACCGCCGCGGGATGAGCGCGGGCGGAATCGGCGGGCTGGGGCTTGTGGGCACGTTGGTGGTGCTGGCCGTCGGCTGGTTCTTCGGCATCGACATCTCGCCGCTGGTCGGTGCGATGCAGGGCGAGACCCAGCAGACCCAGGTCGATCCCTCGCAACTCTCGCCCGAGCAGCGCGAGTCGGGCGAGTTCGTCTCGACCGTCCTCGCCAGCACCGAGGACGTCTGGCAGAAGGTCCTGCCCGAGCAGACGGGGGTCCAGTATACGGACCCGAGCATGGTACTTTACAGCGGTCAGGTGCAGTCAGCTTGCGGTGGCGCCTCGGCGGCGATGGGACCATTCTACTGCCCCAACGACCAGAAAGTGTATCTGGACACCTCGTTCTTTTCGCAGATGCAGGACCGGATGGGTGCGGGCGGCGATTTTGCCTATGCGTATGTGATCTCGCATGAAATCGGCCACCACATCCAGAACTTGATCGGCGTTCTGCCGAAGGTGACCCAGATGCGCCAGCGTGCGTCCGAGGCGGACAGCAACGCCCTGTCGGTACTGACCGAGTTGCAGGCTGACTGCTTTGCCGGGATTTGGGGCCGCCAAGCCAGCCAGAACCTGAAGATCACGCAAGAGGACTTCAGCGAGGCGATAGGTGCCGCCGGGGCAGTGGGCGACGACCGCCTGATGGAAGGCGCGGGCCGCGTGCCGATGCCGGACAGCTTTACCCACGGTTCGTCCGCCGACCGACAGAAATGGTTTGCGCGCGGGTTTGAATCGGGCGAGATCGCGAAGTGCAATACCTTCGGGGAGGCGGGGCTCTGACCGCCGACCCGGCCGCCGCCGCCTGCCGCTGAAAGACCGCCGCCCTTGCCCAATCATGCCGAGACCCGCCGCCTGCCCTGGAGCGCCGAGCAGATGTATGGCCTCGTGGCCGATGTCGAGCGCTACCCGGAGTTCCTGCCGTGGAACAGTGCTGCGCGCCTACGTGCGCGCGCGCCGGGGCCTGACGGTTCGGAGGTGATCGACGCTGATCTGGTCATCAGCTTCAAGGTGTTTCGGGAAAGGTTCGGCAGCCGGGTTACCCTATGGCCGCAGCAGCAGCGGATCGACACCGAATACCTCGATGGCCCGTTTCGCTACCTGCGATCTGGCTGGGCTTTCCGCGACCGCCCGGAGGGCGGTTGCGAAGTCGATTTCAACGTCGACTTCGAATTCCGCAACCCGATCCTGCAACGCGTGATCGGGGTGGTGTTCGGCGAGGCAATGGCCCGCATCGTGCGCGCCTTCGAGGACCGGGCCCGCAGCCTGTATGGGCCGGGTCAGGCCCAAGCGCGCATCTGAGAGAATTCGCCAACTCGAAGTTGGCTGCGGCCCCGAGACTGTCGCCGCGCCGGCGGGAAGCGCGATTGGAAGGCGGCCGTCCGCGGCGTACCCGGGAGCAGGGTTACCCGCAGATCACACTTGGAAGTTCGGGCGCGCCCCAAGGGGACGCACCCGACACAGATCTCAGCGCAGGATCGAGCGGCCGGCGTATTCCGCCGTGGCGCCCAGCATTTCCTCAATGCGGATCAGCTGGTTGTACTTCGCCAACCGGTCCGACCGAGCGAGGCTGCCGGTCTTGATCTGGCCGCAGTTGGTCGCGACCGCCAGGTCGGCAATGGTCGCGTCCTCGGTCTCGCCCGAACGGTGCGACATGACGCTGGAATAGCCGGCGCGGTCAGCCATGCGTACGGCGTCCAGCGTCTCGGTCAGGGTGCCGATCTGGTTGACCTTGACCAGCAGGGCGTTGGCGCAACCACGCTCGATCCCCTCGGCGAGGCGGGACGGGTTGGTCACGAACAGGTCGTCGCCGACCAGCTGGACCTGACGCCCCAGACGCTCGGTCAGCAGACGCCAGCCCTCCCAATCGTCCTCCGAGCAGCCATCCTCGATAGAGAAGATCGGATAGTCGCCGACGAGCGCCGCGAGGTAATCCACGTTCTCGGCCGGAGACAGGGTCTTGCCCTCACCCTCAAGGACATAGTTGCCGTTCTTGAAGTACTCGGTCGCCGCGCAGTCGAGCGCCAGCATGACGTCGTCGCCGGGACGATAACCTGCCTTTTCAATCGCCTGCAGGATGAAATCCAGCGCATCGCGGGTGGACGAGAGGTTCGGGGCGAAGCCGCCCTCGTCGCCCACGCCGGTGTTGTGGCCGGCCGCCATCAGGCCCTTCTTCAGGGTGTGGAAGATCTCGGAGCCCATGCGCACTGCGTCGGCAATCGTTTCCGCGCCTACCGGAACGACCATGAATTCCTGGATGTCGATCGGGTTTTCCGCGTGCTGGCCGCCGTTGATGATGTTCATCATCGGGACCGGCAGCAGCCGCGCCGAGGCGCCGCCCACATAGCGGTACAGCGGCTGCCCGGTCGCGTGGGCCGCGGCCTTGGCCACCGCCAGCGAAACGCCGAGGATCGCGTTGGCGCCAAAGCGAGCCTTGTTCTCGGTACCGTCCAGCTCGATCATCATGCGGTCGATCGCCACCTGCTCGGTCGCATCCTCGCCGATCAACGCCTCGCCCAGCTCGCCATTGACCGCAGCGACTGCCTCCAGCACACCCTTGCCGCCGTAGCGTGCCGGATCGCCGTCGCGCTTTTCGACCGCCTCATGGGCGCCGGTGGATGCGCCCGAGGGAACTGCGGCGCGGCCGGTCGTGCCGTCCTCCAGCGTGACGTCGACCTCGACGGTGGGATTGCCGCGCGAATCCAGAATCTCGCGGGCGAAGATGTCGATGATGGCGGTCATGTCGTGCATGGGGGCGTCCTCGCTGTGGGTTGCCGCGGGTGTAACGGCCCGGGCCCGTCGCGAAAAGGCTGTTATCGCTAGAGGTCCAGATCGACCCAGACCGGCAGGTGGTCCGAGGCGATCCGCGCCACCGTTCCGTCCTCGACCCCGCAGCCGATCACCTCGGCCTCGCCGCTGATGGCAAAGCGGTCAAAGCGCAGTTGTGGGCGCAGTGCCGGCCAACTGGGGCCGGGGGCGATGACGCGAAAGCCGGACAGTGCCTCAAGGCCGCGATCATCATGCCATTCGTTGAAATCGCCGGTCAGAACCGAGATGCCGCCGCCGAAAGCCCGCGCGCGGGACGCGAGGCGTGCCAGCTGCATCCGCCGCGCGCCACGGGTCAGGCCCAGGTGGACAGCAAAGATGTTCAGATGCGGCAGCATCGCCGCAACCGCGCCCCGCGGCTCCAGCCCCGGCAAGGGCAGCCGGCGAATCCGCGCCACCCGCGCCAGGTCGGGGCGCATCAGGATGGTCTGGCCATGCCAGCCGAGGCTGCTTTCGCTGGTGCCGGTCAAGTCGATGGGTACAAGGCCTGTCTCGGCCTCGACGAGGCGGCGCGGCAGGGCCTCGGGGCGCAGACCATAGCGGAAATCGACCTCTTGCAGGGCGATGACATCGGGCGCAACGGCGCGGATCGCGGCGAGGTTGCGCAGCGGATCGTGCGGGCCGGTCATGCCCCTGCACTTGTGCAGGTTATAGGTTGCCAGTCGCAGCCGCATCAGGTCCCGCAATATGTCGCGCGCACGCGCTCGGCCGGGGCGGGGGCGGCGGCGAAGTCATCCCATTCGGGGCGATCCTCGCGCGGGCGGGTAACGGCGGCGTAAAGGTCGTGGAACGGCGCCAGATTGCCCTCGCGCGCGGCGGCGATGGCGGCTTCGATGCGGTGGTTGCGCGGGATGCGGCGCGGGTTGGCGCGGGCCATCAGCGCGAGATCCGGCGCCGGTACTCGCGCGCGCCAGTCCGCGGCGAAGGCGTCGAACCGGCTCGGGTCCGCGAACTCGGACCGGGCAGTGCCGTCCGCCAGCCCGGCGAAGGTGCGGGTGAAGTCGGCCCCGGCCTCGGCCATGATGACGAGCAGCCGCTCGGCCGAGGCGCGATCCGCCTCGACCGGCGTGGCGATACCCAGTTTTGCGGCAAAGCGGGCTAGCCATTCGGCCTCGTAGACGGCCGGAAAGCTGTGGACGGCGCGGGTCGCCGCCTCGATCGCGGCATCCTGATCGCCCATCAGCGGGATGAGGCATGTCGCGAACTGCGCCAAGTTCCAGACCGCGATCTGCGGCTGGTTGATCCAGGCATAGCGGCCGTTGCGGTCGATGGACGAGAACACCGTCTCGGGGTGGAAGGCGTCCATGAAGGCGCAGGGGCCGTAATCTATGGTCTCGCCAGAGATCGCCATGTTGTCGGTGTTCATCACGCCATGGATGAACCCTAGGGCCATCCAATGCGTGATGGTGCGCGCCTGCGCCGCGATCACGGCGTTCAGCAGGCCGAGGGGGCCGTCCGCATCGGGATAGTGCCGCGCGATGACGTGATCGGTCAGGGCCCGCAGCGCCTCGGTATCGCCGCGCACGGCAAAGAACTGGTAGGTGCCGACGCGAATATGGCTCGCGGCGATGCGGGTCAGGATGGCGCCGGGCAGGGGCGTCTCGCGGTAGATCGTCTCGCCGGTGGCAACGGCGGCGAGCCCGCGCGTGGTCGGAACGTCCATGGCGGCCATGAATTCGGACACTAGGTATTCGCGCAGGACCGGGCCGAGCCACGCCTTTCCATCGCCCATGCGCGAGAAGGGCGTACGGCCCGAGCCCTTCAGCTGGACGTCAAAGCGCGCGCCATCGGGTGCCACCACCTCGCCCAGCAGCATTGCGCGCCCGTCGCCAAGTTGCGGGACAAAGCCGCCGAACTGGTGCCCGGCATAGGCCTGCGCCAGCGGCGCCGCACCCGGTGGCATGGCGTTCCCGGACAGCATCGCCAGTCCCTCGGGACCGGCCAGCCAGTCCACGTCGAGGCCCAGACGCTCGGCGAGAGGGCGGTTCAGCGCGATGAGCTCGGGCGCGGGGACGGTGTCGGGGGTGCCCCTCGCGAACATCCGCCCCGGCAGGCGGGCATAGCTGTTGTCAAAGCGGATCATGGCATCCTTGTCCCGCAGGCGGTCCTTCACATCTAGGGACGCCGGTCGGGATGCAAAAGCCCCGCGGGCGCGCCGTCCGCCACCCGCCGCGGCCGCAGCGGGCTGCGACAGGGCGGGCGCGGGGGATGCGGCGTCAGCCGGCGAGGCGGGCCCGTTCGGCCGCGCGGGCGGCGACGCGGGTGCGGATCGAATCCACATCCGCGACCGGCGTCGCTGCGAACAGCTTTTGCGTGTAAGGATGCTGCGGCGCAGAAAAGATCGCGTCGCGGCTGGCGTCCTCGACCACCTCGCCCTTCCACAGCACCATCACTTGGTCGGCCAGGTAGCGGACCACGGACAGGTCGTGGCTGATGAAGACATAGGTCAGGTTGAACTCGTCCTGCAGGTCCTTGAGCAGGTTCAACACCTGCGCCTGCACCGACAGGTCGAGCGCGCTGACCGGCTCGTCCAGCACCAGCAGGGCCGGGTTCAACATCAGCGCTCGCGCGATGGCGATCCGCTGGCGCTGCCCGCCCGAGAACATGTGCGGAAAGCGGTTGTAGTGCTCGGCCTTCAGCCCGACGCGTTCGAGCATAGCCATGGCGCGGCGGCGACGCTCGGCCTCCGGCACGCCACCCTGCAGGCGCAGCGGCTCTGTCAGGACCTGGCCGACCTTCTGGCGCGGGTTGAGGCTGCCATAGGGATTCTGGAACACGATCTGCACGGCCGAGCGCATCTTGCGGGTGATGCTGCCGTGATTGATGTCGACCGGCTGGCCCTCGATAAGCAACTGCCCCTCGGTCGCAGGATCGATAAGGGTGATGATCCGCGCCAGGGTGGACTTGCCGCAGCCGCTCTCGCCGACGACGGCGAGGGTCTTGCCGCGCTCGACCTTGAAGTCGATGCCCTTCAGGGCGCGGACGGCTTTTTTCTGACCGAACAAGCTGCCGCCGGTGACGTAGTCACGCACCAGTCCGCGGCCTTCGACGACGATATCGCTCATGACTGGCCCTCCGCGGCCATCAACTCGTCCACGGTCGGCAGCCGCTCGCCAGTGGCGTTCTCGGGCAGGGCGGCCAGCAGGGCGCGGGTGTAGGCAGTGCCGGGATGCTCGAACAGGGTCAGAACGTCGGCTTCCTCCATCTTGCGGCCGCGATACTGCACGACCACGCGGTCGGCCGTCTCGGCCACCACACCCATGTCGTGGGTGATCAGGATCAGCGCCATGCCGCGCTCGGCCTGCAGTGCCATCAGCAGGTCCAGGATCTGCTTTTGGATGGTCACGTCCAGCGCCGTGGTCGGCTCGTCCGCAATCAGCAGACGCGGCTCGCACGCGATGGCCATGGCGATCATGACCCGCTGGCACTGGCCGCCCGACATCTGGTGAGGATAGCTGCCAAGGCGCGTTTCCGGCTCGGGGATGCCGACCTGGGTCAGCAGCTCGACCGCGCGCGCCCGCGCGGCCCGACCCTTCAGGCCGAGGTGCTGGCGCAGCACCTCCTCGATCTGAAAGCCGACGGTAAAGCTGGGATTCAGCGAGGCCATCGGCTCCTGAAAGATCATGGCGATGTCGCGGCCGATGATGGCGCGGCGCTCGGCCGCGGTCATGGTCATCAGATCGCGCCCGTCAAAGGTCATACGGTCGGCGGTGACCGTGGCCGAATCCGGCAACAGACCCATCACCCCCAGCATCGAGACCGACTTGCCCGACCCGCTCTCGCCCACGATGGCGAGGACTTCGCGGGAATCGACCGACACGTCGATGCCATCGACCGCAAGGAACGGGCCCGCGGCGGTGTCGAAGGCAACCCGCAGGTTGCGAATATCCAGCAGCGCCATGGCGTCAGCTCCGCTTCAGTTTGGGATCGAGCGCGTCGCGTAGCCCGTCGCCCATCAGGTTGATCGCCAGCACGGTGATCAGGATGGCGAGGCCGGGCAGGGTGACCACCCACCAGGCGCGCAGGATGAACTCGCGCGCTTCGGCCAGCATGGTGCCCCATTCGGGTGTGGGCGGCTGTGCGCCCATGCCCAGAAAGCCCAGTGCCGCCGCATCAAGGATCGCGCTGGAGAAGCTGAGCGTGGCCTGCACGATCAGCGGCGCGAGGCAGTTCGGCAGGATGGTGCGGAACATCAGCCACAGGGGACCCGCGCCGGCGACGCGGGCGGCGGTGACATATTCGCGGTTCTTCTCGGCCAGCACCGCGGCCCGGGTCAGGCGCGCAAAGTGTGGTTGCAGCACCAGGGCGATGGCGATCATCGCGTTGGTCAGGCCCGGTCCCAGGACCGCGACCAGCACCAGGGCCAGCAACAGCGAGGGGAAGGCCAGGATGATGTCCATCACCCGCATGGCGACGGCATCGACCCAGCCGCCGAAATAGCCGGCCAGAAGGCCGATGATGACCCCGCCCAGCAGGGCCACGCTGACAACGACGACGCCGATGAACAGCGAGTAGCGGGCCCCGAACAACAGGCGGGACAACATGTCCCGGCCGACGGCGTCGGTGCCCAGCAGGAAGTCTGCGCGTCCGCCCTCGGTCCAGGCGGGCGGCAGCAGGATGGCGTCGCGGTACTGCAGCGTCGGGCTGTGCGGCGCGATCATCGGGGCCAGGATGGCCAGCACGACCAGCAGGGCAAAGACGACCAAGCCCAGCACGGCGCCGCGGTTGGTGGCGAAATAGTACCAGAACTCGCGCAGGCTGTGGCGCCAGCCACCGCCGCCGGGAAGGTCGGCTACGATATCGACGGAATCGGTCATGGCGGTCCCCCTTTCAGCGGTGCCGGATGCGCGGATTGATCAGTCCGTAGAGCAGATCGACCAGCAGGTTGACGACCATGATGATGACCGCAATCAACAGAAGCCCGCCCTGGACCACCGGATAGTCGCGACGGCTGATGGATTCGACCATCCACTTGCCGATGCCGGGCCAGCTGAAAATGGTCTCGGTCAGGATCGCGCCGGCCATCAACACGCCGACCTGCAGGCCGATGGTGGTGACGACCGGGATCAGCGCATTGCGCAAGGCGTGCAGGCCAACCACGCGGCGGGGCGGCAGGCCCTTGGCGCGGGCGGTGCGCACGTAGTCCTCGCCCAGAACCTCCAGCATGGCGCTGCGGGTCTGGCGGGCGATGACCGCGAGCGGAATGGTCGCCAGCACGATAGTCGGCAGGATCAGGTGCGAGGCGGCCGAGGTGAAGGCCCCTTTCTGCCCCGACAACAGGCTGTCGATCAGCATGAAGCCGGTGACGGGCGGGAAGAAGTACATCAGCGAGATGCGCCCCGACACCGGCGTCCAGCCGAGCGTGCCTGAGAACAGGATGATCAGCAGCAGGCCCCACCAGAAGATCGGCATCGAATAGCCGACCAGTGCGGTGCCCATGGTGACCTGGTCGAACCAGCTGCCGCGCTTGATCGCGGCCAGAACGCCGGCAGGAACGCCGATCACGGTCGCGAGGATGATGGCACAGACCGCAAGCTCGATGGTCGCCGGGAACAGGGCCAGGAATTCTGTGAGCACCGGCTTCTTGGTAACCAGCGAGACGCCAAGATTGCCGTGCAGCAACTGCCAGACGTAGTCGAAATATTGCGTCGGCAGCGAGCGGTCAAAGCCGAGTTGCTCGCGAACGGCGGCGTAGCGTTCGGGCGACATGCCGCGCTCGCCCGCCATCAGCAGGACCGGATCACCCGGCAGCACCCGGACAAAGCCAAAGGCGACGATTGTAATGCCGATCAAGGTCGGCACGAGATAGGCGATACGCCCGAGGATGAAACGGATCATGCGGCCATCATGGGTGGAGGAAAAGCGCGGGCCGCGCCGGGGTTTGACCCCCGAGGCGCGGCCCGCCAAGGATCATCTGATCATTCGGCGATGTCGACGGTGTCGAACGCGTGGCTGCCCAGCGGGCTCATGATGTAGCCCGAAACCTTCTTGGACATCGGCAGCACCACGGTCGAGTGGGCCAGCGTATCCCAGGGCGCCTGATCCTTGAAGATCACCTGCGCCTGTTCATACAGCTTGGTGCGCTCGGCTGTGTCCGAGGTCTGCTTGGCTTTTTCCAGCAGGTCGCTGAATTCCTGGTTGCACCAGAAGGCGCGGTTCGCACCGCCCTCCTTGGCGCCGGCGCAGGACAGCAGCACCGACAGGAAGTTGTCCGGATCGCCGTTGTCGCCGGTCCAGCCGAGGATCACGGCGCCGTCGCGGCCGGGCTCCATCGATTTCTTGAGGTATTCGCCCCATTCGTAACTGACGATCTCGACCTTGACGCCGACCTTGCTCAGGTCCTCCTGCATCATCTCGGCGACGCGGCGGGCGTTGGGCATGTAGGGGCGCTGCACCGGCATCGCCCAGATCTTCATCGACAGGTCCTTGACGCCGGCTGCTTCAAGCGCGGCCTTTGCGGCCTCGGGGTCGTATTTGTCGTCCTCGATTGCGTTGTTGTAGGACCACATGGTCGGCGGGATCGGGTTCTTGGCGACCTCGCCCATGCCCTGGAACACCGCGTCGACGATGGCCTGCTTGTTCATCGCCATGTTGAGGGCCTTGCGGACCTCGGGTTTGTCGAAGGGCGGGGTCTCGGTGTTGTAGGCGAGATAGGCGACGTTCAGACCGGGCTGCTCCATCACCGTCAGGTTCGGATCGGCCTTCAGCGCGGCGATGTCCGCCGGTGCCGGGAACGGCATGATGTGGCACTCGCCCGCCTGCAGCTTTTGCAGGCGCACGGCGGCATCGGTGGTGATCGCAAAGACCAGATCATCGACCTTGGCCGGCGTGCCCCAGTACTCCGGGTTCTTCTGGTACCGGATCACGGCGTCCTTCTGGTAGGCCACGAACTTGAACGGGCCCGTGCCGACCGGCGCGCTGTTGAGGTTTTCCTTGGTCCCCGCCTTGTCGAGGCTGTCGGCGTATTCCTTGGACTGGATCGAGGCGAAGTCCATGGCGAGGTTCGCGAGGAACGGCGCCTCGGGATGGTTCAGCGTGAACTTGACCGTCATGTCGTCGACCTTCTCGATCGACTTGATGAGCGAGGCCATTTCCATCGAGTTGTAATATTCGAAGGTCAGTCCGGGGATGTACTGGTTCCACGGGTTCTTCGCATCGCCCTGGCGCTCGAACGAGAAGACGACGTCGTCCGCCGTCAACTCGCGCGTGGGGGTGAAGTAGTCCGTGGTGTGAAATTTGACACCGGGACGCAGCTTGAAGGTGTAGGTCAGGCCGTCCTCGGAGACTTCCCAGCTTTCGGCGAGGGCGGCTTCGACCTCGGTCGTGCCCTTCTTGAACTCGACCAGGCGGTTGAAGATGGGGCGCGAGGTGGCATCAAAGGTGGTGCCGGCGGTGTAGGCGGCCGGGTCGAACCCTTCCGGCGAGCCTTCCGAGCAATAGATGAGGGTCTTGGCGGCGGCCGATCCGGCAAAGGCGGTGGCTGCGGCGATGGCGAGCAGCGACGTGGCAGCGAAGTTCGCGAGTTTCATATGTTCCTCCCAGAGCGACGGGCGCACCGGCCACCTTGCTCGATGGCCTGATGACGAGTTGGTGAGCAGCACTATCGTCATGACAGGCTACAGTACAACCGTCTAGACGGCTGGCGGGCATAGCGCCGTCGCGGCAGGCTGATTTGAGTGAACGGGGCATGAACGCCGGGCATTTCGCTCGTGAATCATGCACGGAAGTCGGCGGTCCGAGTCGTCGCTGAACCGCGTTTGGCACGCCCCCGCCCTGTAATCGTTTACATCACGCGACCGCGCGGGTGCGTGCGCGCGCAAGCGTAATGGCTTTATCGAGGCCCGCTTCTGCCCCCTCAGCGGCCCGCATAGACGGCCGCCCAGAAGCTGGTCTTGCCGTCCGCACCAATTGCCCGCCCGAGGGCGAAGTCGCGCACATCGGGGCGCATGATGTTGGCCATGTGCCCGCCCGATCGTGACCATTCGGCCAGCACCTGCGGCAAGGTGAACCGGCCGGCGGCGATGTTCTCGGCTGCGACCCGCGAATTGTAGCCGTTGGCGCGCAGCCTTGCGCCGGGCCCGGAACTGCGACCGCCCCGGTGGGTCATGGTGCCACGCCGCGCCATCTCGCAGGCATGGGCGTCGGCGATGGCCTGCACCTGCGGCTGCGGGCGTAGCGGTGCAAGGCCGCGCGACGTGCGCACCGCGTTGGTCGCCTGCAGCGCCATCGCCGCCTCGCTGGGTGACAGTGGCGCGCAATGGGCGCTGCCTTGGGTCAACAGCATGATGTCGCCATGCCCGTCGGTCTGGACATAGCGGCCCGGCAGGTTTGCCACCGCGGCGGTGCGGGTGGCAGCCGTGGGCCCGTCGGTGCAGGCGGCGAGCGTTGGCAGCAGCAGAAAGGAAAGGCGAGCAAGGTGCATGGGGGTCGGCCCTTGGCGAGTAGGGACCACCGACGAGACGGGAGTTCAAAGCGCTGCACAACCGACAGATGTATAGCCTATGTGAAAGCGGCTGCTTTGCGCCGGGGAGGGGGCGGTAAAACGGCAAAAGCGCGCAGCGTGAAAACTTGGTGTCAAAATTGTCAACAATCCAGTTGACAACATTCGGGTGCGGAGTCGATGGTTCCTCTAACGCGGCAAGGGGGAACATGATGCGCGCGACGGCGATTGCTTTGGCACTGGGACTTACGGCACTGCCGGTCGCGGCCTCGGCCGAAAACGTGCTGCGCTGGGGGAGCGCGCGCGACATCTTTTCGCTCGATCCCTATAGCTATGGCTCGACCTCGAACCTGGCGTTCCTGAACCATATCTACGAAGGCCTCGTGCGCTACACGCCCGAATTCGAGGTGGTCCCGGCGCTAGCCGAAAGCTGGGAGTTCGTGGCGCCCGACACCTGGCGGTTCAAGCTGCGGCCGGGGGTCAAGTTTCAGGACGGCGCCGATTTCAGCGCCGATGACGTGATCGCCTCGATGGCGCGGGTCAGCGATCCGGCCTCGCCGCTGCGCGGGAACATCCCGACCTATGTCTCGGCGAGCAAGATCGATGATCTGACCGTCGATCTGAAGGTCACCTCGGCCAATCCGCTGTTCCTGAACGACATGACGAACATCTTCATGTTCGACGCCGGCTGGCTGACCGCCAACAACGCGACCGCGCCGACCGACGTCGGTGCCAAGGTCGAGGGTTACGCCACCCACAACACCAACGGCACCGGCCCTTTCAAGCTGGAAAGCCGGGTGCCGGACAGCAAGACCATTCTGGTCAAGAACGAGGGCTGGTGGGACAAGCCGCTCCATAACCTCGACCGGATCGAGTTCACGCCGATCACCTCGGCCGCGACCCGCGTTGCCGCCTTGCTGTCGGGCGAGATCGACCTGACCGACGGCGCGCCGCTGCAGGATCTTGACCGGCTGCGCAACACCACGCCTGTCAAGGTGATCGAGGGCGCCGATCTGCGCACCGTGAACATCGCCTTCAATCGCAAGGAAAAGCTGGCGGACGGCCGCGACAATCCGTTCAACGACCTGCGCATGCGGCGGGCCATGGACATGGCCATCGACCGCGAACTGATCAACAAGCGGATCATGCGCGGCATGGCCCATGTCGCCGGCACGCTGGTTGCGCCGACCATCCCTGGCTACGACGCGGCGCTCGACACACCAACCGCATATGACCCCGACGGCGCCAAGAAGCTGCTGGACGAGGCCGGGTTGGCGGGCACCCCATTCACCTTCGTCTGTGCGAACGATGAATACGTGAATGCCGAGGATGCGTGCCAGGCGATTGTGTCCATGCTGACCAAGGTCGGGCTCAAGCCGACGCTGGATCTGGGTCCGCGCGCGGTGCAGACGCCCAAGCGCTCGTCCGGGAATGCCGACATGTTCCTGATCGGCTGGGCGAACGAGCCGACGCTGGATACCTATTCGATGCTGGCGCAGGTGCTGTCGACCCGCGAGGGCGCCTCGGGCGTCGCCAACGATGGCGGCTGGTCCTATCCCGAACTCGACGCGATGACCAAGGAAGCCAGCGTCACCATGGATCGCGACGCGCGTCTGGCGCTGGAAACCAAGGCGCTGAAATACGCCAAGGACGAGTTGATCATGCTGCCGCTTTGGCAGCAGCCGATGGCTTGGGCGACCACGGACAAGGTGGCCGATGTCGTGGTGCGGCCCGACAACAAGCCGCGCCATTGGCTGACCCGGATGGCCGACTGATCGCCGTTTCCCCACCCAAAGCTTCAAGCCGGCGCCAGACCGGCCCATCCTGACAGGAGAGCCCTATGAAACTGCGCCTGAAATACGCCCTGCCGATGCTCGCGCTGCTGGCGGGGGGGCCGGCCACGGCCGAAACGCTTCGCTGGGGTGCCGCCCGCGACATCTATTCGCTCGACCCCTATTCCTACGGTGAAAGCTACACCATCGCCTTCCTGAACCACGTCTACGAAGGCCTGGTGCGCTATAACGAAAAGCTGGAGATCGAGCCGGCCCTCGCCGAAAGCTGGGAGGTCGTCTCGCCCTCGGTCTGGCGCTTCAAGTTGCGGCCGGGGGTCAAGTTCCACGACGGCGCCGACTTTACCGCGGACGACGTGGTGGCGAGCCTCGCGCGCGTCAGCGACGAGACCTCGCCGCTGAAAGGCAACCTGCCGACCTACAAGTCGAGCAAGAAGCTCGACGACCTGACGGTCGAGATCGAGTTGACCGGCCCCTATCCGCTGCTGCTGAACGATCTGACCAACATCCAGATCTTCGACGAGGACTGGATGAAGGCAAACGACTCGCTGAAGCCGACCGATGTCAGCGCCAAGAAAGAGGGCTACGCCACGTTCAACACCAACGGCACCGGCCCATTCAAGGTCGAGAGCCGGGTCCCAGACAGCAAGACCGTGCTGGTCAAGAACGACGCCTGGTGGGACACCCCCAAGCACAACCTCGACCGGATCGAGTTCACGCCGATCTCCAGCGCCGCAACCCGCGTCGCAGCGCTGCTGTCGGGGGAAATCGACTTCACCGAGAACGCGCCGGTCCAGGACGTCGAGCGGTTGGCAGCCTCGCCGGGCATGAAAGTGATGGAGCGCACCGACCTGCGCACCGTCATGGTCGGCTTCAACCGCAAGCCCAAGCTGGCGGATGGCCGAGACAACCCGTTCAACGATCTGAAGGTGCGCCAGGCGTTCGAACTGGCGATCGATCGGGACCTGATCAAGAAGCGAGTTATGCGCGGCAAGTCGCGCAGCGCCGGCGCAATGGTCGCGCCCGAGATTCCGGGCTACACCGAGGCGCTGGACCAGTTCCCGCCGGGCGACGCCGAAAAGGCCAAGGCGCTGCTGACCGAGGCCGGACAGGACGGCCTGCCGTTCACGCTGACCTGCACAACCGACGCCTATGTCTCGGAAGAAGAGCTGTGCAACGCCATGGTCTCGATGCTGACCCGGGCGGGGTTCAAGCCCTCGCTCGATATCGGGCCGGCCGCGGTGCAGACGCCCAAGCGCGCGGGAGGCCAGGCGGATGTCTATCTGCTGGGCTGGGCCAACGAGCCGATGCTCGACAGCTATTCGCTGCTGGTCCAGATGATCGAGACCAAGTCCGACACCGCGGGTGTGTTCAACTGGGGCGGCTGGTCCTACCCGGCCATCGACGGAAAGATCAAGGCCGCCTCGACCGAGATGGACCGCGACAAGCGCCTCGCCCTGCAGACCGAGGCCATGAAGATGGCGAAGGACGAGATCATCATGCTGCCGCTGCACCAGCAGCCGGTTGCCTGGGCGATGGTCGACCGGGTGGAGTCGGTGGCGCAGCTGGCCGACAACAAGGTCCGCCACTGGCTGACCGTCATGGCTCCCGCCAAGTGAGCCGCCTTTCCGGGCCGCCCGCGCGGTGGCCCGGACCCTTCATCCGACGAAAGGGACGGCCATGCTCGTCTTTGTCCTCAAGCGCCTGATGAACGCGTTGTTTGTCATGCTGGCCGTGGCGGCCCTGGCCTTTGCCATCTTTCAGGTCGCGGGCGATCCCGTCGAGCTGATGGCCAACGAACAGATGAGCCAGGCCGACCGCGATGCCCTGCGCGAGCGGCTGGGCCTCGACCAGCCGATGCTGGTGCAATTCGCGCATTTCGTCGGCAACGCGGCGCAAGGCGATTTCGGCATGAGCTGGCGCAACGGCCAGTCGGTCCTCGGCCTGATCGCCGAGCGGTTCCCCGCGACGATGGAGTTGGTACTGACCGCGACGCTGCTCTCGCTGTTGATCGGCCTGCCGCTCGGCGTGCTGACCGCAATCGGCCGGGGGCGATGGTATGCCGAAGGACTGCAGTTCCTTAGTATCATCGGCGTCTCGCTGCCCAGCTTTGTCGTCGGCATCCTGCTGATCCTCGTCTTTTCCGTCATGCTCGGGATCGCCCCCGCCTTTGGACGGGGCGAGGTCGTGAACCTCGGCTGGTGGTCGACCGGGCTGCTGACCCGCTCCGGGCGGGCCGCGCTGGTGCTGCCCGCGATTGCGCTGTCGCTCTACCAGATCACCCTCATCATGCGCCTCGTGCGCGCCGAGATGCTGGAGGTGATGCGCTCGGACTTCGTCAAGTTCGCCCGCGCCCGCGGCGTGCCGCGCCACCGCATCTGGTTCCGGCATGCGCTGAAGAACTGCCTGATGCCGGTCGTCACCATGACGGCGATGAACATCGGCGCGCTGATCGCCTTTGCGCTGATCACCGAGACGGTCTTTCAGTGGCCCGGGATGGGAATGCTGTTCATCCAGGCGGTGACCTTCCTCGATTTCCCGGTGATGTCGGCCTACCTCGTGATCATCAGCTTCATCTTCGTGGTCCTGAACACGGCCGTGGACATCACCTATGCGGTGATCGACCCGCGCCTGCGCGAGGCGAGGTAAGCCATGTCCAATCCCGTAGTGAATGTTCCCGCCGATTCCATGGTCCCCTCGGACGGGGTCGCGACCTCGCGCTGGCGGCGATGGCGCAGTTCGGACCTGTGGTGGTCCTTCACGCACAAGCCCTCGGCCATGATCGCAGCGGGGATCCTGCTGGTACTTGTGATCGCGGCCTTCGCCGCACCGCTTTACGTGCCGCAGAACCCGTATGACCCGGCGCAGCTGGACCTGCTGAACGCAGAGATCCCGCCCATCTGGTCGCCGGACGGGCAGTGGCCGTTCATTCTCGGGACGGATACGCAGGGCCGCGACATGTTGTCAGCGATCCTATATGGCTCGCGCAGCTCGATCATCATCGGCATCGCCTCGGTCGCGCTGTCGCTGAGCATCGGCATGATCCTGGGGCTGTTCGCCGGATATTTCGGTGGCATTACCGACACCGTGCTGATGCGCTTTGGCGATATCCTGCTGTCGATCCCGACCATCCTGATCGCCATCCTGGTCAGCGCCATCGCACGCCAGGCCCTGCCCGAGAACCTGCGTGATGCCGGTGCCGCTGGCGTCCTGGTCCTTGCCATCACTCTGTCGGCCTGGGTGCAATACGCCCGTACCGTCCGCGCCCAGGCGGCGGTCGAGCGCAACCGGGAATATGTGCAGGCGGCGCGGCTGCTGAAGGTGCCCGCCCGGCGCATCATGTTCCGCCACATCCTGCCGAACACTCTGACCCCGATCTTTGTCGCCGCCACACTGAACTTTGGCATGGCGATCCTGACCGAGGCGACGCTGTCCTTTCTGGGCATCGGCATGCCGCCCAGCCAGCCGAGCCTCGGCACGCTCATCCGGCTGGGCAACCAGTTCCTGTTCTCTGGCGTGTGGTGGGTGGTGTTGTTCCCGGTGATCCAGCTCTGCCTGCTGGTCGTGTCGGTCAACCTGCTGGGTGACTGGCTGCGCGACGCGCTGAACCCCAAGCTGAGGTAAGTGATGACCGACCTGCTGATCCGTAACATCCGCCCGATGGGCGGCCCGGCCGCCGACCTGCTCGTCCGCGGCGGCCTGATCGCGGCGATCGGCCCGGACCTGCCCGCCGAGGGCGCGGCGGTCGAGGATGGCGCCGGTGCACTGGCGGTTCCGGGTCTGATCGACGCCCATACCCACTTGGACAAGACCACCTGGGGCATGGGCTGGCACGTCAACGACCAGAACGCGACCCTGCGTGGCCGGATCGATTACGAGCGCGAGAACCGCATGGCGCTGGGCATCGACCCGGTGCGCCAGCCTCTACGGCACGCGTTGCTGCTGGCGGCGCATGGCGCGACGCACATCCGAAGCCATGTCGACATCGACACCGACCACGGACTCGCCATCTTCCACGGGCTGCTCGAGGCGCGCGAGAAGCTGGCCGGGGTCATCGACATCGAAATCGTGGCCTTTCCGCAATCGGGCATCATGACCCGCGCCGGCACGATCGATCTGCTCGACGCGGCGCTGGCGGAAGGGGCCGAAGTCGTCGGCGGGATCGATCCGTGCGGCATGGACCGCGACCCTAAAGGGCATCTGGATGCGGTGTTCGGGCTGGCGGAAAAGCATGGCAAGCCGATCGACATCCACCTGCACGAGACCGGGGATCTGGGCGCCTTCGACATGGAGGAGATCTTTGCCCGTACGGAGGCGCTGGGAATGCAGGGCAAGGTCGCGATCAGCCACGCCTTTGCCCTGGGTGCGCCCGACACTGCCCGCATGCAGGCGCTGATCGATCGGATCGCCGCGCTAGACATCGCCATTCTGACCACCGGGGCGCCATCGGCTACCGTGCCGCTGATCCTGCGTCTGAAAGAGGCTGGCATCCGCGTCGGCGCGGGCTGCGACGGCATCCGCGATACCTGGGGGCCCTGGGGCAAGCCCGACATGCTGCACCGCGCCGAGGTGATCGGCATGCGCAACGGCTTTCGCCGGGACGAGGATCTTGAGTACGCGCTGCACGTGTGCAGCACCGGCGGGGCCGAGGTGATGGGTTTGCCCGGCCATCGACTGGCGATTGGTGATGCGGCCGACTTGTGCCTGATCGAGGCGATGACTCTGGCCCACGCGGTCGCCGATACCGCGCCGCGCACATTGACGGTCAAGGGCGGCAAGGTCACGGCCCGCGGCGGCGAGATCGTCGTACCCGGCGTGGTGATCCCGTGAGGGGTCTTGCCGATCTGCCACTGGGATCGCGACCGGAGGGCCGCACCGCACTGCGCGCGACATGGGTGCTGGCACATGACGGGTCGGGCCATCGCCTGATCCGCGACGGCGAGGTGGTGATCGAGGGATCGCGCGTCCTCTGGGTTGGAAAGCGGTTCGAGGGCGAGGTGGCGCGCCGGGTCGATTTCGGCGCGGCGCTGATCTCGCCCGGGCTCATCGACCTCGATGCACTGTCGGACCTCGACACCACGGTCCTGTCCATCGACCACGCGCCCGGCTGGGCCAAAGGTCGCGTCTGGCCGCGCGATTACGCTGCCCGCGCCCGCGAGATGTATGACCCCGGCGAGCTGGCGTTTCAGAAGCGCTTTGCCTTCGCGCAACTGCTGATGAACGGCATCACCACCGCCGCGCCGATCGCCTCGCTGTTCTATCGTCAGTGGGGCGAGACGGTCGCCGAGTTCACCGCCGCCGCCGATGCCGCAGGCGAGATGGGACTGCGGGTCTATCTCTCGCCCGCCTACCGGGCCGGGGGCATGCTGCTGGACGGGCCAGGCCAGATGGTGCCGGAGTTTGACGAGGCTCGGGGCATGGCGGGGCTGGCCGATGCGGTAGCCTTCATCCGCGCGCAGGACGGCCGCTTTGACGGGCTGGTGCGCGGCATGCTGGCACCCGACCGGGTCGAGACCTGCACCGAAGGCCTGCTGCGTGCCACGGATGCCGCCGCCCGTGATCTTGGCTGCAAGATTCGCCTGCACATGGCGCAGGGCGAAATGGAAGTTGCGACCGTTCGCAGCCTGCACGGGATGACCGCGCCGCAATGGCTGGCGAGTCTCGGGCTGCTCTCGGACCGGCTGATCGCGCCGCATGCCACCAATGCGACCGAAGAAGACCTTGCCCTCTATGCCGCGAACGGGGTCAGCGTCGTGCATTGCCCGCTGGTCTCGGGGCGGGGCGGCTCGGTCCTGCGCACCTTCGATCGGCTGCGGGCAATGGGCATCAACATTGCCATGGGCACCGACACCGCGCCGGCGGACATGCTGATGAACCTGCAAGCGGCACTGATCACCTGCCGCACGGCGGGCGGTTCTGTCCGCACCCCCGATCTGTGGGGGGCCGCGACACTCGGCGGGGCGGCGGCGTTGGGGCGCGATGACCTCGGCCGGATCGCAGCCGGTTTGCCAGCCGACATTGCAGTGTTCGATCTGGCCGATCCAGTGATGACGCCGGCGATCGATCCGATCACCACGCTGGTCGCAGGAGGCTCGGGCAAGGTTACGCGGGCGACCTTCGTCGACGGGCGGCTGTCGATGCGGCGGCTGGCGGGCGTGGCCGAGGTTGCGGGCATTCCCGATCTCGCCGCGGCGCAGGCCCGCGCGCAGGCGCAGTTCGACGGGCTGGTCGCGCAATATCCCGACCGCAGCTGGGGCCACCCGCCGCTCGAGCAGCTTTTCCCGCCCTCGTTCCCGCTGATGGAGGATGCCGATGGCTGACGCAGCCCTGGCCGCAAGACCGGCCGAGCATGTGCTGGAGGTGCGCGATCTGGTGGTCGAGTTCCCCGGCCGCCATGGCACGCTGCGCGCGCTCGATGGGGTGTCGCTGTCGATCCGGCCGGGGGAAATCCTGGGCGTGGTCGGCGAAAGCGGCGCCGGCAAGTCGATGACCGGCCTTGCCGTCCAGCAACTGCTGGAGCCGCCGGGCCGCATCGCCAGCGGGGCGGTCCTGTTGGACGGGCAGCGCATCGACAATCTGCCCGAATCCGCGATGACCCGCATCCGCGGTCGCCAGATCGGGGCGATCTTCCAGGACCCGCTTACCAGCCTGAACCCACTGTTCACCGTCGGCCAACAACTGGTCGAGACGATCCGCCTGCACCTGCCGGTCTCGCGCGCGCAGGCCCGGTTGCGGGCGATCGACCTGCTGGCCGAGGTCGGCATCCCGGCCCCGACCGAGCGGGTCGATAGCTATCCCCACCAGTTTTCCGGGGGCATGCGCCAGCGGGTGGTCATCGCGCTCGCCCTGGCCGCGCGGCCAAAGCTGGTGATCGCGGACGAGCCGACGACCGCGCTGGACGTTTCGATCCAGGCACAGATCACGGCGCTGCTGCGGCGGCTGTGCAAGGAACATGGCACCGCCGTGATGCTGGTCACCCACGACATGGGCGTGATCGCCGAGACCGCGGACCGCGTGGCGGTGATGTATGCTGGCCGGTTGGTCGAGATCGGGCCGGTCGCAGATGTCGTCGCCGCTCCGCAGCATCCCTATACCCGCGGGTTGATGGGCAGCATCCCGGCGCTGGGGGCGCGGGTGCAGCGCCTGACCCAGATCGACGGCGCCATGCCGCGGCTCTCGGCGATTCCACCGGGCTGCGCCTTCAACCCGCGCTGTCCACATGCGGGCCCGCGATGCCACATCGAGGTGCCGCATCTGGTCCCGGTCGGGGCCAGCCGCGCCGCCTGCCACCTGCATGACGGAGGGGTCGCATGACCGAGGCCGCGCTGACCGCATCCCACCTGACCCGCGTGTTCGATGTCTCCGAGCCGTGGCTGAACCGCGTCATCGAGGGCAAGCCGCGCCGCAGCCTGCGCGCCGTCGATGACATCGACTTCGTCGTCCCGCGCGGCGGCTGCCTGTCGCTGGTCGGCGAATCCGGCTGCGGCAAGTCGACCGTCGCACGGCTGGTCACGGGGCTCTACAGCCCCAGCGCCGGCGAGTTGCGCTTTGCGCCGGGCAAGGGCGGCAAGCCGCTGGCGGCCCAGATGATCTTTCAGGATCCCTATGCCAGCCTGAACCCGCGCTGGCGGGTCGATGCCATCATCGCCGAGCCGTTGCGCGAATTGCGCCTGCGGGACAGCGAGGCCGCGATCAGCGCACGCGTGGCCGAACTGCTGACCACCGTTGGCCTCTCGCCGACAGACGGGCGCAAGTACCCGCACGAATTCTCTGGCGGGCAGCGGCAGCGCATCTCGATCGCCCGCGCGCTTGCCGGCGAGCCCGAGTTCCTGATCTGCGACGAGCCGACCAGTGCGCTCGACGTCAGCGTGCAGGCGCAGATCCTGAACCTGATGCGCGAGTTGCAGGACAAGATGGGGCTGACCTATCTGTTCATCAGCCATGACCTCAGCGTCGTGCGACACATGAGTGACCGGATCGCGGTCATGTATCTGGGCCGGATCGTCGAGGAGGCGCCAACCGAGGTACTGTTCGCCACCCCGCGCCACCCCTATACACAGCTGCTGCTGGAGACGATCCCGAACGTCCGCGCCCCGCATCGCGACCGCGCGGTGAAGGGCGGCGAGGTGCCTTCGCCGGTCAACCCGCCGTCGGGCTGCACCTTCCATCCGCGCTGCCCGCTGGCAGATGGCCGATGCAAGGCCGAGCGGCCAGCGGTGCTGTCCTGGCCCGACGGCTCGCGCACCGCCTGCCACCGGGTCGAGGAAGCGAATGGCGCGCCGGCGGGTGCTGCCGCGGGCGGCGCCCCTCAGCCCAGCGCGCTGCGCAAGTCGGCCGAGCCGATCCGGGCGGGGCTGAGGTGAAGTTCGGATTCCAGATGCGCCAGATGCCCGCCCATCGCCTCGACCGCGCCCGCGCCGTCGCCACGCGCAAGGCAATCGACGATGGCGCCATGCTCGTCGGGGCCGCAGTTGAAATGCGCCGTGTCGCGATAGACCGCCGTGATGAGCGAGCTGCGCGCCACCAGATCGCGCATGATCGTCGCCAGAAAGTCCGTACCCACAAGCTCGGCCAGACGGATGTGAAAACGTCCCGAGAGGCGGATCACGTCGGGAATGTTGCTGTCGGCGGAGGCGCGGCGCTCTTCGGCGATCAGTTCGCGCAGCTCGGCGACCGCAGCGGGCGTGATTGCTGCGGCCAGACGCTCGACCACGCGCCGCTCGATGGCGTGGCGGGCATAGAACACATCGGCGGCTTCCTCGACCGAGGGGGCCGCAACGAAGGCGCCGCGATTGGGTACGATGGTGACCAGCCCCTCGCGGCTCAGGTCGGCGAGCGCCTGGCGTACGCGCGCCCGGTTGACGGCAAAGATTTCGGCCAGCTCTTCTTCCTTCAGGCGGGTGCCAGGGCGCAGGCGTCCCTCGGCGATGGCCAGCCAAATGCGCTCGCCGATCTCGGCCGCATTCGCCCCCTTGCCGCGTTCGGCGGTGATCTGGTCCACTTTCGCTCTCCACACCATCAGGTCCGTTGGGCCGTCTGCCGACAGGATTGTCAACACTTTGCGCAGCGCAACTTGGCCTGCCCCGAGGAACAGCATGAACTTTGACTTTACCACCCTCGGCCCGGACGAGCGTTACCGGCTGCTGACCAATTTCGTCGGTCCGCGGCCCATCGCTCTCGTCTCAACCCGGGGCACGTCCGGCGGCACCAACGCCGCGCCGATGAGCTTTTTCAACGTGTTTTCGCACGAACCGCCGATCGTCGTGCTGGGTATCCAGACCCGGCCCGACGGAGCCATCAAGGATACGGTGCGCAATATCCGTGAGACGGGTGAGTTCGCGGTCAACATGGTCGATATGGCCCTGGCGCCCGGAATGCTGATCTGCGGGCTACCCTTCGACGCCGAAGTGGACGAAATCGCAACCGCCGGCCTGACCGCTGCCGAAGGCGTGCTGACCGGCGCGCCGTGGATCGCAGAGGCGCCGGTCGCGATGGAATGCGAGGTCGAGCAGCTGATCGACTATGACCGGCGGGTGCTCGTTCTTGGGCGCGTGGTGCACATGCATGTGCGGCGGGACTGCCTCGACGCCGAGGGGCGCTATGTCGATCCGGCCACCTACCAGCCGATCGCCCGACTGCATGCAGACAATTATGTCACGAGCGATCGCCAGATCGTCCTGAAGGCGCCGGACATCGCCACCATCACCCCGGTGCGTGAGGTGCGCCAATGATCATCCATGTGGTTAACCCGAACTCGACCGCCGCGATGACCGAAAAGGCGCGGCTTGCGGCGGTAGCTTGCGCGGCGCCCGGCACGCGGATCATGGCCGGCAACCCCCGCGGCACGCCCGCCAGCATCGAGGGCCATGCCGACGAGGCGGTCGCCGTGCCGGCCATGCTTGCCCTTATCGCCGAGGCCGAGGCCGAGGGCGCGGACGCCCATGTCATCGCCTGCTTTGACGATCCCGGCCTGCACGCCGCGCGCGAGATTGCCGAGGGGCCCGTCATCGGCATCTGCCAGGCCGGGATGCAGGTCGCGATGAGCATCGCAGCCCGCTTTTCGATCGTGACCACGCTGCCCCGCTCGGTCCCGATCATCGAGGATCTGGTCGCGGCTTACGGCGCCGGTCACCACTGCCGCCGCGTCCGCGCTGCCGATCTGGAGGTGCTGGCGCTGGAATCGGACCCGGTCGACGCCTATCGCAAGATCGCCGCCCAGATTCGCATGGCACGCGATGAGGACGGGGCCGAGGCGGTGGTCCTGGGCTGTGCCGGGATGACCGACCTTGCCGACCGACTGGCGCGCGAGACGGGGATCCCGGTGATCGAGAGCGTCACCGCCGCAGTCAAGTTGGCCGAGGCGCTCGCCGCCGCGCAGTTCCGCACGTCGAAAGTTGGCAGCTACGCTTTTCCGCGGCAGAAAGCCGGCGGGGCGGCGCAGGGCCTGGTCGCGAACCTCGCGCACTGAGCGCCTAGTCGGGGCGCACCCCAACCAGAAACGCATCGAGGCAATCGCCGATCGCCTCGATGGCATAGCCGCCCTCCTGCACGACGAGGGTCGGCAGCCGCAGATCGCCGACGGCTGCGCCGATCGCCTCGAAATCAGCCGCCTCGAGTGCAAGGGCGCCGATTGGATCATCGCGATGCGCGTCATAACCCAGCGCCACGACCAGTGCGTCGGCGCCAAAGGCGCGGATATGGCCGCTGGCATGGCCGAGCGCATCGAGCATGGCCAGCGTCTCACTGCCATGCGGCAGCGGCAGGTTCAGGTTGGCCCCCAGGCCGGGGCCATGGCCGCGCTCGGCCGAATAGCCGGTATAGAACGGATAGTAATTGTCCGGATCGGCATGAACGGACACGGTCAGCACATCGGGCCGGCTATAGAAAATCTGCTGTGTTCCGTCGCCATGATGGGCGTCGACGTCGAGGATCGCGACCCGGCCGAACCGCTGGCGCAGGTGCTGCGCGGCGATGGCGGTGTTGTTCAGATAGCAAAAGCCCGACGCGCGGTCGGCCCGCGCATGGTGACCCGATGGGCGGCACAAGGCATAGGCCAGGGCCGCGCCGTCCAGCACCGCTTGCGCCCCGGCAAGCGCGGTATCGGCCGAGCGGCGGGCCGATTGCCACAGATGGGGGCCGACAGGCACCGACAGATCGCCCAAATACCAGCCAAGTTGGCCCAGGAACCCGGTCGCGGGGCAGGGCGGGCGGGCCTTCTGCTCGGGGCGGCCGCTCCAGTAAGGGAACGTGGCCGGCCAGACCTCGGGCCCGCGCTCGGGCGGCAGGTCCTGCCAGCGGTCCCAGGCGGTGGCCAGGAAGTCGACATAATCGGGCGTGTGGACCGCGGTGACCGGCTCGAGGCCAAAATCGGCCGGCGCCTCGGGCGCAATGGCGTGCCGCGCGAGCGCGCCCAGCAGACGCTCGGTCCGCTCGGGCAGGTCCTTGGGCGTCACGACGCTGCCGAAGCGCATGTATTGCAGCGGCGTGTGAAGGGCCTGATCCGGGTGATAAAAGGCGCGCATCTAGTCCCCTGATTTGTCGGCCGCGCCCCTCGGCTGGGCGTCACAGTAACGTCACGATGTCGGGTTGCAACGCTGCGTTCAACCTCTACAGTCGACAACCAGGATCGCGAAGCGTGCGGGGGATGACGTGGCCGATCTGCTGAACTTGTCGAATGTGACGGTCCGCTTTGGCGGCTTGACCGCGCTGAAGGACATCTCGCTGGCGCTACCGCAGGGCAGCGCGCTGGGCCTGCTGGGCCCGAATGGCGCGGGAAAGACGACGCTTTTCAACGTTATCGCCGGCGCGGTGCGCCCGACCGAGGGGCGGGTCGTCTTTGACGGGCGCGACATCACCGCGGCCAGCAGCAGCGCGCGCAGCGGCGGCGGCATCGCCCGCACCTTCCAGATCACCCAACCCTTCACCAGCCTGACGGTGCGCGAAAACGTCATGGTCGCGCTGACTGCCGCAGGCATGGCCATGCGCGGTGCCTTTTCAGCGGCCGTCGAATATGTCGGCTTTGTCGGCCTGCGCGCCAAGATTGACGAGAGCGCGGCCAGCCTCAGCACCGGACAGCGCAAGCGGCTTGAACTGGCGCGCGCCTTGGCGACGCGCCCCAAGCTGCTGCTGCTGGACGAGGTCACAGGCGGCGTCGATCGCCCCTCGATCCCCGGTCTGGTCGAGACGATCCGCCAGTTGCACGCCGAGCGCGACCTGACGCTGGTGGTGGTCGAGCATCACATGGATTTTCTGAAGGCGCTCGTGGACCGGGCGATGTTCCTCGATCGCGGAGCGCATGTCCTCTCGGGCAGCTTTGCTGAGGTCGCGGCCGATCCTCGGGTACGCGACATCTACTTGGGCGATCCGCTCGAGCTGGAGGCTGCCGATGCTTGAGATGGACGGGATCGACGTACGCTATGGCGCGACGCAGGTGCTGTGGGACGTCTCGCTGCGCGTCGGCGCCGGCGAGGTGGTGGCGGTGATGGGGCCGAACGGCTCTGGCAAGAGCACGGTCCTGAAGGTTGCAATGGGCCTCAAGACGCCGTCGGCGGGGCGCGTGGTGTTTGAGGGCGCCGATCTGACCCGCGCCCCGGCAACTGCCCGCCCCGGCGCCGGCATGAGCATCGTGCTGGAGCGTCGGCGCCTGTTTCCGCGCATGAGCCTGCGCGAGAACATCGAGATCGGCGGCTTCGTCCTGCCCCGCGCCGAGGCCCGCGCCCAGATGGAGGGGGTGCTGGCGCTTTTCCCTGAACTGGTGCCGCATCTGGAGGCGAGCGCCGGCCGCCTCAGCGGCGGGCAGCAGCAGATGGCGGCCATCGCCCGTGGGCTGATGGCAAAACCACGTCTGCTGCTGATGGACGAGCCGCTGCTGGGCCTGTCACCGGCGCTGCAGACCCGTGCCTTTCAGTTGATGGCCGACATCAACGCCCGCGGGGTCGCCATTCTCTTCAACGAACAAAATGCCGCGCTGTCCTTCCGGCTGAGCCATCGCGGCTATCTGCTGGAATCGGGCCGCGTGGTGCTGACCGGATCGGGAACCGACATGCTGAACCACCCTGAAATCCGCCGCGTTTACCTGGGCGAGGCCGCGGCGTGAGGGGTGGCGGCCAATGACCGGTGCGATGCTGATCGAAACGCTGCTGAACGGCCTGATCACCGGCAGCATCTACGCCCTCGTCGGGTCCGGGATCGCACTGATCTATGGCACCACGCGGGTGCTGAACTTTGCCCATGGCGAGGCGATGATGATCGCCGCCTATCTGGTGCTAATCGGCAGCACGGCGCTGGGCCTGCCGCCGGTGGTGGCCGCGCTGGGCGCGATCGTGCTTACCATGGCGGCCGCGGCGCTGATGCAGCGGGTCATCATCGCACCGATCATGGGCCGCGACGACTGGGCCTTCCGCATCATCGCCGTCACCATCGGTCTGTCCATCTTTCTGCAAAGCGCGGCCCAACTGATCTGGGGCGAGAGTTTTCAGGGCATGCCCTATTTCTTCGAGGGGGTGCTGGTCATCGGCCCGGTGCGCATGCCCTGGCAGCGGATCGCGATCCTGGTCGTGGCCGGGCTGGCGTTGGGGCTGTCGGCCTGGCTGCTGTACCGCACCCGGCTGGGGCAGATGATCCGCGCGACTGCGCAGGATGCCGAGGCCGCCCAGGCCTTTGGCATTCCCGCAGGCCGGGTTCACACCATGGTCTTTGCCATGTCGGCCGGCCTTGCCGCCGTCGGCGCGATAATGCTGGCGCCGCTGATGTCGGTGAACCCGTGGATGGGCGTGCCTTACCTGCTCAAGGCCTTTGCCGTGGTGATCCTCGGCGGCCTCGGCAGCTTTGGCGGGGCGGTGCTGGCCGGCTTGCTGCTGGGCGTCGTCGAGAGCTTTGCCGTTGCCTTCACCGCCAGCGAGTGGCGGGACGTGATCTCGTTCGGGCTGCTGATCGCGGTCATCTGGGTCAGGCCCTATGGCCTCTTCCGCGGACGCGAGGGCTAGGACCATGACCGAGATGCTCGGCCGGCGACCCGGCCTGACCCTGCTTGCGATGCTGGCCCTGTTGGCCGCCCTGCCGGTGATCGTGCATGACCCCTATCCGCTGCATATCATGACGCTGTTCCTGCTGTTCGCGATCTTTGCGTCAGGCTGGAATTTGACCCTGGGCATTCTGGGGCTGAAGACGCTGGGCCATCACGCCTTCTTCGCCATCGGCGCCTATGCCTCGGCGATGCTGTCGTTCTATGCCGGGATTTCGCCCTGGCTGACGATCTGGGCAGGCGCGGCGACGGCGATGCTGGCCGGTCTGCTGATCGGCATTCCGATCCTACGCATCCGCTCCATGCCGCATGTGGCCATCGTGACCCTCGCCTTTGCCGAGATCGTGCGACTCGTGCTGGCCAACCTCAAGGACTGGACCCGCGGCGAGTTGGGCTTTTGGGGGATCGAGGCGATGCCGTCCCTGCACCTCGGCGGGACCGAACTGGCCTTCGGGACCGGCAAGCCGCTCGGCAGCTATCTGCTGGCGCTGGTGTTCTTTGCTTTGGTCCATGTCGGGCTGCTGGCGCTGCTGCGCGGCCGGGTCGGGCTGACTCTGGTCGCCATGCGCGACAGCGAAACCGCGGCCGAAAGCCTCGGCGTCGATCTGACCCGCTGGAAACTGGGGGCATTCGCCCTCAGCGCCGCCATCGTCGGGTTTTCGGGCGCGCTCTATGCCCATTACGTGCAAATCCTGACGCCGACCTCGACCGTCGGACCCGAGATGCTCGTCAGCCTGCTGGCGATGATTATCGTCGGCGGGGTCGGCCGGTTCCTCGGCCCGGTTCTGGGCGCGGCGCTGCTGACGGTTCTGGGCGAGGTGCTGCGCGAGTTCGGCGATTACCGGATGCTGCTCTACGGCGGCATCGTCGTGCTGTTCGTGCTGGCCGCCCCGCGGGGCATCGCCGGCTGGCTGGACGCCATCTCGCTCTGGCGCGCAGACCGCAAACCGTCCTGACACCGCTTCATCAAGGGGAACAACCATGCTGACACGTTTGCTTGCCACCAGTGCGCTCGCCCTGGCTACATTCGCGCCGCTGACTGCCCTTGCGGCCGATGACATTCCGATCGGCGGCATTGCCCCGCTGACCGGCCCGGCCGCCAACTCGGGCGAGGCGCTCCGTCAGGGGATGGAGCTTGCGGTCAAGGAATGGAACGAGGGCAAGGGCGACTATGCCAAGGCCGAGGGACCGCATCCGACCTTCAAACTGACGGTCGAGGATAACAACTCGAAGCCCGAGGTCGGGGTCAGCGCCGCGCAGCGGATGGTCACGCGCAATGGCATCAAGCTGTTGATCGGCGACGCGCTGCACAGCCACGTCACCATGGCCCTGATGGAGCTTGCGCCCCAGTTCAACCTGCCGATCATCAGCGCCGAGCCGGTCAGCACGCTGATCGCCGACAAGGTCAAATCCGACCCGGAAAAGTATGCGCTCTACTGGAAGGGAAATTACAACAGCAGCGCCTATGGCGAGACGGTCCACGACTTCGTCAAATATGCGATCGACAAGGGCCTGATCGCCGAAGGCGGCAAGAAGCTCGCGTTTGTGATCGAAGACACCGACTACGGCCACTCGAACGCCGACACGATCACTCAGCTGTTCGAGGCGGACGGCTGGACGGTCGCGGCCAGCGAGGCGGTCCCGGCGGGCAGCACCGATTTCTATCCGCAGTTGACCAAACTGAAGGGCGTGGCGCCGGACCTGACGGTCTCGGTCTTCACGGCCGTCAACTCGGGCGTATCGCTGGTCAAGCAGATGTCCGAGCAGGCGCTGCCCGGCCGGCACATGGCGATCTACTATCCGACCAAGCCCGAGTTCATGGCCCAGGTGGGCCCGGCCGGCGAGGGGTTGGTGTGGACCTCGCTGCAGTTCGCACCCGAGGTGGTCCCGGCCCACAAGGCCTTTGACGAGCGCGTCCAGGCCGCCTACGGCAACCCCGCGACCTACAGCCACGCCCACGCCTATTGCGTGACTGAGATCGGCATGCGCGCGATCGAGACCGCCGGCAGTACCGACCCCAGGGCGATTTCCGAAGCCATCGGTGCAACTGACTACAATTGTCTGATCGGCCGGTTCAAATTCGATCCCGCCAACCACACGGTGCTGGGCGGGGGGGAATACCTGCCGCTGCCGGTCGCACAGATCCAGAATGGTAAGAACCAGCTGATCTGGCCCGAGGCCAACGCCACTGCACCGGCGGTGAAGTAACACGACCCGGGCCGGCCTCCAATGGCCGGCCCGGACATCCTTTAGGGCAAACGCGAGGGGACATGGATTTCATCGGCAGCGAGGACGAACTGCAGGCGATCTATGGCGCGCCCATGCAGGTGGCACTGACCAAGGTCTCCAGCAGCCTGACGCCGACTTATCGGCGCTGGGTCGAGGCCGCGCGGTTCTGCGTCATCGCCACGGTCGGGCACGAGGGGACGGACGCCTCGCCACGAGGGGATGACGGACCGGTGGCGCGGATCCTCGACGAGCGGACCTTTGCGATCCCCGACTGGACTGGCAACAATCGCATCGATTCGATGCGTAACCTTGTCCGGGATCCGCGCCTGTCGATCATGTTCATGGTCTCTGGATCGGGAAACGTGGTGCGCGTCAACGGTCTTGGCCGGATCACCGCCGACCCGGATTTCTGCGCCAGCTTTGCCCGTCACAACGCCGCCGGCGCGCTGACGCCGCGCACCGTGATGATCGTTCAGGTCGGCGAGGTCTACATGCAGTGCAGCCGGGCGATCCTACGCTCGAGAATATGGGGCGGCCAGGCGGCGCCCGAGGGGCTGCCAACGCAGGGCGACATGCTGGCCGCGAACTCGTCCGAACTTGATGCGCGAACCTATGACGAGGGCTGGGCGGTGCGCGGACCTGCCAACCTGTGGTAACGGACCCGCAGCACGCATGCCCACCCCCCGCGCGCGCCGTCACGGCGCCGTCACGCGGATGCGTTAACGCGCATATATACGGAGGCTTGTCAGCCTTCAGACGCGAGATATAGTCACGCCAAGCGCGGCCATCCGCGATGCGGAAGGTCGCCCAAGGGGACGGACCTTATGCTGGACCGGGACTGTCATGACCACTCTGACTTTCGCGCACATTTCGTTCGCGAGCCTGCAGCGCTCAAGCATCATCCGGCGCTGGTACTGAATGCCGACTACCGCCCGCTCAGCTACTACCCGTTATCGCTCTGGCCCTGGCAGGAGGCGATCAAGGCGGTGTTCCTGGACCGGGTCGACATCATCGCCGAATATGACGAGGTGGTGCACAGCCAACGCACGCAGATCCGCATCCCGTCGGTTGTGGTCCTGCGCGATTACGTCAAGCCGCGAAAGCGCGTCGCCTTTACCCGCTTCAACCTGTTCCTGCGCGACGAATTCCGCTGCCAGTATTGCGGGGCCAAGGGCGATCTGACCTTCGATCACGTGGTTCCGCGCTCGCGCGGTGGGCAGACCAGTTGGGAGAACGTGGTGGCTGCCTGCTCGCCCTGTAATCTGCGCAAGGCGAATCGCAGTCTGCGACAGTGCGGGATGCAGCTGCGCCGTCCGGCGCGCCGGCCCACCACCGAGGAAATGCACGCCACCGGCAGGCGCTTTCCGCCGAACCATTTCCACGAAAGCTGGATCGACTATCTTTACTGGGACGTCGAGCTGGAAAGCTGAGAAGGGGCGGGCGTGGGTCTAGTGCACCCGCGCCGCCAGATGGACCGCCGCAGCGGCGATCAGCGCCGGAATGGCGAGCGCGGCCAGCGGCAGGCCCGCGGCGCTTGCCGCCCATAGGGTGAGGCCGGCGATCAGGATCACGGCCACAATCAACAGCAGGAAATGGGGCAGGGTCATCATCGGGCCTTTCCTTATCCCCCGATTATGGGGACGGCAGGGGGCAAAGAAAAGGGTTCTCGGGTGGTCTGGCGCCGCCGTCCGCAGGGTTTCGCACGCGGGCAGGCGGGACATTTGCGAGGGTGAGTCGCGGCAACGCCGAGGGAGTGCCGGCCGAAAGAGAGTGTCTACTGCAGGGTGCGCATCCAGAACTGTAGCGGCTTTGACGTCTCCTCGCTCGCGCCGACATCGCACCAGGCAAGCTCTCCGACCACTCCCGGCACGGGAGAATAGCCGCGCGCAGTCCAGATGTCCTCGGCCGGGCATTCAACCGCGCGCTGCGCCGGGTGATCATCCGGACGCACGAGGGCGAAAAATGCGATGTGGCGCCGGCCGAGGGCACGCGCCCAGGCCTCGGCATGATCGAAAAAGCCTTCGGTGACGCTGCGGGCCCGGTGGGTCGGTAGGATCATCGGCTGGCCGAGGTAAAGGATCGTCTCGGGTGCCTCGTCGCGGGCGCGAAAGGCGGCAACGATATGGCAGGACTGCATTTCCAACGGGATGGCATTGCACATCCCGACCAGCCGGCTGCCATGTATCGCACCCAGGACCAGTCCCTGCGGCTCTGTCCAATAGGGGGAAAGATAGGCGCGTTCGTATTCCACATTGGTCGCGTAGAGATAGGGCCACCCGGCCAGCACGACGACGCGCAACGCAGCGATCTCGTCCAAACGGCTGGCGATCTCGTCACCTGTCATTGTCCGGACCACGATCATCATCCGACCCTGCGCGCCGGGGACATTCGGGGAAGTACGGTCGCATATGGATATGCCACGGTGCCGGCCCCCTGATTAACTTTGTTAAGACAATGTCACGATGAGGAAGCTGGCACAATCGGCCGCGCTTGTAATGTTCATGGAATGTTCTATTCTAGCGGAATGCTGCCCCCCTCTGATCCCGACGAGATCCTCAAGGCCCGCGGGGCCGCCAGTCGGCCCAAGGGTCGGTTCGAGCGGCTGGAGGCTGTACGCGAGGCAGATGGTTGGGACATCCCCGAGGAATCGCGGCTATTGCGCACCGAGGTCGCAATCGAGCGGCCGCGCAGCGTAATCGCCCGCAACACCTCGCCTGACGTGCCGTTCGACCGCAGCCTGAACCCCTATCGCGGCTGCGAACATGGCTGCATCTACTGCTTTGCCCGGCCGTTCCATAGCTACCTGGGCCTTTCGCCGGGACTGGATTTCGAGACCAAGCTGACGGCGCGACCTGATGCGGCAGCGGTGTTGGCGCGCGAAATTGCGCGACCCGGCTATCGTGTGGCGCCCTTAGGAATCGGCACCGCGACCGATCCCTATCAACCGATCGAGGCTGAATACCGGATCATGCCGCAGATCCTGCGGGTGCTCTCGGACTGGAATCATCCGCTGAGCCTGGCCACGCGCGGCGCCCTCGTGTTGCGCGACACGGGCCAGCTGGCCGACATGGCAGCACGTCGGCTGGTGCAGGTGGGGATTTCGGTCACCAGCCTCGACCCCGCCCTGACCCGCAGCCTCGAGCCGCGGGCCCCCGCGCCGGGGACTCGGCTGCGGATGATCGCCGGGCTGGCAGAAGTGGGCGTGCCGGTCCGGGTCATGGTATCGCCCGTGATCCCGGTGGTGACCGAGCCGGAGGTCGAGGCGATCCTGAGTGCGGCGCGCGATGCAGGGGCGCGCTTTGCCAGCATGATCCCACTGCGCCTGCCACATGAGGTCGCGCCGCTGTTCCGTGACTGGCTTGACCGGAACATGCCGAGCCGCGCTGCCCACGTCATGAACCGCGTGCAGGCCATGCGGGGCGGGCGCGACAACGATCCGAACTTTGGCAGCCGGATGCGCGGCGAGGGGATCGCGGCCGACCTGCTACACCAGCGTTTCCGCCTGGCGCGGCGGCGGCTGGGCTATGAGGAAAAATCACCGCCGCTGGATTGCAGCCAGTTCGGGCCACCGGCAAAGGCGGGCGACCAGCTGTCGTTGTTCTAGTTTTCTGGCAGCTGGAATTTTGGTCAAAGACCGGCTGTAAGGCGCTGATACTATTCGTCTGCGTCCGCTTCGAACTCCGCCATTGCGGCGGCCACCGCCTCTGGCGAGGGTCGTGGGCCGGGGCCGCGGGCGTCCAGCGCGCGGCGCATCGCGGCGATATGGCGCGGCTCGGTGCCGCAGCAGCCGCCGATGATACGCGCACCCAGATCGCGGGCGAGAACCGCATACTCGGCCATCTGCTCGGGAGTGCCGTCGTAATGCAGCTCGCCATGGTCCAGGTGCGGCACCCCGGCGTTGGCCTTGGCAATCAGGGTCCGTTCGGAGCCCGCGGCGGAAAAGGCCGCGATGCTGCGCAGCAGCTCGGTCATGCCGGTGCCGCAGTTGGCGCCGAACGCCACCGGCGGGTAGGGCAGGCGGTCGACCAGGGCGGCAAGCTGCGCCGGGGTCGCACCCATCATCGTGCGCCCGGCTGTGTCAAAGCTCATGGTGCCGCACCAGTCCATCCCGACGAGGCGCGCGGCCTCCGCTGCGGCGCGAAACTCCTCGAGCGAGCTGATCGTCTCGATCCACAGCAGATCGGCGCCTCCGGCCTTCAGCGCCTCGGCCTGAGACTGGAACATGGCGGTTGCCTGCTGTTGGGTCAGGGTGCCCATCGGGACCATGATCTCGCCGGTCGGGCCGATGCAGCCGGCAACCAGCACAGGGCGGCCCGCGGCATCCGCGGCCTGCCGCGCCAGGAAGGCGGCGGCATGGTTCACGGCCCACACCCGGTGCTCGGCCCCGACGAGGCGCAGGCGGGCGGCGGTCCCGCCAAAGCTGTTGGTCAGGATGATATCGGCGCCGGATTCGATCGCTGCGCGGTGCAGGGCCAGGACGCGGTCGGGATGGGTCTCGTTCCAGACCTCCGGCGCGGTGTCGCGCCGCAGGCCCATGTTGTAGAGGTTGGTCGCCGTCGCGCCGTCAGCCAGCAGCCATGGCCGGTCGGCCAGCATTTCGGGCAGCGAAGCCGTCATGTCATACCTCCGGCCAGGCCGCGGCTTGCGCCGCTCAGCCCTCCGCTTCGATTTGCTCGCGCGCGGTCTGACGCAGCTCGGCCATCTTGCCGCGGATCTCGACCTCATTGGCCTTGCCCTGCAGGTCGGCCAGCAGCTTGCGCAGCACGTCCTCGTCGCCCGGCTCGTCGAAATCCGTGGTCACGACGCTCATCGCGTACTGGCTGGCCTCGTCGCCGGACTTGCCGAGCAGCTGGGCAGCCCACTGGCCGAGCAGGCGATTGCGCCGCGCCTCGGCGCGAAAGCGCAGATCGTCGTCGCGGGCGAACTTGGCCTCTTGCGCGCGTTGGCGGTCGTCGAAGGTGGTCATCGGCTCTCTCCTGACAGGTGCGGGTCGATGAGGGGGATATGCAGGCGCGGGAGCTCGGCCGCAAGGGCGCGCCGCTGTCCGGCCCCTTCCCATGTATTGCCGCGCGAGGGCAAAGCGCCTAAACCTCGCGCAGCATTGATCGGAGGAGCGGCCCGATGGCCTCACGGCGCAAGAAAGTCTACGAGGGCAAGGCCAAGATCCTCTATGAAGGCACCGAGCCGGGCACGCTGATCCAGTATTTCAAGGACGATGCCACCGCGTTCAACGCCCAGAAAAAGGCGGTGATCGAGGGCAAGGGCGTGCTGAACAACCGCCTGTCCGAATTCTTCATGACCGGCCTCGGCGCCATCGGTGTCCCGACCCATTTCATCCGCCGCATCAACATGCGCGAGCAGCTGATCCGGCAGGTCGAGATCATCCCGCTGGAAGTGATCGTGCGCAACTTTGCCGCGGGCAGCATCTCCAAGCGCCTCGGTATCGAGGAGGGCACAGCGCTGCCGCGCCCGATCGTCGAATACAGCTACAAGGATGATGCGCTGGGCGATCCGATGGTCAGCGAGGAATATGTCATCGCCTTTGGCTGGGCCAGCCAGCAGGATCTGGACGACATCGTGTCGCTGGCGCTGCGCGTCAACGATTTCCTCTCGGGCGTCTTTTACGGCGTCGGCATCAAGCTGGTCGATTTCAAGATCGAGATCGGGCGCATCTGGGACGGCGATTTCATGCGCCTGGTCGTGGCTGACGAGATCAGCCCGGACAGCTGCCGGCTGTGGGACGTGAAGTCCGGCCAGAAGCTGGACAAGGACGTGTTCCGCCGCGATCTGGGCAACCTGACCGACGCCTATACCGAGGTCGCGCGCCGTCTTGGCGTCCTGCAAGCGAGCCCCGCGCCGATCACCAAGCCCACGCTCATCAACTGAAGGCCCCGTTCATGTCCCTCAAAGCCCGCGTCACCGTCATGCTCAAGGACGGCGTTCTGGACCCGCAGGGTGCGGCGATCCGCCATGCCCTCGGCTCGCTGGGGTTCGGTGGCATCGACGGCGTGCGCCAGGGCAAGGTGATTGAGCTGGACCTTACCGCGACCGATCCGGCCGCAGCAGAGGCCGAGGTCAAGCGCATGTGCGAGGCACTGCTGGCGAACACGGTGATCGAGCGCTACCGCGTCGAGATGATCTGAGCCGACGAAAAAGGGGCCGCATCGCTGCGACCCTTGAAGGTGGGCCCGTGAGGGCCGGGATCGGGGGCCGCATCGCTGCGGCCCCTTTCTGTATCCGGTCAGTTCTGCAGCAGATTGGTGATCCGGCGCACCGCCACGCGGCGGTTCTCGCGCACGTCACCTTCTGCCTGAACCTTCAGGAAGCGCTCGCCATAGCCCTGAACGACCAGGTTTTCGGGGGGCACCTGGAAGTATTCCGACAGCGCCAGGGCCAGCGATTCTGCGCGGCGGTCGGACAGGGCGAGGTTCGACGCGGGCTGGCCGACGGTGTCGGTATAGCCTTCGACCATGAAGACCTCGCGCGGGTTGGCTTTCACCATGTCGGCGATGGTCTTGCCGAGCGAGGAAAGCTGCTGCGCCTGATCGGGACGGATCGCGGCCGAGCCGGTGTCGAAGGTGATCGAGTCGATGCTGATCGGCGCGACCAGGCTACGCACCTCGGAGATGTTGCGCACCTGACCGAGCGAGAAGCGGCGGCTGACCGCTGCCTCACGCTCCAGCGCGTCGCGCAGCTGGCTTTCGCTCGACTGGCCCGAGTAGGTCACCGGGCGCGCGGCGGGGGGCAGCGCGGTGACCTGCACCGGCTCCACAGGGGCGGCGTCGTTGATCAGTTCGGTTGCGGTGCCGTCCGCCGCGATCAGGGTGCGGCGCAGGACCCGCAGCTGCGCGTCGCGAATAGTGACCACGCGGCTGCCGTCGTCACGGGTGATGATGCTGCGCGACGAGCCATCGGTGAAGTTCTCGGTCGTCACGCGCGCGCCGGGCTGCAGCAGCAAGGCGTTGTCGTCACGCCAGATCTGCTGGCTGCCGTCGGGCGCCTGCACCACGACGCGGTCGCCGGTGTTCAGCGCGACCTGGCCCTGATTCTGGATCATCTTGCCAACCGCATAGGCGCCGAGTCCGGCGACCAGCAACTTGGCCAGCATTTCCTTGCGGTCGTCATCGTCGTCGTTCTTGGCCGACTTGCCGCCGCTGGTGGTGGTCTCGCCAACATTGTTGATCGGGCCTTTGCCGGCCGCTGCGGCCGCCGCGGCGGCAACGCTGGTCGCGAAATCCTCGGACGACGAGCGGGCGCTGCCGTCGGTCACGACGACCGAGCTGGCGTCATTGCCCACGGTGTCGGGCGCGTTCAGCGCATCCACAACGACCGGGGTGTTGGCGGCGGCATTGTCGGCCGACTTGCTGTTGGGCGAGACGACGACCGGCGCTTTGCCGGCGGCGGCTGCTGCGGCTGCGGCCGCTGTACCAGCGGCAGCGACAGGAGCCACCGACTTGGCCTTACCCAGCGCTTCTGACATCAAGGCCTTGTCGGCGTCATCCACAACGACCGGGCGCGGCGCCTCTTTCTGGCCGGTGGCGGCGGTCACAGCGCCCGGGGCGACCACGACCGGCGTGGTTCCCGTCCCGGCGGCGGGCTTTGCGACCACGGGTGCGGTCGCGGCAGCGGGCTTGGCGGCGGGGGCGACCACAACAGGCGCCTTGGCGCCATCCTTTTTCGCGAGGGCCTCTGCCAAGGCGTCAGCGTCTGGCGCCTTGGTGCCGGGGCTCACGGCGACCGGCTCGGCCGGCGCCTTGGTGGTGGCGTAATCGGGCGACTTAGCATTGGGCGAGACTGCAATGGCCGGCTTGGTCGTGGGGGAGGGCTGCTCGGGCACGGGCTTGGCGGCGGGCGCGACGACGACGGGCGTGGATGCCTCGGCAGCCTTTGCCGCGGCCTTGTCGGCGGCAACCTTGGCAGCAGCAGCCTTCTCCTGGGCGACCTTTGCAGCGGCCGCCTTGTCCGCGGCAGCCTTCACCTCAGCATCATTGGCTTTCGCGACCGGCTTGGCCGGGGCGACGACCACCGGTGCCTCGGCTTCCGCCTTGGCTTTGGCGTCCGCTTTGGGCTTGTCCTTGGGGGCAACGACGACAGGCGCATCCGCCGTGGCCTTGGCGCCGGCCTTGACCGGCGCGTCGGCCTTTGCATCAGCCTTGGCCTTCACCCCGGCCTTGCCGGGGGCGACCACGACCGGTGCGTCGCCATCCTCAGCAGCTGCCTTTGACTTGGCGTTGGGCGAGACGACGATCGGGCTCTTGCCGTCCTTGGCAGCTTCCTTCGCGGCCACGTCCGCCTCTTTCGCTGCTTCCTTGGCTTCGGCGGCAGCCTCCTTGGCAGCTTCCTTCGCCTTCTTCGCGGCTTCCTTGGCCTTCTTCTCAAGTTCTGCCTTCGACACAGGTGCCTTGCCCGTGGCGGCAGCGGCCGCAGCGGCGGCCTCGGCGTCGGTCAGCGCCTCTGTGGGCGGCACGACCACGACGGGCTGGGTTTGGGCTTGGGCCAATCCAATCGGAACCTGCGCCTGCAGCAGCGTGGGAGTAACGATTCCAAGAATGGCGGCGATGGCGGTGGTCGAGCGGAACAGGCGATTCATGTGCGGTGCCTCCTCGGGCGAAACTTGTCGCAGCCTAACCTAGCCGCGCGCCGGCAGTTCCTCAAAGCTTGCCCCCGCCGCCTGACAAGTTGCGGAGGATTGCGTGATCGCAGCCCACGTCTTATTCACAGGGAACGCAGGAGGATCGCATGAACGTCCAGAACCCAGCCACGCCCGGCACCGACGCCGCAGCGCCCGCGCGCAAGCCCAAGGATGCGCCCGATCTTGGCCGCTTTGACTGGGAGGATCCCTTCCGTCTGGACGACCAGCTGTCCGAGGAAGAGCGGATGCTGCGCGACGCCGCCCGCGCCTATGCGCAGGAAAAGCTGGCCCCGCGCGCCATCGCCGCATACCGCGACGAGCATACCGACCCTGCCATCTTCCGCGAGATGGGCGAGATGGGGTTGCTGGGCGTCACCGTCCCCGAGGAATACGGCGGACTCGGCGCGTCTTACGTCGCCTATGGCCTGATTGCCCGCGAGGTCGAGCGCGTCGACAGCGGCTATCGCAGCATGATGTCGGTCCAGTCCAGCCTCGTGATGTACCCGATCTATGCCTATGGCAGCGAGGAACAGCGCAAGAAATACCTGCCCAAGCTGGCCACCGGCGAGTGGATCGGCTGCTTTGGCCTGACCGAACCCGACGCCGGCAGCGACCCGGCCGGCATGAAGACGACCGCCAAAAAGACCGCCAGCGGCTATCTGCTGAACGGGTCCAAGATGTGGATCAGCAACAGCCCCATCGCCGACGTATTCATCGTCTGGGCGAAATCCGATGCGCATGGCGGCAAGATCCGCGGCTTTGTCCTCGACAAGGGCGCCAAGGGCCTCAGCGCGCCCAAGATCGAGGGCAAGCTGAGCCTGCGCGCCTCGATCACCGGCGAGATCGTCCTGCAGGATGTCGAGGTCGGCGAGGACGCGCTGCTGCCGCATGTCGAGGGGCTGAAGGGTCCTTTCGGCTGCCTCAACCGCGCGCGTTACGGCATCAGCTGGGGCGTCATGGGCGCCGCCGAGTTCTGCCTGCATGCCGCGCGCCAGTACGGCCTCGACCGCCACCAGTTCAAGAAGCCGCTGGCGCAGACACAGCTGTTCCAGCTGAAGCTGGCCAACATGCTGACCGAGATCGCGCTGGGCCTGCAGGGCAGCCTTCGCGTCGGCCGCCTGCTGGACGACGCCAATGCCGCGCCCGAGATGATCAGCCTGATCAAGCGCAACAACTGCGGCAAGGCGTTAGAAATCGCCCGCTGGGCGCGCGACATGCATGGCGGCAATGGCATCAGCGAAGAGTTTCAGGTGATGCGCCACGCCGCCAACCTCGAGACGGTCAACACCTACGAGGGCACGCATGACGTCCATGCGCTGATCATCGGACGGGCGATCACCGGGCTGCAGGCGTTCTATTGAAGTGAGCGCGGCGACCGCGACCCCAAGCTACGGTCCGGTCGCCCCGCGTCCGGCCCGTCATCAGGACGCAGTCGTCTTTACCTGCGACGCCGGCCATCTGCCCTATGCCTGGGCCGCCGCCGACCGCATCACCCGGATGGAGCCGGGCCGTCGCTTTGACGTGGTGCTGGCCTCGCCCGACATCGACCGGGTGCCGCTACACCTGCGGGATGGCGAGGTGCGGCTGCTACCCTTGGTGCCGGTGATGCCGCAGATCGGCATCACCAACCCGCGCATCACCATCGCCTCGTATTTTCGCTACCTGCTGCCGGGGCTGTTGCGCAACGACTACCGCGCCATGCTCTACTGCGACACCGACACAAGCCTGCGTCGCCCCGCGGTCCAGCAGTTGTTCGATTCGATTGCAGCGCCCTTTCCGCTGGCAGCGGTCCCCGACTTCGCGCATCGCGAAGCGCTAAAGCCGCATCGCAGCGCCAAGGGGCGCGCAAACTCGGCCCGGCTGCGGGCCGCGCTGGGCGGTCCGGACGGCATCTACTGGCAATCGGGCGTGCTGCTGTTCCAGACCGCCCCCTATGAGGCCGAGGGTATCACCGAGCGGATGATGGCCTTCGCCCAGGCCAACCAGCAGGTCATGGCGCGTGATCGTCAGGGCGATCAGGGTGCACTGAACGGCAGCGCGGCCCATCTGATCGCGCTGCTCAGCCCGCGCTGGAACTGGCACAACTACCGCTGGCTGCGGCCCGAGTTGGTGCGCCGCTTCGATCCGCTTCTTCTGCACTTCTCGGGCGGGGCGAAGCCCTGGCTGCTGACTGACGATCCTTTGGCGGCCGAGGTCACGGGCGACTGGCATGCCGCCCTGCGCCGTTGGGACCCGGCATTTGTCCCGCGCCCGCAGCGCGGCTCGCTGGCCCATGCGGCCGCCCATCCGCCGACCGGCATCCGCCCCGTGGACAAGCTGCTGGTCGGCCTGCGGCAGCTGGGCCGTGGCATCGGCCACGCCATGCCCGCCAAGGTCGGCCGCAGCGGCGTTGCCGAGATGCGCCGGTTGATCGAGACTACTGACATCGGCTAGCAGCGCGCGCTTTCCATTGCCGCCCCAAGCGCCTAAAGGCCGACAAGAAAAAGAGACGCGGGACTGCCCGATGACGCTGATTACGACCACCGAAGAACTCGCGGCGTTCTGTGCCGAGGCCAAGACCCATCCCTACGTCACCGTCGACACGGAGTTCCTGCGCGAGCGGACCTATTACAGCAAGCTGTGCTTGATCCAGATGGCCCTGCCGCCGGCCTCAGGCCCCAAGGCCCCGGGCGGCCCGGCGGTGCTGGTCGATCCGCTGGCGCCGGGCTTGTCGCTGGAGCCGCTCTACGATCTGTTCCGGCATACCGGCACCGTGAAGGTGTTCCACGCCGCCCGGCAGGACCTGGAAATCTTCTTTCACGACGCAGGCATCTTTCCCCAACCGCTGTTCGACACGCAGGTCGCGGCCATGGTTTGCGGCTTTGGCGAGCAGGCGGGCTACGAGACGCTGGTCAAGCGGATCGCCCGCCAGCCGCTCGACAAGTCCTCGCGCTTTACCGACTGGTCGCATCGCCCGCTCAGTCAGGCGCAGATGGATTATGCGCTGGCGGATGTCACGCACCTCCGCGCGATCTATGAGTTTCTCGCCGGGCAGCTGGAAAAGACCGGACGCTCCCCCTGGGTTGCCGAGGAGATCGGCGTTCTGCTGGACCCCGAGACCTATATCACGCGGCCCGAGGATGCCTGGCTGCGGGTGCGCACGCGCAGCAACTCGCCGCGATTTCTGGCCGCGCTGAAAGAGCTGGCCAGGTTCCGCGAGGAATATGCGCAAAGCCGCGACGTGCCACGCTCGCGCGTCTACAAGGACGATGCGATGGTCGAACTGGCCTCGACCCGACCGCAGAACGAGGACGAGTTGGGACGCTCGCGCCTGCTGCTGCGCGAGGCGCGCCGGGGCGAGATTGCGACCGGCATCTTTGACGCGCTCAGCCGCGCCGCGGCCGAGAAGGACCCGCCCAGGCTGCCCGACAGCGAGCCAGGGGCGCCGGGCAATCCGGCCCTGGCGGACCTGCTACGCGTGTTGCTGAAGGCGAAGGCCGATGCCGCCGGCGTCGCGCCGCGGCTGATCGCCTCGGCGGCCGAACTGGACGCGATCGCCTCGGGCGGGCGCGACGTTCCCGCACTGGCGGGGTGGCGGGCCGAAGTGTTTGGCACTGACGCGCTGCGCCTCGCGGCGGGCGAGGTAGCCTTGTCGGCCCGCAACGGTGCGGTACGTGTCGTGTCCGTGGGCTGACATCAAAAGGCGCGCGCCATGACTCGCATCACCCTCGACAGGCCCCGGACCGAGGATATCCCGCGGATCACGGCCGCGATGCAGGCGCCCGAGACGGCACAATGGCTCAGCAGCGTGCCTCAGCCCTACGGCATTGCCGATGCGGAGGCGTTCGTGACGACCACCGCCACCCCGGGTGAGCATGCGATCCGCGTCGATGGCACATTTGCGGGCATGGTCCGGGGCGGCCCCGACCTCGGTTACTGGCTGACGCCTGAGTTTCAGGGCCGCGGTATCGCCACCCGCGCCGCTGTGCTGGCGCTGTCGCGCTCATTTGCCGCCGGCCAGTCCCTGATCGGGGCGCAAGTGATGGACGGCAACGGCCCGTCGCAGGCCGTGCTGGCCCGCCTCGGGTTCCAGCCCGTAGGGCGCGTGCAGATCCATTCGCCCACGCGCGGCGTCGTCCCGGGGACACGTCATCACCTGACGCTGCCCGAATTTGCCGCCGCCCAGCCGGTTCACCTGACCACCGAGCGCTGCGAGATCGGGCCGGTCCGCGAGACCGATCTGGCCGACCTGCGCGCCATCGCCACGCAGGGGGAGGTGGCGCGGATGCTGTTCCTGTTCTATCCAGACATGCCCGAGGGCGAGTTCGCCACAACCCATCCCGAATGGACCGGCCTGCCGCCGTTCCGCTGCACCGTCCGCCAGGGCGGGCGGATCATCGGCTCGGTTGGGGTCGGGGCCTTGGGCGACGGCGCGGGTCACATGCCGCCGGTGTTCTATTACCTGACGCCCGAGGTTGCGGGACGCGGTATCGCCTCGGAAGTAGTCCCGGCCTTCTGTGACATGGTCCTGCAACGTTTCGGCCTTGCCGGGCTGACTGCGGGGGTGTTCGATGACAACCCGGCCTCGGCGCGGGTGCTGGAAAAGGCGGGCTTCACTCGGGGCGCGGCGATGGAGTTTCCGACGCGCGGCCGTAGCGCGCCGGCGGCGGGCCATCACTTCACCCGCGTCGCGAGTGACCGGGCCGCGGACAAGGCGGAGTCAGAGTAATCCCGAACCTCGGCGGCTTTAACCGCCCGGGAGCGCCTCGGTCGCCAGCGCCTGCACGTCTCGCGATGCACGGCGGACGAACCTGCTACCCTTTTTGTCATGAAGCTGCCACGATCGCCGGCGCCGCCTGCGCGGTGCATGCTGTTAACGACGCCGGGGATCAATCGCTGCCATCTTGCCTCGCGTGCGCTTCAGGGCGTCGCCTTGGCACGCCGGCCGCCACCCCGACCATAACCGAGAGGATACACCATGGCGCATCGCCCGGGACCGAACCTTGCCACCATCCCGCTTGGCCGCAGGGGGGTGCTGCAATTGCTGGCGGTGGGCGCCGCGCTGCCGCTGGCCGGACGCCGCGCCCACGCCGCAACCGCTGCCGACGCTACCGCGCCGGCGTTCCTCAGCGACGGCCATCTGGAGTTGACCGCGGGGTTTGTCCTTCCCGACGCGACGCCCGAACAGTTGATGGCCGCCCTCGGTACATCCGACCCGGGCGCGCCCTACAAGAGCGCCTGCACGGTCCCGCTGTTGCGCATGGACGACCGGGTTATCCTGTTCGACGCCGGCTCTGGCCCTGCCTTCGTGCCTACCGCGGGCACGCTGATCGCCGCGCTGGAGGAGGCGGGGGTGACGCCCGACATGGTGACGGACATCGTCTTTACCCACGGCCACCCCGATCACCTCTGGGGCGTGACGGACGATTTTGACGAGCTCGCCTTCCCCGAGGCCGCCTACTACATGGCCAGCACCGAGCATGATTTCTGGATGTCGGACGGCGCCATGTCGTCGATGCCACCCGACCGGCAGAACTTTGCCGTGGGCGCGCAGGCACGCCTGCCGCGGCTGGCAGAACGGGCGACCTTCTTTGCCGATGGGGCCGAGGTGCTGCCCGGGATCGAGTCCTTCGCAACGCACGGCCACTCGCCAGGGCACACCAGTTTTGTGCTGCACCTCGGCGATGATCCGATCATGCTGACCGGGGACGTGTTCACCAATCCGGCCAGCGTCTCGCACCCCGATCTGACCTGGGGCACCGACCAGGACGCTGAGGCGGGCAAGGAGCAGCGCCGCCGGATGATCGACCGCCTTGCCGCGGACAAGATGCGCGCCGCGGTCTTCCACATGCCGCCGCCGGGCCTCGGCCGTGTTGAGGCGCGCCCGGATGGCGCGGTGTGGGTGCCGGAGGGCTGAGGGCGGTTTCTCATGGGTCCCCGACAATAAGAAGGAGGCGCGGCCTGACAGGTCGTGCCCCCGCTGAGCGGGTCGCAGAAATGTCGATGTTCAACGGGTCAGTTCAGCGGCCTAACAAAATCGTGCCCATGGGACAGACCCGCAAGCAAATGCTCCGCTGCCGCCCGAGGCAACGGCAACCCAAAAGCCGCCATTCCCGCAGTAAAATCAGGCGGCGTATGTCGATTCGCACTGCAGTTTACTCCCCGCGCTCGGGTGATATGCCGGCGGAGCGCCGCGGGGGTCTCAGCCAGCTAGCGGATAGGTGGCGTCCGTCGATTGCACGGCAACCTGCTCGCCCGATCGGGGGGCAGTGGACGGAAAGGGTCTCTCAATCCTCCAGCGAGATCAGGTCTCGGCCGTCGATCTGCAAAGCGACCCGGTCTCCGCGCTCGGGCGCGGTGTCGGCGGCGGAGTTGAAGCCGTCCCAGATGATTTGGCTGCCGTCCTCGAGGTGGCCGCGCACGCGGCGAACGGCGCCCATGAATTCGACCCCGTCGACGGTGACGCGCAGCCCGCTGTCGGCGCGCCGGAACGCCTCCGGGCGGGCGCCGAGGGTGATGGGGCCGGCAGGAAGATTGCGGTTCAGGACGACTTCGTATCCCGCGATGCTGACATGGCCCGCGACCGGGACCAGGACTTCGGCCGGCAGGCGGTTCAGGGTGCCGACAAAGCTGGCGACAAAGCCGGTGGCGGGGCGGTTGTAGATCTCGGGCGGGGTGCCGATCTGGTCGGCCACGCCCTCGTGCATCACCACGACGCGGTCGCTGATGGATAGCGCCTCCTCCTGGTCGTGGGTCACGAAGATGGTGGTGATGCCAAGGCGCTTCTGGATCTCGCGGATCTCGGCGCGCAGGCGCACGCGGACCTTGGCGTCGAGGGCCGACAGCGGCTCGTCCAGCAGCAGAACGCGCGGCTGCGGGGCGAGCGCGCGGGCGAGGGCCACGCGCTGCTGCTGGCCGCCGGACAACTCGAACGGATAGTGGCCGCCCTTTTCGGGCAGGCCGATCAGCGCCAGCATCTCGGCCACGCGTGCGGCCCGCGCGGCGCGGCGCACGCCCGCGACCTTGAGGCCGAAGCCGACGTTCTCGGCCGCGGTCAGGTTCGGAAACAGCGCATAGGCCTGGAACACCATGCCGATCCGGCGCCGGGCTGGCGTCATCCGCGTCACGTCCTGCCCGCCGATGACGATCTGACCGGCCGAGGGCGTCTCGAACCCGGCGATCATGCGCAGAACGGTGGTCTTGCCGCAGCCCGACGGGCCCAGCAGCGAGATGAACTCGCCCGGCTGCACATCGAGGTTGAAGTCGCGCACGACGCGGTTCTCGCCGAAGGATTTCTCGAGGCCCGAAAGGGTCAGGCTGCTGGTGTCGGTCATCGTTTCTTCCGATTGGCGCGGGTCAGGCGCATGGCAAGCTGCATCAGGCCCATGCAGCCCCAGGTGATGGCAAAGGCGATCACGGCCAGGGCCGCAGGCTCGTAGGCGCGGTTGGGACCGATCAGAACCATGTAGGGCCCAAAGGCCGGCCGGTTCAGCAGTGCGGCGATGACGTATTCGCCGATCACAATGGCAAAGGTCAGGAATGCACCTGACAGCACCGATGCCAGCAGGTTGGGCAGGATCACCCTCCCGAGGATCGTGGTCCATCCCGCACCCAGCGATTGGGCAGCCTCGGTCAGCGTCGCGACATCCAGCGTGCGCAGGCCCGCGTCAACGGCGCGGTACATGTAGGGTAGGGCCAGCACCGAATAACCGGCGACGAGCAGCAGATTAGTGCCCATGGCGCTGCCGGTCAGCGGGATCATCGAGGCGGTGTTGAACTGGCGGATATAGCCGAACGCGAGGACGATCGGCGGAATGACCAGCGGCAGCAGCGAGATGAACTCGACCACCGGGCGCATCCGCGGCAGCTTGAGCCGCACCCAGAACGCCGCCGGCACGACGATCAGGATGCCGATGACGATGGTGACAAGCGCGGCGACGACCGAGAAGAGGAAGGTCGCCTGGAATTGCGGGTCGCCCAGCACATTGCGATAGGTGTCAAAGCTGTACTCGCCACGCCGGGCGCGCAGGCTGAACTCGAACGTGCCGATCAGCGGCAGCGCGAAGAAAAGCGTCCCGAGGACAAAGCTGAGCCAGGCGAAAACGCGGGTCATTTCAGCCACCGCTCGGCCCGGGCGCGCAGGATGATCGACACGGCGCTGGCAACGCCGGTCAGCACGATCATGCCAAAGGCGATGGCATAGCCGAGCCCAGGGTCCTGCAGCACGTCGCCGCGAATCTGCGCGAACAGCAGGATCGGCAGCAGCGACAGCGAGCTGCCGGTCAGCGCCATCGCGGTCGCAACCGCGCCGAAGGCATTCGCGAACAGCAGCGCCAGCGTGCCCAGGACAGCCGGCCACAGGATTGGCAGGATCACCAGCCGCCAATAGGTGACCTGCGAGGCGCCGAGGCTTTGTGCCGCCTCGCGCCATTCGGTTTTCAGCCCGTCGAGCGATGGCGTGATGACCAGCACCATCAGCGGGATCTGGAAATAAAGGTAGGTCAGCACCAGCCCCCAGAAGGACAGCAGGTTGAAGCCGGTGGCGTAGAGGTTGAAGCCGAGCCAGTCGCGCAGCAGCACGGTGACAAAGCCGAGCCGTCCGAGGGTGGCGATAAAGGCAAAGGCCAGCGGCACCCCGGCAAAGTTTGCGGCGACGCCAGAAAAGCTCATCAGCGGGCCGCGCAGCCCTCGGGGCAGCCCGCCGCGCGTGACGACCGCGGCGATGGCGAAGCCCGCGACGCAGCCGATGATCGCGGTTGCCAGGCTGAGGCGGACCGATAGCCAGAGTGCATGGCGAATACGCTCCTGCCCGAGGCCGGCAACGTTATCGAGGGTAAAGCCGCCCTGGCTGTCCCGGAACGCGCCCACGACGACACTGAGCGTCGGCAGGATCAGAAACAGCAGGGCAAAAATTGCGAATGGGGCAAGGCCCAGCCAGACCGAAAGCCGGGGCTGCGCGCGTCGCCTTTGTGGCTGGATCGGAGCCCGGGTCATGGGCGGGGCAGCGGGACTGCGAGGAAAATCATGGGGCCTCGGGGTCGTGATGCCCGGATTCGGGCTTGCAGCGGTCTGCGGCCTTGGCGCGCCCAAATCAAGGTGTTGGCGGCGGCGGCGATCGGGATCGGCGTTTTGAAGCCTCTGGAACGGCTCGCATACGGGTGGTCATGCTGGATGGCAGCGGTGGCGGGTGCACGGAGGCGCGGTGGGATCCGCCGTGTTCGGCTCAGGGGCCGATCTCACCTGCACCGGAATCCGGCGGCGGGGATCGCCCGCCGCCGAGTCGTACTTCAGCCGCGTCGGACCATGCCCGGCGCGTCAGTCCAAGATCATTCGGCGACGGTGGCGCCAACCACCTTGTCCCAGTTCTCGGTCACGACCTTCTTGTTGCCTTCCTGGGCCTCGAGGCTCGGGAACACCGCCTTGGCATAGGCGTCGGCCGGCGGCATCTTGTCCAGGATGTCCTGCGGAACCAGTCCCTTGGCGGTCAGGTCGTTGAAACGGGCCGGGTGGCAGTAGCCCTTGAGCCAGTTGATCTGGCCCTCGTCCGAATAGAGGTACTCCATCCACAGCTTGGCCGCGTTCGGGTGCGGCGCATGGGCGCTGATCGCCTGGACATAGACGCCAGCGAGCACGCCGTCCGAGGGAATCACGACCTCCATCGGCGGGTTGCCGGCCAACTGGTCACGCCACGACAGCAGGTTGTAGTCCCATGCGGCCACGATCGGCGTCGCGCCCTGGGCAATCGTGCCCGCCTTGGCGGTGACCGGAACGAAGTTGCCGGCCTTGTTCAGCTCGGCAAAGTACTCGAGGCCCTTGGTGCCCGAGGCTTCGCCCGGCTCTCCGCCGCGCGACATGCCGGCCGACAGCGTCGCGAGAATCGCCTGATTCGAGGCGCGCGGATCGCCGGTCAGGGCGAAGGCGTTCTTGTAGTCGGACTTCAGCAGGTCGGCCCAGCTCTTGGGGACTTCCTTGACGATGTCGGTGTTCACGCCGAACGCCATCACGCCGTAGTAGTCGCCGAACCAGTGGCCGTCGGCGTCCTTGATCTCGGCCGGGATGCTGTCCCAGGTCGCGACCTTGTAAGGCTGGGTCAGTCCCTCGGTCTTGGCCTGCGGGCCGAAGGCGAGGCCGACGTCGATGACGTCCGGCGCCTGCGGGCCAGTGTTGCCCTTGTTGGCGCGGATCGCCTCCAGCTCGTCGGCCGAGCTGCCGTCGGGGTTCAACTCGTTGATCTTGATGCCGGGATATTTGGCTTTGAAGCCCTCGATGTTGGCACCGTAGTTGCACCAGTCATGGGGCAGGGCGATGGTGGTCAGCATCCCCTCCTTGACGGCGGCAGCTTCCAGCGCGGGCATATCGACGCCCTGCGCCTGCACGGTCTGGGCCGCAAGCAGGGCGGCCAGTGCGGCGGTCGTCATCAGTCTGAAGGTCATCTTGGACTCCTGAAAAGGCGCTTCATGCGCACCGGCTAGTGCGGATGTATAGCAGAATCATGACACTGTCGGTGGCATAGCTGCGAAATACCCGCCTTCTGTTTAATTGCAAAACAGAATCCAATTTCACCCTGAGCGGGTAAAAAGATCATGTTGCGACGTTCTCCTTGAAGATCGGGCATTCGCGCGTTCAGATATTAACCGTAAATGCAGTTTATACTCGACGTAGCCCATTATGGCGTCGAAGCGTACATGTCGCAGGTTGGTGGCACTGACCGCACTCCTGCGCGCCCAATATATTTTACTTCGCCGTCGGGAGCGGGCATGAAGAAACTCATTTTGCACATAGGCCAGTACAAGACTGGCAGCACTTCGATTCAGAAGACGCTCGATCATAATCGTGCCCGTTTGATCAATCACGGCATCCTTTATCCCGAAACTGGCTGCCGCACGTGGCAACACGGGGGGCTGATCAAGGGTCTTAAGCGTGAGTTGCACAAAGACCGGCCGGACTCGTTCGACTCTGCGCCCTTACTGGAGGAAATCGAAGCCTCGGGCTGCAAGCATGTAATCATCAGTTGCGAGGGAATCTCGGGCGGTCGCATCAGCCACATGGACCCACCGCTGGTCGAACATATGCTCAGCCGTATGGGCGAGGTGGCCAATGGCTGGGACATCACGGTCGTGTGGTATTATCGACGGCAGGACGATGCGATCGAAAGCCGGATTATTCAGACCGTGAAGGGCAAGGCGGCGGTGTCCCGACCGGACCCGGCGCCTTACATGAAATTCGGCGAGGCGCTGGACTACCCATTCTTTCAATCGGTTGTGCAAAAGGCGTTGCCACAAGCGCAAATTGTGCCGCGGTGTTTTTCGCGAGCATTGCTGGCGGAAGGAGATGTCGTGCGCGATTTCTGCAAAATCGCGGGTATCGACGATGCCCTGCGCCCGGAGGACATCCTCGAAGGCAACGTCAGCCCGACGGGCTCCAGCATCGGACTGCAACTGGCGCTGAACCTGCTGATAGGGGGCGGCTACGAGGTGGACCCGATCATTCGCAACATCCGCCGCATGGGCAACCAAGAGGTCGGAGAAAAGGCGAGCGCCTTCGGACCCGAGACGCGCCGCGAGATCATGGATTTCTTCGCTGAGAGCAACGCTAAGTTCATCCAAGAACACGTCCCCGCGGAGGACCGGGCAAAGGTTGCCGCGCACTTCGCTGCCCCCGTCAGCCCGCGGCCGGAAAATATCACCGTCGGCGCCGAAATGCTGGCGCACGCACTTATGCAGGCTGGCGCGGCGATCACATTTGACACCGTCAAGACGCGGCGTGCGCGCCAACGAGGAAAACACAGGTGACGTCTGGAATTCTCCTCTATTCAGGCGCCCATTAGATCGCGAGCAGGCACCGTCGCGCGCGTCAGTGCCTGCTCGCAGTGCCTTGATGTTGGTGGCATACTCGCGCCAAGGGTTGAGGCGGATTGCGCGGCTTGCTAGTTGGGGGCAGCCCCAACATCGGACCTCCGCGTCATGAGCTTGCCGTTCATCATCTGGACTATGCGTCGCACGGGCGGCACGACTTTGACCAATCTGCTGATGGCATTCAGCGACCGGCCCAAGCTCGAGCATGAGCCGTTCAACTTCGATCGCGAACTTGGTCCGATCGCCAGGAATTTTAGCGCGACCAAGGACGTACCTACCCTCAAGGCCCAGCTGCGCGAAGTGCTGGCCGCGGGGCCGTCGATCAAGCACTGCTACGAGCTTGCCAGCACCGACTTCAATCGCATCCTCATGCAACTGACGAACAAGCTTGGCTACCGGCACATCGTGCTGACTCGCAACGACGAGGCCGGCCGTTTGCTGTCGCTCGAACTGGCAAAGATCACCGGCGTCTGGGGCAAGCATGGCGCCACGGATCGTTATCAGGCCGTGAACGACGGCAAGGTCCAGCTGCCGCCGCTCGATGTCGAGCTGTTGCTCGGTCACCAGAGGGCTTGCCGCCGCATGACCCGCGAGGTGGAGGCCAACTTCACGCGGCTGGGGATTTCGCCGATCCGCATCGCCTTCGAGGACATCTATGCCGACCCCGAGGCGGGGCGCGAGCGCGTGCGTGCCTTGTGCGCGGCGCTGGAGATCGTCCCCGACGATGCCGAGGATTTCGAGACGCAGTTGATGATTGCCCTGCGCGAAAAGGGACAGAATACCGCTGCCATCTACGCTGCCGTTCCCAACCTCGCCGAAGCGCGCGAGGCAGTGGCCGCAGCGATGGCCAGGGACGGCTGACCTTGCCCGGTTGCCGGCGGGACGGACTGTGCGTAACCGCACTGTGGTCCGCGCGCCATGCCCGCCGGAACACTACTGAGCCGAAACCGACTGCCTGCCGCCGCGGGTGCCTGCTTGAACCCTGCGCGGTCGCCTGACGGCCGCCGAACGACTGGGATGATCCATGCAGAAATGCCTCCTACCGCCCGCCGAGCAGCTGCGGATCAGCGTGGATGCCCCCCTCTCGTCCACGCGCGAGATTTATTTCGAGGACGAGGCCGGCCGCTGCCTGCTGGCGATCATGTGCCGGACCGACCGGCGCAGCGCAAAGGGTAGCACGCGCCTCGTCATCAGCCGCTTCGAGGCCTCCGGTGAATGGGGACCGGAGATTTCGGTCGACCTGCCCGAGGGCCGGGTGCCAGGCCCGTTCGAGCTGCGCATCGGCGCTGTCGAACTGGAGATTGTCTCAGGCGAGCGCGTCCTGCTGTCGTGCGATCCCTCCCGCGCGATGGGCCCCGAAACCGTCGCCCACAACATGCGCATCCTCAAGACCAACTGCGATTTGCGCGCTTTCAGCCTGCAGATCGGCACCGAGGTCGCGGCGCAGCTCGCGCTCGCCGACCGCATCGCCCAGACCGCGCCCGAGGCGGACGACGCCCTGCCGGGCGCCACGTTGATCATGCTGTCGTCAGCCGCCAGCATGAATGACAACCGTCGCGAGGCGGTACAACTGGACGCCCATTTCGCACAGGTCGTGGTCTTGGACCCCGCCGCCGAGGGCGAGGACGCAATCGATCGCAGCATCGACGCAGCGATCGCTGCGGTCGAGACGAGCAACGTGATGGTGGTCTCGGGGGAATGGACGGCGGCCGACCTCAGCAGCATCGCCGCGGGATACCTGCTTGAGGACAGCGACAACGTCTACATGCCGCTCGGTTTCGACATGGTGGTCCAGCCCGGCACCCGCTGGGGCATGATGCTGCCCGCGCGGTTCCGCGGCCGGCCGAGCCTGCGCGCGGTGGCCGGCATGGTCACGGTCGACCCCGCTTTCCTGGCACTGGCTGACTGGCGGGCACCCAGCGGCTGGAAGGTGGGACCGCAGTTGCGGGCGGCGCGCAACGCCAGCGCCCGCCTGCCGTTCGAAGTCGATCCTGGCGGCGCCACGCAGTTGCAGTTGGCGCGCCCGACACGCCACCCGCTGGTGGTGACGCCGCCGGCCATGCCGCAGCACGCGCTGTTTGCAGCCGGGCTGCGTCACATGCCGCTCAGCCGCGGGTTCCCGCAGTCGGTGCGGCAGATGCTGCTGACCCTCGCCAGCCAGGCGGATGAGAATTGCGCCGACGATCTCGTGCTCTGCGCGCTGACCGGCGAGGACTTGGCCCACACCGTGGCCGACGCGTTCCGCCATCCGCTGAGCGGGATCGAGACGGTGACCGAGGCAGGCCGTCCAATTGCGTTGCGCTTGTCGCCGGCTGTGCTCGCCGATCTGATGTCGCCCGGCTTCGTGCGCCTTGCCGGCCCGGACAGCCGGCGTCTGTTGGACGCGCCGCAGCCTGACCTGCCGGCGATGATCACGACTATCGTCGGCATGCTTTCGGTCGCGGGCGTGCCGGTGATCGACAGCATCCCCTCCGTTCCAAAAGCTGCCGATTCGGACGACAGCGACGCCCCCGTCGACCTGATCTGGTGCCTGCCCGACGCGGTCCTGGCGGAGATGGTGCAGCGCGCCTCGACTCCCTCGGCCGCAGTCGCAGTGCGCGGGGTGCACCGCCTCTGTCCTTCGCCCGCGACCTTTGCCCAGCTTGCGCTGCAATGCGCGGCTCGGCAGCAATTGCCCTTCTTCGAGGTCGCCTCGAACCTCGATCTGATCGATCCCAAGGGCGATCACGTCCGGCGGATGGTCAGCCAGCTTGAGCGCAGCGGGTTGCTGCGCGACGGCGACGTGTTGGCCGGCCTCGTCGCGATGCTTGTCCGGCGCCGCTATTTCGATGAGGTCCGCAAGCTGGTCGCGGCCCCGGTCGAGAACGCCCCGCCGTTGACACTGCTGGCGCTGCGCACGGCCGAGATTGCGGCCTCGGTGTTCGACCCGGCCGACACCCGCTTTGCCGGCATCCCGCCGGAGTCGCTGTTGCCGGACGACCTGCCGCGCGGCGCTTCCCTCGCGGCTTTTGGCGAGGCGTTGACCCATTACCGTGCGGTTCGCCGCGATTGGCCAGGCGTGCTGGCGACGGTCGATCTGGTCGGCAACGAGAACCTGACCAATTTCAGCTATGAGCACTGGATGATGGCCCGGATCGGCGCCGGCCAGACCAAGGACACGGCCGAGATGATCCATCGCGGCCGCGCAGGCTGGCGGCTGCACGAGTGGAGCTATCGCCGCTTGCTGATGCAACTGGCCTATCGCACCGGCGATCCGGACCAGGTCCGCACTGCCGTCGCAGACATGCTGGCCAACGATCCCGAGATGGCGCCCCTGACCGCTGCGCCGACGGTGTTCACCAAGCTGAATGGCACGCCCGGCATCGATCTGGACGAAGTTGCCTGCGTGATCGTCGCCCGCAACGAGTTCGGCCGCCTCAAGTGGTTGCACCAGTACTACCGAGACCTGGGCATCGCCCAGTTCGTGCTGGTCGATAACATGTCCGACGACCAGACTGTCGCCTACTTCACCGCGCAGCCCGACGTATTCGTGCTGCAGACCGACGAAAACTACCGCGACTCTCGCTATGGCGTGAAATGGCACAACGAAGTGTGCGAGACCTATTTCCGCGATCGCTGGGTGCTGACGGTCGATGCGGACGAGGTGCTGGTGTTTGCCGGCTCGGACCAGCCGGGCGCGATCAACGATCTCGTGCGCCGCCTCGATGCGGGCGGGGATGAGGCGTTCTTGGCGCCGATGATAGACATGTATGCCGATGGCGCGCTGGATCAGGTGGATTTCCAGCCCGGCGATTCGCTGATCGAGAACTTCCCGCTGTTCGACGGCACCGGCTACTGGTTCGACCGCACGGCCAGCTTCCCCGACACCACGGTGTCAGGGGGCGTGCGCATCCGCCGGTTCTGGAACGACCGCCATGATCCACGCCTGCCGCACCTGTCGATGCAAAAGGCGCCGCTGGCCCGCTGGAACGAGGGGTTTCACTATCTGTCCTCGACCCATGAGATGACGCCTTGCCGGGTGTCGTCGGAAACCGGAGCGCTGCTGCATTTCAAGTTCCTGCCCGATTTCCACGCCCGAGCCATGGAAGAGGTGCGCCGCAACCAGCATTACGAGGGCGCGCGCGAATACCGGGTCTATGCCGAGATCCTCGAGGACCCGGCGAACCGCAGCTTCCGTTATCCGGGTTCGCTGCAATACGAAGGACCGCAGACGCTGATCGACGCGGGCCTGATCGTCCCGCCAAAAACCGCCCGCGCGGCTGGCGGGCGTCGCTGACGGGCGTCGCCGGCGTTATGTCCCGGCGACTGCCTGCGACGCGCGCAACGGATCGGCGGGATAGACACCGAGGATGGTCAGGCTGCTGGTGAAGTAGGTCAGCTCCTCCAGCGCGCGGGCGAGCGCCGGCTCGTCCGGATGCCCCTCGACATCGGCGTAGAACTGGGTCGCGGTGAACACGCCGTCGACCATGTAGCTTTCCAGCTTGGTCATGTTCACCCCGTTGGTCGCGAAGCCGCCCATCGCCTTGTAAAGCGCCGCGGGAATGTTGCGCACGCGGAAGACAAAGCTGGTCATCATCTGCGTGCCGCCTGAGGCATTGCTGCGCGGCGTACGGTCCGGGGTCCGGCCCATGATCAGGAAGCGAGTGGTGTTGTTGCCCCGATCCTCGATCTGCTCGGCCAGCGGGGTCAGCCCGTAAATCTCGCCGGCGAGGGGCGAGGCGAGCGCCGCGCGCTGCGGATCGCGCGCCTCGGCGACGGCGAGGGCAGAGCCAGCGGTGTCCGCCGCCGTCACGGTGCGAATCCCGTGCTGGCGCAGAAAGCCCCGGCACTGGCCCAGCAGGACGGTATGGCTCATGGCCTCGCGCACATCCTGCAGCCGCGCGCCGGGCACGCCCAGCAGGCTGATGTGAACGCGCACGAACGTCTCGTCGAGGATGTGAAGGCCGCTTTCGGGCAGCAGGTGGTGGATGTCTGCGACGCGGCCATAGGTCGAATTCTCGACCGGCAGCATGGCCAGGTCCGCCGCGCCCGACCGGCAGGCCTCGACCGTCTCCTCGAAGGTCGGGCAGGGCAGGGCTTCCATGTCCGGGCGGGCCTGGCGGCAGGCTTGGTGGCTGTAGGCACCGGGTTCGCCTTGGAAGGCGATGCAATTGGTGGGCTTCATGGTGGGTCCTGTGGGCGTCCCGGGCAGGGGGTCTGGGCATGGGGCGCGGCCGTTTCCGGCGGCAGTCGATCAGCCCCGGCCCGGCGCAGTGCGGCGCATGCGGCACCCTGCCGCGACGGGTTGGCGGCGGGTGCCTAACTACAGCTTGAACCGACAAAGCGAAAGCATGTATGCACGCCGGCGACACTCCATGCCCAATCGCCGGGGATCTCGCCGCATGTTTAACACGATGACCATTACCAAGACGGCGGGCGCGCTGATCGGATCGCTGCTGGTGCTGCTGCTCGTCAGCTGGGCCGCCTCGTCCATCTACCATGTCGGCGGACCCGAGCATCACGCCGAGGGCGAGGCCCCCGCGCAAGCCTATACCATCGCCGTCGAGGAGGCCGCGCCTGCTGGTGGCGCCCCGGCCGAGCAGATCGATTTCGGCGCGCTCATGGCCTCGGCCGATGCGGCCAAGGGCGAGAAGGTGTTCGGCAAGTGCAAGACCTGCCACAGCGTCGAAGGCAAGGACGGCACCGGTCCGCACCTGAACGGCGTGGTTGGCCGCGCTGTCGCCAGCGTCGCCGGCTTTAACTACGATGACGCGATGAAGGCCCATGCGGGCGAGGCGCCGACCTGGACGCCCGAAGCCCTGCAGGAATTCCTGACCAACCCCAAGGGCGTCGTTCCCGGCACCAAGATGGCCTTTGCCGGCCTGCCCAAGCCCCAGGACCGCGCCGATCTGATCGCCTTCCTGCAGCAGCACGGCGGCTGAGTCCCGCGCCTTACCAGTTCGACCGGACGCCCGCCTGAAAAGGCGGGCGTTCCGCTGTCCGGCTCACGAAATCGCGGGTTGCCCGCCACGGCCGCCCCGTCCTAGCCTGCGGCCCGCAGATGCCGGTCCCCGGCGATGACGGAGCCGCCATGATTTCCATCCGACCGATGCCCCTTCGCGCCCTGCACCGCCTCGCGCCGCTGGCGTTGCTGATGGCCTTCGGCCAGCCACTGCAGGCGCAGGATACGCCGCAAACCATCACCGCGCACGGCATCTCGGTCTTTGGCGATCTGAAGCTGCCGGCCGACTTTGCCCATCTGGCATATGTCAATCCGTCGGCCCCCAAGGGCGGCGAGATCAGCGAATGGGCCGCCGGCGGCTTTGACAGCTACAACCCCTATACCATCAAGGGCCGTGCGGCCGCGATGTCCAACGCCCCGCTGGAAAGCCTGCTGACCGGCACCGCGGACGAGGTCGGCGCCGCCTACTGCCTGATTTGCGAGACGCTGGAATACCCGGCCAGCCGGGATTGGGTGATCTTTACCCTTCGCCCCGACGTGCGCTTTTCGGATGGAAGGCCGCTGACCGCCAAGGACGTGCTGTTCAGCTACGAGCAGTTGCGTGACAAGGGCCTGTCCAGCTTTCGTACCGTGATCGCCCAGCAGATTGCCTCGGCCGAGTTGCTGGACGACCGACGAATCCGCTTTACCTTCAAGCCTGACTACCCGCGGCGCGACGTGATCCAGGGCGCCGGCAGCCTGCCGATCTTTTCGCAGGCCGATTTCGAAAAGAACAAGCGCGACATCGGCGAAAGCTCGAACATTCCCTTCGTCGGCTCTGGCCCCTACATGTTCGACCGCGCCGATACCGGCCGCAGCATCGTCTGGAAGCGCAACCCGGATTACTGGGGTGAAAAGCTGCCGATCAATATCGGCCGCAACAACTTTGACCGCATCCGCGTCGAGTATTTCGGCGATTACGACAGCGCATTCGAGGCGTTCAAGGCGGGCGAATACACCTTTCGCAACGAGGCCAGCAGCATCATCTGGGCCACACGCTATGATTTTCCGGCCTTCAAGTCGGGCTGGGTGCGGCGCGACACGCTTCCCAACGGCAATGTCTCCAGCGGTCAGGCTTGGGCGATCAACCTGCGCCGGCCCGATTTCGGCGACATTCGCGTGCGCGAGGCAATCGGCCTGATGTTCAACTTTGAATGGGCCAACGAGAGCTTGTTCTACGGACTCTACACCCGCACCAAAAGTTTCTGGGACAACAGCGACCTGGCCGCCACAGGCAAGCCCTCGCCGGAGGAGCGCGCGATCCTGGAGCCGCTGGCCGCCGACCTTCCGCCCGGCATCCTCGACGCCGAGGCCGTCCTGCCGCCGACCAGCGGCGCCCGCCAGCTCGACCGTCGCAACCTGCGGCAGGCCGCTGCGCTGCTGGACGAGGCCGGCTGGGCGACCGGCAGCGACGGGCTGCGGCGCAAGGACGGCCGCACCCTGAAGGTCGAGATTCTGAACGACAGCCAGACCTTTGACCGGGTCATCAATCCCTTTGTCGAGAACCTGCGCGCGGCCGGCATTGATGCGGTCCACACCCGCGTCGACGATGCTCAGTACGAGGACCGCAACCGTGGCCATGATTTCGACCTGTCGAATGCCCAACTGGGTCAGGAACTGATCCCGGGCGCAGGGTTGCAGCAGTATTTCGGCTCGGCCAACGTGGGCGACGTGTTCAACGCGATGGGTCTGGCCAACCCTGCTATCGACAAGCTGATTTCGCTGGTCGAAGGCGCAGCCACCCATGACGAGATGGCGGTCCGCGTTCGCGCACTTGACCGCGCGCTGCGCGCGCTGCGGTTCTGGGTGCCGCAATGGTACAAGGCCGAGCATACCGTTGCCTATTGGGACCAGTACGGTCACCCCGATGCGCTGCCGCCCTATTCCCTTGGCGAGCTTGATTTCTGGTGGTTCGACGCCGATAAAGCCGCCAAGCTGAAACAGGCCGGGGCGCTGCGCTAGGCGCGCGCCGAACGGCCGGAACGGGGCGGGGATGGCAGCCTATATCCTGCGGCGCTTGCTGCTGATCGTGCCGACGCTGATCGGCATCATGCTGGTCAATTTCACGCTGACCCAGTTCGTCCCGGGCGGGCCAATCGAACAGATCGCAGCCCGCGTGCAGGGCGAGGGCGACGTGTTCCGCAACATCGCCGGCGGCGGCGACGCGGGCGCCGGGCAGGCCAGCGGCGGCAGCGAGGGTTATGCCGGCGCCAGGGGCCTCTCGCCCGAGTTCATCGCCCAACTGGAAAAAGAGTTCGGCTTTGATAAACCGCCCGCCGAGCGGTTCCTCACCATGCTCGGAAATTACCTGCGGTTCGATTTCGGCACCAGCTGGTTCCGCTCGATCAGCGTGGTCGATCTGGTTCTGGAAAAGATGCCGGTCAGCATCACGCTGGGGCTGTGGTCCACCTTGCTGGCCTATCTGATCTCGATCCCGCTCGGCATCCGCAAGGCGGTTCGCGACGGGACCGCCTTTGACACATGGACCAGCAGCGCGATCATCATCGGCTATGCCATCCCCGGCTTCCTGTTCGCCGTCTTGTTGATGGTTTTGTTCGCGGGGGGAGCTATTGGAAAATATTTCCGTTGCGCGGCCTTACCTCTGACAATTTCGAGGCCCTGTCGACCTTTGGGAAAGTAAAAGACTATCTGTGGCACATCACCTTGCCGGTGATCGCCTCAAGCATAGCCAGTTTCGCGACGCTGACCTTGCTGACCAAGAACAGCTTTCTGGACGAGATCAACAAGCAGTACGTCATCACGGCCCGCGCCAAGGGTCTGAGCGAGCGTCGCGTTCTTTACGGGCATGTCTTCCGCAATGCCATGCTGATCGTCATCGCGGGCTTTCCCGCGATGTTCCTTGGCGTGTTCTTTGGCAGCTCGATCCTGATCGAGACCATCTTCTCGCTCGACGGGCTCGGCCGGCTTGGGTTCGAGGCCGCGGTCCAGCGCGATTACCCGGTGATCTTCGGCACGCTTTATGTCTTTGGCCTGATGGGCCTGCTGGTTGGGATCCTCTCGGACCTGACTTACGCGCTTGTCGATCCGCGCATCGACTTTGAAAGGCGCGCGGGATGAGCCTTTCAGCCCTCAACCAGCGCCGCTGGCGCAACTTTCGTCGCAACAAGCGCGCCTTCTGGTCGATGGTGATCTTTGCCCTGCTGTTCGTGCTGGCGATGTTCGCCGAGGTGATCGCCAACGACAAACCGATCCTCGTCAATTTCAAGGGCAGCTATTATTTCCCGGTCTACCGCTTTTACTCGGAAAAGACCTTCGGCGGCGATTTCGGGACCGAGGCGATCTACCGCGACGAGTCGGTCCAGTGCCTGATCGTGACCGGCGGTCGCGAGGAGTGCTGGGACGATCCCGAAGGGGTCATGGCCGAGGCGCGCGCCACCGGCAAGGTCAGCGGCGAGGCAGTGCAGAAAGGCTGGATGATCTGGCCGGTCATTCCTTACAACTATCGCACCATCAACGACGTGGGGACCGCGCCCTCGGCCCCGGACGCCGCCCACTGGCTGGGCACCGACGATACCGCGCGGGATGTTGCGGCGCGCGTGATTTATGGGTTCCGTACCTCGATCCTGTTCACGCTGATCGTGACAGTTATCGCCTCGACCATCGGCATCGCCGCGGGCGCGGTGCAGGGCTACTTTGGCGGCCGCACCGACCTGATCTTCCAGCGCCTGCTGGAGATCTGGGGCAGCACGCCCTCGCTCTACGTGATTATCATCCTGTTCGCGATCCTCGGGCGGTCGTTCTGGCTGCTGGTGTTCGTGACCATCCTGTTCGGCTGGCCGGCCCTGACCGGGGTGGTGCGGGCAGAGTTCCTGCGTGCCCGCAACTTTGAATATGTCCGGGCCGCGCGCGCCCTCGGGGTCGGGGACCGGGTGATCATGTTCCGCCACATCCTCCCCAACGCCATGGTTGCGACGCTGACCATGCTGCCGTTCGTCGTCACCGGCACGATCAGCGGCCTCGCCGCGCTCGACTACCTCGGCTACGGCCTGCCCGCGTCCGCCCCCTCGCTGGGCGAGCTTGCGCTGCAGGCCAAGCAGAACCTGCAGGCGCCGTGGCTGGGGTTCACTGCCTTCTTCACCTTTGCCATCATGCTGTCTCTGCTGGTTTTCGTGTTCGAGGGCATCCGCGACGCCTTCGACCCGCGAAAGACCTTTAAATGAGCGGCCCGAAGGACCCGATGCCGGACGCAACCGACGTTCGCCCGGTGATCCCGGCGCCCGGCGAGGCCGCTGCGGTCCCGGCCACCCCGACCGATGAGCCGCCCCCGGGTCAGATCCTGCCGGAAGTGCCGCCCATTCCCGCGCCCGCAACGCCGGCCGGCGAGGCGGTGCTGGAGGTGCGCGATCTGACCGTCGCCTTTCGCAGCGAGGGGCGGCTGTCGGCCGCCGTGCGCGGCGTCAGCTTTACCGTGAACCGTGGCGAGACGGTCGCCTTGGTGGGCGAGAGCGGTTCGGGCAAGTCGGTGACCGCGCTTTCGACCGTGCGCCTGCTGGGCGATGCGGCCGAGACGGGCGGCTCGATCCGTTATGAGGGCCGCGAGTTGATCGGCGCGCCCGACAGCATCCTGCGCGCCATTCGTGGCAACGACATCAGCTTTATCTTTCAAGAGCCGATGACCTCGCTGAACCCGCTGCACACCATCGAAAAGCAGCTCGGCGAAAGTTTGGCGCTGCATCAAGAACTGCGCGGCGCGGCCGCCCGGGTGCGGATCGTCGAGTTGCTGACCAAGGTCGGCATCCGCGATCCCGAAACGCGGCTTGCCGATTACCCGCACCAGCTATCGGGCGGCCAGCGGCAGCGGGTGATGATCGCCATGGCGCTGGCGAACGGTCCGGAACTGCTGATCGCGGACGAGCCGACGACCGCGCTGGACGTCACCATCCAGGCACAGATTCTCGAACTGCTCGCCGACCTCAAGCGGGGCGAGGGGCTGTCGATGCTGTTCATCAGCCATGACCTCGGCATCGTGCGCCGCATCGCCGACCGGATCTGCGTCATGCAGGGCGGCCTGATCGTGGAGCAGGGACCAACCGCCGAGATTTTCGCGAACCCCCGGCACCCCTATACCCGCAAGCTGCTGGCGGCCGAACCCAAGGGCCGACCCGGCCGGGTCACCGAGAACGCCCCGGAGATCGTCGCCACAAAGCATCTGAAGGTCTGGTTTCCGATCCAGCGCGGCCTGATGCGGCGCGTGGTCGGGCATGTGAAGGCGGTCAACAACGCGACCCTGTCGGTCCGGGCTGGCGAGACGCTGGGCATCGTCGGCGAGAGCGGGTCGGGCAAGACCACGCTGGCGCTGGCGATCATGCGCCTGATCGCCTCGGAAGGGCCGATCCTCTATCTCGGCCAGGACATCAGCGACTGGGGCACGCGCCAACTCCGGCACCTGCGGCGCGACATGCAGATCGTGTTCCAGGACCCGTTCGGCAGCCTCAGCCCGCGCATGACGGTCGAGCAGATCATCGGCGAGGGTCTGGGCGTTCACGGTGTCGAGCCGGGGCGCAACCGCCGTGAGATGGTGGCCGAGATCATGGCTGAAGTCGGCCTCGACCCCGAGACCATGGATCGCTACCCGCACGAGTTCTCGGGCGGGCAGCGCCAGCGGATCGCCATCGCCCGGGCCATGATCCTGCGGCCCAAGGTGGTCGTGCTGGACGAGCCGACCAGTGCCCTCGACATGACGGTGCAGGTCCAGATCGTCGATCTGCTGCGCGAATTGCAGCGCAAATACGGCCTCGCTTATCTGTTCATCAGCCACGATCTGCGCGTGGTCCGCGCGATGGCGCACCAGATCCTGGTGATGCGCGCCGGCGACGTGATCGAAGCCGGTCCGGCCGAGGCGCTGTTTGCAAATCCGGCGACCGATTACACCCGCGCGCTGATGGCCGCCGCCTTCGCCGACCGGGCCTGACAGATCGAGGGCGCGCATGAAGATCCTGTTCGTCCACCAGAACTTTCCCGGCCAGTTTCCCTACCTCGCGCCCGCACTGTCGGCCCGCGGGCACGAGGTTGCCGCCCTGACGGACGAGCATAACCAGCGCCCCTCGCCAGTGCAGGTGTTCCGCTACAAGGCGCCGCCGGCCGAGGTCACGGTCTCGGCCCCGCCGGGCAAGGTTTATGCCGAATATGCCGCGCGAGGATTGCAGGCGGCGCGCGCGGCGCGGGTTCTGCGTGACCGCCACGGCTATGTGCCAGACCTGATCATAGGCCATTCCGGCTGGGGCGAGACGCTGTTTCTGCAGGAAATCTGGCCCAACGCGCGCCTCGCGATCTATGCCGAGCTCCTCTACCGCACGCGGGGCCATGACGTCGGCTTTGACCCCGAGGTGACGCCCCGGACCGAGGATGCGCGGCTCGGCGCGGTGGCGCGCTCGGCGCATCTGATTCAGGCCATGGTGCAGGCCGACGCAGCGCTGTCCCCGACGCAATACCAGGCGGGCAGCTTTCCGCCCGAGTTGCGCGGCAAGATCACCGTCATTCATGACGGCATCGACACCGACCGCATCCGGCCCGATCCCGCGTCCCGGTTGACGCTGGCGGACGGCACCACGCTGCGCGCCGGCGACGAGGTGCTGACCTATGTCGGCCGCTCGCTCGAGCCCTATCGCGGCTTTCACATCCTGATGCGTGCGCTACCGGAGGTGATGGACGCCCGGCCCAATGCGCAAGTCGTTCTGGTCGGTGCCGAAGGCGTCAGCTACGGCGCGGCCCCGCGCGAGGGCGGCAGCTGGAAGTCGCGTCTTCTGGCTGAGGTCGGCGATCGGCTGGATATGAGCCGCGTCCATTTCACGGGCCGCGTGCCCTATGACGACTACCTCAAGCTGCTTCAGGTCAGCCGTGCGCATGCCTATCTGACTTATCCCTTCGTCCTCAGTTGGTCGATGACCGAGGCGATGGCCGCCGGCTGTCAGGTTATCGCCAGCGACACCGAGCCGGTTCGAGAACTGATTTCCGACGGCGTCAACGGCCGGCTGGTGCCGTTCTTTGACGTGCCAGCATGGTCGGCAGCACTAATCCGCGCCCTTGGCCCAGACCCGGAGGCCGGGCGTCTGGGCGCGGCCGCGCGCGAGACGGTCGTGTCGGACTATGACCTGCGCCGGGTGTGCCTGCCGCGGCTGATCGACTGGGTCGAAGGGCAAGCCCGTTAAGGGCACACGCCTTACTTCTCGCCCGGCGTTCCGTCGAAGTTCTTCTGAAGGCTGCGCCAGCAATCGACGTAATCGTCCTGCATCGGCATGGTGCGGGCCGCCCATTCGGTCAAATGCTGAGGAAAGCGGGTCTCGAACATGAACTGCATCGTCTTGGTTTGTCGGACCGGGACCATCGGCTCGGTCGAGCCATGCTCGAACGCGGCGCGGTCGGGGCCGTGCGGCAGCATCATGTTGTGCAGGCTCATCCCGCCGGGGACGAACCCCTTGGGCTTTGCGTCATAAACCCCGTGAATGTTGCCCATCATCTCGGACATGATGTTCTTATGATACCACGGCGGGCGAAAGCTGTGCTCGGCCACCATCCAGCGGTCGCGGAACAGTACGAAGTCGATGTTCGCCGTGCCTTCCTGGCCCGACGGGGCGGTCAGGACAGTAAAGATCGAGGGGTCGGGGTGGTCGAACAGCACCGCACCGACCGGCGAATAGGTCCGCAGATCGTATTTGTAGGGGCAGTAGTTGCCGTGCCAGGCGACGATGTCGAGCGGGCTGTGATCAATCCGCGTCTCGTGGAACTGGCCGCACCATTTGATGATGACGCGCGAGGGCGCCTCGCGGTCCTCGAAGGCCGCAACCGGGCATTTGAAGTCGCGCGGGTTGGCAAGGCAGTTCGCGCCGATCGGGCCGCGGCCGGGCAGGTCGAACTTCTGCCCGTAATTCTCGCAGACAAAGCCGCGGGCCGGGCCGTCCAGCACCTCTACCCGGTAGACCAGCCCGCGCGGCAGGATGGCGATTTCCTGTGGGGCAACCTCGATCACGCCAAGCTCTGTAGCGAAGCGCAGTCGCCCTTCCTGCGGGACGACCAGCATCTCGCTGTCGGCGCTGTAAAAATATTCATCCTCCATCGAGGCGGTGACCAGGTAGACATGGGCCGCCATGCCCAACTGGATGTTCACATCGCCCGCGGTGGTGACCGTGCGCATGCCGGTCACCCAAGTCAGCGCCTCGTCCGAATGGGGCACCGGGTCCCAGCGGTATTGGCCAAGGCTGGTCACATCCGGCAGGATATGCGGGGCGCTGCGCCAGTACGGCATCTCGATCCGCGTGAAGCGGCCGACATGCTTGACCGAGGGGCGGATGCGATAGCACCAGGTCCGCTCGTTCTGGCCGCGCGGCGCGGTAAAGGCGGTGCCGGACAGCTGCTCGGCATAAAGTCCGTGGCTGACCTTTTGCGGGCTGTTCTGGCCCTGCGGCAGGGCGCCGGGCAGAGCCTCGGTCTCGAAATCATTGCCAAAGCCGGGCATGTAGCCAGTGCCGTCGATGCTGGGCGCCTGCGTCAGACGCAGAGGGGCGGCCGTGGTGTCGAGCGACATGGTATCCTTCCCGCCGGATGATGCGGAAAGGATAGTTTCAAATGAAACCAGGTCAAGCTGAGCTTCAGCGGCCCCGGATGCGCGGGTCAAGCGCGTCGCGTAGCCCGTCGCCGACGTAGTTCACGCAGAGCACCGTCAGCGAGATGAAGATGCCGGGCAGGATCACGCGCCACGGATACATCTGCATCTGGTCGACTGCGTCGTAGAGAAGGCGTCCCCAGGTCGGGAAGTCGGGGGGAAAGCCTAGGCCGAGGAACGACAGCACGCTCTCGGTGATGATTGCCGAGGCGATGCCGAGGGCGCCCGCGACCATGATCGGCGACATGACGTTGGGCAGCACATGGCGGCTGATGATCCGTGCGTTGGGCGTACCGATGGAGCGCGCGGCCAGCACGAACTCGCGCTCCTTCACGCCCAGCACCTCGCCACGCACGATGCGGGCGGCCTGCATCCAGCTGGTCGCGCCAATGGCCGTCACGATCAGCAGAAAGATCCCGAGCGCCGGACCGAAGTGCTTGGACAGCGGCTCGCGGAACAGGGTTACCATCAGCAGCAGGAGGGGCAGCAGGGGCAGGGCCAGGAACAACTCGGTCACCCGCATCAGCGGCCCGTCGAGGCGACGGAAAAACCCCGACAGAACGCCGATCAGCGCGCCCAGCGTGATTGCAATCAGCATTGCCGTCAGTCCGACTGCCAGCGAGACGCGCCCGCCGACCATCAACCGGGCCAGCATGTCGCGCCCCAGTTGGTCGGTTCCCAGCGGATGCGCGGCGCTGAACCCCTTGTTGCGGGCGCGGATGTCCACATGCGTCGCGTCGATGTGCCACAGCGAGGGGCCGATCAGCACGAACAGCACGATGAGCGTAAAGATCACCAGCGCGATCATCGCCCCCTTGTGGTGGCGAAACTGGTCCCAGACGTCGCGCCACTGGCTGCGCGGCCGGGCCAGCCTGACAGGCGCATCGGGGGGGAGGATTGCGGCGCCCCCGCCAGCCGAAGCTGCGACCGTCTCGGCCTCGTCCAGGGCATGGGCGCGGACCTGAGCCGTCGCCTCGTGCATCGTGCGGGGCTCATTCATAGCGGATCCTCGGGTCGAGGACGCCGTAAAGGAGGTCCGCGATCAGGGTGAAAAAGACGATCAGGATGGCAAAGATGAAGGTCAGCGTCAGCACCATCGGCAGGTCGTTCGCGTAGATCGAGGTGATGAGAAGCTGGCCGAGGCCATTGATCTTGAACACCTGCTCGGTGACGATGGCGCCGCCAAAGACTCCGGGCAGGCCCAGCGCGATCACCGTGACCACCGGGATCAGGCTGTTGCGCAGCACATGTTTGAGGACGACCACCCGCTCGGACATGCCCTTGGCGCGGGCGGTGCGCACGTAATCCTGGCCAAGGTTGTCCAGCATCGAGGCGCGCATGAAGCGGCTGATCTGGGCGGCGTTATAGAGCGCGAGCACCGTCACCGGCAGCACCATCTGCCGGACCTGGGCCATGAAGCTGCCCCAGTCGCGCACGACCAGCGTGGTGTCGTAGATCGACGGAAACCAGTGCAGCTTGACGGCAAAGACGACGATCAGGACGACCCCGGTAAAGAAGGTTGGCAGCGAAAACCCGACCATGCTGATGAAAGTGCCGAGCTGGTCGAACCATGAATACTGCTTGTAGGCCGACAGGATGCCGATCGGCAGCGCGATGGCCACACCGATCAGGTAGCTGAGACCGACCACGGTCAGGGTCTGCGGCAGGCGCTGGGCGATCACTTCGAACACCGGGCTGCGCGACTGGAAGCTGATGATGCGCTGCATTCCGTCAGCGAAGTGGGTGCCGGTCAGATGGTCGAACCAGTAGAGCGGCTCGACCACGAAAAACTGTTTCAGCCACAGGATATAGCGGATGTACCAGGCCTGCCCGAGGCCCAGCGCCTCGCGCATGCGCTCTTTCACCTCGGGGGGGATGGTCATTGGCAGATCACCCAGCGGATCGCCGGGCGACAGCTCGAGAAGCAGGAAGATCACCATCGAGATGAAGATCAGCATGGGGATCGCCATCAGCACCCGGCGCAGGGCGAAGTTCAGCATGTTGCGGCCTCGGGGCTGGCTGGTTGGGGGCAGGGGTGCCCCGCCCGGCGGGATGCCGGAAGGGGCGGTCGGACGCCTTTCCTCAGGCGCAGCGGAGGTTTACTTGACGCGGAACCAGTCCGAGGCGTTCCACAACTCGCTGTCCCAGACGTTCAGGTCGATCCCGCCCAGCGACTTGGACTTGGCCGAGAAGCGGGCGCGAGAGACGAGCGGCAGCATCGAGTTGCTCTCGACCGTCAGCATGTTGTTCAGCTTCTTGGCGAGCTCGCCGCGCTTAGCCTCGTCCGAGGTGTGCGACAACTCGACAACCATCGCGTCGTAGGCGGGATCGCAGAAGCGGTTGATGTTCTGGCCTTGCCACTGGTTGTCCGGACCGGGCGCCTTGTTGCAGGTGCGTTCGGCGAGGTAGGGCTCGGGGTCGGTGCCGTCAAAGTTGTTGGCGTACATCTCGACGTCCGAATAGAACTTCTGCATCGTGTCCGGGCTGCCGGCATCGCCGCCAAAGAAGACGCTGCCGTCCACGGTCTTCAGCTCGCTATCGACGCCGATTTCCTGCCACCACTGCTTGACCAGTGCCTGGAAGTCCTGACGCACCGGGTTGACCGAGGTCTGGAACAGCAGCTTCAGCGGCTTGCCGTCCTTTTCGCGGATGCCGCTGCCGCCGACTGTCCAGCCGGCCTCGTCCAGCAGCTTCTTGGCACCCTCCACGTCCTGCTGGAGGCAGCTCGTGTTGTTCGCGGCATAGGCCTCGGGTGCGGGCACCAGATCGCAGGTCGGCTTGCCGGCCTCGCCATAGCCAAGCTCGGCCAGCAGCTGTCGGTCCAGCGCCATCGAAAGTGCCGCCCGCACCTTGGGATCGCCCAGGATCGGGTGCGGATGCTTGGCAGTCGCACGCTCGCCCTCGGCGAGGGTCGAGGACGGGTCGGTCATGTTCAGCTCGATCCGCTCGACCAGCGTGCCGTAGGCCGAGACGAACTCGCCCTTGCCGCCGGCCTTCATCTGTTCCTGAACCTCGGGGCTGACCTGGGTGTTCCAGGCATAGTCGAACTCGCCCGTTTCCATGACGGCGCGGCCAGCCGCGGCGGCATCGCCCCCGCCTTTCAGCGTCATCGTCGCGAAGGCAGGCTTGGCCGGGTCGCGATAGTTGGGATTGGCTTCGAGCAGGACCACGTCGTTGGTCTTGAAGTCCTTGACCATGAAAGGTCCGGTGCCGATCGGGCGGAAGTTCTGGTCGGTGCAGCTCGATGCGGCCGTACCCAGGCACGGCTCGAACTGGGCCTTTTGCAGGATGGGCGCGGTGGCGCTGACAAAGATCGTGAACGGGTTGGGCTTCGGTTCGGTAAAGGTGACCTTGACGGTCAGCGGATCGACCGCTTCGACCTTTTCGACGCCCTCATAGCGCGCAAGCTGCGCACAGCCGCCGTCGGGCGCCATGCAATACTGCGCGGTGAACACCGCGTCATCGGCGGTGACGGGTGATCCGTCCGACCATTTCAGGTCAGGCTTCAGCTTCCAGGTGATCGTTTTGAGGTCCTCTGAGATGCCGCCGTTGTCCCGCGACGGGATCTCGGCGGCGAGGCGCGGAAAGATTTCGCCCTTGGGATCGAAGCCGGCCAGGGGTTCAAGCACAAGGCTGGCGGCGTCGGTGTCCTTGGTCCCCGACGAGAGGTAGGGGTTCATTGTCGAGATCGCCTGTGAATAGAGGACCTTCACATCCCCGTCCATTCCCCGCTCGGCCATGGCGGCGGCGGGCAGCAGCGCCATTGTGGCGGCGGCGCCCAGAAGTGCAGTCTTGATGGTCATGAAATGCGATCTCCCTGGGTAGGTTCCGGCTCGGTGGCCGGGGCAGTTGCTTCTGCCGCCGTGGGTTCGGCGGTCATGGTATAAAGATGGCAGGCGACGGACTGGCCGGGGCGCTCCTCAAGGAACGCCGGCTCGATCTCGCGGCAGATCGGCATGACCCGCGGGCAACGGGTGCTGAAGTTGCAGCCCTTGGGCGGGTTCGCCGGCGAGGGGACGTCGCCTTTCAGGATCACGTGGCGGCGCTGCGCCTCGGCATCGGGGTCCGGCTCGGGGACCGCGGAAAGCAGCGCCTGGGTGTAGGGATGCATGGGACGCAGGTAGAGATCGTCGCGGGCGGCCAGCTCGACGATCTTGCCGAGGTACATCACCGCTACCCGGTCGGCGATGTGCCGCACCATCGACAAATCATGGCTGATAAAGAGGTAAGTCAGCCCCAGCCGGTCCTGCAATTCCTCCAGCAGGTTGACCACCTGCGCCTGGATGGAGACGTCCAGCGCGGCAATCGGCTCGTCGCAGACGATGAACCGCGGGTTCAGCGCAAGGGCGCGGGCGATGCCAATGCGCTGTCGCTGCCCGCCGGAGAATTCATGCGGATAACGGTTGGCAAAATCGCGGTTCAGTCCGACCTGGTCCATCAGCTCGTAGATGCGGGCGGTGCGCTCGTCGCGGGTCAGGCGCGCATGTTCGATCAGCGGCTCGCCGATGATATCGGCCACGGTCATGCGCGGGTTTAGCGAGGCCTGCGGGTCCTGAAACACCATCTGCATCAGCGGTCGCAGCCGGCGCAGCGCCCCCGGCGTGGCCTGCGTCACGTCCTGGCCGGCAATGCTGATGCTGCCCGCGGTCGGATCGTAGAGGCGCAGCACGGCGCGCCCGCAAGTGGACTTGCCGCAGCCCGATTCGCCGACCAGCCCCAGCGTCTCGCCCTCGCGGATGGTAAAGCTGATGTCGTCCACTGCCTTCACGTCGCCGATCTTGCGGCGCAGGAAGCCGGTGGTGATCGGGAAATACATCTTCAGCCCGGAGACAGTCACCAGCGGCGCGCGCGTCAATGCCTCGTCCGTTCGGTCAAGCATGGGCAGCCTCGCGCGGCAGGCCGCGCGCCTCGAGGCGCGGGGAATCGCGGTCGAAATCCCAGAAGCAGGCGGCGTCATGCGCCGGCCCGACGGGGAAGCGGGGCGGGTTCTCGGCGTCGCAGCGCTCGAACCGGTAGGGGCAGCGAAAGCGGAAGTTGCAGGCCTTCGGCCGGTCCCGGACGATTGGCGGCTGGCCCTGGATCACGTTCAGCTTTGCCGCGCGCTCGCCCCGGACCGACGGCACGGTCTGCAGAAGGGCACGGGTGTAGGGATGGCGCGGGCGCGCGAAAAGCTCGCGAACCGGGGCCATCTCGACGATCTGGCCGCCATACATCACCATTACCCGGTCGGCGATGCCGGCGATCACGCCCAGGTCGTGCGTGATCCAGATGATCGCCATTCCCAGCTTGCGGCGCAAATCGCGCACCAGCTCGATGATCTGGGCCTGGATGGTGACGTCCAGCGCGGTCGTCGGCTCGTCGGCGATCAGGACCTTGGGATCGCAGGCGAGGGCGATGGCGATCATTACCCGCTGGCGCATGCCGCCACTGAACTGGTGCGGATAATCGTCCAGCCGGCGTGCGGCATCGGGGATGCCCACCAGCTCCAGCAGCTCGCGGGCGCGGGTGCGGGCGGCGTCGCGCGACATTCCCATGTGGGTGCGCAGCGGCTCCATCAACTGGTTGGCGATGGTGAACACCGGGTTCAGGCTGGTCATCGGGTCCTGGAAGATGAAGCCGATTCCGGCGCCGCGGACCTGACGCAACTCGGGCGGCGACAGCTTAAGCAGATCGCGCCCCTCGAACAGCACTCGGCCGCCCCGATTCTCCGCCGGGGGCGAGGGCAGGATCGAGATCAGGGACATCATGGTCACTGATTTGCCCGAACCCGACTCGCCCACCACGCCTAACAACTCACCCGGTCGGAGGTCAAAACTGACGTCGTTTACGGCATGCACATAGCCGCCCCGGGTTCGAAAGGCAGTGTTAAGGCTTTCGACCGAAAGGATAGGCCGCTGGCCTGTCACCATTCACATTCCCCCCGCGTATAGCCATGTTTTTGCCCGTTTTTCGGGACTTATTCTTTGCTACCGCCGGTCGAGCTTACCTGTTTCAATTCATCCCGCAAGCATTTTGCCTGGGGCTTGCGGGCGGCGCGCGTTCTCGTCACTGTCGCGTTGCGCAATTCTTCAGCAAAGGTCACCGCCATGCCCGTCAAGAACCGCTTTGCAGAAATGCTGCCCGAAATTACGGCCTGGCGGCGCGAGTTTCACGAGAACCCCGAACTGCTCTACGAGGTGCATCGCACGGCGTCGCGCGTTGCCGAGTTGCTGCGCAGCTTTGGTTGCGACGAGGTGGTCGAGGGTATCGGCCGGACCGGCGTTGTCGGCGTGATCCGCGGCCGCACTGACACCTCCGGCCGGGTGATCGGGCTGCGGGCCGACATGGATGCGCTGCCGATCGTCGAGGCGACGGGACTGCCCTATGCCAGCAAGACGCCCGGCGCGATGCATGCCTGCGGCCACGACGGGCACACCGCCATGCTGCTGGGCGCGGCGCGCTATCTGGCCGAGACGCGCAATTTCGACGGCACCGCCGTCGTCATCTTCCAGCCTGCGGAGGAGGGCGGCGCCGGGGGCAAGGCCATGATCGACGATGGCCTGGTCACCCGCTGGGGCATCGATGAGTTCTACGGCATGCACAACATGCCCGGCTATCCCACCGGCAAGTTCGCCATCCGCGAGGGCGCGATGATGGCCGGCACCGATGAGGTTGCGATCACCATCACCGGCCGCGGCGGTCATGCCGCAAAGCCGCATGACTGCATCGACCCGCTGGTCGCTGCGGCGCAAATGATCGTGGCCATCCAGTCCATCGTGGCACGCAATGTCGATCCGCTGAGCCAGGGCGTGATCTCGATCTGCACGCTGCAGACGGACAGCACGGCGCGCAACGTGATCTCGGAAAAGGTCACGATGGCCGGCACCGTGCGCAGCCTCGATCGCAAGTCGCGCGACATCATGGTCAAGGGTTTGCGGCGCGTGGTCGAGGGCACCGCCGCCGCCATGGGCGTGGAGGTCGATCTGAAGATCATCGAAGGCTATCCCGTCACCGAGAATCACCCCGAGGCCACGGTCCACGCTGCCGATGCGGCACGCGCGGTCGCGGGCGATGTCATCACCGACATGCACCCGATGATGGGCGGCGAGGACTTCAGCTACATGCTGCTGGAACGCCCGGGCGCCTACATCTTCCTTGGCAATGGCGACAGCGCCATGGTCCACCATCCGGCCTACAACTTCGACGACGACGCGATCCCGTTCGGCTCGAGCTGGTTTGCCGAGATGGTCGAGCGCCGGCTGCCTGCCCTGACTGCCGCCGCGGCCGCGTCCTGATCGACACCCTAGGCTGAGAAACCCCGGCCCGGTCCCAGGACCGGGTCGGCCTTGGGCCGGGGCAGGTCCAGCGCCTCGCCCGGCCCGCGTTGCAGGTCGGGCTCGGCCCCGCCCGGATAGGCACCGACCGCGGCGAAATCGCCGCTCGCCTGAGCCCGGCGATGGGCGACGCCTGCCGGGATCAGCACGACATCGCCGGCGCGCAGGGTCGCGTCGCTGCCGTCCGGCCCGCCGAGACGGAGGACGGCCGTGCCGCGAATGCAGCCGAGCACCTCATGCGTCGTGCGGTGGTAGTGGTCAAAATCATAGACCCCGTCGGTCCAAGCATTGGTCCAGCCATTCCCAGCGAACAGGTTGCGCATGTTAGTCTCATCCGGCGCGGGCAGGGCGTTTGCGTAGACAATCGCCCCGCCAACCCGCTGCCCGGCCGACCCACTCACCGGGTCAACCGCGCGACAAGAGCCGACGTGTCCCAACGGCCGCCGCCCATGCCCTGCACTTCCTTGTAGAACTGGTCGACCAGCGCCGTGACCGGCAGGCTGGCCCCGACCTGTTCGGCGGTGGCGAGGCAGATCGCCAGGTCCTTGCGCATCCAGTCCACGGCAAAGCCATGTTCGAACTGGCCCGCGGCCATGGTCGCGTGACGGTTCACCATCTGCCAACTGCCCGCGGCGCCCTGGCTGATGACCTCGACCACGGCGGCGGTATCGAGGCCGGCGCGGGCGGCGAAGTTCATCGATTCGGAGAGGGCCTGTACCAGCCCGGCGATGGCGATCTGGTTGGCCATCTTGGTCAGCTGGCCGGCGCCCACGGGGCCCATGCGGCGGCAGATCTTGGCATAAGCGGCGACGATGGGCTCGGCGCGGGCAAAGTCCTCCTCCGACCCCCCGCACATGATGGACAGCGCGCCATTCTCGGCGCCTGCCTGACCGCCCGAGACCGGGGCGTCGACATAGGCGATGCCCGCCGCCTCGGCCGCTGCTGCCAACTCGCGCGTGACGGCGGCGCTGACAGTGGTGTGGTCGATGAAGATGCTGCCCGGGGCCATGCCTGCAAAGGCGCCGTCCGGGCCAAGGCAGATCTGGCGCAGGTCGTCGTCGTTGCCGACGCAGGCGAGGACCGCCTCGGCACCTTCGGCAGCCTCACGCGGGGTGCGGGCGGCACTGCCGCCATTGGCCGTGGCCCAGGCGTCTGCCTTTTGGGCGGTGCGGTTATAGACCGTCACCTCATGACCAGCGCGCGCCAGATGGCCGGCCATCGGCCCGCCCATGACCCCAAGTCCCAGAAACGCCAGCCTTGCCATTCAAGTCCCCTTTGTCAGCTTGCCGCAGAGGGCACCGGCCGCGTTGAAACGCGCGCGGCAATCCCCTACACGCTCGCAGACATCCCACCCCGGCCGTGGCGGGTCAACCGCCGCGCCGATCGCCCCCAGCCAAGCCTCCGCAGGCCGACCGCGAGGACCGCCGATCAATGCTGACGTTGTTTCGCTGGCTTGTGCGGCTGAGTGTGGTGCTGATTGCCGGGGCGGTGCTGGTGGTCGGGTTGGTGTGGTATTTCTCGATCCGCTCGCTGCCCGATTACAACGCCGACTACACCGTTGCCGGCCTCGCCGCCCCGGTCGAGATCGTGCGCTCGACCGAGAATGTGCCGCATATCTTTGGCAGCAACGATGCCGATCTGTTCCTGGCGTTGGGGCTGGCCCATGCCCAGGATCGCCTGTTCCAGATGACGGTGTTGCGCCGTGCCGCCGACGGGCGTCTGTCCGAGCTTTATGGCGCGCGCGCCTATGCCGCCGACGATCTGGCGCGCCGCCTCGGCCTCGCCCGGCGGGCCAAGGAATCGCTGGCCGCGCAGGACGACTACACCCGCGCCGCCCTCACCGCCTATGCCGAGGGGGTCAACCAGTGGATCCAGATCGTGAACCGCGAGGCGCGCGGTCGAGGCGCGCCCGAGTTCTTTCTGTATCCCGAGGACATCGCCTACTGGCAAGCGGCAGATTCGCTGGCGATCCTGAAGCTGCTCGCCTCCGGCAGCACTGCCGCGCTGCGCAACGAGGTGCTGCGCGCACGGCTGTCGCTGGCCCTGCCGAGGCGCGGGCCGCAAGTGGTATCGCAGGCGGGCGAGGCGGACTTGCCCGACTACGCCAGCCTTTTTCCCGGCGGACGGTTGGCCGCGCCCGGCACCGCCCCGGCACCTGAAGATGATTGGTTTAACTGGCGCGCGGGCTTTGTCGCGCCTGCGGCCGAGCGGCCCGCTTCGGGCGCGGTGTTCGCCGCCGACGCGGCACGCACGGCGGCCGGTGGGGCACTGCTGGCGGATGCGATCGACACCGGCCTGACCGCGCCCTCGCTGTTTTATCTCGCCCGGCTTGAGCTGGCCTCGGGTGGGGTGATCGGGGCGACCATACCGGGGGTGCCGGTCGTCCTGTCGGGCCGCAGCGCGACCTTGGCCTGGGGCATCGCGCCCGCGCAGATCGACGACCAGGACGTGCTGGTCGAAGAGGTCCAGCCCGGCGATTCCGAACGCTATCGCGACCTCGACGGCTGGCGCGCCTTCGACACCCGGCGCGAGGTGATCCGCGTGCGCGGCGACGACGACCAGGTCCTGACCTTGCGCGAGAGCGTGAACGGCCCGATCATTCCGGCCGGCCATCTTGGACTGGCGGGCGTGCTGCCGGCCGGTCATGTTGCGGCGCTGTCCTGGACCGGGCTCAGCACGACCGACACCACGATGAGCGCGCTGATGGGCCTGATGCGCGCACCCGACCGGGCCGCGGCGGGCAAAGCCTTGCAGGGCATCGTTGCCCCCGCGGTCGAGGTCTCGCTTGCCGACGCCGGCGGCGTAACCCGTCAGCTTGCCGGCGCCCGCCCAGTGCGCAGCGAGTCGCACGCGACGCATGGACGCATGCCAGCACCCGGATGGATCGCGGCCAACCGCTGGCAGGGCGTCCTGCCGCCCGAGGCGCCGCAGGACGTGGCGGGCCAGATCGTCGCCGCGACGGGCGAGACCGGCGCCGCGCCTGGGCCGGACGCGCCCCGCGCCGCGCGCCTGCAGGCGCTGCTGTCCAGCCGCGAGGTCCATTCGCGCGACAGCTTCATTGACGCGCAACTTGACATCATCAGCCCGGTGGCGCGTGCGCTGCTGCCGCTGGTCGGCGCGGAGCTGTGGTTCGCCGACGAACCCGCCCCTTCCGGCACGCCAGAGCGGCTGCGCCAGGACGCCCTCGGGCTGCTGGCCGAATGGGACGGCAGCATGTCCGAGCATCTGCCCGAGCCGCTGATCTATGCCGCCTGGATGGCCGAGTTGCAGCGCCGCCTGATCCGCGACGAGCTTGGCCCGGTCGCCGACGAAGTCACCCAACTGCACCCCGGCTTCATCGACCGCGTCTTCCGCAATACCGGCGGCGCCGGCGCATGGTGCGACGTGATACAAAGCGCGCCGGTCGAGACCTGCGCCATGATCGCCCGCCAGGCGCTTGATGCGGCCCTGCAAGACCTGTCGACGCGCTTTGGCCCGGCCGTGGCGAGTTGGCGCTGGGGCGCGGTCCACGAGGCGCGCCATGTTCACCCCGCCCTCGGCCGCGCGCCGGGCCTCGGCTTTATCGTCAATCTCCGCCAGCCGGTCTCCGGCGGGGATGCGACCATGGCCGCCTCGCCGCCCCTCGGTCGGGGCCCGCAAAGGTGGAGCGCGGTGACCGGCGCCGGTTACCGCGGCGTCTATGACATGGCCGATCCCGACAGCTCGGTGTTCGTGACCTCGACTGGACAGTCAGGTCATCCGCTGTCCCGCCATTACGACGATCTCAGCGCGCTCTGGCGCAGGGGCGAGTATATCACCATGTCGCTCGACCCCGACCTTGCCCGCGCGGCCGCCGAGGGGGTAACGCACCTGCGCCCGCAGGACGGCGCTGCCGGGAACTAAGCCGAGGCGGGCGCCGGTCAGGGTCGTGAGCGGTGGGTGTTCTCTGGCAGCACGGTGGTGACGTGAGCGGAAGATAGTCGCCAGACCGACAGGGTTTCGAGGACTGACTTCGCATGGCGGCACGCTGGCGATGCGGTCGAAGAAAGAGCAGTCGGTCGCCCGAGGAACTGACCGGCGGGCGGCCATTGCCCAAGCCCACTAGACCTCCACCGAAACCCGCCCGATCGGGTTCGAACAGCAAGCGAGGATATAACCCTCCGCGATCTCGTCGTCCGTGATGCCGCCGTTGTGGACCATGTGCACCTCGCCCGCGGTCTTGCGGATGCGGCACGTGCCGCAGAGGCCGAATGTGCAGCCGGACGGGATGTTCAGCCCGGCGCGCTTGGCGACGGCGAGGATCGTGTCGGTCTCCTGACAGCGGGCAGTGACGGCCGACAGGGCAAACTCGATCTCCGCCCCCGCGGTCTCGTCGGGCACCACGTCGTCCAGCACCGGCGCCTGCGCCTCGGTCTCGACCGGGGCACCGAAGCTCTCCTGATGGTAATGCGCCATGTCGTAGCCGAGGGCCACGAGCATGTCGCGGACGGCCTGCATGAACGGCTCGGGCCCGCAGCAGAAGACCTCGCGTTCCAAGTAGTCCTGCGCCATCAGGCCGAGCATGATCTGCGTCAGCCGACCGCGATAGCCCATCCACGAGCGGAAGGGGTCAAGCTCCTCCACCGTGAAGTGCAGCTGCAGGCCGGGGGTGCGGTTCGCCATATGCTCCAGCCGCTCGCGGAAGATGATCTCGGACGGGCGCCGCGCGGCGTGGACGAAGACGATGTCCGGCTGCTCGCCGCTGTCCCACATCCAGGTCGTCATCGACATCATCGGGGTGATGCCGCTGCCGGCCGAGATGAACAGGTATTTCGGCGCCTGATGGCGGTGGAAGCTGAAGATGCCGGCCGGCCCCAGCGCCTTGATCCGCATGCCGGGCTTGAGGTTGTCCAGCATCCAGCGGGTGCCGATGCTGTCGCTTTGCGCCTTGGCGGTGATCGAGATCGACAGCGGCCGCGACGGGCTGGACGAGATCGTATAGGTCCGGTGCACCGGGCCGCCGGGGACCGGCAGCTCCAGCGTCAGGAACTGGCCGGGCTGGTAGTCGAACCAAGACCCCGACGGCGCGCGGAAAGTAAAGGTCGCCGTGCCGTCGCATTCCGGAACCGCCATGGCGAATTCCAGATGCTCTGCATCCGCCCAGGGCGCCGAGCCGTACTTCTGCTGCGGCATTACTCGGCCGCCATGGCCGGGGGCGCCGGGCGGCGGCTCTGCATCAGGCCGCAATACCAGTCCACGAAATGGATCACGCCGGCTTCTTGCGTGGGTGAGTAGGGGCCGGGCTCGTAGGCGGGGCTGTTGATGCCGAACTGGTTTTCCTCGACCACGCGGCGATCCTCGTCGTTGGTAGCCATCCAGACCTCGGTCAGCGCCTTCAGGTCGTAATCGACGCCCTCGACCGCATCCTTGTGGACCAGCCACTTGGTCGTCACCTCGGTCTCGGTCGGGCTGATCGGCATCACGCGGAAGACGATGGCATGATCCGGCAGGAAGTGGTTCCACGAGCTGGGGAAATGATAGAACATCAGGCTCCCCGCGTCGTTCCACGGGATGGTGCCCATGCGGCGGGAGACGGCGGCCTTGCCTGACATGGTGAAGCTTTCCTGATTGTCCATCAGCGGCACGCGCGCCATGCGCCACTGCATGTCAGGCTGGTTGATAAAGCGTGAGGGGATGCCGGCCGCATCGCAGCGCGCCCAGTGGGACAGGATCTCGGGGCTGGCGGCGTTCGGCCCCTCCATCACCGTCATCAGCGGATCGTCCGAATAGGTCCGGCACAGCTCCGGGTGCGAGCCACTGCAATGATAGCACTCGCGGTTGTTCTCCAGCACCAGCTTCCAGTTGCCCTTCTCGACGATGGTCGAGGAATGGGCGACCTTCGCGTCGGCGAGGCCACTGGGCGCCAGGTAGGACATCAGGTTGCGGGCCAGGTCAGCGACGGGCGGGGGCACCTGCGCGAGACAGACGAACACCATACCGCCCAGATCGACGCAATGCACCGGCTTGAGGCTGTATTGCGAGGGGTCGAAATCCGGTCCCATGTCGCGGGCGAACACCAACTTTCCGTCCAGATCGTAGGTCCACTGGTGATAGGGGCAGACCAGCTTGGCCGCGCGCCCCGCCGCGCTGGGGCACAGCCGCTGGCCGCGGTGGCGGCAGACGTTGTGAAAGGCGCGGATGCGCTGGTCGGTGCCGCGTACGATCACCACCGGATAGGCGCCGACATTCAGCGTGGCAAAGGCGCCTGGCTTGTCCAGTTCGCAGGCCGGGACGGCGAAGAGCCATTCGCGGTAGAAGATCTGCTCCAGATCCTCCTGGAAAACCCCGGGGTCGGTATAGAGGGCATGGTCGAGCGCGTGCGCCGGTTTGCGTTCGCCGATAAGCGCGAGGGTCTGATCGAGGTCAAGCATGATGCACCTGCGGTGAACGGCACGAATCCCCGTGCCCTGCTGGCCAAACTAGGCGCGCCAATTTGCCGACAGGTGCAATTTCCGACCTGCCGCGACGTATTTGAGACATGACCATCGGAGGCAGTGAATCCGGCCGTCGCGCGGGGTCGAAAGAGCGCAAATGTGATCGGCTGGTAACCTTTCGCGAGGACAGGGATTCGCCCTTCCCTCCGAACCGTGCCGGCGGAGGAGGTGCGTTTTTCCTGAGGGCTGGCGGCCTGCTTTAAAGGACGAAACAAGGACAACGCCGGAGTGAGCCATGTCAGACCGGTCACTTCGATCGGTCCCTCAATATTTGGCGCGGCCAGGGGGTCCGCAGGTCAGCCACGCAGGACGGCGACCATGAGCCGCGATACCCGAGGCAATTCTCGGCGCCTCATGGGGTCGCGGCGAAGGTGCTCGACACAGCACGGCGAACCTGTTTCCGGGCCGAGGACCAGACCGCTCAGCGGCTATGGATCTTCTGCGAGCAGGGCTGCCCCGCCCGGCGGCTCCTGCACGGCATCTTTCGCTAGCCCGGACCCTGCGTGGACACAAAGGGCAGCCAGCGTCAGCCGTCCTTGTGCTCGCTGGCCGGAAAAATCATCGCGGCTCATCGTACCCGCAAGCACCGCGTCGATCAGTTCCCGGTCAGTCCCGGGCGCGCTCGACGTAGCTGTTATCCTCGGTATTGATGACCACCCGTGTGCCAACGCCGATATGCGGCGGGACCATCACCCGCAGCCCGTTGCTGACCAGCGCCGGCTTGTAGGAGGACGAGGCCGTCTGGCCCTTCATCACCGGCTCGGTCTCGGTAATTTCGACGGTGATGCGCTGCGGCAGTTCCAGCGCGATCGGCACGCCGTTGAAAACCTGCAGCGACACGCGCATGCCTTCCTGAAGATAGGCCTTTTGATCGCCCACCATGTCGGTCGGGGCGACTAGCTGCTCGTAGGTCTCGGGCTCCATGAAATGGAAGCCCTCGCCATCCTCGTAGAGGAAGTCATAGCCGCGCTCGTCCACATGTGCGCGCTCGACCTGCTCGGTGGTGCGCCAACGTTCGGATACCTTCACCCCGTCGGCGATGCGGCGCATGTCGACCTGGGTCACCGGGGTTCCTTTGCCCGGATGGATGTTCTGCGCCGTCAGCACGACATACAGCTTGCCGTCCAGATCGACGACGTTGCCCTTGCGCAGGGTGGAGGCGATGACTTTCACGGGCGGCGTCCTTGTGGTCGGGGCCATCGCGCGCTAAGCGCGCGGCGCTGTGCGAATTGCTGCCGGGCTTAGCGCACCGCCAAGCAAATCGCCAGTAGGATGGGGCGAGAGGCCAAGAGGGCGCGCATGACGCAGGATCACTGGTGGCGGCCCGACCGCCATGCCGACCGTCGACCGGCGCTGATGGCACGTGGCCGCATCCAGGCCGCGATCCGCGCTTGGCTGGACGCCGAGGATTTTGTCGAGGTTGACCCGGCCGCGCTCGCCGTCAGTCCGGGCAACGAGGCGCATCTGCACGCCTTCGCGACCGACGCGCTGTCGGACGACGGAACCCCGCGGACGATGTATCTGCACACCTCGCCCGAATTCGCGATGAAAAAGCTGCTCGCGGGGGGTGAGACGCGGATCGCGGCCTTTGCCCATGTCTGGCGCAACCGCGAACGGGGCGTCCTGCACGCGCCCGAGTTCACGATGCTGGAATGGTATCGCGTCGGGGCGGACTACACCGCGCTGATGGACGACTGCGCGGCGCTGCTGCGGATGGCCGCGATGGCGGCGGGCAGCGATGTGCTGCGCTACCGCGATGCGGTCTGCGACCCCTTTGTGCCGCCGCAGCGGCTCTCGGTGGCCGAGGCCTTTGCTGAACACGCCGGCATCGACCTGCTGGCCAGTTGCGGTGCCGGCGGAACCACCGACCGCGACGCCCTCGCGGCCGAGATGCGCGCGGCAGGCCTGCGCTATGCCGAGGATGACACCTGGTCCGACATGGTCAGCCGTGTCCTGGTCGAGCGGGTCGAGCCGCGTCTGGGCCACGGCCGGGCAACGATCCTCGACCGCTATCCGGCGGCCGAGGCTGCCCTCGCACGCCCCGCCGCCGATGATCCACGCGTCGCTGAGCGGTTCGAGCTTTATGCCTGCGGGGTCGAGCTGGCGAACGGGTTTGGCGAGTTGACCGACCCCGCCGAACAGCGCCGCCGGTTCGAGGCCGAGATGGCCGAAAAGCAACGCGTCTACGGCCACCGCTACCCGCTGGACGAGGATTTTTTGGCTGCCCTCGCGCTGATGCCGCCGGCTTCGGGGATTGCCCTGGGGTTCGACCGGCTGGTGATGCTCGCCACCGCAGCGCCGAGCATCGATGCCGTCATGTGGACGCCGGTCGCCCGGGCGTAGCGGGCCGGTCCGCCCCTCAGCCGCCGGCGTATTTCGTATCCATGGCGTCGGTCATCGGCTTGCGTACCACGTCCTGGCGGACCTTGAAGGGCGCAACCAATCCGCTGGCCTCGCCCACGTCGCGGCCTTCCTTCAGCGCGGTCAGCGCCTGCGTCATGCCCTGCAGTGCCGCCTGCAGCGCGATATTGGCGTAGAGGACGAAGGCAAAGCCCATCTCGGCCAGTTCCGCCTGCGGCAGCAGCGGGGTGCGGCCGCCGACCACCAGGTTCACCAGCTGCGGCGCGTCCGCGTGGCGGCCGATGGCGCGCAGTTCGTCCACGCTTTCGGGAGCCTCGATGAAGAGGATGTCCGCACCCGCCTCGCGATAGGCGGATGCCCGGTCGAGCGCCGCGGCCATGCCCTCGACAGCGCGCGCGTCGGTGCGGGCCATGATCAGCGTGCGCGGGTCGCGCCGGCCGTCGCAGGCGGCGTGGATCTTGGCCACCATTTCCGAGGTCGGGACCACAGCCTTGCCGGTGAAATGCCCGCAGCGCTTGGGGCTGACCTGATCCTCCAACTGGATCGCGTTGGCGCCGGCGGCCTCGAGCGTGCGGACCGTGTGCCAGGTGTTCACCGCATTGCCAAAACCGGTATCGGCATCGACGATCAGCGGCAGGTCCACCGCCGCGCGGATGGCGGTCACATGGGCGGCCATGTCGGTCAGCCCCATGAAGCCGAGGTCCGGCAGCCCGAACCAGGTATTGGTGACCCCTGCGCCAGTGACATAGATCGCCTCGTAGCCCAGATCCTCGATCAGGCGGGCGGCGAGGGCGTTGGCGGCGCCCGGCATCAGCACGCCGCGCGGCTTGGCGATCATCTGGCCGAGGCGATCCGCGGGATCGGTGCGGCGGGTGGTCTGGGTCATCGGCGCTCCTCCAAGGCTGTGGCCGGGCTAGGCTGAACCCCGGGCCGGGTCAATCGGGGGCGCGACGCTCAGCGCAGGCCGAGGCCGGCGCGCATTGCCAGACGGCGCACCGCAGGCACGCCGTGCAGCAGGCCAAGCCCGGCCGCGCGCAGATCGCGCAGCGGCTGGGCATCCGCCATGCTGACCCGGTTCAGCAGATCGATTCCGCTCAAGCGCAACTGCCCCTCGGCCCGGCGACGGCGGTCATAGGTGGCAAGGCTTTCGGCGCTGCCCGGCGCGTCGCGCGACAGATCAAGCAACTCGCCCAGGTCCGCGAGGCTGAGGTTAAGCCCCTGCGCGCCGATGGGCGGGACCACATGCGCGGCCTCGGCGATCAGGGCGAGGCGCGTCGCGGTAAAGCGGTCGGCGATCTGCGAGATGATGGGCCAGACCGTCACGCGGGTCACGACCTGCAACTGCCCCAACACCCCGGCCGAGCGCTCGTTCGTCGCAGCGGCAAAGGCGTCGGGCGGCAGCGCGGCAAGACGCAGCGCCTCGGGCCCGCGCTCCATCCATACGACTGCCGAGGACGGCTTGCCGTCGCGGTCGGGCAGCGGCACGAGCGTGAAGGGGCCACCCGCGCGGTGGACCTCGGTCGAGACGTTCTCGTGCGGCTGCTCATGCGTGACAGCAAAGGCGAGCGCTTTCTGACCATAGCGCCGGGTGCGCACGCCGATCCCGGCGGCTTGGCGCAAGGTCGAATTGCGCCCATCGGCGGCGATTGCCAGCTGCGCGCTGACATGGCTGCCGTCCGAGAGCGCGACCCGCGCCCGGTCGCCGCGCAGTTGCAGACCGGTGGCGGCGAGGCCGGCGCGAAAGCTGACGTTCGGCATCGCCTCAATCGCCGCCATAGCCTCGCGACGGATCAGCCAGTTGTTGACGTTCCAGCCGAAGGGTTCGGCAGAGATGTCGGCCGCGTCGAAATCGCAGGTCAGCCGCGGGGCAGGGGCGGCGCCCCCGGCATCGACGATGCGCATCCTCTGCAACGGCGTCGCGTGGGGCGCGAGCCTCTCCCAAAGGCCGGAGCGCCGCAGCACCGCAAGCGACGGCGTCAGGAAAGCCGTCGAGCGCAGGTCGGCCCCGTCGGCGCCCTCTGCCGTGACCGGCGGGGCAGGGTCAAGGCACAGCACGCGGTGACCATCGGCGCCGAAGGCAAGCGCCGCGATCAGCCCGGCGGGACCGCCCCCGGCGATGAGAATATCGGTATGAAGATCTGCCTGGTCATCCATGTCGCTCACCAGATTGGTGCGGCCATCATCCGCGCGAGAGTCGGCGTAGCGCCAAGCAGCGACCCAAAGCCCGCGATCAGCATCGAGGTCCGATTCCCCGACCGGGGCGTGTCGACGATTGCCTGGAACATCGGCCCTCCCTCCGCATCGAGCGCGTTACTGGCCGCCGGTCAGTCTGCCACGCCGGGTTGCGCCGGGACAAGCGCGCGCAGAAAGCCGATCAGATCGCGGGTCCGGTGGCCGACATGCACGCCATGATCGTGGTCATCGGCCAGCAGGTCCGGGCCATGCCGCCCCGCTCCGACCAGTACCGTCTGCATGCCCAGCGCGTGGGGCTCGAGAAGGTTACGCGGATCATCCTCGAAAAAAGCCGCGCGCGCGGGATCGAACCCGTCGATCGCGATCACCGCGGCGAAGGCGCGCGCATCTGGCTTGGGATGAAACCCGGTCTCGGCAATGCCATAAACCGCGTCAAAGGCGTCGATTCCCCGATGGCGCAGGACCTTAACGGCATAATCCGCGTCCGCATTGGTGTGCACAATCTTGCGCCCCGGCAGCGCGGCGATGGCCGCCGACAGGTCCGGGTCGGGGGTCAAGACGGAAAAGTCGATGTCATGGACCTCGGCCAGGTAAGGCAGCGGATCGATGCCGTGGTTGTCCATCAGCCCCTTCAGCGTGGTGCCATGCGCGCGCCACCAGTGATCGCGCAGGCGCGCAGCCTCGGGCGCGGCCACGCCAAGCTCGCGCGTGACATAGGCCGACATGCGCTGCTCGATCTGCGCGAACAGCTGCGCCTCGGGGTCATAGAGGGTGTTGTCGAGGTCAAAGACCCAGGTGGTGACATGCGCGAAATCCATGTCCGCGGGGGTAAGCCGCGCACCCGCCGCTTGCAATGGCGCATCCTTGCGGGGCATCGTCTGCCGGTCATGAAAGACGCTTATTCCCTGATCCTGTCTGCCATCGAGGCGGCCGACTACCCGCCGGGCTCGCGCCTGGTCGAGAGCGAACTGGCCGAGCGGTTCGGCGTCTCGCGCACCCCTGTGCGCGAGGCCCTGCAGCGGCTGGAGACGCAGGCCATGGTCACGCGCGATGGACGGTCCCTGATCGTCGCCTCGCTCGATCACGACCAACTGGCAGAGCTCTATACCGTGCGGGCCGAACTGGAGGCGCTGGCAGCCCGGCTGGCCGCACGCCACGCCACCCCGGAGGAGGTGCGCGTGCTGGCGCAGATGGTCGCGGCCGACCGCGGCATCATCCAGGATCCGCAGGCGCTGGCCCGCAGCAACCGGCGATTTCATCACCACATCCATCTTGCAAGTCACAACAGATATCTTGTGAAACAGCTTGAAATCGTTCACAAATCTATGGCTCTGATGGCGCGCACGACCTTTGCCGCCGAGGGCCGCGCGCCGCGTGCACTGGACGAACATCAGGCGGTGGTGGACGCCATTGCCGGTGGCGACGGCGAGGGCGCGGCACTGGCGCTGCGTCAGCATATCTCGCAAGCCTACGAGACGCGCCTTCGCCAGGACGCCGACCTGCCGGCAAACCTGGGCATGGGTCCAAATCCATCGTCCGGACCCGAGCCGCGGCAATGAGCCTGCGCCTGATCGAGACCGAGGAGGACCTGGCCGAGGGCGCCGCCCACCTGGCTGCGGTTTGCCCGGTCTGGGCGCGGGTGCTGCCCGAGCTTGGACCTCTGCCCTTGCGCCGACGAGCTGACGGCTTTGCCGCCTTGGTCAATGCAATTGTCGCCCAGCAGATCTCGACCGCGTCAGCGGCCGCGACCTCGGGACGGATCGTGGCGGCCGGGCTGATGGACGAGGCAGCGGTTCGCGCGGCCGATGATGCGCAGCTGCTGGCCTGCGGCCTCTCGCGGCCCAAGCTGCGCTACATCCGCGCCCTGGCCGAGGCGCAGATGGACTGGGCTGGACTGCGCGATCTTCCCGATGAAGAGGTGACCGTCCGGCTGACCGCGCTGCCGGGGATCGGACGCTGGACGGCCGACATCTACCTGGCCTTTGCGCTGGGCCGGGCCGATGCTTTTGCGCCCGGCGATTTGGCACTGCAGGAATCAGCGCGGCTGATGTATGACCTGCCCGCCCGGCCCGGCCCGGCGGCGATCGAGGCAATGGCCGAGGCGTGGCGGCCCTGGCGCTCGGTTGCGGCGCGGGGGTTGTGGCACTACTACCTCGGCGCCAAGGGTCGCGAGGGGGTGCGGGCATGACACGGGATCTGCAATCGGGCCGGCGCGGCCCGCAGGATGCAACCTCGGCAGTGGTTTTCCTGCACGGTTATGGCGCTGATGGCGCCGACCTGCTGGGGCTTGCCGAGCCTCTGGGGCCGATGCTGCCGGGTACTGCATTCTACGCGCCCGACGCGCCCGAGGCCTGCCGCAACAATCCCTTTGGCCGGCAGTGGTTTCCCATTCCGTGGATGGACGGCTCGACCGAGGCAGATGCGCGCGCCAGCCTGAACGCCTCGGCCGCTGACGTGAACGCCTTTCTGGACACTGTGCTTGCTGCCGAGGGGCTGACCCCGGACCGGCTGGCGGTTGTCGGTTTTTCGCAAGGCACGATGATGGCGCTGCATGTCGTGCCGCGCCGCGCGCAGCCAGTGGCCGGGATCGTCGGTTTCAGCGGCCGGTTGCTCGCGCCGGAACTGCTGGCGGGCGAAGTGCGCTCGCGCCCGCCGATCCTGCTGCTGCATGGCGACCAGGACCCGGTGGTGCCTTTCGCGGATATGGCCGCGGCCGAGACCGGGCTGCGCGACGCGGGGTTCAACGTGGGCGCGCATGTCATGCGCGGCACCGGCCATGGGATCTCGCCCGATGGCCTTGGCGCCGCGCTGGCATTCCTCAAGGCGGTGATGGGCTAGCGCCCCCCTCAGGACCAGAGGGCCGGGTCCGCCAGCTCGACCGAGTTTCCGGCGGGATCGCGCAGGTAGATCGACCTGCCGCCGCGGGGCCATTCGATCTCCGCCTCGATCGGGATGCCGAGCGCTGTCAGGTGGCTGCGCCAGTCATCCAGTCGCGCGGCTGATACGGCGAGGCAGTAGTGCCCCGGTCCGTGCGCGCCATGCGGCGGCACCGGTAGCGGCACATCAGGGGCGGGCGGGGTACTGGTCGCATCCGGGTTGAACACCAGCAGCACCTGCACCGGTGGGCCGTCGGCGACGCGAAAGAACACGTGCCGGCCGGGCTGGCGCTGAAACGCCGCAAGGCCCATCACGCGGGTCCAGAAATCCTCGGCCGCGTCCAGGTCCTGCGCGTAAAGCACCGACTCGAGCGTGCCCTGCACCGGCGGCGGTCGGCTGGCGGGGACCCGCGCGGGATCGGGGCTGGTGTCGGGGCTGGTTTCAGGGGCGGGGGCCTGAACGGGCCGCGGTTCGTCGCTCATGCGCCCAGGATGTCAGCTTGGCGCGCGAGTTTCAAACCGCGACCGGCCCGGCGCGGCGTGATCAGAGGAAGCGCAGCGCCCGCAGCACGTCGAACCAGTCGTCGCGCACGAAGGTCAGCTTGCGCGGCGCGACATATTCGACCTGCGGGTAGAAGCTGCCGCGATAGGCATCGACCGGCGTCGAGTATTCGACCTCGACCTCCCACGAGCCGCTGAGCGGTGCGGCGGATCGCGCTGGCAGATCGCGCAGCGCCTGCTCGACGCCCGACCGGATCGCGGCCCGCGAGGCCAGTGGCGATATCGAGCGGGTGGCCGGCCCGAATCCTTCGCTGACCGGGGTGGTGACGATCCCGGGCACCAGGTCGGCTGCGGCGGCGCAGATACCGGCATCGCCGGACAGGAACACCGACGGCACCCCCAGCGATGCCGCGGTCGTGGCGTTAACGGTGAATTCCGAGGCCAACGCGCCGTTGATGGTCAGCCGCATGATCCGGCCGTTGAAGCTGTGCGCCAGCGGGTTGCTGTCGGTGCCGGCTGCGTCGTGATAGCCGGTATAGATCGCCGCGTCGCAATCCTCGGTCAGCCCGAACATCATCGAATGGGGATGGCCTGACCAGTTGCGCACGATCCGCACATCGTCCGGCAGCCCTTCCAACAGCAGGTTGCGGCCGCTGCTGTGGGCGTCCTTGATGATGATCTCTCGCGCGCCGGCGGCCCGTGCGCCCTCGCAGGCAGCCAGGACCTCGGCCGTCATAAGGGCTTGGAACTGCGGATAGTCTGCTGTCTCGCGCTCGGTCTCGGACCAGGTGGTGATGCCGGCGGTCCCCTCCATGTCAGCACTGATAAAGACCTTCATTACGACCCCTCCTGGCGATATGCGCGCGCAAGGTGGTCCGCCGCGGGGCGCGTGGCAAGCACCGTTTGCGAGGCCAGCGGAAAGCATTTGCCTCGGCGCGCCAGCCGGTTAGGGTGGCCGGCGGAAAGTCGTAGTAAGGGAATATCGAATGAGCACGCAGGCCGACCTGGTGTTGACGAATGGCACCATCTGGTGTGGGGCGGGCCTGCCCCTTGCAGAAGCGGCGGCAGTCTTTGCGGGGCGCATCCTGGACACCGGCAGCGCGGCCGAAATCGAGGCACTGATCGGGCCGGACACGAAGGTCATCGACCTGGACGGCCGCTTCGCGATGCCCGGTCTTTACGATAATCACCTGCACCTGATCTCGACCGGGCTCGTGCTCGACAATGTCGATGCATCCCCCGAGGCGGCGTCCACGCTCGAGGGCCTGCTGGACGCGATCCGCGCCCGCGCCGCCAAGACGCCTAAGGGCGAATGGATCCTGGCCCGCGGCTACGAGCAGCAAAAGCTGGACGTCGCGCGCCACCCCCACCGGACCGAGCTTGATGCAGCCGCCCCCGATCATCCGGTGCTTCTGACCCGGGCCTGTGGCCATGTGTCGATCGCCAACACCCGCGCGCTGGACATCGGCGGCGTGACCCCGAAAACCCCGGCCCCCGAGGGCGGCGTCATCGAGGTCGAGAACGGCGTTCTGACCGGCCTTCTGGCCGAAAACGCGCAGAACCTGGTCGAGGATCACGTCCCGGTGCCGTCCGAGGACATGTTGATCGCCGCCATCGAGGCCGGCGGCCGCCAGTTGCTGTCGCATGGCATCACCAGCTGCATGGACGCCGCTGTCGGCATGATCGCCGGCATGACCGAGATTCGCGCCTATCACCTGGCCAAGCTGACCGGCCGCCTGCCGGTGCGCGTCTCGCTGACGCTGCTGGGCGATCCCGAGCGTTCCATCGTCGAGACCTGCCATGCCGCGGGCCTCGTCACCGGCGTTGGCGACGAGATGATGCGCGTCGGCGCGGTCAAGATCTTTCTCGACGGCTCGCTCGGCGGGCGAACCGCCTGGATGAGCCATGCCTATCGCGACCAGCCGGACAATTTCGGCGTGCAGATGCTGCCCAACCAGCAAGTCGAAGGACTGGTCGCCGACTATCACGCCAAGGGCTATCAGCTCGCCTGCCATGCCATCGGCGACGAGGCGATCCGCCAGCTGGTGACGGCCTATGAAAAGGCGCAGGCCGCCCATCCGGGTGAGGCACGGCGCCATCGGGTCGAGCATTGCGGTTTTCCCGGCGACGAGTTGAACGCGCGCATGAAGGCCGGCGGCATCGAGCCCTCGCCCCAGCAGGCGTTCATGTACAACTTTGGCGACAGCTATATCGCGGTCATGGATGAGGACATCTCGCGCAGCGGCTATCCGTTGCGGACCTGGCTGGACATGGGCTTCCGCCCCGGCACGGGCAGCGACTCGCCCGTCTGCCGCACCGATCCGCGGCCCAACATCTACCAGATGCTGACCCGCAAGACCGACAAGGGCACAGTCATGGGCGCGGATGAAATCGTCGACATTGAGACTGCGCTGCAAGTCTACACCGAAAACGGTGCCTATCTGGCGCGCGAGGAGGGCTTTAAGGGCCGCCTGCGGCCGGGCATGGTGGCCGATATCGCGGTATTTTCACGCGATCTGCTGAAGGCGACGCCGGAGGAAATTTTGAACGACACGCAGTGCGAACTGACGGTGCTCGGCGGGCGCGTTGTTTTTGAACGCGGCACCGCAGCCGCCTAGGCCTGCGATCCACGACCGCGGCACCGCCGCCAATCATGCATCACTGGGAGGATGAACATGACAATCAGGACTAGGACGCTTGCAGCCCTGCTGCTCGCGGGGACTGCCTTGGGGGTGGGAACCGGCGCTTGGGCGCAGGATGTCCAGAAGGGCGGCACGCTGAACTTTACCGCGCCCTACGGCAGCAGTGTCGGCACGCTGGACATCACTGCCTCGGCCGAGGTCCAGACTGAGATCGTGGCTCATGCGCTGCATCGCAACCTTTACAAATGGAACCCCGAGAGCGGAAAGCCCGAGCCCGACCTCTTCATCGAGGAGACCGTCAGCGACGACGGGCTGACCCATACCTACAAGCTGCGCACCGATGCCGTGTTCCATAACGGCAAGGCGCTGACGGCCGATGACGTCCTCTACAGCTACAACCGCATCGCCGATCCCAAGGCGGCCTCGCCGAGCGCCGAGTTCCTCTCGCGCATCGCCGGTTTCGACGAAGTTCAGGCGGGCAAGGCGACCGAGATGTCGGGCCTGAAGAAGGTCGATGACAATACAGTCGCGATCACCTTCGTCGCGACCGCCGATCCCGGCTACGACCTGATGCAGAACTATGTGCCGATCTATCCCAGTGACGTGCCGGCCGAACAGCAGGCGACGAAGCCCGTCGGCCTTGGCCCCTTCACCTTTGTCGAGAACGTCCCCGGCTCGCGCGTCAGCTTTGCCCGGTTCGACAAGTTCTACGGCGGCGACGGCAAACCCTATGTCGACAAGCTGAACATCATGATCATGGGCGAGGCCGCCGCCCGCGATGTCGCATTCCGCAACAAGGAAATCGACGTCTCGGTCCTCGGCTCGCAGCAGTACCAGGACTATCGGGACGATCCGGACCTGTCCAAGGGCCTGCTCGAAGTGGCGGAGCTGTTCACCCGCGTGATCGGCTTCGACACGACCAAGCCGCCGTTCGACGACAAGCGTGTGCGCCAGGCCGTCAACTACGGCATCGACAAGGACCTGATCATCGACAAGCTGGTCAAGGGCAAGGCGTTCCCCGCTGTCGGCTTCTTCCCCACCACCTCGCCGGCCTTCGATCCGAATGCAAAGGGCTATCCGTACGATCCTGAAAAGGCCAAGGCGCTGCTTGCCGAAGCTGGTCACGCCGACGGGATCGACCTGCCGGTCATCGCCAACTCGAACGAAAGCTGGGGCTCGCCCATCGTCGAGGCGATCATCCCGATGCTGGCCAAGTCCAACATCCGCGCCAGTGTCGAGCCGGTCGAGAACGCCGTGCTCGAAGATCGCATCACCGGGGGTGATTTCACGGCTTTCATCTGGTCGCTGGCCAGCGGTCCGAACCCGCTGAACATCCTGCGCTGCTTCTACAGCAAGACCACCCAGACGGCCTGCAACTATCCCAAGTTCAGCAATGCCGAGGTCGACAAGCTGTACGAAGACGCCCAGAACGAGCGTGACGAGACCAAGCGCAACGATCTGATCCGCCAGGCTGGCAACATCATTCAGGAAGAAGCGCCGTTCTGGTTCTTCAACTACAACAAGGCGGTGATGGCCTATCAGCCCTGGGTACACGGCCTGAGGGGCAACCCGCAGGAGCTGGCGATCCAGGACTACGAGAACATCTGGATCGACGACACCGCGCCCGCGGACCGCAAGGCGAAGTAAGCCGCAAATCCACGCCCGGCGGCGGCTTTGCGCTGCCGCCGGGCGCATTTTCGAAGGCGCGAGGGACCAGGATGTTGCGTTACGTGCTGCGGCGAGTGCTGCAGATGATCCCGACCGTTTTGGCCGTGGCGGCGCTGATCTTTCTGATCTTCAGCGTCCTGCCGGGCAGTTTCGCTAGCAGCATGACCGGCGGGGGACGGCGTGCCCTCTCGCCCGAACTGGTGGCGCAGATCAACGCCCAGTTCGGCCTCGACAAGCCGCTCCCGATCCGGTTCTGGGATTATCTGGTCAAGCTGGTGCAGTTCGATCTCGGCATCTCGTTCCGGACGCGCGAGCCGGTGATCGACCTGATCGCCGCGCGCGTCGGCCCCTCGGTCGAACTGGCGCTGGCGGCAATGGGCCTCGCGGCGGTGATCGGCATTCCGCTGGGTTTTCTGGCGGCCCTGCGGCCGGGAAGCCTGTTTGACAGCGCGACCATGATCGGCGCCGTCTCCGGCCTGTCGATGCCGCAGTTCTGGCTGGGGCTGATCCTGATGTATGTCTTCGCGCTGCACCTCGGCTGGTTGCCGAGCTTTGGCTATGGCGACGGGCGATTGCGATACCTGATCCTGCCGGCCGTCGCGCTGGGTTTCGCGCCCATGGCCTTGCTCGCCAGGACCACCCGCGCCGGCGTTCTGGAGGTGATGTCCTCGGACCATATCCGCACGGCCATGGCTAAGGGCGACAGTCCCTCGCAGCTGGTGCGCTGGCACGTCGCGCGCAACGCGCTGGTGCTGATCGTGACCACGCTCGGCCTGCAGATCGGCTCGCTGCTTGGGCAGGCGCTGGTGATCGAAAAGCTCTTCGCCTGGCCCGGCCTTGGCTCGCTGCTGGTGGACAGCGTGGCGATCCGCGACATTCCGGTGGTTCAGGGCACGATCCTGGTGATCGTGCTGTGGTTCCTCGTCATCAACGTGCTGGTCGATCTGGTCTACGCCATGATCGATCCCCGCATCAGTCTGCGCTGAGGGCGATAGATGAGATTTCGCCCACGCTTCAACCTGACCCTTGGCCTGATCCTGGTCAGCGTCATGATCCTCGGCGCGGTGTTCGCGCCACTGCTGACCTCGTTCGACCCGGCGCTGGACGCGGACCTGATGAACTCGGAAATGCCGCCCTCGGCCGAGCATCTCTTTGGCACTGACAGCCAGGGCCGCGATGTCTTTGCGCGGGTGCTGTATGGCGCACGGGTGTCGCTGACAGTCGGCATCGTCTCGCAGCTGATCAACTCGACCATCGGGATCGCCATGGGCCTGTCTGCGGGCTATTTCGGCGGCTGGTGGGATGACGTCGTGAACGGCCTGACCAACCTGATGCTGGCGATTCCGTCGCTGATCTTTGCGCTGGCGATCATGGCGGTGCTGGGGCCGGGCGTGACCAGCCTGCTCATTGCGCTGGGCCTGACCAACTGGAGCTGGAGTTGCCGTATCGCGCGCGGCGCGGTGCTGTCGCTGAAGACCCAGGGCTACGTGCAAGCGGCGCGGACGCTGGGCTATGGCGACGGCCGCATCATGTTCACGCAGCTGCTGCCGAACATTCTGGGGCCGATCCTGGTAATGGCCAGTCTCGGCATCGGCGACGCGGTGCTGGCCGAGGCCGCGCTGTCCTTCCTCGGCCTCGGCATCCGGCCGCCCGCGCCGTCCTGGGGCAACATGCTGACCGACGCGCGCGAGGCGATCCGCAGCGCGCCCTGGGCGACGATCTTTCCCGGCCTTGCCGTGTTCGCGACGGTGCTGGGGTTCAACCTGCTCGGCGACGGGGTGCGCGACTGGCTTGACCCGCGCATGAAAGGGCCACGCACATGAGCGCGCCACTTCTGGATATTCGCGGCCTCAGTGTCGGTATTCCCGGCCGGGGCAGGGGCGCGGCGCCCCTGATGATCGTTCAAGGCCTGAACTTCGACATCCAGCCGGGCGAGGTGTTCGGGCTGGTGGGCGAATCGGGCAGCGGCAAGACCGCCTCGGCGCTGGCCTTGATGGGCCTGAACCGGCGGCCGCTGACGACGCTGTCGGGGCAGGCGATGTATGACGGGCGTGATCTGTTGCAGATGCCGCGTAGGGCGCTGCGCCGGCTGCGCGGCGATCGCATTTCGATGATCTTTCAAGAGCCGATGACCGCGCTGAACCCGCTCGCCACCGTGGGCCGCCAGATTGCCGAGATGTTCGTTCTGCATCGGGACCTGTCCTGGTCCGACGCCCGGCCCAAGGCGGTCGAGGCGCTGGCCGCGGTGCAGGTGCCGAACCCCGAACAGCGCGCCCGCGCCTATCCGCACCAGCTGTCGGGCGGCATGCGTCAGCGGGTCATGATCGCGATGGCCATGGCCTGCCGCCCCGACCTGCTGATCGCGGACGAGCCCACGACCGCGCTGGACGTGACCGTGCAGGCAGAGGTGCTGCGCCTGATCCGCGCGCTTTGCGAGGCCGAGGGCACGGCGGTCATGCTGATCAGCCACGATCTGGGCGTGATCGCCGAGATGTGCCAGCGGGTCGGCGTCATGTGCAACGGCCGCTTGCTGGAATTGCGCGACGCCAAGGCGCTGTTCACCGATCCGCGCCACCCCTACACCCGCGGGCTGCTGGCTGCCCTGCCGCGCCTCGGCAGCCGCGCGGGCGAGGGTCGGCACCGGCTGGCGGACCTCGACCGCAGCGTCGACCGCACCGCCCCGGATTTTGCCGCAAGCTACATCGTGCCGCGAGGCGAGGCCGCATGAACGCCCCAGTCACCCCCACGGCGAAGGCCGATCCGATCTTGACAGTCGACGGCCTCGAGGTTCACTTCCCGGTTGGCGGCGGCCTGTTCGCGCCGCGCCAACTGGTCCATGCGGTAAACGGTGTCGATCTGACCGTGATGCCGGGTCAATGCCTAAGCCTGGTCGGCGAATCGGGCTGCGGCAAGACGACGACCGCGCTTGCGGTGATGGGGCTGCAGGACCCCACGGCCGGAGCCATCACGCTGGAAGGCCGGCCGGTCCACGGCCCCGGTGCGCCGGACCGGCTGGCCCGCGCGCGGCTGGCGCAGATCGTATTCCAGGACCCGTTCTCGACCCTGAACCCGCGCCAGACCGTCGGCCGCGCGCTGGGCGAGCCGCTGCGCCTGCACGGCATGGGCGATGCGGCCCAGCGCCGCGCGGCAGTGGCGGACGCTCTGACCCAAGTCGGCCTGCCGCCCGAGCATGCCGCGCGCTATCCGCACGAGTTCTCGGGCGGTCAGCGCCAGCGGATCGGCATAGCCCGCGCACTGATCCTCGGGCCGCGCCTGATCGTGCTGGACGAGCCGGTCAGCGCGCTGGACGTCTCGATCCGGGCGCAGATCATCAACCTGCTGATGGACCTGCAGCAGAACCTTGGCCTCAGCTACCTGATGATTTCGCACGATCTGGGCGTGGTCGAGCATGTCTCGGACCGGGTGGCGGTGATGTTCGCCGGGCAGATCGTCGAGGAGGGGGGTTGGCGCGAGGTCTTTACCGCCCCCGCGCATCCCTACACCCGACGCCTGATCGAGACGATCCCGAACCCCGAGCGTCTAACAGGCGGCGCCGGCACAGTCCTGCCTCCCGCGCCGCCGCCGCCGGCCGGAACCCGCTACTGGCCCAACGCCGAGCGACGGCCCGACGTGAACCAGCCGCCCGCGGCGAGCACGCTGGTCAGCATCGGCGACGATCACCGGGTCCGCGTGCAAGCGCTTTAACGGTCAGGAAAATCCCTTCGGAAGGGCGCTCCCCCTCTGGCGTTTGCCGGCGCGCTTGGCCAAGATCGCCGCGCATCAGATGAGGGGATCGCCATGGACCTGCTTGCCCGCGCAACTGCCGTCGTTGGGGGCGTCATGGTGGCGCTGCGCAAGTCCTCGGCCCCTCGGACGGCAGCCTTTGGCAGCGCGCCCGAGATTCCCGCGGCCCGCGATCAGGGAGCGTTGATGACGCTGAAAATGCCCGTCGCCCATGGCTGGCGGGACGGCCGCCTGCCGGTTGCCGCACCGGGCCTTGCAGTAAACGCCTTCGTACGCGACCTCGACCACCCGCGCTGGGTCGAGGTGCTGCCGAATGGCGATGTGCTGGTCGCCGAGGCCCTGCAAGAGCCCTCGTCGGCCCCCGAGGGGATCATCGACCGCGCGAGGCACGCCACCATGCGCCGCGCCGGCGCCATCGGGCGCAGCGCCAACCGTATCACCCTTTGCCGTGATCCGAACGGTGATGGCGTCGCCGAAGACTGCCGCCCGTTCCTGGAAAACCAGCGCCAGCCCTTTGGTATGGCCCTGGTGGGCGACACATTCTACGTCGGTAACACCGACGGCATCGTGGCCTTCGACTATCAGCCGGACGGGATCACCGGCGCGGGCCAGCGCATCGTTGATTTCAAGCCCGGCGGCCACTGGACACGCAGCCTGCTGGCCTCGCCCGATGGCCGGCGGCTTTATTGCGGCGTCGGCTCGCAAAGCAACATTGGCGAGGATGGCATGGAGGCCGAGGAAGGCCGCGCGGCCATCTGGGAGGTCGACCTGGCCACAGGCGCCGCGCGCATTTTTGCCGGCGGCCTGCGCAACCCGGTCGGCCTGGCGTGGGAGCCGGGGTCCGGCAGCCTTTGGACCGTCGTGAACGAGCGTGACGGCCTCGGCGACGAGACCCCGCCCGACTACCTGACCAGCGTGCGGGATGGCGGCTTTTACGGATGGCCCTACAGCTACTGGGGCGGCACCGTCGATGACCGCGTGCCCCAGGACCCGGCGCTCGTCGCGCAGGCAATCGCACCCGACTATGCGCTTGGCGGGCATACCGCCTCGCTGGGGCTTTGCTGGATGCCGGCAGGCACGCTGCCCGGCTTTCCCGAGGGCATGGTCATCGGCCAGCATGGCTCCTGGAATCGTTCGACCCTCAGCGGCTACAAGCTGATCTTCGTGCCCTTCGCCGATGGCCGCCCCAGCGGGCCGGCGCGCGACATCCTGACCGGCTTTCTGTCCGAGGATGAAAAGCTGGCGTATGGCCGCCCGGTTGGGGTGACGATTGGCCCGGGCGGGCGCTCGCTGCTGATGGCGGACGACGTCGGAAACGTTGTCTGGCGCGTCACGGGAGCCTGAGAACACTCCGGCAACAGGCTGATAAAATATAACTATCTGGGTTGACCCGACCAGGTAACGCTTCGGTGACCGATTTTTCTTGACCGAAGGGCAACTTGCAGAACAATCTGTTGAAACCACTTGCAGATTGGTTGAACCATTGGTTGGTAGCGACACTCCGCCCTTGCTCTCGGTCCGCGATCTCACGATCCGGTTTCGCAACCAGCCGTCAGTCGTGGACGGGCTCGACCTTGATGTCGCGGCAGGTGACACGCTCTGCATCGTTGGCGAATCGGGTTGCGGCAAAAGCCTGACCGCGCTGGCGTTGATGGGCTTGCTGCCAAAATCTGCGAAGGTCTCGGGCCGGCGCGAAGTCGACGGGCAGGGTGCCGACTTCCGCGACGCGCACGCCATGGACGGCCTGCGCGGCGATCGCATCGCCATGATCTTTCAAGAGCCGATGACCTCGTTGAACCCCGCCTTCAGCGTCGGCAGCCAGATCGCCGAGGCGGTCCTGTGCCACCACGACGTCACTCGCACTGAGGCCGAGGCCCGCGCCGTCGCCATCATGGCCCGCGTCGGTATCAGCGATCCCCAGCGCCGCATGCGCCAGTATCCGCACGAGATGTCGGGCGGGATGCGCCAGCGGATCATGATCGCTATGGCCCTGGTGAACGAGCCGCGCCTGCTGATCGCGGACGAGCCGACCACCGCGCTGGACGTGACCATCCAGGCGCAGATCCTTGATCTGATCGCGCAGATGCAGGCCGATGCCCGGATGGGTCTGGTGCTGATCACCCATGACTTGGGGGTGGTGGCGCAGATCGCGACGCGTGTCGCGGTCATGTATGCCGGCCGCGTGGTGGAAAGCGGATCGGCGGCCGAGGTTTTTGCCGATCCGCAGCATCCCTATACGCTGGGGCTGCTCGGCTCGCTGCCCTCGCTCAGCGGGCCGCGGGGGCGGCTCGCGACCATTCCCGGGTCCGTTCCACCAGCCGAGGCGATGCCCCCCGGCTGCCGCTTTGCCAGCCGCTGCCCCTTTGCGGCGCCCATATGCGCCACGCGTCCGCCACTGCGCCAGGTGGGCGGGGCCGGCCACGATGTCGCCTGCCATTTCGCCCCGCTCGACCAGTATTTCAGGCCCGCGGCATGAGCGCGCTGCTTCAGGCCCTCGATGTGCGCCGCCACTTTGCCATGGGCGGCTTGCTGAACCCGCAACCGCCGGTTCGTGCAGTGGATGGTGTCTCGCTGAGCGTTCAGCGCGGCGAGACCTTTGCCATCGTCGGAGAATCGGGCTGCGGCAAGTCCACGCTGGCGCGGGTGCTGGCTCGACTGACCGTTCCCACCTCCGGGACGGTCCAGTTCGACGGCACCGACATCG